>NZ_JAUEUH010000005.1:0-619674 GCF_032485115.1 Bradyrhizobium sp. SZCCHNRI2009
AACCACACCGCGCCAATTCGTCCTCGAAACAGATGGCGTTCACGACGAAACTACTGCCGACTTTTTCAACGGAATCGACCCAAAGCCGATCAGCGGCAGCATCCCCGGCGAAAGACTGGTTTTGGTCCAGAGACATCCGCACTTTGTTCAACGGCTCCTTAGCCCACGCGGACGGTATAGAGAAATTTTGGCGAATTAGACCAGCAATCGGTTACTATCACCAGACGATACTGAGCAGCTGCTTCCACACGCTATAGCCGCAACTCGCGAAAGCACTCTGCCAGCGAATGACGCACCCCAGCCTGTTCTAATCAATCCAGTTGCTGAATGTATTTGCAGCGCTGGGCCGAGCATATGCGCGATCAGAATTGCGATCTGTCTGGGCATCGCTGAGAGGACAAACAACCTGCGCCCGCGCTTCGTTGGTTGCGGATAGACGAGCTGTACGACGGGCTTGGCGTACGAAGGCCATAATCCTTCGCGCGCCCCGAGGTTGATGCATCCTGCGCTGACCCATCAGCACACAACCCGCCGTCTTCATTAGCGTCGCTAGGCCTCGAATAAGTTGATCCGTTTTGCGTCGATTACCGGTCGGCAGACTCGATAAACGCGGCCACCTCCCGCGGATGAGACAGCATCACTGCGTGGCTGCTATTTATTTCTTCCACTCGCGCACCGCTTCGCTTAGCCATCTTTCTCTGTGAACTGGGGGTTATCATGCGGTCCTGAGACGGGATCAGGAAGGAACTCGGCTTTGCCTTCCAGCCCACTTTTGTGGTCTTGGCTTCGACGGCTTTCAGTCCCCATGGCACTTGCGCGGCCGCCATGAACTCAGTCAGCGCCGCAGGGGAATCCGCCGCAAAGGAAGTCGGGAACTTCACGGGATCGACCAGCAGGTAACCGTCTTGCGGCGGCAGCAGGGGCGCCTTCGCCTCGCCAGGCTCTGCCGGCCAGTCATTCAGGGATGCGGCAGATTCGCCAGCGTCCGGCGCAAAGGCCGCGATGTAAGCCAGGCTCTTGACCTTCGGATTGTCGCCAGCCTGTGTGATCACCATGCCGCCATACGAGTGGCCAACCAGCACAACAGGGTATTTGGCTGCTGCGATCACGGCTTCCGTGGCGGCGACGTCACCCTCGAGCGTGATGGTCGGATTCTGGACCACCAGCACTTCGTATCCGCCCTTTTTAAGGAGATCGTATACCGCTTGCCAGCCTGAGCCATCGACAAACGCGCCGTGCACAAGGACGACCGATGTCGTTTTCTGTTGCTGAGCTCCCGCGGAGTTCGACGTGATAGCGAGCGCGCACATTGCCAGCAGAGATGCCAAATAGTTCACAGGAATTCCTTTCGTGTTGTGGGGCGTCGTGATAGATCGGCTACCTTTAAGTTCGTGCGAAAGTCTTGCGTCAGGGCCGTTCATTCGTTCGGTCGAGGAAGTCGCTGATCAGCGGCGCCATCACGTCGAGTTGGTCCTCAAGTGCGAAGTGACCGGTGTCGAGGATGTGTAACTCGGCGTCTGGCAAGTCGCGCAAATAGGAATGTGCGCCGGCTTCAGCGAAGACCTTGTCGTTCTTGCCCCAGAGGATTAGAGCGGGCGGCTTCCTTTCGCGGAAAAACGCTTGGAACGCCGGATAAAGCGGGATATTGGTCGCGTGGTCGTAGAGCAGGTCGAGCTGAATGTCCTTATTGCCGGGACGATCCAGCAGCGCTTGGTCTTGCACCCAATTGTCAGGACTTATGCGCGTCAGATCGCGGACGCCATCGGTGTATAGGAATTTAGTCGCGCGGAGAGAGACGAGGGATGAAAGCGCATTCCTCCGCTCCTCCGTTCCTTCCCTCCAATACGCCTTGATCGGGTCCCAAGCTTCCCGCAATCCTTCTTCGTAAGCGTTGCCGTTCTGGATGATGAGGGAAGTCACGCGCTCCGGATGCTTGAGGGCGAGGCGATAGCCGACCGGTGCGCCGTAATCCATGACGTACATGGTGTAGCGTTTCGCTCCGAGTTGATTCAGCAAGGCGTCGATCATCTCGGCATAGTTCGCAAAACTATAGGAAAAGCGGTTGCGATCCGGCGCATCGCTTTGCCCGAAGCCGGGGTAATCCGGCGCGATGATACGGTATCGGTGGGCTAGATTCGGAATCAGATTGCGGAACATGTGTGAGGACGTCGGAAAGCCGTGCAGAAGGAGAACGACGGGCCCATCTGCTGGCCCAGCTTCGCGGTAGAACACGTTCACGCCGCTGATGGCGGCCGTGCGGTAATGAACGGTTAAATCGCCTACGCTGCCGCCGGGCATTGGCCCGCAACGATGAGCGGGCGTTGCCCCCGGTCCACATGCAGAAGCCGTGGACCTCCCGAGCGATGGATGTGCGCTTACAATGGTTAAGGCGATGAGAGTCGCGCAAGAAAGGCGCATGGCAACTCCTTTATACGGTACGTCGTTCCTCAAACCCGATTATCTCACGTCTACGGATTCCGCGATTACTGCCGTACGTTCGGCCAGTTCGGGAACCCTGGCCAAGTAGGCCTGGTAATGTTGCGAGGCGCGATGTGCTTCGACCGCAGTGATATCTCGGTAGAGCTCATCAAGGACGTAACGATGATCGTTCGAAGTGTCGCGCCAAACGTCCCAACGCAGATTACCGGGCTCTGCCCTGCAATGCGGCGCAAGGCCGACCAGAAGTTCTCTCAGCTCATCGCTTTTGCCGGGGTGAGCAACCAGAAGAGCAGTAATCTTCGACGGCATCGCGATCGACCAAAACTTTTCAGAGTGACTGCTGGCTTCAGTTCAGCCAGGCGATGTTCGGCTGCCTGTCTTATAATTTTCTCAGTGCTGCCAGCAGCTCTTTTGCCAGGCGCCCGGCTGAGGCGGGATTCTGGCCGGTGATGAGACGTCCATCGACGACAACGTGAGGTTCCCAGTTTGCCACGGACGTATATTCGGCGCCCTCTGCCCGCAGGGCGTCCTCAAGTTCGTAGGGAACATCTTCGCGCGCGTAGTCGTACTCTTCCTTCTTCGAGAACGAAGTCAGCTTCTTGCCCTGCACGAATGGCTTGCCATCGCCAAGGTCCACCCCGAGAAGCGCGCACGGACCGTGACAAACGGCCGTCACGAATTTTCCCGTGCTCCAGGCGCGCACGACTGCATTTTGAACGATGGGGTTACGCTGGATGTCGACCATCGGCCCGAGCCCGCCGGGCACGAGAATGGCATCAAAATCCGCAGCATCCACCTCGGCAAGTTTGCGGCTGCGATTGAGGCGGCGAAAAGCCTTGCTTTCAAGAAAGGCCTTTTCCGCAGGATCTTTCTCGTCGTAGGCATCGTAGGGCGTCCATCCGCCTCTCAAGGAAGCGAACTCAACGGCGATGCCTGCCTTGTCAAGAACATCGAACGGATGCGCGACCTCGGCGAAAAAGAAGCCCGTCTTACGATTTTGCGGGCCGATCACCGCTGCGTTGCTGACGATAAACAGGACGTGTTGAGTCATGATTCGTTTCCTGGAGGTATCCATAAAGTCGAAGAGCGCCGCAACGACACTACCCGCGCGGCCCAGAACCGTATTTCCGAATCCTGCGGGATCATGAGCAATCCCTGCGGTACTCCGCATCGGAACGATCGGCATTCACCTCGATCTGGCCGCAGCACAACTCGCGATACTGCCCCGGCGTAAGGCTTGCGGCCTTGCGGAAGACGCGCGTGAAGTTTGCTTGCGAGCCAAAACCGAACTCCAGGGCGATTTCGACCAGCGACAGTCGGTTGCGCGCGAGCTCGTGCCGCGCAGCCTGGACGCGCCGATCGGTCACGTATCGGTGCGGTGACAATCCCGTCGCCTCGCGAAACAGCCGGGAGAAATGATAGGGGCTGAGACAGGCCTGAGCCGCCAGATCCTCGAGTCTGATTTCGTCTCCCAGAGACGACTCGATATAATCGAGCACGCGCTGCAGGCGCCGTGGATCGAGCGACGGAGACCTGTCGGGCGCACGCCAGCGGTCGATCGTATAGTTGCCCAGGAGATGCGCTGCAAGCGCGACTTGAATTCCCTCCACGAACAGCGCGTCAGTCGACTGGCGCGGACGATGAAGCAGATCCCGAAGCGGCGAGCAGATGTGGAAGAGCACCTGGTCCGTCAGACCGTGGGCGTAGGCGATCTCGATCCTTGCCGGATCGATATTGAAGTCCGCAAGCGCGCTCTGGTCCAGCAGCGCCGGCGGGAGGTAGAGGTGAAGACACTCCATCCGGTCCGAAAGCTCGAGATGGCTCTCCTGCGTCCCGACCGGAACGAGGTAGCTCATGCCGGGGCGCGCGAGGCTTTTCTGGACTTCACCGTTGCCGGTGCGACACACCATCCCGCCGCCGGACAGTAGCATTACCAGTTCGGTGCAGATAGGCACCGGCGTCGCCTGGCGCCCCGCTTCGAACTTGCGATGTTCGATGCTCAGCCCTGGCCAATCGTTGGCCGCCGCGAGCTTCTCGCTGTTCTGGTACTTCTGATCTCCATGAGTCACGAGTGCCATCACGACCTCCGCAAGTTGCGGCGAATCCCGGCCCCGTATCGCAAGAGAGCGATCATTCCATCCGGTAAATGAGTGCAGCCCCGGCCCGCTGCCACGCCGATCCTGAATTTCTCACAAGGACCGATAGCGAAGTCCAGAGGCGGCACGGTTAAAAGAAGTAAAAGGCAAGCAAAGCAAAAGGTTGGAGCACGCGCACCGCCGCTTCGAAAGCTGCTCTCATCGAAGATGAGCAAGATGCGTCCATCGTCGCGCAGGAATCGGGAATACCGCAACTTCTCAGCTGCGCTAATGAAGCTCATCAAACGGCAATGTCGCCGTATCAAGGATCGGAGCCTGCTATGAAGCCGCTTATTTCCGCGCTTGTTGCAATGTCGATCGCAACGGCCGTCCCCGCGGTGGCCGCCGAGAAAACCGTTTCCATCGTCCTTGTCCACGGCGCTTTCGTCGACGGCTCGGGCTGGAAGGACACCTACGACATTCTCTCGAATGCGGGCTATGAAGTGCTCGTCGTCCAGCAGCCGACGATCTCGCTTCGTGACGATGTCGCGGAGACCGAACGCGTGATCGCCAAGGCGCGGCATCCGGTCATCCTCGTCGGACATTCCTATGGTGGCATGGTCATCACGGAGGCCGGCGACAATCCGAAGGTTCAGAGCCTTGTCTATCTCGCGGCATATGCTCCCGACGCCGGAGAGTCTGTCAGCACGCTGTCGGAAGGCTCAGTGCCCGCCGGCGAGCAAAAGGGTCCGCTCGTCGTCGAAGGCAACTTTATCTTCGTCGACCGCGACAAATTCCCGACCTCTTTCGCCGGCGGCGTCGACGCTGCGACCGCGCGCTTCATGGCTGCGGCGCAATTGCCGTTTGGATTGCAGGCGGTGCAGTCCAAGGTCGACCGCGTGGCCTGGAAGACCAAGCCGACCTATTACATGGTCACGATGGAGGATCACATTATCCCGCCGACCTGGCTGCGCACCATGGCCAAGCGCTCGGGCGCGAAGGTGACGGAGATCAAAAGCGGCCACGCGGTGATGCTGTCGCATCCGCGCGAGGTCGCGGCCTTCATCAGAAGCGCGGATACCTCCGCGACCGAATGAGACGGGCGGCGCCGCGCACGGGCGGACTTGCCTGTCGCAGACGAGGACACGCAACATGGCCCTCAAGAATATTCTGCCGGGAAGATTGGGCTTCGGCGCGGCGCCGCTCGGCAACATGTTTCGCGACATCCCGGAGCAGGAAGCGCTCGCGACGGTGAGTGCGGCCTGGGACGACGGCATCCGCTATTTCGACACCGCGCCCTTCTATGGCGCGGGTCTTGCCGAGATCCGCATGGGCGCCGCGCTCGCCGACCGGCCGCGAAGCGATTATGTCGTCAGCACCAAGGTCGGAAGATTGATCCTGGACGAGATCGAGGATGTCGGCGCCCGCGACCTCGGCGAGAAGGGGGATGTGTTCAAATACGGGCGTCCGAACAAGATTGTGAACGACTATTCCGAAGACGCGACGCTGCGCTCGATCGAAGACAGTCTGAAGCGGCTCGCGACCTCCCACATCGACATCGCCTTCGTGCATGACGTGGCGCAGGACTTCTACGGCGACGAATGGCTTTCGGTGTTCGAAAGCGCACGCAAGGGGGCGTTCAAGGCGCTCGACCGGCTACGCGACGAAGGCGTGATCAAGGCGTGGGGCCTCGGCGTCAACCGGGTCGAGCCGATCGAACTGCTGCTGGCGCTGGAAGAGCCGCGCCCCGACGGCTTCCTTCTCGCGGGCCGCTACACGCTGCTCGACCATGCGAGGGCGCTTCAGCGTGTGATCCCGATGGTTGCGGAGCATGAGCTCGCGATTGTCGTCGGCGGCCCCTACAGTTCGGGCGCGTTCGTCGGCGGCCCGAATTTTGAATATGCGCCGGCGCCCCCGGAAATCATCGACAAGGTGGGGAGGATCAAGGCAATCGCCGACCGCTACGGCATCAGCATGAAGGCGGCGGGCCTCCAGTTCGTGCTGGCTAACCCGGTGGTGGCTGCCGTCATTCCCGGCGCGAGCCGTCCAGGCCGCATTGCCGAGGATCGCGCCGCGCTCGAGGAAGTCGTCCCCGTCGATTTCTGGCGCGAGCTGCGCTCGCAGGCGCTCGTCAACTCCGCAGCTCCGCTCCCCGGTTGAAGTGGGTGTGAGAGGGTGGTTCGCCGAGGTTCCGACCAATGAAGCGTCGAGATTGTGAGCACAGCGGTTCTTCGCAAGCCAAAAAAATAGCCACACCCGCGTGGTTTTGCGCAGCGGTCGTGAAAGTCAGAACGGCTCACTTCAACAAGTTTGCAGTGCATGATAATACCAAGCGATCTCTTCGATCGATTGGCAATGCGAAATGCGGACGGCCAGACGGCAACGGGGCGCACCTCGACAGAAGCTGACATTCAGCTTCGGCCCGTTTCGACTGGTCCCCGGCCGTCAGTTGCTTCTTCTAGACGAGCGCCCCGTCAAGATTGGCGGACGCGCCTTCGAGCTCTTGCGGCTGCTGGTGCAGCGCCGCGGCGAGCTGGTCAGCAAGAACGAGCTGATGGCGGCAGCCTGGCCGGGCACGTTCGTCCACGACAGCAATCTTAAGGTCAATATGTGGAGCTTGCGGCGCTCGCTGGGAGATACCCAGATCGAGCCCATCTACATCGCGACCGTGGCGCGGCGTGGGTACAAGTTCATCGCCGATGTCCGGGTCGGCATCGGCGAGATCGAGGGGGAGCCTGCGCTGGCCGATCCGCTCCCGCTTTCGCATGCGCCATCGCCGCGCGGCATCGTCGGCCGCGAAGCCGATATCGTTGAAATCGCCGATCTGCTCGCCGAGGACAGGCACGTGACCCTGACCGGCGCAGGAGGGATCGGTAAGACGACCGTAGCCCTGGCCGTCGCCCAGGCGTTCGTGTCAAGGTATCGCGACGGCGTCTGCTTCATCGATCTCGCGACAATCTCCGATCCTACTCTGTTCGGCGCGGCGCTCGTGACGGCACTCGGTATCCGAGGCAATACGGACATGGGGCTGGCTGCTGTCCTCGACTATCTGAGGCCGCGGCAGATGCTGCTCATCCTCGACAATTGCGAGCATGTGCTGCCAGCCGCCACGATCTTTGCCAGCAAGTTCATGACGGACACATCGCCATCCCGGCTGCTTGCCACGAGTCGCGAGCCGCTCGGCACCACCACTGAGCACGTCGTGCGGCTTGGCTCTCTATCTGCTCCGAGTTCAGGCCTTGGGCTGTCGGTGGATCAGGCCGTCAGATTCCCGGCGGTGGAGTTGTTCGTTCGACGCGCCGCCGAATGGTCGGATTACGAGTTCGTCGACGAGGATTGCGACGCCATCGCAGCGGTCTGTCATTCGCTGGACGGGCTTCCCCTAGCCATCGAATTGGCTGCCGCCCAGATCGGCAGGTTCACCCCGCGGGAGCTGTTGGTCGTCCTCGATCAGAGGCTTGGCTTTAGCGCGACCGGGGCCGCCGCCGGGCCGCCGCGCCATGAAACCCTGATGGCAACGATCGATTGGAGCTACCGGCTGCTGTCGCAGACGGAAGCCAGGCTCTTCGCCCTGCTGTCAGTGTTCAGTGACGGGTTCGAGCACGAGGATGCGGTCTTCGTCGCGGAAGCGGCAGGTCTCACGCCGATCGACGTCGCGACCGCACTCGGCAGTCTCGTCGCCAAATCACTGTTGAGCGCGCAGGCGCGGGGCGCGAGCCTGCGCTACCGGCTGCTCGATAGCACGCGTCGCTATGCCGCCGAGCGGCGTCGGGGCGATCCGGCGTGCAGCGGGGCGATGCGCCGCCATGCGGAGCGCATGGCTGCGCTGTTCGAGCAATCCGAGGAGGATTGGAAATGGCGCGAGCCGACCGATTGGACCGAGCGCTACCTTGGCCGCATTGCCGATTTGAGAAGTGCGCTTTCATGGTCGTTCGGCGAGCAGGGCGATGACATCCTCGGAATCAGGCTTGCGGTTGCTGCGATCACCCTGTGGTCGGAGACCTCCATCCTGTCGGAGGCGCAAGCGCGGTTGGAGGTCGCACTCGCGTTGGCCAAGCGCGTTCCATGCGACGATCTGTCCAAGGCAAAGCTCGCCTGTGCCCTCGGATGGAGCCTCTTCTACGCCCGCAAGAGTTCGAACGAGAACGAAGTCACCTGGCTTGACGCAATCGCATTCGCAAGGCGTGCTGACAGTGTCGACCTTCAGCAGCGCGCGCTGACGGGTTTTGCGTTCTATCTGCTCCAGATCGGCGAGATCGCACGTGCCATCACTTATCTCGAGGAGGCCACCTCGCTGGCCGACCGAGACCCCGATTCGACGGCGACATCCGAAGCCGACAAGGCCCTGGCCTGGGCCCACGCCTTCGCCGGCGAATTAAGCAAAAGCCGCCCGGTTCTCGATCGTCTCGCGTCAACCCATTCGCTAGTCCGGGGGCGTTCGCGCAAGGATGCGAATGAGGTCTACCGCTTCATCACCGTCCGCACCAACATGCCTTTTGTAGTGTGGATGCAGGGGCAGGCCGACTACGCCGCTCGACTGGCGCGTGAGGCCGTTGATGCTGCGGACCGCGGTGGCCATTGGGTGTCGCAGTCGAACGCACTTGGGCTCGCCGCACTTCCTATCTCGCTTGAAATCGGCGATCTTGACGCGCTCGATATGTTCACGGAACGCCTGCGTCGCAATCTGGAACGCGAGCGCATCTGGCGCTGGGTTTCGGTCGAGCGCTATTTCTCCGCCTGCCTGCGCGAATTGCGCAGCGATCCGCGCGCGGTGGAGGATATTCGGGCCGCGATTGACGAACTGATCGAATGCCGCTTTCTGATGCGGATCGGCAGCTATCTGGCTTTCCTCGCTCGTGCTTATCTGCGGCAAGGGCGGATCGCGCAAGCGCGTGACGCCGTCACGCGCGCCATCGACTATCAGGAAAGGCAGGGCGAGCGCTGGTGCCGCTCGGAACTTCAGCGAGTCAATGCATCTATCCTTCTTGAGGATGGCGAAACAGTCCGCGCTGAAAAGCTATTAAAGGAGGCGCTGGCTGAAGCTCGCGCTATCGGCGCGTTAACTTTCGCGCTTCGGATCGCCACCGACCTCGCCGCTCATTGGGCGGCGACAAACCGCGAGATGGACGCGGTTCAATTGCTCGCTCCGATTTTTGGCGAATTCACCGAAGGGTTTGGTACGCAAGACCTTGTTCGTGCCTCCCGATTGTTGGCTCAGATAGAGAACCGTACAAGTGGCGTAGGACTCTAAAAACATGCCCCCGAGCACAAGTTGGTGCAACTGGCAAGCCATCGGTCAGAAGGGCTACGAGTTCTGATTGGATTTTTACTCGACTTCTGGAGCGCGGCAAATGCCTCGGGCATCCGCTACTCTCGCGGATACTTCCGCTTCTGGTCCATCTCTGACCTTGCCACCGACGCCGGCTGCGTCCGGTGTTGGAGGGAAAGCGGACCAAAACGCGATTGCGCTGTGACGGTCGCTTTTGACCCTAACTCTGTGAAAACGCCGCGGGTCCGAGTTCCGAGCTCGATCCGGGCTGACGAGAAGGATCTTCCGGAGGTCCTTCGGCTCGAGCATGTCCTTCGTGATTTTCACGTGCTCGATCTCGTCGAAATATTCGGCTCGATCTCGGGTTGACGTGGACGATACGCCTTTGCGTGGCCGTTAGCCTTCTCTTTCACTATCGACAATGCATCCAGCTTCCGAGAGCGTTCAGGACCGTGAATTACTGAATTCATGGTCGCGTGATCGGGAGTGCGGCAATGGACGATCGAAAATATCTGACGCCAGAGGAAGTCTCGGAGCGCTACCGTGGCGCGGTCAGCGTCGGGACCCTTCGCAACTGGCGAGCGATGCGCGTCGGACCCGCCTTCGTCAAAATCGGGAAAGCGGTCCTATATCCGGTTGGCGAACTCGATGCTTGGGACAAGAGAAACATGGTGTCCTGCCGTGCGCCAGGACGATCACCGATGACTGGGCCTGATCAGGCGTGATGATCACGATTTGGCGTGCACTACCGTCCCCACTCTCCGTCCCCCGCTTGATGGTCGGCCTGCTAAATCCGTTATTCTTCAATTACATAGCTGCGGCGCTACGCTCATGCACAATCACCCTTCGGGCGATCCGACGCCGTCGCAGGCCGACATCCGGATGACCAAGACGATCGTGGAGATCGCCAAGCCGCTGGGCATCACGGTTCACGACCACATCATCGTCGGAAGGAATGGCCACACCAGCCTGAAGAGCATCGGGGTGATGTGAAGGCGCGACGCCGACGAGACGACGCATGCAGCGTGCTGCGGTCGGAGCTGCCAAAAGATCGCCGCGGGATGGACGAAACGTCGGGCCGGTTTGAACCGGACGTCTTCCCGCGCCGGCTAATGCGGGCGAAGCGTGGAGAGGAATGACGGATGCGCGCGCCCTTCATCGGACTGATCCTCGGCGTCCTGACCGTCACGGCGGCGGCTGCCTACGACGCCAACGATCCCGCCAATTGCAATGGCATCGGCTGGGACGATGCGCGGCCGCTCGTCGTCGCCAAAGTGAGCGGCCAGCCACGCGTGAACTTCGTCAAGAGCCCCTATGACGATGACTTCAAGGCCGCAGGCTGTCCCGCTGCGACCGACGCCTGCCGGAAGAAGGCGTACCTCGTCCGCGACGACCTCGTGCTGATCGGAAGGACCCGCGGCGATTTCGTCTGCGTCAGCTACCAGCAGCCGCATGCGAAGGCCCAGATCTGGACCACCGGCTGGTTGCCACGCGCAGCCCTCACCGCCGTCGAGCCGATGGCCGCGCCGGCGACGGCCGACTGGTCCGGAAGCTGGGAGCACCCTGGAGGGGGACTGACGATCAGGAAGGAGGCCGGCAACCGGCTCAGGATCGAAGGCGATCAGGTGTTGCCGGCCGGGCGCGAGTTGCGCAACGGATCGCTCGGCGCGACGGCAGAGCCCAAGGGCGGCCTGATCGCCTTCGTCGACGACGGCAGCACACCGTTCGAGCGGCCGAATGCCGGCGACGAGTGCCGCGTGCGCCTGCAGCGAATCGGCGCGCTTCTGCTGGTCGAGGACAACAATGATTGCGGCGGTGCCGGCGTCAGCTTCAGTGGACTCTATCATCGCAAATAGCCGCCGACGGCTCATGCCCAGCGGCGCGCCATTGCCACACAGACGACGACGATTCCGGCTGCGGCAATCATCGTTGCCGACACCGGCTCATGCAGCAGCAGGCTCGCGAAGCCGAGGCCGAGGAAGGGCTGCAGCAGTTGCAGTTGGCCCACCGTCGCAGTGCCGCCGCGCGCGAGCCCGCGGTACCAGAAGGCGAAGCCGACGAACATGCTGAAGACGGAGACATAGGCGAGGCCCAGCCACGCCGCGGCCGTGATGTCGTGTGACGCGCCGGGCAGCGTCAGCACCGCCATCGACAGCATCAGCGGTGCAGACAACAGCAGCGCCCACGAGATCACCTGCCAGCCGCCGAGCCGGCGCGTGAGCATGGCGCCCTCGGCATAGCCCAGGCCGCAGACGACGATCGCAGCGATCATCGCGAGATCGCCGATCGGCGCCGCGACGCCGTCCCGCGACAGGGCGAAGCCCGAGACCGCCGCAGCACCAAGTGCTGCGAACAGCCAGAACAGCGGCCGCGGCCGCTCGCCGCCGCGCAGCACGCCGAACAAGGCGGTCGACAACGGCAGCAGACCGACGAACACGATCGCATGGGCCGAGGTGATGTGCTGGAGCGCCAGGGCGGTGAGCAGCGGAAAGCCGATGACGACACCGAGCGACACGACCGCCAGCGACACCAGGTCGCGCCGGCCGGGAAGCGGCTGCCGCAACAGCATGAGACAAAGCGCGCCCAGCACGGCCGCGAGCGTCGCGCGTGCGCCCGTCAGGAACAGCGGCGAAAAGCCCTCCAGTGCCACCCGCGTCGCCGGCAGCGAGCCGCTGAAGATCGCCATGCCGATGATGCCGTTCCCCCAGCCTTCGATCGAACCCTTCATGCACGGCTCCTCCTCGCAGATCCCATAGCCCGATCAGGCTTGTTGCGGCAGCGACAAACCGATACAATTTCGACAATCTGTACTGATGCAAAGGGCAACACACTTGGGACCAGGGACGCCCGATTCCCGCCGAGGCGGCTCGCGGACCATCGCCGTGGTCGATGCGATCCGGCAGCGTCTGGCGACACGCGCGCTCAGCGCCGGCCAGCGCCTGCCCTCGATCCGCGCCTTCGCCGCGGCGATGGGCGTGTCGCCGGCCACGGTGGTCGAGGCCTATGACCGGCTCGCCGCCGAGGGCGTGATCCGTGCCCGGCGCGGCTCCGGCTTCTATGTCGCCGACACGGCGCTGCCGCCGCTGGCCCTCGCCGATCGCGAGCCGCGCCGCCCGCGCGCGGTCGACCCGTTCTGGGTGTCGCGGCAGTCGCTCGACGCCGGACCGGGAACGCTGACGCCCGGCTGCGGCTGGCTGCCGGCCGAGTGGATGCCGCAGGACGCGCTGCGGCGCGCGGTCCGCGCGCTGGCGCGCAGCGCCGGCCCTGTGCTGAGCGACTACGGCGCAGCGCGAGGATCGGCGGCGCTACGACGGCTGCTGCAGGGCCGCCTTGCCGGCATCGGCATCGACGCGTTCAGCGAGCAGTTGGTGCTGACCTCGTCTGGCACGCAGGCGATCGACCTGATCTGCCGCCTGCTGCTGCGTGCCGGCGACGCCGTGCTGGTCGACGATCCCTGCTATTTCAACTTCCTCGCGCTGCTGCGCGCGCATCAGGCACGGATCATCAGCGTGCCGATGACGCCGGGCGGACCCGACATCGCGCAGTTCGAGGCGATACTCGCGGCCGAGCGCCCGCGGCTCTACATCACCAACTCCGGTCTGCACAATCCGACCGGGGCGACGCTGTCGCTGCAGACGGCGCACCGGCTGCTCAACGCCGCGTCGGCGCATGACACGATCATCGTCGAGGACGACATCTACGGCGATTTCGAACCCGAGCCGTCGCCGCGGCTCGCCGCACTCGACGGGCTGACGCGGGTGATCCTGGTCGGCAGCTTCTCCAAGACTCTGTCGGCCTCGGTGCGCTGCGGCTACATCGCGGCGCGCGCGGACTGGATCGAACCGCTGATCGACCTGCAGATCGCGACCGGCTTCGGCGGTCCCGGACAATTCGCCGCGGAGACCCTGACCCAGGTACTGACCAGCGGCAGCTACCGCAAGCACGTCGAGGACCTGCGCGCACGGCTTGCGCGAGCGCGGCCGCGCGTGGCGGCACGGCTGCAGCGCATCGGTATCGCCCCATGGCTGATGCCACGCGGCGGCTTTCATCTGTGGTGCAGGCTGCCGGACGGCTGTACGGCGATCGAGGTGGCCCAGGCCGCGCTCGAGGAACACGTGGTGCTCGCGCCCGGCGACGTCTTCAGCGCGGCGCAATCCGCCGCGACGATGATGCGCTTCAACGTCGCGCATTGCGAGGATCCGCGCGTCATCAACGCGCTGGAGCGCGCGACAAAGCCACCGGCGGCGCGTTCGTCGCGCCACCAGGCGGTCAATTCAGCCGACCGATAAGACTTAGTAGCAGTAGCGCGGGTGCGCGCGGACCCATGAGCCGTCGCCGCGCTGCAAATAGCAGCCGTTGCGATAGGAATAATAGCCGCCACGACGGCGCTCGCCATCGGCCGCGATTGCAGCTCCGGTACCGGCCCCGATCACGGCGCCGATCGCAGCGCCCCGGCCGCCGCCGATCGCGCCGCCCAGGATCGCTCCGCCGGCGCCGCCGAGGATCGCTCCGCCGAGTACGTCCTGCGCGGCAGCCTGATGCACCGGCGCGACGACGGCGAGCGTGAGCAGCGCCGCAGCGCCAAGGCGGGTAGCAAAGGAAATCCCCAGACGTCGGATCATGGACAAGCCTCCGTTCCGGGCACGCTAGTCCGCCCGGCGCGGCCGTTCTTGATGCAGATCAAGGCGACGTCAAGGCAGGGCAATCCACGGCCTTGCCACGCGGCGCATCATGCCGCCACGCGCTGAGCCTGGGTGCGGTCCTCGATGATGCTGAGGAGATATCTCGGCTCGCCCTCGCCGATCGAGACCGGCAGCCGGCGCACGACGATGTCGCGCGGACCGTTCCCGGGTGTGAGGATGCTATGGGCTCGCGGCTCATCGTCGCCGTGCTCTGCGAGCTGGTCGCGGGCGGCTTCCTCGAGGATTGCGCCAGTCGGCGCGGAGAACAGTTCGCCCGGCGTGCGGCCGATGATGTCGCTGCGTGGCACGCCGAACAGACGCTCGGCGGCGCGATTGACGAACATGTAGCGCAGCGACTGCGCATCCTTGGCCAGCACCGCCTGCGGGATGTTCTCCAGCAATGCGGCGAGGAAATATTCGGCGCGCACGAGCTTGCGCTCGGCACGGCGCTGCGCGGTGAAATCCTCATGAGTGGCGATCCAGCCGCCGCCTTCCATCGGACGCTCCGAGATGCGGATGATGCGGCCGTCGGCGAGCTCGACCTCGACGATCTCGGCCCTTCGCGCCTTCATGCGCTCCCGTAGCGCGGCGAGGAACTCCGACGGCTTCTCACGCAGCAGGCCGAGCTTGGCGCGGTGTGCGAGAATCTCGCGTACATGCGCACCGGGCTTCGCAACCGAGGCAGGAACGCCGTAGAGCTTGCGGTACTGCTCGTTGACGATCAGCACATAGCCGAAGCTGTCGAGCATGATCAGGCCCTGGGCCATGTTGGCGACTGCGGCATCCAGACGCTGCTGGTTGCTGAGCGCGCCCTGCTCCAGCCGCTCGTGCTCGCGCAGGATGTCGGCGTGCTGGCGTTCGATCTCGACCTCGTGCTGCTCGAGCTCCTGAATCCGGAAGGCGCCGTTCTGGAAAGTCTCCACCGCATGGGCGACCCGTCCGATCTCGTCATGGCGCCGCGCATGGGGAATCTTGAGCTTGATGCGGCCGGCGGCGATGCGGTCGGTGACGCGGGCGATGTCCAGCAGCGGCATCAGCACGCCCCAGCGCAGCGCCAGCGCCGCGGCCGCGATCAGCACGATGATCACCGCCCCGAGCGCGCCCAGATAGAACGCGGCCATGCCGCGCGCGTCGGCCGCCTCGCCGAGCTCGCGGGTGCGGTCGGCATAGAGCCGCGACAATTTCTCGAGGTCCTCGTTGAGCGCGGTGCGCACCGCGCGATTCTCGTCATTGTCGCCGAGCTCGCGCGCCGCCGACGATCCGACCGAGATCGTCTGCCGCGCCATCTCGGTGCGGATTGCGACGAACTGATCGATCCGCTTCCTGAACGGGGCGAACAGCGCGGCGTCGTCATCTGTGACCCGGCTTTCCCATTCGTCGACCACCTTGCTCAGCTGCGCGATCTTCGCAAGCTGCGAATCGGCGTAGCGCCGCGCGACGGTGCGGTCCAACGACATGTAGATGCCGCGCGATTCCATCACGACCGCGTAGATCAGCGCGTTGGTGCGCTCGATGTTGCGGGCTGCAATGGAAAGCGCTTCGAGCCGATCGTAGAACAGGCGCTGCTCGCGCAGCGCCGACAGCGCGCCCAGTGTCGACAGCATCACCAGGACGGCGAACGCGGCCGCAGCCGCAGAGATCTTGTCGTTGAGGCTGAACGACGGCAGCGACCTGTTGAACCGGCGCAACAACTCACGCATGGCGGTCCCCCTCGATGGAGTACAACCATCAGACGCAAGATGCGTAAACAACAAGTTCCAATCAGTGGAACAGGCGTGTAACCGGCCGTTAACCAAATCCGATGCCGGAAGAAGCTTGCCCGCCGCACGGCAAGGGCGCTCAACGGCGCGCGTCTCGTCCTACTGCCTGAGCATGATCAGCGGATTGGCGCTGTCGGGCACCAGCCGCCACTGCGCATTGTCGTCCGCCTCGAACCGCCAGGTCTCGCCGCGGTCGGACATCAGCATCATCTGGCCGTGCTCGAGCCGCCACTGGCTCGGCGCGAACGCTGCGATCATGGGGTCGCATTTCGGCTTCACGAACACCTGGAAGTTGTCGTGGCCGGCGTCGTTGTTGGTCAGCACCAGGCTGCAGATCGTGGCGCCATTGCCGCGGACCATGGCCCAGTCGCCGATCATCTGGTCCATCGATTTCGCCAGCGACCGCGCCGCCGCCAGGTTCTGCAGGATGTAGACGCCTTCGCCCTGGCGCAGTCCCTCGAAGATGCCGGCCTCGACCTCGGTGAAGTCGATCACCGCTTCGCCATTGGCGGCCTGGAGACTGACGATGTCGAGGCCCTTCACGTTCCAGCCGGCGATGTCCTTGGTGAAGGGCAGCGCGGCGGCGCAGCTCGGCTCCAGCTCGAGCTTCTGCCCGCGCGGCGCCGCGTCCGGCTTCAGGGTCACGACGCAGGTCTTGCTGCGCTCGGTGGTCGCAAGCTCCCACTGCCCGATCATCGCTTTCTTCAGGCCGGCGGCGTCCTGCGCGACGGCAGGGACGCTCGCCACTGACGACAGCAGCGCGATCAGCATTGGGAGCGAGCGTTTCATCAGCGGCCTTTCACCGGCGTTTCCGGAACGGGCGTCAGCGGCGGCTTGCCGGCAAACCAGACCTTGAGATTGTCGACCACCAGCTGATCCATCGCGTTGCGGGTTACGATGGCAGCCGAGCCGATGTGTGGCAGCAGCACGACATTGTCCATCGCCTTGAGCGCGTCCGGCACCACCGGCTCCTTCTCGAACACGTCGAGGCCGGCCCCGAGAATCGTGCCGGACTTCAGCGCCTCGACCAAAGCCTGCTCGTCGATCACCGAGCCGCGGGCGACGTTGACGACGACGCCCCGCGGCCCCAGCGCCTTCAGCACCTCGGCGTTGACGATTTTGTTGGTGCCGGCGCCGCCGGGCACGATCACGATGAGCGTGTCGACGTCCCTGGCCATCGCGAGCAGGTCGGGATAGTGCTTGTTGGTGACGCCCGCCGCCGGGTTGCGCGAGTGATAGACCACCGGCACCAGCGAGGCTTCGAGCCGGCGCGCGATCGCCTGGCCGATGCGGCCCATGCCGACCATGCCGACGGTGCGGTCGCGCAGCGAGCCGACGCTCAGCGGATAGGGCTTCGACGTCCACTCGCCGGAGCGCACGAAGCGATCGGCCTTGATGAACTCGCGGCAGGTGGCGATCAGCAGGCCGAGCGCGACGTCGGCGACCTCCTCGGTCAGCACGTCCGGCGTGTTGGTGACGATGATGCCGTGCTGGCCGGCATGGGCGGCCGCGATATGGTCATAGCCGACGCCGAAGCTTGCGATCATCTCCAGCTTCGGCAGCATCGCCATCACGGCGGCATCGGTCTTCACGGTGTGGAAGGTCACGGCGACGCCGCGGATCCGCCCTTTCACGTCCGCCGGCAGCGCTTCGAGATCGGCCTGCGTCGTCGCATGGTGCACGGTGAAGCCGTCCGGGAACCCTTTCTCCAGGATCGGCCGCAGCGGCCCATAGATCAGAACATCGATCTTGTCAGACGAAGTGGCCGCCATCAGTTGTCCTTTCCAAGCGCGCTCTCGTGCCAGCGCCGCAAAACGAGGTGCGAAACTAGCGCCAGCAAGCCATAGATGACAATCCCGGCGACCGACAGCAGCACCAGCGCTGCGAACATGCGGGGTATGTTGAGACGATAGCCGGATTCGGCGATGCGATAGGCGAGCCCTGAGCCCGCGCCGGCGCTGCCCGCGGCGATCTCGGCGACGACGGCGCCGATCAGCGACAGGCCGCCGGCGATGCGCAGACCGCCGAGAATGTAGGGCAGAGCGGCGGGCAATTTCAGATAGCGCAAGGTCTGCCAGCGCGAGGCGCCGTAGAGCTGGAACAGGCCGGCGAGATTGCGATCGACCGAGTTGAGCCCGAGCGCGGTGTTGGACAGCACCGGGAAGAAGCCGACGATCCAGGCGCATACGACCACCGCGGTCTGCTGCGGCAGATAGATCAGGAGCAGCGGTGCGACCGCGATCACGGGGGTGACCTGCAGCACCACGGCATAGGGAAACAGCGCCCATTCCAGCCATCTCGACTGGTTGAACAACAGCGCCAGCGCGATGCCGCCGAGCGCGGCGGCGATGAAGCCTTCGAGCGTGGTGACCAGTGTCGTCAGCAGCGACTGCGCCAGAATGTCCCAGTCGGCAACCAACGTCTTCAGGATGAGCAGCGGCCCCGGCAGCACATAGGGCTGGATGCCGTTGACGCGCACCACCAACTCCCACGCCGTCATCGCTGCGACGAAAACCAAGGCCGGAAAGGCGAGGCTCGCCAGCCGCTCGCCCGCAACGGATGTCGCTCGCTCGGAGGCACCGCTCACAGCGCATGCACTCCGGTGTAGGCCGGCGCCAACGCGTCGGACACGCGACGGCAGTATGCGGCGTAGTCCGGCGAGGCCCGGAACGCATCATCGCGCGAGTCGACGTCGATCCGGATTTCGGCACTGAGCTGGCCGGGCCGCGCCGTCATCACCAGCACGCGCTGCGACAGGTAGACCGACTCGAACACCGAATGGGTGACGAACAGGACGGTCATGTTCAGGCTGCGCCACAGCGCCAGCAGGTCGTTGTTGAGGCGAAAGCGCGTGATCTCGTCGAGGGCCGCGAACGGCTCGTCCATCAGCAGGATGTCGGGCCGCGTCACCAGCGCCCGCGCCAGCGAAGCGCGCATCTTCATGCCGCCGGACAATTCGCGCGGGAACGCATCGGCAAAATCCGACAGGCCGACCTGCGCCAAGGCCGCATCGATCCGCGGCCGCGCCTCCATGGCCGGGACATGCGCAAGCTTCAACGGCAATCCGACATTGTCGCGCACGCTGGTCCAGGGCATCAATGTCGGCTCCTGGAACACGAAGCCGATGCGATGGCCCGGATGCGTCTCGGACGCGGACGCCGCGACATCGACCGCGCCGCCGCTCGGGCGCGCGAGGCCTGCGATCAGCCGCAGCGCCGTCGACTTGCCGCAGCCGGAGGGGCCCAGCAGCGAGACGAACTCGCCTTTGGCGATGGTCAGATCGATCGGCCCCAGCGCGGCGACGCCGGACTCGTACACCTTGGTGACGCCGCGCAGGCGTACCGCGGTCGCGACGGCGCGCTCGGACGAAAGGGGGGAGCTCATTTGCTGAAAGTGCCGCTCAAGCGTCCTACTTCTTCGGCCGGAGATCGATGCCGACGCTCTTGTTGACGAAACGCAACGTGTAGGACTTGCGATAGTCGATCGTCGACTTGACCACGCCGGCCCGCACCATCTTGTCGAAGAAGCTGGCGATGCGCTCCTCCGTCATGGCGCCGATGCCCTTCTCCACGCTGTCGCCGGAATCGACGATGCCGTACTCCTTCATCTTGGCGACCGAATAGGCCAGCAGGTCGTCGGTCATCTCCGGGTTCATCTTCTTGATCAGCGCATTGCCCGCCGAATTGTCGCCGTAGATGTAGTTGTACCAGCCGATGATCGAGGCATCGACGAAACGCTGCACCAGGTCCGGCTTGCTCTCGATCAGGTCGCGCCGCGTCTCGATCAGGGTCGAATAGGTGTTGAAGCCGTTGTCTGCGAGCAGGATCACGCCGGGCTTGAAGCCGGCGGCGCGCTCGACCGCGAACGGCTCCGACGTGACATAGCCCTGCATTGCGCTCTGCGGCGTGGCGATGAAGGGCTGCGGATTGAACGTGTAGGGGCGGACGTTCTTCTCGGAGAAACCGTATTCCGATTTCAGCCATTGATAGTAGCTGGAGATGCCTTCCTTGGAGACGAACAGGGTGAGCGGCTTCAGCTCGTCGAGCTTGGTGATCCTGGACTCCGGGTGGGTCAGGAACACCTGCGGGTCCTTCTGGAACATCGCCGCGATCGACACCACCGGCACGTTGTTGGCGACCGCGTCGAATGACATCAGCGTGTTCGCGGCCATGAAGAACTCGATCTTGCCCGAGATCAGCAGCATGCGGTTGTTCTCGTTCGGACCGCCCGGCACGATCGTCACGTCCAGACCGTAGCGCTTGTAGGTGCCGTCGGCGACCGCCTGGAAGAAGCCGCCATGCTCGGCCTCGGCAACCCAGTTGGTGCCGAACGAGACCTTGTCCAGGGTCTGGGCGTGGGCCGCCGAAATCGTCCCGCCCAAAGTCCCGCCGAGGACCAGCAATGCCGCCATTAACGTTCGCGGCAGAAGCGCCTGCGCCATGTCTGGTCTCCCCGGTTCTTTCTGGCTGAACATGTTAAGATCGTTCGGGTGATACCTACCCTGCCCCACGGACGAAGGAAACTGCCCGCACGATGACCCTGCCGCCCCGCGACTGGACCGAGCTGCACTGGCCCGCTGTGGCAACGCCCGAGAGCGCGCGCTGGATCGCAGTGCTGCCGCTCGCCGCCACCGAGCAGCACGGCCCGCACCTGCCTCTCGGCACCGACGTCTACATCGCCGAGGCCTATCTCGCCCAGGTGCGCGCGCTGCTGCCGCCGTCGCTGCCGGTGACGGTCCTGCCGGTGCAGCCAGTGGGGATCTCGACCGAGCATATCGACTATCCGGGCACGCTGACCATGCCGACCGAGGTCGCGCTGCGGAGCTGGCGTGCGCTCGGCGACAGCGTCGCGCGCGCCGGGATCAGGAAGCTCGTGATCGTCACCAGCCATGGCGGCAACAGTGCCGCGATGACCCTGGTCGCACAGGATCTGCGCGCTGATCACCGCATGCTGGTGGTGACGACGTCGTGGTCGCGCTTCGGTGCGCCCGACGGCCTGTTCTCGCCCGATGAGCTGCGGCACGGCATTCACGGCGGCGCCGTCGAGACCTCGATCATGCTGTCCCGCCATCCCACGCTGGTGCGCAGCGATGCGATCGCCGCTTTTCCCTCGCGCGGCGCTGAGATGGAAACGACCTACAAGGTGCTCTCGACGCAGCGGCCGGCGCCGATGGCCTGGCAGACGCAGGACCTGAATGCGGGCGGCGCGGTCGGCGATGCCACGCAGGCGTCGGCGGAGAAGGGCGAGCGCGTGCTCGACCACGGCGCGCGGGCGTTCTGTGCGCTGCTGGAGGACGTCGATAACTTCGACGTGAACGCGCTTGGCCGCGGCCCCCTGCCGGGCGGCTGAGCCAGATATAACACTCTGGATCTTCTGATGAATCTTCGAACGGCGTCGATCGCGATCAGGCGATTCGAACCGGTTTCGAAAAGGCTCCGTCCAATTTGGCAAGCGGCCGACGCCGGCCGCCGCAACAACAAACAGGAGCCTTCACCATGTCGATCAGGACCAAGATTGCCGCCCTCGCGCTGACCGCTCTCGCCGTGACCGGCAGCATCGCCGCAACGTCGACGCCTGCCGCGGCCAACGGCTTCCATCATCACCATTGGGGCTGGGGCGTCGGTGCCGGCCTCGTCGGCGCCGCCGTCGTTGGCAGCGCCATCGCCGCCAGCAACGACGGCTACTACTATGGCGGTGGCTATCGGTACTGCCGCTGGGTGCCGCAGTACAACGTCTACGGCCAGTATGTCGGCCGCGTCAGGGCCTGCGGCTATTGATGCTGGGCTTTCGTCGCGCCCCGCCCAGCCGCGGCCAAGGCTCGCCTCGCCAAATTCGCCACGGCCGGGCGTCTACCTGCCCCGATCTGCGATCTCGACAGCCCGCCCGGCCGCCCGGGCGGGCCGATTGTTGCGTGGGCGCAACACCCTCGATCAGAAACCGGGTCAGATCGCCCCACGCTTGCTCTTGCGAATTAATCGCAATATAAATCATCCCTGAATTGCCGCGTGTCATCCACACTTCCGATCAAACATCGACGACTCCGTAATCTTCTCGTGACTGTGCGCGGGCAATCAGTTGTGACGTTGCCTGTGTCGTTTGCCTTGCCTTGGGAATCCGCCGCCATGATCCGTTCGAACTGCACCCGGGAAGTGATCGCGGCCGGCGCCATGATCGCCGCGCTCGCTGCCCCCGCCGCTGCCGCCGACCTGCCGGTCAAGGCCCGGATGGCGCAGACGGTGTTCGACTGGACCGGCCTCTATGTCGGCGTCCATGCCGGCTATACACGTGACCACGGCCGGGCGACCCTGACGGACCCGAGCGGCACGGTCAGCACCGGCAGCCCTTTCAGCGGTCTCACTGGCGGCGTTCAGGCGGGCTACAACTGGGTCACCCGCTCCGGGCTCTTGCTCGGGCTCGAGGGCGATTTCAGCTTTCCGAACTATCTCACCTCCAACCACACCGTCGCGATGCTCGGCACGCCCGGCTCGAACGTCTCGGAGCTGTGGGACTATGTCGCCACCGCCCGCGGCCGCGTCGGCTACATCAGGGGCGACTGGCTGGTCTATGCCACCGGCGGACTTGCCTGGACCGGCGGCCGCTTCATCAACACCAATGCAGCCGGCGACACCGAGAAACTGCTGACGACGCGGCTCGGCTGGGCCGCCGGCGCCGGCATCGAACGCAGCTTTGCGCCGCATTGGAGCTGGCGCCTCGAATATCTCTACAGCCATTTCGAGAACGGTGGCGTCCGCTTCTCCAACGGCGCCAGCTACAATTCGCAACTCGACTTCCAGACCCTGCGGGTCGGGCTCAACCGGAAGCTCGACTTCGCCAGCGGTCCCGACCTGAAGCTCAAGAGCGATCCGTCCGATCCCGAATCCGACCGCTGGGAGATCCACGGCCAGGCGACCGTGATCGGCCAGGGCTATCCGGCGTTCCGCGCCGCCTACACCGGCGCCAACAGCCTGACACCCGCGCGCCAATTCCAGGAGACCTGGAGCAACAGCCTGTACATCAACGCGCGGCTGTGGGACGGCGGCGAGGTCTACTACAATCCCGAGCTGCTGCAGGGCTTCGGCCTCAGCAACACCGTCGGACTCGGCGGCTTCCCCAATGGCGAAGCGCAGAAGTCCGACTTCCCCTATCCGCACTACAACACCTCGCGGCTGTTCCTGCGCCAGACCTTCGGCTTCGGCGGCGAGCAGGAGCAGCTCGGCAGCGGCCAGCTGCAGCTGTCCGGCAAGCAGGACATCTCGCGTCTCACGGTGCAGATCGGCAAATTTCCGGTGCTCGACGTGTTCGACGGCAACGCCTACGCCAAGGATGCGCGCAAGGACTTCATGAACTGGTCGATCTGGGCGCCCGGTGCCTTCGACTACGCCGCCGACAAGCTCGGCCTGACCTATGGCGCCACCGCCGAGCTGAACCAGAGGAACTGGGCGCTGCGCGCCGGCTATTTCCTGGTCGACGCCACCTCGAACTCCAACAATTTCGACACGAACGTGTTCAGGCGCGGCAGCTATGTCGTCGAGCTGGAGACGCGCTATCAGCTGTTCTCGCAGCCGGGCCACCTGCGCACCATCGGCTTCTTCAACAACACCTTCTCCGGCAGCTACCGCGAGACGCTGGACAATCCCGCGCTCAATGCCGACATCACCCAGACCCGCCGCGGCCGCCCCAAATACGGCTACGTCGTCTCTTTCGACCAGACGCTGTCAGACGAGCTCGGCCTGTTCGGCCGCTGGAGCTGGAACGACGGCAAGACCGAGATCATGGCCTTCACCGACATCGACAACAGCCTGTCGTTCGGCACCTCGATCAAGGGCACGCGCTGGGGCCGTCCCGATGATACGATCGGCCTCGCCGGCGTGACCAACGGGCTGTCGCGCGACCACCGCGCCTTCCTCGCCGCCGGCGGCCTCGGCCCGCTGATCGGCGATGGTGCGCTGAACTATCGACGCGAGAACATCATCGAGGCCTACTACGCCTACTCGATCAACAAATACCTGACCTTCACGGCGGACTACCAGTTCGTCAACAACCCCGCCTACAACGCCGACCGCGGCCCGGTGTCGATCTTCTCCGGGCGGTTGCACGGGGATTTCTGAGGGCGACAGGCTGCGCCGCCGCCGAGGCCGGCAGTCGAGCGCCGATGAGAGCCACAATTCGCGCCACAAATGGGTGTCGTCCGGGCTCAAGGCCGGGACGACAGCGGAGGATGATGCGCCCGTCGGTGCGCCAAGCTGACCTGCCGCAGGGTGCAGTCCCCCATGCGCTTACCGCAATGCGGCATTGGGCGCTTGCCATCCCCATATGCTAGGACCTGTCTCCATTCCCCGCCCCTTCGGGCGCTCACAGGTCGAAATGCTCTCAGTCGAACTCGCCATCATCGTCGTCCTCATCGTCGTCAACGGGCTGTTGTCGATGTCCGAACTCGCGATCGTCTCGTCGCGGCCGGCCCGGCTGGCCATGCTGGCCGAGAAAGGCGTGTCCGGCGCGCGGCGGGCGCTGACGCTGGCGTCCGACCCGGGGCGGTTCCTGTCGACGGTGCAGATCGGCATCACCCTGGTCGGCGTGCTCTCCGGCGCGTTCTCGGGCGCCACGCTCGGCCAGCGCCTGACGCAATCGCTGCTGGAGCTCGGCCTGTCGGCTTCCGTCGCCGACATCGTCGGCGTCGGCCTGGTCGTCACCATCATCACCTATGCCACGCTGATCGTCGGCGAGCTGGTGCCGAAGCAGCTCGCGCTGCGTGATCCCGAGGCGATTGCCGTCCGCGTCGCGCCGGCCATGCAGGTGCTCGCCAAGGTGTCGCTGCCGCTGGTCGTGCTGCTCGACCTTTCCGGCAAGCTGATCCTGACGCTGCTCGGCCGTTCCGGCGAGGCCGAGGAGAAGGTCTCGGAGGCGGAGATCCATCATCTGGTGCGCGAGGCCGAGACTGCCGGCGTGCTCGAGCCGGGCGAGAAGGAGATGATCGCCGGCGTGATGCGGCTCGGCGACCGCCCGGTCGGCGCCATCATGACGCCGCGTCCCGAGGTCGACGTCGTCGACCTCAACGACGATCCCAAGGCCATTCGCGAGCTGCTCGCCAGGAGCCCGCATTCGCGACTGCCGGTGTCGGACGGCGAGCGCGACCGCCCGATCGGCGTGCTCCAGGCCAAGGACCTGCTGGCGGCCTATCTGCGCGACGAGACGCCGGACCTGCGCAGCCTGGTGCGCGAGGTGCCGATCATTCCCTCCACCGTCGATGCGCGCGACGTGATCGCGATCCTCAAGGTAGCGCCCGTGCATATGGGGCTGGTCCACGACGAATACGGCGCGTTCGAAGGCGTCGTGACCGCGGCGGATATTCTGGAGTCGATCGTCGGCGCATTCTCGTCCGAGCAGGGTCCCCCCGAGCCCGCCTGCGTCCGCCGCGACGACGGCTCGCTGCTGGTCTCCGGCTGGATGCCGCTCGACGAGTTCGCCGACGTCCTCGCCATCGAGGTGCCGCCACATCGCGGCTATCACACCGTCGCCGGCCTGGTGCTGCAGCACTTCGGCAGCGTGCCCGAGGTCGGCCAGAGCTTCGAGCTGCAGGGGTGGCGCTTCGAGATCATCGACCTCGACGGCCGCCGCATCGACAAGATCCTGGCGACCAGGCTCGCGCCGGAGGGCGGCGAGCCGAATGTGGGGTAGCTGAACCCGTGCTGTCGCCGCAACGACAGTGCGCCCCGCCGGAGCATTCTCGCACCCGCATCGCATCTGCCATGCGATGCGACCTCCCTCGCACGCGGCGGAGGCGCAGATCGAGCGAGTGGCGCGCGATCAGGCATACCCCGGACAGCCGATGTCGCGGGAACGTGAAGACGCGGCCTGCGTATCCTTTGATAGGCCGACATGTGGTACCGGATCCCGGCCGCCGCCGCTTGATATCAAACCATCACACAGGGCACTTAGGGTACGGATTCGGCCGGCAGCCCAGCCGGCGCGAACCAGCCCATACGCCATGACAAGCACCGTCCGCAGCCACCGCCGATGGCTGCGGACGACGAGACGAGACACGCCGATGATGCTTCAGGAGCTCCGGACCACAGTGCTGCGCGACGCCGTCCGTCCCAACATCTGGGACGTGGTCGCGCTGGTGATCGTGGTGGGCGCGATGGTGCTGATCGTCTATGGCGGCGAGCAGACCACCCAGCCGCTGTCGGCGCTGGATACCGCCCCGGTGTCGCTCGATCCGGCCAACCTTCCGCTCTACGCGCTGCGCACGACCTTGCGCATGCTGCTCGCGATCGCGTGCTCGCTCGTGTTCACCTTCGTCTACGCCGCGCTGGCGGCCAAGAGCCGGCGCGCCGAGATCGTGCTGATCCCGCTGCTCGACATCCTGCAGTCGGTGCCGATCCTCGGCTTCCTCACCTTCACCGTCGTGTTCTTCATGAACCTGCTCCCCGGCAAGGTGCTGGGCGCCGAGCTCGCCTGCGTGTTCGCGATCTTCACCAGCCAGGCCTGGAACATGACCTTCAGCATGTACCAGTCGATGCGCAACGTGCCGAAGGATCTGGAGGAGGCGACGCGCAGCTTCCACCTCTCCGGCTGGCAGCGCTTCTGGCGGCTCGACGTCCCCTATGCGATGCCCGGCCTGATCTGGAATGCGATGATGTCGATGTCCGGCGGCTGGTTCTTCGTCGTGGCCTCCGAGGCGATCACGGTCGGCAACACCACCGTCACCCTGCCCGGCATCGGCTCCTACGTCGCGCTGGCAATTCAGCAGAAGGATCTCGCCGCGATCGGCGCCGCGCTGCTGACCATGCTGCTGGTCATCACCGCCTACGATCAGCTGCTATTCCGTCCGATCGTGGCCTGGGCCGACAAATTCCGCTTCGAGCAGACCGCCTCGGGCAATCCGCCGAGCTCGTGGATGCTCGACCTGTTCCGGCGCACCCGCGCGCTGCGCTCGCTGTCCGTCCCGTTCGCCGCGGTCAATCGCGCCGTCTCGAACCTGCGGATCAACTGGCCGAAAACCTGGAGCGGCCCGGTGCGGCACGCGCCACCGTCGCAGCTCGTCGACGGCCTCTGGCTCGCCGTCGTCGTTCTCGGTTGCGCCTATGCCGGCTGGAAGACGTACCTCTACCTCTCGGCCACGCTGGCGCCCGCCGATGTCCTCTCCGCCATCGGCTATGGCCTGATCACGCTGATCCGCGTGGTGGTGCTGATCGGGCTGGCGTCGCTGATCTGGGTCCCCGTCGGCGTCTGGATCGGGCTGCGGCCCAAGCTCGCCGAGCGCATCCAGCCGCTGGCGCAGTTCCTCGCCGCCTTCCCGGCCAACCTCGCCTTCCCGGTGTTCGTCGTGCTGATCGTGCGCTTTCGCCTCGACGCCAATGTCTGGCTGAGCCCGCTGATGATCCTGGGCACACAATGGTACATCCTATTCAACGTCATCGCCGGTGCCAGCGCCTTCCCGACCGACCTGCGCGAGGCGGCCGCGAGCCTGCACCTGACCGGCTGGCGCTGGTGGTTCAAGGTCGTGCTGCCCGGAATCTTCCCCTATTACATCACCGGCGCCATCACCGCCTCGGGCGGCTCATGGAACGCGGCGATCGTCGCCGAGGTCGCGAGCTGGGGCGACACGCATCTGACGGCGTCGGGGCTCGGCGCCTACATCGCCGCGGCGACGGAGCGCGGCGACTTTCCGCGCGTGGTACTCGGCATTGCCGTGATGTGCATCCTCGTCACTCTGTTCAACCGGCTGCTGTGGCGGCCGCTGTATGCCTTCGGCGAGCGCCGGCTGCGGCTCGGCTGACCGGGAGAGATCATCATGCGCGACCAGGTCAAGGACACATCGCTGATCGAGATCAAGAGCCTCAGCCGGCTCTTCCCGAAGGGCAGCGGCGAGGATCTCGTCGTGCTGGAGAAGGTCGACCTCACGATCCGAGCCGGCGAAATCGTCGGCCTGCTCGGACGCTCCGGCTCAGGCAAGTCGACCCTGCTGCGGATCATCGCCGGCCTGGTGTCGCCATCCTCAGGCGAAGCACGATGCCGCGGCGAGATCATCGCCGGCCCCCCTGTTGGCGTCGCCATGGTGTTCCAGTCGTTCGCGCTGTTTCCCTGGCTCACCGTGCTGCAAAACGTCGAACTCGGCCTGGAGGCGCTCGGTGTCGACAGTGCCGAGCGGCGCAAACGCGCGCTGGCCGCGATCGACCTGATAGGTCTCGACGGTTTCGAATCGGCTTTTCCGAAGGAGCTGTCCGGCGGCATGCGCCAGCGCGTCGGCTTTGCCCGCGCGCTCGTCGTGCATCCTGACCTCCTGCTGATGGACGAGCCGTTCTCCGCGCTCGACGTGCTCACCGCCGAGACGCTGCGCACCGACCTCGTCGATCTCTGGACCGACGGCCGGCTGCCGATCAAGTCGGTGCTGATGGTGACGCACAACATCGAGGAAGCGGTGCTGATGTGCGACCGCGTCCTGGTGTTCTCGTCCAATCCCGGCCGCGTCGCCGCCGAGTTCAGGATCGACCTGCCGCATCCGCGCAACCGGCTCGATCCCGCGTTCCGCCAGCTCGTCGACAGTCTCTATGCCCGCATGACGCAGCGGCCCGAGCCGAAGCTGCCGAGCACCGCCAGCGCCGGCGTGGGCATGGTGCTCAACCACGTGTCGTCGAACTCGATCTCCGGCCTGATCGAGACGCTCGCCGGCGAACCCTATAATGGGCATGCCGACCTGCCGGTGCTGGCGGGCCATCTGCAGCTCGAGGTCGACGAGATCTTTCCGCTGGCCGAAGCGCTTCAGCTCTTGCGCTTCGCCCAGCTCAGTGAAGGCGACCTGACCTTGACCGAGGACGGACGGCGGTTCGCCCATCAGGAGACCGACGAGCGCAAGAAGCTGTTCGCGAAGCATTTGATGGAGAACGTGCCGCTGATGGGGCTGATCCGCCGCGTGCTCGACGACCGCCCCTCGCACGCCGCTCCGGCTGCGCGCTTCCGCATCGAGCTCGAGGACTACATGTCCGAGCACTACGCCGACGAGACCTTGCACACCATCGTGTCATGGGGCCGCTATGCCGAGCTGTTCGCCTATGACGAGCAGTCCGAGACCTTCAGCCTGGAGAACCCGCATTGAGGCCAACGGCGTCACGGCGCGATGGTCAGTGTCGCCTTCATGTTGGGATGAAAGCGGCAGTAGTAGTCGACCGTGCCCGCCTTCTTGAGGACCGAGCTCACCGTCTTGCTCGGCGGCAAAGTGACATCGAAGGCGCCATCCCGCGCCGTGGCCGTATGAGCCAGCGCATCCTTGTTGACCCATTCGACGGTATCGCCGACCTTGGCCGAAGCCGCGGCCGGCGAGAATTCGAGCTTGTCCACCAAGATCCGGATCGTGGCAGCGCGCGCCGGAACGCTCATGGCGGCGAGCACAACCACACTCACGAGAGTGATGCGTCCCGACAGCATCGGATCGTCCTACTTCAGATCCGCCGCGACATGCTCGGCGTGCTGCTCGTGGCCCTGGAAGAGCTTCAAGCCGGTCTGCAGCAACTCCTTCAGCTCGGCGTTGGTTGCGGACGGAATGAGCTGCGTCTCCAGCGCGCCGTTCACCGTCTTGTGGTAGGCGACCTCGTTGGCGATATAGGCCTTGTCGAATGCCGCGCCCTTGAGCTTGCTGAGCTCGTCGAGCTTCTCGCTCGCCTGCTTCGACAGCGCGCGGCTGGTGTCGTTGTCTTCCGGCGTCACTTTCAGCTTCTTGACCAGGGCGAGGGCCTGCTTGTTGACCGCCTCGTGGTCCCGCACCATGCCTTGCGCGAACTCCTTGACCTCCTTGCTGCCGGACTTGTCCAAGGCCTGCTTCGCCGCCTTGATGTCGATTTCGCCGGCGGTGTAGGCGATATGCGCGATCTGCGGATCGCTGAGCTTGGCGCCCTGCGACAGGGCGACGCTGCTCGTGAGGCAGAGCGCGAGGGCGATCGTACCGATATGCTTGAACATGGTTCTCATCTCCTGTGCCGCCGGACCTCGTGGCCGGCGGGTGAATGACTGCACAGGGATTGGATGAAAAGCGGGAGCCGACGTTCCCGAGAATCTTCAGGTCGGACGTCGAAGACGATCGAGCACGGCCTCGGTCAGCCGCTCGCAACGCGGGCCGGCGAAGGGAAACGCGTCCAGAAGGACGGGACCGATCTCTTTTTCGACGTTCTCGCGCAACATGCCGCGGGCGCGATGCAGGCGCGTCTTCACGGTCTCGGGCTTCAATCCGAGCAAGTCCGCCGTCTCGTCGATGCTCATCTCCTCGATCACGCGGGCGATGAACACCAGGCGAAACGGCTCGGACAGGTCATCGATCGCCCGTTCGACAACGGCCTGGATCTGGCGCTGCGCCACCGACTTCTCCGGATCGCTCGACGTGGCGGGAAATTGGATCACCTCGGCCCGAGGCTTGTTCTCTCGCTCCGCATCCAGTTGCAGTGCCGGTCGCCGCCCGCGCAGCCGCCCCATCGCCTCGTTCATCGCGATGCGAACCAGCCACGTCGACAGGCTGGACTGGCCGCGAAACGCGTCCAGGTGGGTGAGTGCCCGGACATAGGTTTCCTGCACGACGTCCTCCGCCTCGCTGTCGTTGCGCAGGATGCCGCGGGCGATCCGGAACAGGCGGCGGTTGTTGGCCTGCAGGATGGCCCGAATGGCCGCCTCGTCGCGGGCTTTCGCCCGTCGGATCAGGTCATCCTCGCCGCTCGTCGCCGCGGAGACCGTGGTCGCTGTGGTCCAAGGCATTGTCGATCATCCAAGCTGAGTACACGTGGCTTAGATGGAATTGGAGCCGGAAAGTTCCCAAGAACGATCACGCAAGGCGTTTCACTGCACCGCCGCAAACGTATCGGCTCGCGCCATCGCCCAGGCGTCGCGGAATCGGACGTCCTGGGTGCCCTCGAGCAGTTCGCCCGGCCGCAGCGATGGATACAGCTTGGCAAAGGAGGAGACATCGGTGGTCGACGTCCGCTGTGAGAAGTGGATGGGCCGCAGATCCTGCGGATGCTCGAGGCCGGCGGCGGCGAGCAGCTCGGCCAGCGCATGCAGGGTCGCGTGATGATAGTTGTAGACGCGGTCGAGCTTGTGCGGCACGACCAGCGCGCGGGCGCGCGTCGGATCCTGCGTCGCGACGCCCGTCGGGCAGCGGTCGGTGTGGCAGCTCAAGGACTGGATGCAGCCGAGCGCGAACATGAAGCCGCGCGCCGAGTTGCACCAGTCGGCGCCGATCGACATCGCGCGCGCCATGTCGAAGGCGGTGGCGATCTTGCCGGAGGCGCCGATCTTGATACGATCGCGGACGTTCAGCCCGACCAGCGCATTGTGCACGAAATTGACGCCCTCGCGCATCGGCATGCCGAGGTGGTCCATGAACTCCAGCGGCGCCGCGCCGGTGCCGCCCTCATTGCCGTCGACCACGATGAAGTCGGGATAGATGCCGGTCTCCAGCATCGCCTTGCAGATCGCAAGGAACTCCCAGGGATGGCCAATGCACAGCTTGAAGCCGGCCGGCTTGCCGCCCGACAGCCGCCGCATCTCGCCGATGAACTGCATCATCCCGATTGGCGTCGAGAACGCGCGGTGCGCCGCCGGCGAGATGCAGTCCTCGCCCATCGCGACGCCGCGGATCTTGGAGATCTCCTCGGACACCTTCGCCGCCGGCAGCACGCCGCCGTGGCCGGGCTTGGCGCCCTGGCTGATCTTGAGCTCGACCATCTTGATCTGCTCGGCGGCTGCGACCCGCGCGAACGCGTCGGGGTCGAACGTGCCGTCATGGCGGCGGCAGCCGAAATAGCCGGATCCGATCTCCCAGATGATGTCGCCGCCCATCTCGGCATGGTACGGGCTGAAGCCGCCCTCGCCGGTGTCGTGCGCGAAGCCGCCGCGCTTGGCGCCACCATTGAGTGCGCGCACCGCATTCGGGCTCAGGGCGCCAAAGCTCATCGCCGAGATGTTGAACACCGAGGCGGAATAGGGTTTTGCGCAGTCGGGGCCGCCGATGGTGATGCGGTATTTTTCCTCCGCACGCGGCTTGGGCGACATCGAATGGTGCATCCATTCATAGCCCTCGCGGTAGACGTCTTCCTGGGTGCCGAACGGGCGCTTGTCGAGCACCATCTTGGCGCGCTGATAGACCACCGCACGGGTGTCGCGCGAGAACGGCATGCCGTCCTTCTCGCTCTCGAAGAAATACTGCCGCATCTCGGGCCGCATCTCCTCGAGCAGGAAACGCAGGTGTGCCGCGATCGGGTAGTTGCGCAGCACCGCGTGGCTCTTCTGCATGAGGTCGCGCACGCCGAGCAGGGTGAGCGCGCCGAAGATCAACAGCGGGATCAGGACGAGATCAAAGATCTTGCGGTCGTAGATGCCGAGGATCAGCAGCAAAGCGGTCGCCGTGGCGCAGATCGTCAGCACGATGAAGCGCGGCGAAAACGGGAGCAGCAGCGTATCCATGGAAGGCCTCGGGGCGGCTCGTGGAAGATCTTTGATCACGATACTACTGATATCGCGAAGCAATCGTTACACAAGCGCGCGCAATCGGCCATCGATCATATCACAACGTCGATAGCCGCCTTCTATCGACTGCCGCGCTGCGGGATCGAGCCGCAGCGCCGGGCCGGCCTCCGGGACTCCCGGCGCCGCTACGCGTTGCTCGACGACGGCAGCCGCTTACCCCTGCGCAAACAGCCCCGAATGCGTCTCGCGCAACTGCCGCTTCAGCAGCTTGCCGCTGGGGTTCTTGGGCAGCGCATCGACGAACACGATCCGCTTCGGCGTCTTGAACGAGGCCAGCCTGGCCGAAGCCTGCTCGAGCACGGCCGCCTCGGTCAGCTCACAGCCGGACTTGACCACGACCATCGCCACAACGGCCTCGACCCAGCGCGGATGCGGCAGGCCGACGACGGCGACCTCCGACACTTCCGGGATCAGATAGAGCGCCTCCTCGACCTCGCGGCTGGCGACGTTCTCACCGCCGGTCTTGATCATGTCCTTCTTGCGATCGACGATGGTGATGTAGCCTTCCCCGTCGATGGTCGCGAGATCGCCGGAGTGAAACCAGTCGCCCTGGAAGGCGGCGGCGGTGCGCTCGTCGTCGTGGAAGTAGCCGAGCATCAGATGCGGCGAGCGGTGCACGACCTCGCCGACCTCGCCTGGTGCGACATCATTCATGTCGTCATCGACGACCCGCGTCTCGACGTTGAGCACGGCGCGGCCGCAGGAGCCTGGCTTGCGCAGTTGATCCTCGGGTCCGAGCATCGTCGCCAGCGGAGCGATCTCGGTCTGGCCGTAGAGATTCCACAGCCGCACCTTGGGCAGCCGCTGCGCCAGCTCGCGCAGCACCTCGACCGGCATGATCGAGGCGCCGTAATAGCCCTTGCGCAAGGTGGATACGTCGGTGGTCTCGAACAGCGGCGAGCGCAGGATCGAGATCCAGACGGTGGGCGGCGCGAAGAACGATGTGATCCGATATTTCGCGATCAGCGGCAGCAGATTGTCGGGCGTCGGAAACGCCGTGATGATGTTGGTCGCGCCGACATAGATCGAAGGGCCGAAGAACACGTCGAGCTGCGCGCAATGATACAGCGGCAGCGCGTGCAGGGTGACGTCATCGGCGGCGATGCCAGCATCGACGATACAGCTCACATACTGCCAAATGACGGCGTCATGGGTGAGCATGGCGCCCTTCGGCAGCGACTCCGTACCAGAGGTGTAGACGATCTGCGCGACGTCGCTTCCGGCGATTTCGACGGCAGGCACCGTCGCCGTCGACGCCGCGAGCTCCGCAAAGTCGATCATGTCGCTTTGCCGCTCGCTCGGACCTTCCGACGGCAGCCAGATCATCTGCTCGACCGCCGGCACCAGCGTCTTGGCGGCGCGGGCCACGCCGGCAAAGCCGCTGTCGGTCGCCAGCAGCCGCGCGCCGGCATGCTTGAGGATGTAGGCAACCTCCTCGGGCTTGAGCATGAAGTTGATCGGCACCAGCACGGCGCCGAGCCGCGCCAGCGCGAAGCGCAAGGCCGCGAAGGCATGCGAATTGCGGGCGAGGATGGCCACGCGCTCGCCCTTGCCGACACCGCGGATGGCGAGGCCGGCCGCGAGGCGGTCGACGATGGCATTGAACTCGGCGTAGGTCCAGCTGACCTCGCCGCAGATCACGGCCGTCTTTCCCGGCGTGCGCGCCGCGCTCCGCCGCAGGAGGTCACCGAGCGTCTGTCTGCGAACGATGGAATCCATGGCCGTACCCCTTATTGTATCGGGGATGGCCGCCGCTCAGGCAATCCAAGTCCCCTCCCTGTGTCGCGCCGGACGTCTGCAGGTCCGGTCTTGCTGCCGAAAATCGCACAGCCGCTTCGAAACGCGCAAGGAGGATATTGCCAACGAAAAGAGCGCCCCGATTGCGTCGAGGCGCTCTTTCAGAAAAGTCGGAGACGAAGGGGCGACGGCTCAGCGCTCGACGAAGGCCTTCTCGATCACGAAATGGCCCGGCTCGTTGCCGCTGCCTTCGAGGAAGCCGCGCGACTCGAACATGGTCTTGAGCTCCTCCAGCATCGCCGGGCTGCCGCACATCATGATACGGTCCTTGGCGATATCGAGCTCATGCTGGCCGATATCGTTGAACAGCTGCTGCGACGAGATCAGGTCGGTGATGCGGCCACGGTTGCGGAACGGCTCGCGTGTGACGGTCGGATAATACTGCAGCTTGCCGTCGAGCAGTTCTCCGAACAACTCGTCCTCGCGCAGCTTGGCGACGACGCTCTCGCCATAGGCGAGCTCGGCGACCTGGCGGCAGCCATGGACCAGCACGATGCTCTCGAACCGCTCGTAGACGTCGGGGTCCTTGATCAGGCTGGCGAACGGGGCAAGGCCGGTGCCGGTCGACAGCAGCAGAAGCCGGCTGCCGGGCAGCAGGTTGTCGGGGATCAGCGTGCCGGTCGCCTTGCGGCCGACCAGGATGGTGTCGCCTTCCTTGATCTTCTGCAGCCGGGAGGTCAGCGGGCCGTCTTGCACCTTGATGCTGAAGAACTCGAGTTCCTCCTCGTGATTGGCGCTGGCCATGCTGTAGGCGCGCAGCAGCGGGCGGCCCTCGACCTCGAGGCCGATCATCGCGAACTGACCATTCTGGAAGCGGAAGCCCGCATCGCGGGTGGCTCGGAAGGAGAACAGGGTGTCCGTCCAGTGGTGAACGGAAAGAACTTTCTCTTTATAGAACGCGCTCATGTCGTTTGTTTTTTCACGTGGGCTGAAGTTGGAAGAAGCAAGTCGTGACGGAGGCAGGACCGCAAAACCCCTATAGATCCAGCGATTTCGGCGCCTGATGTACGTGAAAACAGCGAATAATCAACCCGCATGGACGCACCATTGATCACGATCAAATGCATGCCGGCTGATGTCCGGATTCGCCTCGATCGGCTGTTCGTTCGTACACAAACGATATGGGTAATTTACTTGCCGATATTCCGATTTTCCAGCACTTTAATTCCGCATCTCTGGCCCAATCCTTGAGCAATGATTAACCATCCGCAGGCCCAGCTCGCCGCCATCACCCGCTACTGCGCCGAACGAGGCATCGCGCTCGACGTGCGGGAGGACGGCTGGCTGCTGGTGCTCGAGGATGCCACCCGGCGTCACCTGATCTTCGGCTATGATCTCGGCCTGAACAGTGCGGTGGCGCACAGACTGGCCTGTGACAAGGCGGCGACCTCGGCGCTGCTGAGAGCCGACGGGATTGCCGCGGTTCCACACGCATTCTTTCTGGCGCCGGCCCTCGGCGGCCAGTCCGGGCAGACGGCCGAGGCCGCGCTGGCGCTGCTCGAAACGCATCCGCGCGGGCTGGTGGTCAAGCCCAACGAGGGGACCTCTGGACGGTCGGTCGTCCGCGTCACGGCGAAGGATGACCTGCTGCGCGCAGTGAACAGCATCTTCGAGACCGGCGCGAATGTCGCGATCGCGCCGCTCATGGACATCGTCGACGAAGTCCGTGTCGTGCAGCTCGATGACGCGTCCCTGATCGTCTACCGCAAGCAGCGCCCCATCGTGGCCGGCGACGGCGTGAAGCCGCTGCTCGCCCTCGCGCTGGCGGCCACTCCGGCCACGGGGCACGCGCAACTCCTGCGGCACCTCGATGCGGAATTCGACGCGTCGGCCTGGCGCGCCGTCGTGCCGCGCGGCGAGCAGCGCCTGCTGAGCTGGCGGCACAATCTCGAATTCGGAGCTCAGCCCGTGCTGCTCGAACCAGGCGCGCAGCGGGACCTTTGTGCCGCACTCGCCACCGCGGCGGCACGCGTCATTGGCATCCGCTACGCATCGGTCGACCTCGTGCTGGCCGATGGACACTGGCAGGTGCTCGAGATCAATTCGGGCGTGAAGATGGAGGCGCTCGGCCGGCATGCGCCGGAGCTGGTCGAAAGCACATATTTCGCCGCGCTCGACGCGATCTTCGGCAGAGGCCGGTCGGGATGACTTGCGGCCGCTGGCCCGATTTCCAGCAATAAGATTTCCCTGGCCTCGATCGAGATGAGGGATTAGTCTCCGATCCAAAATAAACAGTATACTGTCAATGTGGAGGACGCCCTTGCGCATCGCCGTGCTCGGCGGCGGCCCTGGCGGGCTGTATTTCGCCTATCTCTGGAAGAAGCGGCACCCCGCCGCCGTGGTCGATCTGTTCGAGCAGAATCCGGCCAGGGCGACCTGGGGCTTTGGCGTCGTGTTCTCCGATCAGGCGCTCGAATTCCTGCGCGCCGACGATCCCGACACCGTGGACGCGATCGCGCCGCACATGGAGAGCTGGCACAACATCACGCTCAATCTGCGCGGCGAGACTGTCGAGATCGACGGCGTCGGCTTTTCCGCGATCGGCCGGCTCGAGCTGTTGAAGCTGCTGCAGGCCCGCGCCGAGAGCGTGGGCGTCGTCGCCCGCTACGGCACGACCATCCAGTCGCTGGACCAGCTCGCAGGCTACGACCTCATCGTCGCTGCCGACGGGCTGAACTCGCTGGTTCGCCGCAGCTTCGAAGGCGATTTCGGCTTCTCCGTCTCCTACTCCAGCAACAAGTTCGCATGGTACGGCACGTCGAAGACCTTTGCCACGCTGTCGCAGACCTTCGTCGCGACCGACCGCGGCAGCTTCAACGCGCACCATTATCGCTATTCGCCGGACATGAGCACGTTCCTGGTGGAATGCGATCGCGCCACGTGGCACGCCCATGGCTTCGCCGAGATGTCGGTCGATGAATCCCGGCGCGTCTGCGAGCAGGTGTTCGCCGCCACGCTCGATGGTCACGCGCTGGTCTCCAACCGATCGGTATGGCGCAATTTCCCTTGGGTCTGGAATGAGCACTGGTGGCACCGGAACATGGTGCTGATCGGCGACGCGCTGCATACGGCGCACTTCTCGATCGGCTCCGGGACGCGGCTGGCGATCGAGGACGCGATCGCGCTCGCCAAGGCGCTCGATGCCGAGACCAGCCTCTCGGACGGCCTCGCCCGCTATCAGGCCGAGCGCCAGCCGATCGTGAAGAAGCTGGTGACGGCGGCCCGGACCAGCAGCGACTGGTATGAGTCCTTCCCGGCTCACATGACGCTCAGCCTGTTGGATTTTGCCTACAGCTACATCACCCGGTCCGGGCGCATCGATGAGACCAGGCTGCGCGCGATGGCTCCGCAGTTCATGGCCCGCTACGAGGCATCTCGGAGCACGGGAGCACGCGCATGACCAGAGAGATCGCCGACCAGGTTCCGCGCGACAGCGCCGGCGCGCGCGAGATCGGCTTCGCAATTCCCGCCCGCTACAATGCCAGCCGCGTGCTGTTCGACAACCTCGCCAAGGGCAACGCCAACAAGACTGCGCTGATCGGTCCGGCCGGCCAGCGCAGCTATGCCGAGCTGTGTGCCGACGCCTGCCGTTGGGGCAACGGCTTCACCGCGCTCGGGCTCAGCCGCGGCGACCGGGTCCTGCTGTTCCTCGACGATACACCGGCCTATCCGGCCGCGTTCTTCGGCGCAGTGCGCGCCGGCTTCGTGCCGCTGCTGATCAACACATTGACGCCGCCGGATCTGCTGCAATTCTATCTCGCTGATTCCGGCGCCAAGATCGCGGTCGCCGACGCCGAGTTTGCCGCACGGTTCGACGCACAGGCCTGCGCCGAGACCGCGCTGCGTACACTGGTCGTCGTCAATGGCGAGGCGCCGGCCACCGCCGTCGCAACGACGGTCGCGGTCGATGCGTGGCTGCCCAACTTCACCGATCAGTTGGCGGAGGCCGACACCCACCGCGACGAGATGGCATTCTGGATGTATTCGTCCGGCTCCACCGGACGCCCCAAGGGCATCGTCCATCTGCAGCACGACATGGCCTATAGCGAGCAGGCGTTCGCCCGCAACGTGCTGCGGCTCAAGCCGGACGACATCTGCTTCTCGGTGCCCAAGATCTTCTTCGCCTACGGCTTCGGCAATGCGATCACCTTTCCATTCTCGGCCGGAGCGACGACGCTGCTGCTGCCCGGCCAGCCGAAACCCGCCGCCATCTTCGATGCGATCGGCCGCTTCCGACCAACCGTGTTCTTCGGCCTGCCGACGCTCTACACCGCGCTCACCAAGGCCGAGGGTGCGAAGCAGGCCGACGTCTCGTCACTGCGGCTCGCGGTTTCTGCGGCCGAGGTGCTCTCGGCCGAGGTCTTCAACGGTTGGAAGAGCCTGACCGGCTTGGAGATCGTCGAAGGTCTCGGCTCGACCGAGGTTCTCCACGTCTATCTCTCGAACCGCGAGGACCGCAAGAAGCTCGGCGCCGCCGGACTGCGCGTTCCCGGCTACGAGATCGCGCTGCGCGACGGCGAAGGACGCGAGGTCGCCAACGGCGAAGAGGGCATTCTCTGGGTACGCGGCGACTCCAACACGCCGCTCTACTGGAACCGTCCGGACAAGACCGCGGAGACGATCCGCGATGGCGGCTGGATCTACACCGGCGACCGTTTCGTGCGCGATGCCGACGGCTTCCATTTCTTCCGCGGCCGCGCCGACGACCTGGTCAAGATCTCCGGCCAATGGGTCTATCCGCTCGAGGTCGAGCTCTGCCTCGCCGAGCATCCCGATATCAGAGAATGCGCCGTGTTTGCGCACGAGCTGCCGGATCGTCGCATGAGCCTGAAGGCCGTGGTGGTCACCAACGGCGGATCCCCCGACCAAATCCCGACCGTCAAGGCGCTTCAGGACTACGTGAAGGCGAAACTGCTGCCCTACAAATATCCGCGCGAGATCGTCTTCATCGACGAATTGCCGAAGACGGGCACCGGCAAGATCGATCGTCAGGCGGTGATGCGGCTGTGAGCCTACGCCTTGCGCCCGACAACTGCGGAGTTCCGCGATCAGCCGGTTTTGCCGAGATGCTCCAGCGCATCCTCGGCGCGCAGCGGCACCCGCGACACCTCGTTGTTGAGATCGACGAGCTGCGCCAGCAACGCCATCAGCATCTTGCGATCCGCGGCCTTCAGCGGCGCCAGCATGCGGGCCTGGGCGCGATCGACCGCCGGCATGATCGCACGGAGAAGGGCTCCGCCCGCCCTGGTCAGATAAAGCAGCTTGACGCGCTTGTCCTCGGCCGACGGCCTGCGCTCGATATGGCCCTTGCTCTCCAGCCGCTCGATCACGCTGCCGAGCGTCGAACGGTCGAAGGCGATCACCGCCGACAGCCTGGTGGCATCGATGCCGGGGTGCGTCTGGATCGCGACCAGCGCCGCATATTGCACCGGCGTCAGGTCGAACTCGCGGCACTCCTCGACGAAGATGGACACGGCAATCTGCTGCATCCGCCGGAACAGATAGCCCGGCTTGGTGTAGACTGCGTCCATCGTGATGTCGGCCGGCCTACTCGGCATCGGGCTGACGCTCCGGAGCAGCAGCGGCGAAGGCCGGCAGCGCCTTCGCCGCGGCTTCGGCCTGCAGCAGGCGCGGAAACGCTGCGACATCGACGCCGAAGCGGCGTGCATTGCCGAGCTGCGGCACCAGGCAGAGATCGGCCAAGGTTGGCGCCGCACCGAAGCAGAATGGGCCAGGCTCATGCTTGATCAGCGCTTCGCAGACAGCAAGCCCCTCGCGGTTGGCCCAGCCGGCCCAGGCCGTGACCTTGTCCTCGGGCAGGCCGAGCTCCCGGAGCCGCGCCAGCACCTTCAGGTTCTGCACCGGATGGGTGTCGCAGGCGAGCACCTGCGCGAAGGCGCGGACCTGGGCGCGTCGCAACGGATCCTTCGGCAGCAGCGGCGGCTCGGGATGAGTCTCGTCGAGCCATTCGATGATCGCAAGCGACTGGATCAACGTGGCGCCGCTGTCGTCCTCGAGCGCCGGGACCAAACCCTGCGGATTGAGCGCGAGATAGGCGGGCGCGCGCTGCTCGCCCTTGCGGAGGTGATGCGGCAGATGCTCGGCCGTGAGACCCTTGAGGTTGAGCGCGATCCTGACGCGATAGGATGCGCTGCTGCGGAAATAGCCGTGCAGCTTCATCATGGCAGTCCTCCCGATGCGACAGCTCTGGTTGTATTTGACGGTAATCAAATTGGCAGTATACTGTCAATCAAGAACGACATCTGATCATGGGAGGCGCGCATGGCCGCGGTTTCGACACCGGAGCGCGAGGCGTTCTACAAGAAGATCGACGGCGAAAACATGACGGCGCTGTGGACCGTGATGAGCGATCTCATCACGCCCGAGCCGAAGAGCGCCTGCCGCCCGCATCTGTGGCAGTTCGCGGCGATCCGCGACTACATGGTCGAAGCCGGGCGGCTGATCACGGCGAAGGAAGCCGAGCGGCGCGTGCTGATCCTGGAGAATCCGGGACTGCGCGGGCAGTCCAAGATCACCACATCGCTCTATGCCGGCGTTCAGATGGTGATCCCAGGCGATGTTGCGCCCGCCCATCGGCACAGCCAGTCCGCATTGCGCTTCGTGCTGGAAGGAAAGGGAGCCTTCACGACCGTCGAGGGCGAGCGCACCCTGATGGAGCCGGGCGACTTCATCATCACCCCGTCGATGACTTGGCACGATCACGGCAATGAGACCACCGAGCCGATGTTCTGGCTCGATGGCCTCGACATTCCCCTGGTGCAGTTTCTCGACGCGTCGTTCGCGCAAGGCGCGCAGGAGGACCAGCAGAAGGTCGCGCGCCCCGCGGGCGACAGCTTCGCCCGCTACGGCCACAATCTGCTGCCGGTCGATGCGAAGCGCAAATCCAGGACATCGCCGATCTTCAACTATCCCTACGCCTATACGCGCGAGGCGCTGGAGAACGCGAAGCGGAGCGAGGAATGGGACGCCTGCCACGGGCTGAAGCTGAAATTCTCCAACCCGGAGACGGGTGATTTCGCGATGCCGACGATCGGCACCTTCATCCAGCTGCTGCCGAAGGGCTTCAAGACTGCGCGCTATCGCTCGACCGACGCGACCGTGTTCACCGCGATCGAAGGCAGGGGCCGCAGCCGCATCGGCGACCAGACCTTCGAATGGGGCCCGCGCGACCTGTTCGTCGTTCCGAGCTGGCAATGGGTCAGCCATGAGCCGGACGAGGATGCGGTACTGTTCTCGTTCTCGGATCGCCCGGTGCAGGAGAAGCTCGACTTGTTCCGGGAAGACCGCGGCAACGCCTGACACCGCCGGATCAGCGCCAGCGCAGGAGCCGCGCTTCGAGCATGCTGATCAGCCGGCCGACGGCGAGACCGAACAGCGACAGGATCAGGATCCCCGCCATCAGCTGATCGGTCTGCATCAGATTGCCGGCCTGCAGCACGAAGGTGCCGATGCCGGTCTCGGCGCCGATCATCTCCGCCGAAACCACGAGCATCAGCGCGACCGACGCGGTGATGCGGAAACCGGCGAGGATCGACGGCAGCGCGCCGGGCCAGATCACGCGGCGGACGATGGTCGGGAACGGCACGTTGAAGCTCTGCGCCATGCGGATCAGGTTGCGCGGCACCGCATCGACGCCGCTATAGACCGAGATCGTGGTCGAGAAGAACACGCCCAGCGCGATCGTCGCGATCTTCGGCTGCTCGCCGATGCCGAGCCAAAGAATCAGCAGCGGCAGCACGGCGATCTTCGGAATCGGAAACAGCGCAGAGACGAACGTGATGCCGATGCTGCGCGCAATGCGCCAGAGGCCGATCGCGAAGCCGACGACGATGCCGGTGGCCGTGCCGAGCGCCCAGCCGGATACAATGCGCACGAACGATGCCGAGACATGCTGCCAGAGCGCGCCGCTTTCGGCCAATCGATACAGGGCGCGCAAGATCGTCAGCGGCGCCGGCAGGAACAATGGGTTGGCCAGTGCGAGGCTGCCGATGAGTTGCCACAGGCCGAGAGCCGCCGCGAGCGCGAGCCAGCCGGCCCATCGGCTTGCGGCTGGCGTGAAGCCGCCGCCCCGGAACGGCACTTTCCGGCTCTGCTTGCCGACGACCTCAGGCGTTCCGGCCGGGGAGCGTTCAAGCATTCTGAACCTCGCGCTCGGCATCGATTGCCTCGGTCCGGATCAGCCCCCAGAGCTCGTTCTGCAGGTCCAGCAGTTGCGCGCGTACTCCGGCATCGCCGCGGCTGCGCCGCGTCGCCGGGACGCTGACGACCTTCCGGATGCGGCCGGGACGACGCGACAGCACGACGATGCGGTCGGCGAGCCGCACGGCCTCCTCGAGATTATGCGTGACATAGACCGCGCCCATGGTGCCGTCGGCGAGCAGATCGACGAAGTCCTCCATCAGCAGTTCGCGGGTCTGCGAGTCCAGCGCCGACAACGGCTCATCCATCAGCAGGATCGCCGGGCGGACCGCCAGCGCCCGGGCAATCCCGACCCGCTGTCGCATGCCGCCCGACAACTGCTTGGGATAGACGGTCCGGAAGTCTGCCAGGCCGGTTCGCCGCAACGCATCGTCGACGGCGGCGGCGCGCTGCTGCGTCGACAGGGATGTATGGAGGAGCGGAAAGGCAACATTGTCGGCGACGCTTGCCCACGGCAGCAGCGCGAAGTCCTGGAACACGAACGTCAGGGGATTGAGGCTGCCGGGCGGCGGAGCTCCGCGCAGCACCGCCTGTCCCTTGCTTGGCTGCAACAACCCTCCGAGGATTGCCAGCAGCGTGCTCTTGCCGCAGCCGGACGGCCCAACGAGGGCGACCACCTCGCCGGCTCCGACCGTGAACGACACGCCATCGAGCACATCGAGCGCGTCGAAACGGTGGCTGATGGTCTCGGCGATCAGGTCCATGTCAAGCGATCCCGCTGCAGGCCCGCGCTGCGCCTGCCTTCATCAATCCGGCTTCACGAAGCCTTTGGCAATGATCGCGGCCGCATCATAGCCCTGGTCCGCGAACCCCTGAGCCTGCAGCCATTTGATCTGGCTGTCGATGTTCTTCACATCGAGCTTGCCGTCGGGATCGATATAGGCGCAATTGCCCACGACCTGCTCGACCGGCAGGTTCGTGTACTTGCCGATGATCTCGAGCAACGGCTTGGTCTTGTCGTCGATGGCGGCGGTGCCGTCCTTGACCGAGGCGAGCACGACATCATGATACTCGCGCTCGGCGCGCTGAAGCGACGCCAGCAGCTTACCGACCAGCGCCGTGTTGGCCAAGATTTTCGGCCCCGCGAACACGCCGCTGACCTGCCACGGCGTCTCGTCGCCGACCCAGCCAAGATGCTTGACGGCGCCCTCCTCCATCAGCTTGCGCGCCACCGAAACCGGCATCAGCGCCGCGTCGACGGTTTCCCCTTTGATGGCCGCCGACATGTTGGACATCGACTGCAGCGGCACGATCTTCACGTCGGCGAGCTTGAAGCCATATTTATCGGCCAGCAGCCCCACCGAATAGTGAAAGCTCGACCCGACCTGGGTCATCGCCACGCGTTTGCCGGCAATGTCCTTCGGCGTCCTGAGACCTGCCTCATAGGCCTTGTTGCTGGCAAAGTAGCCAATCAGCGGAAAGCCCGGGCGGTCACGGCTCATACCGGCGATGATCTTCAACGCGCCCTTGCCTGCGAGGTTATACAGTCCTGCGGTGAAGGCGGTCACCCCGACGTCGACGTCGCCGGTGGCCGTCGCCACGGCGATCGGTTGCGCTGCATCGAAAAACTTCAGCTCGACGTCCAGTCCAGCTTCGCGGAAATAGCCTTTGTCCAACGCGATGAACACTGGCGCGGACGAGGACAGCCGGAGAACGCCGATCCGGAGCTTGGCGTCGTCGGCCAGCGCGGTGCTGATCGATACGAGGCTCCAGAGCAGCCCCAGGACGACCCCAACGTATCGGAACATCACACTCTCCAAGTTCTGGCGACCCGCACGCCCGGCCTCACCCACGACGCCGACTTGTTGCAATATTTCGCGCTTGATGTCGCGCCAAATTTTCGGGAGTCGGGAGATCGCAGCCTCAGAGGCCGGGCGTCTTGCTCCAAGCCGCCTCGTCCGTCACGGTAACGCGTATTGAGCTAAACGCCCTTGCAATCGGCGGTCCGGTCCTTTGCCGCGACCGTGAGCTTCCTGCAGGGGCCGTGAAACGTCTCGATCCCTTTCAATCCGTCCTCTGCACGGACCGACATGGCCGGCGGCTCGCCGCACCGAGGGCCAGCAGCCAAACGGATGAAGCTGTCTTTTTCATCGCGATCTTCTGACAAAGTGGATATTGCCGAGCGGGCCGGATTTTGCCGCGTGGACCGTACGATCGCGAGTGACGACCGGCGACGCCGCGACGAGCTCTCCTGCTGGCCCATCCTGCTTGTGCGCAGGGGTAACGGCCTCAGAAGGTCTGCATCACCGGCTTCTCGCCATTGGACAGAAATAGCCCTTCAAAACGGCCGATCTCGCTGTCGGCTGTGCATTCGAGCAGGTCGGGTCCCTTGAATGGATTGCCGTGACGGCATTGCCCCTTGGCCGTCACCTTGTTGATCGTCTTGCGACTTTGGCCAATGATCATCATGTCGACCGGCGTGACGAACTTGTCAGGCCGGGTTGCTCTTGCAGATCGCCGCGGTTCGAGAACGTGACCACGCTGCCGTCGAGCAAGGTGAAGTAGAAGCCGGTGCGCTGATCGTCATAGTCGGTATTGAGCAGCGCGCCCTTGCATTCCGAGCTGCGATCCTTTCCCGCGACGATGAGCTTCTGGCAAGTTCCCTTCACGACCACCATGCCGGTCAGCCTGGCATCGGCGAGCGATGGAGCTGCAGAGATCATCAGCACGCCAAGCGCGCACACCGATAGCGCCACCACTGCTGACTTCATCGAACCCCCTCCCCTACCTTTCAATAGGACTATGCCTCAACCTCCGGCGGCAGAAAAGTTCTATTTTTGTTCTCATGCCATTTTTTCCGAAAGAGGCGCTCGGCGCGTCAGCCGGCACACGCTTCGAGAGTCTCCAGCCACGCCGCAAACGCCTCCGTCAGGTCCTCCATGACGGCCTGATCATTCCGGCCGGAGCGCGCAGGCACGTGGAAGGCGTGGTCGGCCTGATCGATCCAATGCAAGGTCGCGCGCGGTCCCAGCCGCTTCACGACGGGCGCGAGCAGCTCCATCTCCGCCAGCTTGTCGCGCGTCCCCTGCAGGAACAGCATCGGGACCTCGATCGCATCGAGATGATCGGCGCGCGCGATGGAGGGCTTGCCGGCGGGGTGAAGCGGAAAGCCGAGAAAGACGAGCCCGGCCACGCCTGGCAGCGGCGCTGCACTCTGCGCCTGCGACGTCATGCGCGCCCCGAACGACTTGCCGCCCGCAACGAGCGGCAGCCCCGGACAGAGCCGCGCGGCCTCCGCCACGGCAGCCCGCACCGCGGCGTGGGCGAGCGCGGGCGTATCAGGGCGCTTGCTGCCCTTCTCCATATAGGGAAACTGGAAGCGGAGCGTCGCGATGCCGCGCGCGGCAAGGCTTGCGGCCACTCGGTTCATGAAGACGTGGGTCATGCCGGCGCCCGCGCCATGGGCGAACACGAAACAGGCGCGCGGCCGCGGCGGGGCCATGAACAGCGCGGACACGACGTCCGCGCCGTCGACGGGAAACGCAAGGGAACGCGGCTGGTACCCGGTCATGCCCCAGAGTGTGAGCCTGCGCTCCTTGCGTCAACTCCAGTCGCCACCGACTTTGCAGCTCAGGCCGCGGTCCGGATCGTCTGCAGGAAGTCGGCGACATTGCTCTTCAGCGAAGCGGCCTGCTGCTGCAGCGCCGCGGCCGCCGCCAGCGCAGCTTCAGCGCCGGCATCGGTTTGCCCGGCCACGTTGCGCACGTCGCCGATCTCCTGCGTGACCGCCGCCGTACCGCTGGCCGCCTGCTCGACGTTGCGGGCAATCTCGCTGGTCGCCGCCCCCTGCTGCTCCACCGCGGCGGCGATCGCATTGGAGATCTCGGCAATCTCCCGCACGGTCGTGCCGAACTGGGCGATCGCGCCGACCGTCTCCTGCGTCGCGCTCTGGATGGTCGCGATCTGGCTCGAGATCTGCTCCGTCGCCTGCGCGGTCTGCGACGCCAGGTTCTTCACTTCGCTCGCGACGATCGCAAATCCGCGGCCGGCCTCGCCGGCGCGCGCCGCCTCGATGGTGGCGTTGAGCGCCAGCAGGTTGGTCTGGCTCGCGATCGCCTGGATCAGCTGCACGATGGTGCCGATCCTCTCCGCCGCGCTGGACAGCCCGTCGATCAGCTCGGATGTCCGCTGCGTCTCGTGCGTCGCCCGGGTCGACACCGTGACCGAGCGCTGGACCTGGGAGGAGATCTCCCTGATCGAGGCCGCGAGCTCCTGGGTCGCCGAGGCCACGGTCTGCACATTGACGGAGGCCTGCTCGGCCCGGCTGGCGACCGCTTCCGCAAGGCCACGGCCGCGTTCGGCGACGCGCGCCAGCTCGCTGGCGCTCTCGCCCATCTCGGTCGCACGCCCGCCGACGCCGGTGATGACACCCTGCATGCCCTGCTCGAATCGACCAGCCAGATCGGACATCATGCGGGCGCGCTCGGCCTCCGCAGCTTCACGCTGTGCCGCAGCCTCCTGCTCCATGCGGCGCACGGCAAGCGCGTTGTCACGGAAAATCTCCACGGCGCGCGCCATCCGGCCGATCTCGTCGCGCTGCTCGCCGCCGGGAATCGGCTGATCCAATTCGCCGGCCGCCAGCGACTGCATGCGGTCGGTCATGCCGCGGATCGGGGTCGACACGCTGGCGCCGATCAGCCAAGCCAGCACCGCTCCGAATATCACCGCTGCGGCTGCGGTCACGATCACGGTCTGCTTGGTATCTTCGACCGCGACGCCGGTCCTCGCGGCCTGCTCTGCACGCGCGGTACCAAGCTGCCGGTTGATCTGGCTGACCTGGGTATCGATCGAGGCGCTCGCCTTGGCGAGCTCCGCCTGCTTGGCGCGCAGGTCAGCGGCCACCTTGATCACGTCCTCGAGCGCGGCGGCATCCGCCGTGAGAGCCTCTTTCAGCGCAGCAACCAGCGCCTTCAGCTTGGCATCATCGACACCCGCGATCTCGGCCTCCGTATCGGCAATCGCGAGCTTCGCATAGACGAAGGTGAGCCTGGCATCGTCGGCATCGCCATTCGATAACGTGTTAGTATAGCGCATCATCGCGATGCGAACCGCGTCGACGACGCTGGCCAGGCGTAACGGATTCATCAGCGGCTCGCTGCCCGCACGATTGGCAAGGGCAACCTGGATGCCGCCCATGTTGATGCCGGCAACGGCGCCCAATGCGTCGGTCTTGGTCGTCGCCGCCCGCAGGCGGTCCACGGCCTCGGCCGCGGCGACGAACGATGAGCGGTAGGCCGCCAGCGCGCTCCGTACCGGCCCCACGCCGTCAGCCAGCACCTTCAGGCTGCCGGACTGCTTCTCGACCTGATCGGCGAGACCGCCGACAGCGTCGATGGCCTTGCTGGCCGCATCCTTGTCACCGACGTTCCAGGTCCGGACGAATCTCTCGACCGCGCCGTTGGCGCCGAGCAGCGCGGCACGCACCTGCGACATGCCGGCGTCCCCGGCCGCGCTGGTAACGAGTTCATCCACGGTGCCGCCGATGCGGCCGACCTGGACCATGGCGAAGCCGCCGAGCAACACCAGGAAGCTCAGGATCAGGGCGAATCCGCCGAAGATGCGCGGGCGGACGCCGATCCAAGACATCAGAGAAGACAATTTCATCGATTTGCCCGGCTGTTTCACGGAGTGGACCTGATGGTGGCGAGCAGCTCCTTGCCGAAGCGCTTCTCGAAGTCGGCATCGAGCGGCCTGACCGCATCGACGAAGGTCTTGCGGTCGAACGTCTCGATCACCTCCATGCCGGTCTTGCGCAACTCATCGAGCTTCTGCGCATCGAGCTGGGCCTGCCAGGTGACCTCCGCAGCCGCCTTGGCGGCGGCAACCAGCGCATCACGATCCGCCGCATCGAGATGGTCGAACATCGCGCGGTTGGCGACGAAGGCGATCGGCGCGAAGAAATGCCCGGTGAGCGTCAGATATTTCTGCACCTCGTCGAAGCGATTGGCCGCGATGGTGGCAACCGGATTTTCCTGACCGTCGAGCCGACCGTCCTTGAGGGCGGCATAGACCAGCGGGAAATCCATCGGCATCACGTCGGCGCCGAGCGCCTTGAAAGTCATCTGGTAGACCGGATTGGGGATCACGCGGATCCTGAGTCCCTTGACGTCATCGACGGTACGGACCGGGCGCTTCGAGTTGGTGAGATTGCGAAAGCCCTGCTTGCCCAGCGCCAGCAGCACCAGTCCCTTGTCGGCGAACTTGGCGCCGATCGCGGCGGCGACCGGCCCTTGCGCAACCGCCTTGGCATGCGCAGTGTCGCGGAACAGGAACGGGATGTCGAAGACGCCAAGCTCGGGGACCACCGCGCTGGCGATGCCGCCGGACACCACGGCCACGTCCACTGCGCCGCTCCGGGTTGCAGCCAGCACCGCCGCCTCGCTGCCGAATGCGTTGCCCGCACGCTCATCAATGATGAGCCGCTTGCCGGCCAACGCCTGCAGCTTCACGCGAAATTCGTCCGACCCGACCTGCTGCGGGTTCTGAATCTGCGAGTTGTAGACCAGCGACACCATTCGCGGAGACGCCGTCGCCGCTTGGGATCCGAGCAGGGTTCCCATCAATGCCAAGAAGCAAAATTCAAGCAGCTGTCTGCGCATGAAACACCGGGCTGTTTTTCCTCGATGCACAACTAACAGCGATATATGGTTAAGATGTTAAGATGCGATTCCCGTCTTGCCCGCTCCAGCCATTCACTCGCTGATAGTCGCATGCGAGAGAGCCGTAAAACCACGGAGGGGAGTCGACTAGTCGATCCGAGCCTGAGGCGCGGCGCGATATCAGATTTCGATTTACCGTAAATAGCGAGACCAGGCCGCTACGCAAGAGCGGCAGGCTCGATCATCGGCGCATGGCCCCTGACAGCATCACTCGCTTGCCGGCAACCGTAGGAACAGCCATCAGCAGGGCGTTGGCGACGTCCGCCGCCGCGATGGGCTTGTAGTTCGCCGGGATCAGGAAGCCGATGATGTTGTTCAGCCTGTTGCCCCATTCCTCGCCCGGACGACTCGGCTGTCCGAGCTCCGCCCGCGGGCCGACCAGCAGCGAAGGCCGCGCGATCACCAGTCCCTCGAAGGGCAACGCGGTCAGATCGTCCTCGAGCTCGCCTTTCACCCGGCTATAGAAGACGGGCGACCTGCTGTCGGCGCCCATCGCGCTGACCAGACCAACGCGCCTAGTGCCGCTCGCGAGCGCGGCCTTGGCGACGGCGAGGTTGGCGTCGTGATCGATGGCGCGGAAGGCGGCCTGGCTCCCGGCCACCTTGATCGTGGTCCCGAGAGCCAGGTAGAGCTCGTCGGCCAGCGGCAGGGACGGCAGCGCAGTGAAATCCACGACATGCGCCGTCAGCTTGGGCGAATGGTCAGTCGGCGCGCGGCGGCCGACGACATGCACATGATCCACGGCCGGGTCGGCAAGCAGACCGCGAAGCAGCTCCCGTCCCACCAGCCCAGTCGCGCCGGCAATGATCACGGTCCGGTTCGTCATGCGCGGTCCCCACTCACAACTCGCCGCCCAAGGTAAGCCTGGCCGCGGAGATAGGGAAGACCGCAACGACACGACGCCGAATGCCATGGCGCCGCAGATATGACGCCGCAGACGAGACATTCCCTCCGCGGCGCCTCGTCACCATTCGCCTCAGGCGCCCTTGCGCCGCTCTGCGGCCTTGGCCATCGCCGCGGCGAACGCGCCGCCGCCAGACGGCTTCTCCTCACGCGAGGTCATGCGCCCCGCGGGCGGCCGTGCGCTGGTCCGCTTCTCGCCCTTGGCCGGCAGCGGATCGGACAGCCGAAGCGTCAGCGAGATGCGGTTGCGCGGCACATCGACGTCGAGCACCTTGACCTTCACGACCTGCCCCGGCTTCACCACCTCGCGCGGATCGTTGATGCGCTTCTCCGACATCGCCGAGATGTGGATCAGGCCGTCCTGGTGCACGCCGATATCGGCGAAGGCGCCGAAGGCCGCGACGTTGGTGATGGTCGCCTCCAGGATCATGCCGGGCTTGAGATGGGTGATCTTCTCGACGCCCTCCTGGAAGGTCGCGGTCTTGAACTCCGGGCGCGGATCGCGGCCGGGCTTCTCCAGCTCCTTGATGATGTCGGTCACGGTCGGGACGCCGAAGCGCTCGTCGGCGAATTTCGCCGGATTGAGCGTCTTCAAGGTTTTGGTGTCGCCGATCAGCACCTTGATGTCGCTCTTGGTGGTCTCGAGAATCTTCTTCACGACCGGATAGGATTCCGGGTGGACACCGGAGGCATCGAGCGGGTTGTCGCCATCGCGGATGCGCAGGAAGCCGGCGCACTGCTCGAACGCCTTCGGTCCGAGCCGCGGCACCTCCTTGAGCTTGTCGCGGGTCGGGAACGGACCGTTGGCATCGCGATGCGCGACGATGTTCTGAGCCAGGCTCTCGCCGATGCCCGACACCCGCGCCAGCAACGGCGCCGAGGCGGTGTTGAGATCGACGCCGACGGCATTCACGCAGTCCTCGACGGTGGCATCGAGCGCACGGGCGAGCTCATACTGGTTGAGGTCGTGCTGATACTGGCCGACGCCGATCGAGGCCGGCGGCACCTTGACGAGTTCGCCGAGCGGATCCTGCAGGCGGCGCGCGATCGAGACGGCGCCGCGGATCGAGACGTCGAGATTGGGGAATTCCTTCGCAGCGAACTCCGAGGCCGAATAGACCGACGCGCCGGCTTCCGACACGATCGCCTTGGTCAGCTTGAGATCCGGCTTCAGCTTCATCAAATCGTTGACGAGCTTCTCGGTCTCGCGCGACGCTGTGCCGTTGCCGATCGCGACGAGATCGATGCCGTGCTTCACGCAGAGCTGCGCCAGGGTCAGCATGCTCTCGTTCCACTGTCGCTGCGGCTCGTGCGGATAGATCGTGGCGTGATCGACGAACTTTCCGGTGCGGTCGATCACCGCGACCTTGACGCCGGTGCGGAAGCCGGGATCGAGCCCGAGCGTGGCGCGGCCGCCGGCCGGCGCGGCAAGCAGCAGATCGCGCAGGTTGGCCGCGAACACGCGCACCGCCTCCTTCTCCGCCTCCTGCCACAGCCGCATGCGGATATCGAGCGCCAGCGAGGTCTTGATGCGGGTGCGCCAGGCCCAGCGCACGGAGTCCGACAGGAACTGATCGGCCGGGCGGCCCTGGCGCGAGATGCCGAAGGTCACCGCGATGCGGTTCTCATACAGCGTCGGGTCCTTCGAATCCTCCGGCTCGCCATCGCCGAAATCGAGCTGCAGCACCTCTTCCTTTTCGCCGCGCAGCATCGCCAGGATGCGGTGCGACGGCAGCTTGGTGAACGGCTCGGAGAAATCGAAGTAGTCGGCGAACTTGGCGCCCTCGGTCTTCTTGCCATGCCGCACGGACGATTTCACCGCGCCGCGGGTCCACATCTCCTCGCGCAGCGAGCCGACGAGATCGGCATGCTCGGCGAAACGTTCGACCAGGATCGCGCGGGCGCCGTCGAGGGCGGCCTTGACGTCCTTGACCGGGTTGTCGCCATCCTTCTTGATGAAGGCCTTGGCCTCGACCTCCGGCGCCTTCATCGGATCACCGATCAGCATGTCGGCGAGCGGCTCGAGCCCGGCTTCCTTCGCGATCTGCGCCTTGGTGCGGCGCTTCTCCTTGAACGGCAGATAGATGTCCTCGAGCCGGGCCTTGGTGTCGGCGGTCGCCAGCGCCAGCTCGATCTCGGGGGTCATCTTGCCCTGCGCCTTGATACTCTCGATGATCGCGGTGCGCCGTGCATCCATCTCGCGCAGATATCGCAGCCGTTCCTCCAGCGTACGCAACTGCGTGTCGTCCAGCATGCCGGTCGCCTCCTTGCGATAGCGCGCGATGAACGGCACGGTCGCGCCGCCGTCGAGCAGGTCGATCGCGGCTTGGACCTGGGCATCCTTGACTGAGAGCTCAGCAGCGATGATGGAGGCAAAATTCGACACGGTGTTCTTCCGAGATTCGTGACGGGGCTGATTGGATAGGAGTGCACGCGCGCCAGCGCAAGCGGCTGGCAGACGCTCTGTGGGCAACCGTGACAAAAAAGACCGGTTGCGAATCATGTAAAACGCTGCCGCGACCGGGCCATCGCGTTGCACATGCGGCGCAAATCACTGATTCTTGCAGGCTGAGGGACGATTCGTGCAGGCCACGGCTGCGACATATCTCGACGATCTCAATCCGGAGCAGCGCCGCGCCGTCGAGCATGGCGGTGCCTGCGCCGCGCCTGGCCCGCCGCTGCTGATCATTGCCGGCGCGGGCTCGGGCAAGACCAACACGCTCGCGCATCGCGTCGCACATCTGCTCGTCAATGGCGCCGATCCGCGCCGTATCCTGTTGATGACGTTCTCGCGCCGCGCGGCGAGCGAGATGAGCCGCAGGGTCGAGCGCATCGCCCGCAAGGTGCTGGGCGGCAAGGCCGAGCCGATCACGGCCGCGCTCACCTGGGCCGGCACGTTTCATGGCCTGGGCGCGCGGATGCTGCGCGACTACGCCGAGCGCGTCGGCCTCGACCCTGTGTTCACGATCCATGATCGCGAGGATTCCGCCGACCTGATGAATCTGGTGCGGCACGAACGCGGCCTGTCCAACACGCAGCGACGCTTCCCGACCAAGGGAACCTGCCTCGCGATCTATTCGCGCTGCGTCAACGCCGACATGCCGCTCGACGAGGCACTGGTACGGCATTTTCCGTGGTGCGCGGAATGGGCCGGCGAGCTGAAGGGCCTGTTCGCGGCCTATGTCGAAGCCAAGCAGGCCAATGCCGTGCTCGACTACGACGACCTGCTGCTGTACTGGGCGCAGATGATGGCGGACGACATCATCGCGCGCGAGATCGGCGATCGCTTCGACCACGTGCTGGTCGACGAATATCAGGACACGAACCGGCTGCAGTCGCAAATCCTGCTCGGCTTGAAGCCCGACGGCGCGGGACTGACGGTGGTCGGCGACGACGCGCAGTCGATCTACGCCTTCCGCGCCGCCACCGTGCGCAACATCCTGGAATTTCCCGATCAGTTCAGTCCGCGCGCCGACATCGTCACGCTGGACCGCAACTACCGCTCGACGCAGCCGATCCTCACGGCGGCCAACGGCGTGATCGGGCTGGCGCGGGAGCGCTTCACCAAGAATTTGTGGACCGACCGCACGAGCCCGCGCAAGCCGCAGCTCGTGACGGTCAGCGACGAGACCGACCAGGCGCGCTACATCGTCGAGCAGGTGCTGGCGAAGCGCGAGGAAGGCATTGTGCTGAAGCAACAGGCCGTGCTGTTCCGCACGTCGTCGCACAGCGGTCCCTTGGAATTCGAGCTCACGCGCCGCAACATCCCGTTCGTGAAGTTCGGCGGGCTGAAGTTCCTCGATGCCGCCCACGTGAAGGACGTGCTGGCTTGCTTGCGCTTCGTGGCCAATCCGCGCGACCGCATCGCCGGCTTCCGCGTGCTGCATCTGATCCCGGGCATCGGCCCGGCGTCGGCGCAGCGGCTGCTCGATGCCGCCAGCGACAGTGCCGATCCGATCGCGCGCCTGTGCGAGCAGCCCGCACCGGCGCGCGCTGGCGATGACTGGACCGCGTTCGTGCGCACGCTGGAGCAGTTGCGCGTCTCGGAATGGCCCGGAGATATCGAGCGCGTCAGGCACTGGTATCAACCGCATCTCGAGCGCGTTCATGAGGATGCGGAGGTGCGAGCCGCCGACCTGCTGCAGCTCGAGCAGATCGCGAGCGGCTATCCGTCGCGCGAGCGCTTCCTCACCGAGCTGACGCTCGACCCGCCCGACGCCACCTCCGATCAGTCCGGCGTGCCTTTGCTCGACGAGGACTATCTGATCCTCTCCACCATCCATTCCGCCAAGGGCATGGAGTGGAATTCCGTGCACGTCCTCAACGTCGTCGACGGCTGCATGCCGTCCGATCTCGGCGCCGGCTCCAGCGCCGAATTGGAGGAGGAGCGCCGGCTGCTCTATGTCGCGATGACCCGCGCCAAGGACGATCTGCATCTCCTGGTGCCGCAGCGGTTCTTCGTCCACGGCCAGCCGGTGCGCGGCGATCGTCATGTCTATGCCTCACGCACGCGGTTCATTCCGGAAGCGCTGGTGCCGCTGTTCGAACGCGCCAGCTGGCCGCGGGCGCAGCCGGGGTCGGCATATGCGCGCTCCGGGCCGCGCATCGATCTCGGCGCGCGGATGCGCGAGCGATGGCGGTGAGCCAGCGTCGCTGCGACCATATCAACACGACGCCAATCACTGCACTTCTCCCACAAGGGGCGTGCCGGGAGGACGCGCACCGGTCGGGCACGATGGCTTGCTGACATCCCTGGCGACGTGGTCGGTCTGCGCCTCCCCCGCTTGCGGGGGAGGTCGCATCGCATCGAGAGATGCGATGCGGGTGAGGGATGCTCTGGAAAGACTGCCGTTGTGGCGCCCCCACCCCAGCCCTCCCCCGCAAGCGGGAGAGGGAGCGCACCGGCCGAGCGGCGATAACTCGGATCCAAACTCATCATGGATGAGACTTCGTTTCCTTCCACTGCGCGCGAAACCACGCCCAGGTCTGCCGCGTCACGGCGACGTATCCCTGCCCGCGATATTTGATCTCGCCGTCGACGATCGCGTGCAGCTTCGGCAGCGCATGGAACGGCACCGCCGGATAGGCATGGTGCTCGACGTGATACGGCATGTTCCAGGCCAGCCAATGCACAAACCGCGTGGTGAGGGTGGTCCGCGTGTTCTGGAAGGCGCTCCTCGCATGATCGCAGCCGGTGTGCTCGGCGTAGAGATAGGGCCGCAGGATGAGTTGTCCGACGAGCAGCGGCAGCACCCAGACCCACAGCAGCAGCGCGCTGTGCAGCACCAGCGAGGCGATGAGCAGCAGTGCATAGCCCGCGACATAGGCGCGCGCCTCCCGCACGACGATCGCCCGGCGGCCCGCGGGGACCCACGGAACCGTCACCTCGCCGGTCACCGCATGCTTCAGCAGCAGCCTGAGACGGCCGGCCACCTGGACCAGGCCGGAATAGGCAATCGCGAGTTGCGTCTCGGAGCGCGGCTTGGGGCCGACGATCAGCTCCGGATCGCGCAGGGGATCCTGGGTGTGGCGGTGATGCTCCCAATGGAACAGGCAGTAATATTCATAAGGCAGTCCGATCAGGAAGCCGGAGAGATAGCCGACCGCGAGGTTGAGCCTGCGGCTGTCGAAGGCGGTCTTGTGTGCGGTCTCATGCACCGCCATGAACAGGAACGCGATGAGCACGCCCTGCACCGGCAGCAAGGACAGCGCCCAGAGCACACCATGCGTCGATGCGATCGCTCCGATCAGCGCACCCACGCCGATGATCGCGCCGTAATGGCTGAGCGTGCGTAGCGCGCCCTGCATGTTGGAGCGCGTGCAGAGCTGCTGCAGCACCGGCGGTGTCAGCCGCTTCGGACGGGGCGCGAATTCGTCGGTGGGCACGTCGGTCATGTCGAGCTCGGGTGTCAGCTCTGGAGAAGGGCGGAGACGTTGGCGTTGATGAAATCGCGGTCCGCCGGGATGCGGATCGGATTGCCCGCGCGGTGGCCGTGGATCGACGGGATCGGCCGCAGCGCCGCGGAGCGGGCGTTCACGAGCTTGGGGAGTTCTCGCTCGTTGTCGCGCCAATCGAAGTAGCGGTCGGTCTGGCCCGGCATCAGCAACATGCGGGCGGTGATCGCGCCGAGCGCCCGATCCAGATCGCCGCCGAACGCCGCGCAGCTGCTGATATCGCCGCCCTGCCAGATCGCGATCTGCGCCAGCAGGTTGTCGGCATCGCGATGCGCGAAGGCCAAGTCCCAGGTGGCGGCGAGATAGTCCTCCTGCGAGCCGAAGCCCTGCTCGCGCCAGACCTCGTCGCGGTAGAACTCGTAGGACATCGCCCAGCCCGCATAGATCCGCCCCATCGCGCGCAGGCCGGCCACCGGCTTCCCGGCGAAGCGGCCGTTGCGAAACGCGGGATCGGCCATCAGCGCCGCCTTCACCGCGTCGAGAAACAGGTGATTGTAGGGCGAGCAGCGCGCGCTGCCGCACACCACCGCCGCACGCTCCACCATGTCCGGATGACAGGCGGCCCAGTGATAGGCCTGCATGCCGCCCATCGACCAGCCATAGACCAGCGCGATCCGGCTGATCCCGAACTGTTCCTCAACGAGCCGGCGCTGCACCGCGACCGCGTCGTGATAGCTGATGGCCGGGAACGGCGCGTCGCCGAACAGCTCGCGCGTATTCGAAGGCGACGACGACAGACCATTGCCGAACAGGTTGGGAATGATGATGAAGTAGCTGCTCGGATCGAGCGCGCCGCCGGGCGCGATCAGCCACTCGGTGTCGACATGCTGGGCGCCGAACGAGGTCGGATAGAGGATGACGTTGTCCTTGGCCGCGTTCAGCGTGCCATAGGTCTTGTAGGCGAGCCGCAGCGACGGGAACGTCACGCCCGATTGCAGCACGACGTCGCCCGCCTCGAAGATCTGATAGTCGCTGCCCGCCGCCATGCACGTCATCCCGTGTGATCGATGAACGGAGCCTAGGTGATGCGCGGCCGGGCCACACGCCCATTTTTTGGCATGGCATGACCGCGCAGGAGGCGCGGGCGGCAATCGCATCAGCCGAGGCCATGGGTTCGTACCCTCGCGGCCGCTCAAGCCCGAGCTTTGTCCGGATCGCGTGCCCTCTGAAACGTGAGGGCGCAGGGAAGACCGGGAGCTCGCCGCCCCCATGGCCCGCCTGCGAAAAAAATGCAGGCGGCAGGAACCACAGGTTCGGCTGGAACATCCCGGCCTTCCCTGCGCGATGGTCTTAACAGCTGCTTCGCGCTCTCCCTGGGGACCGGCTGTGTTGCCCCCATCGTCGGCGTGATGCGCTTCCGCACCATCATCCGGCTTGACCTCAGCATCGGGAGGCCAGGACCACGCGACTTGACTGTCCGCATCGGATCGTTCGTCGGCGCGACACCGCGCTGCGACCCGCTACGGCCACCGCATCCCTGCCTCGCGTCTCGTGACGACCGCGCGTACGCCCCTCATCGATGAGGCAGGATGGGCGCAGTAGAGCATACTTTCTGGAAAAACGAAAGAAAAAATTTTTGCCGGTCGTCCGGACCGTCTGATCCGCTCGGTATCACGACCACCGTCATTCCGGGGCAAGGCCGAGAGGCCTTGAACCCGGAATCTCGATATTGTCTTGCGTCCATTCTGAACGACTTCGAGATTCCGGGTTCAATCGTCAACACGCAGCCGCTCCGCGCCTGCGCATCGACGATTGCCCCGGAATGACGGAGAATGGCGACGGCCCAACCTTCTCGTGATGCGCTCAAGCTCACGGAAACCTTGTGTTTCGCTTTCCTCCGCTTGCAATCCGGTGCGGCCCCTTCCAGCTGACGAGCAGAGGCCGTATGACGGCCCGACGCAACGGAATGAGACATGAGCACAGCGATCGAATTCGGCCTGGACACGTTCGGCGACGTCACCCGCAACGCGGAGGGCGCGATGGCCTCGCATGCCCAGGTGATCCGCGACGTCGTCGCGGAGGCGGTGCTCGCCGACCAGCTCGGGCTCGATTTCATCGGGCTCGGCGAGCACCATCGCGGCGATTTCGCGATCTCGGCGCCGGAGGTGGCGTTGGCGGCGATCGCCGCGCGCACCACGAAGATCAAGCTCGGCTCGGCGGTGACGGTGCTGAGCTCGGATGACCCGATCCGCGTGTTCCAGCGCTTCTCGACGCTGGACGCGGCGTCGAACGGCCGCGCCGAGGTTATCCTCGGCCGCGGCTCGTTCACCGAGTCCTTCCCGCTGTTCGGCTTCGATCTCAAGGACTACGAGGCGCTGTTCGAGGAGAAGCTCGATCTGTTCGTCAGCCTGCTGCCGCAGCAGCCACTGACCTGGCAGGGCCGGTTGCGCCCGCCGCTCAGGGATCAACTGGTCTATCCGCCGGTCGAGCATGGACGGCTGAGGGCCTGGATCGGCGTCGGCGGCAGTCCCGAGTCCGTGGTGCGCGCCGCGCATTACGAGCTGCCGCTGATGCTCGCGATCATCGGCGGCGACCCGAAACGGTTCGCGCCCTATGTCGAGCTGTACCATCGCGCGCTCAAGCAGTTCGGCCGCGAGACGAAGCCGATCGGCGTGCATTCGCCGGGCTATGTCGCCGACACCGACGAAGTGGCGCGCGAGGAGCTGTGGCCGGACTACAAGACCATGCGCGACCGCATCGGCCGCGAGCGAGGCTGGCCGCCGATGGGCCGCGACGAGTTCGTCCAGGAGGCCGATCACGGCTCGCTCTATGTCGGCTCGCCGGAGACCGTGGCGCAGAAGATCGCCGCGACGATCAAGGCGCTCGGCCTGTCGCGGTTTCAGCTGAAATACTCAGCCGGTCCGCTGCCGCATGCGAAACTGATGCGGAGCATCGAGCTGTATGGCAAGGTGGTGGTGCCGAGGGTGAGGGAGTTGCTGGCGGAGCAGTAGGCCGGCTACGCGGTCCTTCACCATGTCCGCAACTGCGCCCGGCCCTTGCATCACGGGACCTGGATCAAAGGCGCGAGCAAAACGGCTCGTTCAGGACAATCCAAGCGAGCCGATTAATAGAGCCTTCGTGACACGCATCGTAGGCTCGATGTCGCGCGTGCCTGCTCCGATCAAGGGGGCGCAATCCGATCGGTTGCCCGGAGGCAGACGACAAGCTCGCGAGCCTGGGAACGAACTGATGTTGCTGAAGATCGTCGCGGTGGTCTACGGACTCTGGTTCGTCCAGGCCGCGTTGGAGCCCGGCTTCTACGACACGCCGTCTCACATGGCGAGCTCGACGCTCGCGCTCGGCGGATTGCTCGCGCTGTTCGATCACGCCTTCAGGATGGGCTGGCTGTCCGCCAACATCTGGCGGACCGTTGCGCTTGTCTACGTCGCCGACGGCCTGGTCCACGTGGTCCCGAGCGCCAAGGCCCTGATCGAGGCACAACGTTTCGAGGTGCTGGCGGGCGCTGCGGCGATCAGCTTCGTTTTCCAACTCCCGATGCTCTTCAGCTTGTGGCGATTGTCGTTTCCGTCCACGCGCTCGGATCAGACCGGTCTCGCACGCATGGCCATGCGATAAGCGTCAGGCCCTGTCAGCCTTCGACATCGCTCACCGCCTCATACCAGCCCGGGCAACAACGGCCCGCGCTCGCCTGCCGCCAGCCGCGCAAGCTCCCCTGCCGTCCGCGCCAGCACACCGTCCCAAGCCATCGGCTTCTCCTGCCTGAACAGCCGCATGGTCGGATACCACGGGGTGTCGGCGCGATCGCGCAACCAGCGCCAGTCGAGCGCATAGGGCAAGAGCACCCAGACCGGACGGCCGAGCGCGCCGGCGAGATGCGCCACCGACGTGTCGACGGAGATGACGAGATCGAGCGCGGCGACGGCGGCCGCGGTCTCGGCGAAGTCGCTCAGCAACGGCGCGAGATCGATGACGTCGGTGCCAAGCTCGGCGAGCCCTAGCGCATCGTCCGGCCGCGGCTCCTTCTGCAAGGAATAGAGCTGCACGCCCGGCATCACCAGCCGCGGCAGCACCGCCTGCGCGGTGAGCGAGCGCTGGCGGTCGCCCTTGTGCCTGGGATTGCCGGCCCAGACGACGCCGACCTTCAACGACGGCGCGCGCCCGAGCACGTTGCGCCACGCGGCCATCTTGATCGGATCGGCCGCGAGATAAGGCACCTCGGCCGGGATCGTCTCCAGCGTGGTGCCGAAGATGCGCGGCAGATCCATCAGCGGTGCCTGCAGGTCGAATGGCGGCAGCGGCGCGCCGCGTGGCACCACGGTCACGCCCTCCAGACAGCGCAGCAGCGGCGCGATCGCCGGCTGCACCTGCAGCACGACCGGTCCCCCCATCATCCTGACGCGATCGATGTAGCGCACGAATTGCAGCGCATCGCCGATGCCATATTCGGCGAACAGCAGCAGCGTGCGTCCGTCGAGCGGCGCGCCCTGCCATTGCGGCGCGTCGAAGCGGGGCATGCCCGCGGAGAGGTCCGGACAGTCGCGGCCCCAGCGATGCTCGGCAAAGCCGTTCACGAGGTCGCCGCACATCAGCAGGAAATGCGCGTGATTGTAGCGGGCGAGCGCATTGTCGGGCGCCAGCGCGATCGCACGATGCGAGGCGGCCAGCGCCGCGTCGATGTCGCCCGCGTTGCGCAGCGCCACCGCGAGGTTGGCGTGACCCTTGGCGTAACCGGGATCGGAGGCGACGGCGCGGCGATGCGCCGCGACGGCCTCGATGGTCTCGCCGCGCATCTCGTGGATGATGCCCAGATTGGTATGCGCCGGGGCGTGATCGGGCTGCAGCGCCAGCGCGTGCTCGCAGGCGGCAATGGCCGCATCGAGCTGGCCCGTCCCGCACAGGCAGGCCGCGAGATTGCTGAGCACGACCACATCGGTGGGATCGAGCATGGCGGCGCGCCGATAGGCCTCGACGGCCTCGGCCGGGCGGTCGGCCTCATGCAGCGCGTGCCCGAGCAGCCGTGCAGCGTTGGCATCGCCGGGCGCGAGATCGCCGGCGCGGCGGTAATGGATCGCGGCGTCAGCGTAGGCGCGCTGCTTGTAGAGCACGTCGCCGAGGGCGAGGTGGAGGCCCGCATCGGCCGGCTGCGCCGCCAGCGCATGCAGATAGGCGGGCACGGCCTCGTCATATCTGGCCTGGTCGGCGAGCACATGCGCCAGCGCCCGCCATGCACCGGGATAGGAGGGCTCGCGCTCGAGCAACTCGCGATAAGCCGCTTCCGCCTCGGCAAGTCGCCCCTGCCGGTTGAAGGCGAGCGCGAGATTCCAGCGCGCGTGCCCGAGCGCGGGATCGAGCGTCAGCGCATGGCGATAGGCGGCCTCGGCCTCGGCGAAGCGCGACAGCTCGAGCAGCGCGCTGCCGAGCCTGCTGTGAATCGCCGCATCGAGCGGCCGCAAAGCCGCTGCGCGCGCGAACGCATCGGCGGCGCCCTTGCGCTCGCCTTTCACGGCGAGCGCATCGCCGAGCGTGACATAGGCCGGTGCATGGTGGGGATCGCGGGCGAAGACGCGCCCGAGCAGCTCCGCACCCTCCGCCATGCCGCCGTCGGCGAAGGCGAGGATCGCGGACAGATGCAACGCCGGCAGATGATCCGGCACCGCTTGGAGGATGTCGCTGCACAGCGCCTTGGCCGGACCGGCGCGCCCCGCATTGTAATGATCAGCCGCCTCGATCAGCAGCCGGTCGGCAGCCACAGCCCCCATGATGTCCCCACCTCTCGCACTCGAATGCAAGCTTCAACGTGCGGCCGGGCGATTTCAGGCGAGACTCCAGGCCGAGCCGGCTCAGCCTGCCGCCACCTCCATCCGCATGGCCGCCTCGCGGGCGCGCTCGACGTCGGGCGTGCGATAGGCCGCCTCCGGAATGGTGCCCAGCCGCGACTCGTGAAGGCGCGCGCCCAGGCCATAGAACTGCTGGAAGCTCATGATCAGCGGCCGCCATTTGTCCGGGTCGATGCGGTCACGCGTACCGTCCATCAGGATGGCCTCATCGACATGGACCCGCTGCACCCGCACCTCGAAGCACTGGATGTGCCCCTTCAGGATCGCGTCGTCGTCGGCGATGCCATGCACCGACTCGATGCGGGCTTCGAGCTGCACCGCGCATTCCGCGACGCGCGGAGCCGCAACGGTTTCCGACGCCGTTGCGGTCAACCCGGCGGCGGCGAACTTGTCGGACACGTGGCGATAGCCCTTGCGCTGCTTCATCGCCGGCACCGGGTCCGATCCCGTGGTCAGCGCCAGGCGATCGACGGCGGCGACGAGATCGACCGACGGCAGGTTCAGCACGCACTCGCCGGTGCGGCGCATGTTCTGCGGCGTCTTCGATCCGGCGGCGAGGCCCAGCATGCAGCGCCAGCCGAGCCAGAATGCCGACGACATCGGCGCGAGATTGAAGCCGCCGTCCTCGTTGACGGTGCTGATGAGGACGACCGGCGTCCCGAAATAGAGGATGCCCGGCTCGATGGTCGTATGCATGGAAAGCTCTCCAGGGTGATGCATCTCGGCGGCGATTGCGCGCGCCGCGCGGACGGGGCTCAGGCCGCCGTCTCACCCGAAGAAGTTCCTCGATGGCAGCGAAGCGCTCCACCCGATTCCCGAACGGGCCGGATCAGGCGCGCCCTGGGTTTGATCTGGAGATTGTCTGCGCGTGCAAGGCTGCGGCAGATGGCGATCCCGGCATGACTCGAACATGCGACCTACGGTTTAGGAAACCGCCGCTCTATCCAGCTGAGCTACGGGACCGGAGCCTGCACCGAAGTGCACCTGCTTCGCCGCCTCCATAGCAGACCCGGCCACCGACCGGAAGCCTCTCCGGTCGGAGCCTGGACCGGGCGGCCGACCGGGGCACAACGATGTTCGGGTCCCCTGAGGGGACGGCGACGGGAACGCAGCCGCGCGATCCCGGTTAGAGCGGGGCCGCTCATGCCCGATCACACCCCCGTTTGGGAGGGGCGGTTTGACTATCCGGACGGCAGCCGATGGTCTAAGAGAACGGCGCCAATCCGGAACCCGGCCTCGGGATTGCCGTATTGGTCGTGCCTGAGCGCATCTCGTGGCCGGGCCAGGCGTCCGGCGCCACGAGATCCGCTTGATTCAGCGCGCCTGCCCATTTCAGCCGAGGGACACAGACAAGTCGATGCTCATCCGGTCGGTCATTTCAGGCGTGTTCGCAAGCTTCCTCTCCATCGCCGCCGCAAGCGCGCAGGACACCCGCCACCTGCTGGAGTCGAAGGAGTCGCTCTACAACAACATCTATGTCTATGAGCAGGCGCCCTACCGCAGCATGACGTTCGGTCACAACCGGCGCATCTATACCGAGAGCGTCTACAACACCCAGGACGAGCTCGATCTGCCGGTCGACTATACCCGCTTCATGACCGCGAGCGTCATGTACGCAAAGAATGTCGGCTCGGTCCTGGAGATCGGCTTCGGTGGCGGCCGCACCGCCTGGTACCTGCACCGCTTCCTGCCCAAGATGCAGGTGACCTCGGTCGAGCTCGATCCGACCGTGCTGGAGCTCGCCAAGAAGTATTTCGGCATCAAGGAGGAGCCGAACTTCCACGTCGCCAACCGCGACGGCCGGCTGTTCGTGCAGGAATCCAAGGAGCGCTACGACATCATCCTGATCGACGCCTATCGCGGACCGTTCGTGCCGTTCCACCTGCTGACCAAGGAATTCTACCAGCTCGTCAAGGAGCATCTCGCCGAGGGCGGCGTGGTGGCGCAGAACGTCGAGCCGTCGACCATGCTGTTCGACGCCGCGGTCAAGACCATCCACAGCGTGTTCCCGCAGGTCGACTTCTACGAGGCCGGCGGCAACATCGTGATGGTCGCCTATCCCGGCGACGAGCGGAAGCCCGAGGATCTCGCCGCCATCGCGCAGGAGCGCGACAAGGAATTCGGCTTCCGCTACAAGCTCGCCGACATGCTGGCGCAGCGCAAGCGCATCGACATCGATAACGGCCAGGTGATCGACGCCAAGGCCAAGGTGCTGACCGACGACTTCGCGCCGGTCGAGGCGCTGAAGAGCATCGAGCGCCACAACAAGAAGCTGCCATGAGCGCGCCGGTGTCCCGCGCCGGCATGCTGGCGATCTATCTCTGTTCGTTCCTGGTCGGCTGCGTGCTGATGGGCTTCGAGATGCTCGGCAGCCGCTACCTCAACCCGTATTTCGGCAGCGGCATCGGCGCCTGGGCCAGCCTGATCTCGACCGTGCTGTGCGCGCTCGCGATCGGCTATTTCGCCGGCAGCGCCATCGTCGACCGGCAGCCGACGACGCGCACCATCGGCACCATGATCCTGATCGCCGCCGCCTACATGGCGCTGGTGCCGGCGACCGCCGACACCGTCATGGCCGACATCCTCGACAGCATCGGCGACGGACCGATGGCGACGCTGATGGCCTCGACCGCGCTGCTGCTGGTGCCGCTGACCCTGCTCGGCACCTTCTCGCCGATCGCCGTCAGCCTGTTGACGCGCTCGGCCAGCGAGGCCGGCCGTGTCGCCGGATTGGTCTACGGCGTCTCGACCATCGGCAACGTCGTCGGCACGCTGGTCACGACGTTTGCGCTGATTCCGACGATCGGCTCGCGCGCGATCACCTATTATTTCGCCGTGGCGCTGGCTGGCTGCGCCGGCATCCTGTTCATTCCCTTCGGCAAGAAGACGTCCTGATTTCCATCATTGAAGAGCTTTGCGGATGACTGAGTTCTGGCCTCGCCTCGCCGCCACCGCGACAGCGGCCGTATTGCTGCTGATGTCGCCGACCGCCTACGCCGCGGACGCGCAGATCGAATTGTGGGACGGTCAGCGCGCAATGGCTGTCATCGCCGATCTGCTGCGGTTCACGCCGCGATCGATGGGCGAGCCGGGACATCAGAAAACGATCGACTACATCAAGGCAGCGATGGCCAAGAGCGCGGCGGACGCCGTGCTCACGCAGAGCTTCACCGCCAAGGGCGATGACGGCAAGGCGATCCCGCTGACCAACATCATCGCCCGCTTCCAGGTGCAGAACCCGCGGCGCGTCATCGTCGCCACCCATTACGACAGCATCATCAAGGCCTATCGCGATCCCAAATCGCCGGACGCACCGATGCCGGGCGCCAACAACTCCGCCTCGGCGGTGGCGCTGCTGCTCGAGACCGCACGCGTGCTGTCGCTGTCGCCGAAGCCCGACGTCGGCATCGACATGATCTTCTTCGACGGCGAGGAGGGGCCGAAATCGCTCGGCGCCGGCGATCCGACCTGGCGCCCGCTGGGCTCGCCGCATTTCGCGGCCAACCTGAAGACCTATTATCCGACGCACAAGCCGGAGAAGGCAGTCGATTTCGACATGGTCTGCGACAAGGATCTCAAGCTGCAGCCGGAGCCGTCGTCGCTGGACTCGGCGTTGCCCGAGGTCAAGAGGTTCTGGAGCATCGGCAGCCGTATCGCGCCATCGGCGTTCTCGCCGGAGCCCACGGCGTATCCGATCAGCGACGACCACACGGCGCTGCAGCAGGCCGGCATTCCGAGCTTCCTCGTCATCGACTTCGACTACGAGCCCTATTTCAACACCACGCAGGATACGATCGAGCAGTGCTCGGCGCAGAGCCTGGAGACCGTCGGCCGCACCCTGCTGCGCTACCTCTACACGCCTTGATACGCCCGAGCTGCGGCAGGCGCCGCGCTCACGCCGCCCGCGGCCGCGCCGTCACCGCGTCCGACGCGACTGCCGACGCGCGCGCCAGCAGACCCGGCACCAGCGCCTCGGCCGCCTCCGCGCCCGAGATCACCACGGCCTCGACGCCCGCTCCGGCATTGCCGCCGCCGGCGATGACGAGATTGCGCACCGGCGCCTTGGCGCCCTTCAGCCGTCCCGACTGCGCCACGCCATAGATCGCGCCGGCGCTGGCGAGATCATAGCGTGCATAGGTCACCGGGCTGGCGTCGGTCCGATAGACGATATGCCTGGACAAGTCGGGAATGACGGTCGCGGCAGCGGCAACCATGGCATCGCCGAGCTGCTGCTTGCGGGCCTCGTAGTCCGGCGAGCGCCGCCACGCCTTCCAGTCGTCGCCGCCCTCGCCCGGAAACCAGCGCGTGGCCTGATCGTGCGGCACGAGGGTGATGATCGTCATCGTCGCATGGCCTTCTGGCGCCGCCGACGGGTCGAGCTTGGACATCACGGCAAGGCCGATTCCCATCGGCGTATCGAGATGCGTGGCGGGCGCGATGTCGGGCACCATGTCGAGGCCGAGATGCACCGAGAAGCACGACGTCGCCGGCGCGAGGGTGCGGGCACGCTCGCGAAAACCGGCGGGCAGATCGTCGGGACTCAGAAGCTCGGTGAAGGTACGGCCGAGATCGGCATTCGAGACCACCGCCTGCGCGCGGACCGTGCGGCCGTTGCCGAGCACGACGCCGACGGCGCGGCCCTCCTCGACCAGGATGCGGGTGACCCTAGATTTCAGATGCACCTCGCCATCCCTGGCGGTGACCGCCTCGGCGAGCACGTCCGCGAGGCGGCCGGAGCCGCCGACCGGATAGAAGCCACCCTTGAAATAGTAGCCGAAGATCGGGACCATCTGGGCGCAGCTCAGCGTCTCGCTGCCGTCGCCGAGATAGCCCGACAGCGCATTGAGATAGGAGATGAGTTCGGGATCGGAGACATGGGCGGCGACGAGCTCATCGAACGGGCGGTTCATCCACCTGAACGCCTGCGGATGCTTGCGCGGGAAGGCCAGCATCTCCTCCAATGTGGCGGGCATGCCGGGAATGCCGCTGCGACCCTGCCCCGTCGCGTACATGCTTTCGAAAATGGCATGGATGGTGTCGAACAGCCGGGTGAGCCCGTCCGCGCTGGCGGGAAACATCTCGCAGAGCAGTCGGACATAAGCACGCCAGTCCGCTGGCACGTCGACGCGGCGGCCGGCGAGACGGTAGGAGTGGGTGACCCGCCGCCACTGGATGCGGTCGGCGACGCCGAGCCGGCGCAGCACGCTGTCGACAGGCCCGCCCGGCCAGACGCCGGAGAAATCGTGCGGCCCTGCATCGAAGCGATACAGCACCGGCTTGTTGTCGTGGTGAGCCTTGCGAAGATAAGTGTGGCAGAAGCCGCCCGGCACCACGTGGTGATCGAACACCTTCACCTTCAACCCGGACTCCGCGAGCAGGGCGGCGGCCGTCAGCCCGCCGATTCCGGCGCCGATCACCGCGACGTCGCAGTCGACGCCGGCCGCGGGGGTGAAGCCCGGTGCCGGCCAATGGCACTCCTCGCGCGCGGCCCGCATGCGCAGCAAGGCCTGGCGAATTGCGAAGCGCGGGCCGAAGATCGAGATCAGCGCGCCGCCGACGACGATCATCGTCGCGATCCAGGAGGCGACGCCGGCCCAGCGGCACAGGCCGAGGACCAGGAACAGGACGCCCCAGAGCCCGGTCATCATCATGTTGATCAGGTGGAATTGGGGCGTCGAGGCGCTGTCGGCATAGGCCGAGCGGGAATAGTCCGCGGTCCAGGGACGGCCGACGGCGAGCGAAGCGAAGCTGATGAGGCCGAGCCCTGCGAAGGACAGCCACAGCGCGTTGCCGGCCGTCCAATTCGGCGCGACGTCGTTGGCGATCGCCAGCACGACGAAAAGGGCGAGGCTTCCGAGCTCCAGCAGCGCGAGCTCGCTCCGGGAGGCTCGCCAGACGTTGGCGGCGAGCGCCAGGGCCAGCGCGGACCACACCGCCCATGCCGGCTGATGCCAGGCCAGCAGGGTCCAGAACGCGACGAACGGCAACAGCGCCAGCTTGACCGTGAGGAACACTTTCATCGCAGCCTCTCCTCCGCACCGGGCGGCGCAGCTCATCTTTCCATTGTCAAGATATTCATAGGAGCGCTTGCCCGGTCTCGTCAACACCAATCTTTCCAACGTCAAGATTAGTTTCGTCAACTACGGCGGGATGAAAATGGTGGAAAAATGCTGCGTATCGTTCCGGCGCCACAGCAAGGCGCGATTCACGAACGGCGCTGCCGTCATTGCCGGCCCGACTGTGGCAACGAGATCACGGAACCACGGCAGATAAAGAAGAAAGTCTCAATTTACGCAGCATTGGAGTCACACCCCGCCGCAAAATGGCGACAATCTCCCGTCATCTGAGGCGGGGAGCCGCTGAGGATTACCGTTCGTGTACCCACCCCGCCTGCCAGTACTGGTCTTTGCAGCGATCACCTGCCTGCCTGCCGTGCAACCTCAACGCGCGCATGCGGAATGGTGGAGCCGCTCCCCCACGGATTTCGAGGAGTGTGCCGACGCTGCCGAGAAGTCCGCCTCCAAGGAGGAGAAGACGGCGGCGCTGGCGCAATGCAACGCGAAATTTGCCGGGAGACGGAAGCCGGGCGGCGGCTACGTCTATTACGACTTCATGCAGGATCGCAGCTTCGACATCGCCGGCCCCAATCCCACGGCCGAAGAGCAGAAGTTCATCGACCAGCAGTATACGCAATACCTCGAGCGCCAGCGCCACGCCAACATGAGTTCGGCGATGATGTCGCGGCCGCAAACGCAGGACCTCCAGCCCTCGCTCCGGGACATGACGGCGCGGGCCGCGATCGAGCCGCCGAAGCCGGCCATGCCGGCCCCGCCGCCGCAACGGCCGAACAAGCCCCCGGCCGCGACCGCGCAGGGCGGATTGCCACCGCCGGCGTCGAACGTGGAGGCACGCGCCCGCATCAAGGCAGCGCAATGCGCCAAGGACGGCTGGCGCCGCGATTCGTTCTCGTGCAACTTTCCAGTCCTGTCGGAGAAGCTCGACGAGCTGAAGCGGATGTTCACCGGCCCGAGCCAGGCCGCAGCCGCACCGCCCGGAGCCAAGGCGCCAAAACGGGCCGAAGCCCGGAACTGAGCCGCGCGCGACACGTTCCCCTGTGCGACGAATCTGACCGCGGCTTGTAACGCCGCGTGCAAGCCCATAGGTTTGTCGGCGCGGGGCGCAGGAGCAGGTCATGGGTCTACTCGATATCCTCAACGGCATGCAGAACGGCCCGAGCGGGCCGAGTCATCCGACCACGCAGAGGAACGGCGGCATGTCGCCGATGACGATGGCGATCCTCGCTTTGCTGGCGTGGAAAGCGGTGAAGCATTTCTCGCAGAATGGACAGCAGCCGAACGCGGCGCCTGCGCCAGTCCCGCCGCCCCAGCCGACCGGGAATCAAGGCGGACCGCTCGGCGGTGCGCTTGGTGGCGGCCTCGGCAACATCATCGCCGGCGGCCTGGGCGGCCTGCTTGCGGGCGGCGCGGCCGGCAGCGTGTTGTCGGGCGGGCTCGGCGATCTCCTGCGCCAGTTCCAGGACAAAGGCCATGGCGACACCGCGAACTCCTGGGTCTCCCCCGGCGAGAACAAGCCGATCTCGCCCGGCGATCTCGCCAATGCGCTCGGCGCCGATCAGATCGATCAGCTCACCGCGCAGAGCGGGCTGTCGCGCGACGAGCTGTTGAACGGGCTGAGCCAGTACCTGCCGAAAGTGATCGATCAGCTCACGCCGGACGGTCGGCTGCCGACCGAGCATGAGTTGGCGGGCCGGATCTGACGCTCCGCGATCGTTGACGGGAAGGACGAGACTCATGCTGCACATTCTGATCGTCGGGCTGGTCGCCGGCTTCCTGGCGCGGCTTCTATCGCCGGGTCCCAACAATCCCTCCGGCTTCATCCTGACCATCGTGCTCGGAATCGTCGGCGCGTTCATCGCCACCGCCATCGGGCAGGCCATCGGCCATTACAGCCCCGACCAGGGCGCGGGCTACGTGACCGCAACCCTCGGCGCGATCGTGGTGCTGTTCATCTGGAACAGGCTGGTCGCGAGCGGCACGATCCGCGATTTCAATCGGTAACGGCCGCGCGCCACGTCATGGCGAGCGACCACAGCGGCCGCTCGCCATGACGATTTCACCCCAACAGATGCATCCCCGCATCCATGCGCACGACCTCGCCGGTCATGTGGCCTGACGCCGGGCTCGCCAGGAACGCCACGAGCTGCGCGATGTCCTCAGCGGATGAAGCCGCGCGCAGCGGCACCCGCGCGACCACCGCATCGCGCACCTGCTTGGCACCGGCCTCGCCGCGGCCCTTGGTGAACCAGGGCGTATCGATGTAGCCGGGGCAGACGGTGTTGACGCGGATCGCAGGCGCCAGGGCGCGCGCCAGCGATAGCGTCATCGTGTTCAGCGCGCCCTTGCTGGCGGCGTAGGCGACCGACGAGCCGATGCCGCTGATGCCGGCTACCGACGAGACGTTGACGACCGCGGACGCACGCGCCGTCGCCTTGGCCGCCGCTTCCAGCAGCGGCCGCGCGGCGCGCACCATCTGGAAGGGGCCGATGGTGTTGACTGCGAAGATGCGCTGGAAATCCTCCGCCGAAAGGCCATCGAGCTGATCGTGCGGCACGTGCTTGGTGGTGCCGGCATTGTTGACGAGGGCATCCAGCCGGCCCCAAGCCGCAGCGGCGGCGACGATCTTGCGGCAATCCTCATCGCGCGACACGTCGCCTTGAATGACGACGACCTCGACTCCTTCCTTGCGGCAGAGATCAGCGGTCTGCTCGGCTTCACTCTTGCTGTTCGAATAGTTCACGACGATGCGCATGCCGGCCTTCGCCAGCAGCAACGCGGTCGCGGCTCCGAGGCCGGACGCCGACCCCGTCACGACCGCGCACAGACCTTCAGCCATTCCGCACCTCCCTGTTTGCCTTGCTTCTTCTTAGCCAACATCGCTGCATCTGCAAAATCGGCACAATCTCCGCAGCGCGGAAATCGCTCGCCTCCATGCGGCGAGCGGACGGGGCCCTGCAGCGGGCTACGCTTGTCAGGGCCGTCGCTTGCGCTCATCATGCCGGCAAAACATCGCCGGCGCGCGCAGGACATGGCGCGCCGAGACCGACGACAACGAGGGCGAGGAGCGCTGTGGCGGAAGCTGAGAACATCGTCGTTGCGACCGCGGAAAGGATCTTCGCCGATCTCGCCGACCCGCAGACGATCAACCACGACAAGGACGGCCGCTGGACGGCGCCGCTGTGGCGGGCGCTGAGCGAGGCCGGCCTGACGCTCGCCTGGGTGGGCGAGGAGTTCGGCGGCGCCGGCACTGACCTCGCCGATGGCTTTGAGATCATCAATGCCGCCGGCCGTTTTGCGATTGCGGTGCCGCTGGCCGAGACGCTGCTCGCGGGCTGGCTGCTGCAACAAGGCGGCATTGCCTCCCCCGACGGCGCCATGACGATCGCGCCGGCTCATCCGAGGGACCGGATCACGCTCGACACTGACGGCACCTTGTCCGGCCGTGCCCGCGGCGTGCCGTTCGCAAGGACGGCGCAGCACGTTGCCGTGCTCGCCGAGGGCGGAGACGGCGTGTCGATCGCGCTGGTCGAGACCGCGCGGCTGCGCATCGACGCGGGCCTCAACCTCGCCAACGATCCCAGCGACACGGTGACGTTCGACAAGATCATGCCGCTGGCATGCCGGCCGGCACCGGCCGGCTTCGACGCCACCACCTTGATGCTGATGGGCGGCGTCGCCCGCGGACTGCAGATCGCCGGCGCGCTGGATCGGCTGCTCGCGATCAGCGTCAACTATGCGGGTGAGCGCGTCGCCTTCGAGAAGCCGATCGGCAAATTCCAGGCGGTGCAGCACAACCTGGCACGGCTGGCCGGTGAGAGCGCCGCCGCGAGCGCGGCCGCGACATCCGCCGCGGATGCGATCGCGCGGGCCGCCGCATTCGACGAGGCGGTGTTTCTCGAAGCCGCCGCGGCCAAGATCCGCTGCGCCGAGGCCGCCGAGAAGGGCGCGGCGATCGCGCATCAGGTCCACGGAGCCATCGGCTTCACCACCGAGCACATCCTGCACCGCTTCTCGCTGCGCGCGCTGGCCTGGCGCGACGATTTCGGCTCCGAGAGTCATTGGGCCGTCGAGCTCGGCAAGCGCGTCGCTGCGCGCGGCGCCGATGAGCTGTGGCCGCTGGTCGCCTCGCGCTGACCACGAAGAGGATTGTTGCATGAGCGCACTTCGTTTCGATCCGATCCGGCTGCCGAGGGAATGCGAGGAGCTGCGCAAGGAGGTGCGCGCCTTCCTCGCTGATGAGATCGCGGCCGGCACCTTCAACCCGTACCAGCCCAAGCGCGAGGACGCCGACGCGCGCGAGTTTGCAGCCCGCGTCGGCGCGCGCGGCTGGATCGGCATGACCTGGCCGAAGCAATATGGCGGCCACGAGCGCTCGTTCCTGGAGCGCTACGTCGTGACCGAGGAAATGCGCGTCGCCAACGCGCCGGTCAGGCGCTTCTTCGTCGCCGACCGGCAGAGCGGGCCGATCCTGCTGCGCTACGCGCCCGAGCATATCAAGATGGACATCCTGCCGCGCATCTGCCGCGGCGAGCTGTGCTTCGCGATCGGCATGAGCGAGCCGAACTCGGGCTCCGACCTGTTCGCCGCCAAGACACGCGCGACGAAGACCGAGGGCGGCTGGCTGATCAACGGCTCGAAGATCTGGACGACGTCGGCGCACATGGCCGACTACATGATCGCGATCTTCCGCACCTCGCCGTCGACCAAGGAGAACAGGCGTCATGGCTTGACGCAGTTCCTGGTGAACATGAAAACGCCCGGCATCAAGGTGAACCCGATTGGGCAGATCACCGGGCAGAAGGAGTTCAACGAGGTCGTCTTCACCGACGCCTTCGTGCCGGACGATCATCAGCTCGGCGAGATCGACGGCGCCTGGAAGCAAGCGACCTCCGAGCTCGCCTATGAGCGCTCGGGACCGGAGCGCTTCCTCGAAACCTATTACGTGCTGACCGAGCTGGTGCGCGCGGTCGGTCCCAACCCCGACACGCGCAGCGCGGAGGGCATCGGCCGGCTGGTGGCTCAGCTGCACACGATGCGGCGGATGTCGGTGTCGGTCGCCGGCATGCTGCAGGCCGGCAAGGAGCCGGTGGTCGAGGCCTCGATCGTCAAGGACGTCGGCACGATCTGGGAGCAGCAGCTGCCGCACCGCGTCCGCGACCTCGCCGCGTTCGTCGAGGAGAACGCAGGAAATCGCGAAACCTTGGAGAACCAGCTGACCTTTGCGATGCAGACCGCGCCGAAGCTGACGATCCAGGGCGGCACCACCGAGGTGCTGCGCGGCATCATCGCGCGCGGGCTGGGATTAAGGTGAGGGTCGACGACACGCCGCGATCGTCGCAGCCGCACGCGCGGGGAAGTAGCTCCGTCATCGCGAGCGCAGAGAGCGATCCAGGACCGCACCAACAGTCTGGATTGCTTCGCTGCGCTCACAATGACGCTGGAGAAGCAGAATCGGAGACCCACCATGACCCACTTCCCTGACATCGGCGTCGAGATCCACGGCCATGTCGGCCTGATCGAGATTCGCCGGCCGCCGCTCAATTTCTTCGACATTGCGCTGATCAACCAGATCGCCGACGCGCTCGAAGGCTTCGACCGCGACATCGAGATCCGCGCCTCGGTGCTGGCGGCGCAGGGCAAGGCGTTCTGCGCCGGCGCCAATTTCACCGATCCGGCGCGCCAGGCGCAGGAAGCGGCCGGCGCCAAAGGCGATCCGGCCGACAGCCTCGGGGCGATCAACCATCTCTACATGCAGGCGGTGCGGATCTTCCGCTGCAAGAAACCGGTGGTCGCCGCCGTGCACGGCGCCGCCATCGGCGGCGGGCTCGGCCTCGCCGTCTCGGCCGACTTCCGCGTCACCTGTCCGGAAGCGCGCTTCTCCGCCAATTTCACCAAGCTCGGCTTCCATCCCGGCTTCGGGCTGACGGTGACGCTGCCGGAACTGGTCGGCAAGAACAACGCCGAGCTGATGTTCTACACCAGCCGCCGCGTCACCGGCGAGGAAGCGCTGAGGATGGGCCTCGCCAATGAATGCGTGCCGCAGGACCAGGTGCGGACAGCTGCGATGAAGCTCGCCGCGGAAATCGCCGAATGCTCGCCGCTCGGCCTGCTATCGACCCGCGCCACGATGCGCGCCAATCTCGCCGACCGTGTGATGACAGCAACCGAGCACGAGCTCGCCGAACAGACCCGGCTGCGCGCGACCGAGGATTTCAAGGAAGGCGTCAAGGCAACGGAGGAGCGGCGCTTCGCGAACTTCAAGGGGCGGTGACGAACCGCGAGCTTCGATCGACGTCATGGCCGGGCTCGTCCCGGCCATGACGTCTTGATACGAGGAAAGAAGAACGTGGATGCCCGGTCAAGCTCGGGCATGCCGATCGACTAATTGGCGACCGCCCCCTGCAACGCGAAGGCAACGCCGCCAGTTGTGAAGCAACCGCCTGAAACCGCATAGCCACGGGCGCGCGCAGCGTCGGCCACACGTGCAGCATCGGCGACGCGGAACGTCAGGCCGCTCATGAGTTCGCGCTCGCCGGGTTCGACACGGATACGGGCGTTCGGCAAGTACAACTGCTCAACACCATCGCTGCCGGCCGTCGGCACCACATCGAGAATGCGCCCCCAATTCGCGGCAAGTGAAGCCGGCGCGGGGCTCTGCAGCACCACCTCGGTCAGCGCCGACGTCACGTCGCTGCGGATCGCTCGCGTCCAATCCGGCCCGGCGGGCGGATACGGGCCGAGCACATCGTCGCTGCCCTCGGTGTGATTGAGCTCGATGAAGGCGGCGCGGCAGTCGCGGGGATGCAGTTGCACCCCGTGATAGGGCGGATGATCGATGACGTTGGCGGTCCGCACACCCATCTCGTTGGCACGGGCGGCACGGCCATCGGGATCATCGCAGGCGAAGATCGCCATGTAGCCGCCGCGGCCGCCGGTCTTGTCCAGGAAGCGTCCCGCCGCGGTGTCCTCGCGGGTCGGCGCGATCACCTCGAGCAGGATCGGCCCGACCGGCAGCAGCGCATTCTCCAGCCCGTATTTGCCGACATGCGGATCGCGGTAGCAGACCTCCAGCCCCATGATCGCGGCGATGTCCGAGACCACCGGCTCGAGCCGGGGCGCGACCAGGCAGATCTGACGGAGGTGGAGGTAAGCCATCGCAGCCCTCTTTGCGAAATCCCCTGTTCACACAAGCCCGCGGCGTCATTGCGAGCGACGCGAAGCAATCCAGAGCTCAGGCCATAACCCTGGATTGCTGCGCTCGCAATGACGGAGAACGCGGAGCTATCGGCCCTGAAACACCGCCGCGCGCTTCTCGACGAAGGCTTTCGCCGCCTCCTTGTGATCCTCGGTGTCGCTGCAGCGCGAGTGATGCATCGCCTCGGCGTCGAAACAGGCCTCCAGCGTCATCGTCTCGGCATTGTTGATGTTGCGCTTGATGTAGCCGAGCGTCACGCTCGGCCCCTGCGCCAGCGACATCGCCAGCGCGCGCGTGGCCGCTTCGACCTCGGCGTCGGGCACGACCTTGGTGACCAGGCCCAGGGTGAGCGCCTCCTGCGCTGTCAGGACTGGCGAGGTCAGATACAGCTCCCGTGCCTTGGCGCTGCCGAGCAGTTGGGTGAGGAAATAGGTGCCGCCGAAATCGCCCGACAGCCCGACCTTGGCGAAGGCCGTCGTGATCTTGGCCGACTCGCCGGCCACCCGCAGATCGCAGGCCAGCGCGATCGACAGGCCGGCGCCGGCGGCCGCGCCGTCGATCTGCGCCACCACCGGCTTCTGCATCTGGTGCAGCAGCCGCGACACCTCCATGCGCTCGCGCAAGGTCGTCACCTTGGTCTCGAACGAGGGCGCGGTCTTGGCTTCGGCCATCGCCTTGACGTCGCCGCCGACGCAGAACGTGCCGCCGGCGCCCTTGAGCAGCACGGCGCGCACATCCGGATCATTGGCCGCACGATGCGCCGCCTCGACCAGGCCCTTGGTCAAGTCGCTGTTGAGCGCGTTGCGCCGCTCCGGCCGGTTCATCGTGATCGTGAGCAGGCCGGACTCGAGGTGCTGCAGAACTGTGGTGTTGGTGGTCATGGCCGGCGCTCCTTGTTGTTTCCCGGTGTTATGTCTCCGTCATTCCAGGGCGACGCGTCAGCGTCGAACCCGGAATCCCGAGCTGATGGACTCACATCGAGGTTCCGGGTTCAACGCTGCGCGTTGCCCCGGAACGACGGATGTCGCGGCAGCGTTTGCGCCTTGCTCAGGCGCGCCCCGGAATGCCGTCGCCCCGGCCGTCACTTCTTCACCAGCGGGCAGCGCGACGCTTCCAGCGGCTGGAACGCCTCGTTGCCAGACACGGTCGCGAGCAGCTTGTAGTCGTCGGACCTGCTCTTCGATTCCGATGGCTTCTTGACCTCGAACAGATACATGTCGTGCACCATGCGGCCGTCCTCGCGAATGCGGCCGCCCTTGGCGAACATGTCGTTGATCGGGGTCGCCCGCATCAGCTTCATGACGGCGTCCGCATCCGTGGTGCCCGCGGCCTTCACGGCTTTCAGATAGTGCGTGACGGAGGAATACACGCCGGCCTGGGCCGAGGTCGGCACGCGCTTGGTGCGCTCCATGAAGCGCTTGGTGAAGGCGCGGGTGTCGTCGTTGAGATCCCAGTAGAACGCTTCCGCGACCAGCAGCCCCTGCGCCGTCTCGAGCCCGACGCTGTCGATGTCGGAGACGAAGGCGAGCAGCGGCGACAGCTTCTGGCCGCCTTTGCTGATGCCGAACTCGGCCGCCTGCTTGATCGCGTTGATGGTGTCGCCGCCGGCATTGGCGAGCCCGATCACCTTGGCCTTGGAGGCCTGGGCCTGCAGCAGGAAGGAGGAGAAGTCCGAGGTGTTGAGCGGATGACGCACGCTGCCGAGCACCTTGCCGCCCGACTTCACCACCACGGCGGTGGTGTCCTTTTCCAGATCCTGGCCGAACGCGTAGTCCGCCGTCAGGAAGAACCAGCTGTCGAGGCCAGACTTCACCGCCGCCAGGCCCGTGACGTTGGCCTGCGCAAAAGTGTCGAACACGTAGTGCACGGTGAACGGGCCGCAGGCCTCGTTGGAGAGCCTGACAGAGCCGGGACCATTGAAGATGATGATCTTGTTGCGCGCCTTGGCGATCTCGCCGGCGGCCAGCGCGGTGGCGGAGGCTGCGACATCCCAGATCATCTCGACGCCCTGGTTGTCGAGCATGTCGCGCGCGATGTTGGCGGCGAGATCAGCCTTGTTGAGATGGTCGGCCGCGATCACCTCGATCTTGCGGCCCAGCACCTCGCCGCCGAAATCCTCCACCGCCATCTTCGCCGCGGTCTCGCTGCCGGGACCGGTGATGTCGGCGTAGAGGCTCGACATGTCGAGAATGCCGCCGATCTTCAGTGGCGGCTTGCTCTGCGCATGCGCCACGCCTGCGGACAACGTCAGCGCCGACGCCAGCATGAACAACGACGCCGCCGCGCCGCGGATGGTTCTGCTCATCGATATCCTCCCTGCCGGGCGCGTCGCTACATGGCGACGGCCTCTTTGATAGTTCGCATCATGGCCCACGCTTTCGCATGCGGCAAGCGCTCAGCACGCTCAGCAAAAGCGTCGCCGGTCGCCGCTTTCCGCTCAGTGGAATGGAAATTTCGTGCGATGATGCAGCATGACGAGAGAGCGCAGGATGCGGAGCAGACGGAGGCTGATCGCGCTCGGCGCGAGCGTCGCGACCATCGCGATGATGTCGGCGAGTCACGCCACACCGTGCATGTTCGCGGAGCTCGGCGAAGGCCACGTCAGCGAGATCATCGATGCACGCAGCTTCCGTCTCGACGACGGTCGCGAGGTCAGGCTCGCCGGCATCGAGGTGCCGCCGGAGGAGCAGCGCGCGACGTCGATGGAAGCGCTGGGCGTGCTGCTGCGCGGCCGCGACGTCGTGCTGCGCGGAGAGGACGACACCCCTGACCGCTATGGCCGGCAGCGGGCCTTCGCGTTCGTGGCCGGCGCAGACCAGCCAGTGCAGAGCGAGCTGCTCCGGCAGGGCGCCGTGCTGCGCGGGGTCGACCTGCCCGACCGGGATTGCGCCCTCAGCCTGGGCGCGGCGGAAGCCGAGGCACGCAGCGCCGGGCGCGGCCTCTGGAAGATTGGGACCGTCATAAAAAACACGGAAAGTCCAGACGATATTTTGTCTCGCGTAGGGCTATTTACGGTTGTCGAAGGGAAGGTGTTGTCCGTACGACAGACGGGGACAACAACTTATCTGAACTTCGCTCGTAGCTGGACACGGGGCTTCGCGGTGATTATTCCAAAGCGTATGATGGCGGTATTGGAAGGTGCCGGTATCGACGTCAAATCACTTGCGAATCGGCAGGTTCGCGTGCGCGGTTGGGTTGAGGCGCATGCGGGTCCGAGACTGGAACTGACACAGACTGCCCAGATCGAGATTTTGAGCGGGAATTGACCGCTGAGGTACGTGAGTAGCGACGTGAACCTGTCTGTTCGAAAGCGCATGACGGTGATGAACTGCGGTTCGCGGATCGCACCGGCGCTGCTGTGCCTGGGACTGGCGTTGGCCGGTTGCAGCGACATGGGCAAGTTGCAGCAGGCGACGGCGCCGATGCCGACGCCACGGCCGAAGCCGGCGATGGTGCAGACGACGCCGGCGAGTGATCGCGAGCACGAGCGCATTCTCGCAACCTATGGCGGCGCCTATGAGGATCCCCAGCTCGAGGGCCTGATCGGCAAGATCGTCGACCGGCTCGTGGCCGTGTCCGATCGCCCCGACCAGGGCTACAAGGTCACGATCCTGAATTCCGGTGCGGTCAACGCCTTCGCGCTGCCGACCGGCCAGCTCTACGTGACACGCGGCTTGATTGCGCTCGCCAACGACACCTCCGAATTGTCGTCGGTGCTGAGCCACGAGATGGCGCACGTGCTGGCGCGCCATGCCGCGATCCGCGAGGACCAGGCGCGGCAGGCCGCCGTGGTGACCCGCGTCGTCTCAGACATGGGCAACGATCCGGACCTGACGGCGCTGGCGCTCGCCAAGACCAAGCTGACGATGGCGAGCTTCTCGCGCACTCAGGAGTTCGAGGCCGACGGCATCGGCGTCGGCATCTCCGCCAAGGCGAAGTTCGATCCCTACGGCGCGGCGCGCTTCCTGAGCTCGATGGAGCGCAATGCCGAGTTGAAGGCCGGTAAAGTCGCAATCGACCCGCGCGCGCAGGACTTCCTGTCGTCGCATCCGGCGACGCCGGAGCGGGTGCAGAACGCCGCCGCCATCGCCAAGCAATACGTCTCCCCCGAGGCCAGGGAGCATGACCGCGAGACCTACTTGGCTGCAGTCGACAACATCGTCTACGGCGAGGACCCGAGCGAGGGCTTCGTGCGCGGCCGGCGCTTCCTGCATCCGAAGCTCGGCTTCACCTTCCAGGCGCCGGAGAACTTCACGCTCGACAACACCGCGCAGGCGGTGATCGGCGTGCGCGAAGGCGGCGCGCAGGCGATGCGCTTCGACGTGGTGCGCGTGCCGGCCCAGCAGACGCTCGGCGACTATCTGAATTCCGGCTGGATGGAGAACGTCGACAAGTCGGCGACCGAGGAGCTGACGATCAACGGCTTCCCAGCGGCCTCGACCACGGCGAGCGGCGATCCCTGGCAGTTCAAGGTCTACGCGTTGCGCGTCGGCAGCGACGTCTACCGTTTCATCTTCGCCTCGCGGCAGAAATCCACCGAGAGCGAGCGCAATGCGCGGGAGACGGTGAACTCGTTCCGCCGGCTCAGCCTGGAGGAGATCCAGTCGGCCCGGCCGCTGCGGATCAAGGTGATCACCGTGCAGCCGGGCGATACCGTCGAATCGCTTGCGCACCGCATGACCGGCGTCGACCGCCCGGTCGAGCGCTTCCGCGTTCTCAACGGCCTCGACGCCCGCGCCCAGGTCAAGGTCCGCGACCGCGTCAAGATCGTGGTGGAGTGAGCGGACGCGAACGCGCCTTCCAGCAGCCGGCCCACGACTTCGGAAATGATCTGCTCAGAACGGCCAGCCTGACGGCGGTCGTCGCGCAGGTTGCGCTCCGCCGAACACTGGCTCGCGCCGCTCGATATAGGCGACCATCTGCCTGAGCCGCGCCAGCGCGCCGGTATCGCTGCTCCGGTCGGCCTGCGCGGGGCGCGAGCGGGCTACGGTTGCGGCCTTTTATGTGATGGTGCGGCCTTTGGCGACAATCCGCTATCGTCTGTCCAGCCGCGCGAGGGTCGCGGCGAAACGCGCAAAGCAAAAAGCCCGACCTCGCGGCCGGGCTTTGCTAAGCAACTAATTAGAAAACGCGCAAACGGTCGATCAGGCGGCCTCGTCGGCCACGGCGGTGTCGTCGCCGTCGATATCATCGCCCTCGGCGTCGGCATCACCTTCGGCGACCGCATCGGCTTCGGTCTTGGCACCGCGGCGCGGGCTCTTGGCGAGCTGCGTCTCGATCTCCTTGACGGCCTCGGTCTCGGTCGAGTGCTGCACGACGGCGATCTCGCGCGACAGACGGTCGAGCGCTGCTTCGTAGAGCTGGCGTTCGCTGTAGGACTGCTCGGGCTGCGACTCCGAACGGTAGAGATCGCGCACGACCTCGGCGATCGCGACGATGTCGCCCGAATTGATCTTCGCTTCGTATTCCTGGGCGCGACGCGACCACATGGTGCGCTTGACGCGGGCACGGCCCTTCAGGGTCTCCAGCGCCTTCTTCACCAGCGCCGGGTCGGACAGCTTGCGCATGCCGACATTGGCGACCTTGGCGGTCGGCACCCGCAGCGTCATCTTGTCCTTGATGAAGTTGATGACGAACAGCTCGAGCTTGGCGCCCGCGATCTCCTGCTCCTCGATGGCCAGGATCTGGCCGACGCCGTGAGCCGGATAGACGACGAATTCGTTGGTCTTGAAGCCCTGGCGCTGGGTCGGCAGCTTCTTTTCCTCGACGCGCGGCGCGGCCGCGGCGGGAACAGCCGGCTTGGCGGCGACGGCGGGCTTGGCAACAGGGGCAGCGGCCGCGGGAACGGCGGTCTTGGTGGCAGCCTTGGGCGCAGCGGCGGCCTTGGCAGGCGCAGCCTTGGCAACAGAGTCCTTTGCAAGAGTGGTCTTCGCGGCGGATGCTTTCGCGGCAGTCTTGGCAGTCTTTTCAGGCATTGCGCTTCTTTTGTTCTTGGTGGACTTGGCAGCCGAGGCCTTCGCGGCAGCCCGAATCTCCTTTACAGGAGCCCGGGCACGGCCCTTGGAAACGCTGCGGCTGGCCGCGGCGGCTTTTTTTGTACTCTTGGAAGCACTCTTTTTACGCGTTTTCTGTGACACAGCCTGCGCGCGGAACTGCCACGCCCCTGTTTGATGTTGCGGGAACCTAAAAGGGCGGCCAAAAAAGGTTACGCATGGCCGGGTTCGGCTCTGAGAATGTGCTATATATAGCACATTTGCCGCAAAAATCAATGATTTAGAGGCCGCAGGGGCGGTATTGTGACGGATCCACGAAGTTAGGGTTAAGTGCAACGTGCCGGAATAGAACAACTCATGCAGCGGTTCCCGCTCACCGCATGAGGTGTTCTAGGCCATTGTTTCCGCGCAACGATTTCGATCGGCGCGATGGCGCCCCGCAGGACGGGGCGCGCTGGTGCCTCGCAGGTAGCGAGACGACCGTCAGTCTCCGGCGCCGGGCTTCGACGAAAAATATTTCTGGAACTTTCCATCCTCGCCGTCGTGCTCCTTGGCGTCGGCCGGCGGGTCCTTCTTCTGGGTGATGTTGGGCCAGGACTTGGCATATTCAGCGTTCACACCCAGCCACTTCTCCAGACCCGGCTCGGTATCCGGCTTGATCGCGTCGGCCGGGCATTCCGGCTCGCACACGCCGCAATCGATGCACTCGTCCGGATGAATGACCAGCATGTTGTCACCCTCGTAGAAGCAGTCTACCGGGCAGACCTCAACGCAATCGGTGTATTTGCACTTGATACAGTTTTCGGTGACGACGTAAGTCATCCAAGGCTCCGGAACGGATCGACAATTCGGCTGGCTTGGACTAGCGCAGGACGTGATGTGCCGCAAGTGAAGCGGGGCGAAGAACTGAACCGGACATTGCTCTGGCGCAATAGATCAGGATCGTCCGCCATCCAGATCATCGTACAGTCCGCGCACCGAGGCAGCATCGCCGCGACGCTCGGCAAAGCCGGTCACCTTGAGAACGCGCACGCTGCGATCGAGCGCGATGGTCAGCACATCACCGGTCTTCACCCCATGGCCCGGCGAGGTCTCGCGCACACCATTGACCCGGACGTGCCCCGACGACACCAGCGCCGCGGCGCTGGTGCGCGCCTTCACCAGCCGCGCATGCCACAGCCATTTGTCGAGGCGCTGGCGCTCTGACGGGGTGTCGGACGTCGGCGTTGTCCTTCCAACCAATCTTGCCAACCGATCTTGCCGCTCAGTCCTTGCGGTTGTTCCCCGCGAGTTGCTCCTTGAGCGCGGCGAGCTTGGCGAACGGCGAATTGGGATCGACCGGACGGTCGCGATCCCGGCCGCCGCCGCTGCTCGATGCGTAGGGCCGCAGCGCCGGGCCGCTGTCGCGCTTGTCGCGCCCCCCCTTGCCGAAGTCGCGGCCGCCGCGCCCCTCGCGGTCACCGCCGAACTTGCCACCCTTGTTGCGATCCCGGTTCTGGTCGCGCCCCTTGGCATCATGATCGCGGCGCGGCCCGCGATCCTCGCGCGCCGGTGTCGATGCGCCCTCGGCTGGTGGAGCCGCACCAGCCTCCGGCGGGCCCTTGCGGAAGTCCTTGCCGAACTCCTTCATCCGGTCGCGCCGGCCATGGCCGCGGTGATGGCGCTCGCGCGCCTCGCCGCCCTCGGCCGGAGCGGTCCCGGCCGGTGCCTGGCCGCCGCCGGCAGCCTGCCCGCGCTCATGCTGCGGACGGTTGGGCCGGCCGCGATGATGATGGTCGTGACGCGGCCGGCGCTCCTCCGAGCGCCCGCCCGGCCGCCAGACCTCGACCAGGACGGGCTCGGCAGCAGGCGCGGCCTCGGCGGGAGAAGCCTCGGTAGCGGTCGATCCAGCAGCAGTTTCCGCCGCGGCGGCTTCAGCCGAAGCGTCGCCGATGCTCGTTGCCTCGTTCGCGACGGCCTCAGCGGCTTCGGGCCGCGGCGCATCCGCAGCGACGGCGGTTTCCGCCTCGGCGACGACGCTTTCGGCAGCCGTCTCGGCCACGGACGCCTCGTCCGCCACATCCGGCGTGACGAAATCGACAGTCGGCAGCGATGCCAGGGCCGACACCGACGCGGTTTCCGCCTGCTCCTCACCGACCACCGCGGGCACGGCGACGGCCTGCTCGGTCACCGGAGCGACTGCGGCCTCCGCGACGGTGGGAACCTGCTCGTCGGCCGGCTCGCCGGCGACAACTGCGAGGTCCTCGCCCGGCATGGCCTGCGCATCTGCCGGCTCAGCCGGAGCGGCTTCCGCAGCGGCTCCCGCGGCGGCAGCAGCCTCGACGGGCTTCTCAATCGGCTTGGGCGGCAGCGGCGGGCGCTTCTCCATGCGATAGCCGAGCGCGCGCAGGATCGAGGCGAAGTCCTCGCCGGCCGAGCCGGTGAGCGAGGTCATCGCCTGCGTCACCACGAAGCCGCGGCCGTCGAAGGCGCCGGCCGGCTTTTCGCCCGGTGCATTGTCGCGCCAGGCCAGGGCGGGACGAATTAGGTCGGCCAGCCGCTCCAGGATGTCGACGCGCACGGCGCGCTCGCCCGCCTGCTTGTAGCCGAGCACGCGATAGGCATCGCGCGGCAGCGCCTTGTCGACCGGGAACGAGGTCCGGCCCGAGCTCGCCAGATGCTGCGCGCCGGTCAGCGCGGACATGTCGACATTGCCCTGCTTCTCGGCCCACAGCAGCGCAGCGAGCGCGCGCGCGGCGGGCTTGAGCAGCGCCGGGACGTAGATGTGGTAGGCACCGAAGCGGACGCCATACTTGCGCAAGGTGGCGCGCGACGGCTGGTCCAGATCCTTCATCTCGGCGGCGATCTTGGCGCGCTCGATGACGCCGAGAGCCTCCACCAGCTGGAACGCGATGCCGCGGCCGATGCCGGTGATGTCCTCGGCCTTGGACAACTCGAACAGCGGGCCGAGCAGCTTCTCGATATGCGTCTTCAGCCACAGATCGAGCCGCGCCTGGACCTTGTCGCGCGCAGCACCGGTCAGCCGCTCGTCGGCGATGATGCGCAGGCGCGGATGCAGCGCGTCGTCGGCCGCGACCAGCTTGGCGACCGCGTCGCCGGTCCAGCGCACCGTGCCGTCGGCGGTGAGCACGATGTGCTCGTCGGGCGCGCTGGACAGCTTCTCGGCGCGCGCCTCGATCTCGCCGGCCAGCGCCTTCTGGGCAGCAGCCTGCAAGGCCTTGGCCTCCGAGCCGGCTTCGGCGGCGTCGGGCGCGAAGGTGAATCCATCCAGGCGGCCGATCGCGTGCCCTTCAACGATCACTTCGCCGGTCTTGCCGATTTCCGTATTCAAAACACTGTTCTCCCGCAGGCGCCGCATCAATACACTGGTACGACGATCAACGAAACGCTCCGTGAGCCGTTCATGAAGGGCGTCTGACAATTTATTTTCGAGTTCGCGGGTAATCCCCTGCCAATAATCAGGGTCGCGCAGCCAGTCGGGCCGGTTGGCCACGAAGGTCCAGGTACGGATCTGTGCAATCCGCCCCGACAGCGTATCGATGTCGCCATCGACGCGGTCGGCCTGATCGACCTGGGCCGCGTACCAGGCGTCCGGAATACGCCCCTTCTGCATCAGGAAGCCGAACACGGTGGTCACCAGCTCCGCATGGGCGGCCGGCGCCAGCCTGCGATAGTCGGGAATCTGGCAGGTTTCCCACAGACGCTCGACCGCGGCCGCGCCGTGAGCCATGTCGCGCACCTCGGCATCGCGCGCGGCATGATCGAGCACGCGCAGATCCTCCGCAATCGGCGCGCGCGTCAGCGCCTCATGCGCCGGCGCGACCGCCAGGGAGACCTGAAGCGCGCTCAAGGACGCGAAATCAAGCCGGGAGTTGCGCCATTGCAGCACCTTCACGGTATCGAAGGCATGGTTCTGAAGCGCATTGACCAGCTCGGGCTCGAATGGCGCACAACGTCCGGTGGTGCCGAACGTGCCATTGCGCGTCGCGCGTCCGGCACGGCCGGCGATCTGGGCAAATTCCGACGGCGTGAGCCGGCGGAACTGATAGCCGTCATATTTGCGGTCGGACGCGAAGGCAACGTGATCGACGTCGAGGTTGAGCCCCATGCCGACCGCATCGGTGGCGACGAGATAGTCGACGTCGCCGTTCTGGAACATCGCCACCTGCGCGTTGCGGGTTCGCGGCGACAGCGATCCCAGCACGACAGCGGCGCCGCCATGCTGGCGGCGGATCAGCTCGGCGATGGCGTAGACCTCGTCGGCCGAGAACGCCACGATGGCGGTCCGGCGCGGCTGTCGCGTGATCTTGCGATCACCGGCGAATTCGAGTTGCGACAATCGTGGCCGTGTCACCATCGACGCGCCCGGCAGCAGGCGCTCGATGATGGGACGCATCGTCGCAGCACCCAGCAGCAGCGTCTCGTCGCGACCGCGGCGATTGAGGATGCGGTCGGTGAAGACGTGGCCGCGCTCCAGATCGGACGCGATCTGGATCTCGTCGACGGCCAGGAACGACACGTCGAGATCCCTGGGCATCGCTTCGACGGTCGACACCCAGTAGCGCGGATTTTTCGGCTTGATCTTCTCCTCGCCGGTGATCAGCGCGACGGCCTCGCTGCCGACGCGATCGGCGATCTTGTTGTAGACCTCACGCGCGAGCAGCCGCAGCGGCAGTCCGATGATGCCGGAGGAATGCGCGAGCATGCGCTCGATCGCCAGATGCGTCTTGCCGGTGTTGGTGGGGCCGAGCACGGCGGTGACGCCGCTTCCGGGAGCGCGGTCGGACGTGCGCTCGAAAGGCGAGGCAGCCGAAGAGGACGAAAAAGCCATTCGTTAAATGTGGGTCTCGAAGCCGGCGTTGGAAGCGCGCCGTTCACGCGCGACGGATGCGGAATAATCGTGTGTCTGGAGAGGCTGCGATGCTGACCCCTGTCTCACATTGTGACGCATATAGTGACGCAGCTTAAGCTTCGGAACGCCTTGAGAACGAATCGCGAAGGAATCGCTGACTCCGTCGGCTTTCCGGCTTCGTTCACCGCAACATCTCGCGCTCTGCCATCAAGCCAGCACTAGATCAAGTTTTCGCGGGCTCCACAAGCAACGCTTTCGCGATGGAACTGGCGCGCGTTCAGCGCGTCCCGAGTCGAATCAGAATCAGGGAAGAGTCAAACGGATTCACGCGCAGCAGACAGTATCCATAGGGGGTCCCGACAAATCGGAGCTCATGAGCCCGTCAGTCCGGAGATCATGCAGCGCGAACCCCGAATCTCCATCGGATTCAAGCGATAGCGGACGGCATGCCGTCAGGCCTTCACGCCACGGCCGCTGACGGGGCTGTGCCGCAACGACGAGATTCCGATGTGGAGGAGCAGCGAAACGACGCACTACTGGGTCTTGGCGACGTGCGGCGCCGCCTGGGTGATGAACGACGTCGCTTCCAGCATCGCGGTCCCCAGCGGGGTCGGGATCACCATCTTGAACGGCACCAGCACACGGGTGCCGGCGATCGGCACGAAGAAGATCTCCATGTTGCGGGCCTGAGCCAGATATTTGATGACCGGCCGGTCCGGGATGTAGCCCGCGACTGGCGTGAAGTAGATCGCGCAGACCAGGGCCGGGCCACGATAACCCTTGTCTGCCTTGACGTTCTCCATGCGCTTGTAGTCGAGCTTGAGCTCGTAGCGCATGCGGCCGTCGAACACGGGCGCAGCGCCGCGGCACGAGTCCGGCGACAGCAGCTCGCCGTTGCCCGGCACGCGCACCAGAGAGGCCGTCATCGGATCGAGCACGCCACGCTTGTGGGCATCCGTCACCGGAATGCGGTCGGGATCGACCGGAGGCGCCGGCTCGATGGCGAAGTCCTTCACAGTACCGTTCTGCAGATTGATGCGGATCTGCTCGGATTTCTTTCCCGTCGTGGTCGAGGCCTGGTAGCTCTGGCCGACCAGGGCGCCGTTGACGACGCGCCCCTGCACCGAGCCGGTGCCTGATCCTTGCGAGAAGCTCTTGAGCAGGCCGGCGGTGCCGCCCTGAGCCGCGGCACCATACTGATCATCCCCGATCTCGACCGCCCAGGTGCCCTTGCCGACGGGGATGCCAGCCAGGGAAGCCTCGTATTGAGCGTCCAACCGAGCCTGCGCCTGGGCGTTTTGCGCCAGCAACAACAGGCAGAGCGCTGCCCCGGCCGCGGCCAGGCGACAGGAGAGAAATGAGGGAACCGAGATGATGGTCACGTGACGAATGATCCTACCGATCCGCCTGCCTGAGCGCCGGACCGATCCGACGCGCCGTCCTTGCTACTTAAGCCAAAAACGCCTTCAAACAACGCGAACCGTCCGACAATGGCGGTTTGTCCAGCGCTTTGCAGCTGAACAGCACTCAGACCGTCATCCGCAGCTCTGCCGGAACCGAGCCGCGAACCTCCGACCGCGCCAGCATGCCGCCATTCCGGCATTTCGGACTGTTCGCGGGATATCCATCCATCACGTCCGAATGCGCCCTTTATATGGTCTAAACTATCGGCTATACTATTGATTATACGCCTGCTTTTCTGCTGGTTGGCGATTTCGGCCCGACCAGGAGGATGCATGGGTCGCGCCCTTCGGGTTCGCCGGCCCGGCTCCCTCTATTCGCTGCGGCCTTCAAAACCTTGACGAAAAGCCGCATCCCCCCTATACGACCGCATCTCCCAGAGACGAGCTGGACGAGTTTTGGACCCCCGCGGCCCGCCGACACAGGCGGACGAAGGGTGCGGGGATGAGAGAGGATTTATTGCCATGTCGCGGCGCTGTGAACTGACGGCCAAGGGTCCCCAGGTTGGCCACAAGGTCAGCCACTCCAACATCAAGACCAAGCGGCGCTTCCTGCCGAACCTGTGCAACGTGACCTTCATCTCGGATGCACTCGGCCGCAACGTGCGCCTGCGCGTCTCCACCAACGCGCTCAAGAGCGTCGACCACAATGGCGGCCTCGATGCCTATCTGCTCAAGGCCAACGCCGCGACCCTGTCGCCGCGCGCGCTGGAGCTGAAGCGCGCCATCGAGAAGAAGGCGGCGGACGCTGCCCCGGTCGCCAAGGCGAGCTGAGAGAGCGCGCCGAAATTCAGGATTGATGCAGAAGCCGGACGCGTCACGGGCGCGGCTTCAAGCTGAACGAGATGTCGAAACGGCCGGGTCGAGAGATCCGGCCGTTTTGCTTGCGGATGCCGTGACCAACTGACAACTCTGGACACGGGCAGCAGGCGTGGGGCGGCAGGACTGGTCGGGTGACCATCCGTTCGTACAACGGCGCCCCGCAGTCACTTCGCGATGTCCGCCGCGCCGCGCGCAACAGCGACCCAGACGAAGTGCCATAGGGAACCGACCTCCCCAACACCAGCCGGATGCTCTACACTCGTTGCGGTAGCATTATTGCGGACATTCCTTTGCCATGAAGAATATTGTCATCTGCTGCGACGGCACCGGCAACGAGATCAGCGAGAACATCTCGAACGTGCTCAAGCTTTATCGGTGCCTGCGCAAGACCGACAAGACGACACCGCATCAGGTCGTGTTCTACGATCCCGGCGTCGGCACGTTGACGCAGCCCGACAGCTGGCATCGCTTCAAGGCCAATTTCAACATGGTGCTGGGGCTCGCGACGGGCTACGGCCTCGACGACAACGTCATCAACGCCTACTCTTTCCTGGCCACGCAGTACCAGGACGGCGATCGCATCTTCCTGTTCGGCTTCTCGCGGGGCGCCTACACCGTGCGCGTGCTGGCCGGGCTGATCCACAAGATCGGGCTGATCTCGCCGGGTCAGATCAATCTCGTCGGCCCAGGCGTGATTGCCTACAAGAAGTACTCCTCCGACAATCCGAAGGCCGGGCGCGGCATCACCAAGGAGCTCGAGAGCACCGAGGAGGACGGGCCGATCCCGGAGAGCCGCGCCGACCAGGCCGCGCAGTTCGCGCGGATCACCTCGACGCGCTGGCCGACGATCCATTTCGTCGGCGTGTGGGACACGGTGGCGAGCGTGATCGTGCCGCGCACCGACCGGCTGTTTGCGCTGCCGAGCCTCGAGGAGCTCGCCTTCACGATCGAGAACCCGAGCGTGAAGATCTTCCGTCAGGCTGCGGCGATCGACGAGCGCCGCTGCATGTTCCGGCTGAAGCCGTGGGGGATGCCGCAGACCTTCACGCCGAACCGCTTCAACAAGGCGCAGGCGCGACCGCAGGACGCCAAACAGGTGTGGTTCGCCGGCGTGCATTCCGACGTCGGCGGCGGCTATCCCGAGGTGCGGTCGGCGGCTTCGAAATATCCGCTGCTGTGGATGATCGACGAGGCGGTCGAGGCCGGGCTGACGGTCAATCCGCGCACGGTGAATCAGCTCGCCTGGGGCGTGCAGCGCAAGAACAGTCCGTTCTCCTATGTGGCGCCGAGCGTCCAGGGCCCCCTGCACGATTCGATGACGCCGGCCTGGCGGCTGCTGGAATGGCTGCCGAAGAGCGCGACGTACAAGGAGTGGCCGGAGCGCAAGGCGCATTTCGGATTGTACGTTCCGAATTGCGAGCCGCGCTTCATTCCCGAGGGCGCGTTCATCCACGAGAGCGTGCTGATGCGGATCGCGGAATCGCAGGACTACCGGCCCGTCAATCTGCCCGCGTCCTATGAGCGCGTCCCGCTTCCGGTCAAACAGAAGGCGGAGTAGCAGCAACGGCGCGTTGCGCGTCGGGCAGCGTCTTCAGAGGCCCGCGTGTGGCGGATCGCCTCAGATCATGTGCAGATGGATGACGCCGTCGGTCACCTCGCCACGGGCGAACTGCTCGCGCGCCATCTGCTCGAACGCCGTGCGGTTTCGCTGCAGATAGGCGAACGCCTGGTTGCGGGTGCAAAAGCAGGTCTCGAGATGACAGACCTGCCGCGTGGCGCCGATTGCGAGCGCGAATGCGATCGTCTGGCCTCCACGCTGCGTCTCGTCCTTGGCGATGCGAACGTCTGTAGCTGTCGACTTGGCCACGTCAGCCTCCTCGGTACGAAGGTCGGGTCTGTACGCGGGACGCGGTTGAGACGTAATGATCAGGCATGGATCGCCCGTCTGTTCGAGCACCGGCAACGGATCTGAAGTTCCGATAGTTCCACCGGGCAGCCGACGTCGGAAGGCGAGACGAAACCGCCCTAGCGAGCGACCTTCTTCCGCCGCTTCGGCGCAGGCGCCGCGTCAGAACCCGCTTGCGCAGCTTCCGCTTCCTTGGCGAGCCGCAACACGCGCAGCCGCTCCATGTTCTTGCGGACCGCGGTCGCGCGCTGATCCCATTCGGCGCGCGCCTTCGCCCCGTCCTCGGCGGCGACGCGCTGGCGCTCCGACCGCGCAATGCTTTCGGGGGAGCGTTCTGACATCTTCTTGGTGGCCATCGACTGATCCTTCCGGAAACGCGGGTTACCGTCGAGACGCAGAAAGCCCGCTCAATACAGGATCGAGCGGGCAAACCGGCCATTTCAGTACATCCGTGAAATGGCCCAAGACGTCAGAGACGTCAGATCAGTGCGATCAGACCAGCGCGAGATTTTCTGCGCTGGTTTTACCGCGCATCTTGTCCGTCTTGACCTCAAAACTGACTTTCTGGCCTTCAGCCAGACCGGCGAGACCAGCGCGTTCAACAGCGCTGATGTGAACGAACACGTCGTTCCCGCCATCCTGCGGCTGAATGAAACCAAAGCCCTTCTGGCCATTGAACCACTTGACCGTACCCTGCATGTCTATCTCCAAATCATTCACCGCGCGACCATCACGCGATCTCATTCAACTGAGCGATGACTTTTGGAAATAGCCCACAGGCACATTCAGAAAGGCACAGCGGCTAATCGAACTACCTCAAGGTAGAGATTTTCTCGGGGATTACAAGGCCGCGCGGCAAATATAGTTTGCCGAGGGCCGGAACCGTTGAGTCGGCTCGCGCTGGCAATATCAGCAGATTGCCCCTATCTTCACAGCACCATCGGTAACGGCATGGCCATCGATGGCTGAGAGACACTCGTGCTCCCGCCTTCCGACGAAGGGGATCACCGTGTCTCGCACGTATCGTGACTCATAACATTGTGAGCAACACGTTTCATTGACGCCGCTCTGCTGAGCGCGCCGTTCGCCCCGCCGCAGCGCCGCTCGGCTTTGCCAACCGAATTTCATCGATAGAGATGAAGACAAGGAGGACACTTTTGCAGGTTCTTGTTCGTGACAACGACGTCGAGAAGGCGTTGCGCATCCTGAAGCGAAAGATGCAGCGCGAAGGCGTATTCCGCGAGATGAAGCGCCGCAGATCCTATGAGAAGCCATCGGAGCGCAAGACGCGCGAGAAATCCGATGCGATCAGGCGCCATCGCAAAGTCGCGCGCAAGCAGGCCATCCGCGAAGGGTTGCTGCCGGCGCCGGTCAAGAAGGTACCCGCAGCGCGGCCGGGCGCGCTCCCCTCAACGACCTCGACGCACACCGATCGTGAACGGCCGCGGGACCAGCTTACCGCTACGCCCCCGCGCAGCTGAGCAAGCGACGGCATGCCCGCCGAAATCGACGGGAAGAGGCTGGCGGTTCACGCCAGCTTCTTCGGCTGTTTGCCGGCGCCGTCAGCCGCTTCACGCGCCAATCGCTCGGCCTTCAGTCGCTCGCGGTTCTGATCGAAGGCGCTCTGCGCCTTTTCATAATCGCTTCTCGTCGGCTCGGCCGGCTTGAAGGCTTTTTGAGCCTCGCGCACGGCGGCCGTTGGCTTGCGCTCCGACATGATGAGAGTCCTCGTTGGGATGGTGAACGCCGCTGCGACATCCTGTCGAGACTGGCGCAGCACGGCACGGTTCAATGAAGGCCGCGGGTAGAGGGAGCACGAGCCCGCTGTCTTGGCGCGTACCAGCTCGGGCGACCACCCTGCGGCCCCATCGGGGTCCAGTCTTACTATAATCCAAATACGCCGAAGATGTTGCAAGCATTTGAACCCGACCCGGCACGATGCTCCATGGTTCCGACCGGCGGCCGGCTTACGCAAATCACGCCGTACCGTGCTTGCGGCCGGGAACGGCAGCGAGCAGCTCGCGCGTATAGGCGTGTTCGGGATTGGCGAACAGCGCCGCGGTCGGCTTCAGCTCGACGATCTCGCCCTTTTGCATGACGGCGATCCGATCGCAGATCTGCGCGGCCACCCGCAGGTCATGCGTGATGAACAGCATCGACAGACCAAGGCGCGCCTTCAAATCTTCCAGGAGCCGCAACACCTGCGCCTGGACTGACACATCGAGCGCCGACACTGCTTCGTCCGCGACGATGATCTCCGGATCCAGCGCGAGCGCGCGCGCAATGCCGATGCGCTGACGCTGGCCGCCGGAGAATTCGTGCGGATAGCGGCCGATGGCGCCGGCGTCGAGCCCGACCATGCCGAGCAGATCCTGGGCGCGCTTCAGCGCCGCGTCGAGCGGCGTGCCGCGCGCGACCATGCCGTCGGCAATGATGCGGCCGACCTTGCGGCGCGGGTTGAGCGAGGCGAACGGATCCTGGAAAATCATCTGGATGCGGTGACGCTGCGCGCGCAAGGCGCGACCCTCCAGCGCCGTGAGATCGACATCGCCGATCCGCACCGTGCCGCGATCGGCCTCGATCAGCCGCATCACCAGACGCGCAACGGATGACTTCCCCGAGCCGGACTCGCCGACGAGTCCGAGCGTCTCGCCCTGGTGGATCGCGAAATTGACCGCATGCGCGGCGCGCGTCTCGCGCTTCGGGCGGAACCAGCCGGTCGGCGTCACATAGGTCTTGTCGAGGCCGATCACCTCCACCGCCCGAGGCGCAGCCTCGCGTGACTGCCGCGGCGGCGGGTCGAACGACGGCACGGCGGCGAGCAGCGCCTTGGTGTAGTCGTGCTGCGGCTGGCCGAGCACGGCGGCGGCCGTACCCTCCTCCACCACCTTGCCATGGCGCAGAACGACGACCTGGTCGGCGATGTCGGCGACGACGCCGAAATCATGGGTGATGAACATCACCGCCATGTTGTGGCTGGCCTGCAGGTTGCGGATCAGCTTGAGGATCTGCGCCTGCGTCGTCACGTCGAGCGCGGTGGTTGGCTCGTCCGCGACGAGCACCGCAGGCTCGAGCGCCAGCGCCATCGCGATCATCGCACGCTGGCGCTGGCCGCCGGAGAGCTGATGAGGATAGGCGCGGATGATCCGTTCGGGATCGGGCAGGCCGACCTCGCGCACCAGCGCCAGCGCCTTGGCGCGGCGCTCGCGGGGGTTCAGCAGATCATGCGCCTCGAACACCTCCATCAGTTGCTCGCCGATCCGCATCAAGGGATTGAGCGCGGTCATCGGCTCCTGGAACACCATCGCGATGCGGCGGCCGCGCAGATCGCGCCAGCCGTCCTCATCGACGGCAAGCAGGTCGCGCCCCTCGAAGCGCATCTCGCCGCTCTCCACTTTCACCGTATCGGGCAGCAGCCCGAGCAGCGCATGCGCGCACATCGACTTGCCCGAGCCGGATTCGCCGACCACGCAGACGATCCTGCCCGCGGTAAGATCGAAGGAGACGCCGTCGACGGCGTGGGCGCGCTCGGCGCCCGGCGGCAAAGCGATACGGAGGTTGCGGATGGCAACGACGGGATCAGCCACGGCTCACCTGCCCTCGCGCGACAGGCGCGGGTTGAGCGCATCGTTCAGGCCCTCGCCGATCAAATTGAGGCCAAGCACCGACACCAGGATCGCGACGCCGGGAAACACGGTGATCCACCACGCCTGGCGAATGACGGTGCGGCCGGCGCCGACCATATAGCCCCAGGAGATCAGGTTGGGATCGCCGAGGCCGAGGAACGACAGCGAGGACTCCAGGAGGATCGCGGTCGCGACCATCAGCGAGGCCAGCACGATGACAGGCGACAGCGCGTTGGGTAGGATCTCGCGCCAGATGATCCAGGCATTGCTCTGGCCGGTGACGACCGCAGCCTGGACATATTCGCGGGTCCGCAGGCTCAGCACCTCGCCGCGGACCAGGCGCGCCACCGGCGGCCAGCTGACGAGGCCGATCGCGGCGATGATCGAATAGATCGACGGCTGCAGGATCGCGACCAGCACGATCGCGAGCGCAAAGCTCGGGATGGTCTGGAAGAACTCGGTGAAGCGCATCAGCGCGTCATCGACCCGGCCGCCGAAATAGCCGGCGATGGCGCCGAGCGGCACGCCGACGATCAACGCCACCAATGTCGAGACGAGGCCGACCAGCAGCGAGACGCGCGCGCCGAAGATCAGGCCGGCGAGCACGTCGCGGCCGAGCGCATCGGTGCCGAGCGGGACCTTCGACAGCGTGAACGGCGGAACGAACGGCCGCTGCGCCATGCGCCACGGCGAGTTGGGAAAGTAGAACGGGCCGGCCACCGCGACGACGATCGCCAGTGCGAGAATGATCAGCCCGATGATGCCGCTCGGGCTGCGCAGCATGGTTCGCCAGAACTGCCTCATGACGCGTACTCGATGCGCGGATCGACCAGGCGATAGACGAGGTCGGTGACGAGGTTGAAGATCAGCACCATCGCCGAGGAGACCACGAACACACCGAGCAGGAGATTGTAGTCGCGCTGGATCAGCGCGTCATACATCAGCCGGCCGATGCCGGGCCACGCGAACACGGTCTCGGTCAATACCGCGCCGCCGACCAGCGTTCCGGCGTGGACGCCGGCGAGGGTCACCACCGGCAGCAGCGCGTTGCGCAGCACGTGGCGGCGCAGGATGACGCCGTCACGCAGGCCCTTGGCGCGCGCGGTCTTGACGAAGTCGAGCCGCTTGACCTCGAGCATCGAAGCGCGGGTCATGCGGGTGTAGGTCGCCATGAAGAACAGGCCGAGCGTCGCGGCCGGCATCGCGAGATGGGCGGCGACGTCGAGCGCGTGGCGGACTCCCGTATAGCCGCCACCGACCGTTTCATAGCCGAAGCTCGGCAACCAATCGACCCAGACCGAGAACAGCAGGATCGCGATCAGCGCGATCCAGAACAGCGGCGTCGCGTAGAAGATCAACGCGAGCACGGTAATTGCAGTATCGAGGATCGTGCCGGCGAAGCGCGCGGCGAGCGCGCCGAACAGGACGCCGAGACCGAGCGAGATCGCGAACGCCGTGAGCGTCAGCAGCAGGGTCGCCGGCAATCGTTCGGCGATCAGCCCGGCGACCGGCGCCTGCTGACGGAACGAGAAGCCGAGATCCAGGCTGGCGATACCCTTGACGTAGATGAGGAGCTGCTCCGGCAGCGGACGGTCGAGGCCGAATTTTTCGCGCAACTGCGCCACGAAGATCTGGTCCGAGGCACCGGCCTCGCCGGCCATGACCACGGCCGGATCGCCCGGCGCCAGCCGGATCAGGAAGAAATTCAGCACGATGATGGCGAGAAGGACGATGACGCCTTTCACGACGCGCTGGGCGATGAAGGAGAGCATGAAAGGTCCGTGAAGGTCAGCTCGGCGGGACAGCGAAACACCGGAGCGCGGGGATCATGGCCGCGCCCCGGAGTGCACCGCTATTTGTCGAGCCAAGCGTCTCGGAACCCGTCGTTGACGCCGATGCCGGTGGTGATCAGGTTCTTCACCTTGCACTTGGTGATGGTCGGGAACTGGAGCTCGAGCAGCCAGGCCACGGGCACGTCCTCAGCCAATATCTTCTGCACCTTGTCATAGGCCTCCTTGCGTTTGGCGTCGGTCGGCGCCGTGGCGCCCTCCGCGAACAGCTTGTCGACCTCCGGGTTCGAATAGCCCTCGACATTGTTGAAGAGCTGGCCCTTGGCGATCGCCGAGGTGATGTAGTTGCGGGACACGCCGAGCGCGGGATCGCCGTACTGATACAGATAGGTGAAGGCGATGTCGTAGTCCCACTCCATGATCTTCTGGTTGCCGCCGGGCACGTCGGTCGCAATCGTCTCGATGTTCATGCCGACGTCCTGAAGGTTCTGCTTCACCGCCTCGCCCCAGCGCTGCCAGGTCTCGCCATAGGCGAGCGGCAGCATGCGAATCTTCTCGCCCTTGTAGCCGGCCTCCTTGAGCAGCGCCTTGGCTTTGGCCGGGTCGTACGGATATCTCGGCACGTCGTCGGAATAGAACTTGATGGTCGATGCCGAAGGTCCGGTTGCGACCTTGCCGAGGCCGTTCCAGATCACGTCCTTGGCGAAGTCGCGATCGATGGCATACATGATGGCCTGGCGCACCTTCTTGTTGGCCAGGATCGGGTGGCGGTTGTTGAGCCACATCCACGACAGCGGCGAGAAGAACTCCCAGCCGGCCCCGGTGACGCAGGCGCCCGGCAGCTTGGAGACGCGCGGCACGTCGAAATTCTCGATCGAGCCGCCCGGCAGCACGTCGACCTTGCCGGTCTCGAAGGCAACCGCGCGCGCGGCGGCGTCGGGAATGATCTGCCAGTAGACCTCATCGAGATAGGGCTTGCCCTTCTCATGGTAGTTCGGATTTTTCACCATCCGGATGAAGGATCCCTTCTGCCATTCCTTGAACATGAAGGGGCCGGTGCCAACAGGCGCGTTGTTGTTCGGATTGGTCTTGTAGTCGGTGCCTTCATACAGGTGCTTCGGCACCATCGGCATCGAGCCGACCTCGAAGATGCCGATGAAGGGACCGAACGGCTCCTTCAGCCTGAACACCACCGTGAGATCATCCGGCGCCTCGACCTTCTCGACAATTGCGAGGTTGTTGCGAGCGCGCGCATGCGTCTGCTTCAGCATGTCGATCGAGAACAGCACGTCGGCCGACGTGAACGGCTTGCCGTCGTGCCAGGTCACGCCCTTCTTGAGCTTGAAGGTGTAGACCTTGGCATCCGGGCTGATGGTCCAGCTCTCGGCGAGGCCGGGCAGCGGCTCCAGCTTGGGACTGTAGCGCAGCAGGCCTTCGAAGATGTTGCCGGACACCATCTGCGTCGGGCCGTTCTGGACCATCGCCAGCATCAGGCCGGGCGGCTCGGGCTGGATCACCGCGTTGACCACGCCGCCGACCTTCGGCTCCTCCGCTTGCGCCGCGGACAGTCCGCAGCCAATGACCACACCCAGCAGCACCCGTTTCAACATGATGAACTTCCCAAATGTCATTACCGGCCGCGATGCATCAAGCGCGCCAAGGTGCGCGATATCGCCATGCAGCTTCTGATGTGATGCCTGCTCTGGGCGCATGGACTGTTGGATCGTCCGCGCGCAGCGCTGTAGAACGGCTCCAATACGACTGCGGGCAACGCTTTGGAAACGTCGCCAGGACCTGTGTCGGTCGCGCAATGCGCCCACGAACGACGTGGCATCACAGGTCGAGCCCCTGATGCAGGAGCTCACACGACCGCGATCGCCGCCGCAAGATGAAACTCGCGACAGCGTTAGCCCAAAAATTGAACAGGGAAAATCAGCGCCGCAGACGGGCGATCGCGCCGGAAACGATCTGCATGATCACGCCGATGATCCAGCCGACCATGATCAGCGACGTCCAGACGATGTGCGGATCCTCGCGCAGGATGATGATGGCAACGGCGAAGAACGCCGTGAGGGTTGCGAGGAAGGTCCCGAAGGCACTCAGAAATTCGGCCGTATCGATCTTCGCCTCCGGCGAGTTCTCCTCATGAGGATGAAAAGGCAGTTGCGGCGTGTCGATGCCGAGATAGAAGCCCAGTGCCCCAGACAGCATCATCACGATCAGGAAGCCCTGCGTGGTCAGCAACGGAACGCTGGAGCCGACATGGGCCCCGACGAAGACGCCGCAGGCGGCGCCCGCCAGAGCCAGACCCGAGCGTTCGAGGATATGGGCAAACTTCCTGACGCGAAACCGCATGACCTGCCCCCAATGTCAGACCGCCACACGCATGCGGCGGATTCGGCGCCTGGATCCGTCCTAACGGCAAGACCGTCACCCAAACGTCAAATCTGAAGCTGCACTCGCGCGAAAATTTTAGCTACATTTCTTTTGACGCCAGCATTGCCCGAAAGGGAGGGTGAATGCTGGCGCCAAGAGAGACTAGGCGGCCTTGGTGAGGCCGGCATTGAGGTGGCTCAATCTCGGCATCACCTCCTGCTTCAACAGGCGCAGCGAGTTGTGCCAGGCTTCCGGCTTGTGCTTGTAGTCGAAGCCGAACACGCACAGGGTGCCGAAGCCGCCGACCTCATGCCAGATCTTCTCGATCTTCTCGGTCACCGTCGCCGGCGAGCCGACGATCCAGTTGCGCCTGGCGCAATAGTCCACCGTCACGTCGGAATCGGGCACGTCGGGTGAGTGCTTCAGATAGTCCTTGAAGCCGAAATGACCGAGCAGGGGCAGGAAGTACTCGCCCATCATCCGTCCCATCATGTCGCCGGAGGACAAACGCCAGGCTTCCTCGTCCGTATCGGCGACGAACACCTCGCGCACCAGCCGCCAATCGCTGCGGCTGGGCTTGCGACCGGACTTGGCGGCGCCGGCCTCGACCGAGTCCCAGTGCGACGACACATAGGCGGGGTTGAGGTTGAGGCTCATCGGGATGAAGCCACGTTCACCGGCGAGCTTCAGCGTATCGGAGTTCTTCGACAGGCCGGCGACGCCGATCGGCGGATGCGGCGCCTGCACCGGCTTGATGTGCGGCTTGAGGAAGTCGAACATCACGTCGGGCTTGGTCACCGTCCAGTACTTGCCCTTGTACGTCCATGGCGCGTCCTCGGACCACATCTTCAGGATGATCTCCAGCGCCTCGCGCGTCATCTCGCGGTTCTGGCCGCTCATGCCGTCGACGTTGAACATCGCCCAGTCGCTCGGCAGGCCGGATGCGGCAATGCCGAAATTGAGCCGGCCGTCGGAGAGGTGATCGAGCATCGCGACGCGATTGGCGAGCTCGGCCGGGTGATGATAGGGCAGCAGGAAACCGCCGGGCCCGAGCCGGATGTTCTTGGTTTCACGGAAGGCCTGCGCCAGAATGAGATCGGGTGCCGGGTGGGGCTCCCAGGGCGCGGTGTGATGCTCGCCGATCCAGGCTTCCTGATAGCCGAGCTCGTCGAGCCACCGCAGGACCTGCAGATCCCATTCCTGCCCTTCCTTCAATCCGCACTCCGGCGGATGCGAGGGCATCGTGAAATATCCGATTTCCATGGCGCTTTCCTCTCGCGTTTGTATTGCGGCGCATCTTCGTGATGCGCTCATCGTCACGCGAGACGAAACACGACCAGACGAGTCGGCATCGCCGCACGTGGTCTGCGAAGTCTAGCACTTCGTCGGACAGCGACAATCGTCAGCCGTGTCGCGGGCGGAATGATGACCGCAGAATTTTGCAACGCTGATGCGCAACATTGCGGTCATCAATTGCACGTCAGCGTGCGCCGAACGTCGTCTTGCCGAACAGCTCCTTCTGCGTCGACGGCTGCGAACGCCAATATTGCGGAGGTGCGGCGACTTGTCCGCCGAGCTCTGCTGCCGCGTGCCAGCCCCAGCGCGGGTCATAGAGCATGCCGCGGGCCAGCGCGACCATGTCGGCCTTGCCCGAGGCCACGATCTCCTCGGCCTGCTGCGCCTGCGTGATGAGACCGACCGCAATGGTGGGAAGCCCCGTCGCCTGTTTCACGGCCGCGGCGAACGGCACCTGATAGCCGGGTCCGAGCGTGATCTTCTGCAACGGCGACACGCCGCCCGAGGAGACGTCGATCCAATCGGCGCCGCGGTGCGTCAACGCTTGCGCAAATATGATGGTCTGATCGAGATCCCAGCCGCCGTCGACCCAGTCGGTGGCCGAGACACGCATGCCGACCGGCTTGTCCGCAGGGAAGACGGCGCGCACCGCATCGTAGACTTCGAGCGGAAAGCGCATGCGATTCTCCAGAGACCCGCCGTAGCTGTCGGTGCGCTGGTTGGCGATCGGCGACAGAAACTGATGCAACAGATAGCCATGCGCGCCGTGGAGCTCGATCGCGTCGATGCCGAGGCGCGCCGCCCGTTGCGATGCGGAAACGAACGCATCGCGGATGCGGGCCAGGCCCGCGAGATCGAGCGCCTCCGGCGCGAGCTCGCCCTCCTTGTGCGGCAGGGCCGACGGCGCGACCGTCTGCCATCCGCCGTCCGCGAGCGGAATCTGCTGTCCGCCATCCCACGGCTTGTGGCTGGAGCCCTTGCGGCCGGCATGGGCGAGCTGCATCGCAACCGCAGCCTTCGCATGTTTGCGAACCGAGGCCAGGATCGGCTTCAGCGCAGCTTCCGTCACGTCGTCCCACAACCCGAGACAGCCGGGAGTGATGCGCCCGATCGGCTCGACATGCGTCGCCTCGATGCAGAACATCGCCGCGCCCGACAGCGCCAGCGTGTTGATGTGGGTGAAGTGCCAGTCATTGGCCGCGCCATTATCGGCCGAGTACTGGCACATCGGCGACACCATGATGCGGTTGGCGAGTTCGAGACTGCGCAGCTTGATCGGAGTGAACAGGGCGCTCATGCTGAGTTCCAGGTTGTGACCGTTGACGCGATGATCTGATGGCCGCGAGTGTCGATCATGGACGAGCCGCGGTCAACGCGAGCCGCCGCAGCGGCGTCGCAGCTCACTCCATCAGCGTGAACTGCAGCAGGAGCGTGCGCTGGATCATCGAGAAGTTGTCGTCGGACACCAGCGTCAGCACGGTCTCGCCCTCCGGCGTCACATGCGCATCGATGCCCTCGAGATTGTCGATCTCCTGGCCGAGATCGGCGGAGAAGATCGCCGGACCATCGACCAGCGCGCCCGGCGCAATCTGCGCCAGCGTCAGCCGGCGGATTCGAATGCCGACCCCGTTGAACAGCGAGAACTTGCGTTCGAGTACCAGAAGATCGCCCGACGGCAGCAGCACGGCATCGCTGACGTCGAAGTCGTTGCTGCGAACGATGCTGAACTGTCCCGCGGCCGGTCCGCCGATCAGGAAGGCCAGCAGATTGCCGTTCGGGTCCAGACCGCGCTCGGAGAGCGCGATCAGGGTGCCGGCGAGCGGCAGGCCCTTCGGCACGACCACCAACGCCTCCAGTCCCTTGTTGTGGGGTAGCCGCTTGGCGGCCGGCGGCAGCGGCACGATCTCGCCGCGCGCGCCGGTTCCACCCTTGGCGAAGTCGTAGCGCAAGAGCTGGTTGACGCGTTCGAGGCCGACATAGACGATGTCTCCATCGCGCGCGAGCGACTCGGAATCATACCAACCGCGATCGGTGATGGGACGTCCGTCCAGACCAAGCAGCGGCGCCGCTTCGACATCGGCGAGCCCCGCGATCTCGCGGCCGGAATAGGCAATGCGGCCAGTGAACCAGCCGCCCTTGTCGCTGACCGCGAGGAAGCGTTCACCCTTGGCATCGAGCCGGATGCCGGACAGGCCGCCAAAGCCGGGAAAGGACGAGGTCAGCGCCACGCCGCTGCGATATTGCAGCATCCCGAAGCGCAGATGCGTCCGATCGCGGAGGTCGAACGAGGGCAGCGGTCGCGCGTTGACCTCGATCTTGACCGCCGATGTGACGGAGTGCTCGTCAATGGTGACGCGTCTGCGAACCGGCGCCGGCGCAAGCTGCGCAACAGCCGTCCTGGACCATGCGAATGCCGACACTCCGCCGATGGTCAGCGCAAGAAAGCGCCTGCGGTCGGCAATCGCCTGCAGCGACATCGTTAGCGGAGCCCCCTCCCCCACCTCCTCCGAGCCGGAGGAGGGACGCAGCCGGCCGACGGCCGCTTACGAATGCAGCCTGCGCTTTTGCCCCGGCGCAGGCTGCGGTGCGGCGTGGGTCTCCGTGAACAATTCGGCGAGCTTCTCGGTGATGGCGCCACCGAGCTCCTCGGCATCGACGATGGTCACCGCGCGACGGTAGTAACGCGTGACGTCGTGGCCGATGCCGATCGCGATCAGCTCGACCGGCGAGCGGGTCTCGATCTCCTCGATGATGTGGCGCAGATGCCGCTCGAGATAGTTACCGGGATTGACCGACAGCGTGGAGTCATCGACCGGCGCACCGTCCGAGATCATCATCAGGATCTTGCGCTGCTCGGCACGCCCGAGCAGGCGCTTGTGCGCCCAGTCGAGCGCCTCGCCGTCGATGTTCTCTTTCAACAACCCCTCGCGCATCATCAGACCGAGATTCTTGCGCGCCCGCCGCCACGGCGCATCGGCCGATTTGTAGATGATGTGGCGGAGGTCGTTGAGGCGGCCGGGATTGGCCGGCTTGCCGGCGGCAAGCCACGCCTCGCGCGACTGTCCGCCCTTCCACGCCCGCGTCGTGAAGCCGAGGATCTCGACCTTGACGCCGCAGCGCTCCAGCGTGCGCGCGAGAATGTCGGCGCAGGTCGCGGCCACCGTGATCGGCCGCCCACGCATCGAGCCGGAATTGTCGAGCAGCAGCGTCACCACGGTGTCGCGGAAGGTCGCTTCCTTCTCGCGCATGAACGACAACGGCTGATAGGGGTCGATGACGACGCGCGACAGCCGCGCCGGATCGAGGATGCCCTCCTCGAGATCGAACTCCCAGGCGCGGTTCTGCTGCGCCATCAGCCGGCGCTGCAGCCGGTTGGCGAGCCGCGCCACGATGCCCTGCAGATGCGCGAGCTGCTTGTCGAGATAGGAGCGCAACCGCTCCAGCTCGTCATGGTCGCACAGGTCTTCCGCGGCAATGACCTCGTCGAATTTCGGCGCGAAGGCGTGATATTCGGGGCCGCGCGGCTCGTTGGCGCCGCCGCGGTTCGGACGCGTCGCCTCGCCCGGCGTCTCGTCGTCGCCGAGTTCGCCGTCGTCGAGCGTGTCAGACGCCGAGGCCTGGGCCGCCTCCATCGCGCTCTCCGACATCTCGTCCGACGTCGTCTGCGCCTGGTCGGCGCTCATCTCCTGGGCAGCGTCGGAATCCGGCGAGCCCTCGGCGCCGGACTGCTCATTGTCGCCATCGCGATTGTCGTCGTTGTCCTCGTCCTCTTCCGAATCCGCGTTGCGCTCGTCGCCGAGATCCAGCGCCGAGAGCAGATCGTGAACCAGGTCGCCGAACTTGGCCTGGTCCTCGGTGAAACGGCCGAGTTCATCGAGGCGCTGGCCGATCCTGTCCTCCAGGAACGGACGCCAGAGATCGACCACCTTGCGCGCCGCGTTCGGCGGCGCCATGCCGGTCAGCCGCTCGCGCACCAGCATCGCCAGCGCATCCGACAGCGGTGCGTCGGCGCGGTCGGTGATCTCGTCATACTTGCCGCGATGGAAATGGTCGTCGAGCATCGCCGTGAGATTCTTGGCGACGCCGGCCATGCGTTTTGCACCGATCGCCTCGACACGCGCCTGCTCGACCGCCTCGAACACGCCACGCGCCTGCGGATTGCCCGGGATCAGCTTGCGATGGATCTTCGGATCATGGCAGGCGAGCTTCAGCGCGATCGAGTCGGCATGGCCGCGCACGACGGCGGCGTCGCGCTTGGTCATCTTGCGCGCCGGCTCCGGCAGCCGCGCCTTGCCCGGCGCGAGGCCGGGACGCTCGGCCGCGAAGGAGACTTCGAGCTCAGGCGCCCTGGCGATCGCGCGCAGGCACCCCGTGACCGACCTCTTGAAAGGTTCGGTCGGTGCTTCCTTGACGCCAGGACGGGGCTTGTTGCTCGGTGTGGTCATCTGATTCCTGCGGCTATCGTCCCGGCGAACGCCAGGCCCGATAACCACCGGCGTTCGTTTGTTCGCACTCGCTCTTCCGCATCACCCGACGAGAGAGGCCGCGGCGTATGGGTCCCGGCCCGAGGCCAGAACGACGCCGGTGTGTCAGCTCAGCGCCACGTTGATGGAGGATTCCGGCAGCTCCGCATTGAAGCAGCGCTGATAGAATTCCGCGACCAGCGGACGCTCGAGCTCGTCGCACTTGTTGAGGAACGTCACACGGAAGGCGAAGCCGATGTCACTGAAGATCTCGGCGTTCTCGGCCCAGGTGATCACCGTGCGCGGGCTCATCACCGTCGACAGATCGCCATTGGCGAAGGCGTTGCGCGTGAGGTCGGCGAGCCGCACCATCTTGTTGACGGTGTCGCGGCCCTGTGGGTTCTGATAGTGCTTGGCCTTGGCCAGCACGATCTCGACCTCCTCGTCATGGGCGAGGTAGTTGAGCGTGGTGACGATCGACCAGCGGTCCATCTGGCCCTGGTTGATCTGCTGGGTGCCGTGATAGAGGCCCGAAGTGTCGCCGAGCCCGATGGTGTTGGCGGTCGCGAACAGACGGAACGCCGGATGCGGCTTGATGACCTTGTTCTGGTCGAGCAGGGTCAGGCGGCCCGACACTTCGAGCACGCGCTGGATCACGAACATCACGTCGGGGCGGCCGGCATCATATTCGTCGAACACCAGTGCGACGTTGTGCTGCAGCGCCCAGGGCAGGATGCCGTCGCGAAATTCGGTGACCTGCTTGCCGTCCTTCACCACGATCGCGTCCTTGCCGACGAGGTCGATGCGGCTGATATGGCTGTCGAGGTTGACGCGCACGCAGGGCCAATTGAGTCGCGCCGCGACCTGCTCGATATGGGTCGACTTGCCCGTCCCGTGGTAACCAGTCACCATCACGCGGCGGTTCTTGGCGAAGCCAGCCAGGATCGCAAGGGTGGTGGCGCGGTCGAAGCGGTAGTCGGCGTCGACTTCGGGAACATGCGGGTCGCTTGCGGAAAAGGCCGGCACCTCAAGGTCGCTGTCGATCCCGAACACCTGCCGCACCGACACCTTCATGTCGGGCACACCGGTCATCTCCTGCGCATTGGTCGTAGCGGCGGTCGTCATTCATCCTCCGAGGTCCCGGGCATTCCCGAAACCAGATTTCATGTTTGGCTGCGGTTGAAGGGCTTCGACGCCAGCCTAGCAGAGAGCACGCGCGGGCAGAAGCCTAAGCCTTGATCAAAGTTCCGTCGTTATATCATCGAGATAGGCATGAGTGGCCGTTTTCGAAAGGCTGCCCTGCGAATCGTGCCACCTTTCCGCCCACCGGCTCTTCCCAGGATCTCGACGTGGCACCCGGAGCCGGGGTTCCTACTTATCGAGGAGCTCCCCGCCCACCCTCTGCACCAACAGGAACCGCGTGGCCCATCTGCTCGATCCCCTCATTGCCTTCGTCTCAGCGCATGCGGGACTGGCTTATCTCACCCTGTTTCTGGCCGCCCTGCTGGAGGCGATCCCGATCGTGGGCTCGGTGGTTCCAGGCACGACCATCATCCTGGCGCTGAGCGCATTGATTCCGGGCGGCGAGCTGACCCTGCAATGGGTGCTGGCGGCGGCGATCCTGGGCGCGGTGCTGGGGGACGGCGGGGCGTTCTGGGTCGGCCATCGCAGGCAGCGCGAGATCTTGACGAGCTGGCCGTTCTCGAACTATCCGCGCCTGGTGGCGCAGAGCGAGGCCCTGTTCCACCGTTTCGGCACCCTGGCGATCTTCTTCGCCCGCTTTATCGCGCCGATCCGCGCCGTCGTACCGATCACGGCCGGCGCGCTCGACATCCCTCCGCCCCGCTTCTACGCCGTGAACATCCCTGCCATCGTGCTGTGGGCCGGCGCCCATGTCCTGCCCGGAGTGTTCGCCGTGCAGCTGTTGCACCGTTATGGCGGCATTCCGCATCATAGCCATATCGCCAAGTCCACCTGGATCATCGCGACTGTCGCGGGCACGATCGTGGTCTGGCTCGTGCTGTGGCTCGTGCGGAAGCGACGCGAAACTCAGCTGGCGGCCGGCACGGCGGAATAGGCGGACGGCGGTCGCTAGAGCGTCTCCAGGGTAGCGCCGCGCCCCGGGATGGGTCCGGTGTAGCGGGCGCGCGGCCGGATCAGGCGGCCGAACTGCAGCTGCTCGCAGGCATGGGCGATCCAGCCGACGCAGCGCGCCATCGCGAACAGCGCCAGCTCGCTTCCCGCGGGCAGCCGCAGGCTGTGAACCAGCACGGCCAGCGCGTAATCGATGTTCACGAATTCACCGGTCGCTTCCGCGATCCGCTCGGGCACCTCGCGGGTGAATTTGCGCGGCGCACCGGCGCGCGTCAGCGCCTCCAGGAGCGAGATGGCGCGAGGGTCGCCGTGCTTGTAAACGCCGTGGCCGAAGCCGGCGAAGCGCTCGCCGAGCGCCACCCGCTCGCGGATCAGCGGCGCGACATCGCGATCGATGAGTGCCTTCACCAGCTGCGACGCCAGGACGCCGGCGCCGCCGTGCTGCGGTCCCTTGAGCGCCGCAAGACCCGCGATGACGGCATCGTAGAGGCTGAGGCCCGTCGACGCCGCACAGCGGACGGTGAAGGTCGACGCGTTCAGCTCATGATCGGCCAGCAGCACCAGGGTGCGACGGATCAGGTCCGGCGCATGTTCATGTCCGGGCGCCCAGCTCCGCGCGACCTGAACATGGAGCGGATCGGCTGACGCTGGCTGGTTCAACATGGTTGCGACCACAAGCCGAACGATGCGCGCGCCGACCAGCGCCCGACCGTCGGGAGCGCGGTTGAAAGCCGCGGGATCAGCATGTGTCGCCAGCGCCAGTACCGCGATGGCGCGGTCGATCGGCGCCGCGCGCCGCGCAGCATCGGCGATGAAACCCATCTCCTCCGACACGGCCGGAAGGTTGCCTGGCGCAAACGGATCGAGCGCGGTCACGTCCCACAGCAGCGTCGCAGCATGCTCCAGCGTGCCGCGCACGGCCAGGTCGACGCAATTGACGCCGCGATAGATCGGACCGGCTTCGGTGATCGTCGACACGGCGGAATCGAACACGGGGAGGTCCGCATCGAAGCTACGGAAGGCGCGCGGCTCGGGGGCCGGTGCGCGCCTTTCCTTCAGGGCTCGGATGTCCTCGGCGCGATAGCGGTTGCTGCGCGAATTCGGAGACGGCTCGGAGCGGACCAGTCCGCGGCTGACATAGGCGTAGAGGGTGGCCGGCGAGATCGCGAGTTCCGCCGAAGCTTCACGAGCAGATAGGTAAAGGCCGCTGTCTTTTTTCATATTGATCAGCTTAATCAAGATTGATCAAGTTGTCGACTGGGCGGATCTTGTCAGCGTGATCATTCTCGAAGGAGACCCGCCATGACCATCCAGCTCGGCAAGACCCCCATCGGCCTCGACGGCATCGCCGCCGCCGAGACCGTGCTCAGCCACGTCGACGGCCAGCGGGGGGAGCTCATCATCGCCGGAGCGCGTGTGGCCGATCTCGCCGCCGCCAGCGGCTTCGAGGGCGTGACCGCCCGGCTATGGAGCGCGGCGACGAAGCGCACCGTCGGCGAGGCCGAGGTCCGCGCCGGCCTTGGCCGTGCCCGCGAGCGTGCCTTTGCCCGGCTGCCCGAGCTGCTCGCCGCGACCTCCGGCCTGTCGATCATCGACGGCTTCCGCGCCGCCGTCGCGGCGCTGCGGTCCGAACCCGGGCTCGACGACGAAGCCACGATCGTCGGCGCCTGCCCGGTGATCGCCGGCGCCCTGGTCCAGCGCGCCCAGGGAACACAGCCGATCGCGCCCGACCCTGACGCCGGTCACGCCGCAGACACGTTGCGGATGGTCCGCGGCGACACGCCCGAGAGCGGCGAGGTGGCGGCGCTGGACACGTATCTCGTCACCGTCAGCGATCACGGCATGAACGCCTCGACCTTCGCCGCGCGCGTCGTCGCCTCGACCCAGGCCGACCTGTTCGCGTCAGTCACCGCCGGCTATTGCGCGCTCACCGGCCCGCTGCATGGCGGCGCGCCGGAGCCGGTGCTGGAAATGCTCAACGCGATCGGCACGCGCGACAACATCAGGCCGTGGGTCGACGCGGCGCTCGGCCGTGGCGAGCGGCTGATGGGGTTCGGGCATCGGATCTATCGCGTGCGCGATCCGCGGGCCGACGTGCTCAAGGGCGCGATCGAGCGGCTGGCGGGCAGCGGGGCTGATCTGCCTTTTGCGAGCGAGGTAGAGGCTTACATTCGCCAAGCGCTGCGGCGGAAGAATCCGGAGCGCGTGCTCGACACCAATGTCGAGTTCTTCACCGCCATCCTGCTCGATGCGCTGAAGATTCCGCGCCAGGCGTTCACGCCGATCTTCGCGGTGGCGCGTGCCGCCGGCTGGACGGCGCATGCCCGCGAGCAACAGCGCACCGGGCGGTTGATCCGGCCGAGCTCGGCCTATATCGGGCCGAAGCCCTGATACCTTCAACGCGACGTGCGGCAGCCTCGCGCGCTGCCGCGCGTCAGCCCTTCACCACCGTCTTCAGGTAGTTGTAGGCCTTGATGATCTCGATCAGGCGATCCTCGGTGGAGCGGTCGCCGCCATTGGCATCGGGATGGTGCTGCTTCACCAGCGCCTTGTACTTGACCTTGACATCCTCGAGCGTCGCGTCGGGACCGAGGCCCATCACCTGCAGCGCCTTGCGCTCGGCGTTGAAGACCTTGCGCGTCTCGGCCTTGGGAGCCGAGCGGGGATCCGGACGCCAACTGCCGCGGCCGTTGATCTCGGCGAATACGCTGAACGGATCGGCGGCATCGCCGAGATCGCCCTCGGCGCTGCCGGTGCCGCGCTTGGCCGACGTGTTGGCACCCATCTTCCAGGTCGGGCGGTGTCCGGTCAGCGCATCCTTCTGATAGCGCGCGACCGCTTCGGCGTTCATCCCCGAGAAGAAATTGTAGGACTGGTTGTACTCGCGCACGTGATCGAGACAGAAGTGCCAATACTCGCGCGCGTTCTCGCGTCCCTTGGGCGCGCGATGCGAGCCCTTGTTCTTGCAGTCCGGCCACTGACAGGGCTGGGCCTCCTCGCGCACCACCGGCTGCCGCGCAGCCTGTTTCTTGGGCTTGATGCGGATGGAGTCGAAGAATTTGTTTGAATCGATCGGCATGGCGGACTTTGACTACGCAACGCGAAAAGCTTCAAGTCTTGACATTGCGAATACCTCAGGCGGGGACCGCCGATTGACGAAAAATAATTTGATGCGTATTTCCAGAGACCATGCGGACCCGAGATGCTATCATCGATAAGTTGCGCGAAGCTTTCTCGCCCGAAAGCCTCGATGTTCAAGACGAATCACATCTGCATGAAGGCCATGTGGGCCATCAGCCGAGCGGTGAGACCCATTTCCGCGTGTATATTGTGTCGCAGGCCTTCGCCGGCAAGAGCCGTGTCGATCGCCACCGCCTGATCAACGCCGCATTGGCAGCGGAACTTGCCGGCTCGGTGCACGCGCTCGCGCTGCATGCGAAGGCGCCGGGCGAGGCTTGATCCCCAATTAGAACGCCGTGCCCGCACGGCGCGGCCGCGCCTCCTCGGTTTCGCCGCGCGGCACCGGTACGATGCGCAGCGCGGTGATGCGATTGCGCTCCCGGCGCAGCACGCGAAAGCGGAAGCCGTGGAACGTGAAGCTCTGGCCGCGCTCGGGGATCGAACGCGCCTCGTGAATGACGAGACCGGCAACTGTCGTTGCTTCCTCATCGGGCAGCGTCCAGTCCATCGCGCGATTGAGATCGCGGATCGGCACTGAGCCATCGACGACGACGGACCCGTCCGGCTGCAGGCGCACACCCGCGACCTGCACATCTTGCTCGTCGGAGATGTCGCCGACGATCTCCTCCAGAATATCCTCCAGCGTGACGATGCCTTCGACCTCGCCATACTCGTCGACCACGAGCGCGAAATGCGTCTTGCGCCGGCGGAACGCCTTCAGCTGTTCCGACACGGAGCGCATCTCCGGTACGAACCACGGCGGCAGCGCCAGTGAAGCAACGTCGATGTGCGACACATCGCCCTCGGCGGCGCGGATCGCACGCAGCAGGTCCTTCGCATGCAGCACGCCGATGATGTTCTCCGGCGTGCCGCGCCACAGCGGGATGCGTGTGTACTCGGTGGCGAGCACCTCGCGCACCAGTTCCTCCTGCGGCAGGTCCGCATTCACCATCACCATTTCGGTGCGGTGGACCATCACGTCGGACACCTGCAATTCGCGCAGATCGAGCAGGCCGCCGAGCATGTCGCGGTCCTGCTTCTCGACCTTGCCTTCATGATGCAACAGATCGACGGCACCGCGCAGGCGTTCGGTCGGCGACAGGATCGGCTGATTGGCCCCGACCTTGAAGCCGATCAGCCGCATCAGCCCGCGCACGATCGCCTCGATCACGGCAAGCACCGGACCGAGCACGAACACAGTCGCGCGCATCGGCCTGGCGACCGCGAGCGAGACGCGATCCGGCGCATTGATCGCGATCGTCTTCGGCAGCACCTCGGCAAAGATCACGACCAGCGCGGTCATCACGCCGGTCGCGTAGAGCACGCCGACCTCACCGAACCAGGCGGTAAAAATACCGGTCGCCAGCGCGGAGGCGCCGATATTGGCGATGTTGTTGCCGAGCAGCAGGGCGCCGATCAGCCGTTCGCGCATGTCGAACAGGCTCGACACCACATCGGCATCGCGATTGCCCTGCTTCGACAGCCGCAGCATCGAGGCGCGGGAGGCACCGGTCAGCGCGGTCTCGCTCAGCGCAAAGAAGGCCGAGGCGGCGAGGAGGAGGATGACGACGGAGAGTGTGAACCAGTCCATGACGCCGATGTCGCTCTGTAGGGAGGCCGCCGATGATCCGTTGGCACTGCTCAATACGGCGTAAAGCCCGGGATCAGCTTCTGCTGCGCAATTTGGCCTGGAGAAAGTCGCGGACGCGCGCCGGATCGACGTCCTTCGCGATGACGGCGCGGCCGATGGCTTCCATCAGGATGAAGGTGAGCTTGCCGCGCTTGACCTTCTTGTCCTGCGCCATCAAGGCCAAGAGCCGATCGGCGTCGCCGATCCCCTCCTGGGCGAAGCCGGCGATGTCCTGCAGATGGGTCGGCAGACCGACCGCGGCAAGGTGACGCTCGATCCTGACGACGTCGTCGGGCGGCAGCATGCCGAGCTCGGCCGAGAACTGCGCCGCCAGCACCATGCCGACCGCGACGCCCTCGCCGTGGAACAGCCGGTCGGAGAAGCCGGTCACGGCCTCCAGCGCATGGCCGAAGGTGTGGCCGAGATTGAGCAGCGCCCGGTCGCCGGTCTCGCGCTCGTCGCGGGCGACGATCGCCGCCTTGGCGCGACAGGAGGTCGCGACCGCGTGCTCACGCGCCGCACCGCCCTTGACGATGTCGGCATGGTTGGCCTCGAGCCAGGCGAAGAAGCTCGCATCGCCGAGCAGGCCGTATTTGGCGACCTCGGCATAGCCGGCGCGGAACTGGCGCGGCGACAGGGTGTCGAGCACGGCCGTGTCGGCGATCACCAGCACCGGCTGGTGGAAGGCGCCGAGCAGGTTCTTGCCCTGGGGCGAATTGATGCCGGTCTTGCCGCCGACGGAGGAATCGACCTGCGCCAGCAGCGAGGTCGGCACCTGCACGAAATCGACGCCGCGGCGCAGGATGGCGGCCGCGAAGCCGGCGAGATCCCCGACCACCCCGCCGCCGAGCGCGATGACGAGATCGTTGCGCTCGATCCTGGCAGCGATCAGCGCCTCGCTGACCTTCTCCAGGCCGGCATAGGTCTTGGAGCCCTCGCCCTCATCGACCACGATCGTGGACGCCGGGATGCCCGCCTCCGCCAGGATCGCCTCGGCCGGCTTCAGCCAATGCGCGGCCACGGTACGGTCGGTGACGATGGCGGTGCGCACGCCGGGCCGCAGCGCCGCGATCCGCTGGCCGAGTGAAGCCAGCACGCCGCGGCCGATGACGATGTCATAGGCGCGCTCGCCGAGCGCGACGTCGACGATGATCGGATCGGAATGCTTCAGTGGTGCTGTCATCGGAGCGCGCCCATCGCCTGCGGAGGATCGGGTTGAACTGGATCGGGTTGTGGTCCGGCCGGCCCCGCCTCGGTCTCCGGTGGCGAGAAGAACGCCTGCAGCGCCTCCATGCAGTCCTCGACAACGCGATCATGCGGCACATCGCGCGAGCAGATCGTGAGATCGGCAAGCTGGTAGACCGGCTCGCGCTCGACGAGCAGGCGAGCGACCGTGCCTTCCGGATCGGCGGTCTGCAGCAGCGGCCGGTCGGCCCGCCGCCGGACGCGGCGCATGATCACGTCGGCATCGGCCTTGAGCCACACCGAGACCGCCTTCTCCTGGATGCGCCGCCGCGTCTCCTCGCGCATGAAGGCGCCGCCACCGGTTGCCAGCACCGCCGGACCATTTTCGAGCAGGCGGGCGATCACCCTGGCCTCGCCGTTGCGGAAATAGTCCTCGCCGCGCGACTCGAAGATTTCCGGTATGGTCATGCCGGCCGCGGTCTCGATCTCTGTGTCCGCATCGACGAAGGGCAGCCGCAACCGCGCCGCGAGCCGCCGGCCCACGGTCGACTTGCCGACACCCATCATGCCGACCAGCACGATCAGCCGCTTGCCGAGGCCTGCGAGAATCGCGGCCTCCGGAGCGGCTGGGCTGGGTGCGGGTTGCGTCGTGTCGGTCATCTCCAGGCTTCTAACCCAGCCCCTGCTGCTTTCAAAGGCATCCTGTTCCGTCCCCCGAGCCAAGGCGAGCTGCCCAGTCTGCCCGACGGGCTTGCAAGGCCGATGCGAACATGTTGGATGAAACCGTTCCCCTTCTGGTAGCCTGCGCGACCGACATGCCCAGCCTGTTCCGCTTCCTGACCGTCATCGCCGTCATCGTCGGCGTGGTCTATGGCGCGATCTACGCGCTGGCGAATTTCGTCAATCCGAAGCCGCGCGAGATGACGGTGACGATCCCGCCGGACAGGTTCCAGAAGAGATGAGCGGCGGCGCTGCGACGAACCGAAAAGCCACAGGGCATTGATTAAGAATTTTGCGGTTGTCTGAGGCGGCCGGGCGCCGCGATATCGGCCAGATTTGCAGTCACCGCTCGCCGTGCCGGCACGAATACATCGTAGTGATTCGATCGCCTCGGACGCAGCGGATTTCACGACATGAAGGTCAAGGCCTCCGACGCCGGGCTGATGAGCCTGTTCCTCGACATGATGGCCGCCGAGCAGGGCGCCGGTCAGAACACGCTGGACGCCTATCGCCGCGACCTCACCGATCTCTCCGAATTTCTCGGCGGCAAGGCCAACGGCTTCGCCACGGCCGACACCCAGGCCTTGCGCGACTATCTCGCCGATCTCGACACCAGGGGTTTCAAATCCTCCAGCGTGGCGCGGCGGCTGTCGGCGATGCGGCACCTGTTTCGCTTCCTGCTGAGCGAGCGCATCCGCAGCGACGATCCCGCCGCCATCCTGTCGGGCCCGAAACGCGGCCGGCCGTTGCCCAAGGTGCTGTCGATCGGCGATGTCGACCGCATGCTGACCCGCGCCAAGGAGCTCTCCGAGGTCGCCGACGCCTCGCCGTCGCAGCGGCTGCGGGCGCTGCGACTGTATTGCCTGCTCGAGGTGCTCTACGCCACCGGCCTGCGCGTCTCCGAGCTGGTGGCGCTGCCGCGCACCGCGGCGCGCAACGACGCCCGCATGATCGTGGTGCGCGGCAAGGGCAACAAGGAGCGGCTGGTGCCGCTGAACCAGGCCTCGCGCCAGGCGATGGCCGACTATCTCGCCGCCCTGGATGCGCTGAAGCCCGAGAAGAAGGCCAGCGCCACCTTCGGCAAATGGCTGTTTCCCTCGTTCGGCGAGAGCGGCCACCTCACCCGCCAGCACTTCGCCCGCGACCTCAAGGAGCTCGCGGTGGCGAGCGGCCTGCCGGCCCGGCTGGTGTCGCCGCACGTGCTGCGCCACGCCTTCGCCAGCCATCTGCTGCACAACGGCGCCGACCTGCGCATCGTCCAGACCCTGCTCGGCCACACCGACATCTCGACCACCCAGATCTACACCCACGTGGTCGAGGAGCGGCTCAAGAGCCTGGTGCGGGACCTGCACCCGCTGGCCGAGACCTGACCTCGCTTCACACCTTCCCGAAACCAAATCCGCCGGCGTGACGCCCGGCCGGCTTGACTTCGCGCCCGTCTGCCCCGAAAGAGCGCCATCCTGCCCGTTCTCCCGGCACGACGCCTGGGTGCGGCGCACCGATCGCACCCTAAGCTCCTGAAGTCCTTCATCTTCAGGTCCGAAGGCCGAACCGATTTCGTCTCCCAGCGCTCTTCCTTCAGCTCTTCCATGCCGGATCCCATGCGCAGCTACCTCGATTTCGAAAAGCCCGTTGCCGAGCTCGATTCCAAGGTCGACGAACTCCGTGCGATGGCCGCCTCCGGCACCGACATCGGCGAGGAGGTCAGCCGGATCGAGGAGAAGGCCGGCCAGGCGTTGGCCGAGCTCTACGCCAATCTGACGCCCTGGCAGAAGACGATGGTCGCGCGCCACCCGCAGCGGCCGCATTTCACCGATTTCGTCAGCGGGCTGATCACCGAGTTCACGCCGCTGGCCGGCGACCGCAAGTTCGGCGAGGACGCCGCCTTGCTCGGCGGCTTCGGCCGCTTCCGCGGCGAGCCGATCTGCGTGATGGGCCAGGAAAAGGGCGCCACCACCGAATCCCGACTGAAGCACAATTTCGGCATGGCCCGCCCCGAGGGCTACCGCAAGGCGGTCCGGCTGATGGAGATGGCCGAGCGGTTCGGCATCCCGGTGCTGTCGCTGGTCGATTCCGCCGGCGCCTATCCCGGCCTCGGCGCCGAGGAGCGCGGCCAGGCCGAGGCCATCGCCCGCTCCACCGACGCCTGCCTGTCGCTCGGCGTGCCGAATGTCGCGATCATCACTGGCGAGGGCGGGTCGGGTGGCGCCATCGCCCTGACCACCGCCAACCGGGTGCTGATGCTGGAGCACGCGATCTACAGCGTGATCTCGCCGGAAGCCGCCTCCTCGATCCTGTGGCGCGACGGCACCAAGGCGCAGGAAGCCGCCAACAACATGAAGATCACCGCCCAGGACATGCTCCGCTTCCACGTGGTCGACACGGTCATCAAGGAGCCGGTCGGCGGCGCCCACCGCGACCCGGCGGCGATGATCGCCGCCACCGGCGAGGCGATCGCCCAGGCGTTCGACGAGCTGAAGGGCCTCGACGCCGACGCGATCCGCAAGCAGCGCCGGCAGAAGTTCATGGACATCGGCCGCAAGCTCGGCTGACCGGGCCGGAGCCGAGCTCCCGGCGCTCGCGGTTTTGTGAGTCTTTCCAGCCGTTTGGCCGCATTTCGGCCCCGCCGGCGGGGTCTGCTGTTTAGGAGTTGTTGACCAAAGCGGCCGGGGCCTTTCGGCATCGCCGGAGCGCGGGTTGCGAGGCTTGGGGTCAAAGGCTACAATTTTAATCAATGGTTTGACGGCATGACGCAGGGTCGACCCGTGATTTATCCAGCTTTCGGGCCGATCGCGTGAGATGAGACTGGGGTGTTGCGGCATGCCGGGTTTGCGGGGAGCTTTGCTTTGATCAACCGCGCTTTCGTCCGGGTTCTGATGACCTCGGCGGTGTTGGCCGCCGGCGCGCTGCTGACGGGTTGCAACAGCGATCAGGTCGCGCTCGCCACCAACGCCAAGGCCAACCAGCCGGTGCCGCCGAAGCTCGTCGCGACGATGGGCGAGAAGGACATGGATCTGCAGTCGCCGATCCTGGTCCGCGTGTTCAAGCAGGAAGCCGAGCTCGAGGTCTGGAAGCAGGACCGCTCGGGCAAGTTCGCGCTGCTCAAGACCTATCCGATCTGCCGCTGGTCCGGCGATCTCGGACCGAAGGTGCGCGAGGGCGACCGCCAGGCGCCGGAGGGCTTCTACTCGATCAATCCGAGCCAGATGAACCCGCAATCGGCCTACTATCTGTCCTTCAACACCGGCTATCCGAACGCGTTCGACAAGGCGCTCGGCCGCACCGGCTCGCAGCTGATGGTGCATGGCGACTGCTCCTCGCGCGGCTGCTTCGCGATGACCGACGAGCAGATCGCCGAGATCTATGCGCTCGGGCGCGAGTCCTTCTTCGGCGGCCAGCGCGCCTTCCAGTTCCAGGCCTATCCGTTCCGGATGACGCCGGTGAACATGGCCAGGCACCGCAACAATCCGAACATGCCGTTCTGGCGCATGATCAAGGAAGGCTACGACCATTTCGAAGTCACCCGGCAGGAGCCGAAGGTCGACTTCTGCGAGAAGAAGTACGTCTTCGACGCCCAGAAGCCGCCGGGCGCGACGCACGATCCGGTGTTCGACGCCTCCGCCAAGTGCCCGGCCTACGTCGTGCCCGACGAGATCACCGCCGCCGTGCGCGACAAGCAGCAGGCGGACGAGGCGGAATATGCCAAGCTCGTCTCCAAGGGCACGCCGGTCGCCAAGCTCAACACCGGCATCGATGGCGGCATGAACCCCATCTTCGCCAGCCGCGTGCCGGGCGCCTCCACCGGCCTGTCCGACGCCGGCGAAGCGCCGGGCCTGTCGCTCGCCAATTTCACGCCGGCGCCAGGCACGATCCCCGGTCATGTCAACCCGCCGCGCGCGCCCGGCGCCGACGAGGTCGCCGCGATGCCGGCCAGTGCGGCTCCGGCTCCCGCAGCGGCGCCCGCCACCCGGGTGGCGGCCGTCAGTGCGCCGGAGAAGCCGAGCTTCATGTCGAGCCTCGCCCGCAAGGTCGGAATCGCCGGCAATGCCGCGGCCGACACCAAGGCTGCGACCGCGAAGCCCGAGAGCAAGACCGCGGACGCCAGGCCCTCGGAGATCAAGCCCGCCGAGATCAAGCCTGCGCCCAAGCCGGTCGCGGCGAAGCCCGCCGAGACCCGGCAGGCCGCCGCGCGGCCGCCGTTCAAGCCCGCCGCCGGCGACGCGCCCGCCACCACGGCCTCGGCCCCCGCGCAGACCCAGACCGCGCTGGTCTCCGGCGCCGTGCCAGTGCTGCAGTCGAACTCGTTCGACAGCCGGTTCGCAGGATTCAAATAGCAAGCCGTCCATCGAGCGCCGCTTTTTTTGCGAGACACCGAGGGCCGCCGGACGCGCGCAAGCTAGCCGCGCGCTCGGTGCCCCCCTCCCCTGGAGGGGGGAAGGTCGATCGCACGCGAAGCGGGCGAGCGGGGTGGGGTGATCTCTCCACGCATGCTTTTGCGCGCGGAGACATCACCCCACCCCGCCTCACGTTTCGCTTCGCTCCTCGTGAGGCGACCCTCCCCCTCCAGGGGAGGGTGGGCACCGCGTTTGTGGTGCCGTCGTGGTCAGCAATCTCAAACTGCATTTGGGGACGCGCGTCATTGTCCTCGCGACGCTCTTGGCGTCCGAGTGATGCATCGATCTCACCCTCTTCCGAAGCGAGGGTGCAGGGAAGGCCGGACCTCGACTGAGGCCCGTGGCCCGCCTGCGAAAAAAATGCAGGCGGCAGGTACCACAGGTCCAGCCGGACGACCCGGCCCTCCCTGCGCGCTAGTTTTAACGGCTGCTTCGCGATCTCCCTGGGGACCGGGCTGTGTTGCCCCCATCACCGGCGAGATGCGCGGGGCATCATCAGCCGGCTTGACCTCAGCATCGGGAGGTCAGGACCACGCGACTTGACCGTGCGAGCCGATGTTGTTCGTCCGCGCGAATGATCACGCTGCAAACCGGCCCGCCCATCACATCCCGCACTCCACGCTTCGTGACGACCGCGCAGCGCCCCTCGTCGATGAGGCGGGACGGACGGAATAAATCACGAAATTCCGAAATTGAGAAGCAGCATATTTTTACTGATGGGACTGGACAGCCCAAATCAGCTTGAACGCGCGGGCAAATTCAGTCTTTCCGCGCAGTGCGTTTCTCATCGTTGGGAGGCATGGACCCGCCCGCCGCACGCGGGATGCAGGACCGAATCGCCCGACGGGCAGAGGCGCCAGCGTCGGCGCCCAAGCCTTCATGGCCGGGCCGGCCGGTTGACGGCTGGAATATCATGTCATATTAAAAGTTACATGAGACCCAACAGCCAGTTGTCCGGCATCCTGCACGTCCTGCTCCACATGGCGGAGCACGACGGTCCGGTCACGTCCGAGGCCCTCGCAGCGATGATGCAGACCAATCCGGTCGTGATCCGCAGAATCATGGCGGGCCTCCGGGACAGCGGCTATGTGCGCTCCGAGAAAGGCCATGGCGGCGGCTGGACGCTCGCCTGCGATCTGGCGACCGTCACCCTGCGCGACGTCTACGATTCACTCGGGCGTCCATCGCTGTTCGCCATCGGCCATCGGAGCGAGACTCCCGACTGCCTCGTCGAGCAGGCGGTCAATGCGGCGCTCGACACCTCCATCCGGGCCGCCGAGACCTTGCTGCTGTCCCGTCTCGGCGCCATCACGCTGGCGGCGCTGAGCGCTGATTTCCACGACCGCCTCGAACGACGCAAGCGACCTCGCAAAGGAGACATTTGTCATGCCGGCTGACATTGCCGACGGCGCTCAGCAGTTCATCCGCGCGTTTTCCGATCCCGAATTCGTCGCGCGCTACACGGATGGTCCACGTCGCTTCGTGCCCGGTCTCGACGGGCTGCACCGGATGACGGCGGTCCTGCTGGCCGAGCGGGCGCCCGAACATGCGAGGGTGCTCGTGCTGGGCGCGGGCGGCGGGCTCGAGCTCAACGCGTTGGCGGAAGCGCAACCATCGTGGACCTTCGTCGGCGTCGATCCGGCGCCGCAGATGCTGCGACTCGCCGAACGCACGCTCGGCGCGCGGACGAGCCGGGTCGAACTGATCGAGGGCACCATCGACGATGCGCCGGCCGGCCCGTTTGACGCGGCGACATGCCTGCTGACGCTGCATTTTCTGGCAGCATCGGAACGGTTGCGGACAGTCCGCGCCGTGCACGACCGGCTCCACCCTGGAGCGCCTTTCGTGGTGGCCCATAGCTGCCTGCCCAACGAGCCCGTCGAGAGATCGCTGTGGCTGGATCGGTACGCGGCCTATGCCGTTGCGTCCGGCACAGACCCCGAGCAGGCCAGGACGATGCGCGCGACCGTCGATGCCAGCGTCAACATGCTGAGCCCAGGGGAGGATGAAGCCATCCTGCGTGACGGCGGCTTTCGCGATGCCCGTCCATTCTTCACAGCGCTGACCTGGCATGGCTGGATCGGCCACGCCTGAACCGCCGCCGAGCATCACACCGATGCGCCCTGAACGATCGCGATCAGGGCCTGCTAATTAGTTGCCCGGCCTGCGCCGGCATCCACGCATGTCCCTCCCCGCGGCCCCCGAAGAGGTGGATGACGCGGCTCGCGGACAGGCTTCGCGCCGGAGCCGTGCCACGTCTCAGCCTGCGTGATGTCGCGCACGGAGCGCCGGGACGCGATCTGCGACAAACGGCGCGTCACCCGAGGCGAGGTGACGCAACCGAGAGGAGCAGGTCATGAGCTTTTGGGATGATATCGGAGATGCCGTCAGTTCCGCCGTGGACGACGTGAAGGACGTCGCGAAGGATGTGGCGGGTGCGGTCGGCGGTGCGGCGGGCGCCGTGGTCGATACGGTCGAGCACGTCGCCGGCGATGCGGCCCATGCCGTGGGCAGCGTGGTGCATGGCATCGGCGCGCTCGGCGGCGAGGCCATCCATACCGTGGGCGGCGTACTCGGCGCGATCGGGCACGGTGCCGAGGCGATCGGCGGCGGCCTGCTTCACACCGTAGGCGACGTCGCGTCGACCGTGGTCCATGTCGGCGGCGACGTCCTCCATACCGGGATCAACGTCGCCGGCGACGTGGCGTCCGGGGTCGGCCACCTGGTACATGGCGACATCGACGGCGTCATCAACGACGTCAAGCATATCGGCGGCGACATCGTCGACGGCGGGCTCAAGGTCGGTGGCGACGTGGCGCATGGCGCCCTCGACGTCGCCGGCGACCTCGCACACACCGCGGTCGGCCTCGGCGAGGCCGGGCTGGAGGCGGCCGGCGCAGTCGGCCACGGCGCGCTCGGCATGGCCGGCACCATCGTCGGAACGGCCGGCGAGGTCGGCATGGACGCGCTCGACGCTGCAGGCGCCGTGGTGAAGGGCGGCTTCGACGCCGGCGTAGCGGTGGCCGACGGCGCCATCGGCGTGGTCACCGACACGGCGTCGGCGGCGGGCCACCTGATCGGCGGACCGATCGGCGAGGCGATCTCCGGCATCGCCCACGGCGCCGATGCGGTCGGCACCGGCATCGTCGATGGCGTCGGCCATTTCGTCGGCGAGGGTCTCAACGGGCTGGCACAGACCGCCGGCGAGTTGAGCCACTCTCTGGGGCAGCAGCTCGACGCGATCGGCCACGACCTGGGCTCGCTGGTCAACGACCTCAGCCATGGCGATCTCGGCGCGGCGATCGGCGACGTCTTCAAGCTGGCCCAGGACGGCCTGCGCAGCGACGGCAGCATCCAGATCGCTCATGCGGGACAGGACGGCGGCAGCCATGGCGGGTTCTGGGACTCGATCGCGCAGGCGATCCATCAGTCCGCCGACAACGTCCAGGGCGGCCAGGGCCCCGGCCCCGGCTTCCCCGGCCCGTTGCACGGCGAGGGCTCGTCGCACAACCCGATCATCGTCGACAATTTCGGCGACCATGGCCATGCGGGCAACACCGGCATCGTACCGCCGAATTTCGACCACGCGCCGGTGGCCGTGCACGACGCGCCGCACGCCGACTACAGCCACATCGTCCAGATGGACGACGCGCATCACTTCGCGATGCATGGCTGAGGCAACGCCGCTCGGCCGGCAGGCATCCCGCCGTGATCGTCACGGCGGGATGTCGCGTCAGGATCGATCGGCGTCGTGCTGGACGATGGCCGGCGGTGCACCGGTGGCCTGCGCGCGATCTCGCGGCAGGGGATCGTTCATCGCCGAGAGCGCGCATAGCGCCAGCGAGCCCCAGACGGCGGCGCTGAAATACAGCGACATCCAGGCGATCTCTTCCTTCCAGTGCTCGAACTCGTGGGTGACGGTCCAACGCGTGGCGGAGTCGCGCAGACCGGCGAGCGGATGCAGGAGTGGCGTGCCGGCGGCGCGCTCGATGCGCCAGCGCTTCACATACATCGGGACGTCGATCACGACCAGGAAGGCGAGATAGCAGGCGATGCCGACGAGGCCCGCGATCAGAAGGCCGCGCACCAGGCCGTCGAACTCCGGCAGCAGCCGGCCGAGGCCGATGCCGACGAACAGGAAGGCCACCGCCCACAGCGAGTTCTCGATCGCGTTGTAGAGGAAATTCCGGGTGACGACGGCGTACCAGGAACAGATCTCCGCGACGACGATCAGCGGCACGATGATGCGGGCCATGTTGACCGCGGTCTCGGCATCGGCGATCGCGCCGAGCTGCGCGAGGATGATGGCCCACTGCGCCGCGAAGGCGATCTCGGCGATGGTCGCGACGGTGCGGCCGATGAACACGCTCGACAGCCAGCTGTCGACCAGGCAGATGCGCTGCACGTCGGCGCGCGGCAGCACCGAGCGGAAGGCGCAGCCGAACACATAGGCCGCCGACAGCGCCAGCATCGAACTGGTCTGGGACGCCTGACCCGACGAACTGCTGCCGCCGTTGAGCTGCCGGTACAGGATGAACCAGAACACGATGTTGGCGAGGCTGACGAGCGTCAGCATCGCCCACCACAGGGCGACCGGGTTCGACAGGGCTCGCGACTGCGCACGCATCCGGGCACTCCAAATTTCATGTGAACGACATGGGATCGTATTAATTCCGTCATGCAGCGGCAACCCATTCCGGCCACGGAGGATCGCAAAAGGCCGTGTGCCGGCGAGCCCTGCGGCCGGCGTTGGGAGTTTCGTCACGATGTCCGGAGTTCCTTGCAGGAACCCACGGGCGGCGCCTCGCGCCTTAAGCGTCGGCTTTCAAAACTCATGCATGGATCGGAGCGGGCACAAGGTGCTGCCCGGATTGACGTTTCGCTAACCGCGATTCCGGCGCGCCGAAACGCGGCACGCGACGGACCGTAGCTCGGCTGAGCGAGGGTTCATTGCCGATGTTGACGATCCTGTCCTGCCTGCCCGCCGATCATGATCTGCGCTACGTCGCCGCCGCACTGCTCGTCTGCGTGCTCGGCTCGATCCTGTCCATGCGGCTGCTCGCGCGGGTCCGTCGCAACGCCGGCCTCCGCCGCTTCCATCTGCTGTTTCTGGCCGGACTCGTGGCCGGTGGCACGGTCTGGACCACGCACTTCGCCGCGGTCCTCGGCTACGACACGCCAGGATACCGCTCGTTCGAGCCGGCGATGACCTTCGCCTCGCTCGGACTGGCGGTGGCCTTTGCGTGGCTCGGCTTCTTCATCACGACACGCACCCAGCGCGGCCCGCTGATCGAGGCCGGCGGCGCGGTGTTCGGCTTCGGCATCGCCGCCATGCATTACAGCGGCATGAGCGCGCTCAAGCTCGACGGCGTGCTGACCTGGAACGTGCCGATGGTGTGGCTCTCGATCGCGCTCGCGATGGGCTTCGGCGCCGTTGCCGCCAACCGGATCGCGCGTCCCGTCACGCGCTTCTGCAAATATGGCAGCTCGCTCGCGATGGTGCTTGCGATCCTGAGCCTGCACTTCACCGGCATGCTCGCGTTGACCCTGGCACCAATGGCGGCCAGCAGCGCGCCGGTGCAGTCGCTGTCGGACAGCCTGATGCTGATCACGGTGGTCACCGGCATCGGCCTGATCATGGCGATGGCCGCCTCGGCCTACATGATCGACATGCAGGCGACGCAGGAAGCGGTCGAAGGCTATCGGCAATTGGCGCTGCAGGACCCGCTGACCGGCCTGCCGAACCGCAGCGGCCTCGGCCAGCGGCTCGCGCCGCTGCTGACCGAGGGCGACGAGACCGCGCATCTGGCGGTGCTCGCGATCGACCTCGATCGCTTCAAGGACGTCAACGACGCGCACGGCCATGCCGCGGGCGATGCGGTGCTGACGGTGATCGCACAGCGTATTGCATCGACGCTGCAGCCGGGCGAGTTCCTGGCGCGAATCGGCGGCGACGAGTTCGTCGCCGTCAAGAGCGAGATCTTCGCGCGCACCGAGGCGGCGAAGTTCGCCGAGCGGATGCGCGCGCTGGTGCTGGCGCCCGTCGAGTGGGAGGAGCGCAGCCTCTCGGTCGGCTGCAGCATCGGCATCGCGCTGCATCCCGACCACGGCCTGACCTCGGACGAGCTTCTCACCCGCGCCGATCTCGCGATGTACCGCGCCAAGAGTCTCGGCCAGGGCAAGATCTGCACCTATGAGCCGTCGATGGACGAGGCCAGCCGGCGCCGCGCCGAGCTCGCGATCGACCTCAAGCGCGCGCTGGTGCGCAACGAGTTCGAGCTGCACTACCAAGTGCAGAACGACACGCAGAGCGGCGGCATCGTCGGCTTCGAGGCGCTGCTGCGGTGGAACCATCCGGTGAAGGGCCGCGTGCCGCCGAACGATTTCATTCCGATGGCCGAACAAACGGGGCTGATCGTCGACATCGGCGACTGGGTGCTGCGCACCGCCTGCGCCACCGCCGCGACCTGGAGCCAGCCGTTCAAGGTCGCCGTCAACGTCGCGCCGATGCAGCTCAACCACGACCTGCCGAAGCGCGTCGCCGAGGTGCTGCGCGAGACTGGATTGGCGCCGGAGCGGCTGGAGATCGAGCTGACCGAGACCGGTATCATCGCCGACCGCCAGCATGCGCTGCAGGTGATGCAGGCCTTGAAGGCGATCGGCGTCACCGTGGCGATGGACGATTTCGGCACCGGCTATTCGTCGCTGTCGACCCTGCAGGTGTTTCCATTCGACAAGATCAAGGTCGACAAGAGCTTCATCCAGTCGGTCGAGACCAGCGTGCACGCCGCGGCCATCGTCAAGGCGACCCTGCTGCTCGGGCGCAGCCTCAACATTCCCGTGCTCGCCGAAGGCGTCGAGACCGAACAGCATCTCGCCTTCCTGCGCGAGGAAGGCTGCAGCAGCGTACAGGGCTTCCTGTTCGGCAAGCCGATGCCGCAGGAGGCGATCAGCCGGATGATTCGTGAGGTCGGAGGTACGCCGGCGGCTGCCGTCGGCGTGCATGCCAAGAAGGCTGCGGCCGCGTGACGGCAGATCTTGTCATCGTGATTGCCTTGCGGCTGAACTGAACAGGCGGCCGCGAATGTGATGGCTCACCCTCCCCTGGAGGGGGAGGGTCGATCGCACGCGAAGCGAGCGGGGTGGGGTGATGTCTCCACGCGCCGGCTCCAGAGGAGAGATCACCCCACCCCGCCTCACGCGCCGCTTCGCGCCCCGTGAGGCGACCCTCCCCTCCAGGGGAGGGTGACCGCGGCACGCAGCCCGGCCAAGCTCGGCGCAGCGTTACTCAGAACGTGCGGATGATCTTGAAGTCCAGCCCGTCGGCCGCGGCGAGATGCATCGCCATGCCGGCGCGACCCTGCCGGATCGTCACCTCGCCGCGTGCGCCGGAATAGACGATGTTGCGGCCGGCGGCAGCGAGCGGTTGCAGGGACAGCGAGCCGGCGCGCTCGGCGACCGCCTTGAGAAAGCGCAGGCCCTCGTAGTTCGACTGGCCGACCGATCCGACCGGCGGCGCATCGGCGCCGAACATCGCGGTGTAGCGGCTCATGAACGCGTCATTGGCCTTGGAGCCGATGCAACTGAAATAGCCGGAGGCCGAATACAGGTTCTCGGTGTTGTCGGCGCCGATGCCGAGCAGCACCGTTTCGTCCACCGCGCCGGCGAGACGCAGGGTGGTCGCGGCGAGGCCCGACTCGCCGAAGGCGCGATTGAAGGTAATGCTGTCGGTGCCGATCAGCGAGATCAGCACGACGTCGGGCCTGGCGGCGCGGATCCGCGCCAGATGCGCCTCGTGGTCATCCTCGCCCACCGGCACGAACTCCTCGCCGACCACCTGGCCGCCGGCCTCGGTGATGAAGGTCTTGGTCTGGAGGTGCGACTGCCACGGCCAGACATAGTCGCTGCCGATCAGATACCAGCGCCGGGCGCGCTTGTTCTCCGCCAGCCAGTGGATGGCGGGGCGCGTCTGGCTGTGCGGCGTCTCGCCGATCGCCATCACGCCGGGCGTGCGCTCGCCGCCTTCATAGACCGGCGTATACACATACGGGATGCGCCCGCGGGTGAGCCGGCGCAGCGCCAGCCTCACCGCGCTGATATGCGAGCCCATGACCACGTCGATGTCGTCGAATTCGAGCGCGTCCCTCGCGCGCTCGGCCACCTCGTCCGCCGGCCCGCCGGAATCGTAGAACGACAACTCGATCTCGCGCCCGAGAATGCCACCGTGGCGGTTGATGTCGGACACCGCGAGCAGCGCGCTGTTGGTCGCGGCCGGCCCCCAGATGCCGGGTGACCCGGAGAAGGTGAGGAAGTTGCCGATGCGCAGCCTGTTCTGGGAGCCGCGCCGCTGGATACGGTCAGGATCGAAGGGGGCGAGTGCAGGAAGGCCGGCCCGCCGGGGCGGGCTCCTGAACAGCAGGGATGGCGGCAGACGGAGACGCCCGGCCGTGACAGATCCTGTCGAGAGCACACCCACTCCTTGGCCGCAACCGTGCCTGGCCCATTGTGGGCCGGCGGTCATACGCCGTCAAAATCAGCACGCGTTCGGCAAATATCCTATTCGAAAATGTTGAATGTTCAAGAATTGGGATGCATATAGATCGGGCAGCTACTGCCGGACATTCATTCAAGTCGGGACCGCAAGCGAAGTTCACCGTGGCCAAACCGCCCCATCCCAACAGCCCCCTCACCGAACATCTCGCCTACCTGCTCGCGCAGGCCAACCGGGAGATCAACCGGCAGCTGGAGTCGCGCCTGAGCACCGAGGGCGTGCCCGTCGAGCAGTGGCGCATCCTCAAGGTGCTCTCCGACGGCGAGGGGCACTCGATGGGCGATCTCGCCGACGCGGTCCTGCTGAACCACCCGACCCTGACCAAGATGATCGACCGCATGGTCTCCGACTCGCTGGTCTACCGCCGCCAGGACGCCCACGACCGGCGCAAGGTGCTGATGTTCATCAGCGATCATGGCAAGGCGCTATGCAAGCGGCTGAACTCGCTGGCCGCCAGCCAGGAGGCGCACATCCTGGAGAACTACGGCGACAAGGCCACCGGCGAGCTGAAGCGGCTCTTGGAAAATCTGATCGACGCGGCGAGCTGAGGCACGCTGCGCGGCCGACATCAGGGCTAAGCTCTATCCTCCCGTCATTGCGAGCGCAGCGAAGCAATCCAGAGCCCCGCCCACCACCCTGGATTGCTTCGCTGCGCTCGCAATGACGCGGAAATCGGAGCGGTCTTCGCGTCGCATCAAGACGACTTGACCACGCCTCGTCTCCTCGCCTGCGGCAAACCGGGCGGTCCGCCCGGCAACGCCGGGATAGACGCAAGACGAATCCTCCCTCATCCTGTCCTGTGACGATCGCGACGAACGGGCCGCATAGAGCCCGCGCGCGGTCGCCGGCCGCAATCGACCGGACGAGGACACGACACAGGGAGGACAGGCCATGGGCATTCACCTGCTCGATCGCGCCATCGGCAGCGATTATCCGACATTCGCAAGCACCGCTGACATCCGCGCCTTCGAGCAGACGCCGTATGGCGAACGGATCGCCGCGCAGAGCACCTATGAGGCGTTGAAGTGCGGCGCCTCGGTCAATCCGGATGCGCCGGCGATCCAGTTTCTGCCCAACGCCGATCCGGCCGACACGCCGGTCGTGATCTCCTATCGCGACTTCATCGCCCGGGTGACGCAGGCGGCGAACATGTTTCATGCGCTCGGCGTCGGCCCCGACGACGTCGTCAGCTTCATGCTGCCTTTGGTGCCCGACGCCTTCGTCACGCTGTTCGGCGCCGAGGCCGCCGGCATCGCCAACCCGGTCAATCCGCTGCTCGAGCCGCACCAGATCGCCGAGATTCTCGATGCCGCCAGGACCAAGGTGCTGGTGGCGCTCGGCCCCCTGCCCGGCACCGACATCTGGCAGAAGGTCGAGAAGGTGCGCGGCGGCCTCAAGCACCTCAAGGCGATCGTGCAGGTGCATGGCGGCGGCGGGGACCCCGCCAACGGCATTCACGCGTTCAATGACCTGATCGGAGCGCAGCCGGGCGACCATCTCGTCAGCGGCCGGCAGATCAAGGCCAGCGACACCGCCGCCTATTTCCACACCGGCGGCACGACCGGCACGCCGAAGCTGGTGCGCCACAGCCATGGCAACCAAGTCTATCAGGCCTGGGGGATCAACCTGGTCCTGAAGGCCAAGCCCGGCGGCACCTTGCTGTTCGGCATGCCGCTGTTTCATGTCGGGGGATCGCTGACCCAGGCGCTGCAGACGCTGTCGGCGGGCGGGTCCCTCGTCGTGCTGTCGGGCGCCGGCTGGCGCAATCCGAATGCGGTGCGCAACATCTGGGGTCTGGTGCAGCGCTTCAAGCCGGAGACGCTGTCGAGCGTGCCGACCGTGCTCGCCGCGACTCTGGCTGTGCCACAAGGTGCGGCCGACATCTCCAGTCTGCGCTATGCCGCGGGCGGCGGCTCGGCGATTCCGGTCGCCGTGGGGCAGGCGATCATGGACAAGCTCAAGCTGCCGGTGATCGAGGTCTACGGCATGACCGAGACCGCGAGCGTGCACACCATGGCCTATCCGGACCAGCCGATCCGGCTCGGCTCGGTCGGCCTGCCGCTGCCTTACGCGAAGGTGCGGATCGTCAAGCTCGATGCCGACGGGCGCTATGAGCGCGACTGCGCAACGGATGAGATCGGCGTCGTCATCATGGCCGGGCCCGGCGTGTTCTCCGGCTATCTCGACGACGCCCACAACAAGGGCGCCTTCGTCCAGGGACATTGGGTCAATTCCGGCGATCTCGGCCGGCTCGATGCCGACGGCTTCCTGTGGATCACTGGCCGCGCCAAGGACCTCGTGATCCGCGGCGGCCACAACATCGATCCGGCGCCGATCGAGGAGATCCTGTTCCAGCATCCGGCCGTGGGCTTCGCCGCGGTGGTCGGTCAGCCCGACGCCTATGCGGGCGAGCTGCCGATCGGCTATGTGCAGCTCAAGCCCGGCGCGAGCGTGCAACCGGGCGAGCTGGAGGACTGGGTGCGCGCCCGCACTCCGGAGCGCGCCGCGGTGCCGGTGCAGATCATCCCGATCGATCCGATGCCGGTCACGGGTGTGGGCAAGGTGTTCAAGCCGCAACTGCGCTGGGACGCCGCGACGCGGGTGTTCGCCAAGGTGTTGTCGCAACTGACCGACCGCGGCATCGATTGCAGCGTGAAGGTCGGACCGCACGGCAGCCACGGCAGCATCGCGACGGTGACCTTGCGCAACGTGCCGGCGGAAAGCCGCGAGGCGATCGCAAACGAGGTGCACACATTGCTGGCGCCGTTCGTGATCCGGCACGAGGTGGTGATGGGGTGAGCTGCCCCGAGTCGCCAGCAAAGTTCCCGTATTTTTGCGGCATGTTGCTGGCGGACAACATACAGAACTACCATCAGGTGCTACCACCTCAGCGCGAATGTGCTGAGGTGTCTTGGAATGCTCAAGGTTCTGCTGACTTCAACGGCGATCGCTTTGTCCGGTGCAGCGGCGGCTGCTGCCGATCTGCCGATCACGGCCAAAGCTCCAATTCCGGTCAGGTTCAGCTGGACCGGTTGCTCCATCGGCGGTCACGTCGGAGGGGTCGTCAGCACCGACACCACGATCAACGATTTGGGAGCCGTCAGAGACTACAGCGGGGCCGGCGTTGTTGGCGGCGGCCAAATCGGTTGCGATTATCAGTTCGCACCGGCCTGGGTGATCGGCGCCGAGGCCCGCGCTGCCTGGAGCAGCCTGCGAACCAGCCATGGCGGCACGGTCCGAAATCGCATCACCGGTGTGATTCGCCCGTCGCAGTTCATCACGACGAACGATTTCCTGGGCTCTGCAACGGCCCGGCTCGGCTATGTCTACGCCGAACGCTGGCTGGTCTATGCCCGCGGCGGCGCGGCCTGGACGCGCGAGCGCAACGAGGATCCGTTCATCCTTCCGTCTGGAGTCGCCGTCGATCCGAGCACGACCTCAATGCGAACCGGATGGACGGCGGGCGCGGGTGTGGAGTGGGCCTTTGCCCCGCACTGGTCCGTGAATGCCGAGTACAACTATTACGATTTCGGCAAGAGCGGCATCGTAATGACCAACACGGTGCCGGTCGTCAACATCACCGGCTTCGAGGTCAAGGACCGCATTCACGCCGCGACCCTCGGCGTCAACTATCGGTTCTGAGACGCGCTCTACCTCTCCGGGCGTTGAAGGCAACGGACAGGCCTCCGCCGTTCATTGCTAGTTTGGTCCGGTTGCGGATGCGACGGGCAAGGCGATGCCCTTCTCCGCCGCGGCCTTGCGCAACAGATCCGGCCGATCGGAAATGATGCCATCGACGCCGGTGTCGATCAGCCGCGCCATGTCCTCCGGCTTGTTGACGGTCCAGACCACGACCTGAAGCCCGAGCGCATGTGCTTCGGTAATCATCTCCTGCGTGACGTCGGCGAAATAGGGTGACCACACCTTGCCGCCGGCCGCTTTGATCGTGCGCGGCAGCGAGCCGCCGTGATCGGCAGGATTGAAGCCGGCGGTCCAGCGGGTGGCCTCGGTCAACGACACCGTCGGCGCCTTGCCCCGCTGCAGTGACAAATAGACGGTTGGAATCCGAGGTGCGCGTTGCTGTACCAACTGCAGGGTGCGCCAGTCGAACGACTGGATCATGACGCGATCCGCGAACTGCTCCGCATCGATCAGGCCGAGCAGCAGGGTGACGAACCGGTTGGGGGCCGGCGCCTCGTTGGGAAATGCTGGATCGAGCTTGGTCTCGATGTTGAGACGCACATGGTCGTCTCCCGAGCGCCTGACGAGATCGAACACCTGCTTCAGGGTCGGAATGCGCGGCGACACGTCGCCCGCGAGCGGCTGCTGCTCCGGAAACTGCCTGGCATAGTCGCTGCCGGGGCGAATCCGGCCGACATCGTAGGACTGCAACTCGGCCCGCGGCAGGTCGATCAGCAGCGGTCCGGGCGGCGCGACGTAGTTGCCGGAAGCGTCGCGGGCGAGATCGGGATTGAGCCGCCGCTCGTGCGAGACGACCAGCACGCCGTCGGCCGTGGCGCCGACATCGAGCTCCAGCGTATCGACGCCCAACGCGAGCGCTGCGGCGAAGGCCTGCAGCGTGTTCTCCGGATGCAGTGCCCGCCCGCCGCGATGAGCCTCGACGTCGAAGGCTGTCGCGGGACTCGCCAGACCGGCCAGCAACAGGGCCGCACAGAGGGAGAGAGTTGGACGGTGCATGGCACCAGCCTACCATGACGGCGCGGATTGCCCATTCCCCTTGTTTCGGCTGGCCTTCTGAATTAGGCCTTTGCCACAGACCGGCGGATAACGCTGGCCACGGATGGATCGAGGGAGGCGATCCGCGCGCTGCACGCGTCGTGCCAGCATCCCTATCGACCCTCCTTTCGAGCTTTGTTTCCCGAGTTCAGGCGCGACGGACCCATGCCCATGACCGACCTTCCTGTCATCATCGCCGGCGGCGGCATCGGCGGCCTCGCGACCGCACTCACCCTGCAGCAGATCGGCGTGCCCTGCGTGGTCTACGAGAGCGTGCGCGAGATGCGGCCGCTCGGGGTCGGCATCAACCTGCAGCCCAATGCCGTGCGCGAGCTGTATGATCTGGGCATTGGCGCCGACGATCTCGATCAGGTCGGCGTGCCCGCGAAGGAATGGGCGCTGGTCGGGCTGAACGGCAACGACATCTATTCCGAGCCGCGCGGGCTGCTTGCCGGCTACAACTGGCCGCAATATGCGGTTCACCGCGGCAAGCTGCACATGCTGCTGTACAGCCGGCTGGTGCAGCGGACTGGCGCTGATTGCGTACGGCTCGGCAGCCGCGTCAGCGGCTATGAGAAGCATGCGGACGGCTCCGTGACCGCACGCGTCGAGCATGCCGATGGGTTGCGCTCCGAGCAGCGCGGGCGGCTCCTGATCGGCGCCGACGGCATCCACTCGGCGGTGCGCGCGCAGATGCACCCGGCGCAGCCGCCGATCCATTGGGGCGGCGCGGTGATGTGGCGCGGCGTCACTTGGGCGAAGCCGATGCGCACCGGATCATCCTTCGTCGGACTCGGCACCCATCGCCACCGCGTCGTGGTCTATCCGATCTCGCATCCCGACCCCAAGACGGGGCTGGCGCTGATCAACTGGATCGCGGAAGTGACGATGGACAACACCGAGGGCTGGAAGCAGACCGGCTGGTTCCGCCAAGTGCCGGTCAAGGAGTTTGCGCATCATTTCGCGGGCTGGACCTATGACTGGCTCGACGTGCCCGCATTGATCGCCGGCGCCGACGGCGCCTATGAGAACCCGATGATCGACCGCGATCCGGTGCCGACCTGGGTCGACGGTCCGGTGGCGCTGATGGGCGACGCCGCGCATGCGATGTATCCGACGGGGAGCAACGGCGCCAGCCAGGCCATCGTCGACGCCCGCGTGCTCGGCGCCTCGCTGCTGGCGCATGGCGTCACACCGGCGGCGCTCTCGGCGTATGACGAGAAGCTGTGCGGCCCGATTTCGCAGGTCATCCTGCGCAACCGCGGCGCCGGGCCGTTCGGATTGCTCAACCTGGTCGACGAGCGCTGCGGCGGGACGTTCACCAATATTGACGAGGTCATCCCGCCGGCCGAGCGCGACGCCTTCATGGCCGGCTACAAGAAGGCGGCAGGGTTCGCGATCGAGCAGCTCAACGCCGCGCCAAGGACGATTGCGGAAGGGGCGCGGGTCGATACGACCAAGGCCGCTTGACTACTAGATGGCACGGTAAGAGCCACCCTCCGTTATCGCGAGGAGCACAAGCAGCGAAGCAACCCGAAGCGGTTGTAGGCCTCTGAATTGCTTTCACCCATGCCCGCTAAGTTCTCACTTTGGAAAGCGGCTTGGAGGGGTCATGGGGCCTGGAGGTTCCGGCCTTGGCGTGTAGGTCGGGATTTCGCGAGGTGGGCGTAACTCCCCAGGAGACAACGGACCCGGCTTGTATTCTGGAGCAGGTTTGACGCCTTCAGGCGGCCGTAGCGGAGGGATATAAGGCCCGGCTTGGGATTCGGCTGCATAGCTCGCGCTACTGCACAGACAAGCCAAGATTATCAAGACTTCATGCGACCGTATCATCATCGGAAGCCTCCCATTTTGTTCGAAAGGCTACACGTCGCGTCGCAATCAAAATTGATCTACCTCAACTAAGGGTTGATTTTCGTTCGAGATTCCACTTGCGTCTCCCCGTTAACCAGAGCCATTCTCACAGCAGACTTGGCTGGCCACAGGTTTGGCGACAGCTTCACCTTAAGGCTGTCTCCGTCGGGCTTCTCGGATCTTCGCACCACCATCAAAGGCTTTCAGCTACGCGTAGCGGCCGTGGCAGTGCTTGTACTTCTTGCCGGAGCCGCAGGGGCAGTCCTCGTTGCGGCCGATCTTGCCCCAGGTCGAGGGATCGTTCGGGTTGCGTGCTTCGGCCGGGACCGGAGCGGCCCCCGAGGACGGCACCAGGGAGACGTTCGCGAAGGCCATCTCGTCCTCGCCGGTGCTGGGATCGGCGTGGTGCGCCTGCATCGGCGGCAGCGTCGGCTGCTGCTCCTCGGGTGGCACGATCTCGACCCGCATCAGCTGCGCGGTGACGGCCTCGCGCAGATGCGCGATCATCGCCTCGAACAGCGTGAAGGCTTCCGACTTGTACTCCTGCAGCGGATCGCGCTGGCCGTAGCCGCGCAGGCCGATGACCTGGCGCAAATGGTCGAGCATCACCAAGTGCTCGCGCCAGAGGTGGTCGAGCGTCTGCAGCAGGATGGTCTTCTCGACGTAGCGCATCACGTCGGGGCCCCATTGCGCGACCTTGGCGGCCATGCGCTCGTCGGCGTGGGTCTCGATGCGCTTGAGCAGCTCCTCGTCGGCGATGCCCTCTTCCTTCGCCCATTCGTCGACCGGCAGGTCGATGTCGAGCACGCGCTTCAGCTCTTCTTTCAGGCCGGCGACGTCCCACTGCTCGGCATAGGCGTGCTCGGGAACGTGCTTGGCGACGAGATCGTCGATGAAGGCGTGACGCATGTCGGTGATCGTCTCGACCACGCTCTCGTCCTGCATCAGCTCGACGCGCTGGTCGAAGATCACCTTGCGCTGGTCGTTCTGGACGTTGTCGAACTTCAGGAGGTTCTTGCGGATGTCGAAGTTGCGTGCCTCGACCTTCTGCTGCGCCTTCTCCAGCGCCTTGTTGATCCAGGGATGGATGATGGCCTCGCCTTCCTTCAGGCCGAGCCGGGTCAGCATGCTGTCGAGCCGGTCGGAGCCGAAGATGCGCATCAGGTCGTCTTCCAGCGACAGGAAGAATTTCGACCGGCCGGGGTCGCCCTGACGGCCGGAGCGGCCGCGCAGCTGGTTGTCGATGCGGCGGGATTCATGGCGCTCGGAGCCGATGATGTAGAGGCCGCCCGGCTTAGTCACGGTCTTCGCCGCCTTCGAGCCCTTGGCGGGCTCGATCTCGACCGTCTCCTCGGCCTTCAGCACGATCTCGCGGAAGCGAGCGATGTCGGCCTTGATCTGTTCGATCTTGGCGGCCTTCTCGGCCTCGTCGGTGATCCCGGCGGTCTCCTGCTGCAGGCGCATCTCGAGCGAGCCGCCGAGCTTGATGTCGGTGCCGCGGCCGGCCATGTTGGTCGCGATCGTGATCGCGCCAGGCACGCCGGCTTCGGCCACGATGTAGGCTTCCTGCTCGTGGAAGCGCGCGTTCAGCACCGCGAACAGCTTTGCCGGCTTGCCGGCGCGGGCCGCGGCATAGAGCTTGTCGAGCGCGCGCTCGCTGCCGAAATCGATCTGCTTGTAGCCGTGCTGCTTGAGATAGGCGGCCAGCACCTCGGACTTCTCGATCGAGGCGGTGCCGACCAGCACCGGCTGCAGGCGTGAATTCGCCCGCTCGATCTCGGCGAGGATGGCGGCGTATTTCTCCTGCTGGGTGCGATAGACCTCGTCGTCCTCGTCGAGACGCGCGACCGGCAGGTTGGTCGGGATCTCCAGCACCTCGAGCTTGTAGATGTCGAACAGCTCGTCGGCCTCGGTGGCCGCCGTGCCGGTCATGCCGGCGAGCTTCTCGTACATCCGGAAGTAGTTCTGGAAGGTGATCGAGGCCAGCGTCTGGTTCTCGGGCTGCACCGGCTGGTGCTCCTTGGCCTCGAGCGCCTGGTGCAGGCCTTCCGAATAGCGCCGGCCCGGCATCATGCGGCCGGTGAATTCGTCGATGATCACGACCTCGCCGTCGCGGACGATGTAGTCCTTGTCGCGGGTGAACAGCGTGTGCGCGCGCAGCGCCTGGTTGATGTGGTGCACGACGGAGACGTTCTCGACGTCGTAGAGCGACTCGCCCTTGAGTTGGCCGGCATCGCGCAGCAGGGTCTCGATCTTCTCCATGCCGGCTTCGGTGAGCGTCACCGTGCGCTGCTTCTCGTCGACCTCGTAGTCGGTCTTGTCGAGCTTCGGCACGAAGGTGTCGATGGTGTTGTAGAACTCCGAGCGATCGTCGAGCGGGCCGGAGATGATCAGCGGCGTGCGCGCTTCATCGATGAGAATGGAGTCCACCTCGTCGACGATGGCGAAGAAGTGCCCGCGCTGGACCATGTCCTCCAGCCGGTACTTCATGTTGTCGCGCAGATAGTCGAAGCCGTATTCGTTGTTGGTGCCGTAGGTGATGTCGCAGGCATAGGCCGCCTTGCGCTCGGCATCGTCGAGGCCGTGCACGATCACACCTGTGGTCAGGCCGAGGAAGCCGTAGATCTGGCTCATCCAGCCGGCGTCGCGGCGGGCGAGGTAGTCGTTCACCGTCACGACGTGGACGCCCTTGCCGGCGAGCGCGTTGAGGTAGACCGCGAGGGTCGCCACCAGCGTCTTGCCTTCGCCGGTCTTCATCTCGGCGATGTCGCCCTCGTGCAGCACCATGCCGCCGATCAGCTGGACGTCGAAATGGCGCTGGCCGAGGGTGCGCTTGGAGGCCTCGCGGACGGTGGCGAAGGCCGGGACCAGGATGTCGTCGAGCGTCTTGCCGTCGGCGAGCTGCTTCTTGAACTCATCGGTGCGCGCCTTGAGCTGCTCGTCGGTCAGCTTGGCGAGCTCCGGCTCCAGCGCATTGATGGCATTGACACGGGACTGGTAACCCTTGACGCGACGGTCGTTGGCGGAGCCGAATAGCTTACGGGCGAGCGCGCCGATCATTGCTGAAATCCTGCCTCTATGGGTCTGCGTTGCAGCCGTAACTCATGGTTTGGGTTTGCTGTTCCCGACGTGATGCACCGCAGCACCCGCGCCAGCCTCGACCTTCGGCGCCGGGCGGCGTCCGCCAGATGAGTGGGAGACAGGCAAACCAGGGTTCAACGGCCAAAAACGCAGCAAAATAAGCGCCATCGCCCTTGAAGCGACCGGGCAGAGATATGGCTGGGGGGGAACGTTGTCAACGGCGCCCGACAGCGGGGCCGTCGTCGCCAACCTGTCGCCGATTTCACGAAATTGACAGACTTTTCGCGTTGCCAAGGCACGGCGATTGGGCGAGTGTCCCGGCCGCCCTGAGGCCTCCCCCTCGAGCCCCCTCTTCTCAACAAGGATTTTCCATGACCACGTCGTTCCCGGTTACGAAAACCGGCCTGCGCCTCGGCCTTGCCACCGCTCTCGCCGGAAGTCTCGCGTTGTCCCTGCTTGCCGCGCCCGCACGCGCCGCCGACGATGCCAACCCGGTGCTGGCCAAGGTGAACGGCGCCGAGATCCGCAAGAGCGACGTGACGCTCGCCGAGGAGGAGCTCGGACAGAGCCTCGCGCAGATGGATCCGGCGACCAAGGACGAGAACGTGCTGTCGTTCCTGATCGACATGAAGCTGGTCGCCAAGGCGGCCGAGGACAAGAAGGTCGCCGATACCGAGGAGTTCAAGAAGCGCCTCGCCTTCACCCGCAACCGGCTGCTGATGGACAGCCTGCTGGCCAGCGAGGGCAAGGCCGCGACCACGCCGGACGCGATGAAGAAGGTCTATGAGGAGGCCGCCAAGCAGATCGGTGGCGAGCAGGAGGTCCACGCCCGCCATATTCTGGTGGAGACCGAGGACGACGCCAAGGCCGTCAAGGCCGAACTCGCCAAGGGCGCCGATTTCGCCGAACTCGCCAAGAAGAAGTCCAAGGATCCCGGTGCCTCGGACGGCGGCGACCTCGGCTTCTTTACCAAGGAGCAGATGGTGCCGGAATTCGCCAACGTCGCCTTCTCGCTGGAGCCGGGCAAGATCTCCGATCCGGTGAAGACCCAGTTCGGCTGGCACGTCATCAAGGTCGAGGAAAAGCGCAGCCGCAAGCCGCCGGAGTTCGACCAGGTCAAGGGCCAGATCGAGACCTACGTCACCCGCAAGGCCCAGGCCGACTACGTCGGCAAGCTGCGCGAGGCCGCCAAGATCGAGCGCCTGGACAAGCCGGCCGCCGACGCCGCCAAGCCGGCGGACGCGAAGCCGGCCGAGCCGGCGAAGAAGTAAGCGGCTCGGCTACTTGGCTTGAGACGGGACATGGTCGCGTCATAAGTGGTGTCGTCCCGGCGAAAGCCGGGACCCATACCGCGTGATGTTTGAAACAGGCACGCGGCCGATACCGGGGCTCCCAACTGGACCCTGTGGTTATGGATCCCGGCGTTCGCCGGGATGACAGCAGTGGGTGCAGTGACATCCACTCCCACAACGACGACCGAGATGATACAGAGCGCTTCCCGCTCATTCCCGGAAGCCTCTCCGATGTCCTCAGCCGTCTCCCCGCTCGCCCCCACCGATGTCCCCGACATGCCCGCCGTTGCGGGCGTCAAGCTCGCGACTGCGGCGGCCGGCATCCGCTACAAGAACCGCACCGACGTGCTGCTGGCGCTGCTCGATCCCGGCACCACCGTGGCCGGCGTGTTCACCCTGTCGAAATGCCCGTCGGCGCCGGTCGAATGGTGCCGGGCCAAGCTGAAGGGCGGCAAGGCACGCGCGCTGGTGGTCAACTCCGGCAACGCCAACGCCTTCACCGGCAAGACCGGCAAGCAGTCGACGGCCCTGACGGCGGCGATCGCCGCCAAGGCGGTCGGCTGCAAGCAGGACGAGATCTTCCTCGCCTCGACCGGCGTGATCGGCGAGCCGCTGGATGCGACCAAGTTCGACGGCGTGCTCGAAGGGTTGGCGGGCACCGCGGCCCCTGAGGACTGGATGGGCGCAGCGCGCGCCATCATGACCACCGACACCTTCCCCAAGGTCGCCACCGCCACCGTCAAGCTCGGAAAGGCCAAGGTGACGATCAACGGCATGGCCAAGGGCGCCGGCATGATCGCGCCCGACATGGCGACGATGTTGTCGTTCATCTTCACCGATGCGCCGATTTCGGCCCCCGCGCTGCAGGCCCTGCTCAAGGCCGGCGTCGAGGACACCTTCAACGCGGTGACGATCGACGGCGACACCTCGACATCCGACACGCTGCTCGCCTTCGCCACCGGGGCCGCCGCGGCGAAGGGCGCACCGAAGATCAGCCGCGCCAGCGATCCGCGCGCGAAAGCGTTCGTGAAGGCGTTCAATGCCGTGCTGGCCGACCTCGCCGAGCAGGTCGCGCGCGACGGCGAGGGCGCCCGCAAGCTGGTCGAGATCATCGTCGAGGGCGCCAAGAGCAAGCCGTCGGCGCGCAGAATCGCGATGTCGATCGCCAACTCGCCGCTGGTCAAGACCGCGATCGCCGGCGAGGACGCCAATTGGGGCCGCGTCGTGATGGCCGTCGGCAAGGCCGGCGAGCCGGCCGACCGCGACAAGCTCTCGATCTCCTTCAACGGCATCCGCGTCGCCTCCAAGGGCGCGCGCGATCCGTCCTATGACGAGACGGAAGTCTCCGAGGCGATGAAGGCGCAGAAGGTGCAGATCAAGGTGGCGCTCGGCCTCGGCAAGGGCCGCGACCGCGTGCTGACCTGCGACCTGACCAAGGAGTATGTCGCGATCAACGGCGACTACCGCTCGTAGCCGCCGGGATCAGAGCTGCTGGCTGACATGGACGGTGACCTCGACGCCCTTGGTCACCGGCCGATTGAGCATATCGGCCCCGTGCCGGACGTAGGCAAAGTGGTCTTCGCCGACGAAGCCCGGCTTCGAGACGTACACGACCTGCGCCCCCTGCACGGAGACCACGCCGTGGCTCGCAGCAGACAGCACGCGGACGCCGAAAATCGGTCCGCGCGAGTGCAGGACTGCGATGCTGCAGCGCCTGCCGGTTTTAGCGTACATGTGCCCTTGAGCCGTCTGGTTTTCCAGCGTCGAGAACGGCGGTACGATGCAATTGGCGGCCGAAGCCCCCGCCGAGAACGCGACAGCCAGCACACACGCCAGCGCAGCAGCCTTGATCACGCGAACCTCCCATCGGGTCGAGCACCCGATGGGATTTCACCTCAGGTCGTGACGGCGATCAACGCCATTTTTGATTGCAATCCGCGCCAACTCAACCCGCGATCCGTGCGTCGGCGACCGCCCTGTCGAACAATTTCTGCATCGCATCCGAGATGCCCTGGGTCGGCGACACCTCGAAATAGAACCCATCGGACGCGCACGCCTGCATGTTCTGCGCAATCTCGCTGTTCGGCGAGGGGCCGAACGGCCCCTTGTTGAACGGATCGATCCAGTTCATGTACCAGTTGTTCGTCGGCAGCTGCAGGTAGGTCGTGTAGAGCACGGCGATCTTGATGCCGCGGCTCTTCAGCGCCGTGCACAGCGCCGGATTGATCGGCGACTGGCAGCGGTTGCCGCCGGCCTTGGGCTTCAGGCACGCGGCATTGCTCTCGTCGGCGACGCCATCGGAGACGAAGAACAGGTATTTCAGCGGCGAACCCGACGTGCCGTCGCCCGGTGTCGCAATCTCGTTGTTGATCGCCGGCAACACGCTGGTGAACGGCGTATCCTTGTCTGCCGTATAGGAATCGTTGTTGCCATACACGCCCATCAGGTCGATGTTCCCGGCGGCACTCTTGGCGCTGGAGAGGCTCGACGAGAGCGAGAACAGCGACCGCAACCCGATCGTCTTCGACGCCGCACCGAAATCATAGATCGCCATGCGGAACTGGTTCGGATAGGTCTGGGTCTGCTGCGCCTTGTCCATCAGCTGCTGGGTGGCGCTGCGCAGCACGTCGATCCGGGTGGTGACGCCGATGCTCTTCGCGAGGTTATAGAAGTTGTTCGAATCGTTGTAGTCGTGGCAGGCAAAGGCGCAATAGCGGTTGCTGCCGTATCTTGCGTCCGATGTCGCATTGACCATCTTGGTCACGTCCGCCGGCGTCGCCGCCACGCCCATCGACGGCGAGTTGTCGAGCAGCAGGTAGAAGTCGATGTATTTCGGCATCGAGGCCTTGGCCGTCGACGAGCCCTGCAGGGTCATGGTCTTGAACCCGACGATGTTCATGAACATCATCGGCACGGTGGCCGTGAACGACACGGTGGCGCTCAGCACCGAGCCGGCCTTCTTCACCTCCGGCGTCAGGCTGGTCAGCGTATAGCCTGAGGTGCCCGACATGTTGCCGTTGAAGATCTTCGCCGCGTCGTCATTGCCGGCGGCGATCACGCCGTCCGAGGTCATCGTGCCTGCGGCGATGAAGGCCGGCGAGGTCCGGGACACCGCGCCGACCGAGGCGGCGTCGACCGCCGCCTGCAGTTTGGCGCGCATCTGGTTGGCGCGGCTGTAGTCGACGCCGCAGCCGACCGCGGTGATCAGCGGGACGCAGACGATCGCGAACGTCACCGCGACGTTGCCGCTGACGTCGCGCCGCAGGCGGCCGAGCAGGCTGGATAAAATTCGCATGAATGATGCCTAACAAACCATGAGGAGGCCATGGCGTTCACCCGTGAAAATACGCGGCCGGCCATTAAGGTTGGCTTATTTCGACCGTGGAAACCGGGCTCGAAACGGCCTAGGTTAAGATTCCCTCAACAGGCGCACTTGGTTCTCGTACCGGCGCATCCCTCTCAAACCGATCGGACCATGCCCGACCTGAAACTCACGCTCGTGGTCGCCTGCGCGCTCGTCGACGCCGACAATCGTGTGCTGCTGGCGCAGCGGCCGCCCGGCAAGACGCTCGCGGGACTCTGGGAGTTTCCCGGCGGCAAGCTCGAGCCCGGCGAGCGCCCCGAAGCCAGCCTGATCCGCGAGCTCGACGAGGAGCTCGGCATCATCGTGCGCGAGGCCTGTCTCGCGCCGCTGACGTTTGCCAGCCACGGCTATGAGACGTTCCATCTGTTGATGCCGCTCTACATCTGCCGGCGCTGGGAAGGCGTGGTCACCGCGCGCGAGGGACAGCAACTGGCCTGGGTGCGGCCGAACAAGCTGCGCGACTACCCGATGCCCCCGGCGGACATTCCGCTGCTGCCGCATCTGATCGATCTGTTGATGTGAGGCGCCGCGATAGCCTCACGCTCACTCGTCATGCGCGGGCTTGACCCGCCTGCGGGGCCGTAGCCCCTTCGGCGCGGCGAAGGCCCGCGCATCCATCTACATTTCGGACTCTTCGAGAGGGATGGATCGCCGGGTCAAGCCCGGCGATGACGAGCGGTTTTATTCCTCGCGCGGGCTCCGCTTCACTGCCGCCTCGAGGCTCGTCGTCGCCGAGCCCGGCTTCAGCGGCTTCTGCTGGCTCTCGTGCGGGGCCCAGCCGGAGATCCAGATGATGTCGAAGGTGGCGCGGATGCGGCCGTCGGGATCGGCGAAGCGCTCGGCATAGATCTCGGCCATGCGCAGCAGGGTGGCGCGGCGCGTCGGCGTGCGACGGCGCTCGACCAGGCTGTTGGTCGCGCCCATGCGGCGGAGATCCTGCATCAGGCCGAGCGCGCTGGCATAGCGGACCACGACGCGGTCGACGTCGGTGACGGGTAGCGCGAAGCCGGCACGCTGCAGCAGACCGCCGACGTCGCGCAGATCGGCGAACGGCGCGACACGCGGCGAGACGCCGCCCTCGCATTCGGCCTCGGCGGCGGCGAAGGATTGCCGGAGCTCGGTCAGCGTATCGCCGCCGATCATCGCCGCCAGCAGCAGACCATCGGGCCGCAAGGCCCGGCGAATCTGCACCAGCAGTCCGGGCAGATCGTTGACGAATTGAAACGCCAGCGCCGACAGCGCGAGATCGAGCGATTGCGCGGCCAACGGCAGCCGCTCGTCCGCGGTGGCGGGCGCGGCGATATGCGCGAGCAGCGAGAGGCGTCCCGAAAGATACGGCTTCAAGCCGGCGGCCGGCGTCCAGACGTCGGCAGCCGCGGTGAAGGACCGGTTCACCGCGGCAAGGCGATCCGCGATATCCTCGGCGACGCGCTCCAGCAGGAAGGTCTCGGGCGCGCGCGCAGCCCGCCGCAGCCTGAGCGCGAGCAAGCTGCGATCGAACAGAACGGGAGCGGTGCCGGGCGGGGTCATGGGGGCTGGTTACGCCGATCCTCGCGGCCGGGCAATGCACCGCTTGAGCCGCGTGGCTTGCGGCGCTAGCCTCAATACATGGGTGTGACGTTTGCTCCAATCAGCGTCGAACGACTTCGTGCAGCCGTGGGCGCCCTGCATGGCAGTCTCGCGCACGTTGCGAAGCTCGCACTCGACGTCGCGCTTCCCACCCTGTGCATCGCCTGCCGCGAGCCGGTCGACGGCGAGGGCGTCTGCGCGGCCTGCTGGGGCAAATTGTCGTTCATCGAGCGGCCGTATTGCCCGAAGCTCGGCATCCCCTTCGTCTACGATCCGGGCCCCGAGCTGCTCTCGATGGAAGCGATCGCGGCGCCGCCGGCGTACGCCCGGGCCCGCGCCGCCGTGCGCTATGACGAGGTCGCCCGCACCCTGGTGCATCAGCTCAAATATCAGGACCGCACTGATCTGGCGCCGATCATGGGCCGCTGGACGGCGCGCGCCGGCCGCGAGCTGCTGGCCGAGGCCGACCTCGTGGTGCCCGTGCCGTTGCACTGGCGGCGCGGCTTCAGCCGCCGCTACAACCAGTCCGGCGCGCTGGCGCGGGTGATCGCCCGGTCCAGCGGCGTCCGAATGCACGGCGATGCGCTGCGCCGCGTGCGGGCAACCGAGCAGCAGGTCGGACTGTCGCGCGCCCAGCGCACCAGCAATGTGCAGGGCGCATTCCAGGTATCTTCAGACCGCCTGCATGACGTGCAGGGGCGCCGCATCGTCATCGTCGACGACGTGCTGACCACCGGCGCGACGGTGGATGCCTGCGCCCGCGCTCTGCTGCGCGCCAAGGCGGCCGAGGTCAGCGTGCTGGTCTTCGCCCGGGTTGTCGATGCGCCCCGCGCTCCCATATAATCTATCGTTCTGAAACAGCTGAGCGCGACATGACCGCTGCGATCGAAATCTATACCCGTCCGGGGTGCGGCTACTGCACGGCCGCCAAATCGCTTCTGACCCGCAAGAACGTTGCCTTCACCGAGCATGACGCGGGCAAGGATCCGACGATTCGGCAGAAGATGTATGATCGTGTCGGCCCGGGCTCGACCTTTCCGCAGATCTTCATCGGCCACACCCATGTCGGCGGCTGCGACGACCTCTATGCGCTCGATCGCGAGGGCAGGCTCGACGCCATGCTGGCGGGAGACAAGGCGACATCATGAGCAACGACCGCAGCTTTACCGCCGCCATGGTGCAGATGCGCACCTCGCTCCTGCCCGAGCCGAGCCTCGAGCAGGGCATCAGGCTGATCCGGGAAGCGGTCGCGCAGGGCGCGGAGTATGTCCAGACGCCGGAAGTGAGCAACATGATGCAGCTCAACCGGACGGCGCTGTTCGAGCAGCTCAAGAGCGAGGCGGACGATCCCTCTCTCAAAGCCTATCAGGCGCTCGCCAAGGAGCTGGGCATCCATCTGCACATCGGGTCGCTGGCGCTGCGCTTCTCGGCAGACAAGGCCGTGAACCGCTCGTTCCTGATCGGCCCCGAGGGCAACGTGCTGGCGAGCTACGACAAGATCCACATGTTCGACATCGATCTGCCGGGCGGTGAGAGCTATCGCGAGTCCGCCAACTATCAACCGGGCGAGACGGCCGTGATCTCGGATCTGCCCTGGGGTCGTCTGGGGCTGACGATCTGCTACGACGTGCGCTTCCCGGCGCTGTATCGCGCGCTGGCCGAGAGCGGCGCCTCCTTCATCAGCGTGCCCTCCGCCTTCACCCGCAAGACCGGCGAGGCGCACTGGCACACGCTGCTGCGCGCCCGCGCCATCGAGACGGGATGCTTCGTGTTCGCCGCCGCCCAGTGCGGCCTGCACGAGAACAAGCGCGAGACCTTCGGCCACTCGCTGATCATCGATCCATGGGGCGAGATTCTCGCCGAGGGCGGCGTCGAGCCCGGCGTGATCATGGCGCGCATCGATCCGTCGCGGGTCGAGAGCGTGCGCCAGACCATTCCTTCGCTGCAGCACGGCCGCCGGTTCGGCATCGCCGACCCCAACGCGGGTCCGGACTATCTGCACCTGGTGCGGGGCTCGGCATGATCCGCTATGCGCTGCGCTGCGAGCGTGACCATACGTTCGAAAGCTGGTTCCAGAGCTCCTCGGCCTACGATTCGCAGGTGAAGCGCAAGCTGGTGGAATGCCCGACCTGCGGCTCGACCAAGGTCGAGAAGGCTATCATGGCGCCGCGCATCGTCAGCAAGAAGGGCCGCGAGGCCGTGCCGGTACCGGCCTCACCGACGCCAGCGCAGGAAGTGATTCCGCCGGGATCGACCGCGCTGATGATGGCGCAGGAGCGCGAGCTGCGCGCCAAGCTCAAGGAGCTGCGCGACCACATCGTCAAGAACGCCGACGATGTCGGCGAACGATTCCCGACCGAAGCCCGCAAGATGCATTACGGCGAGACCGAGCACCGGCCGATCTATGGCGAGGCCTCGCTCGACGAGGCCCGCGAACTGATCGAGGAAGGCATCGAGGTCGCGCCGATCCCGGTGCTGCCGGACGACCGGAATTGAGCAATAGAGACGCCCTCTCCGTCATTGCGAGCGAAGCGAAGCAATCCAGCGCCGGGCAAAGATTCTGGATTGCTTCGCTTCGCTCGCAACGACGGGAGAGAGATCTCGGCCTGCACTCTCTCTTTCGCCGGTGTGACGACATGTCCCCCCTCTCCTCGTCCTGGCAGCTCTGGGCCCTCCTCTCCGCGCTGTTCGCGGCCCTCACCGCCATCTTCGCCAAGGTTGGCGTCGAAGGTCTCAACTCCGATCTTGCCACGCTGATCCGCACCGCGATCGTGCTGGTGACTCTGGCGCTGATCCTGTTCGCGACGGGCCAGCTCACCAGCCCGGGACCGATCTCGACCAAGAGCTGGGTGTTCCTGACACTGTCGGCGCTCGGCACCGGCGCCTCGTGGCTGTGCTACTTCCGCGCCCTGAAGCTCGGACCCGCGACGCTGGTCGCGCCGATCGACAAACTCAGCGTCGTGCTGGTCGCCTTGTTCGGCGTCGTGTTTCTCGGCGAACGACCGAGCCTGCAGGGCTGGATCGGCATCGCCCTGATCGCGGCCGGCGCCGTGCTGATCGCGATCAAGGGCTGACTACACGGCGACCAGCAGCGCCACGCCGGCGACGATCAGCGTGATGCCGCCGATCTCGCGCAGCGAAACCGGCTGCTTGAACGAATAGTACGACACGCCCTGCGCGAACAGTACCTCGATCAGCGCGAGCGTGCGGACGTTGGCGGCCGCGGTCAGCGCGAACGCCAGGAACCAGAATTGCGATGCGAAGGCGCCGACGAAGCCGGCCATCATCGATGGCCGCCACAGCGACAGGATTCCGCGCAGGATGTCGGGCGCGCGCGCCAGCAGATAGACGGTGAGGAGCGCCGTCTGCACGAATAGGCCCCAGACCAGCGTGTACGACGCGGCGGTGACGAAGGACACGCCGTCGACGGTGATGATGGCGCCGCGGAAGCCGACGGCCGACAAGGCGAACGACGCCGCGGCAACCAGGCCGGTTACGGTCGGCCTCAACTCGGCAAAGCTCTTCTCACCGCCGGGCCTGAGGGCGGTGATGACGACGCCGATGGTGGCGATCAGGATCGCGATCACCTTTGGAAGCGAGAGCGGATCGCCGAGAAAGATGAAGCCGAAGATCGCGGTCTGGATCGCCTCGGTCTTCAGATAGGCCGTGGTGACGACGAAGGAGCGGTCGGTCATCGCCAGCAGCATCAGCCCGGTGGCGATGATCTGGCTGAGCGCACCGAGCAGCAGCCACGGCCAGAACACCGCCGGCGGCCACGGCAGGTGGTCGCCGGTGGCCAGCAGCACCGCGGTCAGGAACACCAGCGAGAACGGAAAGCCGAACAGGAAGCGGATATTGGTCGCGCCCCAGGTGCCGAGCTTCGCCGTCAGCGACCGCTGCATCGCATTGCGCGCGACCTGGCCAGCGGCGGCGACCAGCGTGAAGGGAATCCAGAGCGAGGTGATGGAGAGCATGCGGCACAATGCAGTAGTGAGATTGGCACCGTGACGACCACGGGGCGCTGGGTCAACAGCGGTGAGGCGGTTCAGCCGCATGTCAGGATTGCAGCTCTCGCCGGAAGGGCCAGGACGGATTGCGTCTTGTGGTAAGCTCGCGCCACACATCCGGTGTCGTCCCTGCGAACGCAGGGACCCATAACCACCGGCTTCAATTGGGTTAGGCGATCCATCCACGCGATGGTGCGGCGATGTACTATGTCTATATTCTCGCCAGCGGCCGTCACGGTACGCTGTACATCGGTGTGACCAACTCGTTACGGACTCGGCTCGAGCAGCATCGCAAGGGCGAAGGCTCGGAGTTCGTGAAGAAGTACGGGGTGTTTCGGCTGGTCTACGTCGAAATCTACACTGTTGCTGCGGAAGCGATCACCCGCGAGAAGCAGCTCAAGCGCTGGAAGCGTGATTGGAAAATCGAACTGATCGAGCGCGACAATCTTGAATGGCGCGATCTCAGCGACCTGATCTCCTAGCGTGCCTCAAACCCCTCCCTGTGGTTATGGGTCCCTGCGTTCGCAGGGACGACACCGGTTATGGAGCGGCAGACGGGTCAAGCCGATGAATGGCCGCGCGCGCTAAACCATCTGCTCGGCGACCATCATGTAGTTCACGTCCATGTCGGTCGACAGGCTCCAGCGGTCGGCGAACGGGCTGTAGACCACGCCGCTCTGCTCGGTGATGACCAGGCGGTTGTCGAGCAGGTATTTGGTCAGCTCGTCCGGCGTGACGAACTTGCTCCACTCATGCGTGCCGCGCGGCAGCCAGCGCAGCACGTATTCGGCGCCGACGATGGCGAGCGCAAAGCTCTTCCAGTTGCGGTTGAGGGTCGAGACCACCATCATGCCGCCCGGCTTCAGCACCGCGGCACAGCGGCCGAGGAAGGCGCTGACGTCGGTGACGTGCTCGACGACCTCCATCGCCAGCACGATGTCGAAGCGCTCGCGCGGATCCATCTCCTCGATCGTGGTGCAGCGGTAGTCGATCGACAGATGACCCTTCTCGGCATGCAGCCTGGCGGCGGCAATGTTGCTGGCCGAGGGGTCGACGCCGACGACCTGCGCGCCCAGCCGCGTGAACGGCTCGCACAGCAGTCCCGCGCCGCAGCCGATGTCGAGCATGCGCAGCCCCGACAAGCAGTTGAGGCTCTTGGCGTTGCGCTCGAATTTCCGGCAGGCGGCATCGCGGATATAGGTCAGGCGCAGCGGGTTGATCTTGTGCAGGGGCGCCATCTTGCCCTTGGGGTCCCACCACGTCTCGGACAGTTTCGAGAACTTCGCGATCTCGGCCGGGTCGACGGTCGAGCCGGAGGGAACAGAAGTGCTGCGGGAATCCTGAGGCATTGTCATCGCTGAATACTCAATGATCGAAGCTGCGGCGCCGTACCGGGCTAACGCGCCGTGATGGCGTTCCGGAACGCCAGCGGCTCCGCGATGGTCGAAATGGTTTCCTTGCCCTCGCCCACACCCAAGATGGTGACATCGCCGTAATTGAGAACCCGTCCCATGATGGTCTGGTTGACGTCGACGCTCTCGACCTTGTCGAGAGCCATCTCGAAGGTACGGCGCTTGATGAAACCGGTTTTGTGCACGACACGGCGATTGGTGACGTCCGTCTCGGTGGTCAGGCGATGGAACCAGGCCCGAACCGTCCAATACAGGGCAACAATGGCGATGACGGCGGCGGTGGCCAGGCACAGCATGACCAGATTGTCGTTCACGGTCATGCGGGAGAGGACGAGCAATCCAAACACGACGATCCAGGCCCCGATCGCCGGCAGGTAGAACATCCAATGTGCATTGGTCGAATACAGCACCTTCTCGCCGGGTTGCAGGATTTCGTCGATGTAACGCGCCATTCCAAAGCCTCTACCTGACCCTGTCACCACAAGGAACCGTCTTGCCCCCAGCCGCGGCGCTATGTATACGCGCGTTTCGGCTGGCGCGCCTCCGGTTTCGCGCCCAGCCGGTCAACTTATCCTCCTGATGGGAATGAGCGCGTCGTCATGGGTCGCCTCGTGCTGAAATTCGGCGGCACATCCGTCGCCAACATCGACCGCATCCGCAACGTCGCGCGCCACGTCAAGCGCGAGGTCGACGCCGGTCATGAGGTCGCCGTCGTGGTCTCGGCCATGTCCGGCAAGACCAACGAACTGGTCGCCTGGTGCACCGAGGCGTCGCCGATGCACGATGCGCGTGAATACGATGCCGTCGTGGCCTCGGGCGAGCAGGTCACGTCCGGCCTGCTGGCGATCGTGCTGCAGAGCATGGGCATCCAGGCCCGCTCGTGGCAGGGCTGGCAGATCCCGATCAAGACCAGCGATGCCCATGCCTCGGCGCGAATCGTCGATATCGACGGCTCCGAGCTGATCCAGCGCTTTCGCGACCGCAAGGAGGTCGCGGTCATCGCCGGCTTCCAGGGCATCAACGCCGAAACCGGGCGAATCACCACGCTCGGCCGCGGCGGCTCGGACACCTCGGCGGTGGCGATCGCGGCCGCCATCAAGGCCGACCGCTGCGACATCTATACCGACGTCGACGGCGTCTATACCACCGACCCCCGGGTGGTGCCGAAGGCCAAGCGGCTCGACAAGATCGCCTTCGAGGACATGCTGGAGCTGGCGTCGCAGGGCGCCAAGGTGCTGCAGGTCCGTTCGGTGGAACTGGGCATGGTGCACAACATGCCGATCTTCGTCCGCTCCTCATTCGACAAGCCCGAGGATATCGACCCGCACGCCAACCAGCCGCCGGGGACGCTGATCTGCAGCGAGGAACAAATCATGGAAAATCACGTCGTGACCGGCATCGCCTTCTCCAAGGACGAGGCCCAGATCTCGGTGCGCCAGATCGAGGACAAGCCGGGCGTCGCCGCCTCGATCTTCGGACCACTGGCGGATGCCAATATCAACGTCGACATGATCGTCCAGAACGTCTCCGAAGACGGCAAGACCACCGATCTCACCTTCACGGTGCCGGCCACCGATTACAATCGCGCGCGCGAGACCATCACCGCGGCCAAGGACAGGATCGGCTATCAGCGCCTGGATACCGCGACCGACGTCGCCAAGGTTTCGGTGATCGGATCGGGCATGCGCAGCCATGCCGGCGTCGCCGCCAAGGGATTCGCCGCGCTCGCCGCCCGCAACATCAACATTCGCGCGATCACGACCTCCGAGATCAAGTTCTCGGTGCTGATCGACGCCGCCTACACCGAGCTCGCCGTCCGCACGCTGCATACGCTCTACGGACTGGACCAGGCCTAGAAAATCCTCCTCCGCGACCACACCTGTCCCGTTCTGTGACAGCGGGACGGGCCGGAGATCGTTCGAAAGCCGTTGACGCCGCCCGCGGTGGCAGGCGTTTTGCTTGGCAAAACAAGCCCTAATTCGCTATACGCCATCGCAGGATGGCAGCCGCAAACTGTGCTCCAGTGATGGTTGTTCTGGTTCGGGCCGGCACTCTGAGCGTGCGATAGTGCCGAATCGAGAAAGCTGTTCGATGCCGCGAGTTTAGCGCCAGATCCGGCCGCGTGCCGGGCTGGCCCCAGGAAGGGGGATTGTGCCACATGCGAAGCGCGTCGGGAGGCCCCCGCGTCCTGCTCAGACGGCTTCGCGAGACCATGGCGGAGCAGGTCTCGGCACAGGAGCGGCTCGACAAGATCGTGGTGCTGATCGCGGCCAACATGGTCGCGGAGGTCTGCTCGGTCTATGTGCTGCGTGTCGACAACACGCTCGAGCTCTACGCGACCGAAGGTCTGAACCGCGACGCCGTGCACATGACCGTGCTGAGCGCGCATGAAGGCCTCGTCGGCCTCGTCGCCAGCGAAGCGACGCCGCTCAACCTGAACGACGCCCAGAGCCATCCCGCCTTTTCGTATCGGCCGGAGACCGGCGAAGAGATCTACCACTCCTTCCTTGGCGTGCCGATCCTGCGCGCCGGCAACACGCTCGGCGTGCTGGTGGTGCAGAACCGCGCCAAGCGCACCTATGTCGAGGAAGAGGTCGAGGCGCTGCAGACCACCGCGATGGTGCTCGCCGAGATGATCGCCTCCGGCGAGCTCGCGGCACTGGCGCAGCCCGGCGCCGAGCCGGCGGCGCGGCACTCGATCCACAAGACCGGCACGGTGCTGTCCGATGGCATCGCGCTCGGCCATGTCGTGCTGCACGAGCCGCGCGTCGTCATCAACAATTACATTGCCGAGGACCTGCCCAAGGAGATCAAGCGGCTCGACGCCGCGCTGCTCAAGCTGCGCGCCGACCTCGACCGCATGCTGGAGCGTGGCGACGTCGCCGATGGCGGCGAGCACCGCGAGGTGCTCGAAGCCTATCGCATGTTCGCCAACGACCAGGGCTGGTCGCACAAGCTGCACGAGGCGGTGGCGACCGGCCTCACGGCGGAAGCCGCCGTCGAGCGCGTGCAGTCCGACACCCGCGCCCGCATGCTGCGCTCGACCGATCCGTATCTGCGCGAGCGGCTGCACGACCTCGAGGATCTCGGCTACCGGCTGCTGCGTCAGCTCGTCGGCCAGGACCACGCGCCGCGGCGCGAGCACCTGCCGGACAACGCCATCCTGATCGCACGCGCGATGGGTCCGGCGGCGCTGCTCGACTACGACCGCAAGCGGCTGCGCGGCCTCGTGCTCGAGGAAGGCACCGCCAATTCGCACGTCGCGATCGTGGCGCGCGCACTGGGCATTCCCGCCGTCGGCGAGGTGCCGAACGCGCCGGGCATCGCCGATCCCGGCGACGCCATCATCGTCGATGGCACCTCAGGCTCGATCTATGTGCGCCCGTCGTCGGAGATCGAATCCGCCTATGCCGAGCGGGTGCGCTTCCGCGCCCGCCGTCAGGCGCAATATGGCGAGCTGCGCAACAAGCCCTGCGTGACCAAGGACGGCCAGCCGGTCGAGCTGATGATCAATGCCGGCCTGGTCATCGACCTGCCGCACATCGAGGACACCGGCAGCGCCGGCATCGGCCTGTTCCGCACCGAGCTGCAATTCATGGTGTCCGCCAGCCTGCCGCGCTCGAGCGACCAGCTGGCGCTGTATCGCACGGTTCTCGACGCCGCCGGCCACAAGCCGGTCACGTTCCGCACCTTGGACATCGGCGGCGACAAGGCGCTGCCGTACATGGAGACCGTGATCGAGGAGAATCCGGCGCTCGGCTGGCGCGCGATCCGCCTCGGCCTCGACCGTCCGGGCCTGCTGCGCGGCCAGATCCGGGCGCTGCTGCGCGCCGGCGGCGGCCGCTCGCTGCGCATCATGTTCCCGATGATCTCGGAAGTCGCCGAGTTCGACACGGCCAAGGCGATCGTCGAGCGCGAGCTGACCTATCTGCGCCAGCACGGCCATACGCTGCCGGAACGCGTCGACGTCGGCACCATGCTCGAGGTCCCGGCGCTGCTGTATCAGCTCGACGAGCTGCTTTCGAAGGTCGACTTCATCTCGGTCGGCTCGAACGACCTGTTCCAGTTCCTGTTCGCGGTCGATCGCGGCAATGCCAAGGTCTCCGAGCGCTTCGACACGCTGTCGACGCCGATCCTGCGGGCGTTGCAGCAGATCGTGCACAAGGCCAAGGCCGCCAAGCGGTCGGTGTCACTGTGCGGCGAGATGGCCTCCAAGCCGATCGGCGCATTGGCACTGATCGCGCTCGGCTACCGCTCGCTGTCGTTGTCGGCCACCGCGCACGGCCCTGTGAAGGCGATGATCCTCGAACTCGACGCCGGCAAGGCGGCGACGAAGATGGCCGAATGGCTGGCCGCGCCGGCCGGCAGCTTCTCGATGCGGCAGAAGCTGACCGAGTTCGCCGAGAGCGAAGGCCTCGCGCTGTAGCGGGTCTGTCGCGGCCTGCGCGTCTTCCGTTCGTATCGTTTGCTCCTAGAACAGATTGCATCATGTCGTCGCTTCCCCAAGCCAAACTGGATATCCTGCTCGCGCATCACGCCTCGCTCGAGGCGGAGCTGCTCGGCCAGGTCAATTCCGACCGCTACGTGCAGATCACCCGTGAGCTGGCCGAGCTCAATCCGCTGATCGACGCGGTCAAGGCCTATCGCGCCGGCGTCAAGGAGCTCGCCGACACTGAGGCGCTGATCGCCGATCCCACCACGGATGCCGAAATGCGCGCGATGGCCGAGGCCGAGCGCGACGAACTGATCGCGCGCCGCGGCGAGCTGGAGCAGAAGATCCGCGTCGCGCTGCTGCCGAAGGATGCGATGGACGACCGCAACGTCGTGCTCGAAATCCGCGCCGGCACCGGCGGCGACGAGGCCTCGTTGTTCGCCGGCGACCTGTTCCGGATGTATGAGCGCTTCGCCGCCCTGCAGGGCTGGAAGGTCGAGGTGGTCTCGGCCTCCGAAGGCACCGTCGGCGGCTACAAGGAGATCGTCGCCGAAGTGCAGGGCCGCGGCGCCTTCGCCAAGCTGAAGTTCGAATCCGGCGTGCACCGCGTGCAGCGCGTGCCCGATACCGAGACGCAGGGCCGCATCCACACCTCGGCGGCGACAGTCGCCGTGCTGCCCGAGGTCGAGGATGTCGACGTCGACATCAAGCCGGACGACCTGCGCATCGAGACCATGCGCGCGCAAGGCGCCGGCGGCCAGCACGTCAACAAGACGGAATCGGCGATCCGCATCACCCATATCCCGACCGGGATCGTCGTGATGATGCAGGACAGCCGCTCGCAGCACAAGAACCGCGCCTCCGCGATGAACATCCTGCGCTCGCGCATCTACGACGCCGAGCGGCAGAAGGTCGACGCGGCCCGCTCGGCCGAGCGCAAGGAGAAAGTCGGCTCGGGCGACCGCTCGGAGCGCATCCGCACCTATAATTTTCCGCAAGGGCGCGTCACCGACCACCGCATCAACCTGACGCTCTACAAGCTGCCGCAGGTGATCGCCGGCGAAGCGCTGGGCGAACTCATCGACGCGCTGACGACCGAGCACCAGGCCGCGCAGCTCGCCGCGCAAGGTGCTGCGGCGTGATGCGCACCGGCGCATTGCAGGAGGCGATGCGACGCTGCCCCGACACAAACGGTGTCGTCCCGGCGAACGCAGGGACCCCTAACCACCGGCCTTCGTGGCTGTCACAGAAGGCAACTCCGACCGCCCGTCCCGCCACGGCACGGCGTATGGCTCCCCGCGTTCGCGGGGATGACGCGTGGAGGGAGTTTGCGCGATGACCGGCCTCATCGCCGGCGTGACGATCGATGCCGCCCGCCGTGCCCTGGCCGCGCGCTTTGCAGATGCGGGCCTCGACTCGCCCGAGCTCGATGCGCGGCTGCTGGTCGGCCATGCGCTGCAGCTCGAGCTCACCGGGCTCGTGATGCACGGGAGACGACAGCTCTCCCATGACGACGCGCAGCGCCTGGAAACGCTGGTGCAGCGCCGGCTGGCCGGCGAACCGGTCGCCCGCATCCTCGGCACCAAAGAGTTCTGGGGCCTGGACCTGCGATTGTCGGCCGACACGCTGGTGCCGCGGCCGGACACAGAGACTGTCGTCGAGCTGGCACTGGAACATCTCGCGGCCGGCGGCGACCTGAAGCGTCGCTTGCGCATCGCCGATCTCGGCACGGGCTCCGGCGCGATCCTGCTGGCGCTGCTGTCCGAGCTGCCGCGGGCCTTTGGACTCGGTACCGACATCAGCTTGGCCGCGCTGACCACCGCGCGGGATAATGCGCGCGCGCTCGGATTGGCCGACCGCGCCGGCTTCGTCGCCTGCTCCTACGCCGCAGCGCTGTCTGCGGGTTTCGACCTGATCGTGTCGAACCCGCCCTACATCCCATCGTCCGAGATCGGTGCGCTCGACGTCGAGGTGCGCACTCATGATCCGCTGCGCGCCCTGGACGGGGGCAAGGACGGGCTCGACGCCTACCGCGCGCTGATCCCGCAGGCGGCGGCCCTGCTGCGGCCGGACGGCGCTGTCATCGTGGAGGTCGGGCTTGGCCAGAGTGACGAGGTCGCTGCATTGATGGTGAGGGCTGGCCTGACGGCCGATTCCTCGACGATCCGGGCCGATCTGGCCGGTATTCCCCGAACCGTCATGGGCCTAAAAAAGCTCCGGTAAAGGTCGGGGGATGCAGAAAAAGCTCTTGGAATATCCCCCGGGAGCGACTACGTTCCATCCATAGCACCGGTGCAGGCCACGACGAGCGGTATTCACGGAACACCGCCGCGGTCAGATGCCAGAGAGCCGCGCCGGGCGATAGGTTCCAGAACGCAGATCTGCTGAGCGCGAGAGCCCGGATGGCTGCGCAGCCCGCGACTGCAAAGCGAACGAAAGCCTGACTTTGCACTTGAGGTCTTACGCTAAGCAAACTGGGTCGGTCGTGGCGCATGTCGCCTTGGCTGGCTGAATGACGTGGTTCGCCGGTCCCAGGGGCTGGCGGGTGGGGAACGCGTTTTGAACGCGCTTTTGTCGAGAGAATCGGCTGTCGATCACATCGGCATGGGTCAAACCGGCATGTCGGAACCGACATGGGTCGGATGGGACCATTTGGACCGCGCGCGAGGCGTCCGAGCCCGGCGAAGGTATTTCAATACACTCTCGGTATTCCGATAACAATCAGTGCTCAGACAATCGGTGCTCCTAACGCAGGGTTGGAATAAAGGCAGGACATGAGAAACGGTCAGAACAACAAGCGGATGCGCAACCGGAACAGCGGCGGTAACAACAACAATAACCGGCGCGGCCAGAATCCGCTGACCCGGGTGTTCGAGTCCAATGGACCGGACATCAAGATCCGCGGCACTGCCTCTCATGTCGCCGAGAAATATGTCCAGCTTGCCCGCGACGCCCGCTCTTCGGGTGACCCCGTAGCCGCCGAGAACTACTACCAGCACGCCGAGCATTATTTCCGCCTGATTGCCGCCGCGCAGGAGCAGTTCCGCCAGAACCAGCCGCAGCAGCCGCGCAACACCGAGGACCTGACCGTCGACGACCTCGACGATGACGGTGAGAGCTTCTCGCATTTCGGCCAGGAGCCCGGCTTCGTTCCGGCCCAGCCGCAGCCTCAGCCCCAACCCTTCATGCGCGACCGCGAAGGCGGCCAGCGCGAGCGCGGCGACAACCAGCCCTATCAGCGCGAGCAGCAGCCGCGCGAGCACCGCGAAGCGCGTGAGCATCGCGAGCCGCGCGAACACCGCGAGCCGCGGGAACACCGTGAACCCCGCGAACATCGCGAGCGGGAGCCGCGCGAGCACCGGGAGCGGCCGCAGCCCGTCCAGTACCAGCCGCAGCCGCAACCCCAGCCCGTCATCGCCGACAGCGGCGTCGATCGGCTGCCGTCCTTCATCACCGGTCCGCAGCCGCAGATCGCCAATCCCCCGGCCGCCTTCGAGGGCGCTGCCGAGCGCTATCCGCGGCGCCGCCGGCGTCCGCATGGTCCGCGCGCTGAAGCAGCCGCTGCTGCGCCGGCGCCGAGCGAGGACCTCAATCCGGGCGAATAGCGATTTCGCTCCGTCGTGAAACACGAAACGGGTGGGCTCTGAGCCCACCCGTTTTTTTGCGCGGGAAGCGCGCAGGAAAACGGCCCGGGATCATCCTTCGTGCGACGGCGGACCGACCTCGCGGCGACCAGCGCCACCGGATCCGGGGGCCGACGGTGACGGCGCCAGCACCGGTTCGAGCCGCGGGATCAGCCGGATGCGCTCGCGGCGCGCCGGGATCACCCGGTAGACCTGCTTGGTCGCCTCCACGATGTGGACACCGGCGAACGGCAGCGACAGCGCTGCGCCGACTCGCTCCCAGGCCATCGCCGATTTCAGGAACCAGCCGCCGACCGGAGGCATGAACAGCGCCTCGCCCCAGCCGGTCGGCGTGAACCAGGTCTGCCGCAGCAGTTGCGTGATCTGCGAGCGCGAATAGGGCCGGCCATGGCCGAACGGCGTGTTGTCGGTCCGCGTCCAGACGCCGCGCCGGTTCGGGATCACGATGATCATGCGTCCCGCCGGCGCCAGCACCCGCCACATCTCGCGCAGCAGCCCGGCCGGGTCGTCCGACATCTCCAGCGCATGCACGATCAGGATGCGGTCGATCGCCGCATCGGGCAGCGGCAGCGAGAACTCGTCCACCAGCGAGGCCAGCGTCGGCCGCGCCGTCGGCCATTTCAGCACCCCCTGCGCCGCCGGCATGAAGGCGATGCAGCGTTCGGAATCCTCGCGGAACAGGCCAAGATAGGGCGTGGGATAGCCGACGCCGAGCACCCGCTGCCCGGCCGCGCTCGGCCAGCGCGCGCGGATACCGCGGTTGATCAAGAGCCGCGCGACGATCCCGAGGCGACCCGAATAGAAATTTCGCAGATCGATCACGTCCATGACGTCAATGTATCATGCGAGCGCGCGCTGCCGCGCGCCGAATATTGCGTTGCGCCTCCAGCGTTAACGCCATATCTCTGCGCGGGACATCGGAGGCCGCCCCGCAGCGCTGCGCCCGGGCTCCGCTTCCACGACCTTCTGGCATCGCGAGCGCGACCATCGTGCCTCGCCCGGTCCCGCCGACGGAGACATCATGGCCGCCGACATCCGCGCCTTCACCTGCCTGTCCGACAATTTCGGCTATCTGATCCATGACCCCGCGACCGGTGCGACTGCCTCGATCGACGCCCCCGAGGCCGGACCGATCGTCCGGCAATTGGACGCCGAAGGCTGGAGGCTCACCGACATCCTGATCACGCATCATCATCACGACCATGTCGGCGGCGTCGCCGAGCTCAAGCAGAAATATGGCTGCCGGGTGGTCGCGCCCCACGACAAGACGACGGCGATCGCCAACGTCGATCTGCGAGTCGCCCATGGCGATGTCGTGAAGATCGGCGAGTTGCTCGCGCGGGTGCTGGAAACGCCGGGCCATACGCTCGACCACGTCTCCTACGTGTTCGATGCCGACAAGGCGCTGTTTGCGGCCGACACGCTGTTCTCGGTCGGCTGCGGCCGGGTGTTCGAGGGCACCTATCCGATGATGTGGGACTCGCTTCTCAAGCTGCGCGCGCTGCCGGACGACTTCCGGCTCTATTGCGGCCACGAATACACAGCCTCGAACGTCAAATTCGCCCTCACCGTCGACGGCGACAACGCGGCGCTGAAGGCTCGCGCCGAGGAGGTCACGCGGCTGCGTGCCGCCAACCGGCCGACCATTCCGTCGCTGCTGGGCGACGAGAAGACCGCCAACGTGTTCCTGCGCGCCGACGATCCGGCCGTCGCAGTGCGGCTGCGCATGAAGGGCGCCAGCGCCGAGCAGGTATTCGGCGAGCTGCGCGAGCGCAAGAACAAGTCGTAACGGCGAGGACGACGATGGCCACGCTCTCGGCTGCCGACATCATCGCGCGTCTCGGCCTGCAGCCTCATCCGGAGGGCGGACATTTTCGCGAGACCTTCCGCGATCCGGCCGTCGACGCCTCCGGCCGCGCCGCATCGACCTTGATCTATTTCCTGCTCGCGCGCGGCGAGCGTTCGCATTGGCACAGGGTCGACGCGGTCGAGACCTGGCACTTCTATGCCGGTGCGCCGCTGACCTTGCGGATCGCCGCCGAAGGCCAGGCGCCGCAAACGACGACGCTGGGCATCGACCTCGCAGCCGGCCAGCAGCCGCAGGCGGTGGTGCCCGCCCATGCCTGGCAGGCCGCCGAGAGCGCCGGCGATTGGACGCTCGTCGGCTGCACGGTGGCGCCGGGCTTCATGTTCGAAGGATTCGAGCTTGCGCCGCCCGGCTGGGAGCCGGAGGTCTGAGTCAGGCGCTCGCGCCGGCGACCTTCGCGGCTGGCTCGGCGAAGCGCTGGCGCTCCTGGGCGAGGAAGCCGGAAATCGCGTCGGCCGGCATCGGCTTCGCGAAGTAGTAGCCCTGGATGTAGTCCGCGCCCAGACGCCGCAGGCTGTCGAGCTGCTCCTTGGTCTCGACACCCTCGACGACGCACGAAATTTCCATGTCGGCGCAGAGGCCGGTCAGCGACTTGATGATCTTGTGGCTGATCGGGTTAGCGTTGACGTCGCTCACGAAACTGCGGTCGACCTTGAGCTTGTCGAGCGGCAGCCGGTGGACGTGACTGAGCGACGAGTAGCCGGTGCCGAAATCGTCCAGCGAGATGCCGCAACCGATCGCCTTCAATGCCGCGATCGACTGCTCGGCGCGGGCGAAGTCGAAGGTGACGGCGGTCTCGGTGATCTCGAACTCGATGCGGCGCGGCGGCACGCCGCTGGCATGGATGACCGCCAGCAGCGGCAGGACGCCATCCGGCGAACAGATGTCGTGCGCGGAGAGATTGAACGACACGCGAATGTCGTCCGGCCAGGTCCGCGCGGCGGCGAGCGCCTTGACCAGCAGACAACGCGTCAGGCTGCGGATGACGCCGATCCGCTCGGCGGCCGGGATGAAGCTTGCGGGCGACACCGTACCCAGCTTGGGGCTGTGCCAGCGCGCCAGGACCTCGAATCCGGTGGTGCGCGAATTCGTCGCGTCCATGATCGGCTGAAACGCCAGGTCCATCTCGGCGTCGAAATCGGCCGTGCGCAACAGGTGCTCGATCACGCTGCGGCTGCGGATCTCCGCCTCGAGCTCGGTCGAGAAGATGATGGCCTGGCCGCGGGCGCGGCGCTTGGCGTGGTAGAGCGCATAGTCGGCGCATTCGTACAGCGCATCCGCAACCATGGCCGAGCGCGGATACAACGCAAAGCCGGTCGAGCACGACAGGCCGGTATGGGTCGTGTCGAACTGATAGGGCAGCTTGATGAGGTCGGTGATCTGCCGTCCGAGGTTGAGCAGATCGTCGTCCGTGGGATTGCCGGCGACCACCAGTCCGAACTCGTCGCCGCCGAGCCGGGCGAGATGGACCTGGCCGCCATGGCCGGCACAGGCGTCGCGGATGCGGCGCGCGGCCTCGATCAGCACGCGGTCGCCGACCGTGTGCCCATAGGTGTCGTTGATCGGCTTGAAGCCGTCGAGATCGATGATGCCGACGGCGAGCCGCGTGCCGTCCCGGTCGGCCTCGGCGAAAGCTTGCGTGAGCTCCGAGAAGAAGCGACGGCGATTGGGCAGATCGGTCAGCGAATCCAGATTGGCGAGGCGGAAGTTTTCATCCGACAGCGCTTGCGTCGCCGCCTGCTCCGCGAGCAGCGATTTGCGGCTGGCGACGAGCGCGGCGAAATCCCGATAATAGATGAACAGCACCGTGACCATCGCGCCGGACACGAGCAGCTGATTGACCGCGATCGCCCGCAGCGCGTGAACGCCCGTGGACATGAAGAAGATGACATAGGGCACGATGACCACGAGGGTCACGATCAGGGCTGCGGAGCGCAGGTGCATCAGGCAGAAGATGATGCCGATGACCGTGACCGCCATGTAGAACGCGACCTGCCCCTTGGCGAATGGGTCGCCGTAGGGAAACAACGCGAAGGACCAGACGACGAACAGCGCCCCGATCGGGCCGGCAATCCGGTTGGTGACACGCAGGTTGCGCAGCACCTCGGCGTCGCTGCTGGCGGCCTCGCCCTGCCGCAGCCACCACAGCATGCGCGCGCCGGTAATCGTCGATAGCAACGCCGGCACCGAGATCGTGAGCCACGTCGGCGCCAGCGGCAGGAACGTGTAGGCGAGCGCCAGGCTGTTGGTGATGAGAATGAAATAGAGCAGCGGCACCTGCTTGGAGAACGCCTGGAACTGCGCGCGCGTCAGCTCGGGACTGTCGGCGGGAACGCGAAACAACTCCCCTGCGCGGGCCATGTAACGTCTCACGTCCGGCATTGCCGCCCCGTTGTCAGCACCATTTCGCAGGGACTATCGCTCAGCACGGGTAAAGGGCGGGTTAGGTGCAGACCGCGGCAAACTGTAATCGGCGGTTGTGAGCTACCGGCCGGCGCGCCGGTTTTGCGCACGGTTAAGTGCGCATCAAGGATAACCGGCGGATTCGGACCGCCGTGCCGAGTCCGCATGCGAGCCGGCGCCGCCTGACGTCGCTCGACCTGACGCGGTCAGCGCTTGCGCAGGAGGAACATGTCCTTGGCCGCGACCAGACCGCCGCCGGCAATCAGCAGTGCGGCCACCGCCAGGGTGGCGCTCGGCCGGGCATAGCCGGCAACGATCAGGAAAGCCGTCGACAGCAGCGGCGTCGCATAGGATGCGGCACCGAGCACGCGAATGTCTCCGCGCTTCATCCCGATGTCCCAGGCATAGAACGCGGCGCCAACCGGGCCGATGCCGAGACCGGCAACAGCGAGCCACTGCGTCGGGCCGTCGGGCCAGACCGTTCGCTCGACCGCAACATGGACCAGGGCCGCGAGCGCGGACGTCGCCATGCAGAAGCCGGCGACGGCATCGGTCGGCACCGCCTTCAGACGGCGCGAGAGCACCGAATAGATCGCCCACACGAACGCCGCGACGAAGGCGGCCGCGAGCCCCGGCAACTGGCTCGCAGCGAAGCTCGCACCGTTGCCGAGCAACAGCAGCGCGGTGCCGACAAGCCCGATCACGGCGCCGGTCACGTGATGAACCGCGAGCCGCTCCCCCGGCAGAAAGGCCGAAAATAGCACGATCAGCAGCGGCCAAAGATAGTTCAGCAGCCCGGCTTCTGCCGGCGGCGCGAAGCGCAGCGCCAGGAAGTACAGCGCGTGATAACCGAACAGCCCACCGACGCCCACGGCCCACGCCGTCAGCGGCTGCCGCAGCACCCGTAGCCCGTCCGGTCGGCGGACCAGACTGAGCAGGCCGACCGCGCCGCCGATCGCGAAGGTCATCGCCGCAAGCTGGAAGGCGGGGATCGTGCCAGTTGCCACCGTCAACAAGGCGAGCAGCGACCACATCAGGATCGCGGTCAGACCGATCAGGGTCGCATTGCGCTGGGACATCAGGCGGCAGGCTCCGTCACGGCCGGCTCATGCCGGCCACCCACGCCTGCGTCCGTGCGGGGAGCGTCCAAGACGTGAATGCCCGCGGCGAGCGCGGGCATCAGGTTTTCCTTAACCGCAGATGGTGGCCGGAGGCAACGCCGCCGGCGAGGCTCACACCATGTACTGGCCGCCATTGACCGACAGCGTCGAGCCGGTGATGGCTCCGGCCTCATCAGCCGCGAGGAACACCACGGCGCGCGCGATCTCCTCGGGCTCGCCGAGGCGCCCCACCGGAATCAGCGGCAGGATGGCTTTCTCGAGCACGTCCTTCGGCACCGCCTGCACCATCTCGGTGTTGATGTAGCCCGGGCAGATCACGTTGACGGTGATGCCGGCCTTGGCCGTCTCCAGCGCGAGCGCCTTGGTGAAGCCGATGTCGCCGGCCTTCGCCGCGGAGTAGTTGACCTGGCCGAACTGGCCCTTCTGGCCGTTGATCGAGGAGATGTTGATGATGCGGCCGAACTTGCGCGCGCGCATGCCCTCGATGACCGGGCGGGTCATGTTGAACAGCGAGCCGAGATTGGTGTTGATCACCGCGCTCCACTGCTCGAGCGTCATCTTGTGGAAGGCCGTATCACGGGTGATGCCGGCATTGTTGATCAGCACATCGATGGGACCGAGATCGGCTTCGACCTTCTTGATGCCTTCGCCGCAGGCCTCGAACGAGCTGACGTCCCATTTGTAGACGGGGATCTCGGTCTCGCTCTTGAACTTCTCCGCCGCGGCATCGTTGCCGCCGTAATTCGCCGCGACCTTGTATCCAGCCGCCTTCAGCGCCTTGCTGATCGCCGCTCCGATACCGCGCGTTCCCCCCGTCACCAACGCTACACGTGCCATGTCGAATCCTTCCCTCGATGACTGATCGCACAGGACAACCTCTGGCTGTCGCCGCGCTTGCCGTTGTTATTGGATCATGAACCTCCGCGCGACGATCAACTTGCCGCACGACCGTCCATGCTCGCTCAACTCCATTTTTTTAGTGGTCGATTATGCGACGTGTTTGACGGACATCAAGAACAAAACGCCCGGCGAGATCGCCGGGCGTTGATCTTTAGTTGAGCTGGACGCGATTGCGAAGGCTGAACGGTTCGCAGTCACTGCCGGCTTTTTAGTCGCGTGCAACGCACAGCGCGATGCCCATGCCGCCGCCGATGCACAGCGTGGCAAGACCCTTCTTCGCGTCGCGCTTCTGCATCTCGTGCAGCAGAGTCACGAGCACGCGCGCGCCGGACGCACCGATCGGATGGCCGATCGCGATCGCGCCGCCGTTGACGTTGACCTTGGCCGGATCCCAGCCGAGATCCTTGTTCACCGCGCAAGCCTGCGCGGCGAACGCCTCGTTGGCTTCGATCAGGTCGAGGTCGGCGATGTTCCAGCCGGCCTTCTTCAGCGCCGAACGCGACGCCGGGATCGGGCCGGTGCCCATGATCTTCGGGTCGACGCCGGCCTGGCCCCAGGACACGATCCGCGCCAGCGGGGTCTTGCCCTCCTTGGCCGCCTGCTTGGCGGTCATCAGCACCACGGCAGCCGCGCCGTCATTGATGCCCGACGCGTTGCCGGCCGTGACCGTGCCGTCCTTCTCGAACGCCGCACGCAGCTTGGCCATGGCCTCGATCGTCGCGCCATGACGCGGATATTCATCGGTGTCGACCACGGTGTCACCCTTGCGGCTCTTGACCGTCACGGGTGCGATCTCGTCCTTGAACCTGCCGGCCTTCTGAGCCGCCTCGGCCTTGTTCTGCGATGCAACGGCGAACTCGTCCTGCTGCGCGCGCGTGATCTGATATTGCTTCGCAACGTTCTCGGCGGTGTTGCCCATGTGATAGCCGTTGAAGGCGTCCCACAAGCCGTCCTTGATCATCGTGTCGACCAGATCGAGCGAGCCCATCTTCACGCCGGCGCGCAGATATTGCGCGTGCGCCGCCATGCTCATCGACTCCTGGCCGCCGGCGACCACGATGTCGGAGTCGCCATTGACGAGCGCCTGGTAGCCGAGCGCCACGGAGCGCAGGCCGGAGCCGCACAGTTGGTTGATGCCCCAGGCCGGACTCTCGACTGGAATGCCGGCGGCGATCGAAGCCTGGCGCGCCGGGTTCTGGCCCTGCGCCGCAGTCAGGATCTGGCCCATAATGACCTCCGAGACGCGGCCCGGCTCGACGCCGGCGCGCTCCAGCGCGGCCTTGATGGCCACCGCCCCCAATTCATGAGCCGGGACACTGGCGAAGGCACCGTTGAAACTTCCAACCGCGGTGCGGGCGGCGCTGACGATGACGACATCGTCTGACATGAGCATCTCCTGGGGTTCTTGATCTTGGACGTGAAAGCGAGGGCTTGAGACTCGAGGGTATTTGAAATGAAAATGATCTTTTCAGTTCACGGTCGTGCCGGCCCTCCGCAAGCCCCGGATTGGCGAGTGCGCAACCTTCGTCCTTCATCCTGTTAACGTCGTTGCGACATGTCAATTGGCGGCATCAGCAATTCCTGTTGCAGCGCATTCAAATTGGGATGCTTGGCCGTTTCGTGGGCAAGATTTCTGCTGCGGGATTAACCGTTCCGCACAAAACCGTAGCCGAACTCGCTCGAAAGTGATTACGTTATTGCATTGCGTAGCTCTTCGCCCTGCGGCGACGCCGCCGGGTTCCCTGTTCTCGGTTTGCATGTGTGAGCTCATGGCGAAATCTGACCAACCCACCACAATCAAGAAATACGCGAACCGGCGGCTCTACAATACCGGGACGAGTACCTACGTGACCCTCGAAGATCTGGCCTCGATGGTTAAGAACGGGGAGGATTTCCTGGTCTACGACGCCAAGACCGGCGACGACATCACGCGGTCGGTCCTCGCGCAGATCATCTTCGAGCAGGAGAACAAGGCCGGTCAGAACCTGCTGCCGACCACGTTCCTGCGCCAGCTGATCCGCTTCTACGGCGACAGCATGCAGATGGTGGTGCCAAAGTACCTTGAGCAGTCGATCGATACCCTGACCCGGGAGCAGGAGAAGTTCCGCAAGCAGATCGCCGACACCTTCAGCGGGACGCCGTTCGCGCCGCTCGAGGAGCAGGTGCGCCGCAACATGGAACTGTTCCAGCAGACGTTCTCGATGTTCAAGCCGTTCACGCCGCCGGTGCGCGCCGACGAGAAGGCCGCCGAGCCGGCCCCGGCCGCCGACGACAACATCGACGAGCTGCGCCGTCAGATGAAGGAAATGCAGGACCGGCTCGATCGCATGTCGGAGCCGAAGAAGGACGAGCAGCAAGGCTGACGCCGAAGGCCGGCGGCTGATCAACCCGCCGCCGGCAGCTCCACCCTGCCGTTACCGATCCACGGCCGATCGACCGAGGCGAGGCCAATCACCCGGCCCTGGATGTAATCGCAGCCCCAGTCGCGCAGCAGCCCGACCGACGCCTCGTCCTGCACCCATTCCGCGACCGTCTTGATCTGCAGCCGTCGCGCCAGCTCGACCAGCGTCTGCACGAAGGCGCGGTCGTCAGCCGAGCGCACGAGATTCTGCACGAAGGCGCCGTCGATCTTGACGATGTCGACGCCGAGCTTGCGCAGATTGCGGAACGAGGTGTGCCCGGCGCCGAAATCATCGATGGCGATTCGGCTGCCGAGATCTTTCAGCCGCGTCACGAAGCCGCGGAGATCGTCGACGTCCTGGATCTCGACCGTCTCGGTGATCTCGACGATCAGCCGTTCGGCGACCCCAGGATGGGCGCGCATCATGGACTCGATCGAGGCCCACCAGTCCGGATCCATGGTGGTCTCAGGCGAGATGTTGAGGCTCAGGGTGACGTCGGGCGTGCTCGCGAGCTCCGCCACCACCAGCTCCAGAATGCGGTGATCGACCAGACGGATCAAACCGAGCCGTTCGGCGACTGGGACGACGTCCGGCGCCAGCAAGGCCCGGCCGTCATCCTGGCGCATCCGCACCAGGCATTCATAGAAGGCGGGCGCAAGCGTGTTGGCATTCACCACCGGCTCGAACGCTGTGACGATGCGCCGCTCATTGAGCGCGGTCACGATCTCGTCGGTGACGCGGATGTTGACCTTGCGCTGTGCGTCGCGCTCCACGTTCGGCCGCCAGGTCGAGAACGATCCGATGCGGCGGCGCTTGGCGGCGTCGAGCGTCTCATGGGCGCGGTTGACCGCTTCCTCGACCGAGCGGGCGTGACGGGGAACGCTCACGGCGCCGATCGTCGCGGTGACGGCGACCGGACCTGACTTGGTCGGCACCACCTCGTCGCGCACGGTCGCGAGAAAGCGCTCGGCCGCGGTGGTCATGTCGTCCATCGTGCAGTTCTTCAGGATCAACCCGAACTTGTTGCCCGAGAACCGCCCGAGCGTGTCGCCACCGCGGAGCCGGCCTCGGATGCGCTGGGCGATCTCCAGCACGACGCCGTCGGCGACGTCGAAGCCGAAGGCGTCGTTGATGCGCGCGAGATGATCGATGCCGACCAGCATGAAGGCGCAGGAGAAGCGGAACCGCTGCGACTCCTCGATCACCTCGGCAAGCGTCGCCAGCAGATGCGTCCGGTTCAGCTCGCCGGTCAGCGGATCGTGCCGTGACAGCTTGAGCAGCTGCTCCTCGCGGGCGTGGCGCTCGTTGTTGATCCGCACGATGCCCTGGGCACGCAAGGGCCGCCCATCGGGGCCGGCGAACCAGCAGCCGGTCTCCTCGACCCAGATCAATGGCGCACCGGCGTGGGTGCGCACGCCATATTCGATCCGGTACGGCGTGCCGGCGGCGCCATGCAGCGGCGCCCCCTGGTGCATGATCTCGGAGCGGATGCTGCGGTCCGGCTCGATCAGCTTGCTGAATTCGGCGCCGTTGCAGAGTTGCGGCAGCGGAACGTCGGCAAACACCGCCCCGACGTGATCGCTCCAGACGATCACGTCGCTCGCCAGATCCCAGACGAAGGCGGCTTGGCCCAGGGATGCCAGGATCATCGCGGTCTGTGGCAATTCGGATGTCAAGGTCGCCTCGTTTCGGCACAGGCCGGCAGCACCGGCGCTGATTTGGGAACGGCCAGCGCGCATCCGCGCGAGCGGCGGCGGCCGAGTTCGCGAATCAGACTACGCATCTCTGGTTAACGGAGAGCATGCCGAGGCGACGAGCGCGTGTCCGAGACGCGTCAACCATGTTTGGAACATGCAGCGCTCCAGAGCGCTTGGAACGGCATTGCTCTTGCGAGATCGAGGAGCGAAAGGCTCCGGCGTCCCAGAACGTGACAATCGCGCCGGCGGTGGTTGGACAATGTTAACGATTGATCAGGACGGCGATCGCCTGGATGGGTCGGAGCAGACCTCCCGCTCCGTGACGCTGCTGCCGAGCGATGCGAGCCATGACCTTCGCGCGCGGATCGTTCGCGCAGCACGCCCCGACGCCGGCTTCGTGACCCATCTGATCGCGACCGCCGAGCAGCTGCCGCAAACCCGCACGCTCAGGCGCGCGGCGGTTGCCGACGTCCACAGTGCCTATGCGGCGAGGCTTCAGCCGGTCACGCGTGCCGGCGGCCGGACCCGAGAAATGATCTGAGCGGCGCGCTCCTGCGCCTCAGGGCTTCGGCGCGTCGGGTTTGGGCGGCTCTGGAGCGCCCGGAGCAGCGGTCTCGGTCTCCTTTGCCTCCGCGACCCAGCCGGTCGTCGGAGCGGGAGCCGGCCGGGGGACCGAGCGGTCGAGCAGCACGGACTCGGCGACCGAAGCAGCAGCCGGCACGGCATCGATCGGCTCTTCAACGACGGGCGCGGCAGCATCCGCCTTCTGAACCTCCGCCTGCTCAACCTCCGCCTTGGCCGGTTCTTTGACCGATTCTCTGGCCGGCTCCTCGATCGGCTGAGGTTCCGAATCAGGCACGGTCGCTTCGGCCGGCGCCGGCACGGAAGCGGGAGCTGCGACGACTGAGCGGGCGGCGCGCTTGGTGCGCAGCGAGACTCCGCCGAAGAAATCGACCATCGCCAGCAGGGTCAGCAGCAGGAAGGTCGAATTCCCGAACTTCTGCCACATCGCGAATTCCGCCGCGGCGCCGCCGAAGACCAGCAGCGACAGCAGATGATCGGTCAGATATTTCCCGTTCGGCTTCGCCGCCTTGATGATTTCGAGCAGCAGCAGCAGCACGCCCAGGGCCAGCAGCATGTCGCCGAGCGAGATCGTCCAGACCTCGCCGGACGGAAGCTGAAGGCGCAGCAGCGTCTCGCTGAACGCGACCCCCGGCATCAGGAAGACGATCATGTTGTAGATCGCCAGCGGGATCAGCAGCAGCGGGAAACCGACCATGGACATCGGTTGAAGCCTTGGATGGCGCGGGCGGCGGCCCGGCGCAAAGTCAATCGGTGCGAAGATGAGACAGCGAGACGGGATCACGCGACACAGATACGCAACGGTCCCGGCGAATCACGTCGCACGGGACCGCTTTCAACCCCATCGATGGCCGAATTCGGGCAGCTTGGAAAGCGGCCCGCGCGGACAATCAGGCGTCTTTCTTCTTCAGGACCTGGCGGCCCTTGTACATGCCGGTCTTCAGGTCCAGGTGGTGCGGACGACGCAGCTCGCCGGAATCCTTGTCCTCGACATAGGTCGGCTTCTTGATGGCGTCAGCCGAGCGGCGCATGCCGCGGCGCGACGGCGAAGTTTTTCTTCTGGGGACGGCCATATCGGTATCCTCTAGGGTATTTTTGCAAGGCATCGTCCGCAAAGGACGGCTGCAGCCATGAAGCTGGCGAGCCCGGATGCCGATCAAGGCCGCGCTTATAGAGGAAGGGGTGCGGCATGGCTAGGGCTCTCCGAGGCATTTTTGGCCAAAATTGCGCCCGCTCGGACCTCACCGCCGCTCCCCCCAGCAGGCCTGCAGGCTGGAGGCCTGGGCCCGCACCATGTAGGTCGCCGACAGCCGCCGCACACCCGGCCCCGGGGCCCGGGCGCTGCGCCGGACGGGGTTCGGCAGGATCGAGGCCATCAGCGCCGCCTCGCGCGGCCCTAAGCCAGCTGCCGAGCGGTTGAACGCGTAATTGGCGCCCGCCTCCACCCCGAACTGGCCGCTGGGACCGAGCTCGGCGATGTTGAGGTAGATTTCGAGGATGCGCCGCTTGCCGAGGACGAGGTCGATCCACAGCGCCAGCGGCAGTTCCAGCGCCTTGCGAACATAGCTGCGGCCCTGCCACAGGAACAGGTTCTTGGCGACCTGCTGGGTGATGGTCGAGCCGCCCCGCGAGACCTCGCCGTCCTCGGCATCGTCCATGACCTCGCGCAGCGCGCCCCAGTCGATGCCGTGATGGCTGCAGAATTTGGCATCCTCCGCGGCCACCACCGAGCGCGGCAAATACGGCGACATCGCCGAGAGGTCGATCCAGTGCCGCGTCACCGGCTGCCCCGTCACCGACCGCCACAGCATCAGGGTCGAGACGGGGTGACCCACGGCATAGAACGGCGTCAGCGCATAGGGCACGAGCAGCACCAGCACGGCGATCACGAGGATGGTTCTGACGGTACGCAAGGGCAGGCGCCGCTCGGTTGGGACCACCGCGGGGGCGGACAATTGGCCGGGATTATCCGACATCTCGATGTGGTTTCCTGCTTTTTTCCGCCGTTGCGGCCGAAAGCCGCCACCGCTCCGGCAATTGACGAAGTCGCCGCCATCAACGATTGTCCGGCGAATTTTGCCCCTGGAGCTCTTGTTAAATGACTGCGACGGCCCTCACCGACTTCACCCAACGCCTGGACAAGACCGCGGAAGAGACCGAAGCCCTGCTCGGCGAGCTCCTCGGCGATGCGCCGCTGGCGGACGAGATCATCAGGCCGAAGCGGCTGATCGAGTCGATGCGCTATTCGAGCCTGAACGGCGGCAAGCGGCTACGCCCGTTCCTGGTGGTCGAGAGCGCCGCCGTGTTCGGCGTCCCGCGCAAGGGCGCGCTGCTGACCGGCGCGGCGCTCGAATGCATCCACTGCTACTCGCTCATCCACGACGATCTGCCGGCGATGGACAATTCCGACCTGCGGCGCGGGCGTCCGACCCTGCACAAGGTCTATGACGACGCCACCGCGATCCTGGCCGGCGACGCGCTGCTGACCATCGCCTTCGACATCATCACCCGCGACGAGATCCATCCCGATGCCGGCGTCCGCCTCGCTTTGACCCGGGCGCTGGCCCGCTGCGCCGGTGTCGGCGGCATGGCCGGCGGCCAGATCCTCGACCTCGCCGGCGAGGGCCGGTTCGGCGACAGTGGCCCGGTCGACGTCGCCCGCGTCCAGCAGATGAAGACCGGCGCCCTGCTCCGCTTCGGCTGCATCGCCGGCGCCCTGCTCGGCCAGGCCTCGGCGGCCGAGTACCAGGCGCTCGACGACTACGGTCGCGCGCTCGGCGAAGCCTTCCAGATCGCCGACGACCTGCTCGACGTCGAGGGCGATGCCGCCACCCTCGGCAAGCCGGCCGGTGCCGACGCCGAGCTCGGCAAGACCACCTTCGTCACCCAGCTCGGCGTCGAGGGCGCCAGGCAGCGCGTCCGCGACCTGCTCGCCCGCGGCGATGCCGCGCTATCGGTCTTCGGCGCCAAGGGCGACGTGCTGCGGGCCGCCGCGCACTTCGTCGCCGAACGCAAGAGCTGAGGCGAGGCATTGGGCGGAGTCCATCCCGACGATCCGGACCTCGCCCGCTTCACGCGGCTGCCGGCTGCGCTGCGCGTCATCTATGCGCGGCCGCGCACCTTCATATCGCTGGGCCTCGCGATCGTTGCGTTCTTCCTGCTGTCGCCGGCGCTGCGGCTGATCACGCGGCTCCTGATCAGCTGGGACATCTTCACCGCGCTCTACCTCGTGCTGGTCGCGGCGATGATGCTGCGCAGCGAGCATCATCACATCCGCCGCAAGGCGGTCATGCAGGACGACGGCCGTTTCGTGATCCTGCTGGTCACGGCGCTCGGCGCCTTCGCCAGCATCGCCGCGATCGTGCTCGAGCTCGGCGCTTCCAAGCGCGACGCTCCGGCGCTGACGCTGGCGCTGCTCACCGTCTCGCTGTCCTGGGCCGCGGTGCATGCGACCTTCGCCCTGCACTACGCCCATGACTACTACCGCGGCGCCAAGCCCGGCGGCCTGCAATTCCCCAGCGGCGACACGGACGAGCACGCCGACTACTGGGACTTCGTCTACTTCTCCTTCATCATCGGCATGACCGCCCAGGTCTCCGACGTCGGCATCACCGACAAGATCATCCGCCGCACCGCGACCGTGCACGGCATCATCTCGTTCGTCTACAACACCGCACTGGTCGCCCTGATGGTCAACATCGCCGCCAGCGTAATCTCGTCCTGATCAGTTGCACACCTCGACGCTGGCATTGTTGGCCGGGCCGCCGCCGCCGCGATATTCCAGCCGGCAACCGGGCCTGACGGCGCGGCACAGATAAGCGTCGCAATAGATCTGCCCGCCCGACTTCGGCGGCCGGGCGGCTTGCGTCTGGGGCCTGGTGTAGCCCGGGCCCGTCCCGACGCCGCCACCACCTCCGATCCCAACCCCGGGGCCCACACCGGGAGCCGGCATCGGCAGGCCGGCCTCCGGCGCCGCACGGGCGCGGCGGCGCGACGGCACATCTTCGTCGCTGCCATCGCGCTTGGCGACCGGCTTCCTGTCGCGCCGCTTCTCGCATTCATTGTCGTCGTTGACGAACGAACCCTCGGCGCAAACGATGCGGGTGCAGCGGTCGCCGTCCGGCTTGGTGCCATGCTGGCAGACCAGCGGGCAGACGCGCGCCTGCTTGAGCTTGATCGCCTGCAGCGCATCGGCCGAGGCGGCCTGGGTATCGAGCTTGGTGCCCGCATAGCGGTTGAACTGCGACAGCGAGCGGCGCGAGGCCGAGCCCCAGTCGCCATCGGCATCCTCGGTGAGGCAGCCGACGCGGCGCAGCTCGAGCTGCACCGACTTGGCGAGATCAGCGGGCTGCGCGGCCGGGGTGAGCGAGGCGACCTGGCCCTGCTGCGGTGCTGCGGGCGTGGGCGCGCCGGGCGAGGTCGCCGCGCGCGGATTGTCGACCGCAGCGAGCTGCTGCTCACCGCGCTTCTTCTCGGCGTCGGCCGCCTGCTGCTGCGCGACCTGATTGGCCTTCTCAGCGACAATCCGAGCCTGCTCCGCCGCCCTGGCCTCGGCCTCCGCCTTGGCGAGCGTCTCCTTGCGCGCGCCCTCGGCGGCGAGCCGCGCCCGCTCGGCCTCGGTGGCGCGGGCCTTCTCGGAAGCGGTGGCGCGATTCTCCTCGGCGGTGAGCTTGTCGAGCTGCAACTTGGCGAGGCTGGCGTAGAATCCGTCGGGATATTGCGCCAGGAAGGCGTTCAGCGCGCCCTTGTTGCCGACCTGCATCGCGAGCTCGTAATCGCGCCGGATGTCGGCCTGCGGGCTCGGCGGCGGCGTCACCGGCATCTGTGTCACGACGCGCGGCACGCCAGGGACCAGCGGCACGTCCTCGCCGCCGAGCGAGCCGTACACGAACGGCTCCTGGCGGTTGGCGGTCGCTTTCAGCACCTCGTCGCGGACGAAGCCGAACGCCTTGCGGACGTCGAGGCCGGGGGTCGCGATATGCCGCGACAGCGCTAGCGTGAATGGCGAGTTCTTGCCGTCGCCGTCCTGCGCGGTCGAGCCGGCCTTGGCGGAATAGGCGATCAGCGTATTTGGGCTGGTCGGCTCGACCTTGGCGAGGCCGCGGCCGAGGCTGCGGGTCGCCACCGTCCGCTGCATGTTGCGGGTGAACGGGTTGTCGCGGCAGGCGTCGAGAATGACCAGGCGCAGCTTCTTCGCCGGCTCGACGGCGACCAGAATACGGTCGAGCGACAGCGTCTCGTCATAGACGTCGGTGTCACGCTCGAGCCGGGCGTCGATCGGGATCAGATAGTTCGCCCCTTCGACCTCCATGCCGTGGCCGGCGTAGTAGACCACCGCAATATCGGCATCGCGGGCGGCGTCGGCGAAATCGCGCAAGGCCCGCCTGGTCTCCCGCGCGGTCAGATCGCGCCGGTAATCGACGACATCGAAGCCCGCGCTCTTGAAGGTCGCCGTCATCACCGCGCCGTCATTGGCGGGGTTCGTCAGTTGCGGCACGTTCTGATAGGCGGAATTGCCGATGACGAGCGCCACTCGCTTGTCGGCGAGCGCGGGGTGGCCGACCAGCAGCAGCGCTCCCGCCAGGATGTAACCGCCTAATCGAAGTGACCAAGACATCGTACCTACCCCATACCGCTGGGAGACCTGCTGGGACCTGCCTATCAGAGTGCAGCCCATTAGGCTTGTGACCGGGATCACGCAGATTTATTCCCGATCCACCTGGCCTCGGCCATTATAGTCTGTCGCTGGCGCAATGGCGCCAGTTCATGCCTTGCCAAGCGCCGTTTTGCATCGAAAATGCGATCCTTGTTTGTCCAGGTTCCCAGGGAGTTGGCCGTGAGCACAGACCGTTCCACCGTCGAGGCCGTCGTTCAGGGCTATTTTGATGCGCTCTACGAGGGCGACGCCGACAAGCTCGGTGCCGTGTTCCACCCCACCGCCGACCTGCGCTGGGTCGAGAATGGCGAACTCAAGATCCTGACCGTGCCGGACTGGCTGGCCTGGGTGCGCAAGCGCCCATCGGCCAAGGCTGAGGGCAAGCCGCGCGAGGACTTCATCGTCACCATCGATCGTTCGGACGACAAGACGGCCTTCATCAAGGTGCGCTGCCAGCTGCCGCCGCGCTTTTTCACCGATTATCTCGTGGCGATGAAACTGAAGGACGGCTGGCAGATCGTGTCGAAGTCCTACCGCTACGACCTCCGGGATTGACGCCGGCGCGACGACGCCAAGCCCCCAGCCATGGAAGCTCACTTTCAGATATTCCTGATCCTGCTGGCCGTGTTGGCGGGAACCGCCCTGATCGCGCGACGCGCCAATCTCGCGCCGGCGATCCTCCTGATGCTCGCCGGCATCGCGCTCGCCTTCGTGCCGACGATGCCGGCGTTCGCGCTGCCGCCCGAGCTCGTGCTGTTGGTGGTGTTGCCGCCGCTGATCTATTCGTCGAGCGTCGCGATGAGCTGGCGCGAGTTCAAGCGCAATCTGCGGCCGATCGTGCTGCTCGCGGTCGGCTGCGTGATCTTCACCGCCTCCATGGTGGCCACCGCGACCCACTATCTTCTCGGCCTGCCCTGGAGCCTCGGCTTCCTGCTCGGCGCCATCGTTGCGCCGCCCGACGTGGTGGCGCCGCTCGCCATCGCCCGCCGGCTGCACCTGCCGCGCCGGGTCATGGTCATTCTCGAAGGCGAGGGCCTCGCCAATGACGCGACCGCGCTGATCCTCTATCGCTTCGCGGTGGCCGCCATCACCACCGGCGCCTTCTCCTTTCCGGTCGCGGCCGGCGAGTTCGGCCTGATCGTGGTCGGCGAGATCGCGTTCGGCATCGGCGTCGGCTGGCTGATGCTGCGCGCCCGTCACTATGCCCGCGACCCGCAGGTCGAGATCACCCTGTCGGTGCTGACGCCGTATCTGGCGTTCTGGATCCCCGAGCATGTCGGCGGCTCCGGCGTGATCGCGACGGTGGCCTGCGGCCTCTACATGAGCTGGAACGGACCGCTGTGGATCTCCTCGGCGACCCGCCTGCAGGGCATCTTCTTCTGGGACCTGATGATCTACCTCATCGAGGGCATGCTGTTCCTGCTGACCGGCTTCCAGATGCGGCTGATCTACGAGAAGTCGAAGGTCTTTCCGCTCGACGAGATCATGATCGCGACCGCGCTGGTGCTCGCCATCGTCGTGATCGCGCGCTTCGCCTGGACCTTCCCGGCGACCATCCTGCCGCGTTTGCTGAGCTCGTCGCTGCGAGCCCGCGATCCCTTGCCGCCCTGGCGGCAGACCTTCATCATCGGCTTCACCGGCGTGCGCGGCACGGTCTCGCTCGCCACCGCGCTGGCGCTTCCGCTGACGCTGTCGACCGGCGACGCGTTTCCCTATCGCGACCAGATCCTGTTCATCGCCTTCGGCGTGATCTTCTTCACCCTGATCGGGCTCGGCCTGACCCTGCCGGCCGTGGTGCGCTGGCTCGGGGTCGGAAACCAGGGCCGCGCCGAGCATCAGCGCGAGCATGAGCAGGAGATCGCCGCCCGGCGCGAGGCGCTCGACGGCGCCTTGCGGTCGCTGGAGACGATGACCAGCGATCGCGAGCTGTCCGACGAGGTGGTGCGGCTGCTGCGGGCGCGCCACGAGGTCCGGACCAACCAGCTCCCGGAAGGTCTCAAGCCCGACGACAACGACGCATCCGCGCTCGGCATCGAGCTGACCCGCGAGCTGATCACGGCAGAACGCAAATTCATCCACGTGATGCTGCGCGACGGCAAGATCACCGACGAGACCCGCCGCCGCATCGAACGCGATCTCGATCTGGAGGAAGCGAGCCTCGCCAACCGGTCGTACGGCGAGCTGCCGTTGTAGGCGGGTGAGTTGCAGAGCGCGGTCTTGCAGCATGCATGCCGTCATTGCGAGCGCAGCGAAGCAATCCAGGGTCCCGCAAGAATTCTGGATTGCTTCGCTGCGCTCGCAATGACGACTATGGCCCGAGCGGTTTCCCAAACCACCACTGTCATCCCGGCGAACACCAGGATTCATAGCCACAAGCGCTTCGTGGGTGGCACATCTCGCAGGGCCAGCGTGCCGCAAACCAGCTTCCGGGAGTGTAGATCCCAGGTCGGCGCCGCACCAACGCATGCGCGTTGGCCCGCTTGCCCGGGACGACAGCGGAGGTTGTCGAACATGGCGCCTCATCCTCGCGCCCGCTTTTCGCGTCCGAGCGTTGATCGGTTTCGCCCTCTCTCGTCGGAGGGCGCAGGGAAGGCCGGGCCCCGACTGAGGCCCGTGGCCCGCCTGCGAAAAGAATGCAGGCGGCAGGTACCACAGGTTCAGCCGGACAAGACCCGGCCTTCCCTGCGCGATGGTTTTAACGGCTGCTTCGCATTCTCCCCGGGGACCGGGCTTATTTGCCCCCGTCACCAGCGGATCATCACCGCCAGCTTGGCATCAGCATCGGGATGTCAGGACCATGCGACTTGACCGTCCGCGCCATGACGTTCGTCCGCAAGCACTGAAGCTCACTGCGCCACGTCGCGTCCACCGCATCCCGCCTCCACGTTCGTGACGACCGCGAAGCGCCCCTCGTGAGTGAGGCGGGATGGGCGGAAGCATCGATCTGATTTGCCCGACGGCACAAGGCCCGGAGGTGCGACATGGTAACGCGACGGGCACATCAGCGCTGGCTGCGCCTGCAGCGGCGCAGAAGGAAGCACGCGCTCTCCACGCGTCATTCCGGAGCGCGCGGAGCGCGAGCCCGGAATCCATAGCCACAAGCGGTTACGAGGAGGCGGGATGCCTGTGGCGCCCATCTTCGACCAACGACCGCCTGTGGTTATGGATTCCGGGCTCATTCGCGCTGCTTCAAAATGGCTTCGCCATTTTGCGCGCGAATGCCCCGGAATGACGGCGCGGAGAGAGCCGGGCATAATTTCATCGATGTCAGGTGCTGCACGCGAATGACACGTGCGCAACGCACATCCTCACCGCTCGATCATCCAGCGCGTCACGGCCTGATGGTAGTTCATCGGACCAGGCACGGTCTTGTAGGTCTTCAAGTAACGGAAGCCGGCCTTCTGCAGCGCACGGTTGGGGGCGGTGTTGTAGGCGTGCGGCTCGCAGAACAGCTGCTTGAGCCGCAACCTCTCGAAATAGAAATCGATGCTGCGGCGGACGCATGCGGTGCCGAGGCCGCGGCTGCGCAGCTCGGGCTCGGTGATATGCAGATGCATGTGGGCGCGGTTGCCGTAGACGATGCGGTCGCAGCTGGAAAAGCCGATGGCGCGGCCGTCGAGCCGCCAGATCACCAGCAGCGCCGCGCGCTCGGCCAACGGCGTCTCGTACAGGGTCTGGAAGAGTCCGGCCCACACCGGCCTGGTCGGCATCCGCGTCGGGTCGATGCCCATCAGGTCGAGTTGCTCGATGCTCGACGAATAGAAGTAGTCGATGACCAGCGAGGTCTCGGCAAGTTCCATTTCGCGGATGTCGAGATTCATCGAGGCGTCCTCTTCAGCAGGCCTCAAGGTGCTGATCATGCGGGCGGCAGTGGGGCGGCGCCGTTCTGATGGGGGCAACCGCGACATCACGGCGTGCGTTGCAGCCGATCCGCATGCAAAAATTTCAGACCGCGGCGCGCGGCACAAGCAGCCGTCGGTTGCAGGTCGGCTGTCGCTCTCACGGCAGGCCGATTGGACATGAAATCTAGCCGAGGACTCTTTCTCAAGCTCCTCGCCTGCGACAGAGCGATCGCATATGACGATCGGAGTTGTGCGCCCGTCTGCTGCCACATCGTCATGGCCGGGCTCGTCCCGGCCATCCACGCCGCTCGGCATCCTCGGAACGACATGGATGCCCGGGACAAGCCCGGGCGTGACGGAGTAACGAATGGTCAGACCTTCTCGCCGCAAGCAACCGCGCGATCAACCCAGCGGCACAGGAGGCGCCGCTGGCTGAGCCGGGACCAGCGTGCCCGCCCTACTCCGCCGCGGTCACGCTCTCCGGCGCCTTGGCGCCGCTGCCGTAGCGCTGGTCGATGTAGTCGATGACGAGCGCCTTGAAGTCGGCCGCGATGGTGGGGCCGCGCAGGGTGCGGAACTTCTTGCCGTCGACGAAGACCGGCGCGGCCGGGGCCTCGCCGGTGCCCGGCAGGGAGATGCCGATATTGGCATGCTTGGATTCGCCGGGGCCGTTGACGATGCAGCCCATGACGGCGACGTTGAGCGCCTCGACGCCGGGATATTGCGTCTTCCAGGCCGGCATCTCCTCGCGGATGAAGTCCTGGATCGAGCGCGCCAGCTCCTGGAACGTGGTCGAGGTGGTGCGGCCGCAGCCGGGGCAGGCCGCGACCAGCGGCACGAAGGTGCGGAAGCCCATGGTCTGCAACAGCTCCTGCGCGACCTGCACCTCGAGGGTGCGGTCGCCGCCGGGCTCGGGCGTCAGCGAAATGCGGATGGTGTCGCCGATGCCCTGCTGCAGCAGGATGCCGAGCGCCGCCGAGGAGGCGACGATGCCCTTCGAGCCCATGCCGGCCTCGGTGAGGCCGAGATGGATGGCGTAGTCGGAGCGTGCGGCGAGGTCCTGATAGACCGCGATCAGGTCCTGCACGGCCGAGACCTTGGCCGACAGGATGATGCGGTCCTTCGGCATGCCGAGCTCCTGGGCCCGGGCGGCCGACAGCAATGCCGACTGCACCATGGCTTCGCGCATCACCGCGCGCGCATCGCGCGGGTTCGCGGAGGCGGCGTTCTCGTCCATCAGCTTGCTGAGCAGCTCCTGATCGAGCGAGCCCCAATTGGCACCGATGCGCACCGGCTTGCCGTATTTGTTGGCGAGCTCGATGATGGTCGAGAACTGCGTGTCCCGCTTGTCCTTGAAGCCGACATTGCCGGGATTGATGCGGTATTTCGCCAGCGCCTCGGCGCAGGCTGGATAGTCGGTCAGCAGCTTGTGGCCGATATAGTGGAAGTCGCCGATCAGGGGCGTGGTGATGCCGCGCTTGTCGAGCTGCTCGCGGATCTGCGGGACGGCCGCGGCGGCCTCCTCGCGGTCGACCGTGATGCGGACCATCTCGGACCCGGCGCGCGCCAGCGCTGCAACCTGGGCCACCGTCTGGTCGACGTCGGCGGTGTCGGTGTTGGTCATCGACTGCACCACGATCGGGGCGCCGCCGCCGACGGCGACGTTGCCGACCATGACGCGGGTGGTCTGATGCCGGGGAGCGGGTCCGGCGACATCGGACGCTGAGGTGTTCTCGGTCAGGATCTCGGGCTTGTTCATGGGCGCTCGGATATCAGGTTTTGGTGACATTCAGCAATGGATCAGTCGCGGCCAGGACCACGCGGTTCGGGCGGTTTACGAGAAAAAGCCCAACGATCACAAGCACGGCAGCCAGGCCAAAGGCCAGCGTCAGGGCGTCATGCAGGATGAAATAGCTCGCCACCACCCCGAATAAAGGGGTGATGAAGGTAAATGCCGACAATTTGCTGGCCGAGTAGGCCTTGATCAGGGCGAACCAGATCGTGAACGTGGTCCCGACCACCCAGATCGACTGGTAGGCCATCAGGCCGATCACGAACGGGCTGGGAACCTGGGTCAACCGCTCCCCGGCAATGAGGGCCGCCAGGGCCATGATCGGGACGGAGACCGCCACCTGGTACCCCAATGCCCGCTCGGGCGCGATGAAGCGCAGCCGGGTGCCTTTGACGAACACCGTGGTCACACCCCAGAGCAGGCCGCCGCCGACCACCAGGAGATCGCCGAGCAGCACGCGGCCGTCGACATCGGCCTGGGGAATGCCGATCGCCAGCGCCACACCGGTGAAGCTGAGCGCCAGCCCGCCCCATTGCGCCGGCCCCATCCGTTCGCCGAGGAAGCGGAACGAGCCGAGCGCGACGAAGAACGGCGCGGTATACAGGAACACGATGGCGCGCGACGCCGAGGTCAGCAGCAGGCCCTGATAGATCAGCACGAATTCCAAGCCGAACAACAGGCCTGCCACCAGGCCGAGCCCCAGCGTGCCGTCGCGCTCGAACATCTTCACGCCGCGCACCCGCGCGAACACCAGCAGCACCGGCAGCGCACCGAGCGAACGGAAGGTGGCCTGCAGCAGCGGCGGAATTTCAGGCAGCGCGAGCTTCACGGCGATCTGGTTGAACGCCCAGGACAGGCACAGCACGAGGATGACGGCGATCGCGCCCAGGCCGAGCGGCCGGGTCGCGGCGGATGAGGTTGACGTTGCGGACACGAGGACGTTGGCTCCCTGGCGCGTTTCGTTTTCTGGACCGCCATCAAGGTGTGGTCAGCTTTGTCTTGGTCGGTCGGAGACGATGCGGACGTAGAGCGGCGGTGCTGGCCTCTCCCTGCGCGCACCGGTCTCGCGCAGAAACTCGAATACGACGGTCATTCACACGTGTACAGCTTGGGCCGCAGTGAGCGTTCTCACGCCGCCTTCTGGCAATGGGCGCACAGCCCGGTGATCTCGACGACCGACAGTTTCGGCGTGAAGCCCGATGCCGCGGCGGCCAGCTTCAGGCTTTCGGCGATCGGCGCTGCCGGAACCTCGCCGACGGCGCCGCAGCTCTCGCAGATCAGGAACGCCACCAGCGCAGTCTGCTCGTGGTCATGGGCGCAGGCGAGGAAGGCGTTGCGGCTCTCGATGCGGTGCACCAGGCCGTTCGCCATCAGGAACTCGAGCGCGCGATAGACTGTGATCGGCGCCGGCCGCGCGGCGACCTTGGCAAGTTCCTCGATGATCTCGTAGGCGCCGAGCGGCCGGTGGCTCGACAGCAGCGCCTCCAACACCTGGCGGCGCTGCGGCGTGAACTTCTGGCCGCGCTGGGCGCAGATGCGCTCAGCATGGTCCAGGGCATCGGCCGCGCAGCGGCCATGGTCGTGGTCCGGCGCCGGGAAGGTGGGCTTTGCGAGGGTCATTGCCGACAATCTAGCATCTCGGGCCGGTCTCGCCAAAGGCCGCGGCCGAGCCATGCATCTGCGGCGGGGCGGGTGCGCTCGGCAGGGCCATCAAATATTCATAAGCTTGCTTATCATATCCGAGGCTCATTACAGCCAAAGCTTAGTTCCCCCTCTTGGAATCGAGATCAGCCATGACCCGCACGTCGGTGGACGTGAACTTCCTGTTTACGCTCGGCGAGCTGCAGCGCCTGGTGCGCGCCTATGCCGACAAGGAGGCGGCGCGCTTCGGCATGACCCGCGCGCAATGGGCCGTGCTGGCGAAGGTCGAGCGCTACGAGGGGATGAAGCAGTCCGAGCTCGCCGAGCAGATGGAGATGCAGCCGATCACGCTGACACGGCTGATCGACAAGCTCGCCGAGGCCGGGCTGATCGAGCGGCGCGGCGACGACAGCGACCGTCGCGTCAACCGGCTCTATCTGAAGAAGGCCGCGCGCCCGCTGCTCGCGAAGCTCGCGGTGCTGCGCGGCGATCTGACCGACACCGCCCTCCAGGGCATCAGCGCCGGTGATGCCGAGCGGCTGATGACCCATCTCGAAGCCATCAAGGAAAACGTGAGAAACGCCCTGCAGTCGCTGTGCGACGAGCAGCGAAAGGAGCAGCGCTATGGCTGAGCCCGCCCTGAAACTCGCCCCCGACCAGAAGGCCAGCCCGGATGCAGCGCCGCCCGCGGCCGCCGACGCGAAGCCGGCGCGCCCCGGATTGCTGCGCCGCTACCGTCGCACGCTGCTGCTGGTGGTGCTGCCGCTCGTCGCCGCCATCGGCGGCCTCGTGCTGTATCTCAATGGCGGCCGCTACGTGACGACCGACGACGCCTATGTCGGCGCCCAGAAGGTGCTCATCACCCCCGACATCTCCGGCAAGATCGTCAAGGTCGTCGTCAAGGAAGGCCAGCAGGTGCAGAAAGGCGACGAGCTGTTCGAGATCGACCCCGTGCCCTATCGCCTGGCGGTCGACCAGGCCAAGGCGGCCCTGGAGCAGGCGCGCATCAGCTATGACAACCTCACCGCCAACATCAAGATCTACGGCCAGATGCTCGATCTCGCGCAGCAGGGCATCGACCTGAAGCAGAAGGACGTCGAGCGCAAGCAGACGCTCGCCAAGAGCAATTTCGGCTCGCAGCTCGACCTCGACAATGCCGCGAATGCGCTGGTGACCGCCGGCGCGCAGGCGCAGTACATCAAGCAGCAGCTGTCGAACGCGAAAACGCAGCTGCTCGGCAATCCGGATCTGCCGCTGGAGCAGTTCCCGCCTTACGTCCAGGCAAAGGCCAAGCTGGACGACGCGCAGCGCGACCTCGACCACACCACCTTGCGCGCGCCGATGCCGGGCATCGCGACCCAGGTCGACCAGATCCAGCTCGGCCGCTTCGTGGCCGCGGGCACGCCGGTGTTCTCGGTGATCGACATCAGCAATCCCTGGGTCGACGCCAACCCGAAGGAGAGCGACTTCACCTATGTCGCGGTCGGCCAGCCGGTCGAGCTCGACGTCGATGCCTTCCCCAACCACCGCTTCAAGGGCACGGTCGGCTCGCTGTCGCCGGGCACCGGCGCGCAGTTCGCGATCCTGCCGCCGCAAAATGCGAGCGGCAATTTCGTCAAGGTCGTGCAGCGCGTGCCGGTCCGGATCTATTTCGACAAGGCCGACAGGTTCGTCGCGAAGCTCAAGGCCGGCATGAGCGTCAACGTGTCGATCGATACCGGCCACGAGCGCACGCTGGCCGGGCTGTTCGGATCGGCGCACGCGGCGGACAAGGACGAGTAGCGTCATGACCGCGCCTGCGGCGGCCTCATCCGCAGTTCCGGGCTTCCGCCGGAACATGGTGACGATCTGCGCCATGACGGCGACGATCATGCAGGCGCTCGACACCACCATCGCCAACGTCGCGCTGCCCTACATGCAGGGCACGCTGTCGGCCTCGCAGGACCAGATCAACTGGGTGCTGACGTCCTACATCGTCGCGGCCGCGATCATGACCGCTCCGGTGGGATGGATCGCCAACCGCTTCGGCCGCAAGCGCACCTTCATCGTCTGCTCGGCCGGCTTCACCATCGCCTCCGTGATGTGCGGGCTCGCCCAGGACATCACCCAGATGGTGCTGTTCCGCCTCCTGCAGGGCGTGTTCGGCGCCTCGCTGGTGCCGCTGTCGCAGGCGGTCATGCTCGACTCCTACGCGCTGCATGAGCGCGCCAAGGCGATGGCGATCTGGGGCATGGGCGTGATGCTCGGCCCGATCATGGGACCGTCGCTCGGCGCCTGGCTGACCGAGACCTATTCTTGGCATTGGGTGTTCTTCGTCAACCTGCCGTTCGGCGCCGTGACCGTGCTCGGCCTGATGGCGTTCATGGAGGAGACCAAGCCGAACGCGGAGCTGACCTTCGACTGGTTCGGTTTCGCGGCGCTCGCCATCGGCATCGGCTCGCTGCAGATCGCGCTCGACCGCGGCGAGGATCAGGGCTGGTTGGAGAGCAACGAGATCATCATCGAGTTCATCATCGCCGCCGTCGGCTTCTATTACTTCCTGGCGCATTCGCTGACGACGCAGCGGCCGTTCATCCAGTTCGCGCTGTTCAAGGACCGCAATTTCGTCGGCGGCTGCGTGTTCATGACGGTGATGGGCCTCGTGCTTTTCTCGACCATGGCGCTGTCGTCGCCGTTCCTGCAGAACGTCATCGGCTATCCCATCATCACCGCCGGCGTGCTGCTCGCGACCCGCGGCTGCGGCACCTTCGTCGCGATGATGCTGGTCGGGCGTCTCTTGCGCTATATCGAGGCGCGCACGCTGATCATCGTCGGCCTGGCGCTGACCGCGCTGTCGCTGTTCCAGATGACGGCGTGGACCGACCAGACCGGCGTGCCCGAGATCATCACCATCAGCATCATGCAGGGGTTCGGCTTCGGCCTCGTGTTCGTGCCGCTTTCGACCGTGGCATTCCTGACCTTGCCGGGCGAGTTGCGGACTGATGGAACCTCGATGCTGACCCTGGTGCGAAATGTCGCAAGCTCGATCGGCATCTCGATCGCGATCGCGCAGCTCACCGAGGGAACACGGCGCAACCACGCGATCCTGGTCGAGCACATCAACCCGTTCAATCACGCGCTGCAGATGCCCAATGTTGCCGGCCTCCTGAACCTGTCCACCGATGCCGGGCGCGCGATGGCCGACGCGATGGTGACCGTGCAGGCGCAGATCCTGGCATTCGCGCACGACTACCAGCTGGTCATGACGTTCATCCTGGTCTCGATCCCGCTCGCGGTCATGATCGGCTCGACGCGCACCGCGTTGCGCGCGCAGTCCGCCCCGGCCGACCACGCCGTCATGGAGTGACTGCTTCCCCGCGACGGAAAATGCGCGCGCTGTCGAGACACGGTGGGGGCGGGATAGCAAAAAGGTGACCACGACGTGATGGATTTGTAACTTCAATCCGGCGCGTTTCGGGCTATCTTCTGCGCACCCCACTCGGTTCTCTGCGTATGAGTTGCGCGCAGGGACTGCACTTCATGAGCGCCCCACTCGTGATGTGCCGGGCGGGGGCGGTGGCTCCTCCAGCGCCGCCCCCAGCCCCGGGGCCTCCCTTTTCACATCTTGGCCTACGGCTTCTGCAGCGGCTCGATCTTCGCCGGTGCGGCAGCGGGCCTGGCCTCGGTCGTCGGCAGGATCACGCCGGCCAGCGCCTGCACCGGATCGTCGCCGGGCTTGAAGCCGGACTGCACCAGGATCTCGTCGATCAAGGGCTTCAGCGCGTGCACGCGCAGCAGTTCGCCGGCGAGGCCTTCGCCGAAGCCGACATTGCCGCCGGCACCGCCGTTGCCGCCGAACGCGCCGCCGGTGTGCAGGATGCGAACGTCCTTCAGATTGGCGATCGGCTTGACCATCTCGCCGAGCGCGGCCGGCATGGTCGCGATGCGCTGCTTGGCGAGCTCGAAATCGATCACGTTGCTGCCGAGCTTGTTCTGGGCTTCGTTCTTCATCAGGATGACCGCGGCTTCCGCCTCGCCAATCTGGCGCACGCCGACGGCCTTGATCTTGTTGGCCTCGGCCTCCGCTTCGGCCAGGGTCTTGGCCGCCTCGCCGCGATCGACCGCGGCGCGCTTTTCTGCCTCGGCGGCAACGGTAATGCCGGTCGAGCGCTGCTCGGCCTCTTTCCGCGCCGCCATGACCGCGGTCTGACGTTCGCGGTCGGCGATTTCGATGGCGCGCGCCGTCGTCACCTTTTCCTCCGCGGAGACCGCCAGCGCCTCGGCCGCCTTGGCGACCGCACGCGCCTCCGAGGTTTCCTTGCTCTTGGTCGCGATCTGGATGTCGTTGTCCTGGGTGGCGATCTGGATCTCGCGGTCGGCGTCGGTCTTGCGGCGGTTGATCGCGAGATTGCTTTCGATCGCCGCGGTCTCGCGCACCTTCAAGGCTTCCGCCTCGCGCTGCGCGATCTTCTGCTGCGCCTCGATGCGCGCATTCTCCTCGGTCTGCCACGCCGTCTGCGTCGCGCTTGCGACCTCGGCGCGGGTGCTCGCGGTCTTGTTGGCGATGTCGCGCTCCTGGCTGAGCTCGGCCTCCTTCTTGGTGCGCTCGATCTGGAGCGTGAGCTGGCGCGCCTCGAGGTCCTTCTGCGCGATCGCGACCTCGTTGTCGCGTACGATCGCGTTGCGGTCGCGGCGCCGCGTCTCGGTGACCGTCTTCAACAGCGTCAGGCCTTCGGCGTCGAAGAAGTTCTCGGCATTGAAGAACGAGATGTCGGTCTGGTCGAGCTTGGTCAACGATACAGACTCGAGCTCCAGGCCGTTGGACTGCACGTCGGCCTCGACTGCGGCCTGGACGTGCTTGACGAAATCCGAGCGCTTCTCCTGCAGGTCCAACAGCTCCATCGTCGCCGCGACCGAGCGCAGGCCGTCGACGAACTTGGCCTCGACCTGGTCGCGCAGCAATTCGGCATTGTTGGTGACGGCGCCGAGCGTCTGCGCCGCCAGTGCGATCGAATCCACGTCGGGCTTCACGCGCACGTAGAACTCGGCGTCGATGTCGACGCGCATGCGGTCCTTGGTGATCAGCGAATCCTTCTTCGAGCGCTCGACGCGGAGCCGCAAGGTCTTGAGGTTGACGCGCGCGATGGAGTGGAAGATCGGCAGCACCACGGCGCCGCCGTCGAGCACCACCTTCTTGCCGCCCAGGCCGGTGCGCACGAACGCCTCGTCGCGGGTGGACCGATGGTAGAGAACGGCAAAGACAGTGCCGAGAACGACCAGCAGCACAACGCCGATCGACGCAGGCAGAACCAGATCAAACATGGGATTTACTTTCGGGTTGAGGAAAGTGTCTTGGAGCTAAGGTGTCTTGGAGTTCGTGAGCTCGTCGGCTGCGGCGATCGCGATGAAGCGGCCATCCTTGCGGTCGACGAGGAGAACCGACGCGCCCACCGGCAAGGACGGCGAGTCCGGCGCGGCCGAGGCCGTCACCATGTGCCAGTTGCCGTGGACGTCCTTGACGCGGACGCGGCCGGGCAGCCCGCCATCGAGCGGGCCGACCGCCACCTCGCCGATGCGGCCGACGAGATCGGACAGCCCGACCGCATAGCTCTCATCCTGCGGCACCAGCCGCGCCGCGTAGCGCGTCGAGCGCCGCAGCAGCGGCACCGTGACGACGGCGGCGAGCACGCCCGCGGCCGTTGGCGGCAGCGCCACCGCCACCAGCCGCGCGGCATCCTGGATCAGAAAGCCCGTGATCGAGAAGATGCCGAGCGCGAGCAGGATGCAGATCATCAGCGGCACGCCGCCGACATTGATCCAGGACAGCACGTGGCCGACGCTGGTGCTGTGGCCGTCGTGACCGAGATCGACGGTCTGGCCGAGCAACTCGCTGATCGACAGGCCGATCAGCATCGAGCCGATCTCGACGCCGCCGACCAGAACGATCATCACGGCGGCAATCGCGAACGGCCGCACCTCGGGTTGCATGAAATGGTCGACGATGGTCATGGGACGACGCGCCCCCGCCCGCTCAATTCTGCGATTTCAGCCGCGCCAGCCGCTCGGCGATGTCCTTGTCACGCTTCAGCTTCGACAATTCGTCGATGTCGGGCGACGGCGGGATGCCTTCCGGCACGCCGGTGGCGCGGGCGATGACGCGGGAGGCGCGCGCGGCCTTGGCGAGGCCGGCATCCGGCCCCTTGCGCGATGTGGCCTTCGGCTGGTCGGCGCGCGCCTCGCTGCGTTCGAGTTCGGCGAGACGCGCCTGCGCGTCCTGCAGGCTCGACAGAATCGCACGCAGGGTCGTCAGCACCGCATCGATGCGCTCGGCATTCTCGTCGATCGCCTTCGACAGCACCTCGAACTGGGCTTCGAGATCCATCTGCCGGGCGATGCCGGCGCGGGCGAGATCGTCGCGGTGCTCGACGATGGCGATGCGGATCTGCTCGGCCAGCACGGTCGTCTCGCGCTCGATCTCGGCGCGGCGTGCATTGAGCCGATATTCCTCCGCGCGCGCATGCGACAGGCTCTCGCGCGATTCGCGCTCGGCCTGCTCGATCTCGCGGATCGCCTGGCTGACCAGCGCGACCCGGTTCTTGTCCTCGGCCTTTTCGATCGCTCCATAGGCGATCCCGGCGATGAGGCGCCCGGCGCGTGACAGGAGCGTGTCGGGAGCCGGCGCGTGTTCGGCGAGCATGACGTGGTCCTTTCGTGGGCTGACTGTTGGGCTGAGACGAGCGTGTGACGTTGCGGTAACGCCGAAATGGACTTCGAAGTCATCTTGGTCCGTGCGCACGAGCTGCGCCGGCGTCGCGTGCGGCCAGCCCGCGACGTAGCCGGTCACCTCGAACGGGATCGCGAAGCGACCGCGCGCGGTGCCGAGCGACAACATGCCGGCATTCCTGACATTCACCAGACGGTCGTCGAGCGGCAGCCGCGGGTTCGAGGCGGCGCGATAGGCGGCACGGTCGCGCAAGCCGAGCGTGACGAGGCGCGACGGCAGCCGCGTGGCCTTGCGGATCGGGTCGTAGGCATGGCCGTGCAGCGTGACGAGATTGGCGCCGATGCCTTTGCCAGCAGCGATCTCGTCGAGCATGTCCATCATCCGGGCATAGTCGGCGAAGGTCGCCTCGATCGCGTCCCGCGCCTCGGGGGAGAGGAGCAGACGGTAGCGAACAGCCTGATCGTAAGTGCTTCCGGCCATCGGGAACGTTAAAGCACAATATCCGTGCTTTAGCAAGCCAGCTCCCGATCCAAGAACGCCGCTCCCGTCCGTGACCATGTCGAACGCCATGCCCATGCCGATATGTCGCGCCGATGCTGGCCGGCGGTTTAAGGCCGGCGAACAATCTCTGGTGATCGTTAAGGGGGCTGCTAGCGACGCCGGCAAATGCACCGCAGTGACGTGTAGCGACAAAGACCTCGCCGCGCGCGTGCGGCCCTGTCGCGAGGGAAGCGCCGTCAGTCCAGCAATTCGCGGCAGCCGAGATCGTCGAACGCAAGGAAGATGCGCTCGAGATTATTCCACCAGATCACCGGCGGGAGCTGGATCGCCCATTGCCAGACCGGCTGGGCGATGTGCCAGAGCACGGCGAGACGATAGTCCTGATCCAGCGCCGCCCTGTCGTAGCCGGTCACACCGCCTGCGACCAATGTCTGATGATAGCTGTCGAGCAACGGCCGCTCGATCCGCGCCCGACGGTCGGGATAGATTTGCAGCGCGATCATGTAGGCGAGATCGTTCGCGGGCACGCCGATCCGCCACTGGTCGAAATCAAAGGCGCGCACGTCGTCGCTGTCGGCGGCCTTCGGCACCAGAAAATTCCAGACATGCGCGTCGCCATGCGCAATGCTGAGGTTTCGCCGCGACAGATAGCGTTCCGAGAGCCGCGGCGTCGCCGCCATCAGGCGTTCGTAGACCGCGCGGCGGTCCGCGCTCAGGCGGTCTCCCAACTGATCGGCGAAGCGCTGATAGTGGCCGGCAAAGGTCCTGCTGCGCTCGGCGCGCTCGTCCGCGGTCGCGAAGCTGCCGATGGACACGCCGAGCCGCGGATCGTCCCACCACGCCGCATGCAGCCGCGCCAGCGCCCGCACGATCCCCTCGGCCTGGGGCAGCGCGGGCGGCAGCGGCCATGGCGTCGCCGTCTGGTGCGTGTCGGTGAGATCCTCGAGCAGCAAGTGCCAGGTGAGCGCGGCTTCGTCCCACGCGCCGCCGTAAGAGGCGGGCACCAGGCCCGTCGGCATGAGCCGCGCCAGTCCGCGATAAAAATTGACCTCGTGGCGCCCGCCCCGCCACAGCGTCTTGGCGAAGGCCGGCATCGGGATTTTCAGGATCAGCGTCTTCGGCGCGTCCGGGGCCGCGCCGCTATAGGACAAACCGAGGCGGATGATGCGCGACACCAGCATCGGCCGGTCGCTGATCACGGCGACGTCGGAGACCGCGCCGGACTGGAGCACACCCGCCTCGCGCATCGTCGCCGTCAACGCGGCGGGCTCGGCGACGGACGGCAAGTCGGTGGAGGACATGTGGGCGCCGTCCCTTCAGGGTTGCAGCTTAGCCCACACTAGCATGGATATTCCGAATCGCTACTTGATCGGCGCGCGCGGCAGCACGGTGTCGCCGATCTCCATCCGGTAGACGTGATCGAGCGAATACCAGGGCGTGGTGACGTCGGCGTCCGTCGGATGCGGCTCGTCGTGGCGGACGAAATTGCCGAGCAGCGCCTTCGTGACGCCGAACTGCACGTCGCTGTCGATGTGCGGGTCGTTGGGGTCGTAGACCTGCGAGATCAGGACCTTGAATCCCGGCTTGACGATCAGCGCATGCAGATGCGCCGGGCGATAGGGATGGCGGCCCTGCGCCTTCAGCAGGCGGCCGACGACCCCGTCGGTCGGGATGGGATAGCCGACCATCATCACCGAGCGAAACCAGAAGCGGCCATCGGCATCGGTCACGAGCTTGCCGCGCAGGTTCATGTCGGCCTGATCGGGATCCTGGTTCTCGTAGTAGCCGACCGGCGAGGCGTGCCAGACGTCGACCTCGGCGCCGGCGACCGGCGCGCCGTTCGGATCGACCACGCGACCGTGCACGAACAGCGCCGGGCCGGGCGTCGCCGAGCGCACGATCGAGCCGCCGTTATCAGTGCGCGGCGAGTTCAACCGCCAGAACGGGCCGAGCAGCGACTGCGCGGTCTCGGTGTTGCCGCCATCGCCATTGTTGAGCAGGCAGACCAGCGGCGAGACGCCGAGCGAGCCGGCCATCAGCACGACTTCGTTGTGGCTGTCGTTGGTGCGCTGACCGAGTTCGGCGATGATGGCGGCGGCTTCGCGAAATTCGACCTCGGTAAGCCTGACATCGCGGACGAAGCCGTGCAGGTGCTTGATCAGCGACACCATGATCTCGCGCAGCCGCGGGTTCTCGGTGCGCTCCATCACCGCCAGCACCGCCGGCGTGACGTCCTGTTCGCGGGAGATGGTCATCGTCAGGACTCCGTCATTCCGGGGGCGACGCGCCAGCGTCGAACCCGGAATCTCGATATTGCAGGACTCATCTCCAGATTCCGGGTTCAGCCCTGCGGGCTGCCCGGAATGACGAAGCGCTCAGCGCGTCGTCAGTTGATCGTCTCGATCGCCAGCGCGACGCCCTGGCCGACGCCGACGCACATCGTGGCGAGCGCACGCTTGCCGCCGCGGACCTCGAGGCCGTGCACCGCGGTCATCGCGATGCGCGCGCCGCTCATGCCGAGCGGATGGCCGAGCGCGATGGCGCCGCCATGCGGGTTGACGAAATCGGCGTCCTCGGCGACGCCGAGCTGGCGCAGGCAGGCGATGCCCTGGGACGCGAACGCCTCGTTCAGCTCGATCAGGTCGAAATCGGTGATCTTCAGGCCGAGCCGCTCCATCAGCTTGCGCACGGCCGGCACCGGGCCGATGCCCATGATGCGCGGAGGCACGCCGGCCGAGGCGAGGCCGAGCACGCGCGCCCGCGGCGTCAGGCCGTGCTTCTTCACGGCGGCTTCGGAAGCGAGGATCATGGCGGCGGCGCCGTCATTGACGCCCGAGGCGTTGCCGGCGGTGACCGTGCCCGGATTGCGCACGATCGGCTTCAGCTTGGCCAGACCTTCCAGCGTGGTTTCGGGCCGCGGATGCTCGTCCTTGTCCACCGTCACAGGTCCGGCCTTGCCGCCGGGCACCATGACCGGCGTGATCTCGGCGGCGAAATAGCCCGAGGCGATGGCCTTTCCGGCGCGCTGCTGGGAGCGGATCGCGAACGCGTCCTGGTCGGCGCGCGAGACCTGGAATTCTTCGGCGACGTTCTCGCCGGTCTCCGGCATCGAATCGACGCCATACTGCTGCTTCATCAGAGGATTGATGAAGCGCCAGCCGATCGTGGTGTCGAAGATCTCGGCCGAGCGCGAGAACGCCTCCGTCGCCTTGCCCTGCACGAACGGCGCGCGCGTCATGGATTCGACGCCGCCCGCGATCGCGAGATCGACCTCGCCGGCGCGGATCGCACGTCCCGCCGCGCCGACCGCGTCGAGACCGGAGGCGCAGAGACGGTTCAAGGTCTGGCCGGGAATTGAATCCGGCAGGCCCGCGAGCAGCAGCGCCATGCGCGCGACGTTGCGGTTGTCCTCGCCGGCCTGGTTGGCGCAGCCGAAGAACACCTCGTCGACGGCAGCCCAGTCGAGATTGGGATGCTTCGCCTTGAGTGCCTTGAGCGGGGTGGCCGCGAGATCGTCGGTGCGCACCTTGGCCAGCGCTCCGCCGAACCGGCCGATCGGAGTCCGCACCGCATCACAAATGAACACGTCTCGCATCGCTCTCTCCCGAACTTTCGTGTTTCTGGTCAGAATTGACGGCGGTTTTAGGAGTGCGATCGGGGCAGGTCAAATGACGGGAGCGCGGGGTGGCATGCGCGGCGCTGTCGTATGCGACGCTATCTCAACGCGAGCGGTGCGCCCCCTCCCCCGCTTGCGGGGGAGGGTTGGGGTGGGGGCCGCCCCAAGCGAGAATCCCCGTGAGGAGAGACTTCCCCCACCCGTATCGCATCTTCGATGCGATACGATCTCCCCCGCAAGCGGGGGAGATGCAACAGCAGGCACCGCTCATCGTGGAAAACCGGGACATCGCCTGCAAAGCGGTAGGACCGTCCGGGCAAATTGGCTAGTTTCCGCGCCATGACGATCCAGCAGCCCATCTCCGCCCCGGTTCCGCAAGAATCAATGCCTGCGGCCGCGCCCGCCGAGGCGCCGGCCAAGCTCACGCCGATGATGGAGCAGTATCTCGACATCAAGGCAGCGCATCCGGGGCTGATGCTGTTCTACCGGATGGGCGACTTCTACGAGCTGTTCTTCGAGGATGCGGAAGCCGCCTCGAAAGCGCTCGGCATCGTGCTGACCAAGCGCGGCAAGCACCTGGGCCAGGACATCCCGATGTGCGGCGTGCCGGTGGAGCGCTCCGAGGACTATCTGCATCGCTTGATCGCGCAAGGCATCCGCGTCGCCGTCTGCGAGCAGATGGAGGATCCGGCGGCGGCGCGGGCGCGCGGCAACAAGAGCGTGGTCAAGCGCGGCGTGGTGCGCGTGGTCACGCCGGGCACGCTGACGGAAGACAATCTGCTCGATGCGCGCGCCAACAACTATCTGCTGTCGATCGCGCGCAGCCGCGGCTCCTCCGGCGGCGACCGGCTCGGGCTTGCCTGGATCGATATCTCGACGTCGGACTTCATCGTCACCGAATGCGCGTTCGCCGAGCTGACGGCGACCTTGGCACGGATCAATCCCAACGAAGTCATCGTCTCCGACGCGCTGTACTCGGACGAAGCGTTCGAGCCGGTGCTGCGCGAGCTCGCCGCGGTGACGCCGCTCACGCGCGACGTGTTCGACGGGGCCACCGCCGAACGGCGGCTGTGCGACTATTTCGCGGTCGCCACCATGGACGGCCTCGCGGTGCTGTCGCGTTTGGAAGCGACCGCGGCGGCCGCCTGCGTCACCTATGTCGAACGTACGCAAGTGGGGCAGCGCCCGCCGCTGGCGCCGCCGGCGCGCGAGGCGACCGGCAGCACGATGGCGATCGATCCGGCGACGCGCGCCAACCTCGAACTGACGCGCACGCTCGCCGGCGAGCGCCGCGGCTCGCTGCTCGACGCGATCGACTGCACGGTGACCTCGGCCGGCTCGCGCCTGCTGGCGCAGCGGCTCGCCGCGCCGCTGACGGAGCCGGTGCAGATCGGCCGGCGGCTGGATGCCGTCAACGTCTTCGTCGCCGACAGCGCCGCGCGCGAGGACATCCGCTCCATCCTGCGCGGCGCGCCCGACATGACCCGTGCTATGGCGCGGCTGTCCGTCGGCCGCGGCGGTCCGCGCGATCTCGCCGCTCTGCGCGACGGTATCGTTGCGGCCGACCAGGCGCTGGCGCGGCTGTCGGCGCTCGACCAGCCGCCGCAGGAGATCGCCTCGGTGATGGCCGCGCTGGCGCGGCCGGCGCGCGCGCTGGCCGAGGAGTTCGCCCGCGCGCTTGACGAGCAGCTGCCGCTGATCAAGCGCGACGGCGGCTTCGTCCGATCCGGCTACGACGCGACGCTCGACGAGACCCGCAATCTGCGCGACGCCTCGCGCCTCGTCGTCGCCTCGATGCAGGCGCGCTACGCCGACCAGACCGGCGTCAAGGCCCTGAAGATCCGGCACAACAATGTGCTCGGCTATTTCGTCGAGGTCACCGCGCAGCACGGCGACAAGCTGATGTCGGCGCCGTTGAACGCGACCTTCATCCACCGCCAGACGCTGGCGGGCCAGGTGCGCTTCACGACATCAGAGCTCGGCGAGATCGAGGCCAAGATTGCGAATGCCGGCGAGCGCGCGCTCAATCTCGAGCTCGAGATCTTCGACCGGCTGTGCGCACAGGCGCTCGCGATCGGCGACGATCTGCGCGCCGCCGCGCACGGCTTCGCGATGCTCGATGTCGCGACCGCGCTGGCGAAGCTCGCGGTCGACGACAATTATGTGCGCCCGGAGGTCGACGACTCGCTCGGCTTCGCCATCGAGGGCGGCCGTCATCCGGTGGTGGAGCAGGCGCTGAAGCGTGAGGGGCAGCCGTTCATCGCCAATTCCTGCGACCTGTCGCCGACGCCGGGGCACAAGAGCGGTCAGCTCTGGCTGCTCACCGGCCCGAACATGGCGGGCAAGTCCACCTTCCTGCGCCAGAACGCGCTGATTGCGCTGCTGGCGCAGATCGGCTCGTTCGTGCCGGCGAGCCGGGCCCGCATCGGCATCGTCGACCGGCTGTTCTCGCGCGTTGGCGCCGCCGACGATCTGGCGCGCGGGCGCTCGACCTTCATGGTCGAGATGGTCGAGACCGCGGCGATCCTCAACCAGGCCGGCGAGCGCGCGCTGGTCATCCTCGACGAGATCGGGCGCGGCACCGCGACCTTCGACGGCCTCTCAATCGCCTGGGCGGCGATCGAGCACCTGCACGAGAGCAACCGCTGCCGCACGCTGTTCGCCACGCATTATCACGAGCTGACGGCGCTCGCCGCAAAGCTGCCGCGGCTGTTCAACGCCACGGTGCGGGTCAAGGAATGGCAGGGCGACGTCGTGTTCCTGCACGAGGTGCTGCCGGGCTCCGCCGACCGCTCCTACGGCATCCAGGTGGCGAAGCTCGCCGGCCTGCCGCCGGCCGTGATCGGCCGCGCCAAATCGGTGCTGGCGAAGCTGGAGGCCGCCGACCGCGGCCAAAACGCCCGCGCGCTGGTCGATGATCTGCCGCTGTTCGCGGTGCCCTCGCGCGCGGCGGTCGAGCCCACCATGTCGAAGGAAGCGGAAGAGCTGATCGCCGCGGTGAAGGCGCTGCATCCGGACGAGATGACGCCGCGCGAGGCGATCGACGCGCTGTATGCGCTGAAGGCGAAATTGCCGAAGTCGTAGCTGGTCGTCATTGCGGGGCGCCCTTGCGCCGAAGCAATCCAGAGTCCCGCCCGCAGCCCTGGATTGCTTCGCTTCGCTCGCAATGACTTGGAGAGACCTATCGGACAGCAGCGACCTTCCGTCGCCCCAGCCACCATAGTCCGAGATTCCAGCCGACGCAGGTCGCCAGCGCACCACTCAGGCCGGCGGCGGCGCCGAGGTGCAGGCTGCCGAGGTGCAGCACCAACACGGCCAGCGAGAAGCCGATCAGGCCCCAGGCGCCGTTGGCCAGCACGGCCGCCGTCGCCGGCCCGCCGATGCGCGGCTGCAGGATCAGCATCATCGAGGTGAAGACGATCGGAAAAAGCGCCAGGATGCCGGACACGCTGGCGCCGGCCCAGCCGGACACCGAGGTGACGGTGGCAACGAGCGTTGCCACCAGCGAGGCGCGCAAGGGCACGTCGTACCAGCGCCGGGTGATCAGCGGCATCTTCGCATGGCGATAGCGCTGCAACAACGGCAGGCAGATCGCGAAAGTGACGATGTTGGCGACGATGCCCATCAAGAGCGTCCATTGCACGCTCTTGATCAGCGCGGCGAGACCCAGCCACACCGCGACCGCGGTGGCGCTTGCCACCAGCACGCTGCGGCGCTGCGCCAGCACGGCATAGGCAAGGCTGAGGAAGATCGTCGCGGCATTGATCGGCAGGCTGGTCAGCGCGCCCTGCGCGATGAAGGCGGCATCGTGATCCAGCGCCAGGAAAACGTAGGTCGGGCCGGCCGAGATCGGCAGGGTCGCGACCAGCGCGCCGATCACCGGGCCGGTGCGCTCGGCGATCATCGACGCCGACACCACGAACGACGCCGCGATCGCCATGCGCAGAGCCAGCAGCAGCAGGAAGGAGGGATCGAGGGACATCAGTTCATGCTGCGCAGGCGGTGGGCTCCCTCCCCCGCCTGCGGGGGAGGGCTGGGGTGGGGGCGCGGCTCGGGTGGCGATGATGGGGTGTGCCGTGTGGAGAGAAGTCCCCCACCCGCCTCGCATCGGCGATGCGAGGCGACCTCCCCCGCAGGCGGGGGAGGCGCAGACCGAGCGAGCCTCAACAGCTTGTCTCCTCAGAGGCAGCGCCGCCGCGCACTACACCCGCTTCAAGCTGACAGACACCTTCGGGCCGTTCTTGATGGTCTGATAGACCACGCAATAGCGCTCGGTGAGCTTGAGGAGGAGGTCGAGCTTGTCCTGTGGCGCGTCGGTGTCGACCTCGAAGCGCAGACGGATTTCCTGGAAGCCGACCGGCGCCTCCTTGTCGACGCCGAGCGTGCCGCGGAAATCGAGATCGCCTTCGGCGAACACGTGGCCGCTCTTGAGCGGCACCTCGACTGCGGTCGCGACCGATTTCAAGGTGACGCCGGCGCAGGCCACCAGAGCCTCCAGCAACATGTCGCCGGAGCACAGCTCGAGCCCCGAGCCGCCGGTTCCGGGATGCAGGCCGGCCACCGCCATCGCGCGCCCGGTCTCGAGCTTGCAGGTCAGCCCCTCCTGCCCGACCTCGCCCTTGGCCTTCAAGGTGATCACGGCGGCGGACGGGTCGGCCTTGTAGCGTTCCTTGATCGGCGCCTGCATGGCGCGCAGCTCGGCAGCATCCATTTGTCGTTCTCTCCCGGATTTATTTCAGACGAGATGTACCGGGCCGGGCCGCCAAAGTCACCACCACAGGCCGCCGCCGGGCTCACGCCTGCCCTGCGTGTCCGGCATCGTCCGGTCGAGCGAGCGGTCCAGCGCGGTCAAGACATGCCGCTTGAACTGCTCGAACAAGGGCGCGTTGCGGTCGCGCGGCCGCGACAGATTGATGGTGATCTCCTCGAACAGCCGGCCCGGATGCGGCCGCATCACCAGCACGCGGTCGGCCAGCACCACGGCCTCCTCGACGTCGTGGGTCACGAGCACCAGCGTCGGGCGCGTATCGGCCCAGAGATCGAGCAGATGATCCTGCAGATCCTTGCGGGTGAAGGCATCGAGCGCAGAGAACGGCTCGTCGAGCAGGAGCACCTCCGGCTGCGCCACCAATGCGCGGGCGATCGCGACGCGTTGCGCCTGGCCGCCGGACAGTTCGCGCGGCCAGACCTTGGCCTTGTCGGCGAGGCCGACACGTTGCAGCGCCCGCGCGACACGGTCGCGACGCTCGGCCGCCGGCAGCTCGGACAGGCCGAAGCCGATATTGTCGGCGACCGTGAGCCACGGCAGCAGCCGCGGCTCCTGGAAGATGATGCCGACCTTGGGATGCGGCGCAATGATCGCCTCGCCGTCGAGCGTCACGGCGCCGGCGCTGGCGCGGTCGAGCCCGGCGATGGTGCGCAACAACGTCGACTTGCCGCAGCCGGAGCCGCCGATGATGGCGATGATCGCGCCGAGCTGGATCCCGGCCGAGAACCGCTCCAGCGCGTGGACACCGTTGGGATAGACCTTGGTAACGGATGCGAGCTGCAGCATCAGGCCGCCCCGCTCTGGCGCGCGAAACTGTCCTGCCAGCGCAGCAGCGGCGCGGTTGATATCTCCAGGAGCCAGTCGGTGACCTTGCCGATGATCGCGAAGATGACGATGGCCGCCACGATCTGTGCCGGCTTGCCGAGCTGCTGGCCGTCGATCAGGAGGTAGCCAAGCCCTTCGGAGGCGCCCATGAACTCGGCGGCAACGACGAACATCCACCCCAGGCCGAGGCCGACGCGCAGCGCCACCACATAGGCCGGCAGCACCGCGGGCAGCAGGATGCGGCGGATCATGGCCGGTCCGGACAGGCGGAAAACGCGGCCGACCTCGACGATCTTGCGGTCGACCGAAAGAATGGCCCCGGTCAGGCCGAGATAGACCGGGAAGAACACGCCGACTGCGATCAGCGCCACCTTGGAGGTCTCGAAGATGCCGAGCCACAAGATGAACAACGGCACCCAGGCGATCGACGGAATCGCACGCAGCGCCTGGATCGTCGGATCGACCAGCCGGCGCGCGAAACCCCAATAGCCGCAGATGCCGCCGAGCAGCGTGCCGGCGGCGAGGCCGAGGCCGAAGCCGATGCCGACGCGGGTCAAGGTCATCGTGATGTGGCGGGAGAGTTCGCCGGAGCGGGCGAGCTCGGCGATGGTGGTGAAGACCTTCGAGGGCGGCGGCACCAGCCGGCCGTTGGACCAGCCGGCCCGGACGGCAAGCTCCCAGGCGAGTGCGAGCGATAGCGGCAGCAGCAGGCCCACCAGCGGCCGCGCGAAGCGTGCGAGCCGCGGCGTGGTAGCGGTCTGGGATGTCGGGGCGGCCGAAGCCGGTGCCTGCAATTCGACGGTCATGGTCATAGTGAGAACAGTGTCTCGCGCGGGAATGCAAGGCGTGGCGTTGGCGGATAGTCGTGGTGGCCGATCAGCATGGTGACCAAGGACGGCGCCCAGCAATCGCTGTCGTCCCGGCCTTGCGCCGGGACCCATACTCCGCGGCGGTCGTTGTGGAGCGAGATGCCGCTCAAGCGTGGTCAACAACAGGCGTCACGGAGTATGGGTCCCGGATCTGCGCCCGCCAACGCCATCGCGTTGGCGAGCTTGTCCGGGACGACACCGGTTTTTGATCGCCGGCTCTTGGCATAGGCGATTTGGCGCAGCGGCCTATTGCCCGAGCCGTGCAAGTCCTAATTCGTCGGCAACGGGACCTGGTCGTCGATCAGGGCGTCCAGCGTGGCCTTCACATCCACCTTGGCATCGACGACACCGGCCTGCTGCAAAGCCAGGCCAGCGGCCAAAATCGACTCGCGCTGGGGTGCGCCGATGCGGCTATGGGTCAGCTCGGTGCGCTCCTTGAGCTGCTTGTCGACCACCGTCTCAGGCAGCTTCGTGACGGCGATGAAGGTCTTCTTGAGGTCGTCGTAGTTGGCCAGCGCGTCCTTGCGCGCGACCTCGTAGGTGGCGAGCACGCGGCGGACGATCTCCGGATTGTCCTTCAGGAACTGCTCGCGCACGTTCAGGATGCCCCAGGTGTTGGCGTCGGCCTTGCGGTAGAACAGCCTGGCACCCTCCTCGACCTCGGCCTGCGCCATCATCGGATCGAGCCCGGCCCAGGCGTCGACGTCGCCGCGGATCAGCGCCGCCTTGCCGTCGGCGTGCTGCAGCAATACCGGCGTGATGTCCTTGTCGGTGAGGCCCGCCGACAGCAGCGCGCGCACCAGGAAGATGTGCGGATCGGTGCCGCGGGTCACCGCGACCCGCTTGCCCTTGAGGTCGGCCACAGAGGCAATCTTGGAATCCTTGCCCGTGACCAGCGCGGTCCATTCGGGCCGCGAATAGACGTAGACCGACTTGATCGGGTTGCCGTTGATCCGGGCGACCAGCGCGGCGGAGCCGGCGGTCGAGCCGAAGTCGAGCGAGCCGGCGTTGAGGAATTCGAGCGCCTTGTTGGAGCCGGCCGACTGCACCCAGACGATGCTGATGCCGTCCTTGGCGAACTCCGTCTCCAGAAGTCCTTTCTGCTTCAGCACCAGCGACACCGGATTATAGGTCGCCCAATCGATGCGGATCTCCTTCACCGGCTCGGCCGCGCGTGCAGCGCCGCATCCCAGTAGAACCACGGCCGCAACCGCAGCAAATCCGCGCCTCGACAATCCACCCATCGTCACCCCTCCAACCCTCAAGAAACATTGCTGTTGTTTCAATGAGTTATGCCAGGGGCGCGCGAGAATTGCTTTTCCTTTCGACGGCACCGTTCAGAACGATCATCATCCCGTGAGCACCGATGACAGCATGGATCAATTGTTGCATTGGAAGTTTCGTGACAGCACAGGCCTTGTTCGATATCCGGTTGCATCCATGGACAGCGTCGCCCCCCATTCCCACCCTGATAGCCTTTCCGATTTCGACAGCGCCGGCATCGCGGCTGCGGTCGACGCGTTGGCCGCGCAGCATTCGGGACGCGAGGACATGTTCCGCGCCGCCGTGGTGCAATTCCTCAAGGCCGAGCTGGTCAAGGCGCGCGCGGCGGCCCAGGCGCAACTGTTGAAGGACCGCCATGGCCGGCGCTGCGCCGAGCAGCTCTGCTTCGTGCAGGACGAGATCATTCGCATCCTCTACGCCGCCGCCACCCAGCACCTCTATCGCTCGCAGGTGCCGAGCGGCGCCGAGCGCATGGCGGTGGTCGCCACCGGCGGCTATGGCCGTGGCCTGATGGCGCCGGAGTCCGACATCGATCTCCTGTTCATCCTGCCCTACAAGCAGACCGCCTGGGGCGAGCAGGTCGCCGAAGCCATTCTGTACTCGCTGTGGGACATGGGATTGAAGGTCGGCCACGCGACCCGCTCGGTCGACGAGTCGATCCGCCAAGCGCGCGGCGACATGACCATCCGCACCGCCATCCTGGAGACGCGCTATCTCGCGGGCGACCGGCCGCTCTATGACGAGCTGGTCGCGCGCTTCGACACCGAGGTCGTGCAGGGCACCGCAGCCGAGTTCGTCGCCGCCAAGCTCGCCGAGCGCGAGGAGCGGCACCGCCGCGGCGGCCAGTCGCGCTATCTGGTCGAGCCCAACGTCAAGGACGGCAAGGGCGGCCTGCGCGACCTGCACACGCTGTTCTGGATCGCCAAATACGTCTACCGCGTGCGCGAGACCGCCGAATTGGTCGAGCGCGGCGTGTTCGACGCGCATGAATACCGCACCTTCCGGCGCTGCGCGGACTTCCTGTGGTCGGTGCGCTGCAACCTGCATTTCGTCAGCGGCCGTCCGGAAGAACGGCTGTCGTTCGACCTGCAGCGCGAGATCGCGGTGCGGCTGGGCTACACCAGCCATCCCGGCATGCAGGATGTCGAGCGCTTCATGAAGCACTACTTCCTGGTCGCCAAGGAGGTCGGCAATCTCACCGCCATCCTGTGCGCCAAGCTCGAGGACCAGCAGGCCAAGCCGGCGCCGGTGCTGAGCCGGATGATCTCGCGCCTGACCACCGGCGCCACCTGGCGGCGCGTGCCGGAGAGCGACGACTTCATCGTCGACAACAACCGCATCAACCTCGCCGCGCCCGACGTCTTCAAGCACGATCCGGTCAATCTGATCCGCATCTTCCGGCTGGCGCAGAAGCACAACCTCGCCTTCCATCCCGACGCGATGCGCGCGGTCACGCGCTCTTTGAACCTGATCAACACCGAGCTGCGCGACGATCCCGAGGCCAACCGGCTGTTCATGGAGATCCTGACCTCCAACGATGCCGAGGTCGTGCTGCGGCGGATGAACGAGACCGGCGTGCTCGGCCACTTCATTCGCGCCTTCGGCCGCATCGTCTCGATGATGCAGTTCAACATGTATCATCACTACACGGTCGACGAGCACCTGATCCGCTGCATCGGGTTCCTGCAGGAGATCGAGCGCGGCGGCATCGACGAGTTCACCCTGGCCTCCGACCTGATGCGCAAGATCCGGCCCGAGCACCGCGCTGTCATCTACATCACCGTGCTGCTGCACGACGTCGCCAAGGGGCGGCCCGAGGACCATTCCATCGCCGGCGCCAAGATCGCGCGCCGGCTGTGCCCGCGGCTCGGCTTCAACAATGCAGACACCGAACTGGTCGCCTGGCTGATCGAGGAGCATCTGACGATGTCGACGGTGGCGCAGTCGCGCGACCTGTCGGACCGCAAGACGATCGAGAATTTCGCCGCCGTGGTGCAGTCCGTCGAGCAGATGAAGCTGCTGACCATCCTGACCACCGCCGACATCCGCGGAGTCGGCCCCGGCGTCTGGAACGGCTGGAAGGCGCAGCTGCTGCGTACGCTGTATTACGAGACCGAGCCGGTACTGACCGGCGGCTTCTCCGAGGTCAACCGCGCCAAGCGCATCACCGCAGCGCAGGCCGAATTCCGCAACGCCTTCACCGACTGGCCCGAGGACGAGCTCAACACCTATATCGGCCGGCACTATCCGGCCTACTGGCTCAAGGTCGAGCTGCCGCGCAAGATCCGCCATGCCCGCTTCGTGCGATCGAGCGAGGATGCCGGCCACAAGCTCGCGATCAATGTCGGCTTCGATCCGGCGCGCGGCGTGACCGAGCTGACGATCTTCGCGATGGACCATCCGTGGCTGCTGTCGATCATCGCCGGCGCCTGCGCCTCCGCCGGGGCCAACATCGTCGACGCCCAGATCTACACCACGACCGACGGCCGCGCGCTCGACACCATCGCGATCTCCCGCGAGTATGAGCGCGATGAGGACGAAGGCCGCCGCGCGACGCGGATCGGCGAGACCATCGAGCAGGTGCTGGAGGGCAAGCTGCGGCTGCCGGACGCCGTGGCGCGGCGGACCACGCGGGGCAAGCAGCACAAGGCATTCTCGGTCGAGCCGGAGGTCACCATCAACAATCAATGGTCGGAGCTCTACACCGTCATCGAGGTCTCCGGCCTCGATCGCCCCGGCCTGCTGTACGAGCTGACCACCGCGATTTCGAAGCTGAATCTCAACATCGCCTCGGCCCATGTCGCCACCTTCGGCGAACGCGCCCGCGACGTGTTCTACGTCACCGACCTCCTGGGCGCGCAGATCAACGCGCCGACCCGGCAGGCCGCGATCAAGAGCGCGCTGCTGCATCTGCTGGCGAACGACGACGCGGCCGCTCAACCGGCGGCATGAGCGACCATCGCGCGGCCCTGAGCCGCTCGGAGCTCGATTTGAACGAGGGGACCGGCACCAGCGCCGGCCCACGCAGGCTTGGGGGAGCCGAACCATGGCATTGATTGCAGGCATCGTCGTCGGGCTGATCGGCCTGCTGCACGTCTACATTCTGGTACTCGAGATGTTTCTCTGGACCAAACCGGCCGGCTTGAGAGCGTTCAACAACACGCCGGAGCGCGCGGAGCAGACCAAGGTGCTCGGCGCCAATCAGGGCCTCTACAACGGCTTCCTCGCCGCCGGCCTGTTCTGGGGCCTGGCGCACCCGACGCCGGCCTTCGCGTTCCAGATCAAGATCTTCTTCCTGCTCTGCGTGCTCGTCGCCGGGCTCTATGGCGCCGCCACCGCCAGCCGCAAGATCCTGTTCATCCAGAGCGTGCCGGCCACGATCGGCCTGGTGCTGGTTTGGCTCGCGGGCTGAGCCGGGCTGTATCTCCATCCTCTGTGTCGTCCCGGACAAGCCGTGACGCGCACAAGCGCGTCGCGGCGCCGATCCGGGGCCCATAATCCCAGGCAGCGTTTTGGGGCAGGATCGCCACTCCGAGCCGTAGCCACACGACGGCCTGTGGCCATGGATCCCGGCTCTGCGCCCGACGTCGCTGCGCGACGCCGGGCTTGGCCGGGACGACACCGAACTTGTTGAGCCAGTTGGGCTCATCATAGCGACATCGACGGAACCGCCGCACCCGTGCTCCCCTCGCCTTGCGTCCGCCCAGCCCTTCCTCCACACTCCCTCCCAGCGATGGCGCCCCGGTCGGGCAGACCAGCCGCATAACAAATCAGGAGGAACGATAGACCCCATGCGACAGGGATATTTCCGTCTTGCAGGGGCGGCCGCTTTGGCCGTCACCCTCTCCGTCACGTCAGCCTCGGCCCAGAAGAAGTACGACCCCGGCGCCTCCGACACCGAGATCAAGATCGGCCAGACCGTGCCGTTCTCGGGTCCCGCCTCGGCCTATGCCTCGATCGGCAAGACCCAGGCCGCCTATTTCAACATGATCAACGAGCAGGGCGGCATCAACGGCCGCAAGATCAAGCTGATCCAGTATGACGACGCCTATTCGCCGCCCAAGGCCGTCGAGCAGGTCCGCAAGCTGGTCGAGGACGACGGAGTTCTGCTGACCTTCCAGATCATCGGCACGCCGTCCAACGCCGCGGTCCAGAAATACCTCAACGCCAAGAAGGTGCCGCAGTTGTTCGCCGCCACCGGCGCCACCAAGTTCACGGACCCCAAGAACTTCCCGTGGACCATGGGGTACAATCCCAACTACTTCACCGAGGGCCGCATCTACGGCCAGTATATTCTGAAGGAGCATCCCAACGCCAAGATCGGCGTGCTCTATCAGAATGACGATCTCGGCAAGGACTACCTGAACGGCATCAAGGCCGGCCTCGGCGACAAGGCGTCGACGATGATCGTGTCCGAAGCCTCCTACGAGGTTTCCGATCCGACCATCGACTCGCAGATCCTGAAGATCAAGTCGGCGGGAGCCGACCTGTTGTTCTCGGCCGCGACGCCGAAACAAGCCGCGCAGGCGATCAAGAAGCTCCATGAGCTCGATTGGCACCCCGTGCACATTGTCGACATCAACGCGACCTCGGTCGGCGCGGTCATGCAGCCTGCGGGCCTCGACGCTGCCAAGGGCGTCATCTCCGTCAACTACGGCAAGGATCCGCTCGACCCGCAGTGGAAGGACGATCCGGGCCTGAAGCGCTATTTCGATTTCATGGCCAAGTATTATCCCGAGGGTGACAAGAACTCGAACTTCAACACCTACGGCTATTCGACCGCGCAGCTCCTGGTCACCGTGCTGCAGATGTGCGGCGACAACCTGACGCACGAGAACGTCATGAAGCAGGCGGCGTCGCTGAAGGATGTAACCGGCGACTTCTCGCTACCGGGAATGAAGATCAACACCTCGCCGACCGACTATCGCGTCAACAAGCAACTGCAGATGATGAAGTTCAACGGCGAGCGCTGGGAGCTGTTCGGCCCGATCCTGGAGGACAAGGGCGCGGCGGGCTAGCTGCACTCGACGTCGTTCCAGGGCGTCGCGACAGCGACGAACCGGGAAATCTCGAGAGTCCGGGTTCGATGCTGCGCATCGCCCCGGAATGACGCGGTCAACATCGATGGTACGGGGCTGCGCGATGGCGCGGCCCCGTTCTGCATTGCGGCACGGGTTGCGCCCGTTCGCCGCTGCGTGCGCTCGCCGACGGTCATTCGACCGCATCGCGGGTAACGACGGCTGTTGCGGCAGGATCCGCCGCCGCGTCGAGGGAGTATCAGTCGTTGATGACGTCACCCAGGTCGCGTTGCTTGACGACGCGGTCGATCAAGCCCCACTGCAAGGCTTCGTCCGCGGTCATGAAGTGATCGCGATCCAGGGTGCGCTCGACGTCCTCATAGCTGCGCCCGCAATGCTCGGCGTAGAGCCTGATCATGCGGTGCTTGGTCTGCTCCATCTCCCTCGCGTGAATCAGGATGTCGGACGCCTGGCCCTGAAAGCCGCCGAGCGGCTGATGGACGTGAAGGCTTGCATTGGGCAGCGCCGTCCGCTCGCCCGGCTCTCCCGCCATCAGAAGAAACGAGCCCATCGAACGCGCCGTTCCCATGCAGAGCGTGTGCACCGGTGCTTTGACGAATTGCATCGTGTCATACATCGCCAGGCCGCTGGTGATCACGCCGCCGGGTGAATTGATGTAGAGATGGATCGGCCGCTTTGGGTTCTCCGCCTCGAGGAAAAGCAGTTGCGCGCAGACCAGGGCGGAGACCGTATCGTTGACCTCGCCGTTGAGGAAGACGATCCGCTCGCGCAGCAGCCGCGAATAGATGTCGAAGGATCGCTCTCCCCGGCTCGACTGCTCGATGACCATAGGGACGAGTTGCATCGTGTCGCGCATGCGCGAGCTCCCGGTTTCAGTGAGGTGTCGGTGACTTGGAGAATCAGGCCGCGCGCATCAGGCTGCGCCTGTTGCTGTTCGCCGCCGACGGCGTCCGCCGCATCAGCGTCGTGGCGACCAACCCGTGAATGATTCTGAGCCTGGTGCCGCCCTCGGCATTGGGCATGACCTGGAACGTCACGATGCTCTCCAGGAACGGCGGTTCGTGGTCGCGCATCCGGTAGCGGACTTCTTCGCCGGGCGTCGCGGAGATTGGCGCAGCATCGGCGAGGTCGCCGCGCGGCAGCCAGTTCTCGCGCAGCGCAGGAATGCTGATGGCACGCCAGACCTTCTCCGGCGGCGCGTCCAGTTCGTAGTCGAGCACCAGATCGTCGCTCTGCAGGTCAGCCTTGATATCGGTCATTGGTCCATGTCCTTCAGCACGGCCTTCAACGCATCGACCCGCGACGGCCAGTAGGCACGGTACTTCGCCAGCCAGCGCGCGATCTGCGCCAGGCCCTCCGGATCGACCTCATAGTTGACGAAGCGACCCTGCCGTTCTTCCCTCACCAATCCCGCGCTTCGGAGAACCGCGAGGTGCTGGGACATCGCCGGCTGGCTGATCGTCAGACCCTCGCGAAGCGCGCTGGCATTCATGCTGCCGTTCGCCAGCTTCTCGAAGATCGCGTATCGCGTCGGATCAGCCAGGGCCCTGAAGATGTCACTCTCGATCATGCCAACACATAAGCATAAACTTATGTGTCGTGCAAGCGTCACTGGATCAGCATTCGCTCTCACCCAGCCCACTGCCGCGCTCCCTCCCCCCTTGTGGGGGAGGGTTGGGGAGGGAGTAGCCACGGAGACGGTCGCCCGGAGCGCCCCCTCTCCCTAGCCCTCCCCCACACAGGGGGAGGGAACGTACCTTTTGCTTGGCGACTGGGAACTACCAATCTTGCTGGTGTAGTCAGACTTACACCGCTGGCACCTCGCCAAAGTTCTTGCTCACCGGCAGCACGGCGTGGCGGATCAGGCGCGAGTCTTCGACCGCCGCCTGGCGATGCTTCACCGCCTCGCGATAGACGGGATCGCGGATCATCTCGACGAAGGCCTGCACGCTCGGATATTCGGCGATGAAACAGTGGTCCCAACGTTCGTCCTGCGGACCGATCAGCATCAGCTCGAAGCGGCCCTGCCAGACGATGCGGCCGCCGAGGCGCTCGAACACCGGGCCGCTCTCGCGGCCATAGGCGGCATAGGCTTCCGCGCCGCTGACCTTGCGTCCATCGGGATAGGCTGCCTCCCCGCGCAGCCGCACCAGGTTCAGCATGTGGATCGGCCCCGGGCGGTCGTTCTCCCGAAACTGCGCGAACACCTCCTTGGTGGGATCGATATGGCCCATGAACTCCCTCGCCTGTTGTTGTTTACCTTGGCTTAACCATAACGCGGCGTTAGCGGCGCGAAACTCCTAATCGCGCGTTAAGGTCTTTCTAACTGCCCCTTAAACTCCGGACGTTACCGTGGTCGGACGGCGGGGTCGCGGGCTCGGGTTGCGTATGGCGCGGGGACGGAAACAGGGCGGCGGACGCAAGGAGCCGCGATTCGGTCTTGCGGCCGCGATGGCCGATCTGCGCCTCGGCCCCAAGGATCGCATTCCCTCCGACGACACGCCCAAGAAGTCAGTTGCAAAGACTGCAAAGAAAAGGCCGGTCGAGCCCGACGACGAGGACGATGTGCCGGCGCGCGAGCCGAAGGCCTCGACACCGAAACCAAAGCCGAGACGTGGCAAGTCGCGCTGGGGAATGTCGATCGGGCGCATGTTCTACTGGGCGCTGGTCTGCGGCCTGTGGGGCGTGATCGCGCTGGTCGGCGTCGTGATCTGGGCCGGCGCGCATCTGCCGCCGATCCAATCGCTGGAGATCCCCAAGCGGCCGCCGACGATCGAGATCGTGGGCTATGACGGCACCATGCTGGCGCAGCGCGGCGAGATGGCCGGCGCCAACGTCGCGCTGAAGGATCTGCCGCCCTATCTGCCGAAGGCGTTCATCGCCATCGAGGACCGCCGCTTCTACCAGCATTTCGGCATCGACCCGATCGGCATCGCCCGCGCCGTCGTCGCCAACATCCTGCATCGCGGCGTGTCGCAGGGCGGCTCGACCCTGACGCAGCAGCTCGCCAAGAACCTGTTCCTGACCCAGGAGCGCACGCTGGCGCGCAAGCTGCAGGAGGCGGAGCTGGCGCTGTGGCTGGAGCGCAAATATTCCAAGCGCGAGATCCTCGAGCTGTATCTCAACCGGGTCTATTTCGGCTCGGGCGCCTACGGCGTCGAGGCCGCAGCGCAGCGCTATTTCGGCAAGTCGGCGCGGCAGGTGACGATCGGCGAAGCCGCGATGCTCGCAGGTCTCGTCAAGTCGCCGTCGCGGCTGGCGCCGAACCGCAACCCGGAGGGCGCGGCCAAGCGCGCCCAGACCGTGCTGGCGGCGATGGCGGAGGCCAAGTTCATCACCGAGGCCCAGGCGCAGGCCCAGATCGCGCATCCATCCGTCGCGGTGAAGCCGGCCGGCGCCGGCACCATCAACTACGTCGCCGACTGGATCGGCGAGGTGCTCGACGACCTCGTCGGCCAAGTCGAGGAGTCGATCGTGGTGGAGACCACGATCGATCCGAAGCTGCAGAGCGTGGCGGAAGCGGCCATCATCGACGAGCTCGCGGCGAAGAGCGTCAAGTTCAACGTCAGCCAGGGCGCGCTGGTGGCGATGACCCCCGACGGCGCCGTGCGCGCCATGGTCGGCGGTCGCAACTATGCCGACAGCCAGTTCAACCGCGCCGTAACCGCCAAACGCCAGCCCGGCTCGGCGTTCAAGCCGTTCGTCTATCTCACCGCGATCGAGCAGGGCCTGACGCCGGACACGGTCCGCCAGGACGCGCCGCTCGATCTGAAGGGCTGGAAGCCGGAGAACTACACCCGCGAATATTTCGGCCCGGTGACGCTGACCCAGGCGCTGGCGATGTCGCTCAACACGGTCGCGGTGCGCGTCGGCCTCGAGGTCGGACCGAAGAACGTGGTGCGGACCGCACACCGGCTCGGCATCGCCTCCAAGCTCGATCCCAACCCGTCGATCGCGCTCGGCACCTCCGAGGTGTCGATGATCGAGCTGGTCGGCGCCTACGCGCCGTTCTCCAATGGCGGCCTCACCGTCTCGCCGCATGTGGTGACGCGGATCAGGACGCTCGACGGCAAGCTGCTCTACATGCGCCAGACCGAGCAGCCGGTGCAGGTGATCGAGCCGCGCAACGCGGCGATGATGAATCAGATGATGCAGGAGACGCTGATCTCCGGCACCGCGAAGAAGGCGGAGATCCCGGGCTGGATCGCTGCCGGCAAGACCGGCACCAGCCAGGATTTCCGCGACGCCTGGTTCATCGGCTACACCGCGCATCTCGTCACCGGCGTCTGGCTCGGCAATGACGACAACTCGCCGACCAAGAAGGCGACCGGCGGCGGCCTGCCCGTCGAGGTCTGGACCCGCTTCATGCGATCAGCGCATCAGGGCGTGCCGGTCGCGGCGCTGCCGAACGCGCAGGGCTCGGGCCTGGTCCCGACCCTGGCGCAGATCGCCTCGCAGATCACGGCGCCATCCGCGCCGGCACCGAGCGCACGCTCGGCGCCGCCGAGCCGCGGCAACGCGCGGCCGGAAGCCGCCGCGGGCCTCGACGGCTGGCTGGTGGATCGATTGTTCGGTGGAAAGCGCTGAGCCGGCGAAGATGAGGTGAGAGGCGCATCCGCGAGGGGATGCGCCCTTCTCAGCTGGCGGCTGCGGCGATGGGACGCGCTGCCGGCTCGGCCGTTGCCGCGCCGGACGCTCGAGCCAGTTTGCGCCCGATCTGCCGCAGCATCAGGCTCGCCCGCAGCGCGCTGTAGTCCAGCAGCCAGCGGCTGAAGGCGCTGGCGGCCATCGGCCGCGCGAACAGGAAGCCCTGCATTGCATCGCAACCGAGCTCGGCCAGCAGCTTGCGCTGCGGCTCGGTCTCGACACCTTCGGCGACCACCGCCACGTCGAGGCTCTGGCCAACACGCACGACCGCGGTCACGATCGCCCGCGTGCCGCTGTCGTTCTCGAAATCGCGCATGAAGCTGCGATCGATCTTCAGCTCGTCGATCGGCAGCTGGGCCAGTCGGCTCAGGCTCGAATAGCCGGTGCCGAAATCGTCCAGCGACAGGCCGACGCCCATGTTGCGCAGTTCGTTCATGGTCGCGATCACGGTGGCGCGCTCGTTGAGGATGACGCCCTCGGTGATCTCCAGCATCAGCATCTTCGCCGGCAGGTCGTTGGCGGCCAGGATCTGCGCCACCATCGCCGCCAGGTTGACGTTCTGGAAGTTGATCGGCGACAGGTTCACCGAGATGCAGGGGATGTCGAGACCGGCACGCCGCCACGACGCCATCTGCTGGCAGGCCAGCTTGATCGACCACACGCCGATCTGCTCGATCAGGCCGCATTCCTCGGCGAGCGGAATGAACTTGGCGGGCGAGACCTCGCCGAGCACCGGATCGTGCCAGCGCGCCAGCGCTTCCACGCCGTGGATCGCGCCGTCGCGGGTGCGGATCTGCGGCTGATAGTGCAATGTCAGGGCCTCGCTGGCGATCGCCTCGCGCAGCGCGGTCGAATGCATCAGCCGTTCTTCGGCGAGCTTGTCGATGTCGGCGCTGAAGAAGCGGTAGGTCGCCCGGCCGCCGCGCTTGGCCTTGTACATCGCCGCGTCGGCCTGCTTGATCAGGGTCTCGATGTCCTTGGCATTATCAGGATAGAGGCTGAGCCCCATGCTCGCCGACATCGGCACCTGGCGCTTGCCGATCGTCAGCGGCATCGCCAGCGCGGCGGTGATGCGCGCGGCCGCGAGCGAGGCTTCCAGGGCATCGCGGTTCTGCAGCACGATCACGAACTCGTCGCCGCCGAGCCGGCCCAGCATGTCGCCGGGGCGGATCTGCGCTCGCAGGCGGTTGGCGAAGCCGACCAGGAACTCGTCACCGGCGGCATGGCCCAGCGTGTCGTTGACGTCCTTGAAATTGTCGGCGTCGAGGAAGGCCACGGCGACGTGTCCGCCGTCCGGACACGCCTTGATGGCTTCGGCGATCAGCGACGGGATGCGGGCCCGGTTCGGCAGGCCCGTCAGCATGTCGTGATAGGCGACCTGTGAGATCGTCGAGCGGACCTCCTGGCGCTCGATGGCGAGCGCACCGAGCTGGACGCAGGCGGCGACGATCTGCTCGTGCCAGGGACTGGGGCCGCGGCATTCACGGAAGTAGAAGGCAAAGGTGCCGATGACGCGGCCATCCTTACCCTTGATGGGCGACGACCAGCAGGCACGCAGGCCGGCGGCGAGCGGGCCGGCCTTGTAGGGTTGCCAACGCGGATCATTATCGATGTCGTGCGACAGCACCGGCTCGCAGAGATAGGCGGCGGTGCCGCAGGAGCCGACGTCCGGCCCGATCGCGACGCCGTCGAGGCTGGCCGAATAAGCGGGCGGCAGGCTGGGGCCGCCGAGCGGATGTACGTGCCCATCGGAATCGACGTGCAGGATCGAGCAGACGGCGTCCGGAGCGAGCTCTTCGACCCGGCGGCACAGCTGATCGGCGATGGTCGTGATCGAAACGTCGGACGCCAGCGACGCCATGATCAACTGCTGCAGCGAGCGCAACTGCTTGGTCTCCCGGATGTCCGTGAGCAGCCCGAACAGATATCTGACCTTGCCCCGCTTGGTCCGGTGCGCCTTGACATAGGCGGTCGTCCAGATCTCGCGGCCGTCCTTGTCGTAGACCAGCACGTCCTCTTCGATGCCACGGTCGTCCTCGAGGCATTGTCTCAGCCGGTCGACGATGGCGGGATCGGTGCAGGGGCCGATCAGCAGCTCCTCGGCGCGGCGCCCGATCGCCTGTTCAGGCGCGTAGCCGAACAGGCTGGCAAAGGCGGCGTTGGTGTAGAGGACGTTGAGATCGCGATCGGTGACGATGACGGCCCGGTTGGTCCGGTCGGCGACCGACGTCAGCAGCGCATTGCGCTCGCGCATGTCGACTTCGGTGGTCACGTCACGAATGAACAGCAGCGAACGGACCGGCTGATCCTCCCGGCCCGGCGGGAGCGCGCACAGCGACAGGCGGAGGCGGGTCCACCCGCCGTCGGCATGGCGCATCGTCATTTCGCGGGCGTCGGACTGGTCCGCCTCCTGCTGCGCGTCGGTCGTCTCGTCGCACGCGATCGCCGGGATCAGATCCGCGGGCAGACCCAGACTTTCGAGGTCGGCGCCGACCAGAGCGGCCGGCTCACGCCGCAGCAGCACCGACGCCGCCCGATTGGCGTGCTGGACGTGGCCCTGCGCGTCGAGAAAGAGAATCGCCTCGGAAACACCGTCGAGCGCGGCCGAGAGCAATTGTGTGGATGCGGCCGGTTGGAACTCGCTTGCAAGCATCGTTCGATTCGAGGCGCGCTGCACGTTTCGAGAGAAACGATCTGCGCTTTGGTTGCAGCGAACGACCCGGCAGCTCGCTGGGACGTCACCTTGGGTTTGATTGCGGTAAATCTGGCGAGCGCAGCGTTACAGCCACGTTAAAGCGCCGCCGAATTGGGCAATATCCTCCGACTGCAGGCGAGAAGGCTTAAGAATTCGATAGTCCGCAGGCGGGTTCTGAGTTCATCGTTGCAGATTGGAACCCGACGAAGAAATGGCCCGGACCAGACGGCCGGGCCATTGGGATTCACATCGTCGAGCGGTCCGTCGTCGATACCTCAATCGTCGATGCCGTAGCGATGCAGGTCGTTGCCGCAGGTGTCGAGCCACTTCTTGGCGCGCTCGACCGAGGCGCAGATCCGGCCACACACCTTCCAGAACCGCGGCGAGTGGTTCATCTCGATCAGATGCGCGACCTCGTGCGCGGCGAGATAATCGAGCACGAAGGGCGGCGCCAGGATCAGGCGCCACGAGAACGACAGCGAGCCGGCCGAGGTGCACGAGCCCCAGCGGCTGGACTGGTCGCGGATCGACAGCCGCTTGACCTTGACGCCAAGCTGCTCGGCATAGGCGTCGGCCGCCTTCTGCAGGTCGCGGCGCGCCTCGCGCTTCAGGAAGTCGAGCACGCGGCGTTCAGTGTGCTCGATCCCGCCGGCCACGCACAGGATCTTCTCGCCACTGTCTCGCGTCTCGGTCCACACCGTGCCGCGTTCGCCCGCGCGATGCACGATCTTGTGCGGCACGCCGCGAAGCGGCACCAACGTGCCCGGCAGGAACGGCGCCGCCTTCGGCAGACGTCCTAGACGGGCTGCGATCCAGGCGCCGTGACGCTGCGCGAAGTCTTTCGCCTCGATGATGGTGCCGCGCGGCGGCATCGTGAGGATCGCCTCGCGATCCGACGGATGAATTCTCAGGGTATAACGTCGCGCACGACGGTGACGCCGCAATCTAATCGAGTAGATTTGCGAGCCATGCTTGACGAGAAGACGCGAGGGTTCGGCGGGCCGCCGATAGAGTAGCGCGCGAGTGGCCATTTCTGTCAGTCCGGGGGGTAAGAGCTCGCCCGGATTTTGCCATATCCACCGCCAGGGAAAGCGCTCGGCGCAAAAACAAATCATTTGCCCAACATACAGGGGTTCAGAAGGTTCCGCACCCTAGCAGTTGGGCCTCGCGCGCCCCCGAAAACATGAATTCAGATTCAAAAGCATCGCTCAAGAAGCGACGCCACATTCACTGCTTGAGTCACTCCTGAGTTTCGGTTTCGACCGTCCCTTCAAAGGGTTACCGCGCAGCCGGATTCGGATGCGCGGTGACCATCGTCTTCGCTCATTCAGCCGCAATGGCGAGCAGCGACTTCGGATCGGCTGCCGACAACATGAAATCGTTGATGCGCGGCACGATCTCCGACTTGAATCGCGAGCCGTTGAACACGCCGTAGTGACCGACACCCGGTTGCACGTAGTGAACCCGGCGGTGATCCGGGATCGACGAGCAGAGTCCGTGCGTCGCCTCGGTCTGACCGAGACCGGAGATATCGTCCTTCTCGCCTTCGACCGTCATCAACGCCACACGCGTAACCTTCGACGGATCGACCAGGGTGCCGCGATGGGTCATCTCGCCCTTCGGCAGCGCGTGCTTGATGAACACCGTCTCCACCGTCTGCAAGTAATATTCCGCAGCCAGGTCCATGACGGCGAGATACTCGTCGTAGAAGTCGCGATGCTTGTCGACCTGATCGCCATCGCCCTTCACCAGGTTGGCGAACAGCGCCTTGTGGGCGTCGACATGGCGGTCGAGATTCATGCTGATGAAGCCGTTCAGCTGTAGGAAGCCCGGATAGACGTCGCGCATCACGCCCGGATGCGGGAACGGCACCTTGGTGATGACGTGGTTGCGGAACCAGTCGATGCCGCGCTCCTGGGCGAGATTGTTCACGCCGGTGGGGTTGCGCCTGGTGTCGATGGGGCCGCCCATCAAGGTCATCGAGATCGGCGCAAACGGGTCACGCTCGGCCTCCATGACCGAGACCGCCGCCAGCACCGGCACCGCCGGCTGGCACACCGCCATGACGTGCATGTTGGTGCCGAGAAAGCGCAGCATCTCGATGACATAGTCGATGTAGTCGTCGAGATCGAAGCGGCCTTCGGCCAGCGGGACCATCCGCGCATCGGACCAATCGGTGATATAGACCTCGTGGGTCGGCAGGAACGCTTCCACCGTGCCGCGCAACAGGGTCGCGTAATGGCCGGACATCGGCGCCACGATCAGCAGCCGGGGCTGCGGCGCGCGCAAGGGGCGGGTCAGCTTGCGGTCGAAATAGAGCAGCCTGCAGAACGGCTTTTCCCAGATCGAGCGGACCTCGACCGGGGTCCGGATGCCGTTGACCTCGGTCTCGTCGAGTCCCCATTCGGGCTTGCCGTAGCGGCGTGTGGTGCGCTCGAACAGTTCGCAGGCCGCCGCGACCGATTTGCCCATCTGGGTGTGGGCCCAGGGATTGAGCGGATTCTGAAACAGGATCTTGGTGGCGTCGGTGACGGCGCGCGCCGGATTGAGCGAGGCATGCGCCATTTCGTACATCCAGTACATCGGCGTCGTCAGGACCGGACTGCCTTCCGACGCCAGGGGCGGTGCACCGCCAAACTCACCTATCGGCATTCTCGTTCAACCTCTCTGCAGCGCAGCATACTGCCGAATGCGTAATTATGCGTCAATGCGGTGGTGTACGAGAAGGTGCCTCAAAGCGACGAAAAAGCCCGGAAATCCACGGGAAAAGCGCAATTATTCCCCTGACGCCAGCAGCGAGCCGGCGCGGCGTGCGCTGCGCAAGAGAGCAATGAATGCCGCAAACGACGCCAGCAGCAGGGCGGCATTGAGCCCGAGCGCGGTCAGCATCAGGTCGGACCGGAAGACGTGATCCGCCAGCAGCGCGCGCATGCCCTCGAACACGTAGGTTGGCGGCAGGGACCAGGCAACCAGTTGCAGCCAGTGCGGCAGCACCTGAACGGGATAGTACACGCAGGCCAGCGGCATCAGCGCGAACATCAGTGTCCAGACGATGCTTTCGGCGCCGAGCCCGTTGCGCAGCACCAGCCCCGACACGAAGATGCCGACCGCCCAGGAGGTGAAGATCAGGTTGCAGAAGAAGGCGATCAGCGGCAGGCCGATGCTGTAGAAGTTGAAGTCGAAGAACCAGACCGCGATCAGGGTCATCGGAATGATGCCGATGGCCAGCCGGATCAGGCTCATCGTCATCAGCGCCAGCAGGAATTCGATCGGGGTCAGCGGACTCATCATCAGGTTGCCGATGTTGCGCGCCCACATCTCCTCCAGGAAGGAGATCGAGAAGCCGAGCTGTCCGCGGAACAGGATGTCCCACAGGATCACCGCGCCGATCAGGGTGCCGCCGGCGCGGGCGAAGAAGCCGGCATTGGCGGCGATGTAGGTCTGCAGAAACCCCCAGGTGATGATCTGCAAGGTCGGCCAGTACATCAGCTCCAGCAGCCGCGGCCAGGACGACAGCAGTAGATACCAGTAGCGCAGGATCATCGCGCAGATCCGGTGCGGGGCGATGCGGAGCGAAAGATCGTTCATTGCGCCGCCTCCCGGTTGCGGCCGCGGGCGACGTCGAGAAAGACCTCCTCGAGCGTCGAGCGGTTGTAGCGCGCCATGATCTGCGCCGGGCTGTCGTCGTCCTCGATGCGGCCGCGCTTCATGATGATGACGCGGTCGCATAGACGCTCGACCTCGAGCATGTTGTGGGAGGCGAGCAGGATGGTGGCGCCGCGGCGCTGTCGGTATCGCTCAAGATGGCCGCGCACCCAGTCGGCGGTGTCGGGATCGAGCGAGGCCGTCGGCTCATCCAGCAGCAGCAGCTCGGGATCGTTGATCAGCGCCTTCGCCAGCGCCACGCGGGTCTTCTGCCCGGCCGAGAGCTTGCCATTGGCCCGATCGATGAAGTCGCTCAGGTCGAGCTGCGCCGCGAGCTCGGCGATCCGCTCCTTGAGGTGGTCCACTGCATAGAGTCGGCCGAAGATGGTGAGGTTCTGCCGCACCGTGAGCCGCATCGGCATGTCGACATAGGGGCTCTCGAAATTCATCCGCCCCAGCACGGCCGCAGCCTCGTCCGGCATCCTGTGGCCGAGCACGGCGACCTCGCCCGAGGTCGGCTGCACCAGCCCCATGATCATCGCAATCGTCGTGGTCTTGCCGGCACCGTTGCCGCCGAGCAGCCCGGTGATGCTGCCCCGGCGGATCGCAAACGAGACGCCGTCGACAGCGGTCGTCGTCTTGTAGACCTTGGTCAGCCGCGACACGGCAATCGCGGGGGAAACCGAGCTGGAATCGGATGAGAGGGTCGGCACTGCGTCATCTTGCGTCATGGGAGGGGTTCATTGAGGCATTGTGCCGCAAACCGCAACAGGCCACCAACGGCGGGCCAGATTTGTCGCCGTGCTTGCGCGGCATTAGGTTCCCGTCATGACCGACGACGCCCTGATCATCGACACGCCCGACACCGACTATCGCCATCCGCGACAGCGCGTCCGGCTCGACACCATCCTGCGGCTGCGCTGGCTGGCCGCGCTCGGTCAATTGAGCGCGATCTTCATCGTGGTGCAGGGCCTGGAGTTCGACCTGCCAGTGGTGCCCTGTCTCGCGGTGATCAGCATCTCGGCGCTGCTCAATCTCGGCCTGCAGATCGCCTTCAACCCGATGCAGTTGCTGGAGCCGGCCCACGCCGGCGGCCTGCTCGCGCTCAACATCATCGAGCTGACGGTGCTGCTCTATCTCACCGGCGGGCTGGAGAATCCCTTCTCCTACATGTTCCTCGCCCCGGTGCTGATCTCGGCGACCGCCCTCCCCGTCCGCCTGACGATCATGCTCGGCCTGCTCGCCGTCACCTGCGCCACCGCCTTGTTCTTCATGCATCTGCCGCTGCCGTGGGAAGGCGAGGAGCCGCTGATCTTCCCGCCGATCTATCTGTTCGGTGTCTGGCTCTCGATCGCGCTCGCGATCGGGGTCACCAGCCTCTATGCGTTCCAGGTGACCGAGGAGGCGCGCAAGCTGTCGGACGCGTTGGCGGCGACCGAGCTGGTGCTGGCGCGCGAGCAGCACCTCACCCAGCTCGACGGCCTCGCGGCGGCCGCCGCGCACGAGCTGGGCACCCCGCTCGCGACGATCGTGCTGATCTCGCGCGAGTTGGAGCGCGCCCTGCAGGACAACAGCCAGGTCACCTCCGACATCAAGACCCTGCGCGAGCAGGCGCAGCGCTGCCGCGACATTCTCGGCAAGATCACCCAGCTGTCCTCGATCGGGTCGATGTACGACCGGATGAAGCTGTCGACCTTGATCGAGGAGACGGTCGCACCGCATCGCGACTTTGGCGTCGACATCAAGGTGCGCGTCGCGGTCACCGCGGCCAAGGAGCCGGTCGGCTCGCGCAATCCCGCAATCCTCTATGGCGTCGGCAACATCCTGGAGAACGCCGTCGATTTCGCGCGCAACGCCGTCGAGGTGAACGCCTGGTGGAACAACGAGACGGTCGAGATCGTGGTGTCCGACGACGGCCCCGGCTTTGCGCCTGATATCCTGAAGCGGATCGGCGAGCCCTATCTGTCACGCCGGCCCAGCGCCGAGGACGGCCCGGGAGGTAACCAGGGCGGCGGCCTCGGGCTCGGCGTGTTCATCGCCCGCACCCTGCTGGAGCGGACCGGAGCCAAGGTCTCGTTCAGCAACCGCACCTTCCCCGACCATGGCGCCGTGGTCCAGATCGTCTGGCCGCGGCGGCGCTTCGAGGCCAGCGAGGACGACGATGGCGAGGCGGAGCCGGAATGAAACCTCCGGGGCAGCCGCCGTCGGCGTGGTCCTGGCATACAGCACACCGGCCCCGCGCGGCGTCACGCCGCAGACTGCGGCAACCCGCGATCTTGGCAGCGGCGACTCGGCAGACCATATGAGGATGGACCAGATCGTCTCGCAACCATCGAGCCTTCTTCTCAAGGATATGACCGTGGGCGCCATCGCCGAACTGACGAACCATCCGGACCGCTCTCTCCTCATCGTGGAGGACGACAAGCCGTTCCTGGAGCGCCTGTCGCGCGCCATGGAGACCCGCGGTTTCACGGTGACCTCCTGCGAAAGCGTCGCCGAAGGTATTTCACAGATCGGCAAGGCGGCGCCGGCCTTCGCCGTGGTCGACCTCCGGCTGGGCGACGGCAACGGCCTCGACGTGGTGTCGGCGCTGAAGCGCAAGCGTCCCGAAGCGCGCGCCATCGTGCTGACCGGCTACGGCAACATCGCCACCGCCGTGACGGCGGTGAAGATGGGCGCCGTCGACTATCTCGCCAAACCGGCCGATGCCGACGACGTCGTTGCAGCGCTGCTGTCGACCACCAGCGAAAAATCCGAGCTGCCGCAGAATCCGATGTCGGCCGACCGTGTCCGCTGGGAGCATATCCAGCGCATCTATGAGATGTGCAACCGTAACGTCTCGGAAACGGCGCGCCGGCTCAACATGCACCGCCGCACCCTGCAGCGCATCCTCGCCAAGCGCGCACCGAAATAGGCGGATTTTTTGTTCGCCGCGGGTCAATGCGACTTCACGAACGCCTGCAACGCATGGAAGACGGTGCGCCGCGGGTTGCGGCTGCACCAATTGCGCATCCAGCTGTCGACCTCGGTCAGATCGAGCTTGATCTGCCGGCCCTCATCGCCGCGATCCGCGTTGATGGCGGACACGTAGCCCATCATCCACTGCTGATATTTTGAGATGGCGTTGACGTAGGGGCCGTCGCCACTGGTGATGGCCTTGTAGGTGCCGGGTGGCTGCTCCTCGGCGGCGGCGATGAAGCGCTCGCAGGAATCGGCGCCCACGCCCAGGACGTAGAACGCCATTTCCTCCGCGCGGACTCCGGTCGCGAAGAGCAGTGTCAACGCCAAGACCACCCGTCGCATCTGTCGTCCCTGTCCGCACCCCTGGGCTGGATACCGCTCGAGCCTTAAAAATGTTCCGGCATGTTGCGCCCCATGCGGGGCAATTGTCGGGCAGAGCCGGGGAAATTGCCAGGAGGCCGGGACGAGCGGATGTTGTCGCGCGCTGGCAACGGTCCTGAATCGGGCGCGGGCGGATTCACAGGTGGATCTGGAAGGCGCCACGATGCGCCGGCCCGACGTCAGCTCTCCCCCGTCAGCCGGGAGAAATCGGCCAGGACAGCAGCGATCAGCTCCCGATGCCTGGTATCCTGTTCCGCAAGGCTCGCGGCGTAGATGTTCAGGAGATAGCGCGCCTTCGCGGCGGCTTCCGGCCACGACTCGGCCGCGTTGGCGAGCAGGTGCTGCTCGAGAACGGCCTGCCGCTCGCGCAGCTCCCGCGCATGACTTTCGGCCTCTGCCAACGCGCGACGGAGGTCCACGGCCTTCTGCGCGCTCATCCCGCGGTGCCTGTCGAGATCGAGCGGCTCGTCAGTCATCCGACGCACTCGCGTCGACACGCTGCGCGTCTGCAAGATCGACCGAGCTGATGGACAGCATCTCGACGGCAGCGGAGCGCGAACCGGCGACCGGGACCATCATCATTGTCGCAACCCGGCGGTAGGCAGCAAAGGACAATCCCTCGATCAGTTCCTCGTCCGTGACCACCTCGTAGGTGCCCTCGGGCAAGAGACGCTCGATGCTCCTGATCCGGAACGGGTGTTTGAATGTGACGAATTCGCGCCGCGAGCGGATGCTCATCTGCGCCTACCTTTCGCAACGGCTGTCGCTGTCGCGACTTCGAAGTCTTTCGAAGCATGCGCCTTGCGGCCGGCAATAGCCACCGCTTTCTCATCAGCACGACGTGATGAGCGGCGTGGCGTCATCGGACCGTGTCGCTGCGCTTTGGTGCTCGCTATTGCAGGAGCCAGGGTGTATCAATGGCGATCACCGCCATTCCGACGGCATTCACCGGTGACTGAGGGTCACGAGCGCTCCCGCCGCAAACCACGCGAGGGGTAGCCAATGCCGCAGTTTCGTCTGAGCGAGTGGATCGTTCCACCCATTATCGTGCCGCTTCTGCTGATCCTTCTCGCGCTCGCAGTTGCCGCACTGCATTCGTAGATCCGACCACCGCGGCGCCCGCATCGGCAACCGGTGGACGACGGCCGACCGGCAGTGACGCTGCGCACGCAGGATCGACGGGGCGCTCGTCCGATGCGTTGAACCAGCTCCAACCCGAGTCGAGGAGACCGACATGGCCAAAGGTCAGCAAAAAGGCAATCGCGAAGCCAAGAAACCCAAGAAGGAAAAGCCCAAGAGCATTGCCGCAGCGCCGAGTCAGAAGGCCGGAGCATGGCAGCCGGATTTTTCCAGCGACAAGAAGAAGCGCTAGGGGATTTCCGGTCCTCATCAGTCTGGATGGTCTCCCGCACGCAAGGCCGTGCGCAATCAAGGCCGCGCGCAAGCAGCGACGACGCGGCCGACCGATAGACAGCCCAAAGGACAGAACATGGCGCGCGAAACGATCTATGTCGTTCAGGCGTTCAGCGCCGGCCGGGGCGGACGCGCGAAAGCCGAGACGCCGATCGCCTGCAAGACGGAAGCGAGCGCGCTCCGGACTGCGGAACGGCTGGTGTCCAGCAAGGCAGGCGTCGTCGCGTTCTCATCCTCGGGCGATCCCGACATGGGCGACTATGACGATGAGCCGACGATCTTCTTCCGCCACGGTGAGTTGCCGTCGGCCTTCGATTGAGATGCGCGCAACCCCTTTGTCGCCGGCGACCATTGCCGAACGACGCCCCTTGGATGACGTCCGCCCTCACCGCGGTGTCCTCCGAACCTGATCGGTCACACACATGATTGAGTTTCCAAATCACAGCCGCTCCTATGACCGCACGCGACGTGCCGTACGGTTCTGGGGCTATGACAGCGCGATGGAAGCGTCGTTCTTCGTCGACGAGGGTGCGTTGAGACGCCTTCAGCCCGACGCCCGCCCCGACGAGTCGGGCTTTCTGACCGCATTCGATTCCAACCGCGAGCGGATCTGCGCCGCCGCCGCCCGGCTCTATGTCCGCGGCAGCCGGGGCTCCTACGATCTCGTCGCCGCCAATTTCTGAAGGCGATGCCTGCCGGCGATCGGCCAGGCCGGCGGTGATGCGGATCGGCTCTCAGCGATGCTGATGTCTCTCATCTCGAGACTCGTGACCTGACGGAGCCTCTGTCACCTACCTAGGCGGGGAAATCCCGTCCAGTGGAGCGCACTTGAGGATTCTCTAGAGGTCCGCGTGACCCTGCGGGTCGATCAGCCGGTTGATCCGCTGCGCCGCCGCGAGCCCGAAGCGTACCGTCATCAACTTGCGCGTCGGCGCCGGCAATCGGTGCTCAGGCGCCTCGCAGTGCAGGTGGGCGCCATAGGCATCGGCGACGATCAGGCCGGTGTCCTGCGGAAAGATCTCGTACGGCAGATCCTGCGTGAAGGCGAAGAACAGCCGGTCGCAATGGGCACGGTAGTCCTCCCATTTGTGATCCGCGCGCAGATCCTCGACCGACGACTTGATCTCGACGATCCAGATCTCGCCGCGCTCGTTCAGCGCCACCAGGTCGGCGCGACGGCCCGACGGCAGCGGCAGCTCGCTGATGGTGGCAAAGCCGAGCGAGCGCAGCAGGCGCGAGGTGCCGCGCGCGATCGCCAGCGCCGTCTCGGACTGGCGGCGGTCGATGGGAACGAGGCTGATCCTGGCGGCGGACGATTCCATTGCCGCAGCATAACCGATTCCAGGCGTCGCCCAAGCCCGCCGATCACCCGGGAACCGGAACCTGACGCCGGCCTTCCGCTTAACAAGCGGCCGCCGGCCGGGCGGCGCAACGAGGCGCCGTCCATGATCGACGATCTCTGGTACAAGAATGCGGTGTTCTACTGTCTGTCGGTCGGCACCTATATGGACGCCGACGGCGATGGCATCGGCGATTTCAAGGGGCTGACGCGCCGGCTCGACTATCTGCACGGGCTCGGCATCACCGCGATCTGGCTGATGCCGTTCCAGCCCTCGCCGCAGCACGACGACGGCTACGACGTCGCCGACTATTACGGCGTCGACCCGCGCTACGGCACGCTCGGTGATTTCGTCCAGTTCACGCATGGCTGCAAGCAGCGCGGCATCCGCGTGATCATCGACCTCGTCGTCAACCACACCTCCGACCGGCATCCCTGGTTCGTCGAGGCCCGCAGCTCGAAGCAATCGCGCTACCGCGACTGGTATGTCTGGTCGGACAAGAAGCCGGCCAATGCCGACAAGGGGATGGTGTTTCCCGGCGTGCAGAAGTCGACCTGGACCCGCGACAAGGAATCGGGCGCCTGGTACTTCCACCGCTTCTACGACTTCCAGCCCGATCTCAACACCTCCAATCCCGAGGTGCAGGCAGAGATCCTGAAGATCATGGGCTTCTGGATCCAGCTCGGCGTCTCCGGCTTCCGCATGGACGCGGTTCCGTTCGTGATCGCGGCCAAGGGCGCCGATGTCAGGAAGCCGGTCGAGCAGTACGACATGCTCAGGACCTTCCGCGAATTCCTGCAATGGCGCCAGGGCGAAGCGATCATCCTGGCCGAGGCCAACGTGCTGCCGGAAACCGACATGGAGTATTTCGGCGACGACGGCGACCGCATGCACATGATGTTCAACTTTCACGTCAACCAGCATCTGTTCTACGCGCTGGCGGCCTCCGACACGCGGCCGCTGGCCGAGGCGCTTTATCAGACGAAGGCGCGGCCGGCCTCGGCGCAATGGGGCCTGTTCCTGCGCAATCACGACGAGCTCGATCTGGGACGCCTGACCAAGCCGCAGCGCGCGGCGGTGTTCGCGGCGTTCGGCCCGGACAAGAACATGCAGTTGTACGATCGCGGCATTCGGCGGCGGCTGGCGCCGATGCTCGGCGGCGACCGCCGCCGCATCGAGCTCGCCTACAGCCTGATGTTCACCTTGCCCGGCACGCCCGTGATCCGCTATGGCGACGAGCTCGCGATGGGCGACGATCTCAGCCTGGCCGAGCGCAATTGCGCGCGCACCCCGATGCAATGGTCGACCGAGCCGCATGGCGGCTTCACCAAGAGCGACGCGCCGGCGTCTCCGGTGATCGATCACGGCCCCTATGGCTATGATCACATCAACGCCGCCCGGCAGCGGCGTGATCCGAATTCCATGCTGAACTGGACCGAGCGCATCATCCGCATGCGCAAGGAGGTGCCGGAAGTCGGCTGGGGCGATTTCGAGGTGATCGCGACCAGGGATCCGGCCGTGCTGATCATGCGCTACGACTGGCGCAACAACTCGGTGCTGTTCGTGCACAATCTCGACGAGAAGCCGCGGGAGATCAGCTTCGATGCCGGACTGCCGGACGATGGCGGGAAGCTGCTGATCAATCTGCTGTCGGAGGATCACAGCCAGGCCGACGACCGCGGCCGCCACACCCTGGTGCTCGAGCCCTACGGCTACCGCTGGTACCGCGTCGGCGGATTGGACTATCTGCTGCGGCGAAGCGATATCGAGACGAAGAGCCCGGTGAAAAAGCGGCGGAAGGCGCGGCGGCGATCGACGACCAACTGATGACGGGCGTCTTCAAGGAGAACGGCTTCAGCCGCTCGGCTGCGCATCTCGTTCGTGAACGAGGCGCTGAATTTCGACCAACGCCTCCAACGCCATTTCGCAGGAGGTGTCGACGAACTTCTCTCCGCGAGCCGTCAAATTGATGAGGTCTCGCATTTCCGCCTGGAACTGATATCTTGCCAGACTTAAACGATTGTGTGCGGCCGATACGACATCGCGGGTCATTGCCGGAGATTGCGCGATCTCGCCGAGCGCCGGTCGATCATAGAGATAGACCGCGGCAAGGTCGAACGTGTCGCGCGCCGTGTAGGTCGATGCACGATAGATCAACTTTTTCGTCGCAATCTCTGCCGGTCGCTCCGCCGGTATAATCCGGCCGCCGAAGCTCAACGGATACGTCGGATGATCCGTAAAGGTGGGCGCATTCAAGAAATCGATCTCACCTACGTCCCGGAGAATCAGCTTCAGATATTTGCCCGGCCATTGCCACGTATCGCAAAGGGCCTTCGTGACAGGATTCATGTTCGGCGCGAGCCGCTTCAGGGCCGTGCTCGAATCCAGAAAGATGTCGACGTCGTAGCTGATGCGATGATCGAAGCTCTGCGCCAGGGCCGTGCCGCCCCCGAACGTCCACGCCCCAGGGCCGCCCTCCAGGCTATCGAGGGACAGCAGCGCCTTCTGCATGAGGTCTTGCCACCTCGAAGGCCGCCATTTCCCTGACCCATCTCTCATTTTCGGACCCCACAACCTGCCAAGTGTCGATCGCCTTCGATAGTTCTTCGAACGTCACAGCCTTGTCGAGGACGAGATGATGGATCACAGAGGCATCAATTTCGTCAAAGAACGCCTGCACGTGGACACGCCATTTCGGCTCCAGTTTCTCGGCTTTGAGGCAGGCCAGCAACGTCGCCTCGCCAATGCGGACCGGCAGCGGCGTATTGATCGTGGTCACGGCCGCGGTGAGACTGTCAGACGTCGTCGGCGGCGGCGTATTCATCAGTTCGAACTCCCGCGAAGTACCGGTTTCGGAGACCAGTACACGTCATCTCCTTGAAGGCCGAAGATTCCCCGGCATCTGTCGCGCAATATGGCGCCGTTCGGTGGGAACCTCAACAATTCCGGGGACACGGCGGCACGGAAGACCCGAGCAATACGGCTGAAGGCGTCCAGCGAAGCCCTGCGATCGGGCCTCAACGACATCGATTGCGACGCGCCGCCCCCTCGCCGGAGAAGTGGCTACGTCCTCCTGCCGACGACCACGCCCTCATTGCCGCGCAGATCCAGCGTGCCGTCGATGCGCTCGCCGCCGCGGTCGAGCCAGGTCGAGAGCAGGATCTCGCCGGTAAGGCCGCCTGCTTCGGTCGCGATGGAAACCGGCTCGCCGCCGAGATTGAGCGCGATGGTCAGCACCTCGCCGTCGTCTTCGCGGCGGTAGAGCAGGAGATCGCCTTGCGCCGCGACCGACCGATAGGACCCGGTGACGAGCACGCGGTGCTGCTTCCGCAGACGAATGAGCGCACGGGTGAGATTGAGGATCGAGCGCCGGTCGGCGGTCAGATTGACGACATTCTCATGCATGTAGTCATCGGCAACCGGCAGCCACGGCGCGGCTTGGCTGAAGCCGGCCTGCGGCAGCGCGCTCCATTGCATCGGGGTGCGGCAGCCGTCGCGGCCGACGCCGATGCCGGGCACGTTCTTCTCGAAGGGATCGCGCACCTGCTCCGGGCTGATGGCGACCTGATGCATCCCGATCTCGTCGCCGTAATACAGCGTCGGCGTGCCGCGCAAGGTCAGCAGCAGCATCGCCGCTACCCGCGCCTGCTCGGGTCCGACACGGCTCGCCACCCGGGGCCGGTCGTGGTTGCCGAGCACCCAGTTGGGCCAGGCGCCCGGTGGCAGCGCGGCTTCGTAGTCGGCGATGATCCTCTCGATCTCGCGCGCATGCCAGGGCGCGGACAGCAGCGCGAAATTGAACGGCAGATGCGCGCCGCCGAGATCCTTGCCGTAATAGGTCATCAGCCGCTCCAGCGGCAGGTAGATCTCGCCGATCAGCACGCGGTCGTCGAATTCGTCGATCACCTGCCGCATCTCGGCGACGACCTCATGCACTTCCGGTTGGTCGGCGGAGTAGCGCGACAGGATCTGCTCATGCGGCGGCCTTCCGCCGTGATAGTCGGGATTGGCCGGGTTGTCGCGAAACTCGGCGTCCTTGATGAGGTGCCAGATCACGTCCACGCGAAAGCCGTCGACGCCCTTGCGCAGCCAGAACCGCATGACGTCATAGATCGCCGCCCGCACCTGCGGATTGCGCCAGTTCAGGTCCGGCTGCTCCGCCAGGAAGGCGTGATAGTAGTACTGCCCGGTCTGGGACGCGAACTGCCAGGCGCTGCCGCCGAACTCGGACAGCCAGTTGTTCGGCGGCCCGCCATCGGCGGCCGGATCGCGCCAGATGTACCAGTCGCGGTGCGGGTCGTCGCGCGAGCGGCACGCCTGCAGGAACCAGGGATGCTGATCGGAGGTGTGGTTCGGCACGAGATCGAGAATGAGCTTGAGGCCGCCGTCATGCGCGGCCTTCACCAGCGCGTCGAAATCCTCCATCGTCCCGAACAGCGGATCGATGCCGGTGTAGTCGGCGATGTCGTAGCCGAAATCGGCCATCGGCGAGGTGAAGATCGGCGACAGCCAGATCGCATCGACACCGAGCGTCAAGAGATAGGGCAGGCGATGGATGATGCCGGTGAGGTCGCCGACCCCGTCGCCGTCGCTGTCCTGGAACGAGCGCGGATAGATCTGGTAGAAAATCCCCTCGCGCCACCAGGCGCCCTGCTCCGCCATGTCGACCGCTTTCTGCTCGCAACGTGCGGCCCAACGCAGGAACCGGCGGCAGGTTCACAAGCCCCGCCTTGGTCGCCCTGGCCGGGACGTCGAGCCGCCGCCCGCAGGGTGTTTTTCACTTGGCGCATTGCGAAAAATCGGCATGCTGGCGCCATGACCGAGCAGAACCAGACCAGGGCGAAGGCCGGCGCGATGATCGTGCCCGTGACGCCGTTCGAGCAGAACTGCACCATCCTGTGGTGCGAGGCGACGAAGAAGGCGATCGTGATCGATCCCGGCGGCGACGTGCCGAACATCCAGGCGGCGATCGCGCAGGCCAATGTCACCGTGGAGAAGATCTGGCTGACGCATGGCCATATCGATCACGTCGGCGGCGCGGCCGATCTGCGCGATCAGCTGAAGGTGCCGATCGAGGGGCCGCATGTCGCCGACAAATTCCTGCTCGACAACGTCGTCACCAGCGGCGCGCGCTTCGGCATCACGGGCGTGCGCGACGTGACGCCCGACCGCTGGCTCGAGGAAGGCGATACGGTCGAGATCGGCGAGCTCGTCTTCGACATCCTGCACTGCCCCGGCCATTCGCCGGGCAGTGTCGTGTTCTTCAACAAGGAAATGCGCTTCGCCCATGTCGGCGACGTCTTGTTCAACGGCTCGGTCGGCCGCACCGACCTGCCCGGCGGCAGCCACGACACGCTGATCCGCTCGATCAAGGACAAGCTGCTGCCGCTCGGCGACGACGTCGGCTTCATCTGCGGCCATGGCGCCGGATCGAGCTTCGGCCAGGAGCGGATGACGAACCCGTTCCTGACGGGGAACGTCTGACCCGCACGTCCCTCGCGCGCGAGCCATGAACGGCGGCGGCGCGTCTACTTCAGGCCGGCCGCTTGCAGGGCACGGTCGATCACGGCGGCGACGTTGATGGTCCGGCGCCGCGGCTTGGCGGTCGCGCCACTGCCGTTGATCGAAGATTCGCCGGTCGACGACTCCAGCCGTTTCGGCTCTGGGGGCTTGGAGACCGCCACGGGCTTGGACTCCGGCTTCTGGTCCGGCTTGGGCTTGGCCGCCTTCCGCGACTCGGATGCCGGCGCCTCGGGCGCGACCTTGGGCTGCGGGACCGCAGCGGATGCCGGTGCAGAGAGCAACATGCCGGTCGGCGACATTCGGGGCTCGACCACTTTGATCTCGGCTGGCTTGACGTCGACCGGCTCCGCAGCGGGGGATGGGGCGTCCGCCGCGCGTCGCAAGATCTTGGTCAAGGCCGGCACCGCCGAGATCGGCGACACCTGCGGGATCAGCTTCGTGCTCGGCGACGTCGTGGCCGCCTTGAGCGGACGAATCCAATCGGTGACGCCGAAGAATTTCGCGATGTGATAGGACGAGGAAATGCCGGCCTCGAGCAGGAACGGTCCGGCCTTGCCATAGCGCTTGTCGTTGGCCGCGAGCCCGATCGGCGTGCCATGCGCCATGTTGGAAATCGTGAACGATTCCACGACGGTCTCGCCGTCGGCATTCCACCATTGCTCATGCGGATAGCCGTTCACCTCGGCTGCGGCCATTGGCGCCAACGGCAGATGGTGCAGGTCCAGCCACTGCTTGACGATCTCGCCCGCATTGTCGGGATGCACCGTGTAGTCCGCTGTGCCGTGCCACACCGACAGCTTCGGCCACTTGCCGCGGTGGTTCGAGGCACGGCGAACGAGATCGCCGAGCTCGCCGGCGGGGCGCGCCGGCGGCATCCGCATCTGCAGGATCGCGTCGCGCATGCTGCGCGCGGTGCCGAACGGCAGCCCGGCGATGACGGCGCCGGCAGCGAACAATTCGGGATGCGCGGAGAGCAGCGCCATGGTCATCGCGCCGCCCGCCGACAGGCCGGTGACGTAGATGCGCCTGGGATCGATGGCATAGTCCGCCACCATGCGCGCGATCATCTCACGGATCGAGGCGACCTCGCCCTGGTCGCGCGTGATGTCCTCCGACTGAAACCAGTTGAAGCAGCGCTGCGGATTGTTGACCCGCTGCTGCTCCGGCAACAGCAGCGCGAAGCCGAAATGCTTGGCGAGCGTCGACCAGCCGGCGCCGAGATCGTACTCGGCGGCGCCCTGCCCGCAGCCATGCAGCACGACGACCAGCGGCGCCAGCGGCTGACGCTGCGCCGGCACATGGGCGAACATCTTCAGGCGCCCAGGATTGGTGCCGAAATGCTCGATCTCGATCAGTGGAGTCTCCGGGGCGCGACGCGGCTGACGATGAAAATCGGCAAATCCGGTGATGCTGTTCAGCTCGCGCAGCCTTCGCAAGTACTCAACATTTTCAGCGAGGGACAACGGCAAGCTCCTTAGGCATTCACGTATTCACGTCAGCGGGTAGACAATCCACCATCACCCAGATGGTTGCTGCAGCGCAAAAGAAAAAGCCCGCGAGACTGCGGACCTCAGCAATTTGATTGCGAATTTCGTTCTTGCTGCGATCTAAATGCCACGCCGAGGCGGCACTTCACGCAGCAATCACCGAAACGCGAACCGCGGAGCACGTCAATCGCCGCGAACGTGAGAGCGAGGCGCGCCGCAACCAGCAAGACCCGCACCACGCGCTCGACGGCATCATCACATGGCGAATCGCTCCGCGCGAATGAAGTGTGAGCACCGATCGGCGATCAGTAAACAAACAAATGGCAGCCATGCACCGGTCGCCGTGCGCGGCAAGATGATTGCCTCACACCGAGGCGCCAACTAGCCTGATCGGCAAGCAACAACGAATTCCGCTTGGGAGAAAACACACATGGCGCGGCTCAAATTTGGCGCTTTCCTCGCTCCGCATCATCCGATCGGCGAGCATCCGATGCTGCAATTCCGCCGCGACCTCGATCTGGTTTCTCAGCTCGACGAGCTCGGCTATGACGAGTTCTGGTGCGGCGAGCATCATTCCAGCGGCTGGGAAATGATTGCCTCGCCCGAGATGTTTCTCGCCGCAGCCGGCGAGCGCACCAAGCGCATCAGACTCGGCACCGGCGTCATCTCGCTGCCCTATCATCATCCCTACAACGTCGCGCAGCGGATGGTGCAGCTCGATCACATGACCGGCGGCCGCGCCATCTTCGGCTCGGGCCCGGGCGCGCTCGCCTCCGATGCCCACACGCTCGGCATCGATCCGATGACGCAGCGCGACCGTCAGGACGAGGCGATCGCGATCATCCGTCGCCTGTTCAACGGCGAACGCGTCACCGCCAAGAGCGACTGGTTCACGATGAATGACGCAGCGCTGCAGATCCTCCCCTTGCAGGAGGAGATGCCGTTCGTCGTGGCGTCGCAGATCTCGCCGTCCGGCATGACGCTCGCGGGCAAATACGGCATCGGCATCATCTCGCTCGGCTCGATGTCGACGCAGGGCCTGATGGCGCTGCCGCAGCAATGGGAGTTCGCCGAGGATGCTGCGAAGAAGCACGGCACGAGCGTGAGCCGCGCGAACTGGCGCGTGCTGTTGTCCTGGCACATCGCCGAGACGCGCGAGCAGGCGCGCCGCGAGGCCGGCCCTGGGCTGATGCGCTGGCACAACGAGTATACCGTGGGCACCCTGATGCGGCCGGGCCTGAAGCCGTTCTCTTCGCCCGATGAAGCCGTCGACAAGACCGCCTTCGTCGACGGCGCGGCGTCGACGATCGGCACGCCCGACGACCTCGTCAAGACGATCAAGAACCTGATGCAGGTGTCCGGCGGTGTCGGCGCCATCATCGGCTTCGTGCACGACTGGGCCAATCCGGAGAACACGCGCCGCAGCTGGGACATGGTCGCGCGCTACGTCGTGCCGGAGATCAACGGCTACATCGACGGGCTGCGCCGCTCGCAGAAATTCGTCATCGAGAACCGCGCCATCTTCGAGCGCGCCGGCCAGGCCGTGATGGCCAAGATCATGGACAACGACAAGGCCGCCGCGGCGCTGTCGCAGACGGGACCCGGCCGCGTCGCGATTCCCGCGGTGAATGCGCCGGACCTGCAGCAGGCCGCGGCGAAGCAGCGAGGGTGAATCAACGACGGTGCGTAGGGCGGATTAGCGCAGCGTAATCCGCCGACCCTCACGAGAGACTTCATCAGGTCGTCGTCGGTATCACGATCGAGCATGGTATATGCCAAGTGGGCAGGTCGCTACGCCGTACCCTGACGGCGGATTACGCTGCGCTAATCCGCCCTACCCATGGCCCTCACCTCACCGCCGCGACCAGCCTCTCGCAGTCGGCGATGGTCGCGATCTGCTTCAGTGTCTCGCGGAGCGCCGGCAGGTCGACGGGCTTCTGGAATTGCGGATAGACGACGAGCCCGAGCACGGTCGCGAGCCGGACGTGCTCCTCGCGCGTGGCGTCCTCGGCGCCGCTGATGAAGATCACCGGCGTGCGCGATTTCAGCTCGTTGAGCAGCAGCAGGATATCGGCGCCGCAGCGATCGCCGAGCGACAGATCCAGGGTGATGCAGTCGAAGGTCCGCTGGCGCAGCACCTCCGCCGCAGCCCCGACCGAGGTCACGCAGGTCGCCTCGTAGCCGCACTGCGCGGCGATCTTGCGCAGGATCGACAGATGCACCTCGGCATCCTCGATCACCAGCAACTGATTGCTCATGCCCTTGCCCTCGTTGTCTGCTGACCAGACGTCAGGTCTGGCCGTTGCTAGATGAGGCCGATGGCCGGGTGGTAAACATTTGGCTCCGTGGATTTACGGGTCAAGAGCACGCGGGGGCCGACCTCGGGCGGGGTGGACCGTCCAACGTCGCTTCGCCCAAGTCGACGTATCTCACCAGCAACACCGCGAACTTTTTGGCTCAGCCGATCGCGATGCAATTGCCGCGTTCGATGCAACCGGCGATGGTGCCGCAACCATGTCGAATCGACGTCGCGCGCTAGGGCAAAGCATGACGAGATCTGGAGTAGCGGCGATTGCGTTCGCGTTCGCGAGCATCGCGCTGGCGGGAGCAGCGAAGGCGGCCGACCTGCCGGTGAAGGCACCGCCGGTCGTCGCCGCGCCGTCGTGGACCGGCGTCTATGCCGGCGTGTCGGTCGGTGCCCGCTGGGCGGACAATGATTGGCGGACCAGCGACATCTCCCCGAACTTCGGTGCCGGCGTGTTCGTGCCGACGGCAGGCACCGGCGGGGCGATGGACAGTGTGGCGGCCAGGATCGGCGGCTATCTCGGCGTGAACTGGCAGTTCGCTCCGTCATGGGTGGCTGGCGTCGAGGGCGACTTTGGCTGGGCCGACAACACCAAGCGGGCGAGTGCGCTGCCGGGCACGGCCGGGCTGTTCTTCGGCACGCCGCTGGTCGGCCTGCCGTCCGGCTCGGTGAAGGAAACCTGGGACGGCAGCGTGCGCGCCCGTCTGGGTTATCTGGTCGCGCCCTCTACGCTGGTCTATGGCAGCGGCGGCGTGGCGTGGCAGCGCCTCGAGCTGAACGCCAGTTGCACCATCGTTCCCGGCAACCCGTTCTGCTTCGGCAGTCCGCACGATGAGACCTACGCCTCGACCCGGGTCGGATGGACCGTCGGCGGCGGCATCGAGCACATGATCGGCGGCCGCTGGCTGGTGCGGGCCGACTACCGCTACGCCGATTTCGGCACCTGGACTCAGCCCTTCTTCGTCGCCGGCGGCGTCGGGGTCGGGTTCGACGACCGCTTCACCGCGCACGTGACGACGCGAACTCATACGGCGACGATCGGCCTCGCCTACAAGTTCTGAGGCGCGGCTGGTCCTGACGCGCACTGTCATGCGCTCGCCGATGAGCGTGAGCACCGTCAAACCATAGGGCCGGCGAGGCTTGGCTCCAGACTGCCCGGGCGCTACTTTGAGCGGCATGCCTGCTGCCAAACCTCAATGCTTTCCACGGCCGCCCGCCCCCGTGTCTGCTGATGAAATCATTTTCATCAAGGACACGATCAAGCGATTCTATGGCGACGACGCGATCGTGCGCAACTTCGGCCCAGACCCGGCTCGCCTACAGCTGCACGTCGAAACCAGCCGCGACATTGGAGCGGCGAGATATGACTGCCTCGGCGTCTTGATGACCCGAATCGACCGCGATCAGATCGCCCTTGAGGTGACGCGGCGGGGCACACGGATATATGGCCACGCGAAACTCGCCTACCGTCATGGCGTCGCACTTTGAAAATAGCCGCCTTGGGACGAACGGACGCGTGCGCGACGCGGCTACGCGCGCAGCCGAGGACGCATCGGCGATCGGGCGTCACGAGGATTTTCTTAACCCCGGCCTGCCATGTTCGCCGCCAATCGCGCACGGTCTGCGGGGGACCGCTCGCGCGTAGGATGCGCCAGGCAGCCCGCCGTCTCGACCCGGCAGGTTTTTCCGCGAGAAAGGTCGCAAATGTCGCTCTCCTCAGCCAAGAACTACGCGCTGCGCGCCGAACGTTCGCAGGACCCCAAGGAGGCCGCCGACCTCCTGGCGAAGGCGATCCTGGAGCTGGCGGCCTCGATCGAGGCAACCGACGCCAAGGTGAAGAAGATCAACAAATCGGGCGGCTGATGGACTTGGCTCCAGGTCGGAACGCGTGGCGGCTTCTGCCTGCGGCGAGGCTTGCCCGCCTCGAAAGATGATCCGCTGACCCTGCGCGGATTGACCGCCGAAATCGCGGCATCACCGGCGAGCGACAGCAGGACGTATTGGCGACCGTCGGGGCCGACGGGCAAATCGCTTCCAGCAAAGCGCCTTTGAGAAGGCGAAACCGCACCGCGCCGGCCTGTCGATCACAGGCTCATCACCATGAAGCGGTGCGCGCCGAAAAACTCATTTCACGAAACACCTCAATCACATCATCCCTGTCCAGTCCTGCGCGCAAAAATATTCTGCTTTCGTTTTTCCGAATCAAGCATACCTTAACGCAGTCCCGTCTCGATTAAGAGGGGCGCTTCGCGGGTCGTCACGAACGTTGAGGCGGGATGCGGTGGGCGTGTCGATGTCGCAGCGTGGTTATCCCGCGCGGACGAACGGCGGCGATGCGCACGGTCAAGTCGCGTGGTCCTGGCACCCCGATGCTGGTGTTACGCTTGCAGCGGCGCTCACGCGTCGCGCAGGCAACGGTGGCCAAAAAGCCCGGCGCACCGGGGAGAACGCGAAGCAGCCGTGAAAACCATCGCGCGGGGAATGCCGGGATGCCTCGGCTGAACCTGTGGTACCTGCCGCCTGCATTTTTTTCTGCAGGCGGGCCATGGGTGCGGCCAGCGCCCGGCATTCCCCGTGCCCTCTGCTTGGGGGGCAGCAAGTCCAGCAGGACTCGGACGCATGAAGCGCGTCGCGAGATCGCCAACGCGTGCGATGCAGCACAACTACACCGAGACGAAATAACGCAGCGTATTGCATGATGGCTGCAACCGCCCTTCAATGATGTGCCGGCGCGTCGCCGCGCCCCGCCGCCTCGAAAACGGAGCCTCCTTGATGTCGATGCAAAGTGTGGCCACGCCATCGTTCCGCCTGACCTCGCCGCGGCGCAACTCACTGACCCATATCCCCGGCGACGAAGGCTGGCCGATCATCGGCAAGACGTTCGAGACCCTCGCCGACCCCAAGGGTCACGTCGAGCGCAACGCCAGGAAGTATGGCCCCGTCTACCGCACCCACATGTTCGGCGAGGTCAACGTCGTGCTGCTCGGCCCCGAGGCCAACGAGCTGGTGCTGTTCGACCAGGCCAAGCTGTTCTCGTCCGCGCATGGCTGGGGCCACATCCTCAACCTGCTGTTTCCGCGCGGCCTGATGCTGCTGGACTTCGACGAGCATCGCATGCACCGCAAGGCGCTGTCCGTCGCCTTCAAGGCCGGGCCGATGAAGTCCTATCTCGCCGGCCTCGACCGCGGCATCGCCGCGCGCATCGCGCAGTGGAAGGCAAATCCGGGCGAGATGCTGTTCTATCCGGCGATCAAGCAGCTCACGCTCGACCTCGCCGCGACGTCCTTCCTCGGCACCGAGATCGGGCCGGAGGTCGACGCCATCAACCGCGCCTTCGTCGACATGGTCGCGGCCTCGGTGGCGCCGATCCGCAGGCCGCTGCCAGGCACGCAGATGGCGCGCGGGGTCAAGGGCCGGCAGCGCATCGTCGCCTATTTCTCCGAGCAGATCCCGTTGCGACGTGCGAAAGGCGATGGCGACGATCTGTTCTCGCATCTGTGCCGCGCCACCGATGACCACGGCGCGTTGCTGTCGACGCAGGACATCGTCGACCACATGAGCTTCCTGATGATGGCGGCGCACGACACGCTGACCTCGTCGCTGACCTCCTTCGTCGCCCAGCTCGCCGCGCATCCACAGTGGCAGCAGAAGCTGCGCGACGAGGTGACGAGCCTCGGCCTCGCCAAGGACGAACCGATGACCTCGGAGCATCTGGAGAAGATGAAGCTGACCGAGATGGCGTTCCAGGAGACCCTGCGGCTGATGCCGCCGGTGCCGTCGCTGCCGCGCCGTCCGATCCGGGATTTCACCTTCAAGGGCTACGCGATTCCCGCCGGCACCGGCGTCGGCATCAACCCGATGTACACCCATCACATGCCGGAGATCTGGCCGGAGCCGGAGCGGTTCGACCCGATGCGCTTCACCGACGAGGCCCAGCGCGGCCGCCACCGCTTCGCCTGGGTGCCGTTCGGCGGCGGCGCGCACATGTGCCTCGGCCTGCACTTCGCCTACATGCAGGTGAAGTGCTTCGCGCGGCACTTCCTCGCCAACCTCGAGGTCTCCTTCGCCCCCGGCTATCAGCCGAACTGGCAGGTCTGGCCGATCCCGAAACCGCGCGACGGGCTGAAGGTGATGCTGAAGGCGGTGTGACCCGCGCGCATTGATGCAGCGAGGGCGCCAAGGATCTTGGTTTGTTGCGGACTCTTTCCCCCTCGTCTTCCTCCTCGTCATGGCCGGGCTTGACCCGGCCATTCATCCTGCTGCAATGCGCGGATGAGCGACGTGGATGTCCGGGCATGACGAAATGTGTACTTCGCCGTCCCCTACTCCACCGCATCCCCCAGCAGCTTGCGCATCGCCTGATAGCCCTGCTGCTGCTGGCTCCAGTTGCGGCCGCCGGTGATGGCACCGTCGATGACGAGATCATGGCCGTTGATGAAGCTCGATTCGTCGCTGGCGAGAAACACCGCAGCGTAGGCGATGTCGTCGGGCAGGCCGGCACGCGGAATCGGCTGCGCCGTGGCATAGGCGTTGCGGATCGTCTCCGGCGTCTTCTCGGCCGCCTCGGTCGACAGGCCCAGCGCCTTGCCGAAGATGCCGGTGGCGATCAGTCCGGGCGAGATCGAGTTGACGCGCACGCCGGACTCGCCGAGCTCCATCGCCACGCATTTCGTCAGATGGATCACCGCCGCCTTCGCCGTGCTGTAGACCACCGAGGTGGAGAAGCCGGCGAGCCGGCCGGCGATCGAGCCGTTGTTGATGATGCTGCCGGAGCCTTGCCGCTTCATGTGGGGCGCGGCGTATTTCATGCCGAGCATGACGCTGCGCACCAGCACCGCCATGGCCTGGTCGAACCGATCGGCGTCGAGGCCTTCGATGCCGCCGGTCTGCGCCGGACCGCCCGCATTGTTGAACACGCAATCGAGCCGGCCAAAGCGCTCGACCGCGCCATCGATCAATGCCCGCATCTGCCCGTCGACCGTGACGTCGGTCTGCCGGAACACGCAGCTCGCCCCGAGCCTGCTCGCCAGCGCCTCGCCCTCGGCGCTGCGCCGGCCCGCGACGACGACCTTCGCACCCTCGGCTACGAAGATTTCCGCCGTGCGCAGGCCGATGCCGCTGGTCGCACCCGTGATCACGGCGACCTTGCCCTCGAACCGTCCCATTCCCTGCTCCTTCCTTTGCTGCTGCGTGCTCGTTCTGGGCGGCGGAATAACAAGCGCCTGAGTTCCGCCGCGGAACCATCATCCTGCGCGCCAGGTTGCAGCACACGCAAGACGGCCTCCATCAACCGGACAAATTACCGCCACGTCGGCCTTAATTTGGTTGCGCAGTTGAGGCTCATGGATGTCCATGACGCGACTCATCGACGACATCAAGCGGATTTGGCGCGGCGAGCAGCAGCCTTCCCTGACATGGAGCTGCATGTTTGCAGCGATGTGCCTGCTCGCAGCCACGGCGATCCGCTACGGCATGGCGCATCTGCGGCCCGACGTGTTCTTCACGCCCTACCTGCCGGCCGTCTTCTTCGCCACCGCGATGGGCGGATCGGGCGTCGGCCTGGCGACGGCGATCGCAGGCGCGGCGCTCGGCCTGACGCTCGATTTTGGCGGCGGTCCGGCCGATGGCGCCCGGCTCGCGCTGATGGCGATGTATATGGTCGTGGCGCTGCTGGTGATCTGGGGCGTCGATCACTACCGGCGCCTGGCCGCCAAGCAGCGCGAGATCGCCCGGCGGCTCACCCAGGAGGAGCAGTATCGCAAGCTCCTGGTCGACGAGCTGCACCACCGGCTCAAGAACAAGACCTCCACCATTCACGCCGTGCTGCATCAGGTGCTGTACGACCAGCCGCAGGTGTGGAGCCGCATCGACCAGCGCATCCGCGCGCTCGCGACCGCGGACGACCTGATCGCGCGCGCCGACGGACAGGGCTGCGACCTGAAGGATCTGCTGGTCTCGGAGCTCGGGCCATATGGCCATGTCCGCTTCGAGCTCCACGGCCCGCCGCTGTTCCTGCCTGCCAAGCTCGCCGTCAGCCTCGCTTTGATCTTTCACGAGCTTGCGACCAATGCCGGCAAATACGGCGCCTTTGCCTCGCCGCGCGGCTTCCTTCAGGTGTCATGGACGATGCAGGAGGACCGCCTCCGTCTGACCTGGGACGAGGCCGCGGGTCCGCCGATCGGTCCGATCGGCAAGCCCGGTTTCGGAAGCAAATTGCTGAAGTCCGTGCTGTCGTCGTTCGATGGCAGGACCGAGACCAGATTTCTCGAATCCGGCCTTCACTGCACCTTGCAGTGTCGCGTGCCACCAAGCTGAACCGGCTGCCGGGCGGCCATTCCTGCCTACCACTTTCGCCGCATGCGCGCGGCCGCGTCGCTGCTCCGATTCAGGAACGGTTAATGACGCCGCGGCACAAAGCTCCGTCATTCCCGAGACTTGGCTCGCGCGTTCCGGGTTTCTACGTAGCGCTTAACTAAAATGAAGCGGGAACTTTGCACAATCGGCGCATGTACAGCAGCGACCGATTCAACTTTTCCCCCGGGCCGAACGAGGGGCTGGGCTCGACCGAGGCCGAGCTGCGCTTCCTGCGCAGCGTCCTCAGCCAGCTGCCGTCGGGCGTCACGGTCCAGGACGAGCATGGTCGCTTTCTGCTGGTCAACGATACGGCCGCCGTCCACCTCGGCGCCGCCGCCAACAGCATCGACGGCCTCTCAGCGCCGCATCTCCATAACCGGCGCACGGCCTGCCGCGAGATCCTCGGCCGGGGTCGGACGGTGATCGGCGAGGAAAAAGTGGCAGGCGAGCGCGGCGCGCAGACCTTGCTGACCGCGCATCGGCCGGTTCGCATCGGCGACCAGACCGTCCTCATCTCCAGCTCGGCCGATATCAGCGAGCAGAAGGAGTTCGAGGACCAGTTGTTTCGCGCCGCCTATTACGACGAGTTGACCGGCCTGCCGATGCGCCGCGTGGTCGAGCATCGCGCCGACCTGCTGGTCCGGCGCGGCCGCGTCGACGGACGCTTCGCACTCGCCTTTCTCGACCTCGACAATTTCAAGTACATCAACGACTATTACGGCCACGCCACCGGCGATGCGCTGCTGGTCGAGCTCGCCAAGCGCATCAGCCGCGACCTGCGCGAGTCGGACCTGCTGTCGCGCATCAGCGGCGACGAGTTCCTGCTGCTGCTGCATCCGATCGAGCGCGCCGAGGAGGTCGCCGAATTCCTGCACGCGATGCTGGAACGCCTGAACGCGCCCTTCTTCATCGACGGCGCCGAGGTGTTCGCCTCCGCGTCCGTCGGAGTGAGCCTGTTTCCCGAACACGGCGCAAGCTACGACGTGCTGCGCCAGAACGCGGATCTGGCGATGTACCGCGTCAAGAACGGCGGCAAGGGCACGCTGGCCTTCTTCTCCAGCGCGATGGAGCACGAGGCGCTGGCGCGCATGAAGGTCGAGCAGTCGCTGCGGCTCGCGATCCTCGAAAAGCGCTTCTGCTGCGCGTTCCAGGCCAAGGTCGACATCCGCACCGAGGAGATCAAGGGCATCGAGGCGCTGGTGCGGCTGCGCGACAATGAAGGCGTGATCCAGGCACCCGGATCGTTCATCAACCTCGCGGTCGAGCTCGGTCTCATCGACGAGCTCGCCCATCTCGTGCTCGACGAGATCATCAAGTCGATCGATCTGATCAACGACGCGTTTGGGCCGGAAGCGACGATCAGCATCAACGTCGCGGCGAAACAGGCGTCGAATCCGGAATTCATGCAGCCCTTCGCCCGGGCGATCGCAGCGACCGGCTTTCCCAAGCGGTTCATGATCGAGGTCACCGAGGACGCGTTCGTGACCCGCAGCCATTTCCAGGACGAGATCGTGCCGCTGCTGCGCGGGATCGGCGTCGGCATCTCGATCGATGATTTCGGCATCGGCTATTCGTCGCTGTCGGCACTCGCCGACATCACGGCGGACGAGATCAAGATCGACCGCTCCTTCATCACCGACATTCATAAGCGACCGCGCAGCCAGGGCATCCTGCGTGCGATCGAATCCCTGAGCGAGGCGCTGGGCATGACGGTGATCGCGGAGGGCATCGAGTCGTTCGAGGAGCTCGCCTATCTGCAGGCCGCGACCAAGATCCGCTATGCGCAGGGCTACTACTTCTCGCGTCCGATCTTCCTGGAGGAGCTGAAGCCGGCGGCCCCGCTTGCAAGCGAAGCGCGCATCAGTCTCGCCAGTCGCCCGGTGCAGGAAAATCGCCAGGTCTATGCGCGCAGCAGCCGCTATCGGCGCTGAGCTTTTGGAGGACGACACCCTTCGACCCAAGGTATGAGCCGTCACGGGCTGCCGCCGAAAGCGCCTTGACCCAGGCCGAGCCTGCACACTATCAGTTGCAGGCAACAGCCGCCAGTAGCTGGGAGGAAGGCTCGTGAAGACGTCACATATTCTCAAAGGTATTGTTTCATCATTGACCGCCGCCCTGCTGGCGACCGCCGCCCAGGCCGATGATCTGAAAATCGCTCTCATCTATGGCAAGACCGGCCCGCTCGAGGCCTATGCCAAACAGACCGAAGCCGGCCTGCGCCTCGGCTTCGAATATGCCACCAAGGGCACCAACATGATCGACGGTCGCAAGATCGTCATCATCACCAAGGACGACCAGGGCAAGCCCGACCTGTCGAAGGCCGCGCTCTCCGAAGCCTATCAGGACGATGGCGCCGACATCGCGATCGGCACGACCTCCTCGGCCGCAGCGCCGGCGATCCACTGACGAAGCTGCAGGACATGGATCCGAAGCGCTACGGCATAGAGCTGTCGACCGGCGGCAACATCCTGCCGGCGCTTGCCGCCTACAAGCGTCTGCCCGGCATGGAAGGCGCCACCTACTACTATTATGACATTCCCAAGAACCCGGTGAACGACTGGCTGGTGGCCGAGCACCAGAAGCGCTTCAACGCGCCGCCGGACTTCTTCACCGCCGGCGGCTTCTCGGCCGCGATGGCCGTCGTCACCGCCGTAACCAAGGCCAAGTCGACCGACACCGAGAAGCTGATCGCGGCGATGGAGGGCATGGAGTTCGACACGCCGAAGGGCAAGATGATCTTCCGGAAAGAGGATCACCAGGCGCTGCAAAGCATGTATCACTTCCGCGTCAAGGTCGATCCGAACCTTGCCTGGGCCGTCAACGAGCCGGTGCGCGAGATCAAGATCGACGAGATGGCGGTGCCGATCCGCAACAAGCGGTGAGATAATGGATCGCGTGCCCGGCCCTCGCGCCGGGCACATTCTTACTGGCAGTGACAAGCTGGCGACATGGCCCTTACCCTCGAAACCCGCGACCTCACCATCCGTTTCGGCGGTCATGTCGCGGTCAACAGCGTCAGTTGCAGCTTCAGGCCCGGTGAGCTGACCGCCATCGTCGGCCCCAACGGCGCCGGCAAGACCACCTATTTCAATCTGATCTCCGGCCAGCTGACGGCCTCCTCGGGCTCCATCCTGTTCGACGGCCGCGACATCACCGGTCTCTCGGCGCCGCTGCGCACCCGCGCCGGCTTGGGACGCGCGTTCCAGCTCACCAACCTGTTTCCCAATCTCAGCGTCGAGGAGAACGTGCGGCTCGCTGTGCAGGCGCAGAGCGGCGTGCACTATGACCTGCTCCGCCCCTGGATGGCGCGGCGCGACCTGATTGCGCGCGCGGACGCGATCCTCGACCAGGTCGCGCTTGGCGGCCGCCGCAGCGTCACCGCGACGACGCTGTCGCATGGCGACCAGCGCAAGCTCGAAGTCGCGCTGATGATGGCGCTGGAGCCGAAGGTCTTCATGTTCGACGAGCCCACCGCCGGCATGAGCATCGACGAGGTGCCGGTCGTGCTCGACCTCATCGGCAGGCTCAAGCAGGACACGAGCAAGATCATCCTGCTGGTCGAGCACAAGATGGACGTCGTGCGCTCGCTCGCCGACCGCATCATCGTGCTGCACAACGGACAGCTGGTCGCCGACGGTCCGCCCGCGGAGGTCATCGCCTCGCCAATCGTGCAGGAAGCCTACCTTGGCGTGTCGCCGCGGAGCGCGGCATGAGCACGCTACTGAAGCTTGCGGGCGTCGAGACCTATATCGGACGCTATCACATCCTGCAGCGCGTCGACTTCGAGGTGCCCGAGGGCCAAACCACGATGCTGCTCGGCCGCAACGGCGCCGGCAAGACCACGACCTTGCGCACCATCATGGGCCTCTGGCAGGCCAGGAACGGCACCATCTCACTCGCCGGCGAGCCGATCGAGAGGTTGGCAACGCCCGACATCGCGCAGCGCGGCGTCGGCTACGTGCCCGAGAGCATGGCCGTGTTCTCCGACCTCACGGTCAAGGAGAACCTGATCCTGGCGGCGCGCAATGGGCCGCTCGACGATGCCCAGCTCGCCTGGATCTTCGGCTTCTTTCCCGCCTTGAAGAAGTTCTGGCTGTCGCGCGCCGGCAGCCTGTCCGGTGGCCAGAAGCAGATGCTGTCAATCGCCCGCGCGATCGTCGAGCCGCGCAAGCTGCTGCTGATCGACGAGCCGACCAAGGGCCTGGCGCCGGCGATCGTGGTGTCGCTGATCGAATGCCTCAAGGAGATCAAGCGCCGTGGCGCAACCATTCTCCTCGTCGAACAGAATTTCCACGCCGCGCGCGAGCTCGGCGACCAGGTGCTTGTGATGGACAATGGCACCATCGTCCATCGCGGCGAGATGGCCGCGCTCGCGGCCGACGTGCCGTTGCAGGAGCGCCTGCTCGGCCTCAGCCTGGAGGCGCATCAATGAGCGAGATCGCTGCGACCGAGGCACTGCCGAAACCGAAGCGCGACATCGCGCCGCTGCTGCTGCCGGTCGTGCTGGCGCTCCTGATGATCCCGCTGGTCGGGTCAGCGAGCTCCTGGGTGACCCTGACGGTCGCGAGCCTCGCGATGGGCATGATGATCTTCATTATGGCCTCGGGCCTGACGCTCGTCTTCGGCCTGATGGACGTGCTCAATTTCGGCCACGGTGCCTTCATCGCCGTCGGCGCCTACGTTGCGACGCTGGTGCTGCTGCCACTGGCGGGCTGGGCCCAGTCCGACTCGCTGCTGACCAACCTTGCCGTCCTCGTTCCGGCGGCGCTGCTGTCGATGGGCGTGACCGGCGCACTCGGCCTCGTGGTCGAGCGCGTGCTGGTGCTGCCGGTCTACGGCCAGCACCTCAAGCAGATCCTGATGACCACCGGCGGACTCATCGTCGCCGAGCAGACGCTGTATGCGCTGTTCGGTCCGCAGATCATTCCCATGCCGCTGCCCGCGGCGTTGCGCGGGTCTTTCATCATCGGCGACGTCGCGATCTCGAAATACCGGCTGCTGGCCATGCTCGTCGGCTTCGCGATCTTCGTCGCCATCGAGCTGGTGCTGAACCGGACCAAGATCGGCCTGTTGATCCGCGCCGGTGTCGAAAACCGCGAGATGGTCGAGGCGCTCGGCTATCGCATCCGCCGGCTGTTCCTCGGCGTGTTCATGACCGGCTCGGCGCTGGCCGGCCTCGGCGGCGTGATGTGGGGGCTGTATCGCGAGCAGGTGCATGCCTCGATCGGCGACGAGCTCACCGTGCTGGTGTTCATCGTCGTGATCATCGGCGGGCTCGGCTCGATCACCGGCTGCTTCATCGGCGCGGTCCTGGTTGCGATGGTCGCCAACTATGGCGGCTTCCTGGTGCCCAAGCTCGCCCTCGTCTCCAACATCCTGCTGATGGTCGCCGTGCTGATGTGGCGGCCGCGCGGCCTCTATGCGGTGACCAGCCGATGATGATCTTGTCCGGCGATCCGCCCCGCAGCCGCGCGCTGTCCATTCTGCTCATCGTCATCGTCGTGGCGCTGCTGGCGACGCCCTTCATCTTCCCCGGCGCCAAGGCGCTCAACGTCGCCGCCAAGATCTGCATCTTTGCCGCGCTGGTCGCCTCCTACGATCTGCTGCTCGGCTATACCGGCTCGGTGTCGTTCGCGCATACGATGTTCTACGGCATCGGCTCCTACGCGGTCGCGATCGCGCTCTATGGCCTCGGCCCCAACTGGACCTCGGTCGCGGTCGCCGTCGCGACCGGGCTGCCGCTCGCTTTGCTGCTGGCGCTCGCGATCGGCCTGTTCTCGCTACGTGTCGAGGCGATCTTCTTTGCGATGATCACGCTCGCGGTCGCCTCGGCCTTCCTGGTGCTGGCATCGCAATTGTCGTGGCTGACGGGCGGCGAGGACGGCCGCAGCTTCCAGCTGCCGGAACTCCTGCGCCCGGGCACCGTGTTCATCAGCAAGGACTGGTTCGGCTTCCCGATCAACGGTCGCATCCTGACCTATTACCTGGTGCTGTCGGCCTGCGCGCTGATGATCCTGGCGCTGCTGCGCGTCGTCAACTCGCCGTTCGGCCGCGTGCTGCAGGCGATCCGCGAGAACCGCTTCCGCGCCGAGGCGCTCGGCTATCGCACGGTCTTTCATCTCACCTATGCCAACTGCATCGCAGCCATGATCGCGGCCTGCGCGGGGATGCTGAACGCACTCTGGCTGCGCTATGCCGGCCCCGACACGTCGCTCAGCTTCTCGATCATGCTCGACATCCTGCTGATGGTCGTGATCGGCGGCATGGGCACGATCTACGGCGCCATCATTGGGGCTGCGATCTTCATCCTGGCGCAGAATTATCTGCAGGCCCTGATGGGGATCGCTTCGACCGCGGCGGCGGACGCCGGACTGCCGCTGCTGCCCGGCCTGCTGCACCCCGACCGCTGGCTCCTGTGGCTCGGCCTCCTGTTCATCGCCAGCGTCTATTTCTTTCCGACCGGCGTCGTCGGCCGCCTTCGCAACAAGCCGGGCGCGACGCGCTGAGCTGCAAGTACCCCCGAAATTCTGCGCAGCGGCGCCGGAGCAGCCTCGGCCGCACGGTATCCACATGCGGAAATTATCGTTTGCCGCGAAGTTTCGACGCGCGCTTAAGCGACGGCTAACCGCATTTCCTAACCGGACCGGCACCAGTGCCTTGTTATCAAGCGAGCTTGCAACAAGTCATTTCCTCCCGGGTCGATCAAGGCATGCAAGGCGCAGCAGACACGTCAGGGACCGGCGGTAGCGAGCCGGAATGGATTGGCACGTCCCTCTGGCGCGGTCCAGTGCCATGGCTGATCGCGTGCGGAGCGCTTCTGATCGCAGCCATCGTCATCGGGACGATCGTCATGGCCAGCGGCTTTCGGGCGCGTGCGATCGCCAACAACGAACGCGAACTCGAAAACACCGTACTGCTGTTGAGCCGGCATTTCGCGCAGCAATTCGAAGACGCCGAGACCGCGGTTTCGCATGCGATCCGCCGCATGCAGCTCGAGTCGATCGGTTCGCCGGAGGCGTTCCGGTCCGAGATGGCAAGACCCGAGATCAGCGAGATGCTGCGCTCTCAGGTCAGCGGCCTGTCCTATATGGGAGACCTCACGATCGTCGACGTCGACGGCAATTTCGTGAACTGGTCGTCCAGCGACCCACTGCCGCCCATCAACGTCGCGGACCGCTCCTACTTCAAGGACCTGCAATCGGCATCGCGGCCGGACAGCTTCGTGATCCTGCCGGTCATGAGCCGCGTCACCGGCGGCTGGGCGACCATCGTCGCGCATCGCCTGAACGGCGCCAACGGGGAATTCCTTGGCTTGCTGACCCGCCGCGTGGATCCGCACACCTACGAGACGTTCCTGGAATCGATGGCTCTCGGGAAGGGCTCGTCGATCATGCTGGTCCATTCCGACGGCGCCGTGCTGGCGCGCTACCCGCACGCCGAATCCCTGATGGGCGCCAGGATAGGGAACGACGAGTTGCTGAAGGGGGTCGCCGAGAGCGGCCTGCGCACGACCCTGCTCACGAGCTCCGTCGACAACCTGGAGAAGATCGCGTCGGCTTCCAGGATCGGGCGCTTTCCGCTCGTCATCTCGGCCAATAGGCCGGTCGACGATGCGCTCGCGGACTGGCGATCGCAGATGGTGCTGATCGTGGGTGCGGCGGTGCTTGCGATCGCCGTCATCGCCGTGACGTTCACCCTGATGATCCGGCAGATCGTGCGACAGGGGCGTGCGGCAACGCGTCAACTGGAGACCGAGAAGCAAAGGGTCGAGACTGCGCTGGACAACATGACGCAGGGGCTGATCTCGTTCGACGCGAACGCATGCGTCGTGATGTTCAATCAGCGCTTCATCGACCTGCTCGGCCTGTCCACGGACGTGATCAGGCCCGGCGCCCACCTCAGCGAGGTCATCGCGCACTGCAAGGCGCGCGGATCCTTCAACGGCGACGTGACCGACTTCTGCGCCGACATCATCGACAGAGCCGCGGCAGGCGGCACGTCGCAGATGATCGCGGAGGGCGGAGCCGGCCGCTTCTTCAACATCATCGACAAGCCGCTGGCCTCGGGCGGATGGGTCACGACGATCGAGGACATCAGCGAGCATCGCAGGCTCGAGCAGGAGCGCGACCGCAACTACGCATTCCTGCGCGAGATCATCGACCACATCCCGTCGCACATCATGGTCAAGGACGTCCGCGACCGGCGCTATGTACTGGTCAACCAGTCGACCGAGCAGCGCTTCGGCGTGCCGCGCGAGGACATCGTCGGCAAGACGGCGTTCGACCTGCTGCCGCGACCGGTCGCGGAAAAGGTGACCGCGGACGACGACCGGGCTCTGGAGCAGTCGGACGGGCTGTTTCTCGCCGAACATCCCTGGCAGAGTCCGGGGCTGGGATTGCGTTACATCACGTCACGGCGCATCGCCATCGCGGATGATGCGCAGCGGCCGCGCTATCTGATCAACGTGATCGAGGACACCACGGAGCGGCGGCTGGCCGACGAGAAGATCGCCCATCTCGCGCATTTCGACGCGTTGACCGAGCTGCCGAACCGCGTGCTGTTCCAGGAGCGCATCGACGAGGAGCTGGAACGCGCGCGCCACGGCACCTTCTTCGCGCTGCTCTATATCGATGTCGACGAGTTCAAGGGCATCAACGATTCGCTCGGCCATCATGTCGGCGACGAGCTGTTGAAGACGATCGCGCGGCGCATCGAGAGCTGTCTCGCGCCGGAGGATATGGTGGCCCGGCTCGGCGGCGACGAATTCGCGGTGCTGCTGACCACCGTTGCGGACCGGGACGAGGTCATCGTGGCCGTAAAGGAGATCCTCGACGCGATCCGCAAGCCCTATAAATGCCTGGGCCACCAATTGTCGACCGATGCCAGCATCGGCATCGCGCTGGCGCCCCATGACGGCGTCGAGCGCGACCAGCTGACCAAGAATGCCGACCTCGCAATGTATGCCGCCAAGGCCGGCGGCCGCCGCACTTTCCGTTTCTTCGAGCCCGCGATGGATGAAACCGCGCGCGCGCGGCTGCAGTTGCAGCAGGACCTGCGCCGGGCGATCACCGAAGGCCAGTTCGAGCTGCATTACCAGCCGCTGCTCGGCTTCAGCGAGAACGTCATGACCGGCTGCGAGGCGCTGTTGCGCTGGCGTCATCCGGAGCGAGGGATGGTGCCGCCGCTCGACTTCATTCCGCTCGCCGAGGACACCGGGCTCATCAACGAGATCGGCGACTGGGTGTTGCGCACCGCCTGCGCCGAGGCCGCGCATTGGCCCGCCGGCATCCGCATCGCCGTGAACGTCTCGCCGGTGCAGCTCAAATCGCCGACCCTGGCGCTGCGGATCGCAGGCGCGCTGTCGGCGGCCGGTCTTGCGCCCGAACGGCTCGAGGTCGAGATCACCGAGGCGGTGCTGATCAGCGACGACGACGTCGCGCTCGGCATCCTGCACCAGTTGCACGACATGGGCGTGCGTATCGCACTCGACGATTTCGGCACCGGCTATTCGTCGCTGAGTTATCTGAAGCGATTTCCGTTCGACAAGATCAAGATCGACCGCTGCTTCGTCAGCGACATCGGCGCCGGCAGCTCGTCGGCGATCGTCCAGGCGGTGGTGAGCATCGCCACCGCCAGCAACATGACGACCACGGCCGAGGGCGTCGAGACCGGGGCGCAGCAGACGGCGCTGCGCCAGCTCGGCTGCACGGAGATGCAGGGCTACCTGTTCAGCGCCCCGAAGCCGGCGGCCGAGCTGCGCAAGCTGTTCGGTCCAGAAGCGGCGGCAGGGAGCTTGCAGGCCGCCGGCTGAGCCGGCTTTGCGGCGCCGTCAACGCCTGGCCGCCCCGGCCGAGCCTGCGGCGCGAGGCCACGCAGATTTCGACGACCGGCCCGCTACCGGCCTTGGCGCCGCGTTCCTATATCCGGAGCGGCAACAACGGAGTTGGCAGGTCGTCATGCAGCCGGTTTCCATGCTTCTAAACATCCTCTGGATCCTGTGCGGCGGCGCCTACATGGCGTTCGGCTGGCTGGTCGCCGCGGTCGTCATGGCGATCACGATCGTCGGGCTGCCCTGGTCCCGCGCCGCATTCAACATCGCCGCCTATACGCTGCTGCCGTTCGGCTCGCGCGCCGTCCGCCGCGACCAGCTCACCGGCATGGAAGACGTCGGAACCGGCGTTCTCGGGCTGCTCGGCAACATCATCTGGTTCGTACTGGCCGGCTGGTGGCTGGCGCTCGGCCACCTCCTGACCGCAATCGTGCTCGCGGTAAGCATCGTCGGCCTGCCCTTCGCCTGGGCCCATCTGAAGCTCGCCGGGCTGGCGCTGTGGCCGATCGGCAAGACCATCGTGCCGGCGTAAGGCGGGTCGGCGGGAGCGGTCCGGCCGCGCACCCCGCCGAACTGCCCCCGCGCCTCGCGGCGCGAGCGGCCCGTCCGCCTGGTCCGGGGAGCATCCAAGGCCGTTGCCGTCGCCCAGGCAATCGGCTAAACGATTTGCCGTACGCACCCGTAGCTCAGCTGGATAGAGCGTTGCCCTCCGAAGGCAAAGGTCACACGTTCGAATCGTGTCGGGTGCGCCAGTCCTGGCTTGGTCCCGTGACGCGGTTGGACAGCCTGCTGGCTTTTGCCTCGCCTGCGCATCGGTCCGCAGCGCATTCTCTCCCGGCCCTGCTCAATATCCCCGGCGAGCATTCTGATCGTCGCGTGCCACCGTCGCAGCAGCCCTAGCTAGCTGGTCCAATCGGGTTGCTGGTATGAGGACGACCTCGCCGAAGCGGTGCGTTCCTATTTTCCGGTTACGCACAACGTTGCCGATGGCGCGGGTGGCGCTCCGCTTGCCGGGCTTTTGCAAGAGCGCGCCCGCTTGGCCGGAAAGAAGGTCGGGGTGATTTTGTCGGGCGGCAATATCGATGCGTCGGGATCGTGTCCCATTGCGTGGTGTAGCTAGCGGTGGGGCAGCGCGTTCGCCGGGGAGAGCTGGGCAGGTCAGCTGGCGATCGCCGGAAGGCTGACGGTGGGATCATCGCTCAACGGCGCGATTGTTTCCAGTGTCATGTAGCGGGCGTGCTGGACGGCCCATTCATCGTTTTGCTCAAGCAGGATCGCGCTGATGAGGCGGACGATGGCGTCTTCATTGGGGAAGATGCCGACAACCTCGGTCCGGCGCTTCATCTCGCCGTTGAGGCGCTCGATCGGATTGGTCGAGTGCAGCTTGGTCCGGTGCTGCGGTGGGAACGTCATATGGGCCAGCACATCGGTTTCGGCCTCGTCGAGGAAGCCAGCAAGCTTGGGCAGTTTGGGGCGGAGTTGATCGGCGACCGTCCGCCACTGCGCTCGTGCAGCCTCGGCATCGTCCTGGGCAAAGGCGGTGGCGATGAAGGCGGAGACCACGCGCCGGCCGCTCATGCCGGCATGCGCCAGCGCGTTGCGCATGAAGTGCACGCGGCACCGCTGCCAGCTGGCGTTGAGCACCTTGGCGACGGTGGCCTTGATACCTTCATGGGCGTCGGACACGACCAGCTTGACACCGCGCAGGCCGCGGCGGGCGAGCTTGCGCAGGAAAGCGGTCCAGAACGTCTCGGCTTCAAAGGGACCGATGTCCATCCCGAGCACCTCGCGTCGGCCATCGCTATTGACGCCGACCGCAACAATCACCGCGACCGACACGATGCGCCCGTTCTGACGCACCTTCACGTAGGTGGCGTCGATCCACAGATACGGCCAGTCGCCTTCGATCGGACGGGCGAGGAACGCCTTCACCTTGTCGTCGATCTCCGCGCAGAGCCGGCTCACTTGGCTCTTCGAAATACCGGTCATGCCCATGGCCTGCACCAGATCGTCCACCGAACGGGTCGAGACGCCCTGCACATAGGCTTCCCGAACCACGGCGGTGAGCGCCCTCTCGGCCATCCGGCGCGGCTCCAGGAAGCCGGGGAAGTAGGAGCACTTGCGCAGCTTGGGGATGCGAAGCTCGACCGTGCCGGCACGAGTCTCCCAGGTCCGGTCGCGATGGCCGTTGCGCTGGGCCAGGCGCTCGGGGGTCTTATCCACGAGCGTGCGCAGGTTCATCATTTCGTCGGTCATCGGTGGTTCCTCGGTTGCGTTGGCGTGTCGCAACCCGATCCTACCGGAGAACTGCCGGTGACCACCGCAAAGCCGCCCGCCCGCTACGGCGCTATCGGAGGCGCGCGTCCGAGCGGCTTTGCTCTACCGAGCTACACCACCACCGGGGACACGACCACGCGCCCCAGCCCATCGCTCAATCGCCGGGTGGTCAAATATGGCATAATGGTCAATCAAACTGCACTTTAGTGAGGCTTACATCTGCGGATTGTTCGCGGCGCCTAACGCCGGTCTCGGCCAGGGCGCCGGCGTCCTGCGAGACGCTCAGCACCCTGCCGTAGACAAGGCCGTAATGGGTGAAGTTGAAGGTGTCGATCTTTATCTCGGCCGCCTCGCCGAAATTGACGAAGCCGAAGTCCCAATGAGATCATGGCTGCGGAATAGCCGTGCGTCTCATGGAGCGTGTACCTGTCGGCGAGGAGGACGGCTTGGCGCTGGCTGGCTCATGATCGCTCCGTGGAATTACTGGCTGGCCCCGCAGAGAGCTCCACTTCAACGTCCCATTAAGCATGAAGCGCTTAGGTCGTTGGGCTGAAAGAAGTGCGCGCGCCTCGGACAACACCGTTGGCTCGCGGAGTGACATGAGTCGAAGCGGCATATGGCGAAGCCTGTCAGCTCCCTTCTATGTGCCGCAGCCAGTATCGGGGCGCTGATGTACTCCTCGTCCGCGCTATCCCAGATCGCAGCTCCCAGTCAGGTGACTCCGCCGAGCCTGCGACCTCAATTCCCGGCGGGCGAGCAGCCGTTGCGACTACCGGGGCCGTTGGAAACGGCCGTGCCGCCCGGCAACGCAGCCATGGCCGTCGTGGTCGGCGAGGCGCAGCTCGATGGCGCGTTTCCCGAGCTTCGCACGCTCACCGACCCCCTGATCGCTCGCGTCAAGGGCCAACGTGTCAGCGTTGCCCAGATCTATGCGCTCGCGACCAACCTCGAAGGCCTCTATTCGCGCGCCGGCTATCCGCTGGTGCGGGTCAGCGTGCCGCCGCAACAGCTGGTCGACGGCGGGACACTTCGCCTTGTTGTCATCGACGGCTTCATCGAAGCGATCGACGTCAATACGCTTCCTGAGCGCGTGCGAAACGTGGTCGCCGGCCGGACCAACTTGCTCCTGGGGCGGCCGCATCTCACGACCGAACAGATCGAGCGTGCGCTGCTGATCGCGGGCGACGTTCCCGGCTTGAGGCTGCGCAGCACCCTGGTGCGCGGCACGCGCGAAGGCGGGGTACGGCTCGTGCTCGAGGGCGAGCATCGGCTGATCTCGGGCTCGGCCGGAGCCGACGATCGCCTGTCGCGTTCGCTCGGCACTTGGCAGCTGCGCGGCACGCTGGCGCTCAACAGCGCGCTCGGCGCTGGCGAGCAGATCTACGGCACGGCCGGACTCAGCACGGATTTGCGTGCGGCCTCGGCAGGCGACGCGCCGGTCTCGCTCTACGGCGGCGGGGCCGTCGTGCCGATCGGAGCGGACGGCATCACGGTCAATCCGGAATACACGCATTCGCGGACGGTCACGAAGCAGACGCCCGGCGCCCCCGCTTCGCTCGGCAGCTTCGACCGGTTCGCGCTACGCCTGCGCGGGCCGATCGGGCTGTCGCGAAAGGCGTCGCTCTACGCCAACCTCGCCGTCGAGGATGTCGAGCAGCAGATCTCGGCGCCGGATTTCGGGGTGGCGCTCAGCCACGATCATTACCGCGTGCTTCGCGGCGGCATCGACTACGCCACGACGTTGCCGTCGCAGGCAGGGCTGCAGCTCGGAGCGCAGCTCTCGAAGGGGCTCGGCGGACGCAATGCCGAGGACGCGATCACCTCGCGCGTGCCGTTGTCGCGGATCGGCGCGACGCCCGACTTCGTCAAGCTTGCGGCCACCGCGCGCCTGTCGCAACCTTTGCCCGCCGGCTTCCGCTTCGATGTCATCGGCACCAGCCAGATCACCGGCGGCAAGGCCATGCTGCGCTCCGAGCAGCTGTCGCTCGACGGAAGCGACGCGCTGTCTGCCTTCGCGTCCGGCACGTTGAATGCCGATGAGGGCTTCACCTTGCGCGGAGAGCTGGCCTACCCGTTCGTGTTCAATGCGTTCGGCACGGGGGCCGCCGCATCGCCCTATCTGTTTGCAGCCGGCGGCCGGGGCTGGATCGCGAGTCCCTCGGCCGTCGAACAAGCCGCCCTCAACGCGGGAGCCGTGGGGACCGGCGTCCGCAGCAGCGTCAGCATTCCCGGCAGCTCCGCCGATGCGAGCCTTGCAGTCGAGATCGCGCGCGGCTTCACCGACGTCAGCGGCGTGCGGCAGGGCTGGCGGGCCAATGTCCTGGGCACGGTGAGCTTCTGATGCGCGCGTTCGACCACGCACGAAACGCGCGAGCGGCGAGCGGATGGCGCAGACGCGCTGCCCTCTTGCTCGGCTGCACCTCTCTGCTCGCCATATCATCGCGCGCGCTGGCGCAGGCCGGTCTGCCGCAGGGCGGCAGCGTCGTGTCAGGTCAGGCCACGATCGGCGCGCCGGCGGGCAATACCCTCACGATCAACCAGACATCCTCCAGGGCGATCGTCGACTGGAACAGCTTCTCTGTCAGTGCCGGAAACAGCGTCAACTTCGTCCAGCCGAACTCGAGCGCAGCCATCCTCAATCGGGTCACGGGGACGACGACCTCGACCATTGCCGGCCAGGTCAGCGCAAACGGGCAGGTGTTCCTGGTCAATCCCAACGGCATCGCAATCACGCCAACTGGGTCGGTGCAGGTTGGCGGCGGCTTCGTGGCCTCGACGCTCGACATCGGCAATGCCGATTTCAACGCCGGCCGCCTGATCTTCACCGGCAAGGGCGCTTCGGCCGCCGTCAGCAATGCCGGCGCGATTTCCGGCGCGAGCGGTGCATTTGTCGGGCTGATCGGCGGGACCGTGTCCAACAGCGGCACGATCACCGTGCCGCTCGGCCGCGTCGGGCTCGGCGCCGGAGAGGCGATCACGCTCAATCCGACAGGCGACGGCTTCCTGCAGGTCGCGCTTCCCACCAAGTCCACCACCGCCGATGGCAAGGCGATCATCGACATCGCCGGCAGGATCAAGGCGGCGGGCGGCGCGATCGAGATCAAGGCGGCGGCGGCCCAGCAGGCCGTGCGCGACGTGGTCAACGTGTCCGGCGTGCTCAGCGCCCGCTCGCTGTCGGGCCGCTCCGGCCGCATCGTGCTCGGCGGCGGAAGCGGCGCGGTGACCATATCAGGACGGCTTGCGGCCAATGGCGGCCGCAGCAATGCCGGCGGCACCATCGTGGTGACCGGGAAGAAGGTTGCGCTGACCGCGACCGCGAAGGTGAGCGCCGACGGCAAGAGCGGCGGCAAGGTGCTGATCGGCGGCGATATGCGCGGCGGCCGGGATCCGTCCGCGAAGCTGGTCGCCGATGACGTGCCGACGGCCGAGACCACTTCGGTCGCGCAGGGCGCGACCATCTCGGCGAAAGGCAGTGCCGGCGATGGCGGCAAGGTCGTGCTGTGGTCGGAGCAGACGACCGACTTCCGCGGCAGCGTCGTTGCGACCGGCGCTGATGGCGGCAATGGCGGCGGCGCCGAGGTCTCGAGCCACGGCCTGCTGGACTTCCGCGGCAGTGTCGACCTGACCGCCACGGGCGGCAAGACCGGCACGCTGCTGCTCGACCCCTATGACGTGACCATCTCGACCGCGGCCGATAGCAACATGTCGAGCAGCGGCAACACCTACTCGCCGACCGGCAACAGCTCGGTGCTGTCGGTCGCCACGCTGCAAGGCGCGCTGGCGACGGCAAATGTCACCGTCGACACCGGAAGCGGCGGGTCACAGAGCGGCGACATCACCGTGGCGAACGCCGTGACCTGGGCCAGCGGCCACTCGCTGACGTTGAACGCCGCGCGTGACGTCAACGTCAATGCGGGCATCAGCACCAGCGGCGGCGGGACATTCTCGGTGTCGGCCGGCCGCGACGTGAATGTCAGCAGCAGCATCACGGCCACCGGCGGAGCCCTCAACGTCAATCTGGCTGCGTCCGGAAGCTCGGGCTCGCTCGTTATCAACGGCGCAACCATCGACACGAATGGCGGCGCGCTGACCGGGTCCGCAGTTCAGGCGGGGAGCAACGCGGCTGTCTGGCTGGCCAATAGCACCCTCAACGTCGGCGCTCTGACGCTCACGGGCACCTCGGCCTCCGGCAACGGGGTCGTATTCGCCGGATCGAACGCCATCACCAACACCGGCGGCGGCACGTTGAGCATCAGCGGAAGCAGCCCCACGTTGCCGGCGTTCGTGTTGCAGGCCGGTGCGAGTCTGGATACCGCCGGCGCAGTCAGCATCACCGGAACGTCGAACAGCAGTGTCGGCGTCTATCTGCTGGGCAACAACACCATCACCGATCATTCCGGTGGTCTGACCCTGAGCGGGACGACGTCATCCAACGTCGGATTCTCGATCAACAGTGGCAACAACACCTTCACCAACTCTGGTGGCGGCACGCTCGCGCTGAACGGCACGGTCACGACCTCATCCGGATCCCAGGGCATCGCATTTAACTCAGGCGTGGGCCTGACCACGTCGGGCACGGTCACGCTCACCGGCACATCGATCACCTCCAACGGTGTCGAATTCCAAGGCTCGAACCTCGTCACCAACACTGCCGGAAACCTTACCGTCAGCGGAGCCAGTACCACCGGCATCGGCGTCTTCTTTACCGCCACACCAACAACGCTGACCAATTCCGGGACGGGAGCTCTTTCGATCTCAGGCAGTTCGGCTGCGGGCGCGGGAGGGGGATTTGGCGCGGCCATCAATTCCGACCTGACGACGTCGGGCAACATCTCGATCTCCGGCACCGACACCGGCACCTCCTACGGCCTGTACCTGAACGGCTCCGCGATCACCAGCAACTCGGGCAATCTCACGCTGAGCGGCTCCTCGACGGGTTCGAATGGCGTCTGGGATCAGGGCAACGGCACCTTGGCGCTGACCAACGCGGGGACCGGCACATTCCAGCTGATCGGCAGCACACCCAGCGCCAGTCGTGGCATCCGCTTCAATACCGGCAGCAATCTGACCACCCTGGGCTCCGTCTCACTGAACGGGTCGTCGGGAAGCGGTGAAGGCCTGTCGTTCAAAGGCAGCAACATCGTCACGATTCTGAACGGCACGCCGAGCTTTGCAGGCAGCTCGACCTCCGGCAGCGGCGTCTTCTTCCAGGGCGCCACGACCATCGATAACCAGGGGACCGGCACGGCGACGTTCTCGGGCACGTCAAACAGCGGCTTTGGCGTGAACTTCACCGGGACGAACACTGTGTCCGGCAACGTATCGTTCGCGGGCATCTCGACGGCGAGCGACGGCGTCAGCTTTGGATCAGCCTCGAGCCTCGCCGTAACGGGCGGGAACGTCGCCGTCAGCGGCATCTCCACCGCCACGAGCGGGTCGGGCTCGACGGTCGGCACTTACTTCTCCGGTGCGACGGTCAGTAACTCGGGCAGCGGATCGCTGACCATCACTGGAACCTCCAACGACACGGGGCCGACGAACAGCGGGAGCGCCGGCGTGCTCTTTGCCGGCACCGACGCCATCAGCAATTCCGGCGCTGGCACGCTGGCCATTTCGGGATTCAATCCGTCCGGCTACGGACTCCAGTTCCGGAATTTCTCTGCTGTAACTACATCTGGCACCATGTCGCTGGCTGGAACGTCGAGCACGGGTTATGGCGTGTTGGCATCGCTCGCCAGCTTCACCGCAACGGGAAGTGTGACGCTGACCGGCACCTCGAACAGCAATGTCGGCATGGTCGCCAACGGAGGCAACACGCTGACCGCGACGAGCGGCGCTTTGATCCTGCAAGGCACTTCGGTGTCCGCTGATGGCCTGCAACTGCGCGGGACGCTCGCCACCAGCGGCTCGGGGCTTGTGTCGATCAGCGGAACGAGTAGCGGCGGAAGCGGCGTCGCGGTCAACGCCAATGTGACCTCCTCCGGCACCACGTCGATCTCAGGCAGCTCGACCAGCGGCAACGGCATCTATTTGCGGGGCAGCACCACGATCGACAATCTGAGCGGAACCGCCGTGACGTTCGCCGGCACGAGCACCAGCGGGGCCGGAGTGACGATCGATCAAGGCAGCACGCTCACGACCTCAGGCGACCTGCAGCTGAGGGGGACGAGCAGCACCGGATCCGGCCTCGTCGCCAGCGGTAGCAACGCCATTACGGCCAACTCGGGCGCGGTCACCCTTGTAGGCAGCACCTCGTCCGCCTCGGCTGTCGGAATCGACACGTCTGCAGCCGGGGTTGCGATCACCAACAACGGCACCGGCACCCTCATCCTCGACGGTCGCGGCGGCGACCGGCTCGGCGCCACGATCACCTCAGGCGCGGCGCCGGTGGTGATCAGTGACACTGGTGCGGTGAGCCAGATCGGCGGCGCCATCGCTGCTACGGCGCTGCGGCTGTCGGGCGGAACGAGCTACGTGCTTGGCGCCGACAACACTGTCGGCACGCTTGCCGCCAGCGGTATCGGCGCGCTCACCTTCAACAACGCACAGAGTTTGACCATCGGTGCGGTACAGGGGATCAGCGGAATCAGCGCCAGCGCCAACGCGACGATCCTCTCGGCCGGCGACCTGACGATCGCAAGCGGCAGCGCGGTGGTCGCCGCAAGCCCGGTCCTATCGGCAGCTCGTGCCTTCATCAACAATGCCGGCAGCGGCGCGGTGAGCGCGACGTCCGGCCGCTGGCTGATCTATTCGGCCGCACCCGGCGCCGACAGTTTCGGCGGATTGGACAGCGGCAATCCTGCGATCTGGAACGCGACCTACCAGTCGGTGCCGCCGGGGAGCGTGAGTGCGCCGGGCAATCGTTACCTGTTTGCGGCTGCCGCGCCCGGGACGGCCGGGAATGGCTCATCGTCCGCGAACACGGATCTCATTCCGGCCCCATCGACGCCCGCTCTGATTCCGCCCTCGCCGTCCTCCACGCCCGATTCCGGCGTCTTGAACGGCTTTGGAGCCGCAGCTGAGTCAGTGAACAATGGAAGGACCAGCGGCGGTGCTGGAGGTGGCCATGGCGGCTTGGGCGGTGCGGCCTCTGCCTCGAGCGCTTCCCAGGGTTCGGCAGGCCAAGGCCCTGCAGCCGGCCCGGCAAAGTCCGCAGCCGAGCATGCCGCTGCGGCTCCGCCGGCCGCCGCACCCGTGCCGCCGCCGAGCCAACCCGCCCAAGCTGCCCCCGAGCCACCGATCTTATCCGCGCCGCCCACCACGATCGCGCCTGCGCCAGCCCGAAGCATGGTCGATCTTGCGCTGTCGCGCCTCAATCGCGAAGCGCTCGCGACCACCATTGCCGAGGAAATTTCGCGTGTGGCCCGCTCCGCCGCGAGGTCATTGAGGGCCGCCGAATTCACCATTGCGGCCGCAAGCTCGGTCCTGACCGTCGGCTTCATCGCTTGGCTGCTGCGCGGCGGGACGCTGCTCGCCGCGTTCCTGGCCTCGGTCCCGCTGTGGCGCGGCTTCGATCCTTTGATGGTGGTGCTGCGGCCGCGGAGGACGGAAAGGACCCGCGCCACATCCGAGGTTGATGCGATGTTCGAGGGCGGCCAGGGAGCCGGTCGATCGCTCGCGGACATCACGTGATGAAGCGATGGCTGTCCCCCAAACTCCAGCTCAGCCTCGGTCTGGTATCCTTGACCGTCAGCCTAATTCTCGTCGCCGCCTCGCTTGGCTTGCTGCCAAACGAGGAGAGAGCCGAGCTGGAGCAGCGCGGCGTCACCGCAACCGCGCTGGCGGTGCAACTCGCCGTCCTCGCCAGCCGCAATGACACGGCCGCGATCAAGGACACGATCGACGTCGTGGTCAGCCGCAGCCCAGCCATCCTCTCCATTGCCATCCGCGACGCGCATGGCAATATCCTCGCCGGATCCGATCGCCACCTGACCCACTGGCGCGAGCTGCCCGACGGCAAGTCGACCGCGACGCATATCCAGGTGCCGCTGTTCAATGATGACACGCCTGCCGGTCGGATCGAGATCGCCTTCAGGCCGCTCACCAGCGGAGCGAACCCGCTCGATCTGGGGCCGGCCCTGTTCGCGTTCGTGGGATTCATGGCGGTTACGGGCTTTGCCGGCTTCTACCTGGTGCTTGGCCGCGCCCTGCGCGAGCTCGATCCGAGTCGCACGATTCCGAAGCGGATCGAGGCGGCGTTCGATACCCTCGCTGAGGGCGTGCTGATCATTGACGACGACGAGCGCGTACTGCTCGCAAACCGGGCTTTCAAACACAACGTTCTGACCGGTGGCGAGCTTGAGCTCGGCTCTCCGGCCAGCGGATTGCCGTGGCTTTCGTCGGTGGCGGCTCCGGTTGCGCCAAGCGATCTGCCGTGGCGTGTCGCCCTGGAACATGAGCATCCGGTGCTCGGCGCGGAGCTGAGCATTCGCGATGCCGGCGGCGGCATGCACCGGCTCGTCGTCAACGCGACCCGCATCCTCGACGGCAGCGGGACGGCACGCGGCGCCATCGTCACGTTCACCGACGTGACGGCCTTGCATGAAACCAATATGCGGCTGAGCGCCTCGGTCGAGGAGCTGCGCAAGGCACAGCGGCATATCTCCGATCAGAATCTCGAGTTGCAATATCTTGCCTCGCGCGACCCTCTGACCGGCTGTCTCAACCGTCGCACCTTTTTCGAACAGGCGGAAGCACTGCTGACCGAAGCAATCCGCACTCGGCGTCCGTTCGTCTTCATGATGGTCGACGCCGACCACTTCAAGCGGATCAACGATCGGTTCGGCCATGCCTTCGGCGACAAGGTGCTGGTCGGGCTCTCCGACCAGTTGCAGACATTCTGCGGCGGGCCGCATCTGGTCGGCCGTTACGGCGGTGAAGAGTTTTGCGTCGCGCTGATCGGCCTGAGCAAGACCTCGGCCGAACACGTGGCCGAGCAGGTGAGACGGTCGGTGTCGAACGTCGGGACTTGGCTGCCGGGCAGCGAACGCGTGACCGTCAGCATCGGGCTCGCGCCTCTCGACGATCCGCGCGACAAGCTCCTCGATCTGGTCAACCGCGCAGACAAGGCGCTTTACGCAGCCAAGACGGCGGGCCGAAATCGCGTGGTCGTGGAACGCACTAAGGATGCGGCGCCCACGTCGTGCGAGAGCGGCTTCCCGGGCCGGTTGGCGCTGTGATCCCTAACGAACGACGCAGGCGGTCGGCCTTAGATGCCCTACCGTATCGGGGCGGACGCCGTCGCAGCGCTCGGCCAGCGGGCTCGCCGGACGACGGAATGCCAGCAATGGCTGATACGCAAGCCCTCGCGATCGCCGGTTCGTAGGTCGTGGGCCATGCTGCGCTCATCGGTACCCTTGATGGTGGTGACGCTCGGCGAAACGCCGACGCAGCGGGTCGGCATGGTCGACACCTCAACGACCCGATTTGCGAAATCAAGGTCGTCTTGGATGTTGCACGACGAGCAGTGACCGATGATCGTTCAGATCAAAGCGCTGGTTCTCAAAGAGCCGGGCCCGTCATGGATTAGGACGTTCCGGGATAACGTTCCCGTCCCGATACTACTTTCACATCCCGAGCGCACCAAGCAGGCGCGGCGGGGTCGCCGAAGAATATGCGAGCATGAGCGAGAACTACAGCGCAAGCTTCGTCGTAAGGCGGACTGAGGTTGCCTCGACTGAAGGACCCTTGCGCCGGAGAGCTCCGTGCAAGCCTACGCCGCGCTTGCCACAACGACTCTCGGTCGAAGGAGTCGACGTAGTTAGTTCGGGTGGAGTTCTTGTAAGATGGCGTTACAGGGTCGTTGGTCAACATTGAACGGCACCAAGTTACGGTGGCCAGGACAGATTCTAGAAACACCGTCCCAACGGCGTTGGGGCGGCCCTGGAGCGCCTGGACCATCCCGAGATCGGCGGACGGCTCCTGAGCATCGTCTGCGCGAGGCGGCGCGCAGACGACTTGCCGATCTCAGCTCAGCCCGATCATCCGTGCGAAGCGGGTTGCTGTCCTCACCTCCGGCTGCTGTTCAATCTCCGGCTGTTCCGACCGGTTCAGCTCCGCCAGGGAGATCAGGACGATCTGGGCGACATATTCGATCACCATCGAGAACAGCTCACCGTCCGGGCTGTGATAGTCGATCCGCGTTGCCTGGCCATCCTGCACGGTCTTGACGACCGTCCAGCCCAGCGGATTGCTGGTATGTCGGATCAGTTCGCCGATGGTGTGAATCTGAAAACGTGATGGGTCCTGCCGCAGGATCTCGCGCGCCTTTGCGTTCATCGTCAGGATGCGCGCGCTCTCGACCCTGTTCTGACCATCCATGACCGGCACGGCCGCGATGATCCCGAGCGGCGATCGGTCCGCGATCATCGCCGGTCAAGTCCACGACACGAGCCTTGACGACGAGGCCGCCGAGTTCAATGAGATGCCGCGTGCGCTTGCGGCGCACGACCTGCCGCATATCATGCCGCACCCTTGCTGCCTGTTGACGATTGCGCGCCGCCCGGTTGCGCCCGAGAGCCGCCAGCGAAGCGGTCGGCGCGGCGGCCCGAATCGATGCGCAGTTCGGTCTCGAGCTGGAGCGCGCGGCTGGCGCGGTTGACCCGGCTGCCAGCCGCTTCGCGGGCAAGCTCAGCGTTCTTGTAGGCGGCTTCGGCATCGAGCGAGCCATAAGGCCGCACCTCCTCGAATACCCGGCGGATCTTTTGTAGTTCATCAATACCGGCTTAGCTCCACTTCCTCATAGCGCTCCAGGGCCTGGATGCCCGGGATGCTGAGGTAGCCCTCAAAGCGCGGCCGCTGCTCGTCGACCGTGAACGGTTCGAGCGCAACTATCAGGAGCGGCTCCTTGCGGTCGGCCGCACACGTCCGCAAACGTCGAGTAAGGTCGGCACGAGACTGCAGCTAAAGACCAGTTTGCCAGTCCACACGAACGCAAACGACCCACCAGCTCGATCGATGGCAACGATCGACCGTCGAACTTCGCGGGCGCCGTGAGTGCGAGACCACCAGGTGGGATGGTTCAGCCTGCAGCGGCGGCAATGGCCCAGCGCGATCTGGCCTCCCGTATCAATTCTGGCAAATTTGCGATCGTTCGGTGCATGTGGGCTTCCAGGCGCGCGCACGCGCGCGCGGCGTTCTGGCTGCGGACGCCGTCCGCGATATCAAGACAGTCACGGAGCTCGGAGTCCGGATCGGCGTCTTGGGAGATGACGAGGCATCGAATATACCGGCTGCGGTCGTTGAAGTTTTTTATCATTCGCAGCATCTCCTCGTTCCTCGATATCTGCGCGATCTGCTCGAACACACCCTCGATGGCGGCAGCATAATGCTTGGCGCGATTCCTTGCCGAATTCGCGGGCGGAAGCGCCGCCACTCTCATCGCGCTTCGGCCAAAGCGTACGGCCGACGACGACTCCAAAGCCTTCCTGAGATTATACGCGAGTACCAGCCGAGCAAACTCATAGAGGTCCTGCAGCTCCGCTGCGTCCGGGACCCTCGAGAAGAAGCCTCGCTTCGGAACGATATCAATCAGCCCCTCGCCATGAAGACGCTCGAGAGCTTGTCTCACCGGTGTCGCGCTCGCCCTGACGTAGTCAGCAAGCTCGTCGATGCGCAGGTGCTCGCCTGGCAAAATGATCTTCGACTCCGACGTCAACTCGTAATGTGTGACCAATTCCTTGATTCGGGCGTAGGCAACATCGACTCGATTGAATTCGCTGTCCATATCGATACCTGCTGCGCGAGGATTGCTGATCCGGCGGGCTTGAGCCGAAGGCTGCGCGGCGCGTCGCGCGCTCATGCGACGCGCCGCTCATCTCGCTTTCTGCTCACGATCGATCGCCGAGTGCCGCCGGGTGTCGCGCATGGCGAGATAGACGACAAGAGAGGTCGCAATGCAGCCGGTGAGGTAGAAATAGAACCAGCTTTCGTGACCGATCGACTTGAACCAAAGCGCGATCGACTCTGCCGTGCCGCCGAAGATCGAAACGGTCAACGCATATGGCAGTGCTACGCCCGTTGCTCGAATTGCAGTTGGGAAAAGCTCGGCTTTGACCACCGCATTGATCGAGGTATAGCCGGATACGATCAGCCACGCCGCCGCGATCAGGAGGAATGCGGTGAACGGATCGTGGACTCCCTGCAGCGTGTTCAGAAGCGGAATCGTGAACAGGGTTCCGCCCAGTCCGAACCCGATCAACAGCCATTTGCGTCCGATGCGATCGGAAAGGGCGCCATAGAGCGGCTGCAGCGCCATCGCGAAGATAAGGCTACAGGCGGTGACCATGGTCGTTTGATCATCGGTCAGCTTGACGGAGAGCTTCAGGTATTTCTGCATGTAGGTGGTATAGGTGTAGAAGGCCGCAGTCCCGCCCATGGTTAGTCCAACAACGAGCAGGACTTCACGTCGGAAGTGACCCAGCGCACGCAGCGAACTCCCCTGTCTTGCCGACTTCGCGCGGGTGAATACATCCGTTTCGTGCAGATTGCGGCGCATGACGGCGGCCACGACGGCCAGCAGCGCGCCGATCACGAACGGAATACGCCAGCCCCATCCCCGAAGCTGCTCCTCCGTCAGAAGCACCTTCTGCAAGACCAGGAGAACGACGATCGCGCAGAGCTGGCCGCCAATCAAAGTCACATACTGGAAGCTGGAATAGAATCCGCGGTTCTTTTCGTCCGCGACCTCGCTCAGGTAAGTTGCGCTGGCGCCATATTCACCGCCAAGGCTGATTCCCTGCACGATTCGCGCGAAACCGAGCAGGACCGGCGCCGCAAAGCCGATCGACGCATAGGTGGGCGTCACGGCGATGATCAGAGAGCCGAAGCACATCATCAAGACCGACAAGGTCAGGGCATTGCGGCGGCCATGATGATCGGCAAAATGGCCGAATAGCCAGCCTCCGAGCGGGCGGACAAGAAAGCCGGCGGCAAACAGCAGCGCGGCGTTCAACTGCTGCACGACCTCGTCGCCCTCAGGAAAGAACGATTTGGCGAAATACAACGCAAACGCAGCATAGGCGTAGAAGTCATACCATTCCACCAGATTTCCGATCGAGCCCACGAAGATCGCGCGCAAGCGGCTACCCATCCTAAGGCCGTCACGGCATGCTTCATCGGCGGCCGCAACGAAGGTGGGGTTGATAGCTCGCTCAAAATTCATGGCGTCCTCCGAGTGCACGTTTTCTTAGGCTCTAAGGCCAATCGTGCTCATGCCTGAGCAACCCGCGTGCCAGCCGGCCGCGGCCGCCGACCGCGCCGGCAAACAAAGCCATTTCAGATGGTTGCATTGCGCCCCGCGTGAAACGGGCTCGCGGCGCTCAGCGGAATTCCGCCGATCCGCGTCGGCGTGTGAGCGGGAATCCGCCTCGTGCCTAGCAGGAGGTTCGGCTGGGTCGCAGCAAGCCGTACCTTGCCATTTTTTCGTTGAGCGTCCGCCGTGGCACGCCGAGACTTTCCATAACCGCCACAACCGACCAGTTGTGCTCCAGCAAAGACGCCTCGATCAGCATGCGCTCATAAGCTGCGACACGCTCGGAGAGCGAGCGTCTTGCGCCCGCTCCCTCGGCCCGCCGCAGAATTTCCGCGACGCGGCGACCCGTTGCGGCCAGGCCGAGCGCGTAGCGTTCAGCCACGTTCTTCAATTCCCGAACGTTGCCTGGCCAGTCATGGGTCAGCAGCGCATCGAAATCCTCGGCTCCGAGTGGGGTCAAGTCACGGCCGCTGCGCCGGGCGGCTTCCGCGGCGAAATGCTGGAATAGCAGCAGCACGTCGTTGCCCCGTTCGCGCAGCGGCGGCAGACGGATCTCCGCCGCGGCCAGGCGGAAGTAGAGATCGGCACGAAAGCGGCCGCTGCGGCTGTCGGCCGCGAGATCGGCCTTCGCGGCGGCGATCACACGGACGTCGATCGGGATCAGCCGGTTCGATCCCACCCGCTCGACCACGCGCTCCTGGAGAACGCGCAGGATCTTGACCTGAAACGCGTGTGGCATGCTTTCAATTTCATCGAGCAGGAGGGTTCCGCCGCTGGCATGTTCGAACTTCCCGATGCGAGCCCCGCGTGCGCCGGTGAACGCTCCCGCCTCGTGACCCAGCAACTCGCTCTCGAACAGCTCGGCGGGGACGGCCGCGCAATTCACCGCAACGAAAGGAGCTCGTGCCCGCGGACCAAGGTCGTGCAGTGCGCGAGCGACGACCTCCTTTCCCGTGCCGCTCTCGCCGAAGAGGATCACATCCCTGTCGTGCTCGGCGAGCTCGCCAACGGACTTTCGCAGCGTGGCCATCGCGGGCGATGTCCCGAGGAGACGTCGCTCCAGCTCACCTTCGGCGCCGAGCCGGCTCGTGAGTTGCCTGAGTTGACGCTTCAATCCTGACTGTTCTGCCGCCCGCGCCAGCACGGCAGACATATGATCCGGGTTGGCAGGCTTCTGCAAAAAGTCGTAGACGCCCTCGCGCATGGCCGCAACCGCGAGTGCAACGTCGCCGTGCGCAGTCAGCAGTATGACCGGAATGTCGGGATCGATGCGCTGCACGTCGCGCATCAGTTCGATGCCGGATCGATGCGGCATCCGGAAGTCGGTCAGTACCACGTCGGGCAGCTCGGCCTGAAGCATCGACAGCGCCTCGTCCGCATTTCGGGCGGTGCGCACGTCGAAGCCGCCCAGCTCCAGCCATTGTCTGATCGAGCTGCGAACGATCTCCTCGTCGTCGACGACAAGAATCGATTTGCTCATCCACATACCCCGATAGGTCTAGGTCGGCGCGGGCGGCGCCGGCAGGGTCACCCGAAACCGGCTTCCGATTTGCAGTTCACTCTCAACCGAAATCGTGCCTCCGAGCTCCCTCACGATTCCATAGCTGATTGAAAGACCGAGGCCGAGCCCTTCACCGATTTCCTTGGTGGTGAAGAACGGATCGAACAGCGACTTCATGTGATCCGCCGAGATTCCGCTGCCGGTGTCTGCGACCTCGATCGTAACCGTGCTCTCCGCACGCCGGATGCAAACGCTGAGAACTCGGCGCGGGCGGTCGCGCATCGACTGGACCGCGTTGGAGAGCAGGTTGACGAAGACCTGCTCGAGACGGATCGGGTTCGCTTCGACGTGAGCCGGCTCCGCGGGCAAGTCCAGGACAACCTCGATACCTTCATTTCTGATCCGGTACTGCAGAAGCCGCATCGCATTGCCAAGTGTCACACCGACATCGACTCTGCTGGTTGCCCCGGTCTCCTTGCGCGCGAACATGCGCAAGTGACCGATCAATGCCATCATTCGCTCGGCTATGGATGACATCAAGTCGAGGTTCAAGGCCGTTCGTTCGATCTCGTTGCGTTGCAACAAGACTCGGCTGCTTGCGATGTAAGTGGTGAGTGCCGCGAGTGGCTGGTTGATTTCATGCGCCACCCCCGCCAGCGCCTGTCCAAGACTGGCAAGCTTCGCACTCTGCACCAGGCTCTCGTGGGTTTGTCGCAGCTCCTGTTCGGTGCGCGTCCGTTCCAGGACTTCACTCGTCAGCTGACGATTGGCTTCGCGCAGCTCCATCGTGCGCTCCGCAACACTTCGTTCCAGCAGCTCGTTCGCTTCGCCCTTGGCTTTCATCGATTGCCGCCATTGATAGGCTACAAGTCCAAGCAGCTGTATTGTGAGAACGGCAAAACCGGCTGTGGCGGCGACCGTCATTGCATGCCGTCGCGCGTCTCCGATATCCGAGAAGATCAGGAGCTGCCACCCATGCGCCGGCAGATGCCGCGCACGCAGCGCATATTCGTGAACGTCATTGTCGTCGCCCAGTCCGACCGATACGTTGCCTGATGCCGCCGAGGAATGCAGGATCGGGGCATTCTCGATCGTGTCGCCGAACTGCCGGGACTTGTTGAGACGCGCGACCGCGCTCGAGGGCAGCGTTCGCAGCGGGTGATATTTCCACCGCGCGCGGCTGGCCAGGATCACCACACCTCCTTCATCTTCCATGGCCACCAGATCACCGGCCCTGACCCAATCGGCTTCCAGCGGCGTCAAATCGATCTTCACGACGGCGACCCCGATCGTAAGCTCGCCTTCCGTGATCCGTTGCGACAAGAAGTAACCAGGCAGGCCGGTCGTCACCCCGACGGCATAGAGCTGCCCTTCCCCGTCACGGATTGCGCTCTGGAAATAGGGGCGAAAGTCGTACGCATGCCCGACGAAGCTCTTTGCTCCATCATAATTGCTTGCTGCCAGCGCCACCCCTGCCGTGTCCAGCACGTAGAGCTCGGCCGATCCCGCGGCCTGATTTAGCGACTTGAGATAGCGGTTGGCTGCTTCGACGACTGCCTCGTCGCCCGGTGTCCGGAACAGCCGGCGCACCGGGTCGGCGAGTGAAAGAACCGTGGGCAGATATCGGAAGCGGGCAACGGTTGCATCGAACGTGCTGCCGATCAACGTGAGCCGATCATCGGAATCGCGGCTCATCTGCGCGAGCCCAGCGCTCAGGGCCAATCGGTAGGACAGCAGCGCGACTCCCACGATTGCCAGGATGGCAATGGCCGCGATAACCGGCCAAGCCCTTGAGAGCTCACGCGGCAGTTCCAGTCGGCTCGAAAACCACGCCGACATTGATACACTCCCGCTCACGCCAGGGCTCGAATGATGGACCTGACCTACGCTTCGGTCACCTCGCGAATTCTCCCCGCGCATGCCGGATCCAGAGCTTCACCCGCAACCGGAGTCTTGGACCCTCTTACAGGTCGAAGGTCGATGTGCCCCAGGCATTACGGTCAAAATGAGATCTATATGGCCGCGGCCATCGTCCAGCGTGACCTGGCCTCCCTGATGAGCTCAGGCAGATCGACGATCATCCGGCACATGTGCGTTTCCAATTTGGCACACGCACCTTTCGGATCTTGATCGCGGAGCAATTCAATCAACTCGAGACATTCGCGTACCTGGGCGCCTTGATCCGGGCTTTGCAGGATCGAGAGGCATCGGACATACCGGCTGCGATCATTGAAGTTCCGCATCATTCTTAGCATCTGCTCGTTTCGCGACAGCTGCGTGATCTGCTCGAAAACGCTTTCGATGGTCATCGCATGATGTTTGACGCACTTCGTTGCCGAGTGGCCCACTGCAACGGCTTCCACTTTCATCAAACCCCGGCCGAGACGCGCGACCGAGGACGGATCGAGTGGCCTCGTGATATTGTGCTCAAGAACCAGCCGGGCAAATTCATACAGGTCCTGCAGCTCGGACGCGTTCGGAACCTTGGAAAAGAAGCCTCGCTTCGCGATGCTGTCGATCAGTCCCTCGCCTTGCAGGCGCTCCAGCGCTTGGCGCACAGGCGTTGCGCTCGCATTGACGCGATCCGCCAGATCGTCAATGTGCAGATGCTCTCCCGGAAGCACCCGGACCTTGCTGTCAGGGACCAGATCATAGTGGATGACGAGGTCCTTGAGCTTAGTGTAAGCGGTGTCTACCTTGCTGATATCCCCGTCTGTATCACGCATGCCACGTCCCCTTGAACCACCCTAGGCGGACGCAACTTGCCGGCCGCGGACGTAGCACCGGAGAGGCGTATGCCTTGTTCCCGGATTGCTCCGACCGCGCCGACGAGCACGCATGAACGGGTTCGGCGACGCCCGACGTCGAACCCTTGCCCTGCTACTCGTTGTCCGCCCATGACTGTCATTTTTTTACACACTGTAAGCTTACGCACTCATTGCAGCCGTCACCATCATAAAAACTATGCAATCGATGTGTACTGGTTCACTGGAGCATGCTGAGACGGTGTCTCATCGCGTAAGCGGTTGCAGCGGCGCGTGAGCTCACGCCGATCTTCATATATATGTTCGCAATGTGTCTGTTGACGGTCGGCACACTAAGGCGTAGTTCCGCGGCAATGGCCTTGGAGCGGCTGCCGGCAGCGAGCTTGCTGAGGATCTCCATTTCTCGCGGCGAAAGATCATCAGGGCCTCGCGCGTATAAGTTGCGCGGCCCGACCTCGACTCCCTCTATCCGTGCTCGATCGACACGCTCCTGCCAGCTTCGCATGCCGAGTGCTACGAACTGCTCGCGTCCCCGCTGCAGCAGCGCATGCGAGGACGGCTTGTCGCCTGAGGTTCCCGTCACGATCGCCTCGTCAAGATCGACGAGCGCTCGGAGGCAGACCTGGCCTGCCCGCTCAAGGTCGCCGCGGGCCTTTGCGAAGTGTGTGCATGCCGCAACCGTGTGACCCTGAAGGGCGGCCAGACGTCCGAGGATGAATTCACGGCATTCACCGGCTGCACCGATCGTGCTTCCGTGTTTTGGAGCGCGGACCAACGCTTCGAACCGGCGCGCGCGCTTGACGTCCTCACGCTGCCAGGCGGCGCAGACCCCGAGCCCAAGTGCATCATCCGACAGTTGTCTGTCGCAATTTGTGTTCTCCAAGGATCGGAGCAGCGCCTCGATGCGAACGTCATATTCGTTTTCGCCAGGCAAGAACGCTTCAGTCAGAGCGGCGAAGCCGAGCACGATCTGTCCAAGGCGCACCGGATGATCCTTGACGATCTGCAGCGCACGCGAAGCGATTCTGCCGATTGCCGTCCAGTCGCCACCATACAAATAGGCCCGCCATGCGACCGCGGAAAGCTCCAGGGCGAGATGCAACCGGTGCCACGGTCCCAGTCGGACAGCCAGCGCACGCGCGTCGCGCAGCGCCGCGTCGGAGCTTGTCAAATGGCCCAGGCTCGCCTCGGCAATCGCGAGAGAGGTTAAGGCCTCGATCTGGCCAGGAAGCGACCCGAAACACTTGGCATCCCGCAACAGGTCGTGCGCAGTTTCGACCCCCATGGCGAGTTGTCCATGGCGATAGATCCAATCATGGGTGACGACCTCTCGAGCCCGGATGATGGCCGCCGGACTCTGCCATTCGGCGGCCCAACGTTGCACCTGCTCTGTCTGTTCGATTGATCGAGGAGCATACAGGTCGAGCGCCGAGGCACGGTCCTCTTCGTCTCCAAGCTGATGAACGAGATCGAGCGCACGCGGATCCGGCGCGTGGTAGATCGTCTCAAACGTCCCGTCATTCCATCGGCATCGCCAGTGCTGTCGGAGCACCTCCAATCGGGCCCAGTGCAAATCTCGGCGAGCACCGCAGGCCTCCAGTCCGCGCTCCACCAGAGGCTGCCACATCTCGGTGGGAGCGCCGGCGTCGCGCAGCCTGCGGGCAATCGTCACCAAGAAACTCATGATCCATGATGGCTGCCGCTCCCAGCATCGGCCGAACAGAAGGCGCGACGTCGCGTCGGCGGCTTCGACGTCGAGTGATGCGGCCTGGGCAAGCGCGAGATCACGAAGCATCTCGTCCGAGACAGCATCGCCTGCGAGATCGCAAGCGATCCGAAGGAATGCAGCTTCGTGCTCGCTGATATAGTTCGCTCGCGCGCGCTCGGCTGCCTTCAGTGCGAAGACCCGGCCGATCTCGGCACCCGCGATGCGCTGTGAAGCGTGATACTGATGTGCAATCTCTCCGGGATCGGCATCGAGCTCGGCGAGACGCGTCGCCGCGCGCCGATGCAAGATCGCTCGCCGGTCGGGGTTCAGTTCGTCGTACATGGCACGCCGCAGCAACGCATGCGCAAAGACGTAGCCATCACCTCGCACGACGAGGACCCCGGCCCTCATCGCCTCGTCGATATGGTCGAGAATCGTCTCTTCGGAATCCGATATCAGAAGCTGCAATCGGCCGAGATCGAAGCCTTCCGGAAATATCGCAGCGATCCGTAGCATCCCCAGGGTCGGCCCCGAGAGCCGCGCGAACCGTCGCGACAGCAGCGGACGCAATCCGGCCGGGATGCCGACACCGTTGGTCACGAGATCGGCGGGCCATTGGCCCTGGCGCCCCGGAAATCTTCCCTCCTCGACGAGGTGGTTGAAGAGCTCGCGCACATAGAACGGATTGCCGCCAGTCTCACGATGAATTGCCGTCGCAAGCGATGCGGGAAGCCGCTCGCCAGCCAACGACTCAAGCATGCGCATCGTGTCCGCAGGCTCGAGCGGCCGAACCGCGATCCGGTGAAGTTCGCTCTCACGCGCCATCGCACTGAGTTCCAGCGGCTCGCCACCGGTCTCGTCGGGACGGAGGGTCATGACGGTTAGCAAGGGGAGAGATCGCGTCGAGCGTAAGCAATGCAGCAACATCGACCAGGATTCGCGATCGGCCCAGTGCAAGTCCTCCAGCACGAGCAACAGTGGAGATTCGACTGCAACCGCATGAAGCAGATGAACGGCGGATTCGAACAGCCGAAACCGCTCGTCCGGTCCGGAGAGTCCTTTGAGAGCAGGAAGATCCGCAGCGGCCGCGAACGCCGGCACCAGGCGAGACAGCGGCCGAATCATATCATTGCGAGCATGGTTGAGGAGTGTCGGCTGCTCGCGAGCCCATTGGGAGAACGTGTCGGCGAACAATCCATAGGGCAGAGGTTCGGCCATCTCGTAGGCGGCCCCCCTCGCGACACAGAAACCGCGCTGCTTCGCAGTTAGGGCCAGTGCCTCGACCAGACGGCTCTTGCCGATACCAGCCTCTCCTATCAGGACCGCGCCGACAGCGCGTCCATTCGTGCTCGGGAGAAGCTCGCGAAGCCGGTTCGACTCCTGGTCCCTTCCTATAAGCGGAACACCGCTATCCTTCATGCGCTAACCAATGGCCAACCTACACGATACTCTTTCATGGCTGCGGCACGACGCACTGCCGCCCGTGCGATTCAACCGTCTCCGACAACTTAAGATTGCTTTGAGAAAATATCAGCTCGGCACGATAATACCAAGCGTCAAATCAATGTTGCGCTGCGCATATGGGACTCATCTCGCGAAGACTGTCGCGCAATCGCGACCGGCGAGACCCGAAGGACTCAGATCGATCACGATCTCCATGGCCAGTTCAGCCAATGATTGCTTGCCCTAAAAGACACACAACCATCATGAGGTGCAACTACAAAACTCAACCGAAGCATGAAACATCATTGAGTCGTTTTCTTGACGAAATTCCCCTGGCCCAACGAGCTGGCGATCGAGGAATCGCGGCGACGCCGTTCTCGACTACTCGGCGTCGGAGGCGACGCACACATGGGCCAAGCATCTGCTGCAACGCCGGAGAGAACCATGCGTTCGCATACAGGCTCAGGAGATAGCGATGGCCTCAGGAGATCGCGGGTCCTTCATATCGTCCAACAACGCACCTTCAGCGTTCGGCGGCTTGGTGCCGAACCCCGACGCGCGAATCATTTCGGAGCGTCGGATTGCGCGCATCGGAGCCGCGGCAAACCAGTGACGAGTGCTGCTTGGCACATGACATCCGGCACGCAGATCTACTGAACCGAATGTCAGAACCGTTCCTTAGGGCCGGAACGATTCGATGTACTTGATCAAACCCTTGGCGCCGAAAGAAAGTCCGGAGGTCCACGCGTCGCGGGGACGGGCCCTCGCCCATTTCTTTGCTGCACCACTCTTCGCAACGGACCCGACCGCTGAACGCGTTGCAGCAAGGCCGACCCCGACAGCGACACCGACATCGGGACCAATGAGCGCCCAGTTCCCCGCGTGAGCGTGTACATCAGCCGCTACCAGATTGCCCGGAACGAGCCCAATCGCGCCGACAAATTGAAGGCCTTTTCCGGATTTGGTTGATGTTTCCCAACTTGACTTGGTGGGAATATTTACAGTTGGAGGAGCCAAGTCCTTCTTGTTTGCAGAGCTGGCCTTATTGTAGCTCATCAATTCTTTCGTCGTGCGCCCCGTTCTCCGCGCCACCTGCACCCATGTCAGCCTGCCCTTCGACGGATCTTGGACGTCACGATTATCGTAGACGCGGTCGACCGAGAGCTTGTCACCGACCCAAGCCCCGGCCCGCGGAAGCTCGTAAGTCTGGGGGATCCAAGTCCGGTTCTCGGACACGATCTTTCTGACTGTTGTGCCATGCTCCTTTGCGAGATCCCTCAGAGATTGTCCCGGCTGGAGATCGACGGCTTGCTTTTGCCCGGGAACGTGCAGATTCTGGCCGCTCATCGACAACAGACGTCGGAGAGGCACACCGGTTTTTTTGGCGATCTGTTCCCATGTCACGGCTGTTGGGTTGCTGGCCGACGAGGCTTGGCCCGGAACGTCAATTCGCAAAGGTGCACGACTGTCCTTGTTTGCCGTGATCAGCTTCTTGATCCCGACACCATGCCTGCGAGCGAAACTCTCCAGTGACTCGCCTGGTTGCAAGCGATCGGTCGTTGCCCCGCGAAGCACGCGGCCACCGCTCGCTGCATCATAAACCCGTCGTGGTGGGATGGACAAACCACGGTGCCCGTTCGCCTCCAACAGCCGCTTCAGGCTGAGTCCCTGATCGGTTGCAAATTCCCCGTAGGTCACGCCATTCGTGACCTGACGAAGCCGCTGAGGAACCAGGATCTCGGCGGGCGCTACATTCTTGGCGTTGGCCTTGGCGATCGATCGCAGCGAGGTGCTGTGGCTGTCGAGAAACTCCTGCGGGCTTTGACCGGCTTGCACGCGTGCGTCATCGACTGCCGGAACGGATGCGCCTGCGGAATCCTTCCGAGCGGGGATCGACCATCCATGCCGATCCAGGTTCAGCGCCACGAGCGTCTTGACATCGACCCCCTCGCGCTTCGCAATCTCGGCCCATGTCGCACCAGAACTGTTGAGAGCGGTAACTGTCGGATTGATGTCTTGAACGCTAGGATTGCTTCGCGTGAGGTCGCGCGGTATGAGGCCAAGCCTTTGGGCAATGCTGACCATCGTATCGCCTGGCAGAACGTCGACTTTCGTCCCGCGCGAGCGCATCAGCGCTTGGGAGCTCACACCATTGCGCAAGGCGAAAGCTGCCTGCCCAAGACCGAGCAAACCGTCCGATATGGCGGCGGCCCTGTCTGTATGCCATCCACTCGCAGCCTTCATGAAATTGATCGAGGCGTTGGTCCCGAAACTCGAGGCGACGACGGCGCGAGCCGCCGCTTCACGAGACGACCCGAGCCACGTCCTAACCCGCGCATGCGCCAGGGGACTGTTGAAAAACGCGCGACCTACTGGATTAAGATCAGCGATGGCCTCGCCCAATGCCGGCGCACCATGCGTGGCCAACACCAGTTCGCCGGCAACGGCTGCCGATGCTGCGGCGGGCGGAGCGGCAGCGACCCATTCTCTCAATCGATTCGCGATGCGCTTGGCGCCGCCTCCCGCCTGAGGTGTCGTCGAGGCGGCCAGAGCCCAATCGGCCGCGTGATCTTGGCTGATTGGCGTATCCTGCAACCCCAAAGCGGTCTGCCGGAACGATGCGAGTGCCGCTGGATCGCCTCCGAAAACCGCCTTGTGGAAGTCGGTCTCCCCCATCCGGTCGCGAATGGCCTCCGCGATCTTTGCCTCCGTCGCATAGGGCGATGTGCCGCGGCGCGGCACGACCTGCGAGGCGAGAAACTCGGTCACACCTTCGTTCAAGTTCGAATGCGGCCGGCTTGAATCAACGACCAAGGTGCTTGCGAGCTTCTTGAACGATTCCGAGGTCAGTGCATGCACGGCCTCGTGTGCGACCACGTCCGGGCTCAATCTGTCGGTCCGCACATAGACGCGATGCCCCTGATCCGATGCGATGCTGAAAGCATCGACGGCCGCCGGATCGTGCTGGCCGCCGGCTTTTTGATATGCACGGGCGAAATCGGCAGGATCCATGGCCTGCAGCCGGATGCCATTCGGCGCTGAGCCGCTCGTCCGACCTTGATAGGCGTCAAACACCTTCCTTCCCGCGTCGAGCGCAGCGGGCTGTCCGGCAAGGCCCGCTTCGGTCGCGGTGCGGGATCTGCTCTGCTGATAGTGATGAGAAGCCACACCGGAAACTGTATTGAGTCCGATGGACAGATAGTCTTGCGTGGTCGGCGCCTTGCCTGACAGGAGGCCGGGACCCGCAGTCAGCATGGTGTTCGCGCCCAGCTGGGAGGCTGTCTGATAAAGCGGGTTCGACACGAGGCCATTCGGCCGTGCCGCGCTTGCGGTCCGCACGGCGACCTTGCCGTCGACGAACTTCGTCAGACCGCCAGTCACCCCGGCCATCGCGACATTCTTGAAGTATCCCGAGAACGCATCCTTCATCTGCGCGTTGGCTTCGTCCTGCGTGAGCCGTCCCTCGGAGAGCTGATACTGGGACTCGACATAGGTCCCCGCGACGTTGCCGAGGCCCATGACCCCCTGATTGGCGACCATGACCGTTGATCCGGTTGCCAGCTTCGAGACGACCGAGCTTGCGGCCTGGTCGAGGCCGCGCGTAATGAAGGCCTCCGTCGCTCCGCCCGTCAACGCCCCGCCTGCTGCGCCCAGGGACTGCACGCCCGATACGGTCGCATCGACGCCCGCCTGCTTCACCTCATCCCAGCTGCCGCCACCCTTGAAGAAGTTGTTGGTCAGCGCCGCATCGAGTGAGATGTGAGAATTGCTGTGAATGTCGCCGCCACCGAACACAGTTGCTGCATTCTGGGCCGTGTCGATGGCTTCGGCCGTTCCCGTTCCCACCAATGTGCCCGCCGCGAGGGCGGCCAAGACCGGCGCGCCGGCTCCGGCCGTGGCCATCGTAACCGCGGTCGCAGCCGCGGCGATCGCGACGTCGCGCACGACTTCCTGTGCACTCGACCAATTGGCGTCGGTCTTGCGCTCGTTCTCGAACATCCGGTCATTCTGGGTGGCCAGATTACCCATGATGTTCAGATACTGGGCATTGACCTCCTGGGCAGTCATCCCTCCCTGATTTTTCTGCAGGGCCGTGAGCGCCTCTTTTTTGTCCTGCAGATCCGACTCGAGCTCAGACCGGTTGGCACCGAACAGTCCCCCGACCCAATCGCCGCCCTTCTGCAGAAGGCTGCGGTTGCCGAGCGCTTTGTCTTCCCTGTCGATGGCATCCTGCAGCTCATGCAGCCCTTGACCGATATCCACTCGCGCGTTCGCGTCCTTGAGGCTCGCAAGCTGCTCAGCGACCGCGCCATCGCTCAAGGCGCCCGGATGCTGCGCAAAGAATGTATTGTACGCATGCGAGAGCGCGCTCTGGTCAGCGGCCGTTTGCGGATCGAGTAGATTTTGCGGCAACGTCAGCCGAAACTGAGAGTCCAGCAGCTGATATTGAGCCAGCTTCTGTTGAAGCTGTGCATATTGAAGCGATTGCTGAGCCGTCGTCAGGGCGCTGCCCGCTTTGGTGAAACCTACAGCCTGTACATTGCCAGCTTGTACCAAATCAGTGTTGGCGGACTGCTGCGCGGTCGCGACCGCCGCCTCGCTCTGTGTGACACGATAATCCTGAACCAGCCTGTTGGTCGTTGCAGCCAGCTCTTTCGTGATCAGGCCGGCCGATGCCGCATCAGTTCTTGCCTGCGCTATCTGCTGCAACACCGGCGAGTTTGAGGGCAAGGGAACATGGCTATAGGTCTGCTCCAGATTAGCCAATGTCGTATTGCGCCGGTCGGCGTAGGCAAGCCCGGTTGCCGACTTGAAGCCCGCCGTCGCAATGTCGGACATTGTCGAGAGCTCGCGCAACTGATGCTGCGCTTGGTTCAGCTTGAGCTCCGTGGCGGCCGTCGGATTCTTGATATAGGCGGCCTGCGCATCCGAGACGGCCTGGTGGCCCTTGATCAGGGCGAGGTCGGTCCCGACTTTGTTCTGATAGGCGCTTGCCTGATCGTAGTCGATCTTCGCCGTGGTAGCGGTCTGCCGGGCTTGCGGGGACAATTTGGCAAGATCGGAGTCCTGCGCTGCCTCAAGATCGGTCTGCGCTGCCGCCGCAAATGCCACTCGGTGCTGAGCCGCGGCCCAGCCTGCATTCTGGTAATCAGCATTCCCGTTCGCGAGCTTGAGATCGAGCGATGCCTGCTGCGGATCGCTGCCGCGCGTTGCACGTACGGTGTACCCCAATGGATGCAGAGCGTCGTTCACCCGATCCTGGGCATCCTTCGCAACCGTCCCGTATTTCTCGTAATTCGAAGCATAATACTGGAGCTGGGCCTTGCCCTGCGCGACCATGCCGACATCGGCGTTGAGCTTGCTCCGCGCCACGGTGAAGTCGTCATAGGCGCGCAGCTGCGATGGCGTCAAATTCGCCTGGGTCGGATTTTCGTTCTGGTCGATCGTGACACCGGCTTTCTTCAGCGCTGTGGAAGCGCTCTCGAGCTCTTTCTTGTCCGCCGCGGCCTGCTGCCCGTAGACGACGCTTTTCCCTGCCGCAAGGTCGGCGCTCGCGGCATCAAGCTTGCGCTGGTCCGTCGCCAGCTTGTGTTGCTGCGCATCCTGCTGCTGATTCAGCAACGACAGACGGTGCAATGTTCCGGCGCTGATCCCCCGGTCCATCTCGGTGTCCAGACGGCCGAGCTGCGATTTGGTCTGCTCGAGAGCAGCCGTATCGGCGGTGACCTTGGCCTTTCCCGCGGAAACCTGGGCCGAGGCCGCGTCGACGAGCGGGGCAACTTTCCGCGCGACTGGATCTTTCACGGTGACCGGCGGCGGTGCCGGCTTGTAGTTCGCTGCGGCGGCGTCGATGCGTTGTGCAGCACTCAGATTGCTCTTGGCCGAACTCAACACCGCCTGGTCGGCGGTGACTTGCTGCTGAGCGGCCGCAACCTGCTTCTTCAGATCGCTGATATGGGCTTGATGCGCAGCCGCCGCGGCGCCCGCGCCGCGACCGTACCCGATCGGAGCCTTCGTTCCCTGTGCATCATTCAGTTCGGTCTGCAGTTTATGCAGCTTTCCAGCATCACCATCGAGTGTCGTCTGCGCCTTTGTCTGAACCGCTTTTGCCTGCGAAACGGCGTCTGGGACCGGCGCCGCCGACGCCGGGGCGGGGACCCCCGGACACGCGGCCACCGCCTTCGGCGGAACAGGGGGACCAAACAACACAGGCGTCGGTTGCAGAACCGGACCCATGAATGGCCGAGCGGGCTGAAAGAGCGGCAAAGGTGCCGTCGATGACGATCCAACGCTGTGCGTCGAATTGCGATCGAGCATGCCCGAAGACGACGCCGTGGACTTCGGCCGCGGAGGTGGCGGCGGCGGAGGAGGTGGTGGCGGGGGTGGCGGCGGAGGCGGCGGGCTGGCGACGACCGAACCACCACCTGCGTCATCTATCCGCATTCGCGCGTCTCCCCGTCAATGGCGACAGTGCTGCTTTGGCCGGCGCATATCGTCAGCCGTGCAGCCCATTCGGTGAACTCCGAGCGGCATTGTAGGACGTCAGCCAGCCGCTGATCCGGAATATATTATGAAAATACTGTTGGGCGGCGCAGCGACAGTCAGGACATGCCGCTCGCGCGCAACGCCGACGCCACTGGCTGGAAAAACTCCTCAGTGATGTAATGGTCCTGGGCGATGCGGCGATCGAGTTCCGCTGCAAGGTCTGGATTGCGCAGACGAGGAATGCCGAGCTCAGTGGCAGCTTCGGTGAGGTTGTGCGCGCGGACGGAACGTCCCTTGCACACAAGCCTTGGGACCTGTGTCTCACCCGGAACATAGCGCAACCCGACCATCACATCGTCGCCCTCAATGACCAGTGTTGCGCTTTCGATTCCTCCCCGCCCTCCCCCGTGCGCCAGCGATTGACGCTGACGGCGTTGTGCGGAGCGCACCTCCGGCAGGCCCTCCTGGTCTCTCCGCTCGCGCTTCGCCTCGCTTCGTGTCATCCGCATCTCGCGCATGAACAGTCCGCGCTGCAAGAGAACGTCGATAAGGCCGCCCACCATCAGCACGACGATTGCCGCGACGACGAGCGGTGCCATCACCGCCCCGATCACCGGCGCGAGGCACGAAAGGCCGCATCCTGGCGTGTGAACCAAGGAGTTGAGCGACATCGCGAGGACGAAAACCGAGATCGTGACGAGCAGGGTCGTCTTGACCAGACTCTTCACCAGCTCGATCAGGCTCTTGAGCGCGAAAATTCGCTTCAAACCCTTTGCGGGATGCAAGCGCTCTGCGCGGGGCTTGATAGGGTCAAGGCTGAAGACGATCCCCTTGGTGACGGCGACGTTGACGACGAGGGACATTAGGACGACGATGGCCGCCCCCCTTGCAAGGTATGGCACGGCGGCTTCGTACATCATCGTTCCGATCGTGCCCGCAGCTTCCCGAAACGGTTGCCCGCCCGCATCGCCCACGAGCATCATGGCTCCCCGTAGCCGCGCGAAAAGCTCCGGCAAGATCAGCCAGAGATAGAGCAGCATGGACGACAGGCATGCACCGGCGACCATATCGGTGCTGCGAAAGACCTGTCCCTTTTCGCGCGCCTTACGTAACTTCCGCTCGCTCGGAGGCAGCGTCCGCTCCTCAGTGCCGCCATCCTCACTCATCGCAGGAACTGCCCTAGCTGGTCCAGGATTCCGGTCAACTCTCCAAGCTGAGTACCGAAGTGATCGAGCAGAACGGCCGCATAGGGCGGCAGAACCAGGAAATAGACCAAGTTGCGCGCCGCCATCGAAAGATCGAACACATTCAACTGCGGTGCGAAACGGGCGATCACCATCAGCGCGAACATCGCAACGAACATGGCCGCCAGCACTGGGAATGCCAGGATCAATGCCAACTGCAGCACGCGGACGAGCATTTCCAGCGCCAATAGGCCGCTCTCCGCGCGTAGCAACGGCGCGAGCTCAATGACCGGCCAGAGCCTGTAGCTGCCATAAAGGGCTTCGACGACGCTATGAAAGCCGTCGGCTGCGACGAACAGAACCACCGCAGCGAGCATAAAAAGCGTGCCAGACGCGGTGGACTCGGTCATGGCGTTGGGATCCTGAAGCTGGGCATCGGGGGCCTGACGTTCGTAGTCGAGCAGGTCGCCCGCGACCTCGGCGGCCCAGAACGGGATCCCAAGCAGCAGACCAAGGAGCCCTCCGATGATCGCTTCCTTGAACCCGACCGCGACCAATCGCAATGTTTGCGTGCCGATCGGAGGAAGCACCTCAACAAGTCCGGTCATGACCGGTAGCGAGATCGCGACCACGAAGGCACCACGAATCAAGCCGGTCAGCCCGAGGCGAACAAACACCGGAAAGGTCATGACGAAGGCGCTGGGACGCGCGATGGCGAGCGCCAACGAAAGAAGATGACGGAAGACGAGATTGGCCCCCGCCTCGATGCTGTCCAACGGCATGAGGTCAAGCCCCATCGCCACTCCGCGTCGCCCATGTCCCTCCGAGCGCTATGAAGGGAAGGCCCGTCAACGCGTCAGTGCAGGAAAATCCGCAAGGATCTGATCGGCATATTGGATCAGCGGTGCCGCCAACACTGCGCCGAACACCGCCAGCGTGGCCACGACGGCAATCAGTTTGATCGTCTGCGGCAGCACCTGATCCTGAATCTGGGTTGCGGCCTGAAGAATTGAGACGAAGAGGCCAACAACCATCGCCACACCCAGGGGAGGCATGGCAAATATGAGAACGACCGTCAGACCCCTGACCAGATGATCGACGATCGTTGCTTGGCCCATTGCTTCCCCTCCCCATCTCGCAGGCTATCCGTAACTCAACACCAGGCCATGCATCAGCTTGGACCAGCCCTCGACCATCACGAACAAGAACAACTTGAATGGGACGGAGATCGTCGATGGCGGCACCATCGACATGCCCAGGGACATCAAAACCGCGGACACCACGAGATCAATCGCGATGAAGGGCAGATAGAGCAGGAATCCGATCTCGAAGGCGCGCTTGAGCTCCGAGCTCATGAAGGAGGGAACGAGGATAACGAGATCTTCGCTCGATAGCTTGGCCCTGCTGCTATCGGGCCATAAGCTGCCGGTGGCGGTGACGAAAAACTCTCGCTCCGCGACCGTCGTGAACCGGCTCAGATGTTCGCGAATTGGCTGGCCTGCCCGCTCAGCAGCATCTTTCCAGTCGGTAAAGGTTTGAAACTCGCTGGGACGATCATTGACGCGCTCATACACGGTCTCCACTAGCGGCGCGCTGACATAGGCCGTCAGAACCAGCGCAATGGCATAGAGCACGAGGTTTGGAGGCGTCTGCTGCACTCCCAGCGCGTTCCGGATCAGGAACAGGACCACGGCGATCTTGACGAACGATGTCATCGTCACGACGACAAAGATGACAAGGCCAAGTCCGGCGATGACCGCGAGAACAGCGAACAAATTGAACTGGGTCACGGCTTCAGCTCATTCGTGATTGAACAATCTGTTGATCCGCACGCCGATTGCCTCGCCGATCCTGACGATCTCGCCCTGCCCGATCCGCCGATTCCCCGCGTGTATCTCAATTGCATGTCGCGGATCCCGACCGAGATTGAAGACATAGCCGGGCGCAATCATGCGCAACTCGCCGAGAGGTATCTCGAGCTGGCCGATCTCAAATAGGAGCTTGATCTGGAGGTCGTCCAGGCTCACATCGTCTGCGCCTGTATCGACGCTTTCATGTGCCGTCATGTCCACAGCCGTCCAATGATGATGAAGATCGCCTCTGATCTGGTGCAACGTGTCCACCACTGTCGCGTCGCTTCCCTCGAAGCGGCATGAGGTGAGACGACGCTCGCCGAAGACGGCGGCGACGCGTCCATCCGGCATCGCGTGTTCGATGATCACGATGTCTCCCGGCCGTAAGCTCGCAAGCAAGCGGGCGCTAACGCGCGTAACACCAAGCCGGAAGGCCGCGCAGATCGGAACTCCGGCGGCGGCAGCCGGACCCAATGCTTGAACTTGATTTGCCAAACGGGATTCGTATGGCTCTGGTAAAGACAGGTAAGCACTGAACGATCGTTCGCCAAACCTGCCGCGACACAGGATTCCGATCGAGTCCGGAACGCTGCCATCGAAGGAAGCATGCGTGAGGATGACGGGGAGGCCGAGCGTCTCCTCGATTGCATCAAGTATGGCGGCGCAGGCGAACTCGATCAGAAGCAGCAGATCGGGCTCGGCGAGCGTAGTTCGAGGCGGACCATCAATCGCCTGCAGCGTTGCATCGATCACCTCGACAGGCAGACTTACGGCGCATGGATCACCGCCGATCGTAAAATGCAGACGACACGCCGGCCGGCTCCAAACGCCCGAGGAGGCGCCCGAGAAGGAAATCCGCAGCGGCAGACCCGCCAACTCGCAGGTGAGTTCAGCCAGTCGCCGACACCAACGACGGGCACGTAGAACATCAGCGATGGATAGCACGTCCGGATGAAATTCGGTGATCTCACCGTCAGGCGCTCCGCGCCTGCGAGCGGGGAATGGCGCGTTCATGCTTGCCGCCCCGCCGCCCTGCCGTCCGAATTAGCCATCTCCTCTAGCAACGTCTCACGGCCCTCGCGACGGCGACGTGATTGCTGCGATAACTCATCCCACTTGCGACGCCTCCGATGAGCCTTCACGAATTCGAGGCGTAGACCCTGAACTTCGTTACGCGCATGGTCGAGCGTACGGATGCTCGCAAGGCGCTGCTCGGCAAGCGCCATTGCCAGCGACTCGAGGCGCCTGAGTTGCGCGTCAAGTTGGGTGATCTCCCGCGCGGAAATTGGACGCCCTACCATCTGCTGGTAGATCTGACGTTCGCGTGCGCCACGCGCCGCTGCTTGCAACGCGAGCGCATGATTGATCTGCGTCAGTTCTGCAGCCGCTTCGACCTGTGCCTCCACGCCGCGCTGAAGCGCGGAATTCGCCCGCCGCTCCCTCTCTCCGAGAACGATCCGCATCCTGCGTATGCGCGTGAGCAGTGGATCGTACCTCATGACGCGAGCTGCTCAAGTTGATGGATCGTGCGATCCCACGGAACGACCTCGCCGAGGCCCTGCCGTAGAAAGGACTTGATAGCATCCTGCTTGGCGATCGCCTCATCGGCGATCGGATCGGATCCGGCCTTGTACTCCCCAACCTGCAGCAGGAACTCAAGCTCTGCATAGCGAGCTATGAGTTCACGCACCCTCCTGGCTGCAGAGCGATGACGGCTCGTCACGACCTGATCCATGACGCGGCTGAGGCTGGACACGACGTCAATCGCAGGGAAATGCGCCGACTGTGCGAGCTTAGGTGACAACGCGATGTGCCCGTCCAGAATGCTGCGCGTCTCCTCCGCGATCGGATCCGCGGTACCATCCCCCTCAACCAGCACGGTGTAAAATGCGGTGATTGAGCCGGCGACTCCGGGACCGGACCGCTCGAGCAACTCGGGCAATGCCGCAAACACCGACGGCGGAAAGCCCCGGCGCGTCGGCGGCTCGCCCGCGGCCAGTCCGATCTCACGCAATGCCCTCGCAAAGCGAGTGACACTGTCCTGCACTAGGAGCACGCGTGCGTTGCAATCCCGGAAGTACTCCGCGATCGTCACGGCGACATAGGCAGCCGTGACGCGCTCCGTCGGCGGCCGGTCGGAGGTTGCGACAATCACGACTGATCGCGCCCGAGCCGCTCCGGCCAGGCAGCGCTCGACCATTTCTCGAACTTCGCGCCCACGCTCGCCAATCAGTGCGACAACGCAGACGTCGACGTCCGCGTTCTGGACGATCTGGGCGACAAGCGACGATTTGCCCGCGCCGGGTTCGCCATAGATGCCGATCCGCTGCCCCTCGCCGCAGCTGAGCAGACCATCGATCGCCCGGATACCAAGTGACAAAGGGCCGTCAACGAGCCGCCGTGCCAAGGGCGCCGGCGCAGCTCCGCGGACTCGTCGAATCTGGTCGAACTCGGGCCATCCTCGTTCCTGAACGTCGAGAGGGCGCCCGAGCCCGTCGACGACGCGGCCGAGCAGCGCTGGCCCAACCATGATGCCGAGGGCCTGCCTTGTCGAGACGACTTCCGTTCTTGTTGAGAGACCCGCCACGTCTCCGAGAGGCGTCAGCAACGCGACTCCGCCTTCGATGCCCACGATCTCGGCCCGCAGATCAGGCGAGGCATGGGCAGAACGGAGCAAACAGATATCGCCAACACGCGCATCGGGAACGATCGCCCTGATGAGGGTCCCCGACACCTGAATCACGCGCCCGCGGATCGGGCGCAGTTGCGAACGGCCTGCAGCTTCACGCAACTGCGGCAGGATTCGCGCGAGTCGGTGCGTGGCAGAGCCTGCCGGCATCATGGCTCCACGCCCTCGAAACCGGCACGCAGCGCCAAGGCGAGCTGCTCCAGTTGAGCGTCAACGGAAACATCGATCTGCCCGAACTCGCTCCAAAGCATACAGCGCCCCGGCGCAAACTGCGGGTCGGACACGATGGTGAGCTGGTCGGCCCCATCCTCCAGCAGCGTCGCCACTCGTACACGGATGGACTCCATCTCCTGCGGCGCAGTCATCAGCACGAGGGCCGTACCGGAACGGATCTCTTCGAGTGCTCTGGTGATGGCGCGCGCGGCGAGATCGTCCGGCTCAAAACTTCCGAGGATCTCCCTGATGATCTCGACGACGAGCGTGATAAGTTCGTCTTGCAGATCGGCGACGAAATCATCAACCGTGACCTTCGTTTCCGCAATCAGGCGAGCCGCCTCCTCAACTCCCGCGAGACGACCATCCTCAAAGCCTCTCATGCGCTGCTCTTCGAACGCGAGCCGGGCCTGCGCGGCGATCTGCTCGCATTGCCGCCGGGCGTCGGCAAGAGAGGCAGCCGCGGAAAACCAGGTCTCCGCCTCTTCGGCTCGAACCACGGGTCCGAGCGGATGGAACGTGCCGACAGGCTTGTCACTCTCGCGGGCTTTCACGGCACCATCCCATCGGCTAGAACGCGATCAACAATCTCCGGACCAAGCTGCTGGTGTCGCCGCGAGACCGAGGAGCCCAGCGGCGAGTTAATCGGAAATCGAAGAAGGATGCGGCTGCGCAAGGTGGCGGGGAGTCGCCAGATTGCGGCATTGAGACATTGCATCCCATCACCTCGGATGAGGTCCGCAAGCGCAGATGGATTCGGGGGGCGATCGGGTTTGGGCGACAGATCGATATTGGCGAGCGCGACCTTGTGGAGTCGGGAATCGAATTCTCCGAGATGCTCCCGGAGCGTAGTCTTGAGGACCGTGGAACGAATTGCGTGGGCATGCCAAACACCGCCGGCCAGCTCACCGACGCGGCATAGCTGCTCACAGTCGAGAAGCGCAATGCGACTGCGCGTGTCAGCGACGTCGGCTGCCGTGCAGCAATCAAGCTCATAATGCACAACGATCCGCTCTGAGATATCTCGGTGGAGTCGGTCGCAGGCGAGAATCCGTGCGGCAAGCCCGGGCGAAACGCCCGGTACGCACGCGAGAAATCGTTCAACGTGGATGTAGCGTGCCGGTAATCGACAAAACGTGTCCATATCGATCACCGGCCAATGCCCCACCGGCGCGCCGGGTTCGCAGCCACCGCCGACCTTCGGAGCACGCAAGCCAAGGGATGCTCCAGGTTGCACAAGCCTACTCATTTGCCGGCCAAGCCCACTTCAATCGCACTAGGATATGACACGCAGCCGATCACGCGCCGGCCTTCGCGCCTCCCGACGCGGCGCGTTGCGTTGCGCATATCCCACGCGTGCCCGGCGCCAGAGCTGGAAGATTCCGATCGATCCCAGCAGCCCCAGCCCTACCGCGGCTGACACCTGCAGGATGAGCGGACCGTCACGCAGGGCAGATCCGTCGTGAGATAGAACGGATGCCGTCGTCTCGATCGACGTGGAGGGGCTGACTTCGACGGGATCCGAACTGCCACGCACGAAAACCACGGCCACCCTGTCGTACGTCAGTCCTTCGACACTGTTGGCAATGAGGGTCTTGATCTGCGGTAGGAGCACGGCGATTTCGGCGCGCGCGTCGTGCTTGATGAACACCGATGCCGCCGACGACGGAACCTGATCGTGACGCAACGGGTCTATCTTAGGCAGCACCACGTGGACTCGGGCAGAGATGACTCCGTCGATCTCCATGATCGTCCTTGCCAACTCTTGATTGAGCGCGTGAATCAACCTGACTCGCTCCTCTGTGGGTGACGACACCAGACCATTGCTTGAGAATATGCTGCCCATGTCTTCGAACTTCGCACGCGGCAACCCGGACGCATTCAGCAGCGTCACAGCGTCGGCAAATCGCTCCTGCTCGACCCTGACAGTATTGCTGAAGTCCTTTGCCTGGAGTCGGTCGGCGGCGATGCCGTGGTGCAGCAGAAGGGCCACCATCAGATTAGCCTCCTTCTCGCTCAAGCGGCTATAGAGCTCACCCTTGCAACCGCTCAGCATGAACGCCAAGCCCAGCACCAGCGCCAAATTCAATCCGCGCCCTCGAGCGGCCAGCCATTGTTTGCCGCAACCGGCCATTCTCATTGTCCCTTCAAGAACGTGTTGAAGATCCGGGTCGACTCGGTCGAGATTTTCGACATCAGCGTCGCCTCAATGGCAAACGAGAATGCGTACTCCAGCATTTGCAGGGCCTGACGGCCCGCGTCTGGCTTGTCCGCTCCCAGGGCCGTTCCGCCAATGTTGGAAGATGCTGGACCGGATGCTGCCGGCTCCGGCATGAGATTGAGCTCGGGCGCGACATTGCGCTGGACCCGCTCGTACGAACTCTCCATCCACTCCATCACCTTGCCGCCGAGTTGGTCGACGGCGTGCTCAGGCTCCATAGGCAGTTTAGTGACCGATCTATGCAGAGCGTCCTGAAACGACTGCTGGGCGGCCGCTCCGGGCTCAACGGCTCCGAAACTGACACCAACTGTTCCGGAAGCTGTGACGCCACCCAACGGCGCAATCGTCGTCATGTCACCGCTCCATGCCGTCTCAGGACCCCTCGTGCTCTCGCCATTGCTCACTCCAAACAAATAATGACTCACAAGGACAGCCGGACCATGGCTTGCACAACGGATCAGACAGAGCTTTGCACGGCGCCCAGCGGGGCAGAGCATAATATTTTCCTAATATATTCTCCGACGCACCCGCGACCGCTGTGATTGAATGAGATGAGCTGATAGCAACAAGTACATGTGAGTCTGCTCGTGGGTACGCGCGATCAACTACACGATTGCCACGATTGTTCCGCGACAAGGCCGCACGAAGGCCACGTTTTCCCATGCGACCCTTTGGCATCTCGGGTTCTGGTCCCATTGCGCAGCGGGGCTGCGATCGCGACCGTCTGCCTGACGCTCTCGGCGGCTGCAATCCACACCACGTCCGCAGACGCGGGTGAACCTGCTTGGCCGACCGAGTCCTACAGGTACACCATCGTCGACCAAGACCTTGGCAACGTTCTTCAGGAATTCGGACGAAATACCGGCCTGCGGTTAGAGGTGAGCCCGGAAGTACGGGGACGTGTGCGCGGGCCTCTGCCTGAACTCAAGGCAAGAGAATTCATCGAGCATCTATCCCGGAACTACGGACTCGACTGGTATTTCGACGGCTTCCGGATTTATGTCACTAGCAACAAGGAAGCTTCGAGCAGGCTCGTTCAACTCGGTGCCGTGCCGCTCCAGCGTCTCGAAGCCGCACTTCGCGATCTCGCGCTCTCCGACGCGCGATTCTCACTCAGATCCATCAAGCAGGCCGACATGGCCCTGGTCTCGGGTCCCCCGCAATACATCCAAGCGGTGGAGCGTACGCTCGCAGCACTGAAGCCTCGAGCTGACCAGCCATCGTCCGTCACCGTCTATCGCGGGGAGCACGTCCAAGTGGTCAAGCTCAACGCCCCAGGCGACGTGCCATGACGCAGATCAACGGGTTCGCAAGTCCTGCCAGATCGACCGGACGGATCAAAGGAGGGTCAGAATGGCCGTAGAAGCATCGAGCATGACGACCGCGATGGCAAGCGCCTCGAGCAGCAGCGAGGCAGTCTCGGCTGAGGATCAAGCAAAGTTCGAGGAGGCGTTTCTCAGCGCAATGCCGCAGGCGGCCGCGTTCATGCTCATGACTGTTGCTCAGGACGGTATTCAGGAGATGGCATCCGTTGGCGACGAGAATAGTGCAACCCCGGATCCGTGACGGAGCCTGCCGACTGACGCCTCGTTAGACCCTTTGCTCAGAACAAGACAGATAAGACATCGGATCGCAAACAAGGAGAGAGTTGCATGTCTAGGGTCAGCTCCCACGCATCATCCTCACGTGAAGCTCACACCGGTCACATGATGGGTCCGCACGGACACGCGTCGTCCTGGCCCGGCTTTGCAGGATTTCAGCCCACGCTCGGCGGGTCGTCAGCTCATCCGGCTCATCGCTGTGATGCGGGGGATTGGTGGCAGTCGTCGATGCCGCCCGCTTCGCAGCAGCAAGATCCGCGGACGTCTTCCATAGCATCGGACGTTCTTGGATTGGTCGCGGACGCAAAGACACCTGCAGACAAGGCGGCTCTGATCTCGGCGGCCATCAGCATCCTGAGGGGCGGACCGAGCCAGTGCGACGCGCGGAACAACGGCCGCGTTGCCAAGATCCTTGGTGACCTGACCCATCAGATCACGAATTCCACTGGGCCCAGCGATCCCGCCAAAGGTCAGCTGCTCGACGGGATCGCGAAGATCCTGAAGCAACTCGTGTCCGGCCCATCCCATCAACCCGGCGCGAACAGCTCGATACTCAAGACGCTGAATCAGCTCGTCAGCCAAGTCTCAGAGGCAAAGGGCCTTGACCAAGCGACGAAGAACAACATCCTCGACAAGCTTTCCTCGATCATTCTGCAACTCGCGGATTCAAGCTCGGGATCGCCATGCGACCGCTCCGCGGGACACCTCTCGGCCGACAACCATATCACCGACAGAGCTGAGTAAAGCAACGAGGCCTCATTCTCGCAACGCGACGAGAGCGATGAGACCAGGACGTTGAAGGAAGCGCGAGAGGCGTACCTCACAAGGTGCGCCTCGGGACGGGATCCAAGCCGCCGCTTCAGCCGAGAGGTGATCAGCGTGGACAACGCTAACGATCACTTCCCGGCTGGAGGGCATTCCCCGACAGCCCAATCCTCAACGCAACACGAACATAGAGAGATAAAGCGATGTCCCATTCAACAGGCTCCGTTTCTTCGACGACGTCATCGAACTCGAGCATCGATAGCGCGATCGCGAAGATGAAGAGTGCCTTCGACGAAGCGATCAAGACGAATGCCGAGATCACGACCAAGAAGACGCACTGGGGATCGATCGAGACGGTCGCGCAGCAGCGCCCGAACGTCGGCTGATCCAGCGATCGCCCTCGGACAGCTACCAACCGCTTACGGCACGGGGCGTTCGTACCGAGCGCTCCGCTGCCAACATGGCTGCTAGGCCCTGATGGAGAGGCAGAGAATGCCGGCATCACCGTCCCCATTCGAACTCACAATCCGATCGGGCCTTCATGCCGGGGTCAGGCAAGAACTCGACGCCGGGACCTATCTGGTGGGTCACTCGATGGACGCCGATGTCGTTCTCATGGATGACTGTCTGGCTCCTTTGCACGCGCGGTTCGCGCTAGAGGCGGACTGTTGCGAAATCGAAGGCACCGCAGATAATGTTCTGCTGAACGGCACCCTGCTCGGTGCCGGAGAAGCACGGATCAGTCGTTATCCGGCCGATGTCGTTCTGAATGGAATTCAGCTCCGCTTCACCCGCAAGCGCAGAACGACCCGCTATACCTTCTTGAGGTATGGACTCGGCACCGCCGCGATCCTGGTCTGTCTAGCCCTGCTTCTGCAGGGATTTCCCGCTGGTGCGGACAAGGTGCCCGGCGATGGCGGCTATGCCACAGCTGAGCGGCTGAGATCCCCCCGCTGCGACTCCGACTGTTCGACGAAATATCCGAGCAGGCACGCGCCCAATTCGCCCGCCCCCACCCTTACGCCCGCACGACTGCCCGGCCAGGACAGAACGGGACGGGCCGGCGCGGAGCCCGGCGCGCCGGTGGCGGATTTGAACAGCGCGGCGGACGCGCTGCGCCAGCGATTGCTGACTGCGGGCCTCACGACCGTCGAGATTGTCAGCGACTCAAACGCCATCACGGCGAGAGGAAGCATTGAACCCGCGGCGTTAGGCAGGTGGCGCGACATTGAGCGATGGTTCGACGGCACGTTCGGCATTGCCATCGTGTTGACGAGCCAGGTCGAGGCGAAATCTGTAAAGCGTAGCGCCCCTTTGACCGTTCAGGCGATTTGGGCCGGAAATGGGCCGTATGTCATTGATGGACGCGGTCAGAAGCTGTTCGCAGGCGCCGTTATCAGCGAAGGGTGGATCGTCGATCGAATTGAACAAGATCGGGTCGTATTGCGTCGCGGCGCAGACCTGCTCGCCGTGAGCTTGTAAGACCATGCCGCTCTGCGTTTCGATCAATGTGACGAAGGTTTCGATCCCGCTTGGATGGAACCGCAGATTATGACGGCCATTGTCGAGAGCTTGACCCGCTGGTCGAACGACAAGCGCGAGCTTCTCGTCGTCATCCTGATCGTCAGCACGATCATGGCGATGATCCTGCCGATTCCGACGGCGCTCGTCGACGTCATGGTGTCCGTCAACATCGGCGCGTCGATTCTGCTGCTGATGGTGGCGTTCTACTTGAACGCCGCGGTCGAATTCTCCGCACTTCCGGCAATCATTCTCATATCCACGGTGTTCCGGCTCTCGATTTCCATCACCATTACGCGCCTAGTGCTCAGCCAGGCCGATGCCGGGTCCATCGTTCAGACCTTTGGCGAGTTCGTCGTTTCCAGCAATGTCGTGGTTGGGCTCGTGGTGTTCCTGATCATCACGATCGTCCAGTTCGTCGTCATCACCAAAGGATCTGAACGGGTCGCCGAAGTTGCTGCCCGATTCACGCTCGATGCGCTGCCGGGGAAGCAGATGAGCATCGATGCCGACCTTCGCAACGGCGACATCAACCAGGCCGAGGCCCGGCGCCGCCGACGCCGGCTGGAGCGCGAGAGCCAGCTCTACGGAGCGATGGACGGCGCCATGAAGTTCGTCAAAGGTGATGCGATCGCCGGTCTCATTATCATCGCCGTCAACCTCGTTGGCGGCATCGTTGTCGGCACCGTGCAGCACAGGCTGCGTATCAGCGAAGCGATCCAGCTCTACTCGTTGTTGACGATCGGCGACGGCTTGGTCTCCCAAGTCCCGGCGCTGTTCGTGTCGATGGCGGCGGGAACGGTCGTGACCCGGGTTGCGACAGAAGCGCCGAGCAATCTTGGTTCCGAGATCATGGAGCAGATCACGTCGCAGCCGCAATCCCTGCAGCTGGCCGGTCTCATGATGCTCGGGCTGGCGTTCGTACCGGGTTTTCCGGCGCCGATTTTCCTTTTTATGGCCACCGTGTTCGGCGGCTCCGGCGTTGCGATGCTCTTGGCTCGACGGCGAGCCCAACGAACCTCCGGCACGGCGCAACCGTCCGACCCGTCAGAGCCCACGAGAAGTTCGCGGATCGCTATCCCGGCGGCCAAGTCTGCACCGATCATGATCCTCGCGGAAGCCGCCTTGTGCGATGAACTGCGGAGAGCCGGCATTCATGATCGGATCAGGCGGACGCGACAGGACGTGGCAGACTGGCTCGGATGCGCCTGTCCAGGGGCGGCAGTCGACGAAAGCAGCGCCCTGGCGCCCGGTCATTTCAGGATCGAGCTGCATGGCGTGCCTCTTCTGCTCTCGTCCGGTGAACTGGATCAGCCGACAACCCGAACGGCGGGGGGAGCGGCCATCTCCGCAGTCGATGCCGAGCTGCGGCGCGTTCTTGTCCGCTATGCGCCGGAGTTCCTCGGCATACAGGAGACCAAGCGCCTGCTCAACCAGTTAGAGGCTGACTACGCCGACTTGGTGCGCGAGGCCTTGCGTGTGGTCCCTACACAGCGCATCACCGATGTCCTTCGCCGGCTGCTCGACGAGCGGGTGTCCATCCGCAATCTGCGGCTGATTCTTGAGACGCTGGCCGAGTGGGGAATGCGGGAGCAGAGCAGCGTCATGCTGGTCGAGCACGTGCGGCTGGCGCTGCGCCGGCAGATCTGCTTCGAAAGCTCAGGATTTGATCGGACCTTGCGCTGCTTCGTGCTTGATCGACAGACAGAGGAAGCGATCCGAACGGCCGTGCACGCCCTCGATGAAAACGCTCAGACGTCTCTCGATCCTGCCGTCAGCACGCGCCTGCTTGATGCGTTGACCCGGCAGCTTGCCGACGTCGATCATCTTGCCGCATCGCCGAGTATTGTACTGGCCTCCGCCGACCTGCGCCGGGTGGTCTGGACGCTGCTTGCGCCGTCCGGTCTCAATGTGGTCGTGCTCTCCTATCAGGAAATCTCAAAGGACTTTCGGGTCGAGCCGATCGCCGTCCTTGGATTGGATGAATCACGCGAGCAGGCTGAACCTTCCCCGATCCCGGCGATGCAATGAACCAGTCAACCCGCGACGACACCTGCGAGGTTTCGAGACCTGAACTATAAGACAGTGCAATATCCGTAGGAAGTACATGCGTAGCTCTGAAGGCCGGGAAACCGCGTTCAACAACCATCTGAAACCAAGTGCCGGTGTTTGCAGGCGAATGGCGCTGGCTGGCAGCATCGCCGGTCTGCTCTGCGCCTGTTCGTCGCTGAGCCCAGACATTGGCGGACCGGTGCCGACGCCCACGACCGCACGCGCCTCGGTCGAGGGTCGCAATCTCCCGGCCTCCACGGCAGCCGCAGCAGCTCCCGCCAACCAAGTCGCCGGGATGGAAGACAAGGACGATCGAATCAGAAAAGCGCGAAGCGAGCTCGCCAGACATCAAGCCGAGCCTGCCCTGGCAATCTTTACCAGCGTGCTCACCTCGGACCCCGAGAACATTCCGGCGCTCAACGGCCTCGGAGTGGCTCTCGACATGCTCGGCCGCCATGACGAAGCTCAGACAGCCTATCGTCAGGTGCTCGCAATCGCCCCCGCCGACATGATCGCAAGCAACAATCTGGGCCTGTCGCTTACCTTGACGGGCCGGTACGCCGACGCGATGACGGTTCTGCGGCCGATCGCGCTCGGTGAGAGCGCCTCGCCTCGTGCACGCCAGAACCTCGTGATCGCTATGGCGCTGAGCGGAGATCGCGATGGCGCCGCCAAGCTTGCGCGGGTCGACCTTCGGGAAGAGGACGTGAGGCTCAATCTCGAGATGCTTTCGGCGATGCGGCGCTGACGATGGGACCGTTTCGAATTTCGCCATCCGCCTGGCTGACCTCGATCGTGGTGATCCTTACGATGCTGGTTCATTGCGCGCCGGCATCATCCAACGCGCGGCAACAGGTGCGAATCTACGCGTCTCAGGGCGAGATGCTGACCTTGCCCCGTCCGGCTTCCAAGGTCTTCGTCGCCGAGCCGGCTGTTGCGGACGTCCAGGTCGCGGCCGCCAACCGCGTCTTCGTTTTCGGCAAAAAGCCCGGCCGTACGACGCTCTTCGCGCTCGACGATTCCGGCGCGACCGTCGCGACGTTCCGGATTGCGATTGCCTATGACGAGAGTGATCTACGGCAGCTGCTGCGAGCTCAATTCGCAGACCTCGACGTCAGGCTGTCGCGGACGCCGCGCGGCGCGGTGCTGAGCGGGCTGGTGCCCAACGCCGACATCGCCGAGAAGGTCCGCTCCACCTGCGCGCAGTTCCTCGGCGAGGACGAGGTGCTGCTCAATCAGTTGAAGATAGGCGGTAGCACGCAGGTGAACCTGCGGGTCCGTATTGCCGAAGTCTCGCGCAACGCGGTGAAGCAACTCGGCGTCAACTGGGAGGCCGCAGGCTCGGCCGGTGGCTTCAGCTTTGGGCTCTCGTCGGCGGCCTCAGGGAGGATCAATACGCCGGCAAACGGCAGCTACAGTGTGACTGCCATCGTGGATGCGCTCGCTCAGGAGGGACTGGTTTCAATCCTGGCAGAACCGACGCTCACCGCTGTTTCGGGTCAGAAGGCGAACTTCCTGGCAGGCGGCGAATTTCCGATCCCCGTCGCCCAAGGGCTGGACCGCATCTCGATCGACTTTCGTCGCTACGGCGTGGGACTGGAGTTCACACCGACGGTACTCTCCGATCGTCTGGTCAACCTGCAGGTCAAGCCCGAGGTCAGCGAGCTCTCGAACGAAGGCGCCCTGATCATGAACGGCGCCCGCGTCCCGAGCCTGATTACCCGGCGGGCGGAGACCACAGTCGAGCTCGGCAGCGGGGAGAGCTTCGTAATCGCCGGACTGCTGCAGAACAAGTTCAACACCGGCCTGGACATGTTGCCGGGGCTGGGCGACCTGCCGGTACTGGGCGCTCTGTTCAGGTCGACACAGTTCCGGAAGAACGAATCCGAACTGATCATCATCGTCACGCCGACAATCGTTCGCCCGATCAGCGAATCGGCACGCATACCGGTCCCGACCGACTTCGTCGGGCCGCCTTCCGAGCTTGAGCGCATCATATTCGGCCGTCTTGGAACGACTCGCCCCGGGGCAGGCCCGATCGAGGTGCCGGTGCCGGGCCGGAGATTGCGTGGCGATGCCGGCTTCCTGATCGAATGACGGTCCTCCAAGGAGCGATAAACATGGCACCGATCAGAAGCGGCCTCGCCATTGCCCTCGCGGTGCTGGCTGCAGGCTGCGCTGTGGACCGGACGGCACCGCCACCGCAGCTCGCAGGTGAGACCGTTCATTACGTCTACGATGTACCTGCAGGACGCTGTTCTGCGGCGAGTTCCGGCGTCGAACACTTCGTGGCCGCGACGGCGAATGGCCGCCCTGAAAGCGTCCGTGCCTGGATCGAAGGACCGCCGGGGCCATGCACGGCGGCGATCGAGCATTCCATCATCCGAGCCGGCGTGGATCGCTCCCACGTCAGGCACGACGTTGCCTCGGCAGTGCACCACGCGACGCGTGTTCACATCGATCGCCTGCTCATCAGCTCCGTTCGCTGCCATCTGTCGGATGGCTTCAATCGCGGCATCTTCGCCGACAATGATGCCGATCCGGCCCTCGGCTGCAGCACGGCTGCGGCCTTTGGCGGCATGGTTGCGGATCCGGAGGATCTTCAAGCCGGAAAAGGACGTAGCCGCGCGGAAGGGGAACCGGCCACCCGCGCGGTCGCGAATTTGCGCGGGGAGCAACCAACCCGTGCCGAACCAACCGGCGAGGACCACCCGCAGACCACGGCTCATCCCGCGCAATGATTGTTCAAGCCGGAGAGCTCAGCCAGTCGCCATTCCGACCTGGAGAAACTTCAGCGTCGCACGTTGCTCAAGGATAAAGCGGAAGCGATGGTGCCGTTGATCCGCAGATTTCTTGATCGCAAGCCCTCGGAGAGCTCTAATATTTTCCTGCGAAAGAGGTCGGGGGCGAAGTATCCAGAGGAGGTACGCCTCCGACTTCCACTTGAAGACGCGGTCGGGTTCGAGACAGCGGATCTCGACGTCGCAGCGTCACGGCGCGTTGGCTCAGCTATCAAGTTGTCCGTGTTGGATTACGCGGCTAAGTCGCTCTCTCCATCGGTCTCTTCGAGTTCGCTGCACGAAGACGTCGCTCCCCCCCAAAGGACTCTTTTTCGAGCCTGTCCGCGGCGACATAGATGACATCGGCTTTTGCAGCGGCCTGGATCGGGCTTTGACGCAGCGACCGCCGCGCCACGACATCGTCCCTTACAATCACATGTGTTCGGACCGCTTCTTCTCTTTTCGGCCGGACGAGAGCGGCAGCGCACTGGGCAGCGTCGAGGTGAAGGAGGCACTGGTCTACGATCAGTACATGCGCGGCGACATCGACTTCACGGGCTTCAGGGTGACCATCTCGCTACGAGAGCAGGCCTGCCAAGCCTATCTGAGTCACGTCGGCATGCGGCAACCTGAGCTGCGCGATCGCGAGTCCCGGGATGGCCGCCTTCTCTTCCGCATCCCCTCGCGTCCTTTCGCGTTTCCCATGCCGCGCGGAAACTCCGATCCGTGGACGTTCGGAAAACGGGTGGTCGACCCATTGCAGGCGATCGCCCGGTTCGCCTTCGACGAGATCGAAATCCAACTGCTGCGTGACGACCGAGGCCGCCGCGTGACCATGGGCGAGGCTGCGTGCGACAGAGATCCCGGCTGGCACGCGCCCTTGCGTCTGCGGGCCTGACGCGCAGCGCGCCTCAGCCGCGCACCACGCCGGCCCGCGACTTCAGGAACTCGCGCGCGACGATCAGCTTCTGCACTTCGGTCGCGCCTTCATAGATGCGCAGCGCGCGGATCTCGCGGTAGAGGCTCTCCACGATCTCGCCCTTGCGGACGCCGCGGCCGCCGAACATCTGCAGGGCACGGTCGATGACGCGCTGGGCGGTCTCGGTGGCCGTGAGCTTGGCCATCGCGGCCTCGCGCGTGGTCGGCAGCTTCTGCACGTCGCGGCGCCAGGCCGCGCGGTAGGTCAGGAGCGCGGCGGCATCGGTCTCGGTCGCCATCTCGCCGAACGCCGCCTGCGTCATCTGCAAGTCCGACAACGTGGCGCCGAACATCTTGCGGCTCTGCGCATGCGCCTGCGCCTCGTCGAGCGCGCGACGGCCGAAGCCGAGGGCGGCGGCCGCCACCGAGGCGCGGAAGATGTCGAGCGTCTGCATCGCCAGCTTGAAGCCGCCGCCGGGCGCGCCGAGCCGGCGGTTGGCCGGGATGCGGCAATTCTGCAGGCGGAGCGTCGCCAGGGGATGCGGTGCGATCACCTCGATGCGCTCGGCCACGGAGAACCCCGGATCGTCGGGAAACACGACGAAGGCGGAGATGCCGCGCGCGCCGGGCGCCTCGCCGGTGCGGGCGAACAGCGTGTAGACGTCGGCGATGCCGCCGTTGGAAATCCAGGTCTTCTCGCCATCGAGCACGTAAGTATCGCCGTCCAGCCGCGCCGCGCAGGCCATCGCGGCGACATCGGAGCCCGCCTCCTTCTCCGACAGCGCGAAGGCCGCGAGCCATTCGCCGGCGCGCACCTTGGGCAGCACACTGGCGCGCAGCTCCGGCGAGCCGCCGAGCGCGATGGCGCCGGAGCCCAGTCCCTGCATGGCGAAGGCGAAATCGGCGAGGCCGTCGGCATAAGCGAGCGTTTCGCGCGACAGGCAGATCGCGCGCGAGTCGATCGCGCCGGCATCCGCATCGGGCGCCACGACGGCGCTGTCGAGCAAGCCTGCGGCACCAAGCGCGCGCACGATCTTGCGGCAGGCGGTGTCAACGTCGTCGTGATCGACGTCGTCGAGGACGCCGGAGCCGACGAAGCGATCGAGCGCCTCGCACAGCCGATGATGCCGCGGCTCGAAGAACGGCCAGTCGAGCCAGTCGCGCGGGATGACCTTGGCCGATGCACTCATGATGGATCTGTCCGCCATATTATTTTAAGTATAAAATAATTGGCGATCGATCGGCTTGTCAAGGTTCCGGCAGCGTCATCCGCGACCCGCCGCGTCCGGTGCGCTTCACTCCGCCGCCTTGCCGAGCTTGCCGAACACGCGCGTCGGCGCCGGGAAGCCGCAGGAGGTGCCGTCGGTGATCTTGACATGATCCTCCCACGGCAACCGATAAGTGCCGGCGACCATGTCGTGCATGAAGGTGTAAGGGCAGTCCATCGCGCCACCTTTCACCGCGACATAGCCGCGGTGCCAGAGCTGGTAGATGTTGTTCTCGACGCCCCAGTTGATGCGAGCCTCGCGCACGAGATCGGGGCGCACCTCGGCGGTGATGATCTCGTCGGCGCGCCCCGTCGTGCCGTGCGCGATGATGCTGCCGTCGAAATTGACGATCATGCCCTCGCCCATCGAATCGAACGAGCCGTCGGAGCCGCACATGCAGACATTGGCCGTCACCATCAGGTTCTGGAACGCATTGGCCTGATTGGTGAAGCGCCAGCTGTCGCGGATCGGCGCGGTGTAGCCGGCGGTGCGAATCATGATTTCGGCGCCCTTGTAGGCGCATTCCCGCGCCATCTCCGGGAACATGCCGTCATGGCAGATGATGAGCGCGATCTTGGCGCCGCGCGGTCCCTCGATCACGGGTATGCCGAGATCGCCGGGCTCCCACGGCTCGACCGGAATCCACGGATGCAGCTTGCGGTAATACAGCTTGATGTCGCCGTGGTCGTCGATGATCAGACCCGAATTGTAGGGGTTGCCGTCGGGGTTGTGCTCCATGATCGAGAAGCAGCCCCAGATCTTGTTGTCGATGCAGGCCTGCCTGAACGCGGCGACCTCCGGCCCGTCGAGCCGGCACATGATCTCGGGATTGGTGTCCATCGACAGCCCGTGTAGCGAGTATTCCGGGAACACCACGAGATCCATGGTGCCGAGATTCCGCCGGGCCTTGCCGACCATCCAGACGATCTTCTCGGTCTGCCGCGCGAGGTCGTCCTTGCTCACAACGACCGGCAGCTGCAGCTGCACCAGGCCGATGACCACGCCGTTGTCGGATTTATTGAGACCGCCTAACCCGTTCATGCCGGACCTCCCTGGATGTCGCCACTGCTCGAGACGTTGCCCAAGACAACCACGATTTCACGAGAGCCGCGCGCCGATATTTCAGCCCGCCATTTGCCGCTTGCTGAGGCAGCGGTCGCCGGCGCTTCGGGAGTCAGACGACGGATGATCGTTGCAGGCGCGCTTGGAACCGCGTCAGCGCGCGGCCGAAAACGGCCGCCTCACCGGTTGCGCGCGCCAGCACCAGTGCACCCTGGATGCCGAGCACCACCTCCTCGGCGCCGTCGGCGGCCTGTGCCGCCGGCCAGCCGTCGCGGATCAGCGCATCGCGCAAGGCCTCGATCCAGCGTGTGAAGTAGCTGGCGATGGCGGCGGCGAAGCGATCCCGCGTCTCGTCGAGCGCGAACGCCCCGACGAGGCAGACGCGTCGGCCGGAACGGAAGTAGTCGTCGACGCCACTCCACATCCGCGCGATCGACTGCTCCGGCGGATCATCGCGCAGCGGCGCATAGATCTCGCGCTCGAACCAGGCGTCGACATGCGCCAGCACCGCCCGCCCCATCTCGTCCTTCCCGCCTGGAAAGAAGTGATAGAGGCTGCCTTTGCCCAATCCCGTCATCTCGGTGATCCGGCTGAGCGAGGTGCCCTCGAAGCCGAACTCGCGGAACACCTCGGCAATCAGCGGGATGACGTCGGCGCGCTCGTTGAGCGTCCGCATGGCTCTCCCTGCGTCAAAGTCCCAAGTCGGTCAGTCCGGGATGATCGTCCGGCCGGCGCCCGAGAGGCCAGTGGAATTTGCGATCGACCGCCTTGATCGGCAGGTCATTGATGCAGGCGTAACGGCGCTGCATCAGCCCCTGCGCGTCGAACTCCCAATTCTCGTTGCCGTAGGAGCGAAACCAGTTGCCGCTGTCGTCGTGCCACTCATAGGCGAAGCGCACCGCGATCCGGTTGTCGCTGTGGGCCCAGATTTCCTTGATCAGGCGGTAGTCGAGCTCCTTGGCCCATTTGCGGGAGAGGAAGGCGACGATCTCGGCGCGGCCGGTGATGAACTCGGCCCGATTCCGCCACCGGCTGTCGGGCGTGTAGACCAGCGACACGCGCTCGGGGTCGCGGCTGTTCCAGCCATCCTCGGCCATGCGCACCTTCTGGGTGGCGGTCTGCAGCGTGAACGGCGGGGCGAGAGAGCTCACGGGACATCTCCTTGTGTACTATATCGTACGGACTATACCGATCGGTACACACCGTCAACCCTCAGATGTCGAGCGGAGCTCCAGGCACAGGCTCGGCCGTGCGCAATCCGCGTCGACGCGCGGGGGCCTATGCCTGCGGTGCCCCTCTACCAAATGTGCGCGTCGCGACAGTCAGGACCCTTGTGTGCTCAACGGAAATTCGATGATCTGCTAAGGGAACCGACCGCGCCGCGGGGGCGACACGGTCCGTCGGCCACACTTTTGGGGATATCGGACATGTCGATGCTCACGCCGCATGGCGAGTGCCTGCTGTGGACACCTGAGCTGATCTGGGTGAACACGGTGTCCGACATCCTCATCTCCTTCGCCTTCTTCACCATCGCGTTCGTGCTCGCCTTCATCGTCTATCGCCGCCGCGACTTTCAGTTCAGCTACATCTTCTGGGCCTTCGCGCTGTGGGTGTCCGTCTGCGGGCTGACACGGCTGATCGAGGTGCTCACGATCTGGGTTCCGGCCTACAGCCTGGAGGCGGCCACCAAGGGCTTCCTGGCCTTCCTGTCGGTCGGCATCGCCGCCGCGCTGTTGCTGCTGCTGCCGCGGGTGCTGACGATGCCGTCCCGCGCCGAGCTGCGGAACGCCTATGCGCAACTCGAGGAGGAGACGCGGCAGCGGCGCAGTGCGGAAGCCATGGTCCGGCGGTTCCAGGAGATCGAGGCCACCGAGGCGCAGGTGCGGCAGGCGCAGAAGATGGAGGCGATCGGCCAGCTCACCGGCGGCGTCGCCCACGACTTCAACAACATCCTCACCGTGATCACCGGCACCATCGAGATCCTGGCCGAGGCGGTCAAGGACCGGCCGCAGCTGGTGCAGATCACCAGCCTGATCAACTCGGCGGCGGCGCGCGGCGCCGACCTGACGAAGCACCTGTTGGCGTTCGCCCGCCGCCAGCCGCTGCAGCCGCGCAGCGTCGACATCAACGGCATGGTGGTCGACACCGCGCGCCTGCTGCGCCGGACGCTCGGCGAGCAGATCGAGATCGAATCCATGCTGGCGCACGATTCGGCGCCGGCGATGATCGACCCCAGCCAGCTGTCGACCGCGATCCTGAACCTCGCGCTCAACGCGCGCGATGCCATGCCGGACGGCGGCAAGCTGACCCTGGAAACCAAGAACGTCCTGCTCGACGCCGCCTATGCGCGCATGAACCCGGAGGTGATCCCCGGCAACTACGTGATGATCGCGGTCAGCGACACCGGCGAGGGCATTCCCGCCAACCTGCTCGACAAGGTGTTCGAGCCGTTCTTCACCACCAAGGACGTCGGCAAGGGCGTCGGCCTCGGCCTCAGCATGGTCTACGGCTTCGTCAAGCAGTCCAACGGTCACATCAAGATCTACAGCGAGCCGGGGCACGGAACCTCGGTCAAGCTGTACCTGCCGCAGGCCAATGCCGATGCCGATGCGGCACTGTCGACCATCGGCGCCGAGGGCATGGAGCGCGGCGACGAGACGATCCTGATCGTCGAGGACGATTCGCTGGTGCGCGAATATGTCATCGCCCAGATCAAGCGGCTCGGTTACACGACGCTCGCGGCTAGCAAGGCCGACGAGGCGCTGGCGCTGATCGACAGCGCGACGCGGATCGATCTTTTGTTCACCGACATCATCATGCCCGGCGGAATGAACGGCCGCCAGCTCGCGATCGAGGCGCTGAAGCGGCGTCCCAGCCTCAAGGTGCTGTACACGTCGGGCTATACGGAGAACGCGATCGTTCACCACGGCCGCCTCGATGCCGGTGTGCTGCTGCTCACCAAGCCGTATCAGAGCGCCGATCTCGCACGCATGCTGCGGACCGCCCTGAACTCTTGACCGTGCGATGCGCGACGCATGATCCGGCCTGCAGGCGCGCGCGTTTCCGGGCCGGTGATGCGCACCTTCTTGCGGAGCTGAGGGACTTGAATGGCTGAGATGTTTTCACGCGGGCTGGCCGCCGTGCAGGCCTATGCGTCGGCCGATGACCCGCAGTCCGACATCGCCGCCAAGGTCGCGCTGATCATCGTCTCCAACCAGCCGTTCTATCCGCTCTATCTCCATGCCATCGTGGGCGCGGCGGCGTGGCCGGCCTGGCTGACGCTGCTCACGACGCCATTGTTCGCCAGCGTGCCGATGCTCGCGCGGCGCAATCCGTTCGCCGGCCGCGCCTTGATGGTCCTGACCGGCACGGCCAACACGGTGTTCTCCGTCAAGCTGTTCGGCGCGCAGAGCGGCGTCGAGCTGTTCCTGCTGCCTTGCGCCCTGCTCGGCGCGCTGCTGTTCAGGCCAGCGGAGCGCCTGATGTCGTTGCCTTTGTTGGGACTGCCATTCGTGTCCTATCTGCTGATCGATGCCCGCCTTGGCGCGCCGCTGATGAAGGTCGCCAGCTCCAATTACGGGTCGCTCGTCGCAATCAACGCGACCAGCGTCGGCGCGCTGACGGCCCTGATCGGGATCCTCGCTGCCGGACGCATGGCGACGCAGTAAGGCGCAGCAAGCCCGCCTCGTCCCTGCTCAAGACTTCGACGCCCAGATCGGCCCTGGCGCGCCGCCGCTGCGGCGGTGGTGCCACATCTGGTCGTAGAGATCCTGCAGCGACCGGGCATAGGCGGCAGCGTCGAACAGCGGCGCGGCCAGCCGGTTGCGCCGGAGCCTGGCCTTGGCCGCCTGCAGCAGATCCGGCTCGGCGGCGAGCGTCAGCGCCACCGCCAGATAGTCGGCCTCGTCCGATGCAATGAGCTCGGGACATCCGACCGCATGTAACAGGCTGCCAGCCACCCGCGAGGCAAACGTATCCCCGGCGCAGCTCACGATCGGCACGCCGGCCCACAGCGCGTCGCTCGCCGTGGTGTGGGCGCCATAGGGCGCGGTGTCGAGCACGAGATCGGCGAGCTGGAGCCGGCGCAGATGCTCGCCTTGCGTCGTTTCCGGCGCGAACACCAGGCGACCGGGCGCCACGCCGCGCCGAAGCGCCTCGCCGCGCAGATTGCCCTCGGCCCGATCGGACGCCAGCAGCCACAGCACGCTGTCCGGCGTCGCGTCGAGCAGGCGGCACCACAGGTCGAACACCGCGGGCGTGAACTTGTAGGCCTGGTTGAAGCAGCAGAACACGATGCCGGCGCCCGGCAGACCGACTTCCGCACGGGTCGGCGCCGGGCCCAGCGCCGCCCGGCCGTGCGGCTGATACGAATGCGGCATGTAGGCAAAACTCTCCGAATAATCGGCCGCAACGGCCAGCGGCGTCATGAACGGATCGGTGATGATGTAGTCGCAGATGTCGCCGCCCAGCGTCCCGGGATAGCCGAGGAAATTCACCTGGACCGGCGCCGGATGCAGCATCAGGATTCCGGTCCGGGCGCCGCGCGTATAGCCCTTGAGGTCGACCAGAATATCGATCTGCGCGGCATGCACCGCGGCGGCGCTGTCGCTCAGCGCGGTCACATCATGGAAGCCGTCGAAGACGGCGTGCAGCCGGCCCCGCATGGCGCCGCGATCGTCGGCGCCGAACGAGAACGCATGCAGCTCGCAGCGATCGCGGTCATGCGCCTCGAGCGCTTCGATCAGCAGATGCGCCGTGGCGTGGTCGTGGAAGTCGTTTGAAAGGTATCCGACACGAAGCTTGTCGCGGAATGTCAGATCGAAGCCAAAATCCAGCCGCGCCCGCTCGGCGCTGCTGGCTGCGATCCGGTCGCGGGTCCACAGCTCGGAGCAAAGGCGATGCTCGCCGGCGCTCATGCCGGGTACCGATAGCAGCAGGAATGGCGGAATTTGCCCCGACCGCGCCTGCGCCAGCGACAGCCGGGCGTCGGTCGACGACCGGGCGAAATCGTCCCAGGCACACATGCCGCGGTCGCGCCCGAGCGATCTCATTCAGGTCCATCCATGGCGGAGCTGACATCAGACCCAGCAAGTCCTGCGCCAGACCCCGGCCTGCAGATGAAATGGAGACGCGCTGTGACAACTCCCTCACTGTCGCTCTGGCGCCGATCGCGCCGCGGGAATGACGCGCTGTGCCCGAAGAACTACGCGGCCGCCATCTGCCGGTGCGACGGCCGGTAGGAGGCCCCGTGATGGCCAATATTGTAGTTGATGTTCGCCGGCGGTTGCGACGGTGCCTGGCGAGCGACGAAATAATCCTCGAGCTCGGCGACCGCACGGCTTTCCCATTCGGCCGCCTGCGCCAGCAGCGAGTCGCGCTGATGTGGGCGAAATGCCGCAGTCTGGCGGTACAAGGAGGCGATGGTCCGATAGCGCCGCACGTTCTCGAGAACCGCTTCCCCATTCATCATCATGATGCTCTCCCCTCTCCGTCCCCCAGGACGCGCCGAAGGTGCACGCGCCCGATTTGCGAAATCGTTAGCGGGCAAGACCGCGTGCCCGGATGGTTGGCGAATCCTTGACTAACGCGGTGCGGCCGATTGTCCGCTTCGTCGAAACGGCTCGGTATCAGTTGACCGCCTCGTCGGATTTACAATGACTTAAGGTTAAGACCACACGCGCGGAAAGTGACGTCGTCACAGATACTTACGCTCACGAGTGTTGTAGTTGAACTACAGCCTAATCGGCCGAATTGTGAGAAAAGCTTGTCTCAATGTTGCTGATTTTGATTGAGGATTGTGACCGATGAAGACTCTTGCCTCAGCCGTCTCTTTGCTCCTCGCCAGCTCGCTCGGCGCATTCGCCGCGGATCTGCCGGCCCGCTACACCAAGGCTCCCCCTCCGGTCGCGATCTACAACTGGACCGGCTTCTACTTCGGCGGCAGCGTCGGCTACGGCTGGGGCCGGTCGAACTTGAACACGACGCTGGACCAGACCAGCAGCTGGGCGGTCGAGGGCGCCGCCTTCCAGAATGAGTTCGTCAACATCAGCAACAACCGGCTCAATCCGGCCGGCGTGCTCGGCGGTCTCCAGGCCGGCTACAACTGGCAGAGCGGCGCCGGCGTCTTCGGCATCGAGGCCGACATCAACGGATCGGACCTCAACAAGCGGACTGTCTACACGGCGGCCAACCCGCCCACGACCCGCACCTTCAACGAGAGCATCCGGAACGACTGGTTCATGACCCTGCGCGGCCGCGCCGGTTACGCGGTCGATACGACGCTGTTCTACGTCACTGGCGGTCTCGCGGTCGGCAATGTCAAGGGCAGCTGGGATCTGACCTCGGCAAACGGCTACACCAAGACCGCCTCGGCCAACGAGACCCGGGTCGGCTGGACCGTCGGCGCGGGTGTCGAGCATGCGTTCGCACCGAACTGGACCGTCAAGGCAGAGTATCTCTACACCGACCTCGGCAGCATCAACTACACCTCGGCCTACGTCCCGGGCAGCACCTTCGCCCCGCCCGGCTCGAACTACGTCGAGCGCCTGTCCCAGGACTTCTCATTCCACACGGTCCGGGTCGGCGTGAACTACAAGTTTGGCGGCCCGGCGGCCGCGCGCTACTGATCGCCGTCATCCATAGCGACGCCATTCAAGGAAGAGCCTCGGCCCAGTGCCGAGGCTTTTTTGTTAGGGTCGAGGGCGGGCTCAGGCCGCCGCGATCGCCGCCCGGAAGCGGCGCAAGGTCAACGCCAGGACCACCGCGCCGATCGCCGCCACCGCTACGAATTGCGGCCAGACGACATCGATGCCGGCGCCGCGATAGAGGATCGACTGGGCGAACGACACGAAATGCGTCGACGGCGACGCCTTCATGATGGTGGCGAGCCACACCGGCTGGCTTTCCACCGGCGTCATCCCGCCCGACAACAGGTTCATCGGCACGGCGACGAGGATATAGAGCAGACCGAGCTGGGGCATCGACCGCGCGATGGTGCCGAGAAACAGCCCGACGGCGGTCGCGAAGAACAGATACAGCACGGTGCCCACCATGAACAGCGGGATCGAGCCCATGATGGGCACGCGCAGATACCACCGCACGACGGCGTAGAGCGCGATGGCGACGGCGACCGCGATCACCAGCGCATTGGCCCAGATCTTCGACATCGCGATCTCGAAGGGCGACAGCGGCATGACCAGCAGATGATCCATGGTGCCATGTTCGCGCTCACGCACCAGCGCCGCGCCGGCCAGGATGATCGCGAGCATGGTGACGCTGTTGATGATGCCCATCACGCCTTCGAACCAGGCCGTCGTGACGTTGGGATTGAACGCGATCCGCGTCACCAGGTTGACCGGGGCGGACGAGGATGTCTCGGAGCGGGCGACGAACCAGGCGACCTCCGTATTGATGATCTGCAGCGCATAGCCGGATCCGATTCCCGCCTGGATCATCGCGGTCGCATCGACGTTCACCTGCACCGACGGCTTGCGCCCGGCAAGGACGTCACGCTGGAAATTCGGCGGGATGTCGAGCACGAACGTGAAGCGGCCGCTGTTCATGAGCCGCTCCACCTCGCCTTGGCTGATGTAGACAGGCGGCTGGAAGTAAGGCAGCTGGAATACGCTGGCGATCCGGCGCGACAGCTCGGAGCTGTCCTCGTCGACGACGGCGATCGAGGCGCGATGCAGCTCCTGCGAACTGCTCTGCGCCTGGCTGATCACCGCCACGGTGAACGAATAGATCACGAGCCCGATCAGCACGACGTCGCCGAACAGGCTACGCAGCTCCTTGGTTCCGAGCCAGAACACGTTGGAGAGCGAGCGCATCATGGCTCACGCCTCCTGCTTCGGCAGCATCGCCAGGCTGAACCCGGTCAGGACGGGAATGAAGATCAAAAGGATCAGGATGTCGGCGCCGACATCGGCAAAGCCCAGCCCCTTGGTGAAGGTGCCGACCGCGATCGGGCGGTAGTACGTCATCGGGAAGACCATGCCGATCAGCTTGGCCACGCCGGACAGCGACGACACCGGGACCAGCATGCCCGAGAATTGCGTGGCCGGCAGCACGGTCAGGATCGCGGTCCCGAACAGGGCCGCGATCTGGGTGCGGCAGAAGGTCGAGATCAGCATGCCGAAGCCGGTCGTGGTGACGACGTAGACCAAGGTGCCGACCATCAGCGGCAGAAAGGCGCCCTTGAGCGGGACTCGGAACAGGACCATCGCCATCACGTACATCAGCGCGAAATTCACCAGCGCGACGGCGATGTAAGGCAGCTGCTTGCCAAGCAGGAATTCGAGCCGCGTCACCGGCGTGACATAGAGATTGGTGATCGACCCCAGCTCCTTCTCGCGCACGACCGCGAGCGCCATCAGGATGGCCGGAAACAGCGCGAGCAGCAGTGCGATCGTGCTTGGGGCCATCGCGTAGATGCTGTCGAAGGACTGGTTGTACTTGAACCTGATCTCGACATTGACCGGCGAGGCCGGCAACGGCTGCGTCGTCTTGACGGCGGGATCGGAGAGATAGAGCTGATGCGTGCCTTCGAGGTAGCCTCGGATGGTCTCGGCGCGGAACGGCATCGCGCCGTCGATCCAGGCCGACACGAAGGCCGGCCGGCCGCGCTTGATGTCGACACCGAAGTTCGGCGGGATCTCGATCGAGGCCTTGATGTCGCCGCTCTTCATCCGCCGTTCGAGCTCGGCATAGTTGGCGAGCGGTGGCCTTTCGACGAAATAGCGCGAGCCTCTGAGCTCCGACAGATAGGCGCGACTCTCCGGCGACTGATCGCGGTCGAGCGCGGCGAAGGTCAGGTTGTTGACGTCCGTGGAGATGCCGAAGCCGATCACGATCATCAGGAACGCCGTTCCGAACAGCGCGAACATCAGCCGGATCGGGTCACGGATCAGCTCGAGACCTTCGCGGATCGTATAGGCGAGCAGCCGCCGCGGGCTGACGGCGGCCTGCCGTTGCTCGTCCCGCGGCCGATCGGCGGGGCGTGGATAGGGTCGCGCCTGGGTCAGCGTGACCGGCGGATCGGCGACGCCGGCATCCTGCTCGAGGAAGGCGATGAACGCCTGCTCCAGCGTCTGCGCGCCCTTGGCGCGGATCAGGCCGTCCGGCGTGTCGGTCGCCAGCACCCGCCCCTCATGCATCAGCGACAGCCGGTCGCAACGCGCCGCCTCGTTCATGAAATGCGTCGAGACGAAGATCGTCATCTCATCTTGACGCGAAAGTTCGATCAGCAGGCGCCAGAACTGATTGCGCGCGACCGGATCGACGCCCGACGTCGGCTCGTCCAGGATCAGCAGATCGGGTCCGTGGACGATCGCCACCGCGAGCGACAGGCGCTGGCGGATGCCGAGGGGAAGATCGGCCGCGAGGCCGTCGATATGGTCGGTGAGGTCGCAGCGCTCGACCAGTTCGGCAATCCGCTTCCCGGCAGCGGCCAGCGGCAGATGGAACAGCCGCGCATGCAGCACCAGGTTCTGCCGCACGGTGAGCTCGCCATACAGCGAGAACGCCTGCGACATGTAGCCGACGCGGCTGCGCGATTCATGATTGCCGGCCTCCATGGAGCGGCCGAAGATCAGCGCCTCGCCGGCGCTGGGAGGCAGCAGCCCCGTCAGCATCTTCATCGTCGTGGTCTTGCCGCAGCCGTTGGAGCCGACGAAGCCGAAGATCTCGCCCTTGCGGATCTGGAAGTTCACGCCGTCGACCGCGGTGAAATCGCCGAAGCGGCAGGTCAGGTCGCGCGCGACGATCACGGTCTCGTGGCTGCCGTCGAGCTCGGACTTGGCCGGCATCTCGGCGCGGTCGCGCGCCGGCCGGTCGGGCAGCAGCGCGACGAACGCGTCCTCGATCGACGCCGCGTGGGTCTGCGCCTTGAGCTCCGTCGGCGTGCCGGTCGCGAGGACGCGCCCGTCGTTCATCGCGATCAGCCAGTCGAAACGCTCCGCCTCCTCCATATAGGCGGTGGCGACGATGACGCTCATGCCCGCCGCGCTGCGCGCGCGCAGACGGTCGATCAGGTCCCAGAACTGCCGGCGCGACAGCGGATCGACGCCGGTGGTCGGCTCGTCGAGGATGAGCAGATCGGGATCATGGATCAGCGAGCAGCACAGGCCGAGCTTCTGCTTCATGCCGCCGGACAGCTTTTTTGCCGGCCGGTCGGCGAAATCGGACAGCGCCGTCGCCTCCATCAGCTCGGCGATGCGCCAGTCGCGCTCGGACCTCGACTGGCCGAACAGCCGGGCAAAGAACGCGATGTTCTCGCGCACGCTGAGATCGGGATAGAGATTCTTGCCGAGACCCTGCGGCATGTAGGCGATCCGCGGACACACCTGCGTGCGGGCGCGCCGGTCCGCCATGTCGGCCCCGAGCACGCGCGCCTGCCCGTCCTGGATCGCGCGCGCGCCGGCCAGGATCGACAGCAGCGACGACTTGCCGACGCCATCGGGACCGATGAGCCCGACCACGCGGCCGGCGGGAATGTCGATCGAGACGTTGTCGAGCGCGATCACGCCGCGATAGCGCTGCGAGACGTTCCTGACCATCGCGACCGGAGACGCATCGCCGATCATGTCGGCCATCATGGCGAGACTTGCAGACGCGCCGGCCATGCGACGTCGGGATTCCACCTGACATACGCCACGCCCGGCAATCCGCTCCTGACGGCATCGGCATGCGCAGCCAGTCTGTCCGGATCGACGCGTACACGGATGCGAAACATCAGCTTGTCACGCTCGCTGCGGGTCTCGACCGTCTTCGGCGTGAACTGCGCCTGGCTCGCCACGAACGCAACTTTCGCCGGGATCGGACGATCCGGATAGGCATCGAGCACGATCCGCGCTTCGGTGCCGATCTTGACCTTGCCGACCTCCTCGGTCGGCAGGAACACGTCCATGTAGACATAGCCGATGTCCAGCATGGTGAAGACCTTGCCGCCGGCGGCGAGAACTTCGCCGACATTGGCGAGACGATATTGAATGCGGCCGGGCTTCGGCGCGATCAAGGAATTGTCGGCGATCTGAACGGTGTAGAGCGCGACGTCGTGACGAACCGCTTCGAGCCCGCGTTCGGCTTCGAAAATCCGCGCCTGCGCGCCGGCAAGGCCGGCGGTCGCATTGTCGAGCGCCTGCTGGCGCTGATCGGCCAGCTCGCGTGTGGTCCAGCCGCTCTGCAGCAGGCTGCGGGTGCGCTCCATCTCCTGCTCGGCGAGCGTCTTCTGCGCCTGCAGTTGCGCGAGATTGGCACGGGCCTGGTCGACGACGTGCTGCGCCTGCTCGGCCTGGGCTTGCGCCTTCGACAGCGATTGCTGCAGCTCCTTCGTGTCCATCCGCGCCACGATCTGCCCGGCCTCGACGCGATCGCCGATATCGGCGCGCAGCTCGGCAACGCGCCCGGCATATTTGGTCGCGATGTCGATCTCGTCAGCCTCGATGCGGCCGTTGCTGACGCTGATGCCCACCGGCAGCGGCGGATGCAGGCGCTGCCACCAGACGTAGCCGCCACCACCGGCAGCCCCGACGGCGAGCACGAGCAGCAGAAACGGCCACAACGCCCACCTGCGCCGCGGCTGATGGGACACGGGAACAGACACCGCCGACGAGGGAACGACAGCGCCGGGCGCAGCATGCGTATCCCGAACAGGCCGGATGTCACTGACAAGCTCGGATTCCTGCTGATTCATTCCAAAAACGCCTTCGTCGCTGAAGCAGGCGTACCGTGTGCCATACGCACGCAGAAATCCGTTGACGCAGCTCAATCGCCATCGGGCGGCACGTGCCGGCGGCTCAGCCAGCCGATCACGTTTCAGTTATGGCGTCGTTGGTGCTCAAACGTTCAGCACACGCTGACCGTCGCGAGCCGTGCGGCGAGCGCCTCGCGCACGCGCGCGACGACGTCGGCATAGTCACGTCGCGTGTCCTGGCGGAACAGCCGCACGCTCGGATACCAGGGACTGTCGTCACGGCCGAGCAGCCAGCGATAGTCCGGCGTGAAGGGCAGCATGATCCAGGTCGGCTTGCCCAGCGCGCCGGCCAGATGCGCCACGCTGGTATCGACGGTGATGACCAGGTCGAGATTGTCGATCAGCGCCGCCGTATCGACGAAGTCACGGATGTCGGCGGTGAGATCGAGAATGTCGTCGCGCGCGGCGAGCGCGGCCTTGTCGGACGGCCGAGGCTCCTTCTGCAGACTAACGAACCGCGCGCCGGTCTCAAGCAGCGGCGCGAGCGTCGGCAACGAAATCGAACGGTTGTGATCATTGAGATGCGCGGGGTTGCCCGACCAGACCAGGCCCACCCGCAAGCGGTCATGCGGACCGAGTCGCTGTTCCCAGATCGCCCGGCGCGCCTCGGGAGGGCGCGGCAGATAGCACGGCGCAGCAGGGATGGTGTCGAGCCGGGTGGCGAAGGCGAGCGGCAGGCTCGACAGCGGGCAGTGATAGTCGATGGCAGGCAGCGCATCGATGCCGCGGGCAAGGCACTGCGCCACGCCATCCAGGCCGGACAGAAGCGGCTGCAGCGGCGCGTCCACCTCGAGCACGACGCGCGCGCCCTGCGCGGCCACCAGGGTGGCGTAGCGCGAAAACTGGATCGTGTCGCCGAGCCCCTCGTCGCTATGGAGCAGGATCGTCTTGCCGGCGAGGGGCGCGTCCGCAAGCCACAGCGGCGCCTCGAAGCTGCGCTCGACGAAGCCGACGGCGCGACATTTTCGTCCCCATTCGCGCGCCGCCCAGCCGCGGGCGAAGTCGCCGGTCAGCAGCCGGAACAGCGCCGCGTTCCAATGCGCATCGGCCAGATCAGGCTTCAGCGCGACGGCGCGATCGAAGCTTTCGAACGCCTCTGCAAAGCGATGCAGCTCGGCCAGCGACGTGCCGCGATGATTGTGGAAATCCGCGGTCTGCGGCCGGAGCGCGATCGCCTTGTCGAACATGGCGACGGCGTCATCGTGACGGCCGAGATTCTGCAGGATGCATCCATAGCCATTGGCGAAGTCGGGATTGTCAGGCGCCAGCACCTGCGCGCGATGGCCGAGAGTCTCGGCTTCCTGGTAGCGGCGCAGCCGCCGCAGCGCGATGCCGTTCAGGTACAGCACACCCGCCTGATCCGGCATCACTGCCAGCGACTGCCCGAAGCGCGAGATGGCCTGCTCGTAATGGCCAGCATCGAAATGAAGCGCTCCGGCCTTGTTGGCCGCCTCGAGGTGATCGGGCCTGAGCTGCGCCACCTGATCGAAGGCCAGCGCCGCCTCGTCGCGCCGGCCCTGCGCTTCCAGCACCTCGCCGAGACGAAACCACGTCGCGGCACGATCGGGCGCGAGCTGCAGCAGCCGATCACAGGCCAGCGCCGCCTCGGCGTGCCGCCCCCTCAGTTGCAGCAGTTCGCCAAGCGCATCCCAGCTCTCCACAGCATCCGTCTGAAGCTGCAGCGCGCGATCATAGGCCTTGATCGCTTCATCGACGCGGCCGGAGCCCCGCAGCGCCTGCGCCAAGCCGACGAAGGACTCCGCTGCGGACATGTCCTGCCGAACGGCGCGGGCAAACCACTCGATCGCATCATCGGCGCGCTTGAGCGCCAGGCAGACCTGTCCCATCGCACGCAGCGCGTCGAGCGAGGCCGCGTCCAGCGTCAGCGCGCGGCGGCACGCATCCTCGGCCTGCGCGAGCCGGCCGGCGCGCAGCAGCCGCAGCGCGGCGGCGCACAGCGCATCGGGCGTATCGGTGTGGCCCATCGATCCGGATCTGACCGGAGGCTTGCCGGCAGGCCGGCGCTGCTTGTGCTTCATCAGGGGATCTCTGCGCTCGTGCTGCAAGCGGTAGATGATTCCCCGATGTGCGGAAAGATTGAGCCGTCGTCAGGCGACCGGTGCCGGCGCCAGCGGCACCGCCTCGAGTCCTCCGAAGCGGCGCTCGCGGCCGCGGAACGAGGCGAGCGCCTGCGCGAGATCTGCTGCATCGAAATCGGGCCACATCCGCTGGGTGAAATGCAGCTCGGCATAGGCGCCTTCCCAGAGCAGGAAATCGGACAGCCGCTGCTCGCCGGAGGTGCGGATGATCAGATCGACGTCGCGCAAGCCGGCTTCGCCGGTCACGAGGTCGGAGAACGCCGCACGCGTCAGGCCGTCGATTTCGCGGGCCTTCGCCGCGGCCTCGAGGATCGCGTCGCGCGCCGAATAGTCGACCGCGATGCGCAGATGCAGGGTGCTGCCGTCGCGGGTTGCCGCTTCGGCCCGGCCGATCGCGTCGGCGATGCCGCCGGGCAGCCGGTCGCGACGGCCGATCACGGTGAGGCGGACGCCGTTGCGTACCAGCGACTCCACCTCGCTGGCGAGATAGACCCGCAACAGCGCCATCAAGGCGGCGACCTCGGCACGCGGGCGTCGCCAATTGTCGCTGGAGAACGCATACAGCGTCAGCGTCCCAATGCCCTGGTCGGGCGCGGCTTCGACGACGCGCCGGATCGCCTCGACCCCCGCCTCGTGCCCGCGCAGCCGCGACAGGCCCTTGCGCGTCGCCCAGCGGCCGTTCCCGTCCATGATGATGCCGACATGCAGGCCATCCACCACAGCAGGCGATTTAGGTTGCAGACTACTTTGCATTGCAAAGCTCCAGGTCGAAAAAGTGCGATGCGCGATTCAGATGCGGCCCGGGATCAGGCCGACCGACGATGGCGTATGTTCCTTGCCGGCAGCCGCCGCGGCGTCGCGGACGAGGCGCTCGAGCACGGCGAGATAATCGAGGAAGCGGCGGCGTCCCGCCTTGGTCAGCCGGCAGGTGGTATGTGGGCGATTGCCCTCATAGCCCTTGGTGACCTCGACGAGACCGGCTTCCTGCAACACCTGCAGATGGCGGGACAGATTGCCGTCCGTCAGCCCGCAGAGCTGCTTGAGGTCGGCAAAAGCGAGACCCTTCGGGTGCGCCATCAGCGAGGTGAGCAGGCCGAGCCGTGCCTTCTCGTGGATGACGCGATCGAGGCCGTCATAGGAGAACGGCGCGCTGCCGTCAGTCTTCGACATCGGACTCTCCGGTCGCAAAATACAGAATGCCCGCCATCAGCCCCTGTCCGATCGCGAACGGAAGCCCCATCGTCCATGGCGACAGCGCATGCGTGGCGCTGCCGACCAGCAGCACGGCGAAGCCGGCCATGAAATAGAACGCCCCGGCAAGCGCCACCGTGCGTGGCAGCGAGCGCACCGACGCGAACACGCCGAGCGACATCAGGATCTGCCACAGGCCCGGCAGCATCCACAGCGCCTCCGGCGCGAACTTCCACAGCAGCACCGCGAGCAGGACGCCAGCGATGCCCGCTGGCAGGAACTGCTCGACCGCCTGATGAATCATCGCGTCCGCAAGGCCGGAATGATGCCGGCGCGACCGCGCCCGCATCTCGAACCAGATCATCGTCAGCGACACGCAGGCTGCCGCCGCCCATCCGAGCAGGAACGTCCACGCGTCGGCCGTCGGGTCGCGCAGAAACAGCTGCTGAAGCAGCGCAGTGACCAGCGCTACGGCCGAGGTCGCGGCCATCGTCGCCGGCCCGTAGCCGCGAAATGCCGTGCCCGCCGCAAGCTGGCTGCGGATCGCGATGATGTCCGCCAGCGCCTTATCGAGGTCGCGCATGTCTCACCTGAGGCCCGGAACGGCTCGTTTAACTTTGCAATACAAAGTATATACGAACGCAAAGTCGATGCAAGCCCGCGCGATTCCGGAAGCGCGCCTGCGTCAGCCGCTTGGCCGCGCGTGCCGACCCGCTCCGTAGAGGCGTCAGTAATACTGATAGCGGTGCACGCGGCGCGGCGGCGGCATGTCGACATAGACCGAGGGGCCGCGGCGGGCAGGATCGAACGCGACGCGCGGATTGATGCCACAGCCTGCATTGCGCCCGGAGGCACTCGCCCGGCATTGCTCGAAGGTCTGATAGGAGCAGTCGCCGGGGTAACCGACGCCTCGGCCCTGCACACACCAGGGATAGTCGTAACCGCCTGCGGAGGCCGGCGCGATACCGCCACCAAGTGCAACGCCGACGAGGCCGGCTGCCATCATCATAACCTTGCGCATGATCTGTTCCTCTTTTGGCCGGAGGGTTGCACCACACCGGCATGGTCAAAAAACGACAAATCGGCGGAACGGATCACCAACCAAGGCCGTGACGTGTCGCATGCGCGGCACGTCACCTTCAGCCCTCGACGCCCGTCTCGCGGGCCGGCGCCTCATCGAAGACCCGTCGCGGCACGCGGCCCAGCGATTGCGGCGTCGCCAGGTCGACTCATTCGACCTTCAGGCCGGCGAACTCGACGACCTTCTTCCACTTCTCGGTCTCGGCGGCGATCTGGGCGCCGAACTGCTCCGGCGACTGGATCAGCGGCTCGCCGCCGAGATCGACCAGACGGGCCTTGATCTCGGGCTCGGCCAGGATGGTGTTGACCTGCTTGTTGAGCTTCTCGACGATCTCCTTTGGCGTGTTCTTCGGCGCGCCGATGCCGAACAGCGCGCTCGCCTCGTAACCGGGTACGGTCTCGGCGACGGCCTGGACGTCCGGCAATTGCGGCGAACGCTGCTGCGTGGTGACGCCGAGCGCTCGCAACGAGCCGGAGCGGATGTGCTGGATGATGGAGGGCATGTTGTCGAAGATGACCTGCACCTGGCCGCCGAGCATGTCGGTGATCGCGGGCGCCGCGCCGCGATAGGGCACGTGTTGCATCTTGGTTCCGGTCATCGCCATGAACATCTCACCCGACAGATGCACCGAGGTGCCGTTGCCGGACGAGGCCATGTTCACCTTGCCGGGGTTTGCCTTGAGATAGGCGATGAACTCGGCGACGTTCTTGGCCTCGATGTCCTTGTTGACGGTCATCACGTTGGGGACGCGGTTGAACGAGGCCACCGGCGCGATGTCGCGGACGAAGTTGAACTTGAGATTGGTGTAGAGGCTCGCATTGATGTAGTTGGCCGGATTGACCAGCAGCACGGTGTAGCCGTCGGCCGCCGCGTTCACGACGGCATCGGTGCCGATATTGTTGCCGGCCCCCGGCTTGTTCTCGACGATGAACTGCTGACCGAGCGTCTCGGACAGCCGCTGGCCGATCAGCCGCGCTAGGATGTCGGTCGCGCCGCCCGGAGGATAACCCACCACGAAGCGGACGGGACGGGTGGGATAGTCGGCCGCGGACGCCTTGCGAACGCCAGCGATGGACGGGACGGCGGAGGCGATCAGACCAAGCGCGGTACGACGTGAAATCATGCGTTTCCTCAGGCATTATCGTTGAGCGGCGGTTAACGAGCCGCCGGGATCGATTGTAGCAGAGTGCCGCGATTGCGGCGAGATCGATGCCCCATCAGGAGGGAAGAGCCCATGCCGGTCAAGGTCGATGCGCTCGATCATCTGGTCATCAATGTCGCCGACGTGGACCGCACGACGGCGTGGTACCAACAGGTGCTGGGCATGACGGTCCAGGTGTTCGATCCCGGACAAGGCAAGGCGAGGCGCACGTCGCTGCTATTCGGGAACCAGAAGATCAACGTGCGACCGAAGGACGCGGACAAGGTCGATTGGTTCACGGCCGACCATGTCGCGGCCGGCAGCGACGACCTCTGCTTCCTCACCACCAGCACCCCCGACGAGGTGGTGGCGCATCTCAGTGCGCTCGGGATCGCCATCGAGGAAGGCCCGGTCGCCAAGCAGGGCGCGCGCGGCACGCTGCGGTCGGTGTATTGCCGCGACCCCGACGGCAGCCTGATCGAGATCTCGTCGTATCAGGATTGAGCCGAGGCCGCCCTTAGGTCATTTCGTCACGGTCTCGCCGCTCTTGTCCATTTTCGCGATGATCTCGCTGCGCGACCATCCGGTCAGTTGCGCGAGATCCGTCGCCTGCGTGGCGAAACGCGCGGCGAGACTGTCCCGGTAGGTCTTCGCCGCGGCACAGGACGCCTCGCCGCGCCAGGGATGGTGCTGGACATAGCGACCCTGGAAATTGCTGCGGTCCTTGGTCTCGGCGAAGACGATGTCCTCGGGGAAGGACTTCGCATCGTAGCGCACGTGCAGCCGGGTCACGAAGGCGCTGGCTCCGGCCGTGCCCCGGCGGAGACTGAAGGCGGTGTCATCGTCGCTGCCGATCCAGCGCGCGCCGAGCTCGACCAGTTCCTTGTTGCTCATGGGATCGGCGGCGCAGGGGTCGCACCATCCCATGTCCCAGGCATATTCCACGAACACCGCCTGCATGTTCTCGCGCGCGACCGCCCGCTCGAACAGCGCCTTGTAGAACGGCCCGAACTCGTCCTTCACATAGAGCGGAACATCGATATCGGATGGGATCTTCACCGTTCGATAGTTGGCCGCCTCGATGCGGCCGCTCCTGGTGAGCGCATAGATGATCAGGTCCTGCGGTCCCCTGGCGTTGACCGTGCCGAGCCGCAGCGGCACCATGAACTTGGCGCTCCGGTAGCGCACCTGCAGGGGCCGCAGGGAGCCGTTGCCGATCCCCTTCATCCGCTCGACATTGACCTTCGCGACGAAGAACCGCATGCCCTGCCTGATGTAGCTGCCGAGCACGGCCTCGGCGCCTTGCGGGATGCGATAGTCGTTGTCGGTCAGCCAGCGCGTCAGTCCGTCGCTCTCCTGCGCCGACAGGATCAGCACGTCGTATTCGGCGACGTCGTAGCTGGCCTCGACGGTGACGCCGTAGTTCCGCCGGGTCATTTCGTAGACAGCGCCTGCCATCATCGGCGCCGCCGGCATCGCCCGCGCCGCAACGACGACCGGCGCGCATGGATCGGCATCATGATATTCGACCAGCCGCGGCGCGGTGTATTTGTCGAGATGGTCGATGGTCTTCGGCTCGACCACGCCGATCTGCTTGCGCTCGATGAAGGTCGGCACGGGGACGACCACCGCGAACTCCTTCACGTCGCCCTCGAAGTCGCTGGCCATCGTGATCGCCGTCTGCTCGCCGTCGCGGGCCAGCACGACCTTCGATGACTGGTTGAACAGCTTCGCGTCGGCCTGGGCGACATAGAAGCCGCAAAAGGCATTCGCGGGCGCCATCGCTGCGTTCGCCAGGATCGCGGCGGCCGCGACGCCGGTGCGGAAGAGCTTGCTGTAACGCAGGGTCATGTCGACACTCCTTCGGGAACGGGCGAACGCCAGGAAAAGCGGGTCTCAGGGACGAGCCGGTCGAGCAGCAGCGTGAGCGGCGACAGCGCGATCAGCGACACGTAGAGCGCCGGCCGCATCTGCATGGCGAAGGTGAGGTAGTGCGCCGCGACCGCAACGCTCAGCGCGAACAGCAGCCGGCCGACGCGCGAGTCCGGCGAGGTGCGCGGGTCGGAGATCATGAAGAAGGTGAAGATCAGCAGCGAGCCGCTCTGCAACTGATGCAGCGGAATCGCCAGGGGATCGCCGAGCCAGGCGGCGCGCAGCAGCAGCAGTGCGGCATGGCTGGCGAAAAAATAGAATGCGATGTCCGCGCGTCGAGAGGCGCCGAGCACCAGGATCGCGAAGAAGCCGGCGAGGCTCGCGAACCAGATCTCCGTCCCCCATTGGCCGGGCGAGATCCACACGCCCTTGGAGCTGAACAGCAGCACCACGATCGCCAGCCCCGCCGGGTTGAACACGTGCTTGCCGTCGACGCGCAGCACGAATTTCGAGCCGATGGCGATCACGGCTGCCGCCGCATGCAGCCACAGCGCGTCGGCGCGCAGCAGCAGGCTGAGCGACAGGCCGGTGATCAGCGGTGACTTGAGATCGAGCGGCGCGCCGGAGATGCGGCAGCAGACCACTTGCGTGAGCAGCGCCATGGCGACCGCGACGACGCTCGCTGCGGGACGCGCGCCGAAATCGATCATGGCGAAATTGATCGCCAGCAGCGTCGCCAATGCCGCGATCTGGAAATAGCGGGCATCGGGCCGCCGCCATGGTCGTGGCTCGGCCTGCATGCAAACCTCCGGGCGTGTCTTGCCGCGCCATTGGTCGCCCGCGAACGGAGACGGGTTCAATCCCGATTTGATCGCGGCGACGCAAGGTGGCAGAAGATGACGACGAGAACGAAGCGGCCGGAGACAGGCCGTACTCAAGAACGACGGGAGCGAAGATGAAGGGAACGACGATGGCAGCGGGCACGGTGACGCCGTTCGACGGCATGGACGTGCCGTGGCTGTTGAAGCTGCGCAGCGAGACCCGGCGCGATCATCCGTTCCTGATCTCGGCGCCGTTCGATGCACCGGCGCGCCGCTGGACCTATGGCGCGTTTCACGAGCGTGTCGGCGCATTGGCGGCCGGGCTGGCTAAGCGCGGCGTGCAGCCCGGCGATGCCGTGCTGATCCATCTCGACAATTGCGTCGAGGCGATGCTTGCCTGGTTTGCCTGCGTCGAGCTGGGCGCGCTCGCCGTCACGACCAACACGCGCTCGGCAGCCGCCGAAATGAGCTACTTCGCGGAGCACTGTCGCGCGGTGGCTGCGATCACGCAGCCGGCCTATGCCGAGATGATCGCAGCGCATTGCCGCGGCCTCAAATGGATGGCCGTGATCTCGCACGATCCGGGTCAGGCGGAGGCGTCGGCCGTCGAACGAGGCGAGCGCTTCGAAGCGCTGTTTGCCGACAGCGCCGATCGGCCGCGGCGGCCGGCCGATCCGCTGGCGCCGTGCAGCGTGCAATACACCTCGGGCACGACATCGCGGCCGAAGGCGGTGCTGTGGACGCATGCCAACGCGCTGTGGGGCGCCAAGGTCAACGCCGTCCATGAGGACCTGCATCAGGGTGACGTGCACCAGACCTATCTGCCGCTGTTCCACACCAACGCGCTGGCCTATTCGATGCTTGCCACACTCTGGGTCGGCGCGACCTGCGTGATCCAGCCGCGGTTCTCCGCGAGCCGGTTCTGGAGCGCGGCGCTCGAGCATGGCAGCACCTGGACCTCGACCATCCCGTTCTGCATGAAGGCGCTGCTCGACCAGGACGTGCCGAAGCATCACAAGTTCCGGCTGTGGGGCACGGCGGTGTCCGAGCCGGCCGCCTTCGCCAAGTTCGGCATCAAGATCATCGGCTGGTGGGGCATGACCGAGACCATCACCCACGGCATCGTCGGAGAGGTCGATCAGCCGAACGCGCCGATGTCGATCGGCCGCGCGGCGCCGGAATACACCATCCGCATCACCGACGATGACGGCCGGCCGACCGAGGTCGGCGCCACCGGCAATCTCGCCATCAAGGGCGTGCCCGGCCTGTCGCTGTTCGCCGAATATCTCTACAACGACGAAGCGACGCGCACGAGCTTCGATGCCGACGGCTTCTTCCTGACCGGCGACCGCGTCACGCGCCTGGCCGACGGCTTCATCAAGTTCGGCGATCGCACCAAGGACATGCTCAAGGTCGGCGGCGAGAACGTCGCGGCGTCCGAGATCGAGCAGGTGATCATCACCGTGCCCGGCGTACGCGAGACCGCCGTCGTCGCCAGGAAGCATCCGATGCTGGACGAGGTGCCGGTCGCGTTCGTGATCCCGCAGCCCGGGATCGCGCGCGACGAACTGCCCGAGAAGGTGCTGGCCGCCTGCCGCGCCGGGCTCGCCGACTTCAAGGTGCCGCGCGAGGTCAAGCTGGTCGACGAGATGCCGCGCTCGACCCTGGAGAAGGTCGCAAAGGCCGAGCTGCGCAAGCTGCTGGATTGAGCGCCGCGTCAGCCCATCGTGACGCGGATCGGCAGCTTCTTCGGTCCGTTCACGAACGTTGCCCGCGTCATCAGCACCGGCCCCGCCGGCGACAGCGACGTGAGCCGCGGCAGCAGTTCCTCGAACAGGATGCGCATCTCGAGCTTGGCGAGATGCTGGCCGAGGCAGAGATGCGTGCCATAGCCGAACGCGACGTGGCGGTTCGGCTTGCGGTCACAGCGGAACGTGTCGGGCTGCTCGAACACCGCCTCGTCGCGATTGCCTGACGCGTAGCACAGCATCAGCCAGTCGCCCTTGGCGATCCTGCGGCCGCCAAACTCGGTGTCGGCGGTGGCGCTGCGCATGAAATGCTTGACCGGCGTCATCCAGCGGATCGCCTCGTCGACGAGACCCGGGATCAGCTCGGGATTGGCTTTGACGCGCGCGAACTGCTCGGGATCTTCCGCCAGCGCCCAGATCGCGCCTGCCGTGGACGACGACGTCGTGTCGTGACCCGCGGTCGCCACGATCATGTAGTAGCTGGTGCGGTCGTGCAGCGGCATGTCCTCGCCATTGATCCTGGCGTTGGCAATGACGGTGGCGAGATCGTCGCGCGGATGAGCCTTGCGGTCTTCGGTGATGCGCTGGAAGTAGGCGGCGAAATCGGCCACCACCGCCTGCAGCATCGCCGCGAACACCTCGGCCGACAGCGCCTCCCGCACCCGCGCCGTGTCCGGATCCTGCGGGCCGAACAGCTCCTGCGTCAGCTTGAGCATGCGCGGCTCGTCCTCCTCCGGCACGCCGAGAATCTCCATGATCACGTGCAGCGGATAATGGAGCGCGACGTCGGCGACGAAATCGCAGACGCCGCCATTCGCCGCGGCCTTCGCCGCCATGCGGCCGACGGTCGCCCGCGCGATCTCGCGAATGCGCGGCTCGAACTTGGCGATGTTGGCCGGCATGAACCAGCCCTGCGTCAGCGCGCGATATTTCGGATGGTCCGGCGCATCCATCTGCACCAGCGAACGCACGAGATTGGGCTGGCCGGTAATCTTGTGAACGCGCTCCAGCACCGCCTTGTTGGTCAGCGTAGTCGCACGGTCGGCATTGTGGAACAGATCGTTCTGACGGCTGATGGCGAGAATGTCAGCGTGCCGCGTCACCACCCAGAACGGATCGAACGCATCGAGCTCGGCCCGCCCGAGCGGATTGTTGGCGCGCAGCCAGCGATAGGCATCATGGATGCGGTGGTCGGCATAACAGGCCGGATCGACCAGCGCGGCGGCGATGTGCCCGGGAATGACCTCGCCGGCCTGTTCGGCTGCGCCCATGCTGCTCCTCCCGCCTTTCACCGATTGGCGGGTAGGATAGTGCGCCTCGGCCGAGATGCACTTGCGTCGAGCGGCTACCCTCGGGCGATGGATGCGCTCTCAGGCGATCGCGTCAATGCGCGCCCATCGCGACCGGGCGGAACGCCTGTAGCAGCTGCTGGTCGAGCTTCGGGCCCATGTTCTCCATGATCTGGAACGCGCGCGCATGGGTGAAGGCCGGCCGATAGGCGCGGTGCTCGATCAGCGCGGCGTAGATGTCCACGATCGTGGTGAGGCGCACGATGTCGCTGATCTGCTCGTTGTGCAGCGCGTCGGGATAGCCGGAGCCGTCGAGGAATTCGTGGTGATGCAGGATGACGTCGAGCATCTCCGGCGGGAAGCCGCCCTGCCGCCACAGCGCCTCGTAGCCGCGGCGCGGATGCTGGCGAAGCAGCGCGATCTCTTCCGCCGTCAGCTTGCCCTGCTTGTCGAGGATCGCGACCGGGATGAACGCCTTGCCGACGTCGTGCAGCAGCGCCGCGCGGACCAGCCGGCGCTGGTCGTCGTCGCGCATGCCCAGATGAATCGAGAAGCCGACCGCAAGGCCGGTCACGAACAGGCAATGCCGATAGGTGTCGTTGTGATGACAGCCGACCACGGTCATCCATTCGCGCAGCGAGGAGTGCTTGATCGCCTTCAGGATCTTGTTCTCGGCCGCGACGATGTCCTCCATCGTCAGATGCGCGCCAGTGGGCAGCTTCTCGAAGATCTTGACCATGATGGCCTGCGCGGCCTCGACGCCGCGATTGAGCAGCTTGCCGCGATCGGTCTCGTCATAGCCGTCGTCGGCGGGAAGCGCCGAGCGGATGCGCTGCAGCACGTCGGCGGGGCTGAACGGCCGCGCGATGGTATCGGTGGCGCCGAGCGCCCATGCCTGCATGGTGGCGTGGTGCAGCGCCTCCGCGAGCACGAACAGCCGCGGCACGTCGCTATAGGCGCGCGACGACAGCTTCTTGCGCACCCGCTGCACGCTCTCGGGCGAACGCAGGTTGATGTCGACGATGACGCCGGAGAAGCGGTTGCCGGGGTTCTCGGGGATTTCGGTGGTCGGCATCATGTCGACGTCGCCGACCGAGCGCAGGATGCGCGCCAGCTCGCTGCTCTGGTCACCGCGATCCGACGCGAGCAGGAGATGGCGCCTGTTCGCGGTCTGGGTCACGGTCTGCTTGGCTGTCGCGCTCATACGTGCTCGCCCCCTGCGGTTTGCTGCCCATGCAAGTTACCGGGATACGGGTTCGTCGCGGCTTAAGCCGATCATTCAAGCTGTATCGTTTCAGGTGAGCGAGACGTTAAGAGGATCATTCAAATCGTGCCGCGCGAGAACCTGACCGCAGCGCAAAAAAGACCCGCCGGAGACGAGCTCCGGCGGTTCCCAGATACAGGAATGGTCTCGCGACGACGCTAGGCCCTCATCGCCGCCTTGACCGCTGCGGCGGTGATCGGCAGCGAGCGCAACCGCGCGCCACAGGCGTTGTAGATGGCGTTGCCGAGCGCTGGCGCGACCACGGTCACCGCGGGCTCGCCGACGCCGGTCGCCTTCTCGCCATTGGCGATCACGGCGATCGCGACCTCCGGCACCTGGCTCATCCGCAGCGGCGTGTAGCTGTCGAAGTTGGTCTGCTCGATGCCGCCGTCTTTCAGCGTCGCCTTCTCGTACATCGCCAGCGACAGCCCCCACAGCGCCGCGCCCTCGACCTGGGCGCGGATGTTGTCGGGATGCACCTGGGTGCCGACATCGGTCGCCACGGTGAGCTTCTTCACCGTGACCGCGCCCGTGGGCGCAACCGCGACATGGGCGACGCACGCCGTCCAGCTCGCCGTGGCACGCTCCTGCGATGAAACGCAGGAGACGCCCATGCCTTCGCCTTGCGGGAGCTTCCTGGCGCCGTAGCCGGACAGGCCCATCGCTGCCAGCAGCGTGTTGCGCAATCGCTGCGCGCCGCCGTCGTTCTTGCCCTTGCCGTCGAGCAGCGCAATGCGGAACTGCGCCGGGTCCTGCCCCGAGGCCACCGCGATCTCGTCGATCATGCTCTCGACCGCCCAGAACGTCCAACCCGGCGCCACCGAACGGAGTTGTCCCGATGGCGTCGCATTATGCGCGAGTTCGTTCTTGATCGCGCGCACATGATGATTGGGCACGGTGTAGAAGAAGTCGGCGCCATTGACCGTGAACGAGTCGAGCGGGCCCTTCTTGTCGACCGAGGGCGACAGGAAGTCCGGGATGCCCCAGCGCGCCGTCGGCCAGGCCGAGACGACGTCATGGCTGAGCGCGATCAGCTTGCCGTTGCTGTCGAGCCCGGCCTTGACCTTCTGGTAAGTGAGCGGCCGCGAGTAGTCCATCGTCATGTCGTTCTCGCGCGAGTAGATCACCTTGACCGGCTTGCCGACCGCCTTGGCCGCCTGCACCGCCGGCACCATCATGTCGGCATCGAGCCTGCGGCCGAAGCCGCCGCCGAGCCAGGCCTGGTGCATCACGACGTATTTCGGATCGATCCCGGCCGCAGCCGCCGCGATCGCGCCGGAACGGGTCGCGAACTGATTGCCGGTGTAGATGTGCAGGATGTCACCCTTGAACTCGGCGGTCGCGTTCATCGGCTCCAGCGGCGCATGGATGTTGATGCTGGTGGTGTACTCCGCCTCCAGCACCTTGGCCGCGCCCGACATCGCTGCAACGGGATCGCCGTCCTTGACGAAGAACTGCCCGGCATCGTCCTGCGCCTGCAGCCGCATCGCCTCGGTGATGATGGTGTCGGTGCTGACATTGGCATAGGGGCCTTTGTCATAGCTGATCTTGAGCGCGTCCGCCGCCTTCCTGGCGTTGGCATAGGTGTTGGCGACCGCCACCACCCAGCCCGAGGTCGAGCCGGTCTTGTCGTCGAGCGTCACCGCCTTGATGAAGCCCGGCACCTTCTTGGCCTCGGAGTCGTCGACCGCCGTGACCGTCGCGCCGAAGCGCACCGGCGGCGTGACGACCTTGCCGTAGACCATGCCCGGCAGCATCGTATCGATGCCATATTTCGCCGTGCCGTTGGTCTTGGAGGGAATGTCGAGCTGCGGCACCGAGACGCCGATCATCGTGTACTGATCGGGCGTCTTCAGCGTCAGCGCCTTCAATTCGTCAGGCGTGAAGCTCTTGGTGATCTTGCCGCTCCTGACGATCTCGGCGTAGCTCATCTGCTTCTTGGACTTCGGATGCATCACGACGCCGTCGCGCACCACGAGTTCGTTGGCCGGCACGCCCATCGCGGTCGCAGCGGCTTCGGTGAGCGCGATGCGGCCCGCGGCGCCGGCGCGGCTCATGGCATCGAAGTTCATCATCGTGCTCCAGCTGCCGCCCGTGATCTGGGCGCCGAGCACGGGATCGTTGAACTTCGGATCGTTGGAGGCGAGCTGGACCCGCATGTCCTTCCAGGCCGCGCCGAGCTCCTCGCAGACGATCTGCGCCATGGTGGACGCAATGTGCTGGCCCATGTCGGCCTTGCCGCAGGTCACTGTGACCAGGCCATCCGGCGCGATCGCATACCAGACGCTGGGTTCGAAATTGGCCGGCGCCGCGGCCGCCAGTGCGCTGTCGGCGAGGCCGGCATAGCCGAGCACGAGGCCGGTGGCGGCGGTGCCGACCAGGAAGGAGCGGCGGCTGAGATCGGTCGCGACCGAGGAATTGGTTTTGACGTGCTGGTTCATGTCGCTCTCCGGTCGCTCGAGTTGGACGCGGTGCGCATTTCGGACGCGGCGCGCTGGATCGCCTTCTGAATCCGCGAATAGGTCATGCAGCGGCAGAGATTGCCGTCCATATGCGCGACGATCTCCTCCTTGGTCGGGCTCGTGGTCTTGGCGAGCAGCGTGGCCGCCTGCATGATCTGGCCGGACTGGCAGTAGCCGCATTGCGGCACCTGCTCGGCGATCCACGCCTTCTGCAAGGGATGATCGCCCTTCTGCGACAGCCCCTCGATGGTCGTGATCTTCTTGTTCGCGACGTCACCGACCATGGTCTGGCACGAGCGCACGGCCTCGCCGTTGACATGCACGGTGCAGGCGCCGCACAGCCCGGCGCCGCAGCCGAACTTGGTGCCGGTCATCTGCAACTGCTCGCGGATGACCCATAGCAGCGGCGTGTCGTGCGCCGCGTCGACGGACATGGTCCGCCCGTTGATGGTGAGATTGGGCATTTGGTTTCTTCCCCGCCCGGCGTGCGACTTCGCTTACGGCGAAGTTCGGTTTTATCGATTCGCTGGGACCCACCGGATAGATGCCAGCCATCATAAGAATGATCCCGTTGCGACGGCGACGCAACGGGATTTGAACGCCGGCCTGCCACATGAAACGGCATTTGCGTTGTGCAGCGCGAACGATGCTGGGCTGGTGACGCCGGGCAGGCTAAGAAGGTGCAGCCAACGCCGACAGCGAAAGGAGATTTCAGCCCATGAGACCATCCGTACGTATGACGCTGTGCCTGGCTGCGGCCATGCTGCCGAGCCTGTCGGCCGTAAGCCCTGCTGCGGCAGGGCAGACGCTCGGCGTCGCCGACGCGCCTTTCACAGCGACGTTATCCAACGTCACGCCGCTTGCCTTCGGCATGGATGTCGGTGAGACATCGCGCGTGCTGGAGCAGCCGTTGATCTATCTGAAAGGCGCGCCCGGCAACGAGACCTTTCTGGCACTGCGTAATCTCGGCGGCAGCGGACTGGTCCCGCACCATCACCGCCTCTACCTGAAGTTCCGCAGGGGACGGCTGACCGGCTGGAAAGAGGACTACGGCACCAACTGGATGTGGCGTTGACGCGCGCCTGACGACCGCAAGAGGACAGAACGTGGGACAAGATATCAAGCTGACGGCATCCGACGGCTTCCAGCTCGGCGCCTATCGCGCCGATCCGACGGGAACTGCAAAGGGCGCGCTGGTCGTCATCCAGGAGATCTTCGGTGTCAACCATCACATCCGCAACGTCTGCGACCGCCTCGCCGCCGCGGGTTACGTTGCCATCGCGCCGGCGATCTTCGACCGCGTCGAGCCCGGCTTCACCTCAGGCTATTCGCCCGACGAGATCGCGGTCGCGCGCAAGTTCGTCGCCAATCCGGATTGGGCGGCCTTTTTGCGCGACACCCAGGCCGCAATCGACGGCGTGAAGAATGTTGGGCCGGTCGGCATCATCGGTTTCTGCCTCGGCGGCAGCATCGCCTATGCGGCTGCGACCAAGCTGTCGGGCCTCCGCGCTGCCGTCGGCTATTACGGCGGCGCTGTCGCGCGGTTCGCCGACGACAAGCCGACGGTGCCGACCCAGCTACATTTCGGCGAGAAGGACGCGGGCATCCCCTTGCGCGACGTCGAGGCCATCAAGGCCAAGCGGCCGGACGTCGAGATCTTCGTCTATCCCGGCGCACAGCACGGCTTCGGTTGCGACGAGCGCGCCAGCTACGACCAGCCGAGCGCCGATCTCGCCTGGACGCGCAGCCTGGCGTTCTTTGCGCAGCACCTGCACTGAACGTCCAACCACCGTCATTGCGAGGAGCCTCGCGTCACTCAGCGTCAGGTCGACGCAGGTGCTCAGGTAGGCGTTGAGCCGCAATCACTCGTGCGGGGATCAGAACCAGCGCTCGCCGACCTGGATGGTGTCGCCCGGCTTGAGCGAGGTGCCGAGCGGCACCTCGTAGCGCGCGGCCCCGGAAGCATCGATGTGGGTCAGGGTGACGACGTCGCGCCGCGCCCGAGGCGAGAAGCCGCCGGCGATCGCGATCGCGCTCTCCACCGTCATGTTGGGCACGTAGGGGTATTGGCCGGGCGCCTGCACCTCGCCGAGGATGAAGAACGGGCGATAGGCTTCGATCTCGACGGCCACCGAGGGCTCGCGGATGTAGCCGTTGCGCAGCTTGGCGGTGATCTCGGCAGCGAGGCCGGCGGTGGTGCGGCCGCGCGCCGGCACGCTGCCGATCAGCGGCATCGTGATCGATCCGGACGCATCGATCGCATAGGTGTTGGTCAGGCCCTCCTGGCCGTAGACGACGACGCGCAGCTTGTCGCCGGCGTCGAGATGATAGGCGGAGTCGCGGCGCGCCGGCGCATAGCCGGCGGGAACGACATAGGCGCCTGCGCCGGTGGCGGCAGCGAACGAGTTGCGCAGCACCGGGATCGCCCCGCCCTGCCCGGTGGCGGCAACCGGGCCGGTGGAAGGCGTTCCATAGGCCATCGCGTCGAGATCGCTCTGCGGCTGGACGGCAGCGACGGGGGAGATCGTCTGCATGCAGCCCGACAACAGGATCGCGGACAGGACGGCAATGACCGGAACAAACAACGCGCGCACTCGAACAATCCTTGAATGAGGATGTGCGCTAGTCATGCGCGGTTAAGGTTAACAAACCGTTGGCGCGTGTAGTCCCCGTCGCAAGCGGGCGACGGTCAAAGCCGCCCGAAAAAATCCCCCTCCCACGGCGTGGGAGAGGGATCCGATGTTCACCGTGATCGGGCGCGCTCAGCCTGCCTATGCGCTCACGCCGACTCCGATCGGGCACGCGACGCCCGTTCCGCCCAGGCCGCAATATCCGGCCGGATTCTTGGCCAGGTACTGCTGATGATAATCCTCCGCGAAATAGAACGGCCCTGCCGGGACGATCTCCGTCGTAATCGCTCCGAGCCCCTTGGCGCGCAGCGCCGACTCGTAGGCCGTCTTCGACGCCTCGGCCGCCTCGCGCTGCGCGTCGCTGAACGTGTAGATCGCCGAGCGATATTGCGTGCCGACGTCGTTGCCCTGACGCATGCCCTGGGTCGGGTCGTGGCTCTCCCAGAACGTCTTCAGGAGGCGCTCGTAGGACATGATCTTGGGATCGAACACCACCAGCACGACCTCCGTGTGCGCCGTCTGCCCCGAGCACACCTCCTCGTAGGTCGGGTTCGGCGTATGGCCTCCGGCATAGCCGACGGCGGTGACGTGGATGCCGTCACCGAGCTGCCAGAACTTACGCTCCGCGCCCCAGAAGCAGCCGAGCCCGAACACGGCCTGCTCGAGGCCGTCCGGATAGGGCGGCAACAGGCGGCGACCGTTGACGAAATGCGTCGCGGCGGTGGGGATCGGCTGGGCGCGGCCGGGCAGCGCCTCGGCGGCAGACGGCATGACAGGGGCTTTGCGCATGAAGAACATGGGATGTCTCCGCTCATGGCCAGCGCCCGCGGGACGGCCCACGGCGCGATGACCTCTTGTCAGGGGAATATATAGGGCTCTACGGGTCCGGCAGTAGCGCTGTTACGCCGCGCCAGCGGTTCCCGCGCCGCGCTGCCAGCGGAATCCAAGACAGCTGCCGGCGCGGCGAGACGAACAGCCGCGCTCAGTCGCGCCCGTAGCCGATGAGCGGCTTGCGCGGCCGGAACAGCAGCATCAGCAGGATTCCGAGCAGGCCAAGCACCGCAAACACTGGCTGGTCCAAAAATACCTTGACGATCCACTCCCACAGGAACGGGGCCTTGGCCTCGATCCAGGCCTTGAAGGCGGCCTGGCTCGCCTGGTGGACGTCGTTCCAGAGCTGGCCGAAACGGGTGAACTGCAGGGTCTGGTCGGCCACCCAGCGCGCGCCGTCATAGACCAGGAAGATGAAGCTTCCGGCCAGCAGCAACAGCCCTACCAGACGGAAAAAACCGCGGATCATGCCTCACCTGCCCTCTCTCGCTCGCCCTTGCGGGCAGCAAGGCCATAGCGGGGGCCCCGCAGAAATTCAACCTCGTCAGGGGCTTAGAACCGGGTTTTGGTCGATTCCGGCCGCCGCGGGCCGCTCCGAGACCGTTGACGCTCGGCAGGGCTGCCCCTATAAGGTCGCCATTGGCGGTGGGCGCAATCCCGCCGCCGCTGTTCTTTGAGCAGCGCCGATCCGCCGAGCACCCGCTCCGGTCATGGCATTCTCAGAGAGGCGTCCGAACAACCCACCGCGTCGATGGGGCCGCGTCAAGCGGGCCGCGCGCGTACCCGCAAGAGCGGCGACTGCTCGCCGCCGAAGGATATTTGAGAGCATGGCCAACACGACTTCCGCGAAGAAGGCGACGCGCAAGATTGCCCGCCGCACCATCATCAACAAGTCGCGCCGCACCCAGATGCGCGGCGCGGTTCGCTCCGTCGAGGACGCGATCAAGAAGGGCGATCGCGACGCCGCGCTGAAGGCGATGGCCAATGCCGAGCCGCAGCTGATGCGCGCCGCGCAGCGCAACATCATTCACAAGAACAACGCGAGCCGCAAAGTGTCGCGCCTCACGCATCAGATCGCCAAGCTCGCGAAGTGACGCGACCGCGCGGCTGACGAACTATCAAGATGCAAACAGCCCGGCTCGCGCCGGGCTTTTCTTTTGTGCCATCTTCAATTGCGCGTTCCGCTGTCGCGCATCCCTCCATCGCTCGCCGCGCCTTCTCCATTTGATGGTCACATCTTGATGGTGATATCGCATCGCGAATACGATCTTCGCGCGTGGTGGAACCCGCGCGATGTCGTGCGCGCCTGACACATGTTCCGTCGGAACTACACGAAGTTCCGTATTTTTACGCAGTGACAATATTGTCTCATCTGAAACAGCTGCGAATCTGCGCGCCGCGCTTGCGCATCGATGTCAAGAGCGCGCGATGCGCCGCTCACTTTGCGCACCGCGCATCGCGGGAGTTACCCGCTTCGAGCAATCGCGAAAAACATCGTTTCGAAAATGACTTAAGTGCATAGCGCGATCAAGTGATTGGAAAAGCGGGTGAGGCCGGTCGAAACATAAAAAAATTATGAAGAAATTTTGGGCAGACGATGTTGTTTGTCACATCCGAGATTCCTCGCGATGATTCAAAACGTTGCTTTCTTAACGCGCAACACCGCGTCGCAACCGCTGCGAAGACTCGTAACGCGCGCTCCGATCTTATGGATTGCGAGTCCTGACGCATCGTGTATTTCTTTAATCACTCGCGGCGCCCACGATCTTGAGACCAGCGCGGTTTTAGAAACGGGGCGGACGTGCAAATCGGCGGCGGTGTGCGCGTTGGCGACGCTTTCCAAAGCGATGGCCGGATCTGTACCCATAGCAATATGGGGAACGATCGAACTTTGTCGAAATTTCTCGGGCGCAGCATCATCGTTGCGCCGCTTTGAACAAGAGAAATACGACATCGGTCGACCCGGCTGGAGCTCGTGGCGGCTTCGCTCACCGAGTGGACAAGTTGGACGGGGATGTACGGCGGTGCGGCTGAATCTTGGGGTTCGGGCGCGGCGGCATTGGGATGACAACTTGCCGTGAGCAATCACGGCAGGGCGGGGAGGTTGCATGTTTTACGGACACATTGCGGGCACACACTATAGGCTGGTTCCGGACAACGCACCCTTGGCGGTCAACACTGAAGTGATCGACATTTCCAGCCCGGCCATTGCCAGCACGGCGATCGGCCCTCCCGCGTCCATCGCGCATCTGAGTATGCGCTGACCTCGCGGAGAAGCTTCTTCCACCAGCATTGATGGCCCGACGGCGTCCACGCCGAACGGCGAGCCATGTCTGGAGTTGAGCCTCCGCTCGAGGTCTCGCTGCGGCACACGTGTCCTTTCACGGGACGTCTGCCCGGCGATCACACGACACCACCACTCAATTCGAAAAGTTGCGACTGCCATGACAAATTCGGAACAGGAACGCTGGTCTCGCGTGAAGGGCCGGCTGCGCTCGACCGTCGGCGAGGACGTCTATACGAGCTGGTTCGCGCGGATGGACCTCGAAGCCGTCCAGGACGAAAGCGTTCATCTGTCGGTGCCGACGCGTTTCCTGAAGAGCTGGATCCAGGCGCATTATGCCGAGCGCGTGCTGTCGTGCTGGCAGGCCGAGATGCCGGAGGTGCACCGTATCGATCTGTCCGTTCGCACCGCGATGCGCTGCGCGGCGCCGGTCAAGGAAGCTCCCGTCGCCGTCGAAGCCCGCCGCGCCGAACGCAACGACGCCAGGCCGGCGACCAGCGCCGACGCGCGAACGGCGTCGGCTGCGGCTTCGCTCGCCACGAGCCATGATGCGCTCGGCGGCTCGCCGCTCGATCCGCGGCTGACCTTCGCCAGCTTCGTCGTCGGCCGCGCCAACACGCTGGCCCATGCGGCGGCGCGCCAGGTCGCCGACGGTCGCCGCGGCGATCCCGTGATGTTCAACCCGCTCTACATCCATGCCGGTGTCGGGCTGGGCAAGACGCATCTGCTGCAGGCCGTGACCTGGGCCGGCAACGCCGGCGGCGAACGCAAGGTGCTGTACCTCACCGCCGAGAAATTCATGTACGGCTTCGTCGCAGCGCTGAAATCGCAGACGGCGCTGGCCTTCAAGGAGGCGCTGCGCGGCATCGACGTGCTGGTGATCGACGACCTGCAGTTCCTGCAGGGCAAATCCACCCAGGCGGAGTTCTGTCATACGCTGAATGCGCTGATCGACGCGGGGCGTCAGGTTGTGATCGCAGCCGACCGGCCGCCGTCCGACCTCGAAAGTCTCGATGATCGCGTCCGCTCGCGGCTTGCCGGCGGCCTCGTCGTCGAGATGGCAACTTTGGGCGAGGATCTGCGCCTCGGCATTCTCAAGTCGCGCGTCGCGGCGGCCCGCGCCCATCATGCGAGCTTCGACGTGCCGGAGCCGGTGCTCGACTATCTCGCCCGCTCCATCACCCATAACGGCCGCGATCTCGAGGGCGCGATCAACCGCCTGCTGGCGCATTCCAAGCTCAACAACCAGCCGGTCACGCTCGACATGGCCGAGCGCGAGGTGCGCGACCTGGTGCGGCCGCAGGAACCGAAGCGCATCAAGATCGAGGACATCCAGCGCGTCGTGGCGCGGCAGTACAACGTCAGCCGCTCCGACCTCCTGTCGTCGCGCCGCACCGCCAACGTGGTGCGCCCGCGCCAGGTCGCGATGTACCTCGCCAAGACGCTGACCCTGCGCTCGCTGCCCGAGATCGGCCGCCGCTTCGGCGGGCGCGACCACACCACCGTGCTGCATGCGGTGCGCAAGATCGAGGCGCTCGTCGGCAAGGACGTCGCGCTGAACGACGAAGTCGAGTCGCTGAAGCGCCAGTTGCAGGATTAGAGGGCACGCACGGCCAGGGGAGCGGACAGAAGGTTCGCCCCCAGCCGGGCCGTTGTCCCGGCCGTTCGACGCTGTCCTCGGACGTCATGCTCGGCCCCCGCCTCCGGGTCACGGAAGAGCCTGCCGAAACATGGGAAATCGGCTCCGCATCCCTTGCGCTTGAGCCCCATCCGCGCCACTTTACGCCTCCCCCTCACGCTCCTGGACGCTGGCCAAGCGCCGTTCGGGCGCGAGGTGCCATCGGCCGCGGCGCTGCTATAGCCCGCCGGCATTCCAGGACAAGCTCAGTTGGAACGGGCGGGTATAATACAATGAAGGTGACCGTCGAACGCGCACAGCTCCTGAAGTCGCTGGGCCACGTCCATCGTGTGGTCGAGCGCCGCAACACCATCCCGATCCTGGGCAATGTGCTGGTGCGCGCCGAGAATGCCCGGCTGTCGCTGCGCGCGACCGATCTCGATCTCGAAGTGACGGAAACCCTGGCGGCCGAGACCGCCACCGCGGGCTCGACCACAGTTCCGGCGCACATGTTCTACGACATCGTCCGCAAGCTGCCGGACGGCTCGCAGATCGTGCTGGAGAGCGACGGCGAGCGCGCGGTGCTCGCGATCCGCGCCGGCCGCTCCAAGTTCACCTTGCAGACGCTGCCGGAGAGCGACTTCCCGGATCTCGCCGCAGGCGACATGACGCATGCGTTCGGGGTTCCCGCCAAGGACATCAAGAGCCTGATCGACCGCACGCAGTTCGCGATCTCCACCGAGGAGACGCGCTATTACCTGAACGGCATCTATCTGCACGCCGGCGGCACCGCCAAGCAGCCGACCTTGCGCGCCGTCGCCACCGACGGTCACCGCCTCGCCCAGGTCGACCTGCCGCAGCCGGCCGGCGCCGCCGAGATGCCCGGCGTGATCGTGCCGCGCAAGACCGTCGGCGAGGTGCAGCGGCTGATCGAGGACAATGACAGCGAGATCAGGATCGAGCTGTCGCAGGGCAAGATCCGCTTCACCTTGGGGCAGGTGGTGCTGACTTCGAAGCTGATCGACGGCACCTTCCCGGATTACGGCCGCGTCATTCCGCAGAACAACGACAAGGAGCTGGTCGTCGACAAGGCCGATTTCGCCGCCGCCGTCGACCGCGTCTCCACCATTTCCTCCGAGCGCGGCCGCGCCGTGAAGCTGGCGCTGGCGCCCGGCAAGCTGGTGCTGTCGGTGACCAATCCGGATTCCGGCAGCGCGACCGAAGAGCTCGAGGTTGAATACGCCGCCGACGCGCTCGATATCGGCTTCAACTCGCGCTATCTGCTCGACATCGCTGCCCAGATCGAGGGCGAGGTCGCCGTGCTCCGGCTCGCCGATCCAGGCTCGCCGACGCTGATCCAGGACCGCGACAACAGGAACGCGCTGTACGTGTTGATGCCGATGCGCGTGTGACAAGTGATCCGCTGCGAGCTCTTAAGTTAACTCGTCATGGCCGGGCGTGACCCGGCCATCCATCTCGATCGCGAAGGACTCGCCGAGAGCTTCACCCGACGCTACGGCATCAGCGCCTGGTGTATTTCGAAGCGCATGAGACGATCGCCGCGGCATTGCAGCGTGAGAAGAACATCAAGCACTGGTCACGCGAATGGAAGGTCGACTTGATCGTCGCAAACAATCCGGACTGGCGCGATCTCTATGATGAAATCGTCCGCTGACGCGGACGATGGATTGCCGGGTCAAGCCCGGCAATGACAGAACTGGGCTTGCAACTCCACCCCATGACCCCCTCCCGCATCCACCGTCTCGCGCTGACGCATTTTCGCAGCTATCGCGCTGCCAGCGTCAGCGTGCAGGCGGACATGGTCGCGCTGGTCGGGGCCAACGGCGCCGGCAAGACCAATTGCCTGGAGGCGATCTCGTTCTTCGCGCCGGGCCGCGGCCTGCGCCGTGCCACCCTGGAGGACGTCGCCGACAACCAGGGCGACGGGTCGTGGGCGGTCTCGGCGGAGGTCGAGGGCGCGCTGGGGCTGACGACCTTCGGCACCGGCATCGAGCCGCCGCGCAGCGATGCCAACACGACGCGCCGCTGCCGCATCGATCGCGAGCCGGTCGGCTCGGCCGCCGCCTTCGGCGATCACATCCGCATGGTGTGGCTGACGCCTTCGATGGATGGCCTGTTCATGGGCGCGGCCTCGGAGCGGCGGCGCTTCTTCGACCGCCTGGTGCTCGCGATCGACAGCGAACATTCGAGCCGGGTGTCGGCGCTGGAGCGCTCGCTGCGCTCGCGCAACCGGCTGCTCGAGGTCCGCAATTTCGACGATCATTGGTGTGACGCGATCGAGCGCGAGACCGCGGAGCTTGCGGTCGCCGTCGCCGCGAGCCGCGGCCAGACCGCGGTGAAGCTCGCCGCGATGCTGCGGCAGCGCGGTCAAGCCTCGGCGTTCCCGTCCGCCGAGATTGCGCTCGACGGCTGGATGGAGAATGCGCTGCTGAGCGAGCCGGCCCTCGCCGTCGAGGACCGCTATCGCGCTGTCCTGCGCGACAATCGCGCGCGCGATGCCGCCGCCGGCCGCACGCTCGACGGTCCGCATCTCACCGATCTCCATGTCGTCTATGCGCCGAAGAACATGCCGGCGCGCGACGCGTCGACCGGCGAGCAGAAGGCGCTGCTGATCGGCCTCATCCTCGCGCATGCGACCTTGGTCGCCGAAACCACCGGCATCGTGCCGATGCTGCTGCTCGACGAGATCGTCGCCCATCTCGATCCCGGCCGCCGCACCGCTTTGTTCGCCGAGCTCGGCACGCTCGGTGCCCAGGTATGGCTGACCGGCGCCGATCCCGCGGCGTTTGCCGAACTACGCGAGCTCGGCGAGATCTTCGACGTCGAGGCGGGGCGGATCAGCGCGCGGCGGTAACTCATTCCGCCGTTGAACCTATCAGTTCGCCGGTTCGACTAGTTGTCGTTGGATGGCACGCCGGCGCCAACCGCTCTCCTCCAGCGCCCGAGGGCCCAAGCGCCCCGAACTCGAAATCCCGGAGATCGATGATGTCAGAGCTTTGGCAGCAGGCCATCGCCGCGCCGCGGCTGCGTCGGTTTGCGTGTGGGCTGTTGCTGCTCGCGAGCTGTGCCGGACCTGCGCGCGCCGATGACGCCATCGTCGACGTCCACGCGCTGCCGCGGCTCGAGGGTGCGGTGGAAGACACGTCGCATCCCGACCGCTACCGCGCCATCTATCGTCTGCCGGCGCCTGTCGCAGCGGCCAATACCGCCACGCAGCAGTTGCTCGGCGCCGACGGCTGGGTGCGCTATGTCAGGCCGCTCGAAGAGCGCAATCCGACGCTCACCTACAAGAAGGGCAAGCAGGGGCTCCTGGTCTTCTTCACGGGCAGCGCCGGCCGCGCCGGGCAGTCGGAGGTGACCTACTCGCCGCAGCGGATCTACGCCAATTTGCCGTTCCCCGATGGCGCCGCTGACATCGTGTTCGACGAGACGCGGCCTTATCTGTCATGCATCGCGCCGATGACGCTGGATGCGGCGCGGACCTTGTTCCGCAAGCAGATGTCCGCCCTCGGCTGGGAGCCGCTGACGGCCGGGGCCGCCGCGCGCTGGCCCAATGCCGATCTGAGCGAGACCGCGCCGGGCGGCGTGCGCGCCTTCTACGGCCATGACGACGGCGACGGTTATCGCCGGCAGAATCCGGTGATGCTGACGCTGACCCGGCGCGACGACGGCCGGACCCATGTCGAGATCCGGATCGCGCCATTCGCGCTGCCCTCCACCCTCGAAGCCGGCGACGACCACGCCGGCCTGCCGATGCCGAAGCCGACCAAGTGGTCGCAAAGCCTCGGCAGCGCGGCCTCGTCGAGCCGCCAGGCCAATGGCGCCGTCATCGCCGAGCTGCCGGCCGTGCTCGCCTTCTACACGCGGGAGATCCCCGCGCGCGGCTGGCGGATCGAGACGGCCGGTCCGGGAACGCCGGACGAGGTCACGCTCAAGGTCGTCGCGCCCGAGGACACCGGGACCTTGAAGCTGTCCCGCAAGTACGATCTCACCATGGTCGAGCTGTCGATGCGCACCACCGAAGCCGCCCTGGCCGCCCGCGCCAAGGCGAAGAAGGACGCCGACGACAGGTTCATGGCGGATGCCGCCGCGATGGCCAAGCAGGTGATCGCCGCCGACGAGGCGCGCCGCGCCGTGCAGGCCGGCGCCATGTCGGATGCGCCCGTGAAGCCGCTGGCCGGCAATCCGGCGCCGATCGCGCTGCCCGAGACCGCCGAGGCCGTGAGCTTCGATGGCGACCGGGGACAGCTCGCGTTCAAGTCGGCTTCGTCGGTGAAGACACTCGCCGGCTTCTTCCGTTCCACGTTGAAGACGGCCGGCTGGAAGGAGTCGCCGACCGTGATCGACAATCCGACCATGGCGCGCCTGGAGTTCTCGGCGAAGGGCAAGTCGGTGGCGTTCACGATCATGCAGATGGGCCCCAAGGTGAACGTCACGGCCGACGGCACCGGCCTGCTCGCCGCCGCCAGGCCTTCGGCCGCGGCCCGACCGGCCAAGGACGCGACGCCGCTCGAGGCTGATCCCGACTCGGCGCTGCCGGTGCCGAAGCAGCACAGCGCGACCGCGCTGTCGCGGTCCAGGGCGCCGGGAACGGACACGCCGCTGCGGCTGGAGCTGGAGGCCAGCGTCCCGGCCGAGCTCGGTGCCGTCACGGCCTTCTACCGCGCCGAGCTGACCAGGCTCGGCTGGCGGGAGAAGCCCGAGGACGCGCAGGCCAGCCCCGATCGGGTCCGGCTCACCTTTACCTCGTCGCAGGGACCCGCCGTGCTCACGCTCGGGCGCGCCAAGGGCGAGACCTCGGTCAACCTGGTGCAAAGGAACGCAGAAGCGGCGGCCAAGGCCGGCATCCTGCCGAAGCCTGGCCGGGCCAAGCTGATGCTCGGCAATATCGGCGACACCGACGCCGTGCTGACCATCAACGGGCAGACGATCGGGATCGCGGCCGGCACCGGCAGCCCGCAATCGCCCAACGGCCCGCTGCTCGACCTGCCGCCAGGCAAGCACCGCTACGAGCTGAAGATCGCCCGCCGGCCCGCCGTGATCGACACGCTGGAGCTCGCCGCCGGCGATGCCTGGGGCCTCATGGTTGGCCCGGGTGGCACCGCCCTGCCGCTCCCGCTCTACTGAGGCGGCACCTGCCGCGTCACGCGTGACTCGTGCCCTGAATCGCACGCGAAAGCGCCCCGCCGCACGCCTCAAAACCAGCCACGGGAATGGCCTGAATCCGGCTTTCGGAGGGGACGAAAACGACCCTCGCCAGGCCTTGAAAAACCGTTAAAAAGCGCTATCTCTTCAATGTCTTACGACGGGCCACTTTGCGCTAGGCGCGTGGCTCCTTTCGTGAGAGAAAGAGCGCTCTCGGCATGCGATCTGCAATGCCGATTCGACCACCCCTTCCGAAGGCCCCACATGACCGAACCCGCCCGGCAAACCATCGCCGACAACGAGCCTGCAACCGCGAACGAATACGGCGCAGAATCGATCCGGGTGTTGAAGGGCCTGGATGCCGTGCGCAAGCGCCCGGGCATGTATATCGGCGATACCGATGACGGCTCCGGCCTGCATCACATGGTCTACGAAGTCGTCGACAACGCGATCGACGAGGCGCTGGCTGGTCACGCCACTGCGGTCGAGGTGGTGCTCAATCCGGACAATTCGGTCACCGTGCGCGACGACGGCCGCGGCATTCCCGTGGACATTCACAAGGGCGAAGGTGTGTCCGCCGCCGAGGTCATCATGACCCAGCTGCACGCCGGCGGAAAGTTCGACCAGAACTCCTACAAGGTGTCCGGCGGACTGCACGGCGTCGGCGTCTCGGTCGTCAACGCGCTGTCGAGCAAGCTGCAGCTTCGGGTCTGGCGCGACGACAAGGAGCATCTCATCGAGTTCGCCCATGGCGACGCGATTGCGCCGCTGAAAGTGGTTGGCGAGGCCAAGGGCAAGCGCGGCACCGAGGTGACGTTCCTGGCCTCGACGGAGACCTTCAAGAACGTCGAATACGACTACGCGACGCTCGAGCATCGCCTGCGCGAGCTCGCCTTCCTCAATTCCGGCGTCAACATCGTGCTCTCCGACATGCGCCACGCGGTCGAGAAGCGCGAGGAGATGCATTACGACGGCGGCGTCGAGGAGTTCGTCAAATATCTCGACCGCAACAAGAAGGCGATCGTTCCGGCGCCGATCATGGTGCGCTCGGAGGTCAACGGCATCACGGTGGAAGCTGCGCTGTGGTGGAACGACAGCTATCATGAGAACGTGCTGTGCTTCACCAACAACATCCCGCAGCGTGACGGCGGCACCCATCTCGCCGGCTTCCGCGGCGCGCTGACGCGCCAGGTCAACGGTTACGCCGAGGCCAATGCGAAGAAGGAGAAGATCGCGCTGACCGGCGACGACTGTCGCGAGGGTCTCACCGCCGTTCTTTCCGTGAAGGTGCCGGATCCGAAATTCTCGTCGCAGACCAAGGACAAGCTGGTGTCCTCGGAAGTGCGTCCCGTGGTCGAGAACGTTCTGAACGAGGCGCTCGCGGCCTGGTTCGAGGAGCATCCGGGCGAGGCCAAGACCATCGTCGGCAAGGTGATCCAGGCCGCGGCGGCACGCGAGGCCGCGCGCAAGGCGCGCGAGCTGACCCGCAAGAGCCCGCTCAGCGTCTCCTCGCTGCCCGGCAAGCTCGCCGACTGCCAGGAGAAGGATCCGGCCAAGTCCGAGCTCTTCATCGTCGAGGGTGACTCGGCCGGCGGCAGCGCCAAGCAGGGCCGCAACCGCGAGTTCCAGGCGGTGCTGCCGCTGCGCGGCAAGATCCTCAACGTCGAGCGCGTGCGCCCCGACAAGATGCTGTCGAGCGAGCAGATCGGCACCCTGATCACCGCGCTCGGCACCGGCATCAGCGACGAGTTCTCGATCGACAAGCTGCGCTATCACAAGATCATCGTGATGACGGACGCCGACGTCGACGGCGCCCACATCCGCACTCTGCTGCTGACCTTCTTCTACCGGCAGATGCGCGAGATCATCGATCGCGGCCACCTCTACATCGCCCAGCCGCCGCTCTACAAAGTCACGCGCGGCAAGTCCGAGCAGTATTTGAAGGACGAGCGCGCGCTCGAGGACTATTTGATCGGCACCGGCCTCGACGATTGCGTGTTCAAGACGGCGGAAGGCGAGGAGCGCAAGGGGCGTGACCTCCTGGCGCTGGTCGAGGAAGCGCGTCTCGTCCGCAACATCCTGCGCAACCTGCACACGCGCTACGACCGCAAGGTCGTCGAGCAGGCCGCGATCGCCGGCGTGCTGCGCCCGGACATCACCCGCGACATCCCGACGGCGGACGCCGCGGCCGCCTACATCGCAAAACGGCTCGACGTGCTGGCCGACGAGGTCGAGCGCGGCTGGATCGGCCACTTCGTCGAGGGCCAGGGCTTCACCTTCGAGCGCACCGTGCGGGGCGTCAAGGACGTCGCCGTCATCGACGACGCATTGCTCGCGTCCGTCGATGCCCGCAAGCTGGACGAATATGCGGCCCGCCTGCAAGAGGCCTATGCGAAGCCCGGCGCCTTGCGCCGTGGCGACGTCCAGACCGTGATCCATGGCCCGGTCGATTTGTTCGAGGCGGTCACCGATGCCGGCCGCAAGGGCATCAACATGCAGCGTTACAAAGGCCTCGGCGAGATGAACCCGCAACAGCTCTGGGAGACCACGCTCGACACCGAGGCCCGTACGCTGCTCCAGGTGAAGGTCAAGGAGGTCGACGAGGCCGACGACATCTTCACCAAGCTGATGGGTGACGTGGTCGAGCCGCGCCGCGAGTTCATCCAGGACAACTCGCTGTCGGCCAACGTGGACGTGTAGTCGCGACGTCCAGCCCGAGGATACTCCGCACTGGCGCGATAGACGACCAGGCGCACCCTGAGTCTGCGGAGCAGTGGCCTGCCCGTCCCTTCCGTGTTAATTCCGTTGAAGATCGATGTTCCGCTTTCGCCGGTCCCCGGGCGAATCACCATCTCAGAACGGACTTTTCGCGCATGGCGCCCATTCAATACATCGTCGAGGGGGGTCACCGGCTCAAGGGCGCGATCGAGCCGTCCGGCAACAAGAACGCCGCGCTGCCGATCATCGCCGCCGCGCTGCTGACCGAGCATCCGGTCACGCTCGACAACGTGCCGCGCATCCGCGACACCGAGACGCTGGTCGAGCTGGTGCGCTCGGTCGGCGCCTCCGCCGAATGGCGCGGCCGGAACAGGCTCACGATCCATGCCAAGGAGATCCGCGCCGCGGACCTCGATCCGGACCTCTGCGCGCGCATCCGCGCGTCGATCCTGCTGGCAGGGCCCCTGCTCGCCCGCTGCGGCGAAGTGGCGCTGCCGCCGCCAGGCGGCGACGTCATCGGCCGCCGCCGCCTCGACACGCATTTCCTCGCCTTCGAGCAGCTCGGCGCCACCGTCACCGCAACCGACAAGATCGAGCTGCGCGCCTCCGGCCTCAAGGGCGCCGACGTCTTCCTGGACGAGCCCAGTGTCACCGCGACCGAGAACGCGCTGGTGGCCGCGGTGGCCGCCCACGGCACGACTTACTTGCGCAACGCCGCCTCCGAGCCGCACGTGCAGGACCTCGCGCATTTCCTGGTGGCGCTCGGGGCCAACATCGAGGGCATCGGCACCAACACGATGGTGATCCATGGCGCCAGCACGCTGGGCCAGGCGAGCTACTCGATCCAGCCCGATCACATCGAGGTCGGCTCGCTGATCGGCCTTGCCGCCGTGACTCGCTCTCCCTTACGCATCGTGCGCGCCGGCACCGAGCATCTCCGCTCGATCCGCATGGGCTTCGAGCGGCTCGGCATCGTCTGCGAGGTTGCCGGCGACGATCTCATCGTGCCCTCGGAGCAGACGCTGCGGATCAAGGACGATTTCGGCGGCCACGTGCCGAAGCTGGAGGACCAGCCCTGGCCGGCCTTTCCCGCCGACCTGATGTCGATCGCGCTCGTCACCGCCACGCAATGCGAGGGCGTGATCCTGATGTTCGAGAAGATGTTCGAGTCGCGGATGTTCTTCGTCGACAAGCTGATCTCGATGGGCGCGCGCATCGTGCTGTGCGACCCGCACCGCGCCATCGTCGCCGGCCCGAGCCGCCTGCGCGGCGCCCGCGTCGTGTCGCCCGACATCCGCGCCGGCATGGCCATGCTGCTGGCCGCGCTGTGCGCCGAGGGGACCTCGTATATCGACAACGCCGACCAGATCGAACGCGGCTACGAACGCATCGACGAGCGGCTGAATGCGCTGGGCGCCAAGATCACGCGCGTGCCGGAACGCGGACGGTAGCGCTATTCACGCCCATCTCCCCTCCGTCATTGCGAGCGAAGCGAAGCAATCCAGAGTCCTTGCCCGCCGCTGGATTGCTTCGCTCCGCTCGCAATAACGCGCTGATGGACCGAGGACCAAACACGACACGCGAGGCTCAGGGCACATGACAATCAGCGAGATCACTCCAGATGTCGACCGTGACCGATGGCTCGCCGGTGCTGACTTCGCCGATGCCTTCCGCATCACGATCGACGGCGCGGTCCTCGATGCCCGCACCGCGGCCGAACGCATGCTCGGCCATACGCCTTGGTGGATGGCCGCTCTCCTGAAACTCCGCAATGGGCTGGTCCGGCCGTTCGGCTTGAAGACCTCGGGCGCGGACGCACGCCGTCCGAGCCCCATGATCGGGATTTTCCCGGTGATCAACGAAACGCCAAAGCAACTCGTGCTCGGCTTCGACGACAAGCATCTGGATTTTCGTGTCCTGGTCGACGTGGTCTCTCATCGCGCGACCACGCAAGTAACAGCGAGCACCCTGGTGCAGACCCACAACGCTCTCGGCCGCGTCTATCTCGCCGTGATAAAGCCGTTTCACCGCCTCGTCGTGAAGGCGATGCTCCGGCAGGTCGCAACGGCCGCCTGATTCCGCGCAAGTCTTCGACCCGCTGCCGCGCCGGCTCTCCGTCCCCAGATTGAATACTCCGCAAGCAATGACGGAGAACGCATCGGACCGCGCGGCAGCCCAGCCGAGCCACCACGTTGCGTTTTGCCGGTTTTCAGAATTTTTCGCTTGCTTCTATTTCGAAAATCAGAAACAATGCACCCGTCCCGTCCTCATGAGAGGGGCGCTTCGCGATCGTCACGGACCGTTGAGGGTGGGATGCGATGGATGCGGCGGCTCACAGCGCGCACTCAGGTTCTCTTGAGGCTGGCGCGTGGACGAAGGGGCTGTCGCATACGGCGAAATCGTATGGTCCTGGCCTCCCGATGCTGAGGTCAAGCCGGCGGGCGATCCGCAGGTGACGGGGGCAAACAAGCCCGGTCCCCGGGGAGAGTACGTATAAGCCGTTCCAACCATGGCGCAGGGAAGGCCGGATGTGCGGCCCACCTGTGGTGACTGCCGCCTGCTACTTCTTTTGCAGGCGGGCCATGGGTGTGGTCAAGCACCCGGCCTTCCCTGCCCCTCTTCCTGTTCGAGGGGAGCAAATCGAGCCTCACCCGGGCACGCCGTGTCGCGGGAACGTGTGTGGCCGTCCGATCCGATCTGGTTCGGCACGAGAGCAGTCCGCGATGGCCGACGTCGCGAACCCAAGCTCCAACGGTGATGTTGCCGCGACGCTCGCATCTCGCACGGCCCATGACGACGACGGCGTGATGTGCACGACACTGCGGGGACTGCTATAGCCTCGATCATGACCTCCACAACCGGAACCGACCACGCGCCGCCGCCGGCGGCGCCGACACCTTCTCTCGCGCTCGAACTCTGGGAGACGGTCCGCCTGGCCGCGCCGATGGCGCTGACGCAGCTGTCGCAGATCGCGATGATGTCGACCGATCTCGCCTTCATCGGCCGGCTCGGCGGCGATGCCGTTGCAGCGGCGGCGTTAGCGGGCACCGTCTACTTCGTCGGCTCGACCTTCGGCATGGGTCTGATGTCCGCGGTGGCGCCGCTCGCCGCGCAGGCGTTCGGCGCGGCCGATGCCGGGCTGGTCCGGCGCGCGCTGCTTGTCGGGCTGTGGGCCGGGCTGTTCATCGCGTTGCCGATCATGCTGATCGCGCTGAACGGCGAGATCATCCTGCTCGCACTCGGACAGGCGCCGGACGTGGCGCATCTCGCGCAGGACTATCTCGCCGGTCTCGCCTGGGGGATCGCACCGATGCTGTGGTTCCTGGCGCTGCGCAGCTTCATGGGCGCCGTCAACCGCCCCGAGCCGGTGCTTTGGATCACCTTGGCCGCGATCCCGCTCAACGCGCTGCTGGTCTATCCGCTGCTCTACGGCCACTGGGGTTTTCCGCAGCTCGGCCTGACCGGCGTCGGCCTCGCCACCTCGACCGTCAACCTCGGAACGTTTCTTGCCGGTCTGTGGTTCGCCGCGTTGCGCCCGCCGTTCCGCGACTATCATGTCCTGGCTCGGCTCGGGCGCATCGACTGGCGGCTGATGCGGCAGCTCCTGATCATCGGCGCGCCGATCTCGCTGTCGTTCCTGCTCGAATATGGCCTGTTCTCGGCGGCGGCGATCCTGATGGGGCTGATCAGCACGGCCGCTCTCGCCGCGCATCAGATCGCGCTGCAGATCACGGCGATCCTGTTCATGGTGCCGTTCGGCATCAGCATGGCTGCGACCGTACGCGTCGGCCACGCCGTTGGACGTAACGATGCGGCCGGTGTCCGTCGCGCCGGACTGATGGCAATGTCGCTCGGCCTAGGTCTCGCAATGCTGTTCACGCTCGGCATCGTCATTGCCCGCTATGACATCGTGCAGCTGTTCCTCGGCGCCGGCCTCGCCGATGCGGAAGCGACGGCGGCGCTCGCCGCGATGCTGCTTCTGATCGGCACGACCTTCTTCATCACCGATGCGCTGCAAACCATCGCGGTCGGCGCGCTGCGCGGCATCAAGGACACGCGCATCCCGCTGCTGCTCGCCGTGCTCGGCTACTGGCTGATCGGCTTTCCCGCCTCCTATGCACTCGCCTTCCACACCGCGCTCGGCGCGACCGGGATCTGGATCGGCCTGTCGATCGGCACCGCCATCTATGCAGCCCTGCTGGTGCTGCGCTTCCTGCGGTTGTCGCGATGAGGAGATCAGGCGCCCGCTGTATCCGGCGTCTCGTCGCGCTCCGGTGGATGCGGTTTCCCGGTCGAAGCGCCCGCCCATTCGGCAACGACGCGCTCGAGGTCGATCAGGTTCTGACGCATCTGCTCCAGCGAGAAGCCGAGCGCGAAGAAGCGCTCGGCGGCGTCACCCGGCAGGCCCCGCGTGAGACGGTCGCTGCGGACGGCGGCGACCTCTTCCGCATAGGCCTTCACCGCGACGTGGATCGGCCAGATCGCCGGCGGGCCGGAACCGTTGCGGATGGCCGCGGCACAGCCGCGCAGATAGCTCGCGATGGCATCGCTGACGCGCGCCACCGGTCCCGACAAGCGCGCCTGCAGCTCGGATGGCAGCGGCACTACGCTGGCACGGCCGATCATCACGACGTCGTGGCGCAGGCGCAGGATCGTCCGCAGCAGCGGGCCGGTATCGGCGCCGGAGGACAGCCGCGCCGAGCGCTCCCGCTCGGCCTCCGCTCCTGTCGCATTCAATTCGGTGAGCGCGGTACCGATGCCGTCCTGGATCCGATGCAACGCGTCGTTGTCGCGGCCGCGCGACAGGCCGGCCAGCAGCTCGGTGAAGGCGGCTGCGATCAGCTCGAGCAGACGCCCCGCCGCGCTACGCATCTGCACATGCGCGCGCGACGGCAGCACGATGAACGAAACGGCGAGGCCGGTCAGCGCGCCGACCGCGACCTCGAACACACGGTCGATCGCCGATCCCAGCGGATCGAGATGGCCCATCGTGGGCACCAGCAGCACGATCACGGCCGTCACCGTCGCCGCGTTGAGACTTGGATTGATCGCGGCGATGAAGGCGAGCGGCGTCACCGCCAGGATCAGCATGCCGAGCAGTTGCAGTTCGCCCGAATGCGGGATGAAGACCGTGATGGCGCCGCCATAGATCGCACCGCCGATGGTACCGAACATGTAGTCGCGCGTTGCCTTCAGCGAGCGCCCGACGCTGCCTTGCGTCACGATCAGCGAGGTCAGCACCGCCCACAGCGGCAGCTTCAGGTGGAAGGCCGTGGCGATCGCGAAGGCAAGCGTCGCCGCCACCGTGCCGCGGACCGCCAGCGACATCGGCGCCTTGCGGGCGCGCAACCGGCCGAACAGCCGTTTCAAGGACACCATCAGTCGCTCACCTCGAAAAGCACCAGCGCGATCGCGGCATGGCAGCTCCCCACCGGGCCGAACCGGCTTGAAAGGCGGAATCGGCTTGCCTACGGTCATTGCAACGATGCGAGGAAACACGATGGCCCAGGAAACCGCAACGCTCGCCGCCTATGTCGCGGAGCTGAAATATGACGATATCCCGCCCGAGGTGCTCGACCGCGCCAAGGTGCTGACGCTCGACTTCCTCGGCAGCGCCATCCGGGCCCGGCGCGAGGCGGAATCGACGCCGTCGGTGGTGAAGATGCTGGCGGCGCTGAAGCTCGATGCAGCGGGCGAGGCGACCGTATTCGGCGACGACAGAACCTGGACGCCGGCGGTGGCGGCGCTGCTCAACGGAACGATGGGCCATTCGCTCGATTTCGACGATACCCACGCCGATTCCTCGCTGCACCCGAGCGCGCCGGTGGTGCCGGCCGCCTTCGCCGTCGGCGAGATGGTCGGCGCCTCGGGCCGCGAGGTGCTGACCGCGATCGTCGCCGGTTACGAGGTGTGCTGCCGGCTCGGCAACGCGCTCGATCCGACCTCGCATTATGCCCGCGGCTTCCACCCGACCGCGACCGCCGGCACCTATGGCGCGGCGGCCGCCGCCGGCAAGCTGTTCGGCCTGTCGGAGCAGCAGTTGATCTACGCTTTCGGCGTGTCCGGCAGCCAGGCCGCGGGCTCGCTGCAGTTTCTCGTCAACGGCGCCTGGAACAAGCGCTATCAGGTCGGGGCGTCGGCGATGAACGGCGTGATCGCGGCGACGCTCGCCAAGAACGACTTCGTCGGCGCGATCGAATCCGTCGAGGGCAAGCACGGCCTCCTCGTCGGCTACACCGACACGCCGCATCACGACAAGGCGGTCGCGGGGCTCGGCTCCACCTATGAGACGATGAAGATCGGCGTGAAGCCGTATCCGAGCTGCCGCTATACCCATGCTGCGATCGACGCCATCATCGCCCTGCGCCGCGAGCACAATCTGACGCCGGACCAGGTCAAGCGCGTCGAGGTCGGCCTGCATCGCAACGGCATCACCCTGACCGGCGATGCCGCCACCAAGCGCCATCCGACCTCGATCGTCGGCGGACAGTTCTCGATGTTCTTCACCGGCGCGCTCGCGCTCGACCAGGGCCGCTTCGGCTGGGACGACTACACGCGCCTTGGCGACGCCGCGATCAATGCGCTGGCCGACAAGTTCGACGTCGTGCAGGACGACAAATTGGAGATCGGCCGCAGCCATCCGTTCGGCGCGCGCGTCACCATCACCACCGCGGATGGCGTGCACGAGCGGCTGCACGACGATCCCTCCGGCGAGCCGACCTCGTTCCCGACAGCACAGGCGATGAGCGACAAGTTTCTGACGCTGGCGCGGCCAGTGCTGAGCAGCCGGGCACAGAGCTTCGCCGACGCGATCCTGTCGCTGGAGCGATTCGAACGTGTCGAGCAGGCCACCGCTTTGGGAAGAGCGTAGCGCATGCGTCATTCTCCCTGCGTCGCCGCGATCACGTCGCTCACGAGCTGCGCCACGCCATCGGCCTCCGGCGGCCAGTTCACGGTGCGGCCGAAACGCGTGATGACGAGACGCTCCGACGGGACGACGATGACATATTGGCCGAGCGTGCCCTTGGCGAAGAACGCGTCGCGCGGCCAGCCATGGGAGGTGCGGTAGTTGGCGCCAAAGCTGTCGCCACTGTTGGTCCAGAAGCCGGCGCCGAGGCCGACGAACGCGCCGGGCGTCGGCGCGCTGGCATACGCGACCCAGCCGGCGGGCAGGATGCGGCGGCCAGCCACGACGCCGTCGTCGAGATACAGCTGGCCCAGTCGCGCCCAGTCGCGCGCCGAGGCCAGCATCTGGCTCGATCCCTCCGGTGTGCCGGCGGCATCGAATTCGAGGGTGACGCTGGTCATGCCGAGCGGATCGAACAGCTCGCGATGCGCAAAGCGCAGCACATCCGCAGCGCTGCCGCCGACGGCGTCGCGGATGAGATGAGAGAGGATGACGGTGTTGCCGTCGTGATAATTGCTGACCGCGCCCGGCGTGGTTTCGAGCGGCATGGTTTCGGCGAAGGCGGCGCGGTCCGTTTCGACGAATTTCATGCGGTTGACAGGCTCGAGCACAGAGAACAGCGAGGCCTGCAGCGAGCTGCCGAGCGCGAGGCCTGCGGTGTGGCGCAAGAGGTGATCGACGGTGATGGCGTGGCGCGGATCTTTGTCGTCCCGCCACGCCGCGATGGGCGCGGGCGTATGCAGCGCGAGCTTGCCCTGGCGGACCAGAATGCCGATCAAGGTCGCGGTCATCGACTTGGTCGCAGAGAAGCCGAGCAGCGGCGTGTCGAGCGTGAAGCCCTGGGCGTAGCGCTCGGCGATCACCTTGCCGTCCTTCATCACCAGGACAGCATGGGTATGCCGGAACGGCGGCGAGTCCGGCTCGGCAAAGGCGCGATCCAGCGCTGCCGCGAGGGCCGGAGTGACCGGCGCGACGACGCGTGGCGGAGCGATGTCGGGCAGCAAAGCGGGGGTTGGCGCAGCGGGCCGGATGGCCGGCCAATCCGCCGCTTCGCCATGGTCCATGTGGCAGCCGAGCCCGTCGCGATACACGGCCCGGCTCTGCCCGATCCCGAGCAGCGTCACGGTGACGTCCTTGGCGGCGCGATCGACGCGGACGTCCATCGCCCAGCTCAGCAGGCCGGCGCCGGGCATCGCGGCCCGGGTCTCGGAGAGCGTGCGGTCCGGGTCGAGACCGGAGACGAAGGTCTCCGAGCACAGGAGGCTGGCGATGAAGCCGGTTGCCACCTTCGGCACATCGCGGGCGCGGGCGCCGCCGACCGCCAGGGCGGTCAGCGCGGTGGTGGCAACGAGGGCAAGCAGCAGGCGACGTCTGGTCATGAGGAGCTCCGGCAGTTGGATCTGCCGGACCAGACTGCGGCTGCGGCCCGGACGCTCGCCGATTTCGGAAATCATCCCAGCCGAGAATCGCCGGGATCTCGCCGATTCTGGAATTCCTCTGCAGTTTCAAGGCTGAACAGATCACGCCGCCGACAGCCTCATGCGCCGGTATTCGGTCGGCGTCACCCCGGTCACCGCCTTGAAGGCGCGGTTGAAGGGCCCAAGCGACTGGAACCCAGCGTCCATCGCGATGGTGATCACGGGCACCTCGGCCTGGGCGGGATCGGCGAGCGCGGCCTTGGCCTCCTCGATGCGGTGGGCGTTGAGGAAGGTGTTGAAGTTGCGGTAGCCGAGCTCGCCATTGATCAGCCGCCGCAGCCGGTATTCAGGAATGGAGAGCTTCGTCGCCAGCATGCCGATCGTGACGTTCTCCTGACGATAAACCCGCTCGTCCGCCATCAGCCGCATCAGCGCGTCCACCAACCTGCGGTCGGCGGCTTTCGGAGCCACCGCTTCGAGCGCCGCGGCCGGTGGCGCCTCCGGCGCGAGCACATCGCCGGCACCGACCTTGAGCAGCATCAGCGCAACGGTGCCGACCACGGCCAAGAACATCGCCGCGTTGACCACATTGGCGAGCTCCGACGGGCCCCGGCCGGCGGACGCCATCTGCAGCAGCGCATTGACGCCACCGTAGGACAGCGCCGCGATCACGACGAAGGCGCGGATGCGCCGCCGTCCCTCGACGAGATCCGTCGCCCAGGAACGGATGGTCTGCGCCAAGGTCAGGCCGAGGAAGCCGAGAGCCAGCACATTATTGGCGACGATCACGAGCCGTCCATGTCCGGCAGGCCCCAGCACGAGACAGCTCAGCAGGCTGAAGCCGAACACCGCGAGCCAGATCAGGCCGTGCAGCCAACGCAACGCAAAGCCGTCATCGAACAGCGCGCGGCAGAACAGCCAGAGCACGACGATATCGGCGGTCGCCACCGCAATCAGCGGCGCGGAAGCGAGCGATGGCGCGGCCGTGCCGCCGATGTTGAAGGTCGCGGCATGCGCGGCCGAGCCCAGCGCCAGCGCGATCGCGAGCCGGCCGCGCCATTGCCTGCCGAGATCGCGTCCCAGCGCGACGGCGAGCACGGCCAGCAGCGCGATGGCGGCGGCGCGAAGCGCGAGATCGAGGCTTTCGAGCGTCATCGTCACGGGTCCGTTGTCAGCGCCGGAACTCTAGGCCGGAGCTTCGCTTCGTTCAAATCGCGCGGATGCCGCGACCTCGTGCCCTGCCCTCGCCTTCGTGAAGCTGCTAAGCTCGCGCGACCACATTGCAGGAGCGCCCCATGAGCTGGCAGCCATCGATCGATCCCGAGTTCGGCGATCCCACCTCGTGCGATGCGCTGGAGCACGTCATCGTGCCGCGCACCCGCGATCTCGGCGACGGTTTTGCGGTGCGCCGCGCGCTGCCGCACGGCCGACGCCAGATGGTCGGCCCGTTCATCTTCTTCGATCATTTCGGCCCGGTGCAGTTCATGTCCGGCAAGGGCATGGACGTGCGGCCGCATCCGCATATCGGGCTTGCCACCGTCACCTATCTGTTCGACGGCGCCATCATGCATCGCGACAGCGAGGGCAACGTGCGGGAGATCCAGCCCGGCGCGATGAACCTGATGACGGCGGGCCGCGGCATCGCCCATTCCGAGCGCACGCCCGACCTGCAGCGGCAGAACGGGCAGAAGATGCTGGGCCTGCAGAGCTGGATCGCGCTGCCGGTCGAATCGGAAGAGATCGCGCCGAGCTTCCAGCACTACGCGGCGGACGCGCTGCCGACGGTCAGCGACACCGGCTTCTCCGCGCGCGTCATTGCCGGCAAGGCGTTCGGCGCGGCCTCGCCGGTGACGATGGTCTCGCCCTGGTTCTATGTCGAGGTCACGGCGCAGGCCGGCACGGTGGTGCCGCTCGATCCCGATCACGAGGAGCGCGCCATCTACATCGTCGATGGCGAGGTCGAGATCGCGCGCGAGCGCCACGAGGGCCCGCGGCTCCTGATCTTCCGCCCGGGCGACGCCATCAGCGTGCGCACGGTGAAGCCGACCCGGATGATGTTCCTTGGCGGCGACGCCCTGGAAGGGCCGCGGCACGTGTGGTGGAATTTCGTCTCCTCCAGCAAGGAGCGCATCGAGCAGGCCAAGCAGGACTGGAAAACCGGCCGCTTCGCCGCCGTTCCGCAGGAGCACGAGTTCATTCCGCTGCCGGAATAGGCTATTGCGGTCGCAACGCTCCCGTTTCGAAGGCTCTGCACGATGACCACGCTTCTCGCCAGCAATCTGCCGCTCCCGAAGATCGGCCGCGGCAAGGTCCGCGACATCTATGCCGTCGGCGACGACCGCGTGCTGCTGCTGACCACCGACCGGATCTCGGCCTTCGACGTCGTGATGAACGAAACCATCCCGATGAAGGGCGCGGTGCTGACGCAGATCTCGGCCTACTGGTTCAACGCGCTCGAAGGCGTGGTGCATCACCACATGATCTCGGCCGACACCGACACGATCATCGCGGAGGTGCCAGCGCTGGCGCCGCATCGCGACGAGATTCTCGGGCGCGCGATGCTGTGCAAGCGCACCACCGTGTTCCCGATCGAATGCGTGATCCGCGGCTATCTCTCCGGCTCGGCCTGGAAGGAATATGCGGCCCATGGCACGCTGGCCGGCGAGCAGCTTCCCGCCGGCCTCGTCGAGAGCCAGAAGCTCGACCCCGCGATCTTCAGCCCCGCGACCAAGGCCGAGACCGGCCATGACGAGAACATCACCATTGCGCGAATGCGCGAGGTGGTCGGCGACGACACCGCGTATACGCTGGAGAGCATGACGCGCGCGGTCTACACGCTGGGTGAAAAGCTGGCGCGCGAGCAGGGCATCATCATCGCCGACACCAAGTTCGAGTTCGGCCGCGACAAGGACGGTCACATCATCCTGATCGACGAGGTGATGACGCCCGACTCGTCGCGCTTCTGGGCCGTCGATGCCTATCAGCCGGGCCAGCCGCAGCCGAGCTTCGATAAGCAGCCGCTGCGCGACTATCTCGATGCCGAGCGCCGTGCCGGCCGCTGGAACGGCGACGCCCCCCCGCCGCCCTTGCCGCAGAGCGTGGTGGATGCGACCAGCCAGCGCTATCTGGAGGCGTTCCGGCGGGTGACGGGCAGCGAGCTGAAGATCTGAGCACTGCACGTCTCTCGCCGCGATGACGGAGCCGAAGGCAGTATTTTCTTCGGAGTGGGAGTCGAACTGGTACCGTATCGGCGGTGCGCTCCACCGCCCCGCTTGCGGGGAGAGGGCTGGGGTGAGGGGGGCTCTCCATGCACACCAGACTCGCGGAGAGCCCCCGTCACCCGGATTGCATCTTCGATGCAATCCGACCTCTCCCCGCAAGCGGGACGAGGTGAGAACTGATCGTTCTGCGAGGCGCGTGCTCACATCAGCCAAGGCATCGTTGATCATCGGAGAGTTGCTAACGAGACGCGCTGCGTCGATCTCGCGGCCATGCTTGCCCGAGCTATGCTGATCGATCTCGCCCTCTGAAAATGCGAGGGCGCAGGGAAGGCCGGGAGCTGGCCGCCCCCATGGCCCGCGTGCGAAAGAAAATGCACGCGGCGGTCACCACAGGTTCAGCCGAGACATCCCGGCCCTCCCTGCGCGATGGGTTTAACGGCTGCTCCGTACTCTCCCCGGGGACCGGCTTGTTTGCCCCCGTCGCCCGCCACGACGCACGAACGTCATCGCGAGATTGGCGCCAGCATCGGGGCGCCAGGACCACACGGCTTGACCGTCCGCGCGCTGCCGTTCGTCAGCGCAAGAGCGCCTGACAGGCACGCGGCCACCGCTCCCCGCCTCTACGTATCGTGACGACGCGTACGCCCCTCTGCATGAGGACGGGATGCGCGGATAAGAACACGACTTCGGAAAAATAGCAACAACAAAATCATGCAAGAGGAATTCGACGTCAAATTTTTCGATAGCTGACGCAAAACGTGTGCTCCTCGCCCCGATCGGCAGCGCCGAATGACGCCCTGACCAGGCTCGTTTTTTGGCCGGAGTTTCTTCTGCTAGATCTCTTTGACGCGGAGCGGCACGACCATATCGGCCGAATGACCTCGTCCGGGCCAGTTTCCCCAGACGACTTCCGCGCGGAATGTCCGCCCGCGACAGTGCGCGGTCAGAACCTCTCCGACGACCGGCGAGATACCTTCGCAATAATTTTCATCGCGACGGAGCTCCTTCTCGGTAACGAGCTCTCCAGACTTGAGAAGTATCCGTCTGATCCAATAAGGCATCTGTGATTTTTCGAGCTATCGAAGCCACGACGTCTGTCGTTCCCTGCGGTCCCCGAGATGCCCGTCTAGTCCTCGAACCCCACGAACACCGTCGCTTCCTTCACCGGCTTCCGCTCCGACACCACGGCATTGGCGGGGAAATCGTGATCGGGCCAGCCCAGCGCGATGCTCTTCATGATGACCTGGTCGTCGGCGATGCCGGCGTGCTCGCGCACCACGGGCGATTGCATGATGCCCTGGCTGTTGATGACGGCGCCGAGGCCGCGCGACCAGGCGGCGTTGACCAGCGCATTGGTGACGGCGCCGCAGTCGAACGGCGTGTCGTCGCTGCCATCGAGCGCACGATCATAGGTCACGATGATGCAGACCGGTGCGTCGAACTGGCGGAAGCCGCGCAGCACCCAGTCCTGTCGCTTGTCCTTGTCGTCGCGCGCGATGCCCATGGCGGAGAACAACTGCTTGGCGACCTGCACCTGGCGCTCGCGATGCGCGCCCGCGAAGGGCTGGCCGATACGGAATTCACGCGACTGCGGGACGCCGGCGACCATCCGCTCGGTATTGCCGGCGCGGATGCGGTTCAGCGGCTCGCCGGTGATGACGTAGAAATTCCAGGGCTGGCTGTTCATCGACGACGGCGCGCGCATCGCAAGCCCGATGATCTCCTCGATCAGCGCCCGCGGCACCGGATCGGGCTTGTAGCCGCGGATGCTGCGGCGGCCGAGGATGACGTCGTCGAACTGCATGTGTGTGATAGTCCCGTGATGACAACTGACCTGCCGCGAATATTCGCGGCTTTCCGGTTCCGGTGCAAGGTTGACGCGCGAACCGATCGGGGTGTCGCGAACACAGGAGGTTGTGATCGAGCTAGACCCTCAGCATCGACAGCACGGTGCGCGCGAGATCGGCCGGACATTCCACGAGGCGGTCGGCGCCGGCCAACTCGAGCTCGTCGCGGCTGCCATAGCCCCAGAGCACGCCGAGGCTGCGCATCCTGACGGCATGGGCGCCGGCAATGTCGTGGCGGCGGTCACCAACCATGATCGCGTCGGAGGGTGCGATATTCCGCTCGGTGAGAATATGCGCGAGCAGCTCCGGCTTGTGGTCCAGCAGACCTGACGGCACCGAGCCGTGGATGGCGTCGAACAGCGACGCGAGATCGAGATGCTCGAGGATGCGGCGCGCAAACACCTCCCGTTTGGATGTCGCGAGATAGAGCCGCACCCCCGCGCCATGCATCTCGTGCAGCGCGTCCCGGATGCCGGCATAGAGTTCACTGCCGAACAGTCCGCTCTCGCCGTAATGCTGGCGATAGGCGGTCACCGCTTCGTCGACCCGATCGTCGTCATACGCCTGCAGCAGCGCCCGCAACATGTCCTGCAGCGGCGGCCCGATGACACTGCGGATATCGAGCGTGTCGTCCGGTGCATGCCCGAGCGCGCGCAACGCCACTAGGGCGCTCGCGGCGATGCCGGGCTGGGAGTCGATGAGAGTGCCGTCGAGGTCGAGCAGGACGGAGTGACGACCGAGGCTCATCATATCAAGCCTTCGCACTGGGACGGCTCGAAACTACACCATACCACCGCGCGAGATGGTGGAGGTGATCCGGTGGATCGAGCTTGGCGCGGACCGCGAAATCCACCGTCACCATGGCGCTGATGTCGGCAATGGTGAAGTCGGGTCCGCCGACGAAGGCATGATCGGCCAGCCGCGCATCGAGCCACGCGAAGTAGTGCGCGGCGCGGAGACGCCCCCGCTCGGCAAGCGCCGGAATCTGCTCGAGCGGCAACGGGCCGGGCAGAGCGCGGCTCTCCAACCCTGGCGCACTGTTCCGGAACGCTTCCTGGATGGCGTAGATTGCCATCCCATTCGATCCGCCGCATCCAGCATTCGATCAGCGCGCGTTCCTCCGCACTGCGCCCCATCAGGGCCGGCTCAGGATGCAGCTCCTCGAGGTAGCGGCAGATCGCGATGATGTCGGTGATCGCAGCGCCGCTGTCGAGCTGCAGGACCGGCACCGTGCATTGCGGGTTCAGCGCGCGAAATTCCGGCCGGAACTGCTCGCCGGCGCGCAGGTCGAGCTGAACGGTGGGAATCGTGAGGCCCTTCTCCGCAAGGAAGATACGTACGCGGCGCGGGCTTGGTGCCGTCGCGGAATCGTACAGCCTCATGAGCGTCCTCCTCTGCAGGATTTGGGCTGGAAGGTTGAAAGCTGCGCGGATGGCGCGGCTACTCCGCGCCGAAGATTTCGTCCTGGTCCATGCGCACCGCACGCAAGGCGCGGGTCCGTCGCCACGCGTCGAGCTGCACCGAGGTGGCGTAGGTGATCAGCAGCGAGCGGCGGCGGGCGCCGCTGCGGTTGCGGGTCGCGCCGTGCAGCAGGTTGACGTCGAACAGCAGGATGTCGCCGGCTTCGCCTGTCGTGACCAACGGGGCAGCCTGCGCATCATCCGTGTCGCGGCGATGCGTGCCCGGCGCCACCCGCGTCGCGCCGTTGTCGGGGCCGAACGGATCGAGAAAGGCGAGCGCCGAGACGGCGTCGGTACGGAACCGGTCGACGCCGTCGCGATGCAACGGCTGCTGGCCGCCATCGGCGAGCGGCTCGCGGCCCTCGACTTGGCCGAGGAAGAACGGCGCCTTGAGAATGTGAGACACGGCCGCGAGCATCACCGGCAGCCGGCAGGCGCGCTGCACCGTGGCATCGAGATCGACCATCGCGTGGCGCCAGTCGCGGCCGCGCGGCACCGGCCATTGCTCGGATGGCAGCGTGCCCGCCTCGAACGCATCGCGCAGCGGCGGGAGCCAGTCCGCCGGAATCGCGCCGCGCAGCAGCAGATAACCGTCCGCATCGAGGCGGCGCGCATCCGCGTCCGGAAGCTGGCCGACACCGACGCGCGTGAAGGCTGCGGTCATGGTGAGCTCGCACATTGAGAGGTCGTGGTTCGCCGCGTCATGGTCGACGATCCGGCGCGTCTGGGCAAGCGGCTCGCTTACGCCCGTGCAGCCCGGTGGCGATTCGCGCCGTCGCATTCATCCGGTGGTGATGTCCATCGCCGCAGAAGACGCTGAGACGATGGGCCGCACTGCGGAACGGGCGGCTCGTAGCCGCAGTTCACCGTTCGTTAACCCTCTCGACCTACGCCTCGTTAGCAACACTCTGCAACGATCCGACATACGGGGTAAACGAGCAGTCGAGCTCCTTGGAAGCACACATGGTCGCCATCCAAAGCACCAACCAGATCTCGCCCGCCAACGAGCGGGTCTATCGCCAGAGCAACCTGCTGGGCGAGTGGAAGGGCAGTTGGACGGCCAACGGCCAGGCCGTGAGCTTCAAGGTCGTCAACATCAGAGGCGCCGCCGCGACGGTGGAATACACCCATAACGGCCGCACCGAACGCGGCATCGGCCAGGTCAACGGCTCGACCATCGACTTCGGCTCGGTCACGCTCGGCACCAAGAACGGCAAGAACGCCGTGCTGCTGTTTTCGGCCGGCGGCGGCAAGGCCACCGCGATGCTGGAGAAACAGGCGCCTCCCGCCGACGAGAGCAATCTGGTCGGCAGCTGGGCCGGCTACTCCGGCGAAAACGGCCAGAGCGCGAGCTTTCGCGTGCTGTCCGTCAGCGGCAAGGAGGCCCAGGTCAGCGTGACGACCAACGGCGTCACGCGCCAGGGCACGGGGATCGTCTACAACAACGTCATCATGTTCGGTCAGTCGCAGATCTCGACGACCGACGGCAAGAGCGGCAAGGTCATCTTCCAGGTCGGCAACAAGTCCTACCTGGTGCCGGTGGACAAGCTGCCGAAGACGGCCTGAGCCCAGGCGTCCAGAGCTCAGACGCCCGCCATCATCACGTACTTGATCTCGAGGTATTCCTCGATGCCGTGATGCGAGCCTTCGCGCCCGAGGCCGCTCTCCTTGACGCCGCCGAACGGCGCGACCTCGGTGGTGATCAGACCGGTGTTGACGCCGACCATGCCTGATTCCAGCGCCTCCGCGACGCGCCAGACCCGGCCGAGATCGCGGGCATAGAAGTAGGACGCGAGGCCGAACGGCGAGGCGTTGCACATCGCGATGACATCGGCCTCGTCCTTGAAGCGAATGACGGGCGCGAGCGGGCCGAACGTCTCCTCATGCGCGACCAGCGCGTCGGCCTTGACGTCCCGAAGTACGGTCGGCTCGAAGAAGGTGCGGCCGAGCGCATGGCGCTTGCCGCCGGTGACGACCTTCGCCCCGCCTTTGACCGCGTCGGCGATGTGGCGTTCGACCTTCTCAACCGCCTCTTCGTTGATCAGCGGCCCCTGGGTCACGCCGGCCTCGGTGCCCTCGCCGATCTTCATCGCCGCGACCTTGGCGGCGAGCTTCGCGACGAAGGCGTCGTAGATGCCGTCCTGCGCATAGAGGCGATTGGCGCAGACGCAGGTCTGGCCCATGTTGCGATATTTCGAGACCATGGCGCCTTCGACAGCCGCATCGACATCGGCATCGTCGAACACCACGAACGGCGCGTTGCCGCCGAGCTCGAGCCCGAGCTTCTTCACCGTGCCGGCCGACTGGCGATAGAGAATCTTGCCGACCTCGGTCGAGCCGGTGAAGCCTATGAAGCGCACCGACGGATGCTCGCACAGCACTTTGCCGATCGGCGGCGCGTCGCCGGTGACGATGTTGAGCGCGCCCGCCGGAATCCCGGCGCGTTCGGCCAGCACGGCGAGCGCCAGCGCCGACAGCGGCGTCTCGTTGGCCGGCTTCAGCACCACGGTGCAGCCGGCGGCGAGCGCAGGCGACACCTTGCGGGTGATCATCGAGTTCGGGAAATTCCATGGCGTGATGGCGCCGCAGACGCCGATCGGCTGCTTCAGCGCCAGCAGGCGCGCATCCGGCTTCTGGGTCGGGATGGTCTCGCCATAGACGCGACGCGCCTCCTCGGCGAAGAACTCGATATAGGCGGCGCCGATATCGACCTCGCCGAGCGCCTCCGCCAGCGGCTTGCCCTGCTCGGAGGTGAGGATCAGCGCGAGGTCCTCGCGGTTGGCCGTGATCAGCTCGAACCATTTGCGCAAGGTATTGGAGCGCTGCTTGGCGGTCAGCCGGGCCCAGGACGGGAACGCGCGCGCGGCGGCCTCGACGGCTTGCGTGGTCTCCGCCGCACCGAGCTGCGCGACCTTGGCGAGCTCGGCGCCGGTGGCCGGATTGTTGACCGGAAGCACCGGCGTACCGACCCACGCACCATCGATGTAGCACTGCTCACGCAGCAGCGACGGATCCTTCAGGCGGTCACGCAGGCTCGGGGCGGCAGTGGAGGCACGGGCGGCGGCGGGCGGTGTCATCGGGCTACTCCTCGAAAGCGAGCGATCGTCTCCGAATATAGCCACGCCCCGGCGGCGGCGCACGGCGCGTGCGCCTCCTGAACGGCACATTCGATCCGGCGATCCGTGCCTGTACGGCACCAAATGCTGAATGCTGACGAGCCGACCCGGGATCAGGCCGCGCCGCTCATATAGGTCTCGCGCCGGCCGATCATGCGCTCCGCCGCCGCCTTGGCGTCGGCCTTGGTCGAGGTCGCGCAGGTGCGGTATTCCAGGTCCGGCAAGGCGGCGGGATCACGGCGGCCAAACCATGATCTCTGCCCCACGGGCAGCAGCGCCAGGGCCTGCGCCACATTGTCGACCGCGCCGAACGCATACAGCGCTCCGGTCGCCGCAATGCGCACTTCGTAGATGCCGGGCGTGATCGGCGCCTCGATATTGTCGCCGCGCCCCGGGCGGGGATACCGCTTCCACTCGCTCCACGTTGAAATCATATCGCCCCCAACGGCGGACATTGCCGCCAAAGCCATGCCATCGGCTCGAAAAAGCCGGTTCTTCAACCCTTTAATGCAAAAATGGTTGCAACTCACAACAGTCGCAAGCCCGTGGTGGGAACATGGCCCCCATGTGTCGGACTCGCGACTGAGTGGAACTAATCATGATTCTGGCGAGAAATTGAAGCGCTGTGGCCTCCGCGGCGCTGTTGTCCCCGCCTGCTTCGTTCGCGCCGCATCATCACGAGATCGCGACCGGCCGTGAGACCGGCGGTCCTTGCTGCCCAGGCCGGCCCGAGAAACAATCGCCTACCGTCATCAAGAACGGAACGGAGGAGACCATGCAGAACAAGACCGACATCGACGGCGTGCTGCGGCAGAAGGCGGAGGCGGGAGAGATTCCCGGCGTCGTCGCCTTTGCCGCTGACAGCAACGGCATCATCTACGAAGGCGCCTTCGGCAAGCGCGACCTCGGCCGCGACGACCCGATGACCACCGACAGCGTGTTCTGGATCGCCTCGATGACCAAGGCCATCACCTGCGCGGCCGGGATGCAGCTGGTCGAGCAGGGCCGGTTGTCGCTGGATGCGCCGATCGGCACGGTGCTGCCGGACCTCGCCGCGCCCAAGGTGCTCGACGGTTTCGACGCCAATGGCGAGCCGATCCTGCGGCCGGCGAAGACCGCGATCACGCTGCGCCATCTGATGACCCACACCGCCGGCTTCTGCTACGACATGTGGAACGGCGATATGGCCACCTATGTGCAGAAGGCCGGAACGCCCGGCATCATCACCTGCAAGAACGACGCTCTCAAATTGCCGCTCGCCTCCGATCCCGGCACGCGCTGGGAATACGGCATCAACATCGATTTCGTCGGCAAGGCGGTCGAGGCCGCCAGCGGCCAGAAGCTCGACGCGTACTTGCGCGACCATCTGTTCGCACCGCTCGGCATGGACGATACCGGCTTCAAGCTCGGCCCGTCGCAGCGCGCGCGTCTGGTCGGCATGCATGCCCGCGGCGAGGACGGCAGCCTGGCGCCGATCCCGTTCGAGCTCGAGCAGGAGCCGGAATTCCACATGGGCGGCGGCGGGCTCTACGGCACGGCCGGCGACTACATCCGCTTCACCCGGATGATCCTCAACAATGGCCGCGGCAACGGCAACCAGGTGCTCAAGCCCGAGACGGTCGCGGCGATGCGCGACAACCATATCGGCGAGCTCGAGATGACGAAGATGGCCGCGGCGGTGCCCGGCGTGACCAACGACGTCGATCTCTATCCCGACATCGTCAAGAAATGGGGCTTGAGCTTCATGATCACGACGGCGCAGACCCCGGAGGGCCGCAGTGCCGGCAGCCTCGCCTGGGCCGGCCTCGCCAACACCTACTACTGGATCGATCCTGCGCGCGACGTCACCGGCGTGATCCTGATGCAGCTCCTGCCGTTCGCCGACCGGCTGTGCCTGGAGACCTTTGCAGGCTTCGAGCGCGGGGTCTATGCCGGGCTCGATGCCGCGGGCGGACAGAAGGCGGCGTGATCAGATTGCCAACTGACCGGAGTGAGCTCGGAATGAGTTAGTTGGCATCATGCCCGGGCTTGGCCCGGGCATCCACGTCTTCGGTCCCGCAGCTCGATAAAACGTGGATGGCCGGGTCAAGCCCGGCCATGACGGTGGAGAGAGTTGTGTGTCTCCGGTGAAAAAGAACGCGTGACCTCAGCTTCGACCTACACCTTCAGTCCGTTCTGAGCCGCCAATTCCTTCAGCGACACCTGCGGCCTTGCACCAATGTGCTGGATCACTTCGGCGGCGGCGAGGCCGCCGAGGCGGCCGGCCATCTCATAGCCGGTCTTGCGCACCAGCCCGAACAGGAAGCCGGCGGCGAACAGATCGCCCGCGCCGGTAGTATCGACCAGGCTCTCGATCGGATGCGCCGGCACCGAGATCACGCCGTCATTCGACACCACGACGCAGCCTTGTTCGCTGCGGGTGACGATGCCGAGCGTGGCGTCCTCACGCAGCTGCTTCAGCGCGCCGTCGAAATCCGAGGTCTGGTACAGCGAATGCAGCTCGGCCTCGTTGGCGAAGACGAGATCGACGGTGCCGCCGCGCATCAGGTCGAGAAACTCCTCGCGATAGCGATCGACGCAGAACGAATCCGACAAGGTCAGCGCGACCTCGCGTCCGGCGTCATGCGCGATCGCCGCCGCCTTCACGAACGCATCCTTGGCGTCCTTCGGGTCCCACAGATAACCTTCGAGATAGATGATGCGCGCCGCCGCAATCTGCGCGGGATCGATGTCCGCGGCGGTGAGATTTTGCGCGGCGCCGAGATAGGTGTTCATGGTGCGCTCGCCGTCCGGCGTCACCAGGATGTAACAGCAGCCGGTCGCCGGGCCGTCGGCAGCGGGCACGGTATCGAAGGTGACGCCGGCGGCGCGGATATCATGCCGGTACATCCGGCCGATCTGGTCGTCCTTGACCTTGCCCACGTAAGCGGCACGCGCGCCCAGGCTGGCGAGGCCAGCGATGGTGTTGGCCCCCGAACCGCCGGACATCTCGGTGGCCGGACCCATATCGGCATAGATCGCGGCCGCGCGGGCCTCGTCGATCAGCGCCATGCTGCCCTTGGTCATGCCGTGCCGGGTGAGAAAGGCTTCATCGGCATGCACCAGCACGTCGAAGATCGCGTTGCCGATCCCGAGAACATCGTATTTCGCGTCAGTCATCCACTGGCCCCGTTTACGGCGTTTTGCAAACGCTGCGGCCTATCACAAGCGGCGCTGCTATAGAAGCCTGATGATCCGCTCATTCGTGACTGTGTTGTCAGGAACACTGGCCTCGCGCCTGCTCGGCTTCGTCCGGGATGCGCTGATGGCCGCGCTGCTCGGCGCCGGTCCGGTCGCGGACGCATTTCTCGCGGCGTTTCAGCTCGTCAACGTCGTCAGGCGATTGCTGACGGAGGGCGCGCTCAATGCAGCCCTGGTGCCGGCCTGGCTGCGAATATACCAGCAGTCTGGTAGGACACATGCGGCAGCTTTTGCCGGCCGCGTGCTCGGCACCGTCAGCGCCGGCCTGCTCGCCGCCACCTTGGTGCTGGCGCTGCTGATGCCGTTCGTGATGACCGTGCTCGCGCCGGGCTTCGCCGGTGAAGAGACGCTCACCCTGGCCGTCAACGATGCCAGGCTGATGCTGCCCTATCTCGCCTTTGCCGGCCCCTCGACGGTGCTGCTCGCACTGTCCAGCGCGCAACGACGCTTTGCGCTCGCGGCCTTCGCCCCGCTGCTGTTCAACGTGGCATTGATCAGCGTGACCATCGTGCTGCTGATGCAACATCCGGACCCTGGAAGCGCCGCGCTGCTGCTCGCCGCCACGATCGGTGTCGCCGGGCTGCTGCAGCTCGCGATGCTCGCGCGGCGAGGCCGCGACGGCCCCCTCGCCTCGCCGGTGCGCGTCACCTTCCATGGCGAAATGCGCGGCTTCTTCGCCAAGGCGCTGCCCGGCATGGTCGCCAGCGCCGGCCCGCAATTGCTCGCGGTCGGCGGCGCGGTCATCGCCTCCACCTCGCCTTCCGCGGTGTCGTGGCTGTATTTCGCCAACCGCCTGATCGAGCTGCCGCTCGGGCTCGTCGGCGTTGCCATGGGCACGGTGCTGGTACCGGAGTTGACGCGCGCGCTGCACGAGGGCAACGAGGAGGCTCTGGCGGAGGTGCAATCGCGCGGCCTCGAGCTGACGATCGGGCTCGCGCTGCCTGCGACGCTCGGACTCATGATCCTGAACGAGCCGATCATTCGTTTGCTGTTCGAACATGGCGCATTCAGTTCGGACGATGCCGCCGCGACGGCGCAGGTGCTGACCTGGCTCGCGGCAGCGTTGCCGGCGCAGGTGCTGACCAAGGCGCTGCAGCCCGCCTTCTTCGCGCGCGAGGACACGCGGACGCCGCTGCGCGCGACGTTGATCGGATGCGGTGTCGCGATCGCGCTGGCGTTCCTGCTCGCACAATTGTTTGCGGCAAGTGGCATCGCGGCAGGGCTCGCGCTCGGTGCCTGGGCCAATGCGGCGGTCCTGATCCGGCGTGGCGCCACGCGCTTCGGTTTCGCGCTTCCCCCTGCCTCGCGGCGCCGGCTGCCGCGCATCACGTTGGCTGCGATGGTCATGGGCGCGGTCCTCTGGACCGTCGCCGGACGCTTCGCCGGCACGTGGAGCAGCAGCCATCTCGGCGCGGCCGCCCTGCTCGCCGCCCTGATCAGCGGCGCCATCATCCTCTACGGCGTGCTTCTGTTGTCCCTGGGCGCCGTAAGCTGGCGCGAAACCGTCAGGGCGATCCGGCAAAAGCCCGCCGGCGACTTGCACCTTTGAGGCGCACGTGCCAAACGACCCCAAATCCATTCATCCGGAACAGTGACCATGGCCTTCGTGGAACGGGTTTTCTCGGGCGTCCAGCCGACCGGCAACCTGCATCTCGGCAACTATCTCGGCGCGATCGTCAACTTCGTGAAGATGCAGGAGACGCACAACTGCATCTATTGCGTCGTCGACATGCACGCGATCACGATGCCGATCGATGTCTGGGGCGGCCCCGCCGAACTCGCGCGCAACACCCGCGAGGTCACCGCCGCCTTCATCGCCGCCGGCATCGATCCGAAGAAGCACATCGTGTTCAACCAGAGTCAGGTCTCAGGGCACGCCGAGCTCGCCTGGATCTTCAACTGCGTTGCGCGCATCGGCTGGCTGAACCGCATGACGCAGTTCAAGGAGAAGGCCGGCAAGGACCGTGAGAACGCATCGGTCGGTCTGTACGACTATCCGGTGCTGATGGCCGCCGACATCCTGCTGTACCGCGCCACCCATGTTCCGGTCGGCGAGGACCAGAAGCAGCATCTCGAGCTCTCCCGCGACATCGCGCAGAAGTTCAACAATGACTACGGCGACTCGATCCGCAGCCACGGCTTCGGCGACGGCCTGTTCTTCCCGCTTCCGGAACCCCTCATCACCGGTCCCGCGACGCGCGTGATGTCGCTGCGCGACGGTACCAAGAAGATGTCGAAGTCCGATGCCTCGGACTATTCGCGCATCAACCTGACTGACGATGCCGATACGATCGCGCAGAAGGTCCGCAAGGCCAAGACCGATCCGGAGCCGCTGCCGACCGAGGAAAAGGGGCTGGACGCACGTCCCGAGGCCGACAACCTCGTCGGCATCTACGCCGCGCTGTCGGACCGCAGCAAGGCCGATGTGCTCAGGGATTTCGGCGGCGGCCAGTTCTCCAGCTTCAAGAACGCGCTGGTCGAGCTGTGCGTCACCAAGCTCGGGCCGATCGCCGCGGAAATGAAGCGCCTGACCGCCGATCCCGGCTACGTCGAGTCCGTGCTGGTCGACGGCGCCGACCGCGCCCAGGCCATCGCCGCGGAGACCATGAAGACGGCCAAGGACATCGTCGGCTTCATCCGCAAGCCCTGACCAGAGCAGCACGGCGCGAGCTCCGAAGTCGGCCTTGCGGCCGTAGCCCGGATGAGCGAAGCGACATCCTCGCTACTAGAAGCCGCACCACCGCTGTCATTGCGGGCGCGATGGAACCCGCAGCCCTCTCCCCAACGGAGATGGGCTGTGGCAGCATCGCGGCCGGATCGACTCGCAGCAGCAGGCGGGAACGCGATGGCGGCGCAGCGGCAGAGCTACCAGACCGGCCATGCGCCGAAATGCCTGGTCGTGGTCGACGACAGCGAGGAGTGGGACCGCGCGGTCCGCTATGCCGGCCGCTGGGCGGTCCGTTCCGGCGGCCGTATCGTCATGCTGCACGTCATCGAGACGGAGGACCAGAACCAGCAATGGCTGGGGGTCGCCGATCTGATGCGGGCCGAGGCGCAGGAGCAGGCCCATGCCGAGCTCGACCAGGCCGCGGCGCTACTGTCGGCGATCGATGTGACCGCGCCGGAACGGGTGATCCGCGAAGGTGAGCCGACGGCGCAGATCCTGGAGACGATCGAGCACGACAGCGACATCGCGCTGCTGGTGCTCGCCGCCCATTCCGGCCCCGAGGGCCCCGGCCCGCTGGTCACCCATGTCACCAAGACGAGCGGTGCCTTCCCGATCCCGCTGGTGATCGTGCCGGGCGATCTCGGTGACGCCGATCTCGACGCTCTTTCATAGGCTTAGATCGGAAACGCCGGCCATGCCCCCTTGATCGTGCGCGCGTTCGCGCCATCTGCTATGAGGACACCACAGGCCGGCCTTGAACCGGCGCTGCCGGAGAAAACCATGTTCATCCAGACCGAAGCCACCCCCAATCCCGCCACCTTGAAGTTCATCCCGGGCCGCGTCGTGTTGCCCGCGGGCACGATGGAGTTCGGCAGCCGCGACGCCGCCGCGCGCTCCCCGCTGGCCGAGCGCCTGTTCGCCGTCGACGGCGTCAGCGGCGTGTTCTACGGCGCCGATTTCATCACCGTCACCAAGAGCGACGGTGAGTGGCAGCACCTCAAGCCGGCGATCCTCGGCGCGATCATGGAGCACTACATGTCGGGCGCGCCGCTGCTCGCCGACGGCAGCGCCGCCAATGACGAATCCGCCGACGAGGACGACGAGTTCTACGACGAGGCCGACACCGAGACGGTCGGCATGATCAAGGACCTGATCGAGAGCCGCGTCCGTCCGGCCGTAGCCAATGACGGCGGCGACATCACCTTCCGCGGCTTCAAGGACGGCATCGTCTATCTCAACATGAAGGGCGCCTGCTCGGGCTGCCCGTCATCGACCGCGACCCTGCAGCACGGCATCCAGAACCTGCTGAAGCACTTCGTGCCCGAGGTGGTTGAAGTCCGGCCGATGTAGGAAGGCAATGGCGAATGGGGTTGGCGAACAGATCTGCGCGCCAATCAGCATTTGCCTCTGCTCACGCTGCGCCGCCGAGGGTGGCGGCCACGGCCGCCCCCGCCGCATGCTCGACGGTATCTCGCTGGTCACCGCGCTCGGCGCGCCGACCGGCTTCGCCGACGCCGCCCAGACTCGCGCCAATCGGCACTTTCGCCGGACCTGCTCGTCGCCCCCTCTGGCGCTCGAACTGACCGAGCGGAATTGAGCGTTTGAGGCTGGCCCGGATGAGGCGGTGATCCCCATGCCGTCGGTGCCGAACCCGAGCACCGGCTTGCGAGCGATTGATCGCCTCGACCCGGCCTCATCGCGCCGGGCATCGCCTTTGCCACCGGGATGGCGCGGCGGCCTGAGCGTCGAACCGGACGATCAATCCAACAGCCCGGAAAGATTTGCTTGAATGAGCGCCAATTCAGTAGTTTGCGGTCGTGCGCCGTGATGCGTTTTTCCCGATCAGGATGTAAGAAAGCGGCAACCGACTTTATCAAAGCCCCCAAAAAGGTATTCGGCGCTCCTTTCAATGTGAATCTGACCGGATGTTGATCCTCGCCATCGATACTGCCCTCGACCATTGCGCGGCTGCCGTTCTGGACACTGATTCGGCCGCGATGCGCGCCGAGGAAACGCTGCCGATGAAGCGCGGCCACGCCGAGGCGCTGATGCCGCTGATCGCGCGCGTGATGCGCCAGTCGGGCGTCGGCTTCCACGAGCTCGACCGCATCGCGGTGACGACGGGTCCTGGTAGTTTCACCGGGCTGCGCGTCGGCCTCTCCGCCGCGCGCGGCATTGCCTTGGCGGCGCACAAGCCGGTCGTCGGCGTGACCACGCTGTCCGCCTACGCGGCGCCGATCGTCAGCGAGGACCGCGCCAACCCGGTGATCTCGGCGATCGATGCCCGGCACGACCATGTCTACTACCAAGTCGTGAGCGGCAGCGGCGAGGAACTGGTCGCGCCCCAGGTCGCTGCGACAGACGACGTCCTGCCGGCCGCGCGGCTCGGCGCCCCGCACCTCGTCGGCAACGCCGCGGCGCTGCTGGCCGAGCGGTGGCCCAAGGAAGCCGCCGCGCCAGTTGCGGTCGACTCGCAAGACGGACCCGACATCGGCTGGGTCGCCTGGCTTGGCGCGGCCGCCGACCCGGCGCACGCGCCGGCGCGACCGTTCTATCTGCGCGCGCCCGACGTCAAGCCGCCCGCCGGGGCGGCGCGTCAACCGGCGCAGACGGCCGTCTCGTCATGAACATGTTCTTCCGCTGGCTCGGCAGCCCCAAACCGTTGATCGAAGCGGCCGCGCCGCGCGACGCCGCCAGGCTCGCCCAGATCCACGCCGCCTCGTTTCACCGCGGCTGGGGCGAAGGCGAGTTCGAGGCGATGCTGGCCGAGCGCAACACCATGATCCATCGGCTGCGGCTCGGGCGGAAGCTCATCGGCTTCATCGTCTCGCGAATCGGCGCGGACGAAGCGGAAATATTGTCAGTTGCACTTGACCCAAATCAGCGCGGCCGCGGATTTTCTCGTGATCTGTTGCTGCAGCATCTCGGGCACCTCGCGGGGCGCGGGGTCCGGACGGTCTTTCTCGAAGTGGAGGAAAACAACCAGCCGGCCCGCCGACTCTATGAACGCGCCGGATTTGCGACCGTGGGCCGTCGGGAACGCTATTACCTTCAGCCCGGCGGGGAACAGTTGAATGCGCTTCTGATGCGCCGGGACTTGTCGTAACCTGCGCTTGGTGGCAGAAAGCGCATCCTTGAGGCGAGACACGATGACCTCCTTGAAAACCACGCCAGCGCTCAATTCCACCGGAATCGAGGCCCGCTGTGCCGCCACCGGCATGCGCATGACCGAGCAGCGCCGGGTCATTGCCCGCGTGCTCGCGGAAGCCTGCGACCATCCCGACGTCGAGGAGTTGTACCGGCGCTGCGTCGCCGTCGACGACAAGATCTCGATCTCCACGGTCTATCGCACCGTGAAGCTGTTCGAGGATGCCGGCATCATCGAACGCCATGATTTCCGCGAGGGTCGCGCCCGCTACGAGCAGATGCGCGACAGCCATCATGATCATCTGATCAATCTGCGCGACGGCAAGGTGATCGAGTTCACCTCCGAGGAGATCGAGAAGCTGCAGGCCGAGATCGCCCGCAAGCTCGGCTACAAGCTGGTCGATCACCGGCTGGAGCTGTATTGCGTGCCGCTCGACGAAGAGACGAATGGCTGACGCGGCGACGGCTTCGAACCTCGATCTCGTCATTTTCGATTGCGATGGCGTGCTGGTCGACAGCGAGGTGATCTCCTGTCAGACGCACGCCGACGTGCTCAGCCTGTGCGGCTATCCGATCACGACCGAGCAGGTGTTCGCGCGGTTCCTGGGCCGCTCCCTGAAACAGGCGAAGCTCGAGGTCGAGGCCGAGCTCGGCCGTTCCCTGCCCGACGATTTCAACCCGAAACTGCAGGATCGCCTGTTCCGCGCCTTCGAGCAGGACCTCGCGGCCATCGACGGGATCGCGGAGACGCTCGACACCATCGACGTGCCGGTGTGCGTCGCCTCCTCCGGCTCGCACCAGCGCATGCGCGTCAGCCTTGGCGCCACCCGGCTCTACGATCGCCTCGCCCCGCACATCTTCTCATCCTCCCAGGTCGAGAACGGCAAGCCCGCGCCCGATCTGTTTCTGTTCGCCGCAGCGCAGATGAAGGCGCGTCCCACGGCCTGCGTGGTGGTCGAGGACAGCACGGCCGGTATCCGGGGCGGTGTCGCCGCCGGCATGACAGTGCTCGGGTTTCACGGCGGCAGCCACTGCCGGCCCGGGCACGCCGACGACCTGCGCGCGGCCGGCGCCACCGTGGTTTTCGACGACATGCGGCAGTTGCCGGCGATTCTGAGCCGGCTGGCCGAGAAAAAGCCCGCGATCGCTGGATTTTCGGCCCCCTAGCCTATATCTGAGCGCGGCGCCGAATTGGGCGCCTCCGACTGCATGCAAGGGTTCATGACGCCGCCGCGCAAGCTGCACATCAAGTCCTATGGCTGCCAGATGAACGTCTACGATGCCCAGCGCATGGTGGACACGCTGGGGCCTGAGGGCTTCGTCGAGACCGCCGAGGCCGGTGACGCCGATCTCGTGATCCTCAACACCTGCCACATCCGCGAGAAGGCCTCCGAGAAGGTCTATTCGGAGCTCGGGCGGCTGCGGGTCGCGAAGGAGGACGCCGCGCGGGCCGGCCGGACGATGCAGATCGCGGTGGCCGGCTGCGTGGCGCAAGCGGAAGGCGAGGAGATCATCGCCCGCGCCCCCACCGTCGACGTCGTGGTCGGCCCGCAGAGCTACCACCATCTGCCGCAGCTGCTGGCCCAGGCCCGCCGCGGCGAGCGGGCGATCGAGACCGAATTCCCGGCCCAGGACAAGTTCGGCTTCCTGGCGAAGCCCAGCCGCGAGGCGATCCGCGCCCGCGGCGTCTCGGCCTTCGTGACCGTGCAGGAAGGCTGCGACAAGTTCTGCACCTTCTGCGTGGTGCCGTATACGCGCGGCAGCGAGATGTCGCGTGCGGTGACACGCATCGTCGACGACGTGACGCAGCTCGTCGACAATGGCGTTCGCGAGATCACCCTGATCGGCCAGAACGTCAACGCCTATCACGGCGAAGGCCCTGACGGCCGGCCCTGGACGCTGGGGCGGCTGCTCCATGGGATCGCCGAGATTCCGGGCGTGGCGCGGATCCGCTACTCGACCAGCCATCCCAACGACGTCGACGACAGCCTGATCGCGGCGCATCGCGATCTCGAAGCGGTGATGCCGTTCGTGCATCTGCCGGTTCAGTCGGGATCTGACCGCATCCTGAACGCCATGAACCGCAAACACACGGCGACTGACTATCGCAAAGTCGTCGACCGTTTTCGCGCCGCCCGTCACGACATTGCATTCTCTTCGGATTTCATCGTCGGGTTCCCGGGCGAGACCGAGGAAGATTTTCGCGCCACCCTCGCCCTGATCGACCAAATCGGCTACGCTGCGGCGTATTCGTTCAAGTATTCGCCGCGCCCGGGAACTCCGGCAGCGGACATGCCGGAGATGGTGTCAGCGACCGAGATGGACGAGCGATTGGAGCGCCTCCAGAGCTTGATCGACAGCCAGCAAGCAGCCTTCAACAAGGCCGCGATCGGCCAGGTCGTCGACGTGTTGTTCGAGCGGCCAGCGCGCAAGCCCGGGCAACTGGTCGGACGGACCGCGTATCTGCAGCCGGCCCACGTCATGGCGTCCGACGACATCATCGGCCAGGTTCTGCCGGTGCGGATCGACAGTCTCGAACGCTACAGCCTGCTCGGCGAGCTCGTCACGGCGGCGCCGGCAGTGATCTCCCCCACGCCCCTCGTGTCCATCGGAGGCTGAGCACTTGCCCAAGAGCGCATCGGATCCGTCTTCCCTCGCTCCCAGCCGCAAGTACGACCGCGACATGTCCATGCCCCCCGAGACCCAGGTCGTCATCGATTTCGACGACAACCGTGCCGCCTCCGCCCTGGTTGGGCCTTACGGCCAGAATCTGGCCCTGGTCGAACGACGGCTCGGCGTCGTCGTCGATTCCCGCGGCAACCACATCACCATCGGCGGAACACGCGACGGCTGCGATGCCGCGCGGCGCGTGCTCGAATCGCTCTATGCGCAGGCCGTGAAGGGCCACGATCTGGCGCAGGGCGACGTCGAGGGCGCGATCCGCGCCGTGGTGGCGCAGGGCTCGCTGTTCGAGTTCGACGCCAAGAACGCCAAGAACGCGTTCGAGAGCATCAACCTGCGCAAGCGCCCGGTGCGCGCCCGCACCGCCGCGCAGGATTCCTACATCCGCGCGCTGAAGCGGCACGAGCTCGTGTTCGGCATCGGCCCGGCCGGCACCGGCAAGACCTGGCTTGCGGTCGCGCATGCGGCGCAGCTGTTCGAGCGGAAGGAAGTCGACCGCATCATCCTCTCACGCCCGGCGGTCGAAGCCGGCGAGCGGCTCGGCTTCCTGCCTGGTGACCTCCGCGAGAAGGTCGATCCCTATCTGCGCCCAATCTACGACGCGCTGTACGATCTGATGGATGCGCGCATCGTCGAGCGCGCGCTGCAGGCCGGCGAGATCGAGATCGCGCCGCTCGCCTTCATGCGCGGGCGCACCTTGACCAACGCCGCGATCATCCTCGACGAGGCGCAGAACACCACATCGATGCAGATGAAGATGTTCCTCACGCGTCTCGGCGAGAACAGCCGCATGATCATCACCGGCGATCCCTCGCAGGTCGATCTTCCGAACGGCCAGACCTCCGGACTCGCCGAAGCCGCGCGCCTGCTCGACGGTGTCGAGGGGATCGCACAGGTCCGGTTCACCGGCGAAGATGTCATCCGCCACGAATTGGTGGCGCGCATCGTCGCCGCCTACGAGGGGCCGAAAGCCCGCTGACGCGAGAGCAAGCACGCCGATGGTCGCGTCGTTCCAGCGCCATCCGCACAGATATCGACCAGGATGCCACAAAGTCCCATTCCAACGACCGAGGTGATCGTCGCAGCCGATTGCTGGCAGGACCAGCCTGACGCCGAGGACGTCATACAACGCGCCATTCTCGCCGCGGCCGAGATGGTCGACGCCGATGTCGGCGACGCCGAGATCGCCGTCATGCTGACGGACGACCAGGGCATCCGCACCCTGAACAGCAATTGGCGCGGCATCGACAAGCCCACCAACGTGCTGTCGTTTCCGGCGCTGCAGCCGACCGGACCGCGCGGCGAGGATGATGCCCCGCGCATGCTCGGCGACATCGCCATCGCCTATGAGACGATGCGGCGCGAGGCCGACGACGAACAGAAGCCGTTCGAGCATCATCTCAGCCATCTCACCGTGCACGGCTTCCTGCATCTGATCGGCTACGATCACGAGACCGATGACGAGGCCGAGGAGATGGAGGCGCTGGAGACCGAGATCCTGGCCCATCTCGGCATCCCCGATCCCTATGCCGATCGGGAACGGATGAACTGACCATGGCCGATTCCGAGCCCATCCATGACAATCCGCGCCAGACGCGCAATCTGCCGGCCGTGGTGCCGCCGGCCGAGCTCGGCCGCTCGCCGGGCGAGAACTGGCTGATTCGCGCGCTGCGCAACCTGTTCGGCTGGAAAGGCGGCGGCTCGGTTCGCGACGACCTGCAGGTCGTGCTCGATGCCTCGACGCCCGATGACATCGGCTTCTCCGCGGTCGAGCGCACGCTCCTGCGCAACATCCTCGATTTGCACGAGCGGCGCATCGCCGACGTGATGGTGCATCGTGCAGATATCGTCGCCGTCCGGCGCGACATCACGCTCGGCGAACTGATGAGCCTGTTCGAGAGCGCATCGCATTCGCGCCTCGTCGTCTACAACGACACGCTCGACGACCCCGAAGGCATGGTGCACATCCGCGACCTGCTTGCCTTCACCACGGCGCAGGCCCGGGTCTCCGACGAGGTGAAGGCGCGGCGCAAGAAGCCGCTGCCCGCCGGCCTCGATCTCAAGGCCGTCGATCTGTCGATGCCGCTGTTCGAGGCCAACATCATCCGCAAGCTGCTCTACGTGCCGCCGTCGATGCGCGCGATCGACCTGCTGGCGCAAATGCAGGCCTCGCGCATCCATCTGGCGCTGGTCGTCGACGAATATGGCGGCACCGACGGGCTGGTCTCCATCGAGGACATCGTCGAGCAGATCGTCGGCGAGATCGACGACGAGCACGACAGCGACGAGCCGCCGGCGATCGTGCGGCAGGCCGACAACGCCTTCATCGCGGACGCCCGCGCCAGCCTCGACGACGTACGCCGGGTGATCGGCGAGGAGTTCGTGACGGGAGAGGCGGGCGAAGGGGTGGAGACGCTCGGCGGCTATCTCGTCAACCATGTCGGCCGGCTGCCGGTGCGCGGCGAGCTGATCTCCGGCCCCGGCAATTTCGAGGTCGAGGTGCTCGATGCCGATCCGCGCCGGGTCAAGCGCCTGCGCATCGCGCCGCGCAAGGAACGCCCGACGCCCCGCCCGCAGCGCGAAAGCCGGCGTCGAGACGTTGCGCCGGAAGTGACCCCGGCGGACACGGACGTCCCGGCCGAGCCGCCGCCGACAGAGGCCGGCCCTGCGCCGGTCCACGACGATAGCAGCCCGCCACGGGGCGATGGAGCCAGCTCACAGTGATCCGCCCATCGACGATTCGCGGCCTCGCCATTGGCGTTGTCCTGGCCTGGGGCTGGAAGCGTGCGGCGATCGCGCTCGCCGCCGGCGCGCTCTCCTCGCTCGCGATGGCCCCGTTCAACGCCTGGCCGGTGCTTGCGATCACCTTCCCGGTTCTGGTCTGGCTGATCGATGGCGCCGCGGCGGGACGGCGGCGCGGCATCCCGGCTGCCGCCTTCACCGGCTTCTGCTTCGGCATGGGCTATTTCGTGCCCGGCCTTTACTGGATCGGCAACGCGTTCCTGGTCGATGCCGACACCTTCGCCTGGCTGATGCCGTTCGCCGTGCTGGGCCTGCCGGCCTATCTCGCGCTGTTTCCGGCCCTAGGCTTCGCCCTGGCCCGGTTGATCTGGACGCGTGATGCAACCCGCATCCTGGCGCTCGCCGTCTGCCTGACCGCGAGCGAATGGCTGCGCGGCCACGCGCTGACTGGCTTTCCCTGGGACACGTTCGGCTATGCCCTGTCGCAGCCGCTCGCGCTGGCGCAGACGGCCTCGCTGATCGGGATCTGGGGCATGACGTTCCTGGCGATCGCGATCTTTGCCAGCCCCGCGGTGCTGATCGACGGCAAGACATGGCGTGAGCGCTGGCGGGCGCCGGCCGCAGCCGCCGCCCTGCTCGTGATGATGGGCGTGTTCGGCGCTATCCGGCTCGGCCTGCATCCGACAGCCTTCGTCGCCGACCTCAAGCTGCGGATCATGCAGCCGAACCTGCAGCAGGACGTCAAGTTCAACTATGGCGCCAAGGCCGATGTCATGCGCCGCTATCTGGCGCTGTCGGACCGCGCCTCCGGCCCGAACGCCACCGGCGTCCGGGACACCAACGTCCTGATCTGGCCGGAATCGGCGTTCCCGTTCTTCCTGACCCGCGAGGCGGACGCGATGGGCCAGATCGCCGACCTGCTGTCGCCGGGCACGGTGCTGATCACCGGTTCGGTCCGCGCCCCCGACGCGCCTCGCAACACCCCCATCACCCGGGCCTACAATTCGATCTACGTGATCGATCACGACGGCACCGTGCTGTCGGTCTACGACAAGCTGCATCTGGTCCCGTTCGGCGAGTTCCTGCCGTTCCAGAATCTGCTGGAGCGGATCGGGCTCGAGCAGCTCACGCGGGTGCAGGGCGGCTTCATCCCCGGCACGGCGCGACGCAACCTGGACGTGCCACACGCTCCGCGTGTTCTTCCCTTGATCTGCTACGAGGCGATCTTTCCGAGTGACAGCGTGCCGACCGAAGAACGACCGGGCTGGATCGTCAACTTGACGAACGATGGCTGGTTCGGCATTTCGACTGGGCCTCATCAGCATCTACAGCAAGCGCAGTGGCGCGCGATCGAGCAAGGACTTCCATTAGTTCGATCTGCGAACACCGGCATCTCCGCAGTGATCGATCCCGTCGGCCGTATCGTTAAGCAATTGCCTCTCGGCGCAGAGGGCGTGCTGGATTCCGCGCTGCCTGTTGCGTTGCAGCCGACAGCCTATGCAAGGCTCGGCGACATTCCGGTTGCGATCCTGTTAGTGATCGCCCTGAGCACCGTCGTTCGCAGACGTGTTGCTCAAAAGCTTCCCTGACACCCGCAAGATCTCGATTCTTTCCGGGTCCGTAAGATTTTTTTTGACAAGCAAAACCCCAAGTGTTGACAGATAGCTGCTGCAATTCGCATTCTCGCGCGGCAGCATGAGCCGTCCAGTTCGTTGCTCGGCCGTCTTCGTTAGTACGACATGCGAACATAAATTGACGGTGTGAGCGCCTGAGGCATACTGCGACCGCCTCGTTCCGAGGCCCATTCTAAGGAGTTGAGAGATGTCGACGAAAGCGCCCAACCCTGTTGACAAGCATGTCGGCAGCCGGGTGCGGATGCGCCGTATCATGTTGGGCATGAGCCAGGAAAAACTCGGTGAGGCTCTCGGACTCACGTTCCAGCAGATACAGAAGTACGAAAAAGGCACCAATCGAGTCGGCGCCAGCCGGATTCAGCAGATCTCGGAGGTTCTGCAGGTCCCGGTCTCCTTCCTGTTCGAAGGGGTCCCGAGTGGCGGGACCAACGGTGAAGCTTTCGGCGAAGGCGCTTCGCCCGCCTATGTGTCTGATTTCCTGGCAACCTCCGAAGGACTGGCGTTGACCCGCGCATTCACGCGGATCCACGATTCGAAGCTTCGTCGCAGCATCGTCGACCTGGTCGAGCAGATCGCTGATCGCGAAGCTCCGGAAGAAGGCTAGCTGATGCGCCGGCGCTGACATTCCTATCGTGATCACTCTCATAGGAATGTCAGCGCCCTCGGGGGGCCATCAGCGGGGCACGTTTGCGGACGACGCGCTGGGCACGCTGCGTTCCGCCGGACGAATGAGCCGATAGACAGGTTGGATCACGACCAATAGAGCGCGATGGCTCCCCTTCGGGAAAGGCTATCGCGCTCTAAATCTTTTTATGCACATGTGGCCTGGAACTCCGGCGTCCCAGCCGCCAACCCGCCCAGCGGCGCGCCAGCGCGTCCACCGCCTGCTACCACTTCGTAACCATCGAGAACGATTTACAAAGCCCATGACCGCCGACAGCAGCCCGTTCGATAGTCGCACAATTCTCGAAGGCATCCGCCAATGGGTCGAGATCGAGACCCCGACCGAGGCGCCTGATCAGGTCAACAAGCTGGCTTCCCTTGTCGCGGATGGCTATCGCGGGCTCGATGCCACGATCGAACGGATCGCCGGACGCGACGGCTGCGGCGACCACCTCGTCGCACGGTCGGCGTGGGGACAGGACGAGCCGGGCATCCTGGTCCTGAGCCATCTCGACACGGTGCATCCGATCGGGTTCATCGCGCGGCTGCCGTTCTCAGTCGACGGCGACGTTGCGTACGGTCCGGGGATCTACGACATGAAGGGCGGCGCGTATCTCGCCTTTCACGCCTTTCGTCAGCTCTGCGCAGAGGGTCAAAAATCGCCCCTCGGCATTACTCATTTGTTCGTCTCGGATGAAGAGATCGGCAGCCCGACCTCGCGCGCGCTGATCGAGGAGGAAGGCCGCAAGGCCAAATACGTCCTCGTCACCGAGCCGGCGCGCGACGGCGGCAAGATCGTGACCGGACGCAAGGGCGTGGCGCGGTTCGACGTGGCAATCCGCGGCGTGCCCGCGCACGCCGGCGCGCGTCCACAGGATGGACGCAGTGCGATCCGCGAACTCGCCAACGTCATCCATGCGCTCGAAGCGCTCAACGACCCCGCCCGCGGCATCACCGTGAATGTCGGCGTCGTGCGCGGCGGCACCCGTCCCAACGTGATCGCTGAGGAAGCTTATGCCGAGGTCGATGCACGGCTGCCGACGCCTGCCGATGCCGAGGAGATCCTGCCCAAGATCCTGGGGCTGACCTCGCGCAGCGATGGCGTCACGGTCGAAGTGAGCGGCGAGGTGAACCGGCCGCCTTACGTCAAGGGCAACGCCGGCGCCGCCCTGTTCGAGCATGCGAAATCCCTGGCCGACGAGATCGGCTTCGAGCTGGTCGACACCTATACCGGGGGCGGTTCGGACGGCAATTTCACCGCACCGTTCACGGCGACGCTCGATGGGCTCGGCGTCGATGGCAAGGGCGCGCATACGCATTACGAGCAGATGTACATCTCCTCGATCGAGCCGCGGACAAGGCTGCTCTACCGTCTCTATCAAACCCTGCGATGAGCCCCGCGATCAACATGCCCGTCGACGACGATCACACCGGCACCGAGGCCCTGCACGGCCAGGGCTCGTTCTTCGGCCGGCGCAAGGGCCACAAGCTGCGGGCGCATCAGGCCGGCCTGGTCGACAACCTGCTGCCGCACCTCGCGCTCGATCTCGCCGCGCCCGCGGAAGCCGTGCTGCCCACGCTGTACGATCCGCCGGTCGACGCGCTGCGGCTGGAGATCGGGTTTGGCGGCGGCGAGCATCTTGCCGCCGAAGCGAAGGCGTTTCCGACCACCGGCTTCATCGGCTGCGAGCCCTATGTCAACGGCATGGCCAAGATCCTGTCGGCCATCGAGGCCGACAACATCGGCAATATCAGGCTGGTGGCGGGCGACGCCGCCGAGCCGTTGGCCTGGCTGCCGCCGCAGTCGCTGCAGCGGATCGACCTGATCCATCCCGATCCCTGGCCGAAGCGGCGGCACTGGAAGCGGCGTTTCGTGCAGGATGCGACGATCGCAGCGATGGCGCGCGTCCTGAAGCCCGGCGGCGAGTTCCGCTTCGTCAGCGACATCGCCGACTATTGCGCCTGGACGCTGTGGCATCTGCTGCGTTCGCCGGAGTTCGCCTGGACGGCCGAGCGCGCCGACGACTGGCGTCTGCCCTGGCCGGGCTACACCATGACGCGCTACGGGCGGAAGGCCGCGCGCGAAGGCCGCGTCGCCAACTATCTGATCTTCAGGCGGCGCTGACCGCTGCGCCGGCGAAGGTCACTCAGTGTCGTGTCTTCCAGAACGCGACGACGCGCTCGGCGGTCGATGGCAGCAGGCGCGCGTAGTTGACCCTGATCGCATCGATATCGCGCTGCGCCGGCACGCGTTTCGGTCCGAGGCGCAGCAGGATCAGTGCGTGCACGGTGCGCCAATCGAGCCCGATCATGCGGCCCAGGATCAGCAGCGGATCGCGACGATCGCCCGACACCAGCCGGTCGAGCGTCGCGATCTTCAATCCCGTCATTGCGGCGAGCGCCGCGATGACCTCCTCGTATTTGTGCTCGGATGCGAAGCCGAACAACGCCGACTGGTCCAAGGCACCGGCTTCATACAGCGACAGGATGGTCCGCTGCGCCGGCACGAAATCGCGCGTGCTATGCGCTGTACGCGCCGCATCGGCGAGTTCGGCGAGAGCCTGCCTGATCCTCGCCTGCTTGTCCGGCGGCACGACATCGAACAGCCGCCGCCTGATGACATCGAGCGAGCCGGCCAGCAGTTGTTTCAGATGATCGTCGGAAACATCTGCGCGCCGGCCGACCGTGAGCGTCAGCACGCCGTCTGAACTCGCGCGGTGGATCAGCGCGGCATAGCCTCGCGGGGAAAACGCTGCGCCGTCATTGGCAGCGGTCCGCCGCACCACGTCGCGATCACCTCGGCGCACCAGCACATCGGTCGTATCGGCCGATAGGCGCGTCCGCTCTGCCATCGCGAGCAAATGACCCTGGCTCTTGTCGCGCGCAATAGCGATGAGCACGGGATCGTCGAGCACGAGCGAACGGCGCAACAGCGGCCCCGCCACCGCGACCTCGTCGTCGCGCGCCAGCCGGCTGACGACGGCACGGGGCGCCTTGAGGAGCCGCGACAACCGCTCCGCCAGATCGATCCGCGTCGGCAGATCCGCGAACGGGACCAGATCGATCAGGAGACCGTCGAACAGATTGATGTGCTCGGGACGCAGCTTCGTCGCATCCTCGAAGAACAGGTCGGCGATGCGGCGCGTGGCCTCGAGGCCGCGTTCAGCATTGCCCTGCCTGACGATCCCGCCGAGGCCGGGGATCAGCGCGGTTGCCGGGGTCATGGACGTCTACTCGATACGCAACACGACACGTTTCCGTGCGCTCCACTCCGTGCGGCACGACGACGGGGGCGAAAAGCACGAACTCAGCTCATTTTTAAGCGATCTTGGTGAATGAAGGGTTAGACCCTGCGGCATTCGGCCGTTCCCGGTCAGGGAAAACGATCCGATCCGCAGTCCGGGCGCGGAGCAAATTCCCAGTTCCAGGCGCCGTTTGAGGCGACACGACCCTTGCCGTCAGGCGGCAAAGCGGCTATATGAGCGCCATCAAACATCATCTCATATACGATCGCGTAGTGAGGGTGGGCCCTTCCGGACCCGCTCTTTTTTGTTACCTGGATCGCTCCGCCACGGGCGGGATCGGTCCGGTGAGCGCGATCGAACAGGCCCGACGGCCCAACCAAGCAAGACACGCGATCGACGCCTCGATGACGGAACCTACGTTCGCAACCGCTGACACCGACCTCCTGACCGAGCCCCGCCTCGTCGTCGAGCCGGGCGTCGCGGCGCGCGTGGCGGCGGTGGCCGACCCGGTGCTGCAGGGAATGGGGTACCGCCTGGTGCGGATCCGCATTTCGGGCGAAGGTGGTTGCACGGTCCAGGTGATGGCCGAGCGTCCCGACGGCACGATGCAGATCGAGGATTGCGAGGCGGTGTCGCGGGCGCTGTCGCCGGTGCTGGACATCGCCGATCCGATCGACCGTGCCTATCGGCTCGAGATCTCCTCGCCGGGCATCGACCGGCCGCTGGTCCGCCGCTCCGATTTCGAACGTCACATCGGTCATCTCGTCAAGATCGAGATGGCGGTGGCACATCAGAACCGCAAACGCTTCCGCGGCATCATCGCCGGCGTCGAAGGCGACGGCGTGCGCATCACCCGCGATGACGTGGCCAAGGACCAGGAGCCGGATGTCGTGCTGCCGATGGCCGACATCGGCGACGCCAAGATGGTGCTGACCGACGAGCTGATCGCCGAATCCATGCGCCGCGGCAAGGCGGCCGAGCGCGAGAAGAAGCGCGAGCTTGGAATCGTCCCACCGCTGGCGCCGCACGCCAAGCCGGCGGCCCAGGCGAAGCCCAAGCCGAAGCCGAAAGCAAAAGACGACAAGCCGGCCAAGAAGCCGCTGCCGACCAATACCAAGAAACATCGCCTCGCCGCCGATCGCGCGCGCAGAGGCGAGATCGATCCTGATTAGAGGAGACTTGAGCCATGGCCGTCAGCGCCAACCGGTTGGAACTGCTGCAGATCGCCGACGCCGTCGCGCGCGAGAAGTCGATCGACCGCGGCATCGTGATCGCCGCGATGGAAGACGCGATCGCCAAGGCCGCCCGCGCCCGCTACGGCAGCGAGACCGACGTTCATGCCGAGATCGATCCGAAGAAGGGTGAGCTGCGGCTGTCGCGCCACATGCTGGTGGTCGAGAAGGTCGAGAACCCCTCCAACCAGATCTCGCTGGATGATGCGCGCCGCGCCAACCCGGGCGCGCAGATCGGCGACACCATCGCCGACACCCTGCCACCGCTGGAATATGGCCGCATCGCCGCGCAGTCGGCCAAGCAGGTCATCGTGCAGAAGGTGCGCGAGGCCGAGCGCGACCGGCAGTACCAGGAGTTCAAGGACCGCATCGGCGACATCGTCAATGGCGTCGTCAAGCGCGTCGAATATGGCAGCGTGATCCTCGACCTCGGCCGCGGCGAGGCGATCATCCGCCGCGACGAGATGCTGCCGCGCGAGGTGTTCCGCAACGGCGACCGCGTCCGCGCCTACGTCTTCGACGTCCGCCGCGAGACCCGCGGCCCGCAGATCTTCCTGTCGCGCACCCATCCGCAGTTCATGGCCAAGCTGTTCGCGCAGGAGGTGCCGGAAATCTATGACGGCATCGTCGAGATCAAGGCGGTCGCCCGCGATCCCGGCTCGCGCGCCAAGATCGGCGTCGTCTCCCGCGACTCCTCGGTCGACCCGGTCGGCGCCTGCGTCGGCATGCGCGGCTCGCGCGTGCAGGCGGTGGTGAACGAGCTGCAGGGCGAGAAGATCGACATCATTCCGTGGTCGCCCGACATCGCGACCTTCGTGGTCAACGCGCTGGCGCCGGCCGAAGTCGCCAAGGTCGTCATCGACGAGGACCGCGAGCGCATCGAGGTCGTGGTGCCCGACACCAACAACCAGCTCTCGCTGGCGATCGGCCGCCGCGGCCAGAACGTCCGCCTCGCCTCGCAGCTGACCGGCTGGGACATCGACATCCTGACCGAGCAGGAGGAATCCGAGCGCCGCCAGGCCGACTTCGAGAATTCCACCCGCGTGTTCATGGAATCGCTGAACGTCGACGAGGTCGTCGGCCAGCTGCTGGCGTCCGAAGGCTTCACCTCGGTCGAGGAGCTCGCTTTGGTCGACCTCAAGGATCTCGCCGGCATCGAGGGCTTCGACGAGGAGACCGCGACCGAGCTGCAGACCCGCGCCCGCGAATTCCTCGAGCAGCAGGAAGCCGAGCTCGAGGCCAGGCGCAAGGAGCTCGGCGTCGAGGACGCGGTGAAGGACGTGCCCGGCGTCACTACCAAGATGCTGGTCAAGTTCGGCGAGAACGACATCAAGACGGTCGAGGACCTCGCGGGCTGCGCGACCGACGATCTGGTTGGCTGGACCGAGCGCAAGGAGGGTGGCGAAGCCACCAAATTCCCCGGCATTCTCGACGGTCTCGATATCTCCCGCGACGATGCCGAGGCCATGGTCATGCAGGCCCGCGTCAAGGCCGGCTGGGTCAGTGAGGCTGACCTCGCCAAGGCCGAAGCCGAACCCGAGAATGAGGACGAAACGACCGAAGGACAGCCCGCCTGACCCGCTTGGCTCGCCCCATGGACACCACGATGACCCCCACCCTGACCCAGCTCGCGTGAGATGAGGAGCCGCATCACCGCATGCTCGCTTTGGCCGACCCCGAGCTCGACAATGGACCGCGGACCGAGAAGTCCGCGACCATGCGCATGTGCGCGGTCAGCCGCGAAGTGCGGCCGATCGGCGAGCTGATCCGCTTCGTCGTCGGCCCGTCGGGCGAGGTCGTGCCCGACATCAAGCGCAAGCTGCCCGGACGGGGCTTGTGGATCACCGCCTCGCGCCAGGCGGTTGCGGAGGCGGTGCGGCGTCACCATTTCAGCCGGGGCTTCAAGACCAACGTCCGCGTCCCGCCAACCCTTGCCGAAGACCTGGAAGCCTTGCTGGCCCGCAGCGCGATCGAAGCGCTGGGGATTGCCGCCAAGGCCGGTCAGGTCGTCTCCGGTTTCTCCAAGGTGGAAGCGGCGCTGTCGCAGCGGCCATCACGGTCGACATTGGCAGCCCTCGTCCATGCCGCGGACGGCGCAGCCGACGGGATCCGCAAGCTCGACGCGCTGTTGCGGCCGAACGACGGGGGTCAGGACCAAGCCCCGACAATTCCGATCATCTGCTGTCTCACTTCGGCAGAATTGGATTTGGCACTTGGGCGCTCAAATGTGATACATGCTGCCGTGCTCGCAGGCCCGGCGAGCAGGACATTCCTGTCGCGCAGCCAGACACTGGTCCGATACCGGTCGGCCGACGCTGACAAGATTGCCGGAACCGCGGCCACGAAATCTGCTTCGACTTCGAAGACATAGCACTTTGAAGCCATAGCTACGAAGACATCGCGACGATTGCACGAATGAGACGGTGCGGTAGCCCGCACGCTGGTAACGAGATTAGGACGACTGAATGGCCGACAACAACACTCCGGGCGACAAGAAACTGAGTGTCCCGAGCAAGACCTTGACGCTGAAGCCGCGCGTCGAGACCGGCACGGTACGCCAGAGCTTCCCACATGGCCGGAGCAAGCAGGTGGTGGTCGAGAAGCGCGGCAAGCGCCGCGTCGGCGATGGGGGGCCCGATGCTCCGCATGCACCGGAGCCGACCGTCGCCAAGGCGCCGCCGCCCCCGCCATCGCCGCGCTCATCCGGACCGCGCCCATCCGGCTCGTCGCAGCGCGGCGGGTCCGGCGTCGTGCTCCGCACCCTGACCGAGGACGAGCGCTCGGCGCGCGCCAGCGCGCTGGCCGATGCCCGCGTGCGCGACATCGAGGAACGCCGCCAGGCCGAAGAGGAAGCCCGCCGCCGCGCCGAGCGCGAAGCCGCCGAACGCGCCGAGCGCGAGGCTGCCGAGGCGCGCCGCAAGGCCGAGGAAGAGCGGCACCGTCACGAAGAGGAAGCCAAGCGCAAGGCCGAGCTCGAAGCCAAGAAGCGGTTCGGTGAAGGCGAGGCGCCCCGTCCGGCGACATCCGCGCCCCAGCCCGCCGCAGCCGCACCGGCCCGCTCGACGCCCGCCCCCGGCAGGCCCGTCGGCGCACCGGGCAGCCGGCCGCAGCAGATTGGTGGTCCGAGCTCGCGGCCCGGTGGCGCTCAGCCGGCGGGCGCACGCCCGGCCGGCGCCCGTCCTGCCGCCGGCGGTCCGCTCGGCCGCGCGCCGGCGGCGGTTGCCGCCGGTCCGGACGAGGATGAGGGTCCGCGCCAGATCCGCAGGGGTCCCGGCGGAGCCGCACGTCCCGCGCCGCCGCCGAAGACCACGCACAAGCCGGGCCCGCAGAAGCAGCGCGGCCGCCTGACGGTGGTCACGGCGCTCACGGCCGACGATGTGCGCGAGCGCTCGATCGCGTCGTTCCGCCGCCGCACCCAGCGCCTGAAGGGCCATGCCGCCAACGAGCAGAAGGAGAAGCTCGTCCGCGAGGTGACGATTCCGGAAGCCATCACCATCCAGGAGCTGGCGAACCGCATGTCGGAGCGCGCGGTCGACGTGATCCGTCTGCTGATGCGCCAGGGCGCGATGCACAAGATCACCGACGTGATCGATGCCGACACCGCGCAGCTGATCGCGGAAGAACTCGGCCACACCGTCAAGCGCGTCGCCGCCTCGGACGTGGAGGAGGGCCTGTTCGACGTCGTCGACGATTCGACCGACACCGAGCCGCGCTCGCCGGTCGTCACCGTCATGGGCCACGTCGACCACGGCAAGACCTCGCTGCTCGACGCGCTGCGCCACGCCAATGTGGTCTCGGGTGAAGCCGGCGGCATCACCCAGCACATCGGCGCCTATCAGGTGACCGCGCCGGATTCCGGCAAGAAGATCACCTTCATCGACACGCCCGGCCACGCCGCGTTCACCGCGATGCGCGCCCGCGGAGCCAAGGTCACCGACATCGTCGTGCTGGTGGTCGCGGCCGATGACGGCGTCATGCCGCAGACGATCGAGGCGATCAATCACGCCAAGGCGGCGAAGGTGCCGATGATCGTGGCGATCAACAAGATCGACAAGCCCGACGCCCGTCCCGAGCGCGTCCGCACCGAGCTGCTCCAGCACGAGGTTCAGGTCGAATCGCTGGGCGGCGAGGTCGTCGACGTCGAGGTGTCCGCCAAGAACAAGACCAATCTCGATCGTCTGCTCGAGATGATCGCGTTGCAGGCGGACATCCTCGACCTCAAGACCAATTCGGATCGCCCGGCCGAAGGCACCGTGATCGAAGCCAAGCTCGATCGCGGCCGCGGTCCGGTCGCCACCGTGCTGGTTCAGCGCGGCACCTTGCGGGTCGGCGATATCATCGTCGCCGGCGCCGAGATGGGCCGCGTCCGCGCGCTGATCTCGGACCAGGGCGAGACGTTGCAGGAGGCAGGCCCGTCGGTGCCGGTCGAGGTGCTCGGCTTCAACGGTCCGCCGGAAGCTGGCGATCGTCTCGCCGTCGTCGAGAACGAAGCCCGTGCCCGCCAGGTCACCAGCTACCGCGCGCATCAGAAGCGCGAGAACGCGGCAGCCTCGATCTCCGGCATGCGCGGTTCGCTCGAACAGATGATGTCGCAATTGAAGACTGTGGGCCGCAAGGAATTCCCGCTGATCATCAAGGCCGACGTGCAGGGCTCGCTGGAAGCCATTCTCGGCTCGCTGGAGAAGCTCGGCACCGAGGAGGTCGCCGCCCGCATCCTGCATGCCGGCGTCGGCGGCATCAGCGAGTCCGACGTCACGCTGGCCGAAGGCTTCAACGCCGCGATCATCGGCTTCTCGGTGCGAGCCAACAAGGAAGCGGCCGCACTCGCCAAGCGCAACGGCATCGAGATCCGCTACTACAACATCATCTACGACCTCGTGGATGACGTGAAGAAGGCGATGAGCGGCCTCCTGGCCCCCACGCTTCGGGAAACCATGCTCGGCAATGCGCAGATCCTGGAGGTGTTCAACATCTCCAAGGTCGGCAAGGTCGCCGGCTGCCGCGTCACCGACGGCACTGTCGAACGCGGCGCCAATGTCCGCCTGATCCGCGACAACGTCGTCGTTCACGAGGGCAAGCTGTCGACCCTGAAGCGCTTCAAGGACGAAGTGAAGGAAGTGCAGGCCGGCCAGGAATGCGGCATGGCCTTCGAGAGCTACGGCGACATGCGTGTCGGCGACGTCATCGAGTGTTATCGCGTGGAGACCATCCAGCGCTCGCTGTAAGTCCGAATCCTACAGAGCGCTGCAATTCGAGCGAGCAGCGATTCCGTGCACCTGCGGAATCGCCGCGCCTCTTGAACTTAACGAAGCGTCGTTGAACTCAATCAGAATGATCCTCTCGCCCGTGCTCACGCCGGGCGACGATCCATTGGATTTTTGAAAAATGCCTCGCCATCACCAGAGGGGAAGCGCCGCTTCCGGCGGCTCGCAGCGTCAGTTGCGCGTGGCCGAGACCGTGCGTCACGCTGTCGCCGACATTCTCAGCCACGGTGACGTGCACGACCCGGACCTGGAGGGACACATCATTACGGTGCCCGAAGTCCGCATGTCGCCCGACCTGAAGCTCGCCACGATCTACATCATGCCGCTCGGCGGACAGGATACGGACGTCGTGCTCACGGCGCTGGAGCGCAACAAGAAGTTCCTGCGCGGCGACATCGCGCGGCGCGTTAACCTGAAATTTGCACCTGACATCCGCTTCCGCGTCGACGAGCGATTCGACGAAGCGGAACGGATCGAGAAATTACTGCGAACACCCGCGGTGCAGAGAGACCTCAATTCGGATTCGGAAGAGAGCTGATGACCATTCCCCCCGAAACCGGCACTGTCGACGCGCCGAGCGCCGAACCGACCGCGGCCAAGACGATCCATTCGGCCGACGGACGCCCGCCGCGCGACAACAACGATCCGCGCAACAAGCCGCGCCAAGGGAACGGTCAGGGCAACCAGCCGCGCCGCGATCGTCGCGACGTCCATGGCTGGGTCGTGCTCGACAAGCCGATCGGCATGACCTCGACCCAGGCCGTGGCGGTGGTGAAGCGCCTGTTCCAGGCCAAGCGCGCCGGCCATGCCGGCACGCTCGATCCGCTCGCCTCCGGCGGCCTGCCGATCGCGCTGGGCGAAGCCACCAAGACGGTTCCCTTCGTGATGGACGGCCGCAAGCGCTACCGCTTCACCGTGACCTGGGGCGAGGAGCGCGATACCGACGACACCGAAGGACGGGTCGTCGAGACCAGCGACGGCCGGCCGGATGCCGCGGCGATCCGGGCGCTGCTGCCGCAATTTACCGGCCGGATCGAGCAGACGCCGCCGCGCTATTCCGCGATCAAGATCCAGGGCGAGCGCGCCTATGATCTCGCCCGCGACGGCGAGGTCGTCGAGCTCCAGCCGCGCCCGGTCGAGATCCATGAACTGACCCTCGTCGACCAGCCCGACCCCGACCATTCGGTATTCGAGGCGGAATGCGGCAAGGGAACCTATGTCCGGGCGCTGGCCCGCGACATGGGCCGCCTCCTCGGCTGTTACGGCCATATCAGCGCGCTCCGACGGACCCTGGTGGGTCCGTTTACCGAGAACGACATGATTCCGCTGGAACAGTTGGAGGCTTTGTGCAATAGAGCCGCGTCCGGTGAGGGAAGCCTCGCCGACGCACTCCTGCCCGTTGAGACCGCGCTGGACGACATCCCGGCACTGGCCGTCACTCGGGCTGATGCGGCAAGGCTCCACAGGGGCCAGGCCGTTTTGTTGCGCGGACGGGATGCGCCCAATAGTAGCGGCACAGTCTATGTCACGGTCGCAGGCCGCCTTCTGGCGCTTGCCGAAATTGGCAATGGCGAACTCATCCCCAAGCGCGTGTTCAACCTGACCGGACTGACTGCCAGCTCCGGTCGCAACGAAAGAGACTGACGATGTCGGTGACCGCAGAGCGCAAGGCGGAAATCATCAAGGCGAACGCCACCAAGGCCGGTGATACCGGTTCTCCCGAGGTGCAGGTTGCGATCCTGTCGGAACGCATCAACAACCTGACCAGCCATTTCAAGACCCACGGCAAGGACAACCACTCCCGCCGCGGCCTCCTGAAGCTGGTGTCGACCCGCCGTTCGCTGCTGGACTATCTGAAGAAGAACGACGAGGCGCGCTACAAGGCGCTGCTCGAGAAGCACAACATCCGTCGTTGAGCTTCGCGTTGGAATGGGCGCGCGCGGTATTGCGCGCGTTGATGGCATGATGCCGAGGACGCCGCTTCGATCGCGGCGTTCGCGAGTCCGGGATCGTGCGGTCCGGCTGGGTCTGGAAAGAGGCAGATACGCTCTTCGCCTGATCCTGCCCGGACCATGCAGTACGCCTCAGCAGCAATCCGGCCGCTGGGCGTAACGGGCAAGGTGCCCGTTATTTACGAGAAGGATGGACGCCATCCGAAATAAGAAAACCATGGCAGGATCGCAGGGCGCTGATCGTTTTCCAGCGCCCTGCAATCTTGCGCATGGTTTTTTTGTTTCCGAGGGGTCTGCCTTCGATCATCTCATGAAAGAAGATACCCATGTTTACCAAGCATTCCGTCGAGATCGACTGGGGTGGGCGTCCGCTCAGGCTGGAAACCGGCAAGATCGCCCGTCAGGCTGACGGCGCCGTCGTCGCCACCTATGGCGAGACCGTCGTGCTCGCGACCGTCGTCGCCGCCAAGGCGCCGCGCGAAGGCGTCGACTTCCTGCCCCTGACCGTCGACTATCAGGAAAAGACCTACGCCGCGGGCCGCATTCCCGGCGGCTATTTCAAGCGTGAGGGCCGTCCGACCGAGAAGGAGACGCTGGTCTCCCGCCTGATCGACCGGCCGATCCGCCCGCTGTTCGTCGATGCCTGGCGCAACGAGACCCAGGTCATCGTGACCGTGCTGTCGCACGACATGGAGAACGATCCGGACATCGTGGCGCTGGTCGGCGCGTCGGCCGCCCTGACCTTGTCGGGCGTTCCGTTCAAGGGTCCGATCGGCGCGGCCCGCGTCGGCTTCGCCAATGACGAATACATCCTCAATCCGACCCTCGACGAGATGGCCGACACCCAGCTCGACCTGGTCGTCGCCGGCACCTCGGACGCCGTGCTGATGGTGGAATCGGAGGCCAAGGAGCTCAACGAGGACATCATGCTCGGTGCGGTGATGTTCGGTCACCGCCACTTCCAGCCGGTGATCAACGCGATCATCGAGCTCGCCGAGAAGGCCGCCAAGGAGCCGCGCGACGTCGCGATCATCGACAACGGCGCGATCGAGAAGGAGATGCTTGGGATCGCCGAGCAGGACCTGCGCAACGCCTACGCGATTCCGATCAAGCAGCAGCGCTATGCTGCCGTCGGCGCCGTCAAGGAAAAGGTGATGGCCCACTTCTTCCCTGAGGGGCAGGAGCCGAAATACGACAAGCTCCGGATCGCCGCCGTGTTCAAGGAGCTCGAGGCCAAGATCGTCCGCTGGAACATCCTGGACACCGGCAAGCGCATCGACGGCCGTGACGCCAAGACGGTGCGCAACATCGTCTGCGAGGTCGGCGTGCTGCCCCGCGCCCACGGTTCGGCGCTGTTCACCCGCGGCGAAACCCAGGCGCTGGTCGTGACCACGCTCGGCACCGGCGAGGACGAGCAGTACATCGACGCGCTGTCGGGGACGTACAAGGAGACGTTCCTGCTGCACTACAACTTCCCGCCCTACTCCGTCGGTGAAACCGGCCGTCTCGGCGGCACCAAGCGCCGCGAGATCGGCCACGGCAAGCTCGCCTGGCGCGCCATCCACCCGGTGCTGCCGCCGCACCACGAGTTCCCCTACACCACGCGCGTGGTGTCGGAGGTGACCGAGTCCAACGGTTCGTCGTCGATGGCCACCGTCTGCGGCTCCTCGCTGGCGCTGATGGATGCAGGCGTGCCGCTGAAGCGGCCGACCGCGGGCATCGCGATGGGTCTGATCCTGGAAGGCAGCCGCTTCGCCGTGCTGTCCGACATTCTCGGCGACGAGGACCATCTCGGCGACATGGACTTCAAGGTTGCGGGCACCGAGAGCGGCATCACCTCGCTGCAGATGGACATCAAGATCGAGGGCATCACCGAGGAGATCATGCGGGTTGCGCTGGGCCAGGCTCGCGAAGGCCGCATCCACATCCTGGGTGAGATGTCCAAGGCGCTGACCGCCGCGCGCGCCGAGCTCGGCGAATACGCGCCGCGCATCGAGACCTTCAAGATCCCGACCGACAAGATCCGCGAAGTGATCGGCACCGGCGGCAAGGTGATCCGCGAGATCGTCGAGAAGACCGGCGCCAAGGTCAACATCGAGGACGACGGCACCGTGAAGGTCGCCTCCAACGACGGCGAGGCGATGAAGGCCGCCATCAAGTGGATCAAGTCGATCGCCTCCGATCCGGAGGTCGGCCAGATCTATGACGGCACCGTCGTCAAGGTGATGGAGTTCGGCGCTTTCGTGAACTTCTTCGGCACCCGCGACGGCCTCGTGCACATCTCGCAGCTCGCCGACAAGCGCGTGCAGAAGACCACCGACGTCGTCAAGGAAGGCGACAAGGTCAAGGTCAAGCTGCTCGGCTTCGACGACCGCGGCAAGACCCGGCTGTCGATGAAGGCGGTCGACCAGACCACCGGCGAGGATCTCGAGGCCAAGCAGAAGGACGCGCCCGCCGAGGCGCGCGAAGCCGCTGGCGAGTAAAGCCGGCGTCCCCTTCGAATGAAATACAAAGGGCGGCTTTCGGGCCGCCCTTTTTTGTTGTCCTATTGGTCGCGCACCCTCGCGCGTCCCGGGTCACGGCTGCGGATGCAGAGGCCGTCACCCCGCTTAAGGTCACCCACATGCACCATCCTATCATCCGCCCTGCCCGTCCGGACGAATACGACGCCGTCGCCAGGCTCTGGATGGAGAGCTGGTGTTCGACGGGCCTGGAAGCGCAGAGCGAGAGGCTGCTCGCGGTCCTCAGGGAGCGCGTGCCGCGTGAAGTCGCCGGCGGTTGGAGCCTGTATGTCGCCGACGACCGCGGCGGCCTCGCGGCGATGCTCGCGATCAACGTCCCCACGCTCTATCTCGACCAGCTGATGATCGCCCCGTCCCATCAGGGCCGCTCGCTCGGCCGCCGGCTGCTCGCCTTCACCCGCGAGCTGCTCCCCGACGAAGTGTGGCTGCGCTGCGCGAAGGGCAACGACAAGGCGTGGCGCTGGTACGAGCGCGAGGGCTTCGTGCTGGAAAAGGAGGAAGCTGACCCGCTGCACGGCCGGATCATGAAATATTATCGCTGGAAGCGTGACGGTCAGGCGGCGGCCTCCTGATCGCAGAGCGTGCAAGCGCAAATCTTGCGCGTGGCGACCGGAAACCGTTGCGTGCCCCTTCGCAGGCGAACTAAGTTCGAGTTCCCGACGACCTCGCATTCTCGAACCGTCCCCATGTCCGTGCCGCTCCTGCCGATCCGTCGTCTTGCGCTCGTCGTCCTCGCCGCTGCCTTCGCAACCGGGGCTTGGGCCCAGGCTCCGTCAGCAACGGCGCCCAAGGCCGCCCCCGCGGCCAAGAAACCCTCCGGAAAGACAAAGGCGATGGCGAAACCAGGCGCCATCGAAAGCGGTCCGTGCCGTCTTGGCGTCATTTCCGCACTCGGCGACCAGCTCGCCGTCAGCAAGTTCGGCCTCACCGTGTTTGAAATCGAAGAGGACGAAGTCACGTTGCCGGGATGGGGACTGGACGACCTCGCCATGGCGCGCGTGCGCGCGGCCACCGGCGGCGACCCGGCCGTGCACAGGATCGGCTATCCGAAAGGCGCGTTCGAGCCCTACTACCATCCGACGTCGCGCTTCCTGCCCGATCCGAAGGAGAGCCTGGCCTCGATCGTTCGCAACGTCACCACGAATGCCAACTGCGCACGCTACCTCGTCGTCACCAGGTTCGAGACGACCATTCCCAACACCACCCTGAGGCTCAGAGGCATCGGCGCCTACAATCAGGGGGTCGGATCGATCCTCAGGCACTCGCATCTGTTTGCGAACGTCAACATCACGCTCATCGACGGCCAATCCTACGAGAAGATCAGCTCGTTCTCGGCGGATACCGGCGCCAGGCTGGCCGAGACCATGAGGCTCACCGAGGATCCTCTCAATAAGCTCAACAATGCCGACTTCCCCGAGCCTCTCGCGGCTGCGGCCTCCAGCACCGCCCTGCGCGAGCGGCTGCGTACTCTGGTCGCGGCGAAGCTCGATCGCGACCTGCCGAGCTATCTGAAGATCGAATGATGCCGTCGCCCGCGTTCACACGGTTCGAACGAGCTTCATTGGCCCAATCCTCTCCCTTATGCGACGAGCTCTCCCAGTGACAATCTCTCGCCGACTGGCGCCGCTGTTCATGGCCGTGATCTGGTCATGCACCAATGCCCTGGCGCAATCGGCGCCGGCGCCGCTGAATGCCAAAACAGCGCCAAAGACCGCGGGCACCGCTGCCAAGGCAGCCAAGCCGACGACGGCCCTTCGCGAGGGCGGACCGTGCGAGGTCGGGGTGATCGCCGCGCTCGGCGATGTCTTCACGGTGCAGAAGAACGGCATGACCCGCCTGGGCAACGAGTACGCCGAAGTGCCGGTGTCCTGGGGTTTCGACGACATCGTCTACGCGCGCGTGAAGGCAGCCGCGGGTGATAGCGGGATCCGCCGCATCAGCGTCCCCAAGGGCGCATTCGATCCATTCTATCAGTCGCCACCGGTCAAGGCCGAGAACGGAAAGCTCACGCCCATCGTCAGGAAGGTGGCCGGCACGGCAGGGTGCGCTCGCTACCTCGTGATCACCCGCCGGACCGACAGCGAACCCTCGACAAACGACGAGGTTACCGGCGTCGGTGTCATCAACCGGGGCGAGGGATTCGGCCGGATCAGCCACGTCTTCACCATGATCGATATCCAGCTCTATGACGGCGCGACGTTCGAGACGCGCGAGCCTGCCACGAGCTCCAGATCGCTGCTCTCACGGCTGACGTCCGGCGTCGGACCGCCGTCTCACGCCGGGGACGTCGACAACTCCGCATTCCCCGCTTCGCCGCCGGAGGCTGCGAACAACAATGTGCTGCGCGACATGGCGCGTTCGATGCTCAAATTCCGGCTCGACCAGCGCTTGCCGGCCTATTTCGGGCGCGAATAGAACGACGAGCTCGGCGCGTCACAGCCTGATCTTCAGCACCGCGTGGCCCGACTGCTGGACGAGACCGGACGATGTCGCGTTGATGCCATAGCGGATGCTGAGGTCGAGCCGGTCGTTGCCGGCGGCCACAAGACCAAGGCCCGCCGAATAGATCCATGGCGACAGGCCGAGGCCGTGGGTGACGAAGCTCTCGCCGCCGCCCGAGAACGTCGCGCGGATCTGCAATGGCTGATTCAGCGTGTTGTAGCCGACGCCTATATCGCTGGTCAGACGAATCTGCCTGGTGGGCGCGTAGACCGCTTTCAGCTGCGCCGTCGTCACGAGCTCCTGATAAATCTGAGGATCGACGTTGAGGCTGAAGCCGCCGGCACCGTTCTCGCCGTAGGAATTGCTGCGAACCGTGCCGTAGTCCAGGCGCAGTGCTGGAACGAGCGCGAATCCGTCCTGCAGCGGAATGCGCGTCTTGATGCCTGCGCCGGCATGGCCGCTGTAGGAGCGATAGCTGCCGCCGGCGGATGCGCCCATGAAGCTCAGCGACCGGTTTTCGCCGTTATCGGTCGATCCGCCATCGAGCTGATAGTCGAAGAGGACATCACGGGTGATGGCGTAGGCTCCATAGAGCCCGAGCTGATAGGAGGCGAGACCGAGGCGGTTCGGCACGGCCGCGTCGCTTCCGGTGATCGTGTGATGAGAATAACCGAGAACGCCGCCAATGATGGCGCGGGACGAGACTGCGACGTCGGCGCCGAACGCCAGACCGCCGCCGGAGGCGTCATAGCCGGGAACGCCATCGCGTCCCGTCTGCTGCGCGGTGCTACCGAGAGGCTGCATCCAGACATTGCGACCAGCGGCCCAGCCGATGCTGCCGACATCGTCGAGCCTGTTGGTCATCGTCTGCCGGAACGCCTGCTGGCTGACATGGGTCGCCTGCGAGGCCGCCCCGGTCAACACCGGCAATGTCTGCTTCACGGCAGCGCCGAGAGAAGGGCCGTCGAGATTGTCGAGTGCGGCAAAGCCTGAGACCATCGATCCGGTCCAGCCGGCCGACGTCATCGACAGCCGGTACAGCACGTCAGCCGCCTCCAGTCCGACGCGGCCGCCCGCAGACCGCAGCGTATCCGCATAAGGCCGGATCAGCGACATCGTCGCCAGTCCTCCAGTCAAATTCCCGGTAAGGTCGTAGGTCGACACCAGCATCTGCGCGCCCGCGGCGTTGCCGCTCGCCGTGCCATAGAGGCTGGTCAGGGTGCCGCGCGAGAGGGTGTTGAACAGCACGCTGCCCTCGGGAGTCACCGAGCCGAGCAGCGTGAAGCCTGCCGCGGCGCTGCCGGGCGGTGCGACGCCCGCACCCCAGAAATAGCCGTTCTGATAGTTGGTGATGACGAAACGGCCCGGCGCCTGCGTGCCGAACAACGTCGGACTGACGATCCGCCAAGGCGTGCCGGCGGTCCACGCCCATTGCGGCACGGAGTTGGCCGGCACCGGTGCCGACGGCGGCGGCGTGAAGGTCGCGGGATCATAGGGCAGCATGTAGGCCCAATGCGTCACCAGCAGGCTGTCGCCGGTGATCATCTGCATTTCCATGCTGGTCACGCCGTTGACGTTGCGCATATAGCCGAGTCCGACGGTCGCAGTGCCGCCGCCGGTCGGCGTGAACAGCATGGTGATCTGGCCGCTGGTGGTGACGAAGCCCTGGATGGTCGAGGTGTCCGTCAGCAGCGCCAGCCCGATCCTGAGCTGCGCGACGCTGGTGCCGGTGAAGGCGCCGTTGCTCGCGGTGCCCAAGGTCCACAACGTCTGGTCACCGATCGGGACCGGATTGGAGAAGCCCGTCTTCGGCGACATGTAGGCGAGCAGCTGCGCCGTCGGCACATACCAGCTGGTGTTGGAGATCGTGGAGTCCCAGACGCTCGATTGCGCCTGCGCCGGCCCGACGCCCCCTGCCACAAGCGCAATGCCGGTCATCGCGCAGAGAGCGATGACACGGGCCTTCGAACGCAGCATCAATCGCCCCCACGACTTGTCTTGCTGCCGGCGCGAGCGGCTGGCTGACGGCCGCGGCCGATGCACCGGTCATGATGCATCGCAGCGTCGTCGCAACAACCAACACGAGTTGCGCCAATGCTTCCTGATTAGCCGTTCAGGAACATTGTCTTCAACTGGGAAAATTTGGGTCGATCGGGGGACGGAGTCTCGCGTTCCCCTGATACCGCCGATGCGCGCGGAGGTCAGTCCGCCTTGAGATCCTCGGGGCGCGGCATCGAGATCACGTTGTAGCCGGAATCGACGTAGTGGATCTCGCCGGTGACGCCGCCGGACAGCTCCGACAGCAGATAGAGCGCCGAGCCGCCAAGCTCCTCCAGGGTCACGCCGCGACCGAGCGGCGAGTGCTTCTGCTGGAAGGCGAACATGAAGCGGGCATCGCCGATGCCCGAGCCCGCCAGCGTGCGCACCGGGCCGGCCGAGATCGCGTTGACACGGATGCTGCGGCGGCCGTAGTCGGCGGCGAGATAGCGCACCGAGGCTTCCAACGCGGCCTTGGCGACACCCATCACGTTGTAGTTCGGCATCACGCGGTTGGAGCCGTCGAAGGTCAAGGTGATCATGCTGCCGCCGCTTTCCGGCATCAGCTCGGCGGCGCGCTTGGCGATCTCGGTGAAGGAGAAGCAGGAGATCAGCATCGTGCGCGCAAAATTCTCGCGCGAGGTGTCGGCGTAGCGGCCCTTGAGCTCGTTCTTGTCGGAGAAGGCGACCGCATGGACGACGAAGTCGAGCCCGCCCCAGGCCTCGCGCAATGTGGTGAACACGCCGTCGACGCTGGCGATGTCCTCGACGTCGCAAGGCAACACGTGCTTGACGCCGAGCTCGTCGGCGAGCGGACGGACGCGCTTGCCGAGCGCGTCGCCCTGATAGGTGAAGGCCATCTCGGCGCCATGCGCAGCCAGCGTCTTGGCGATGCCCCAGGCGATCGAATGGTCGTTGGCGATGCCCATGACCAGGCCGCGCTTGCCTGCCATCAGTCCCTGCATGATGTCTCTCCTTCGTCATGCCGGGATCGACCCAGCCAGGATGATCGTTCCGCCTTCGAGACGCCAATGGCCGGACATCGGTGCGAAGAATGAGCTTCGCGCTGCTGCCCGGCCATGATGCCGACGAAACCAGTGCTGTTGGAAATCTTAGGCGTCGAGCTGCTTGAACACCAGCGTCGCGTTGGTGCCGCCGAAGCCGAACGAGTTCGACAGCACGGTGCCGAGCTTGGCGTTGTCGATGCGCTTGCGCACGATCGGCATGTCGGCGAAGGCGGGATCGAGCTCGGTGATGTTGGCGCTCTCGCAGATGAAGCCGTTCTTCATCATCAGCAGCGAATAGATCGCTTCCTGGACGCCGGTGGCGCCGAGCGAGTGGCCGGTCAGCGCCTTGGTCGCCGAGATTGGCGGACATTTCTCGCCGCGGCCGAACACCTTGCGGATCGCCTCGATCTCCGGCGGATCGCCGGCGGGCGTCGAGGTCGCATGCGGATTGATGTAGTCGATCTTGGTCTTCACGGTCGACAGCGCGAGCTGCATGCAGCGCTCAGCGCCCTCGCCCGACGGCGCCACCATGTCGTAGCCGTCGGACGTCGCGCCGTAGCCGACGATCTCGCCGTAGATCTTGGCGCCGCGCGCCTTGGCATGCTCGAGCTCTTCCAGCACGAGGACGCCGGCGCCGCCGGCGATCACGAAGCCGTCGCGCGTGACGTCATAGGGCCGCGACGCGGTCGCAGGCGTGTCGTTGTGCTTCGACGACATCGCACCCATCGCGTCGAACAGCACCGACAGCGTCCAGTCGAGCTCTTCGCAGCCGCCGGCGAACATCACGTCCTGCTTGCCGTACTGGATCATCTCGTAGGAATTGCCGATGCAATGATTGGACGTCGCACAGGCCGAGGAGATCGAGTAGTTGACGCCCTTGATCTTGAACCAGGTCGCCAACGTCGCCGAGGCCGTCGACGACATTGCCTTCGGCACGGCGAACGGACCGACGCGCTTCGGGCCCTTGGTGCGGGTGATGTCGGCCGCTTCCACCAGCGTGCGCGTCGATGGCCCGCCAGAGCCCATGATGATGCCGGTTCTGACGTTGGAGACGTCGGTCGGCTCCAGCCCGGAATCGAGGATGGCCTGCTCCATGGCGACATGATTCCACGCCGCCCCCTCGCCGAGGAAGCGCATGGCGCGGCGGTCGACCACGTCGGCGGGATTCAGCGTCGGCGCACCTTGCACCTGCGAACGAAAACCAAGCTCGGCATATTTCTCGGCGCGGGAGATACCGGACTTCGCCTCGTACAGGCTGGCGAGCACCTCCTGGGTGTTGTTGCCGATCGATGAGACGATGCCCATGCCCGTGATGACAACCCGCCTCATGATGTCCGCCTCACCTTGCTCGTGTGTTGTGTTGCAGCCGTGCCTGCTGCACTGTCTGTGGTCGCAGCCTGCCGGTTCAAGTCGGCGCGGCGCCCTGCTTGAACAGGCCGACCTTCAGGTCCTTGGCGCGATAGATAATCTCGCCATCCATCGAAAGCCACCCGTCGGCAATACCGAGCACCAGCTTTGAGCGCATCACGCGCTTGATGTCGACGTTGTACACAACCTTGCGGGCGGTCGGCAGCACCTGGCCGGAAAACTTGAGATCGCCGAGGCCCAGCGCACGGCCGCGCCCTGCGCCGCCGGTCCAGCCGAGGTAGAAGCCGACCATCTGCCACATCGCATCGAGGCCGAGACAGCCTGGCATCACCGGATCATTCTTGAAATGGCAGCCGAAGAACCAGAGATCCGGCTTCACGTCGAGCTCGGCGCGGACGACACCCTTGCCGAACTCGCCGCCGGTCTCGGAGATCTCGACGATCCGGTCGAACATCAGCATCGGCGGCAGCGGCAGTTGTGCATTGCCGGGGCCGAACAGCTCCCCGCGGCCGCAGGCCAGCAGGTCCTCGTACTCATATGCGCTGCGCCGATCCAGCATGCTTGGTGGCCTTTCTCAACGATCCCCGGTGGAATTTGTGCCGCGCGACATGGACCCTTCCCGCGCGCCGCCCCCTTCCGCGCCGCGCTGGCCGGTCATCGCGTCGGCACGAAGGCTGGGCCATCGCACTTGGCGAACATGACCGCTGTCAGCGGCGGGCTTAACGACGCCTGGATTCGCGCACATGGCCATCACGGCCGCCGGCGCTCACCATGGCAGGGCAAATCGGGTCCGGGCGCTCTCTAACATAGAGGATTGCGGCGTCAATGCGCGTATCCAGGTAAATCGACGCAGCACCAGGGCCGGCGCCCGAACCGGGCGGCAAATGCAGTTTAGGAGCGTTCTAGATACGTTAGTTGCGATAAGCTTGCATCTGAATGGGTTTCTTCCTATATCGGTTGTGGATGAGAGCGAGATTGTGCGGTGCTTGAAGTGGATGTCAGCAACAACGCCTCGATGAGTGGTCATGACCGCGGCAACCCGGATCTCGGGAACGGCCGGCAGCCAGCACTCAATGGCTGCCCATGGCACGACGTCAACGAGATGCTGCAGGCGGCCGGGCTGCGCCCGACCCGCCAGCGCATGGCCCTTGGCTGGCTGCTGTTCGGCAAGGGCGCGCGGCATCTGACCGCCGAAATGCTCTATGAGGAAGCGACGCTGGCCAAGGTTCCGGTCTCGCTCGCCACGGTCTATAATACGCTGAACCAGCTGACCGACGCCGGCCTGCTGCGCCAGGTCAGCGTTGACGGCACGAAGACGTATTTTGACACCAACGTCACCGCCCATCATCACTTCTATCTTGAGAACAACCACGAGCTGGTCGACATCCCGGACCAGCATCTGGCGCTGTCGAAGCTGCCGGAGGCGCCCGAAGGTTACGAGATCGCCCGGATCGACATGGTCGTCCGGCTGCGCAAGAAGCGCTGAGCCTCCGGAAGGTCTTCATCGAAGCACCATGCCCGCACCCGCTGCGGGCATTTTTGTGTCGGGAGCGCGTCAGGATGGAGGTCAGCGCATTGCGCTGACCTGGGCCTTCAATTGACCTGCTCGTCGGCGTAGACGCCCCACAGCCGCTGCTGCTGGATCCAGCCTTCGAAACCATTGCCGAGCACGCGGCACCAGCCATTGCCGCATTTCTTCACCTGCGCGACAACGCCGGCCTGCAGCCGCGCTGTGACCGCGCTGGTCGCGTCGGCGCTCTCGTAGATCGGGGCGAGATCGTCCTTGTTCTTCATCGTGACCACCGCCGTGCGGCGCCCCGACAGCAACGAGTGATAGACCCACCCCTCCGAGCCTTCGGAATCGCGCACGCGGCGCCAGTTCTCATATTCCGCGGTGATCTCGACCGGCAGGCCGGAGCGCGTATAGACCCAGGCCACGTCGTTGTCCTTGGTCGGACCGGCGCGAACGTTCACATGATCCGACTTCAGGCTGACATAGCGCGGCACCGGCAGGCCGCTGGTGGTGAGAACGGAGTCCTTCGCCGCAACGCCGCCCCTGCCGACGGCAACGTCGAACAGACAGACCAGCAGCACCACGACAGCACCGAAACGCCACAACGTCAATTTACTCAACTCACTCTCCCTCGAAAGGATCGACCCGCGCTCCGATCAAAGCGGATTGCGTTGCGATCCTTCGCCCGATCCCCATCGAACCGCCCGGCTGCCCCCCTTCGTGCTCGGAGAGGGCTTGCCGAAAGCGCCAGTCCCGACCTGCCGTTGGCTTCTTGTCTTGGCCGGGCCTTCTGCTAGACAGGACCGAACACAAGCGGCCAGGAAGCGCCTGAGAATCGCTCGCGAAGCCCTGTCAGGGACGGATCGGCCCACCTGCGAGATCCGACACGACCAGTCCAGGGAAGCGCCGCTCTCAGGCGACGACGGTAGTTTCGGCGAACCCGGTTAATGAGGTCTGAAGGATCTCATGAGAGCAGCACATGTCAGGTAGGAAAAAGCCCCTCGTCGTGGTGACACGCAAGCTGCCGGACTCGGTCGAGACGCGCATGCGCGAGCTGTTCGACGCCAGGCTCAATCTCGACGACGAGCCGTTGAGCCAGGAACAGCTCGCCGACGCCGTGCGCACCGCCGAGGTGCTGGTTCCGACCGTCACCGACCACATCAGCGCCGACATTCTCAATCAGCCCGATTGCAAGCTGCGCATGATCGCCAACTTCGGCAACGGCGTCGACAACATCGACGTCGCGGCGGCGGTAGCGCGCGGCATCACCGTCACCAACACGCCGAAGGTCCTCACCGAGGACACCGCCGACATGACCATGGCGCTGATCCTCGCCGTGCCGCGGCGGCTGATCGAGGGCGCCTCGATCCTCACCGAGGGCAAGAACTGGGCGGGCTGGTCGCCGACCTGGATGCTCGGCCACCGCATCGGCGGCAAGCGTCTCGGTATCATCGGCATGGGGCGCATCGGCCAGGCCGTGGCGCGGCGCGCCCGCGCCTTCGGCCTGCAGATCCACTATCACAACCGCCGCCCGGTCGCTCCCGTGATCGCCGACGAGCTCGGCGCTACCTACTGGGAGAGCCTCGACCAGATGCTGGCGCGGATGGACATCATCTCGGTCAACTGCCCGCACACGCCGGCGACGTTCCATCTGCTGTCGGCACGGCGGCTGAAGCTGATCCGCAAGGACGCCTACATCGTCAATACCGCGCGCGGCGAGGTGATCGACGAGGAGACGCTGACGCGGCTGATCGAGGCCGGCGATATCGCCGGCGCCGGTCTCGACGTGTTCGAGCACGAGCCCGCGGTCAATCCGCGCCTGGTCCGGCTCGCCAAGGCCGGCAAGGTGACGCTGCTGCCGCACATGGGCTCGGCCACCATCGAAGGCCGCGTCGAGATGGGCGAGAAGGTCATCATCAACATCAAGACCTTCCTCGACAACCACCGCCCGCCGGACCGCGTGCTGCCGAGCATGTTGTAGGCCGGTCACTCGACCCCATAATCAGCGTCGTCGCTGCGAACGCAGGGACCCGTACCGCGTAATGTCCGCGTGGGACATCGCTGGTCGTCATCGTCTCGTTCACGCTGGTGGTTATGGGTCTCGGCTCAAGGCCGGGACGGCAGCTGGTGCGGGGCGCCCGCGCGCTTCCGCCACTCCCCGACGAACGCGACGAACGCCGCCAGCGCCGGCGGCGGTTGCCGGCGGCTCGGATAATACAGATATGGTCCGGGGAACGGCGGGCACCAGTCGTCCAGCACGCTGACGAGGCGGCCAGCCGCCAACGCATCGCGCACATGTCCCTCGAATGTCGCCCAATAGCCGACCCCGTCGCAGGCGGCACGGAAGGCCAGACCGAGCTGGACCGCGATCAGCCGAGCCGGCGGCGCGATCCTGATCACCTGCCCGTCCTTCTCGAACTCCCAATCCAGCATCGCACCGGACGAGAAGCGCGTGCGAATGCAGCCATGCTGCAGCAGGTCGCGCGGATGCGCGGGACGGCCATGCTGCGCCACATAGTGCGGTGAGGCGACGATGGCGTAGCGCTGCGTTTCGCCCAGCGGCACGGCGATCATGTCCTGCGCCAGGTGCTCTCCATAGCGCACGCCGGCATCGAACCCGGCCTGCACGATGTCGACGAAGCCGCTGTCGGCGACGATCTCGAGCTCGATCAACGGATAGGCCTGAAGGAACGGCGCGACCATCGGCGCCAGCACCAGATCGACCGCGGGCGGTGGCGCATTGATGCGCAGGCGCCCCGCCGCGACCTGCTGCTGGCCGCGCACCTGATGGATCGCCGCTTCGATCTCGGACAGCGCCGGCTCGAGCCGTGCCAGCAGCGCCTCGCCGGCCTGCGTCAGGCCGACGCTTCGCGTGGTCCGGTTGAGCAGCCGGACGCCGAGCCGCTGCTCCAGCTCCTTGAGCCGCTGGCTGAGGCTGGATGCCGCGAGGCCCTGCTCGCGCGCAGCCCGGCGGAAATTGCCGCTGCGAGCCACGGCAGCGAAGGCTTGAAGATCACGGAGGTCCGGCTCGCTCATTGTTCGATATGTTGAACAGTCCATTCGAAATTGTCCAGCTTATCGAACCGAGGAAATGCGCCGATATCCGCGTTGTCCGGGCGGGCCAGCAGGCCGCCTGCGCCAGCAAGAGGAGATTGATCATGCAAACCCGCCAACTCGGCTCGACCGGCCCCGACGTTTCGGTCATCGGATTAGGCTGCATGGGCATGTCGGACTTCTACGGCCCCACCGACCGGTCCGAGAGCATCGCCACCATCCACGCCGCGCTCGACGCCGGCATCACGCTGCTCGATACCGGCGACTTCTACGGGATGGGCCACAACGAGATGCTGATCCGCGAGGCGCTGGCGTCCGCCGGTCCGCGCAACGTGCAGATCTCCGTGAAGTTCGGCGCCCTGCGCGGCCCCGACAAGAGCTGGCTCGGCTATGACAGCCGGCCCGAAGCTGTCAGAACCTTCCTGTCCTATTCGCTGCAGCGGCTCGGCGTCGACGCCATCGACATCTACCGCCCGGCGCGGCTCGATCCCAAGGTGCCGATCGAGGAGACGATCGGCGCGATGGCCGAGCTGAAACAGGCCGGCTACATCAGGCATATCGGGTTGTCGGAGGTCGGTTCAGAGACGATTCGCCGGGCGCACAAGGTGCACCCGATCTCGGATCTGCAAATCGAATATTCGCTGATCTCGCGCGGCATCGAGAGCGACATTCTGCAAACTTGCCGCGAACTCGGCATCGGCATCACCGCCTATGGCGTGCTGTCGCGCGGGCTGATCAGCGGGCACTGGTCGAAGGACCGCGCCAACGCCGCTGATTTCCGTGGCCATTCGCCGCGCTTCAGTGGCGACAATCTCGATCGCAATCTCAGCCTGGTCGACACGCTGCGCAGCCTGGCAGGCGAGGTCGGCGCCACGCCGGCGCAAGTCGCGATCGCCTGGGTGGCCGCGCAGGGCAACGACATCGTCCCGCTGGTCGGCGCCCGCCGCCGCGACCGTCTCGACGAGGCGCTCGGCGCGCTCTGCGTCAAGCTCACCGAGGTCCAACTCGCCGCGCTGGACAAGGCCTTCCCGATTGGTGTCGCCGCCGGAGAGCGCTATCCGGAGGCGCAGTTGGTGCATATGGACAGCGAGCGCGGTCAGCCGGGCTGAGCGTCATGCGAGTCCAGGTCGCGCAACAAACTCGGTGTCGTCCCCGCGAACGCGGGGACCCATACCGCGTGATGTCTGGAACAGGCAGATGACCCGTTCCGTGCGCCTCATTGCATACACGGAGTATGGTCCCGGATCGGCGCCCGACGACGCGTTGCGTCGCCGGGCTTGTCCGGGACGACAGTGAATTTGTGGCGCGCCTCTCGACTCAAGCGGCCGTCACTTCCGATGCGCGCTCAAGTCCGCAATGACAGGTCCATCACCATTCAGCGGATTGGCGGGATCGCGCCCATAGCGCAGGGTCTCGAAGCGCATCGTGCGCGCGTCCAGCATCAAGAGCCGTCCCACCAGCCCCTCGCCGAAGCCGACGATCTCGCGGATCGCCTCCAGCGCCATCATCGAGCCGAGCATGCCGGCGAGCGCACCCATGACGCCGGCTTCGGCGCAGGCGGGCACCGTGCCGGGCGGCGGCGGCTCGGGGAACAGGCAGCGATAGGTCGGATTAAACTGGCCCTTCTCATTCCGCTCATGCGCCCGGATCGTCGTCAGCGACGCATCGAAGGTGCCGAGCGCGCCGGTGATCAGCGGCCGCGCGGCCAGAAAGCAGGCATCGGAGACGAGATAGCGGGTGTCGAAATTGTCGGAGCCGTCGAGCACGAGATCATAAGCGCCGATCAGATCGAGCGCGTTGTCGGCATTGAGCCAGGTCCGATGCGCCATGACGCTCACATGCGGATTGAGCGCGTTGATGCGCTCGGCGGCGCTCTCGACTTTGGGTCTGCCGATGTCGGGGGTCGCATGGATGACCTGGCGCTGCAGATTCGACAGCGACACGACGTCGTCGTCGACCACGCCGATCGTGCCGACGCCAGCCGCGGCGAGATACATCAGCGCCGGTGCGCCGAGGCCGCCTGCGCCGACCACCAGCACCGACGCCCGCTTCAGCGCCGCCTGGCCGGGACCGCCGACGTCGCGCAGCACGATGTGACGGGCATAGCGCTCCAGTTCTTCGTCGCTCAGCATCGTTACACCGTCCTTCCGCTGCCGCACCGCTGTCAGCCCATTGTCGGCCCGTAGCGAAGACGCCGGCTCTCCGCACTGAACCCTCGCCGGATTGTGACCGACCAAGCAGATGTGCTTATTTAGCGGCGCGGCAAGAGCATCGGGATTTGTCATGAGACGGCTGGCCACGGCAACCTTCATCTGCGGGATCGCCGCATGCGCGTCGGCGCAGGCACAGACGCCGCAGGGCGCGTCGCCGGGCGCCAAGCCCAAGCCCGTCGCGACCCAGCCGGCGCGCCCGGGCGTGCAGGCTCCCGCCGACACCGCCAATGCGATGAGCCAGGCCGAGCGGCTCGCGCTGCAATCCGATCTCGCCTGGGTCGGCCAGTACAATGGCGCGATCACCGGCGACGTCAGCGAGCGCATGGTCAACGCGATCAAGGAATACCAGAAGCTCGTCGGCGGCAAGCCGACCGGCGTGCTGAACCCGCAGGAGCGCGCCGTGCTCGCCGACACCGCGCGCCGCAAGCAGGAGGGCGTCGGCTGGAAGCTCGTGACCGAGCCGGTCAGCGGCGCACGGCTCGGCATTCCCGCAAAGCTGGTGCCGCAACAGACCAGCGACGGCACCGGCTCGAAATGGACCTCGCCCACCGGCACCGTGCAGGTCGTGCTGTCACGCCGCAAGGAGGCGAACCCGACCACCGCGGCGCTCGCCGACCGCGAGAAGAAGGAGCCCGGCCGCACCGTCGACTACAGCGTGGTGAAGCCCGACTTCTTCGTGCTCTCGGGCCTGCAGAACCTGAAGAAGTTCTACATCCGCGGCACCTTTCGGGGCGACGAGGTGCGTATCCTGACCATCCTCTACGATCAGGCCACCGAGAACACGGTCGAGCCGGTCGTGATCGCGATGTCGAGCGCTTTCACCGCGTTTCCGTCGACATTGGCCGCGCAGCCCGCGCCACGGCGCCGCGTCGATTACGGCACCGGCATCATCGCTACCCAGGACGGCGCCATCATCGCCGATCGCGAGGTGACCGATGCCTGCGTGGCGATCACCATTCCCGGTTTCGGCCATGCCGAGCGCGTGGCCGAGGACAAGGAGCGCGGCCTGGCGCTGCTGCGCATCTACGGCGCGCGCGGCCTGAAGCCGCTGGCGCTGTCGGGCGGCAGTGCGAAATCGTCGGTCGACATCGTCGGCATCGCCGATCCGCAGAGCCAGGGCGGCGGTGCCGCGATCAGCACCGTCAAGGCGCAGCTCGCCGGCAATGGCGCCGGCGACGCCTCGCTGGCGCCGGCGCCCGGGCTCGGCTTTTCCGGAGCGGCGGCGCTCGACGGCGACGGCAAGTTCGCCGGCGTCACCTTGCTCAAGCCCGGCGTCCTCGCCGGCACGGCGCTGATCCCATCGACGCAGGTCGTGATGGTCAGCGCCGATGCGACGCGCGCCTTTCTCGCCACGCATGGCGTCAAGCCCGACGGGACCTCGCTCGACGCCAAGGCGGCGACGGTGCGCGTGATCTGCGTGCGGAAGTAGCGCCTGCGCCAAACCGGTCCGGCATCGCGATCATGCCGCCGCGCCCTGCGGCGCGGCGGCGTTTACGCAATGTTAAGCATGTCGTTTTAGAAAAAATTAAGGGCCCAACGGCGGCCGGCGGGGATCGGACGTGCAGCATCGCGACTGCATGGGATGATGCTCGGCGATGCCGATCGCTCGCCCGCGGCTCGCTGCCACTCAACTTCCTAGCACCTTGCTATCAACTCGGAACGGCTCCCGCCGTAGTCAACCGGTCTGTGCAGGCACAGGCCGAGCGTGAAATAGTTCGAACAGTTTTGTCGGCGTGCTGATTCGGACCACCGCGATCGCTCTTCATGAGTTGGATCGGGCCGGGACTGTCCTGAGCGAGAATAGCTCTGCACCGCGATCGCGATGCGCTCAGCTTTGGCGTTCTCATAAGTTCCGTCAACATCCGAAGGACTGTCTCCCGATGTACACGATCGTTTTGGCCACGCAGAAGGGCGGCAGCGGCAAGAGCACGCTGGCGATTGGTCTGGCCGTGGCGGCCCAGCAGGCCGGCCACAAGGTGCGCGTGATCGAGACCGACCGTCAGGGCACGCTGACCAAATGGCAGGCGCGCCGCGCCGCGAGCGAGCCGATCGTCGAAGCCGTCTACGATGCCAAGACGATCGAGCCTCGCCTCGAAGCGCTGGCCCGCGACGGCGTCACCCTCTGCGTGATCGACACCGGGGCCGGCATCACGGCGTCCACGACGGCCGCGATCCGCCACTGCAATCTGTGCCTCATTCCGGCGCGTCCGAGCGTCGCCGACATCGAAGCGACCGCACCGACCTTGAGTGTCGTGCGCGCCTGGCGCAAGCCGTTTGCCTTCGTGCTCAACCAGGCCCCGATCCGCGGCGGCCATCGCGTCACCGATGCGACGACTGCGCTCGACGCCGACGCGCCGCGCGACATCGCAGAGGTGCTGGCGCAGCCCTTCATCATGATGCGCAACGACCACCAGGACGCCCTCGCCGCCGGTCTCGGCGTCAGCGAGTTCGATGCGGCCGGCAAGTCGGCGCAGGAGATTCGCAGCCTGTGGCGCTGGACCGCGGGCAAGCTCGCCGGCGACCACGTCATGCATGACGCTGGCGAGCTGAAGGACGCGAGCGAGCACGCCGAGGTCGAATTCCCGATCATGCTGACGCCGCCCGCCGAGGAAGCGAAGCTTCCGGTGACGCGGGCCTACCCGACCTGGGCCGACAATGGCATCAACTGGAAGGCGGGGCTGTAAAGGCGGGCTGTGGTCGTCATCGGATACGAGCTACCACAAATGCGGTGGGCTCCCTCGCCCCGCAAGCGGGGCGAGGGAAAGATCACCGACCGCGGGATCGAGTCCACCGAATCCAACCGGGCCTAGCGCTCTCCAGCCTCGCGCATCTCCAGCTGCTTGATCCGCGCATCGGCGCGACGCAGGCGGCGGCATAGCTCGCGATTGATGTTCTGCAGCACGATCACATAGGCGTGGATGTCAGCCTTGTAGAAGGCATACAGCTTTTGCGCCGTCAGCTCGTACAATACGGTCGGCGCTTCCGCGACGACGGTGGCCGATCTGTTCTGCATGTCGAGCAGGGTCATCTCGCCGAAGAAATCGCCAGGCTCGAGACGCGACATATGGATCGCAACGCCCGTCTCCAGGCGCTCGCTCACCTCCAGCGTGCCGCTGTGCACGACGAACATCGAACGACCCGCCTCGCCCTCGGCGACGACCACGGCGCCGCTCTCGAACTCACGCGCGACCAGCATCGAGACCAGCAGATCGAGGCTCGCATCGGGCAGGCCGCCGAAGAACGGCGTCGCGAGCAGGAATGCTTTCAGATCGGGCGAGCTGACAGCCATGGCGGCAGTATACCCCCGCCCCCGTCCGTCACAAGCAGACTGGGGCAAGCCGGCCATGCCGGCTGGTCGGCCGCTGCATCACTTCTGGCACTTCGGGCACCAGAAGGTCGAGCGCCCGTTCTGCACGAAGCGCTTCACCACGCCGCCGCAGCCATCGGTCCGGCACGGCTCGCCCTCCCGGTCATAGACCTGGAACGAATGCTGGAAATAGCCGAGCTCGCCTGATGTCTGGCGGTGATCGCGCAGCGACGAGCCGCCGGCGCGGATGGCCTCGTTGAGCACGGTGTGGATCGCTTCCACCAGACGCCTGGCGTGATCCGTGGGCTCGCCCTTCTTCGTTGCCAGCGTTGCCGCCAGCCGTCGCGGCGACAGATGGGCGCGGAACAGCGCCTCGCAGACATAGATGTTGCCGAGGCCGGCGACGACGCGCTGGTCGAGCAGCGCCGCCTTGAGGCTGGTCTTCTTGCCGGCACAGGCGCGCGCCAGCATGGCGGCATCGAATTCATTGCCGAGCGGCTCGGGCCCGAGATCCTTCAGATGCGGCTCGGTCTCGATCTCGCCGCGGCCGATGATCTTCATGAAGCCGAAGCGGCGCGGATCGTTGAACACGATGTCGGCGCCAGACGACATGTGAAACACGACATGGTCGTGCACGCTGTCCTTGCCGCGCGGATAGTGAAACTCGCCCGGCGTCTCCTCGTGCTCCGGCTTGATCACCCGGAACGAGCCGGACATGCCCAGATGCATCAGCAGCACGTCGCCGGAGCCGAGGTCGGCCAGCAGATATTTGGCGCGCCGGCCGAGTCCCCTGACGGTCTGGCCCTGCAGGCGCTTCGCAAAATCGGGCTGGAACGGAAACCTGAGATCGCCGCGCCGGGCCTCGGCCTTGACGATGACGGCGCCTTCCATGACGGGCTGCAGCCCGCGCCGGACGGTCTCGACTTCGGGCAGCTCAGGCATGCCGGCTCATTTCACCTTTTGCATCCGCGACCATTCACCTTGTCCGGCTGACGTGATAGCGCCTTGGCCGCATCAGCGCTATGGTGCCGTATCGGAGTAAGGGTGATGGATCAGCCGGACCAAACCACTCATTTCGGCTTCAGGGACGTGCCTCTGGGCGAGAAGCAGACGCTGGTGAACGACGTGTTTCACAGCGTGGCACAGCGCTACGACCTGATGAACGACCTGATGTCGGGCGGACTGCACCGCGTCTGGAAGGACATCATGATCAACACGCTGAACCCGCCGAAGAGCGATGCGCCGTTTGCGCTGCTCGACGTGGCCGGCGGCACCGGTGACATCTCCTTCCGCGCCGCCAGGAAGGCCGGCGCCGGCTTCCATGCCACCGTGTGCGACATCAACAGCGACATGCTCGAGGTCGGGCGCCAGCGGGCGCTGAAGCAATATCTCGACGACAAGGTCTCGTTCGTCGAGGGCAATGCCGAAAAGCTCGCCTTTCCCGACCGCTCCTTCGACGCCTATACGATCGCCTTCGGCATCCGCAACGTGCCGCAGATCGAGCTCGCGCTCGCCGAGGCCTTCCGCGTGCTCAAGCATGGCGGCCGATTCCTGTGCCTGGAATTCTCCACCGTCGAGATGCCCGGGCTCGACAAGCTCTACGACCTGTTCTCCTTCAACGTGATCCCGCAGCTCGGCCGCGCCGTCACCGGCGATGCCGAGTCCTACCGCTACCTCGTCGAATCGATCCGCCAGTTTCCGCGCCCCAGCGCCTTCGCCGAGATGATCTCGGCGGCCGGCTTCTCCCGCGTGTCCTGGCAGACTCTCTCCGGCGGCATCGTCGCGCTTCATTCCGGCTGGCGTTTGTGATCTCCGCACTCACCCACATTACGCGGCTCGCCCGGGCCGCCTTCGTGTTCGCGCGCGAGGGCGTGTTCGGCGCCGTCGATCCGAGCCTGGCGCCGCCGCCGGGCCAGCTCGCGCTGAAGCTGGCGCGCCTCGTCGAGCGCCCCGGCGCCAAGTCCGGGCCAAGATTGTCGCGGGCGCTGGAGCGCATGGGCCCGGCCTATCTCAAGCTCGGCCAGTTCCTGGCGACGCGGCCCGACGTCGTCGGCGTCATCATGGCGCGCGACCTCGAATCGCTGCAGGACCGGCTGCCGCCATTCCCGCAGGCCGAGGCCGAGGCGGTCATCGCCACCGCGCTCGAGCGCCCGATCAGCCAGCTGTTCACGCATCTCGGTCCTCCGGTCGCCGCCGCCTCGATCGCGCAGGTGCATCGCGGCGAGGTCGAGCGCGACGGCATTCGTCGTCCGGTCGCGGTGAAGGTGCTTCGGCCGAACGTCGCCTCGCGCTTCCGCCGCGACCTCTCCGATTTCTTCTTCGTCGCCGAAAAGGCCGAGGCGCATTCGTCGGAGGCGCGGCGGCTGCGGCTGGTCGAGGTCATCAACACGATGTCGCGCTCGGTCGCGATGGAGATGGACCTTCGCCTGGAGGCCGCTGCGCTCTCCGAGATGGCGGAAAACATCAAGGACGATCCGGACTTCCGCGTACCCACGGTCGACTGGGATCGCACCGCCAACACCGTGCTGACGATGGAGTGGATCGACGGCATCGCGCTGAACGATCACGCCCGGCTCGCGGCGGCCAATGTCGATCTGCCCGACGTCGGCCGCAAGGTGATCCAGAGCTTTCTCCGCCACGCGCTGCGTGACGGCTTCTTCCACGCCGACATGCACCCGGGCAACCTGTTCCTGGACCAGCAGGGACGGCTGGTCGCGGTGGATTTCGGCATCATGGGCCGGCTCGGCATGAAGGAGCGGCGCTTCCTCGCCGAGATCCTGCTCGGCTTCATCACCCGCGACTATCGCCGCGTCGCCGAAGTGCATTTCGAGGCCGGCTACGTGCCGCCGCATCATTCGGTGGAGAATTTCGCCCAGGCCATCCGCGCCATCGGCGAGCCGATCCACAACCGCACGGCCGAAGAAATCTCGATGGCCAAGCTGCTGACCCTGCTGCTCGAGGTCACCGGCCTGTTCGACATGCGCACCCGGCCGGAGCTGATCCTGCTGCAGAAGACCATGGTGGTGGTCGAGGGCGTCGCGCGCGGCTTCGATCCCAAGCTCGACATCTGGAAGGTCGCCGATCCCGTGGTGCGCGAATGGATCGAGCGCAATCTCGGCCCGCTCGGCCGCATCGAAGGCGCCGTGTCCGGCGTCGGCGACCTGGTCCGGCTCAGCGCGACCCTGCCCGTGCTCGCCGCCCGCGCCGCCGCCGTGCTGGAGCACATGGAGACCATGACCCGCGACGGCCTGCGCCTGTCGCCGGAAACCATCGCCGCCATGGGCCGCACCGAAGGCAAGAAGAGCCGCTGGCGCGCCATCGCGCTATGGGTCATCGCGCTGACCTTCATCGGCATTCTGTTCGCGGTGCTCAGGCTTTAGGCTCGCAGCCTGGGCAAAGGCGCAGCGCTGCCGCCCATGGCGGCCGCTTTGCCCACCTTCCTCTGATTGCACTGCTGTCATTTTCTGCTAGCATTGCCTTCACAAGGGCAACGCTGGGGAGGCGGTCATGGCGAGCCTGACCATCCGCAAGCTGGACGACTCTCTCAAGACTTATCTGCGACTGCGCTCGGCGCAGAACGGGCGCTCCGTCGAAGAGGAAGTCCGGGTCATCCTGCGCGCGCTGATCGAGCCTGCCGATCCATCCGAGCCGCCGATGGCGCCGCCAGCTCCAGCCAACCTCTCCGCCCCGCTCGTCCCCCAGCCCGGCCAGGCGCGCGAGGCTCGCGTCACCCTGATCATCGGCGGCGGCATCGCCGCCTACAAATCGCTCGACCTGATCCGGCGGCTCAAGGAGCGCCACATCCAGGTCCGCTGCGTGCTGACCAAGGCGGCGACGCAATTCGTGACCGAGCTCGCCGCATCGGCGCTGTCGGGAGATCGTGTCTTCACCGATCTGTTCGACGCGCGCAGCGAGTTCGACGTCGGCCACATCCGGCTCGCACGCGACTGCGATCTCATCGTGGTGGCACCGGCGACCGCCGACCTGATGTCGAAGATGGCGCACGGCGCCGCCGACGACCTCGCCAGCGCCATCCTGCTCGCGGCGAGCCGGCCGATCCTGCTGGCGCCGGCGATGAACCCGATGATGTGGAGCAATCCGGCGACGCGCCGCAACGCCGCGACCCTGCAGCGCGACGGCGTCCAGATGATCGGGCCGAACGCCGGCGAGATGGCGGAGAAGGGCGAGGCCGGTGTCGGCCGCATGGCCGAGCCGACCGAGATTGCGGACGCCGTCGTCGCCATGCTCAAGCCGCCTGTGCCGCGCCCGCTCGCCGGCCGCCGCGTGCTGATCACCGCGGGCCCGACCCACGAGCCGATCGACCCGGTGCGCTACATCGCCAACCGCTCCTCCGGCAAGCAGGGCTTTGCGATCGCCGCCGCCGCGCAGGCCGCCGGCGCCGACGTGCGGCTGATCGCAGGACCGGTGGAGCTTGCCGACCCCAAGGGCGTCAGCGTCACCCACGTCGAATCGGCGCGGCAGATGCTGGAGGCCGTCGAGGCCGAGCTGCCCGCCGACGTCGCGATCTTCGCCGCGGCGGTGGCCGACTGGCGCGTCGCCAATGAGGGCGGCCAGAAGCTGAAGAAGACGGACAAGGCGATCCCGCCGCTGACGCTGGTCGAGAACCCCGACATCCTCGCCACGATCTCGAAGCTGCAGGAGAAGCGGCCTGGTCTCGTCATCGGCTTCGCCGCCGAGACCGAGCACCTGATCGACAACGCGAAGGCAAAGTTCGCCCGCAAGGGCTGCGACTGGATCGTCGCCAACGACGTCTCGGCCGCGACCGGTGTGATGGGCGGCGACCGCAACACCGTACATCTCTTGACGAAGGACGCCGATGGCGTCCATGTCGCGTCCTGGCCGATCATGACCAAGGACGAGGTCGCGACTGCGCTCGTCGCCGAGATCGCCAGAACCATGGGACCCGTTGCGTGACACAGACGATCGCGATCGACGTGCAGATTTTGCCGCATGGCGAGGGCCTACCGCTGCCGGCCTATCAGACCGCACATGCCGCGGGGCTCGATCTGCTCGCCGCGGTTCCGCCCGATGCTCCGCTCGTCCTTGCGTCGGGCGGCCATGCGATGGTGCCGACGGGATTGTCGATCGCGCTGCCCGACGGCTACGAGGCCCAGGTGCGGCCGCGTTCGGGGCTCGCTGCGCGGCACGGCGTCACAGTGCTGAACTCACCGGGCACGGTGGACGCGGATTACCGCGGCGAGATCTGCGTGCTGCTGATCAACCACGGCAAGGAACCGTTTACGATCCGCCGCGGCGAGCGCATCGCGCAGATGGTGATCGCCGCCGTCGCGCGCGCCGAGCTCAGCCTCGCGACAACCTTGACGACGACCGCGCGCGGCAGCGGCGGCTTCGGCTCGACGGGCCGTTGAACTACGGGCTTGCCACTGTTCCGACTCGAAAGAGTCGATCGGTGGACGCATTTTCCTCAGGCGCAACCATCGTTCACGGTCTGGACTCTTACCGCTGGAGTCCCGAAGCGGTTATGGTTGATTGATTCGTGAGACGGCGCGGTCGACGCGATCGGCGCCCGGAACTTCGTGCGGTTTGGGGCAAATATGTCGGGCGTGATCGTGGTGATGCGTCAGACGCTGCTGTCGTGCACGTCACTTGCGCGCAAGGGCCTGATGGGTCTCGCTGCGACTGCGCTTGCGCCGGCGACACCGGGCTTCGCAGGCGATGGCGTGGCGCCGGATGCGATCACGACGCTGTTCGAGCTGAGCCGTCCTGATATCGCCGAGGTCACGGCGATGCTGGCGCTGCTCGGCTTCTCCGTCGTCGCCGCGGTCGCGCTGGTGCGCACGCGTCTGGCGGCCGGCCGGAAGGAAGCGCGGCTGCGCGCCGACGTCGCCGGGCTGCAATTGCAGGCCGATCGCTACCGTGCGCTGCTGTTCGCCGAGCCGCAGATCCTGATCGCCTGGCCGGCCGGCGGCCACCGTCCGCAGATCTCCGGCGACACCTCGATGCTGGTGCCGCAGGATCAGCCGCAGCGCATTCTCGCCTTTGGAACCTGGCTGCCGCCGGAGCCCGCGCTGCAGCTCGACCGCGCCGTCGACGCGCTGCGCGAGGCGGGCGAAGGCTTCATGCTCAATCTCACCACCTCGCACGGCCATGCGATCGAGGCGATGGGCCGCGCCATCGGCGGCCAGGCCATCGTGCGCATCCGCGAATTGTCCGGCCTGCGCCGCGAGCTCGCCGAGACGCAGCTCCGCTTCAAGGCGCTCGGCGAGGAGACGGAGTCGCTGCGCGCGCTGGCAGCGGCGCTGCCGTGGCCGATCTGGGCACGGCAGGCCAATGGCGCTCTCGCTTACGTCAACGCCGCCTATGCCCGTGCCGCCGATGCCCGCGACGTGCCGGACGCGATCGGCCGCAACATCGAGCTGCTCGACTCGGCCGACCGTATCGACCTGCAGCGCGCGCTCGCCACCAACGGCCGTTTCGAGGGCCGGCTGCCGATCGTGACCGGCGGCGAGCGCCGCATGTACGACGTGCGCGCCTTCATGCTGGGAAACGGCAGCGCTGGCGTCGCCATCGACGCCAGCGAGGCGGCGGCCCTGGACGCGGCCGTGGTGCGGATGCGGGAAGCACACCGGCGCACGCTCGATCAGTTGTCCTCGGGCGTAGCCGTGTTCGACGGCCAGCGCCGGCTCGCCTTCTACAACGACTCCTATCGCCGGCTGTGGCGTCTCGATCCCGCCTTCCTGGACAGCCAGCCGGATGACTCGTCGGTGCTCGACCGTCTTCGCGCCGCGCGCAAGTTGCCCGAGCAGGCCGACTTCCGGGCCTGGAAGGCCAAGCTTCACGAGGCCTATCGCGCCGTCGAGGCCGCCAAGGACACCTGGTTCCTGCCCGACGGCCGCGCGCTGTCGGTCGTCACCACGCCGAACCCGGAAGGCGGCGTCACCTATCTGTTCGACGACGTCACCGAGAGCTTCGCGCTTGCCCGCCGCTTCGACGGCTTGATCCGGGTCCAGCGCGAGACCCTCGACAGCCTTGCCGAGGGCGTCGCGGTGTTCGGCTCGAACGGCCGGGTCGAGCTGTTCAATCCGGCCTTCGCCAAGATGTGGCGGCTGTCGCCGGATCAGTTGCGCGAGCATCCGCACATCGACACCGTGGAATCCTGGTGCCATCAGCTCTATGACGATGCGGTCGCCTGGCGCACCATCCGCGAGGCGATCACGTCGATCGAGAACCGGCTCGACGTTGCGCTGAAGCTCGAGCGCAAGGACGGCAGCGTGCTCGACTGCATGAGCCGCCCGCTGCCCGACGGCGCGACCATGCTGACCTTCCAGGACATCACCGACACCGAGAATGTCGAGCGAGCCCTGCGCGAGAGCAACGAGGCGCTCGAAGCCGCCGGCCAGATGAAGATCGACTTCGTCCACCACGTATCCTACGAGCTGCGCGCGCCGCTGACGACGATCATCGGCTTCGCGCATTTCCTGTCCGATCCGTCGACCGGGCCGCTGACCCCGAAGCAGGCCGAGTATCTCGACTACGTCACCAAATCCACCAACGCGCTGCTGGCGCTGACCAACAACATTCTCGACCTCGCCACCATCGATGCCGGCGCCATGAAGCTCGAGCTCGGGCCTGTCGACGCCGCCAAGGCGATCGAGGCCGCCGCCGAGGGCGTGCAGGACCGGCTTGCCACGGATCGCATCCGATTGACGATCGCGGTGGACCCTGATGTCGGCTCTTTCGTCGGCGACGAGCGCCGCGTCGTGCAGGTGCTCTACAATCTGCTCGCCAACGCCGTCGGCTTCTCGCCGCCGGATTCGAGCGTCGTCGTCAGCGCCCGCCGCACCGACCACAGCGTCATCTTCGCGGTCACCGATTCCGGCCCCGGCATTCCGCCCGAGGTGAAGGACAAGGTGTTCGAATGGTTCGAGAGCCATTCGCAGGGCTCGCGCCATCGCGGCGCCGGCCTCGGACTGTCGCTGGTGCGCTCCTTCGTCGAGCTGCATGGCGGCAGGGTGCGTATGGATTCGGCGGTCGGCAAGGGCACCACGGTCACCTGTGACTTCCCGACCGACCACGTCGCGCAACGCAACGCCGCGGAATGACGGACCAGCTGACATTCACCACCACGCTGGCGGACGAGACCGCCACCGCCGCCCTGATGGCCGATCTCGCGCTGCTGATCGGTCCGGGTGCACTGATCACGCTCACGGGCGATCTCGGCGCCGGCAAGACGGCGGCGGCGCGGGCGATGATCCGCTATCTCGCCGGCGACGACGAGCTGGAGGTGCCGAGTCCGACCTTCACTCTGGCGCAGAGCTACGACCTGCCGAGCTTCCCGCTGGTGCATGCCGATCTCTATCGCATCAGCGATGCATCGGAGCTCGAGGAGATCGGCCTGTCGCCGCTGCCGGAGGCGACCGTCGTGCTGATCGAATGGCCGGAGCGCGCCGGCGGCACTCTCCCGCTGGATCGCGTCGACATCGCGCTGCGCCACGATCCATCGCAGGGCGACACCGCCCGCAGCGCCGAGATCACCGGCAGCGGCAAGGCGGCCGCGGTGGTTGCACGGCTGAAAGCCTTGCGCGAATTCCTCGCCGAGGCCGGGCACGCCAAATCGCGCCGCGAGCGCATGGCCGGCGATGCCTCGACCCGCTCCTATGCGCGGCTCCACAAGGGCGAGCGCGTCTCCATCCTGATGAACTCGCCGAAGCGGCCCGACGGCCCGGCGATCTACAACGGCAAGCCCTATAGCGGCGCCGTGCATCTCGCCGAGGACGTCCGCCCATTCGTCGCGATCGCCGCCGCCTTGCGCGGGCGCGGCATCTCGGCGCCGAAGATCAACGACGCCGATCTCGGCCACGGCTTTCTCATCACCGAGGATCTCGGACGCGAGGGCGTGATCGAGGGCGACCCGCCACGACCGATCGTGGAGCGCTACGAGGCCGCGACCGATCTGTTGGCCGCGCTGCACGCGCAAGACGTCCCCTCGGTGCTGCCGCTGGCGCCGCAGGTGACCTACGAGGTCCCGACCTTCGACGTCGAAGCCATGCTGATCGAGATCGGCCTGATGCTCGAATGGTACCTGCCCGACCGTGGCGTGGAGCTGTCGCAGGTGCTGCGCGCCGAATTCCTGGAAATATGGCGCGAGTTGCTGGAGGCGCCGCTCGCGGCCAAGCCCACATCTAAGCCGACATCTAAGCCGACCTGGGTGATCCGCGACTACCACTCGCCCAACCTACTCTGGCTGCCCGCGCGCGAAGGCATCGCCCGCGTGGGCGTGATCGACTTCCAGGACGCGGTGATGGGACCGCCGGCCTACGACGTGGTCTCCCTGGCGCAGGACGCCCGGATCGACGTGTCGGCAGAACTCGAGCGGGCGCTCCGAGAGCGCTACATCGCCGCACGCCAAGCGGCGTCGACGGACTTCGACGCCGACGAATTCGGCGCGCACTACGCGATCATGTCCGTCCAGCGCAACACCCGCCTGCTGGGTACCTTCGCCCGCCTCAACCGCCGCGACGGCAAGCCGCACTACCTCAAGCACCAGCCTCGCATCTGGGACTATCTCCACCGGTCGCTGGCGCACGCGGCGCTCGACCCAGTCCGCGACTGGTACGCGGCCAACGTGCCGCCACCGGCAGGGGTGGCTTAAGGCAGCGTCTCGCAGCACCACCGGTGCGCTCCCCCTCCCCCTTGCGGGGAGGGGAGCCGATCGCCGCCGTGGAGAGAGAACGCGCCAAGACCGCGCACCTCCGTGGCTTTACCGGTTCTTAGCCATCCCCCTTTACCTTGCGCCCGTGGCGCCGGTTGCGCGCCGCGCGTGAATGGAGGTTGCGATGGCAGAGCGGATGAAGGGCGAACGCGTCGTCTTCGAGCGCGGCATCCCGGCTTTCATGATGGGCATCGACGGCACCTGGCGGCGCAACTGCACCATCGAGGACGTCTCGGAGACCGGGGCGAAGCTGACGGTCGAGGGCTCGGTCGAAGGCCTTCACCTGAAGGAGTTCTTCCTGCTGTTGTCGTCGACCGGCCTAGCCTACCGGCGCTGCGAGTTGGCCTGGGTCAATGGCGACCAGATCGGCGTCACCTTCCTGAAGCAAGGCAAGAAGAAGACCAACAAGCGCGCCGCGGCCGAAGCCTGACCGAGCCACGACTGCGGCATCTTGCATCACGATGGCCGGGCAGCCGTCGCATATTCGTCATCGGCCCGGGCTATCGCAACCGGCCGAGACGATAGATGTTTTTGCGTGGTATGATTCGCACATGCCACCGTTGATCGAGATGCCCTGAAGATGCCCGTCAAGCCGCACAAAGCCATGGTCCTCGCCGCCGGTCTCGGATTGCGCATGCGCCCACTGACGGAGACGATGCCCAAACCGCTGGTGCGCGTCGCCGGCCGCCCGCTGCTCGACCATGTGCTCGACCGCCTCGCCGAAGCCGGCGTCACCGAAGCCGTCGTCAATGTCCACTATCTCGCCGACCAGATCATCGCGCACACGGCCGCGCGCAGCACGCCCCGCGTGATCATCTCCGACGAGCGCGACCAGGTGCTCGGCACCGGCGGCGGCGTCGTCAAGGCGCTGCCGCTGCTCGGCCACGAGCCGTTCTTCCACGTCAACTCCGACACGATGTGGATCGAGGGCGTGCGCCAGAACCTGTCCCGGCTCGCCGACGCGTTCGATCCCGAACGCATGGACATCATGCTGCTGATGGCGCCGACCGCGACCTCGATCGGCTACGCGGGTCAAGGCGACTACGCGATGCTCGCCGACGGTACCTTGCGCAAGCGGCGGGAGCATCAGGTGGTGCCGTTCGTCTACGCGGGCGCCGCGATCATCTCGCCGTCGATCTTCGACGGCGCGCCGAAGGGCGAGTTCTCGCTGACGAAGATGTTCGACAAGGCGAACGAGCAGGACCGCCTGTTCGGCCTCCGCCTCGAAGGCGTCTGGATGCATGTCGGCACGCCGGCCGCGGTGGCGGAAGCGGAAGAGGCTCTGATGGAGAGTGCGGCGTAGCGGACTGCCCGACGGGCGAATCAGGTCGGCGCGTTGCGCGATCTGCTCCACCTCGTCGGCGCCGACCCTGCGCTGGGATCACTCAAATCATCTGCGTCGAGAAACGATTTTCGTCCGCACATTCAACCCGATCCCGCTCGTCGCGTCCGACGCGCACAAAATTCTTCTTTCGCTTTTACAGAATTCATGTTCTCTCATGCGCATCCCGCCTCGTTGCGAGGGGCGTATCGCGGTCGTCACGGACGTTGAGCGCGGGATGCGATGGCCTGTCAGGATTGCAGCGTGCTTTCGGGTGCGCGGACGAACGGTTCGGGCAGGACGGCGAAATCGTAAGGTCCCGGCATCCCGACGCTGATGCCAAGCTCGCGCCGCTGCTGACGCCGCGCGCGGGCGACGGTGGCTACAAGCCGGCACACCGAGGAGAGGACGTATAAGCCGTAACACCGTCGCGCAGGGAAGGCCGGGTCGTTCCGGCTGAACCTGTGGTTCCTGCCCCGTGCACTCTTTCACGCACGGGGGCCACGGGCCTCAGCCGAGGCCCGGCCTTCCCTGCGCCCTTGCTTCGGATGAGGGCGAGAGCTTCGCATGACTCGGGCGCGATGGCGTCGCGAGGGCATAGGGGTTTGTCTCCGGCGCGAGATCTGTACCCACAATGGAGGACGATGCTGCGTGTCCCCGTCATTGCGAGCGCAGCGAAGCAATCCAGGATCCCTCCGCAGAGACAGTCTGGATTGCTTCGCTGCGCTCGCAATGACGATGGGGTGGGCAGCTTGGCTTTCCAGACTCAGTCGTCCCGCGAAAGCGGGCGATGACGGCGGGGGTGAATGGGTCCAGCTGGGCTCATCCGCGCGGCGCGCTCTGAGCCCGCGACAATGGTCACGCACCTATCAACACCCGTCCACACCCCGGATATGACCTCCGCCCGATCGCTCCTTATATAGACGGCACAGCAACCCGAATCGCAGGCCATGCGCGTCTTCACCGTTCCCATCTCGGCGCCGTTCCTGCGCAGCGTGATCGCCGCGCTGGTCGACGGCCGGCTGGTCGACGGCTTCGAGGCACGCAGCGATCCCGCCCGGCTCGCGACCGCGACGCTGTATCTGCCGACGCGGCGCTCCCTGCGGGTGGCGCGCGAGATGTTCCTCGACGAGCTGAAGACCGATGCCGCGGTGCTGCCGCGCCTGGTCGCGCTCGGCGACATCGACGAGGACGAGCTCGCCTTCGCGGAGGACCGCGACGCGTTCCTCGGGCCGGCGCCGCTGGAGATTCCGGAACGGCTCGACGACCTGCAGCGCCGGCTCACGCTGGCGCGGCTGGTCGCGGCCTGGGCCAAGACGCCGGTGTCGGCGCCGCTCGTGATCGGCGGGCCCGCCTCGACGCTTGCGCTGGCCGGCGACCTCGCGCGGCTGATCGACGACATGGTGACGCGCGGCGTGTCGTGGGATGCGCTCGATGCGCTGGTGCCGGATCAGCTCGACAAATACTGGCAGTATTCGCTCGAGTTCCTGCGCATCGCGCGGACCGCGTGGCCGGCCTATCTGCAGGAGATCGAGCGCATCGAGCCGGCGGCGCGGCGCGATCTGCTGATCGCGGCCGAAGCGGCGCGGCTGTCGGCGCATCCCGATGGTCCCGTCATTGCCGCAGGCTCCACCGGCTCGATGCCGGCGACGGCAAAATTCCTGCTCGCCGTCGCCAAGCTGCCGCATGGCGCGGTGGTGCTGCCTGGGCTCGACACCGATCTCGACGAAGCCGCGTGGAATTCGATCGGCGGTGCCAAGGACCGCGCCGGCCGCGTGTTGACGCCGCCCGCGGTCAATCATCCGCAATATGCCATGCACCTGCTGCTCAAGCGCTTCGGCCTGGAGCGGCGCGACGTGATCCGCCTCGCACCACCCGGCCGTGGCGGCCGCGAGGTGCTGATCTCAGAAGCGATGCGGCCGTCGGAAGCCACCGCCGTCTGGCACGAGCGCCTGCGCCAGTTCGACATCGCCGCCAACATTGCCGAAGCGATGGACAATCTCGCCGTCGTCGCCGCGCCCAATCCGGAAATGGAGGCGCTGGCGATTGCCATCGCGATGCGCGAGGCGCGCCATCTCGGCAAGTCCGCTGCGCTGGTGACGCCGGACCGCGCGCTGGCGCGCCGCGTGATGGCGGCGCTGACGCGCTGGCACCTGACGTTCGACGATTCCGGCGGTGACGCGCTGTTGGAGACGCCGGCCGGCATCTTCGCGCGCCTCGCCGCCGAAGCAGCCGCGCGCGGACTGGAGCCGCCGACTTTGCTGGCGCTGCTCAAGCATCCGCTGTGCCGGCTCGGGCGCGCCGCGAATGGCTGGAAGAGTGCCATCGAGACGCTGGAGCTCGCGGTGCTGCGCGGCACGCGGCCACAAGCCGGAAGCAGCGGGCTCGCGCGCGACTTCGCGCGCTTCCGCGACGAGCACACCAAGCTGCACCAGGGCGAAGCATCATCGCTGCACAAGGCCGAGCCGCGCGCGCGTCTCAGTCCCGAGCAGCTCGACCGCGCCGGCGCGCTGATCGCGCAATTGCAGACGGCCCTGGCGCCGCTGGAAAACCTCGCCTCGCCGCGCCCGCAGGATTTCGCCGAGCTCGCCGCGCGGCATCGTGAGGTGTTGATCGCGCTCTCGACAGACGATGTCGGTGTCAGCACCGCGTTCACCGATCGCGACGGCGCGGCGCTGGCGCGCTGCTTCGACGACCTGCTCGCGTCCGGCGAGCGCTGCGGCCTGATGGCGCCGCTGTCGGACTATCCGGATCTGTTCCATACCGCCTTCTCCGATCGCGCGGTGCGCCGGCCCGAGCGCCACGGCGCGCAGCTGCAGATCTACGGTCCGCTCGAAGCGCGACTGATGCAGGCCGACCGCATGATCGTCGGCGGCCTGATCGAGGGCATATGGCCGCCGGCGCCGCGCATCGATCCCTGGCTCAGCCGCCCGATGCGGCATCAGCTCGGCCTCGACCTGCCCGAGCGCCGCATCGGACTATCAGCACACGATTTCGCACAACTGCTCGGCGCGCCCGAGGTGATCCTGACGCACGCCGCAAAATCGGGCGGCGCGCCGGCCGTGGCCTCGCGCTTCCTGCACCGTCTCGAAGCAGTCGCTGGCGCCGAGCGCTGGAAGGCGGCGACCGCGCGCGGCGAGACTTACGTCCGCTATGCCGAGGTGCTCGACCAGCCCGCCGCGGTGAAGCCGGTCGAACAGCCGGCGCCGAAGCCGCCGCTGGCAGCACGGCCGCTGCGCATGTCGGTGACCGCCATCGAGGACTGGCTGCGCGATCCCTACACCATCTTCGCGCGCTACATCCTGCGGCTCGATCCGCTCGATCCCGTCGACATGCCGCTGTCGGCCGCCGATCGCGGCTCGGCGATTCACGAAGCGATCGGCGAATTCACGCAGACCTATGCCGATGCCCTGCCGCTGCATCCGGCGCATGCGCTGCGCGTGATCGGCGAGAAGCACTTTGCGCCGCTGATGGAGCGGCCCGAGGCGCGGGCGCTGTGGTGGCCGCGTTTCCAGCGCATCGCCGGCTGGTTCGCGGCGTGGGAGACCGCGCGACGCGAGCAGATCGGCGCGATCACCGCGGAGATCCGCGGCGAGATCGGCATTCCCTTGGATCAGGGCCGCACCTTCATGCTGTCGGCGCGCGCCGACCGCATCGAACAGCGTGCCGAGGGCACCTACGCCATTCTCGACTACAAGACTGGCCAGCCGCCGACAGCCAAGCAGGTGCGCATGGGGCTGTCGCCGCAGCTCACGCTCGAAGCCGCGATCCTGCGCGAAGGCGGCTTCGACGGCATCCCCGCCGGCAGCCTGATCAGCCAGCTCGTCTATGTCCGCTTGTCCGGCAACAACCCGCCGGGCGAAGAGCGCATTCTCGAATTGAAGATCAACAAGAGCGACCCGCCGCAACATCCGGACCAGGCCGCGCAGGAGGCGCGCGAAAAGCTCGAGGCATTGATCCGCAGCTTCGAGGACGTCAATCAAGGCTACACCTCGCTGAACCTGTCGATGTGGGCGAACCGCTACGGTAGCTATGACGATCTCGCCCGTATCAAGGAATGGTCGGCGGCCGGCGGCCTGGGGGTGGAGGAATGGTGAAGGCGCCCCGCCCCATTCCGCAGGCCGTGCGCGAGGCGCAGACGCGCGCATCGAACCCGGCTGCCTCCGCGTTCGTGTCGGCCAATGCCGGCTCGGGCAAGACGCATGTGCTGGTCCAGCGCGTGATCCGGCTGCTGCTCGACGGCGTGCCGCCGGAGAAGATCCTCTGCATCACCTTCACCAAGGCCGCGGCCGCCAATATGGCCGAGCGCGTGTTCTCGACGCTCGGCCATTGGGTGACGCTCGACGACGACGCGCTCGACAGCGCGATCCAGTCCACCGGCATTCCCAATCCCGAAAAGAAGCTGCGGGCCTCGGCGCGAAAACTGTTCGCCAGCGCGCTGGAGACGCCGGGCGGATTGAAGGTGCAGACCATTCACGCGCTGTGCACGCGGCTGCTGCAGCAGTTCCCGTTCGAAGCCAACGTGCCGGCGCGGTTCTCGGTGCTCGACGAGCGCGACCAGACCGAGATGATGGAGCGCGCCAATCTCAAGGTGCTGCTCGACGCCGCCCGCGCGCCCGACAGCGCGGTCGGCCGCGCGCTGCAGGTGGCGATGGCCAATGCGGCGGATTCGACCTTCAAGGACGTCGTCCGCGAGGCCTGTCTGAGCCGCGATCACTTCATGGCCTGGACCGATGGCGCCGGCCGCGTCGAGGTTGCCGCGCAACATCTCGGCGAGGTGCTCGGCATCAGCGCCGGCGAGACGCTGGAAGCCATCGAGCGCGACATCGTCGACGGCCCCAATCTGCCACTGAGGGATTGGACCGATATCGCCGCGCGGCTCGACGGCGGCGCCAAGACCGACCAGAAGCAGGCGGAGCAACTCCGCGCCGCACTGGCGTTCTCGGGCGCCGATCAGGTCGATGAATATCTCCGCGTATTCCTGACCGAGGACAAGGAGCCGCGGAAGTCCCTGCTGACCAAGAAGTTCGCCGACGCCAATCCCGGCATCGCCGGTCTATTCGAATCGGAGGTGCGCCGGCTCGATCGCCTGATCGAAAAGCGCCGCGCGGCGGTCGTGCGCGACCGCACCGAGGCGCTGTTGCAGATCGCGACCGCCGCCGCCGCGAACTATCGCCGCGAAAAAGAAGAGCGCGGCCTGCTCGACTACGACGACCTGATCGACAAGACGCTGGCGATGCTGAACCGCGTCTCCGCCGGCTGGGTGCACTACAAGCTCGACCGCGGCGTCGATCACGTGCTGATCGACGAGGCGCAGGACACGAGCCCACGGCAATGGGACATCGTCGCCCACATCATCGAAGAGTTCACCGCCGGCGCCGGGGCGCGCGACGGACTCACGCGCACGATCTTCGCGGTCGGCGACGAGAAGCAGTCGATCTTCTCGTTCCAGGGCGCCGACCCGCACGAGTTCGATGCGCGCAGGCGCCAGTTGCAGAAGCGCTTCGCCGACGCCGGGCTGCTGTTCGATCCGGTGTCGTTCACCTATTCGTTCCGCTCGGGCCCGACGGTGCTGCACGCGGTCGACCACGTGTTCCGCGAGCGCGACGTCTACAGCAGCATCCACTCGCCTGACATCGGCCATCCCATCCACAACGCGCTGACCGATGCCGGACCGAGCATGGTCGAGCTCTGGAGCCTGTGCGAACGCGACGACCGCAAGGAGATCGAGGGCTGGCGCGCGCCGTTCGACGGCGTCTCCGTCACCAGCCCCGAGGTGAAGCTTTCCAGGCGCATCCAGGCAGAGATCAAGCGGCTGATCCAGACGGGCACGATGACCGGCCATGACGGCGCGCGGCGGCGGCTGAGCTATGGCGACATGCTGATCCTGGTGCGCCGGCGCGGCAACGCCTTCGACGCCGTGATCCAGGCGCTCAAGCACGCCGGCATCCCCGTCGCCGGCGCCGACCGGCTGAAGCTGACCGAGCACATCGCGATCATCGACCTGATGAACCTCGCCGACGCGCTGCTGCTGCCGCAGGACGATCTGGCGCTGGCGACCGCGCTGAAGAGCCCGCTGTTCGGGCTCGACGACGACGATCTGTTCAAGCTGGCGTGGCAGCGTCGCGGCTCGCTACGCGACGCACTCACGGCGCACGCCGCTGACGACGCGCGGCTGCAGGCGGTCGTACGGCGCTTGCAACAATGTGAGCTCCGCGCCGCGGAGGACACGCCGTTCGCCTTCTATGCCTGGCTGCTCGGCGGCGATGGCGGCCGGCGCCGCATCCTGGCGCGGCTCGGCCACGAGGCCAATGATGCGCTCGACGAGTTCCTCGAGCTCGCGCTGTCCTACGAGCGCAAGGCGCCGGCCTCGCTGCAGGGCTTCGTCGCCTGGCTGCGCGCCGCCGACACCGAGGTGAAGCGCGACATGGAGATCTCGCGCGACGAGATCAGGGTGATGACCGTGCATGGCGCCAAGGGCCTCGAGGCGTCCGTCGTCTTCCTGGTCGACACCACCTCTTCGCCGGCGGATTCGCAGCGGCTGCGGCTGATCCACGTGCCGCATGGCGAGCAGGAGATCGTGGTCTGGGCCGGGCGCAAGGCCGACGATCCGCAGCCCGTCGCGGCGGCACGCGTGGCGATGCTCAAGGAGACCGAGGACGAGTATCGCCGGCTACTCTATGTCGCGATGACCCGCGCCGCGGATCGGCTGATCATCGGCGGTTGCATGCCGGGCAACATGAACAACGTCCGCGGCGGCAGCTGGTACGATCTGATGGCGCGCGGATTGGACGCCGCCGGCCTGCAGGTCGAGGTGATCGAAACCGAGGACGGCCCGGTCAAGCGCTATGCGCGGGCCGAGGACATCGCGGAAACCGCTGCTGACAAAACGCGGCCCATGGTTGAGACGGCCGTCGAACTGCCGGCGTGGCTGCGCACGGCGGCGGTGGAGGCGCCCGGCGAGGTCGCTGTGCTCCGGCCGTCCGATCCATCCGCCGACGAGCGGCCGGTGCGCACGGGCGAATCGCTGGCGGCGCGCAGCCTCGCGATGCAGCGCGGCACGCTGGTGCATCGCCTGCTGCAGTCGCTGCCCGACGTGGCGCCGGAGCGGCGGCGCGATGCCGCGCTGCGATATTTGATTCGCAACGCCGCCGACTGGCCGGAGGACGAGCGCGTGGGGCTTGCGGAACGCGTGCTCGCCGTGGTCGAAGACCCGCGCTTTGCCGCGGTGTTCGCGGCCGGGAGCCGGGCGGAAGTCTCGATCGTGGGCCGCCTCGCACTGGCCGGCCAGCCTCCGGCACTGGTCTCCGGCCAGATCGACCGACTGGTGGTCACCGGGACCGAGGTGCTGATCGTCGACTTCAAGACCAACCAGCAGCCGCCCTCGGGACTCGCCGATGTGCCCCCGGCCTATGTCCGGCAGCTCGCGCTGTACCGCGCAGTGCTTGGCCAATTGTACCCCGGCCGCGTCGTCCGCGCCGCGCTGCTCTGGACCGAAGCCGCTGAATTCATGGAGCTTCCCGCCTCCGCGCTGGACGCCATGCTGCCATCCCAGCACGTCTGAGTGAGCCCGCTTGACCCGGGATCACGCCATTCCTACTTTGACGTCCACGCTGAGGCGGCCCGTCCGTGCCGCTCCCTCCAACCGAACGAGGTAATTTCCATGGCCGTTGGCAAGGTTTCCGACGCCGATTTCGAAAGCGAAGTGCTCAAGGCCGACGGCCCGGTCGTGGTCGACTTCTGGGCCGAATGGTGCGGCCCGTGCCGCATGATCGCGCCCGCCCTCGACGAGATCTCGAGCGCGATGGGCGACAAGGTCAAGATCGTCAAGCTGAACGTCGACGAGAGCCCGAAGACGGCCTCGAAATACGGCGTGATGTCGATCCCCACCCTGATGGTGTTCAAGGGCGGCGAGATGGCCTCGCGCCAGGTCGGCGCCGCGCCGAAGGCGAAGCTGCAGCAGTGGATCTCGTCGGCGGTGTGACGCTTGCGGAACAATGATTTTTGTCGAACGGCCGGCGGAATCGCCGGCCGTTTGCGTTGAGGGGTGTGATTCAGCGTTTTCGGATGTCGCCATGCCCGCCCGCGCCCATCGCTCGCCCTCCCGCAAATCCGGCCTGCTGGCCATGGAGGCGCGCTCGGTGGATGCGATCCCGCGCGGCGAGGACTGGCAATACGAACCAAAATGGGACGGCTTCCGTTGCCTGCTGACGCGCGACGGCGCAACGGTGACGATGCAGTCGAAGGCCGGCGAGGACCTCGCGCGCTACTTCCCCGAGGTCGTCGCCGCGGCGCGCGAGCTCGAGGCGACGAGCTTCATCCTCGACGGCGAGCTGGTGGTGCCGCAGGCGAAGTCGTTCTCGTTCGATGCATTGCTGCAGCGGATTCATCCCGCCGCCAGCCGGGTGAAGAGGCTATCGGTGGAGACGCCGGCGCTGTTCCTGGCCTTCGACCTGCTGGCGAGTGGCAAGAAGGAGCTAGTGACGCACACGCTGCACGAGCGGCGGCCGGCGCTGGAAGCATTCGCGAAAGCGAACTTCACGGATCATCCGACGTTCCGGCTGTCGCCGGCGACGACGCGCTTCGCGACCGCGCAAGACTGGCTGGCGCATTCCGGCGGCGGCTCGGACGGGGTGATCGCCAAGCGGACCGACCTGCCCTACCAGGCCGGCAACCGCGACGGCATGCAGAAGATCAAGCGCTATCGCTCAGCCGATTGCGTCATCGGCGGCTTCCGCTACGCCACCAACAGCGGCGCGAACGGACGCAAGCTGGTCGGCTCGCTGCTACTCGGGCTCTACGACGATGACGGTCTGCTGCATCACGTCGGCTTCACCTCCGCGCTCAAGAAGGACGAGAAGCCCGCACTGACCGACAGGCTCGAGCCGCTGATCTCGCCGCCCGGCTTCACCGGCAATGCGCCGGGCGGCCCGAGCCGCTGGTCGACCGAGCGCTCGGCGGAATGGTGTCCGCTGAAGCCGAAGCTGGTGATCGAGGTCTGCTACGACCATTTCTCCGGCGAGCGCTTTCGCCACGGCACCTCGATCCTGCGCTGGCGCCCGGACAAATCGCCGAAGCAATGCACCTTCGAGCAGCTCGAGCAGAAGGTCGCCGATCCCTTGAAGCTGCTCGCGTGAGGTCAGCGGATCCAGCCGGTCGCGAGAACCGAGGCGAATTCGACATCACCATTGGCGCGGGCCAGCGCGGCCATCGCCTGATGATCATAGGGCACGTGGCGGAACGTCACGCTCCAGCCTGCGGGCTTAAGTTCAAGGATCGCATAGCGGGCGTCGGGCGTGCCGGCTTCCATCACATGCGGATGCGGTACGTTGTAGGAATAGCCAGGGCTGCCCACGCTACCGGGATTGACGATCAGCCGCCCGTCGCGAAGCCGCACGGCGCGCGCGGTGTGGGTATGGCCACAGAGGATCAGTGACTGCGGGATGCCCTCGGCCGTTGTCTCGATTGCATCGAGCGGAGCGCATGTGACCGCGCCATCCGGCGCGACGCTCTCGAGCCAGTAGACGTTATCGTCCTCAGGCGTGGCGTGACAAAGGAAGACCTCGTCGCGATAGATGGACGTCGGCGGGATCGTGCCGAGCCAGTCGAGATGCTTGGCTACGAGCTGCGCGTAGGCCGGCCGCTCCCAGGCGCCCATCCTCTCCGGCGGCCGATCGATCAGCCAGCGGTCGTGATTGCCGCGCACATGGACGGCATCGAGCGGCATCAGCAAGTCCATCGTCTTGCGCGCATCGAGCGGGCCGCTCGCCATATCGCCGAGATTGACAATGTCATCGACGCCTTGCGCGCGGATGTCGGCCAGCACGGCTTCGAGCGCGAGGTGGTTGCCGTGGACGTCTGCGATCGCGGCAAAGCGCATGCGCTATTCCCCTCAGGTCGGCGGCGTGCCGTTGAGGTCGAGCACGTGGCCCGCGAGATAGAGCGATCCCGTGATCAGGATACGCGGCGGGACCTCATAGGCAAGCCGCGCGATGCCGGCGAGCGCCGACGCGACGCCATCGGCGATCTCGACGCGCATGCCGAGCGTGCGCGCGGCGGCGGCCAGATCAGCCGGTGCCATCGCCTTGCTCTCGTTCGGAATCGGCACGACGATGATGTGGCGCGTCAGGCCGGCGAAGTTGGCCAGGAAAGCAGCGGCATCCTTGTTGCCCATCATGCCGACGATGACGACGAGCTGCCGCGACACGCGCTCCTCGAGGTCGCCGATCGCGGCCGCGACGACGCGGCCGCCTTCGGCGTTGTGGCCGCCGTCGAGCCAGATCTCCGCGCCTTGCGGCGCGATCGCGGTGAGCGCGCCGTTCGACAGCCGCTGCATGCGCGCCGGCCATTCGGCGCCGACGATGCCGTCCTCGAACGCCTTGGTGGTGAGCTTGAAATGATCGACCGCCCGCAAGGTCGCGATCGCCAGGCCCGCATTGTCGAACTGATGCCGGCCGAACAGTTTGGGTGCCGGAAGATCGAGGAGACCGCGATCGTCCTGATAGACCAGCCGGTTGCGCTCGACATTGACGTGCCAGCTCTCACCGGCCGCAAACAGCGGCGCGCGCTGGCGCCTGGCCTCGCGCTCGATCACGGCCATGGCATCGGGCTCCTGCGCCGCCGAGATCACCGGGCAGCCGCGCTTGATGATGGCGGCCTTCTCGGCCGCGATCAGCGCGCGGGTGTCGCCGAGGAACTCCATGTGGTCCATGCTGATCGGCGTCAGCACGGAGGCCGCGACCTGCTCGACAACATTGGTGGAATCGAGCCGGCCACCGAGACCGACTTCGAGCAGCACGACATCGGCTGGATGCCTTGCGAACAGCACGAAGGCCGCGACGGTCTTGACCTCGAAGAAGGTGATCGGCGCGCCGGCGTTGACCCGCTCGCACTCCAAGAGCGCGGAGATCAGCTCATCGTCCTCTACCAGGACACCACCGCCGACCTGGCCGAGCCGATAGCTCTCGTTGATGCGCACCAGCCAGGGCGAGGTGAAGACGTGGACGCGCAGCCCCGCGGCCTCGAGCATCGCGCGCAAATATGCGACCGTGGAGCCCTTGCCGTTGGTGCCCGCGACATGGATGACGGGCGGCAGCTTGCGCTCGGGATGACCGAGCTGCGCCAGCAGCCGGTGCATGCGCTCCAGCCCGAGCGAGATCCGGCTCGAATGCAACACAGAAAGCCGCGTGATCAGCTCGTCGAGCGACGGTCTTGGCTGGGCGGCAGAATCGTTCACGCGCTCGTTGCGACCGCCGGCGCTTCCGCGGTTTCGGCGGGCTTGGCAGGCGGCGGCAGCTGCGGCGCGGGCTTGGCGTGTTCAACGGCCGGCGCCTTGGTCAGCAATCGGCACAGCCGCGCCAGCGTCGGGCGCAGGTCATGACGGTGCACGACCATGTCGATCATGCCGTGGTCGAGCAGGTATTCAGCGCGCTGGAAACCTTCGGGCAGCTTCTCGCGAATGGTCTGCTCGATCACCCGGGCGCCGGCGAACCCGATCAGCGCGCCGGGCTCGGCAATGTGGACATCGCCGAGCATCGCGTAGGACGCGGTGACGCCGCCGGTGGTCGGATTGGTCTGCACGACGATGTAGGGCAGCTTGGCCTCGCGCAGCATCTGCACGGCCACGGTCGTGCGCGGCATCTGCATCAGGGACAGGATGCCTTCCTGCATGCGCGCGCCACCGGAGGCCGCGAATACGATGAACGGCGACTTCTTCTCGACAGCGAGTTCGAGCCCGCGCACGATGGCTTCACCTGCGGCCATGCCGAGCGAACCGCCCATGAAATCGAAATCCTGCACGGCGATGACGACGCCCATGCCTTCCAGCTTGCCGAAGCCGACCTTCACCGCATCGTTCATGCCGGTGCGCGCCCGCGCATCCTTGATGCGGTCGGCATAGCGGCGCTCGTCACGGAATTTCAGCGGGTCGGGCGTGACCTCGGGCAGCGCGACGTCGAACCAGGTCTCGTTGTCGAACATCGACTTCAGCCGCGCCACGGCGCCCATGCGCATGTGGTAGTTGGAGCCGGGAATGACGAACTGGTTGGCCTCGACGTCCTTGTAGAACACGAGCTGTCCGGAATCCGGACACTTGATCCAGAGGTTCTCCGGCGTCTCACGGCGCAGGATGTTGCGGATCTTCGGCCGGACCACATTGGTAAGCCAGTTCATGTGTCGCTCCGTGTTGCGGTCGCCCGGATATATGGCGGGACGGCGGGGTCACGGCAAGACGGCCGCGACGTCTGGTCGAATAGTGGTTGACGGCCTATTCCGCGGCCTGTTGCGCCCCGTGCACGCCCCTTGCCAGCGCAGCGGCCAGGTCGGCAACGGCGCTCACGGTCTTGGCCGTCGCGCGTCCCTCGGCATCGAGGCTGGCGCGGAGCGCGTCGACCAGGGCGGTGCCGACCACGGCACCGTCGGCATTGGCGGCGATGGCGCGGGCGGTCTCCGGTGTCCGGATGCCGAAGCCGACGCAGACAGGCAGCGCCGTATGCCGCTTGATCCGGGCCACGGCGGCACCGACGGCGGACGAATCCGCCGCCGCCGCGCCGGTGATGCCGGTGATCGAGACGTAGTAGACGAAGCCCGAGGTGTTCGCGAGCACCGCCGGCAGCCGCTTGTCATCGGTCGTCGGCGTCGCCAGCCGGATGAAATTCAGCCCCGCCTTCAGCGCGGGAATGCACAGCTCGCTGTCTTCCTCCGGTGGCAGGTCGACGATGATCAGGCCGTCGACGCCGGCGCTCTTCGCATCATCGAGGAACTTGTCGACGCCGTAGATGTAGATCGGGTTGTAGTAGCCCATCAGCACGATCGGCGTCGCCGCGTCGCCCTCGCGGAAGCTGCGCACGAGCTGCAGCGTCTTCCTCAAGGTCATGCCGGCCTTGAGCGCGCGCAGACCCGCCGCCTGGATCGACGGGCCATCGGCCATCGGATCGGTGAACGGCATGCCGATCTCGATGATGTCAGCGCCAGCCTGCGGCAGCGACTTGACGATCGCGAGCGAGGTTTCAGGATCAGGGTCGCCTGACATCACGAAGGTGACGAACGCCGAGCGGCCTTCTTGCTTCAATTGCGCGAAGCGCGCATCCATCCGGCTGGTCACGATGCCTTCGCCCTTCCTCGCAAGATGTCGCCCACCTGCGGCACGTCCTTGTCGCCGCGGCCGGACATGTTGACCACCATCAGATGGTCCTTCGACTTCTTCGGCGCGAGCTCCATCACCTTGGCGATCGCGTGCGCGGGCTCCAGCGCCGGAATGATGCCCTCGAGCCGCGACAGCAGCTGGAACGCCGCCAGCGCCTCCTCATCGGTCGCCGACAAATAGTTCACGCGACCGACCTCGTGCAGCCAGGAATGCTCCGGCCCGATGCCGGGATAATCGAGACCGGCCGAGATCGAATGCGCCTCCTCGATCTGCCCGTCCTCGTCCATGAGCAGATAGGTGCGGTTGCCGTGCAGCACGCCGGGGCGGCCGCCGGCGATCGAGGCGGCGTGCAGATGCGTCAGGCCATGGCCCGCCGCTTCCACGCCATAGATATCGACCGAGGGATCATCGAGGAACGGATGGAACAGGCCCATCGCATTGGAGCCGCCGCCGATGCACGCGATCAGCGAGTCCGGGAGCCGGCCCTCAGCCTCTTGCATCTGCGTGCGGGTCTCGTTGCCGATCACCGACTGGAAGTCGCGCACCATCATCGGATAGGGGTGCGGACCGGCGACCGTGCCGATGCAGTAGAACGTGTTGTGGACGTTGGTGACCCAGTCACGCAACGCCTCGTTCATCGCATCCTTCAGGGTCTTGGCGCCGGACTGCACGGGCACCACCTTGGCGCCGAGCATCTCCATGCGGATCACGTTCGGCTGCTGCCGCTCGACGTCGACCGCGCCCATGTAGACGACGCAATCGAGCCCGAAACGCGCGCACAGCGTGGCGGTCGCAACGCCGTGCTGGCCGGCACCGGTCTCGGCGATGATGCGCTTCTTGCCCATGCGGCGCGCGACCATGATCTGGCCAAGCACGTTGTTGACCTTGTGCGAGCCGGTGTGGTTCAGCTCCTCGCGCTTGAAGTAGATCTTGGCGCCGCCGAGATGCTCGGTCAGGCGCTCAGCGTAATACAGCGGCGAGGGCCGGCCGACATAGTTCTTCAGGTAGCCGTTCATCTCGGCATGGAATGCCGGATCCGCCTTGGCCTCCGCATAGGCCTTTTCCAGATCGAGGATCAGCGGCATCAGGGTTTCGGCGACGAAGCGGCCGCCGAAGATGCCGAAGTGACCGCGGTCATCCGGACCGCTGCGGTAGGAATTGGGAATGGCTGTCGTCATTGAACGCTCAACTCTTCAGCGGCCCGCGCCGCGCGAATGAAATCCCGGATCATGTCGCAATCCTTCACACCCGGCGCCCGCTCGACGCCAGATGACACGTCGACGCCGCCCGCGCGGGTGATCCGCACGGCCTCCGCGACGTTGTCGGCGCTCAGACCGCCGGAGACCATGAACGGGCGATCGAGCTTCACGCCCTGTAGCAGACGCCAATCGAAGGTGGCACCGAGGCCGCCGGGACGGGTCGCCTCCTTGGGCGCCCGCGCATCGAACAGGATGCGGTCGCACACGTCGGCATAGCCCGCCAACGGCGCGAGATCGGCGTCGGTCGCGACCGGAATGGCCTTCATGATGGGTAGGCCGAAGCGCTGCTTGAGGTCGCGGACGCGCGCGATGCTTTCGCGGCCATGCAACTGCAGGAGATCAGGCCGCAGCGTCTCGACGATGTTTTCGATCATCGCGTCGTCGGCATCGACGGTCAGCGCCACCTTGAGCGCGCGCCCCCTGACGTCACGACCCAGCTCACGCGCGGCCGTCAGGCCGACATGGCGTGGGGACGGCGGAAAGAACACGAAGCCCACCATGTCGGCGCCCGCGTCGAGCGCCGCAGCGAGGGTGTCGGGCGTGGTCAGGCCGCAGATTTTGACGAGCAGGGACATCAATGAACAACGCACGTCCGGGCGGAAAGGATCACCAGAAGCCGGCGGCTTCCAGGGCCGCCGAGCTTTCGCGCCTTCTACAACGCGACGCCCTGCTTGTCTCGCCCATAAGGGGCGAAAAGCCGCGCCGGCGCAGCTGGAACCAGAGATTGCGCAGAGCCCTGTTTTGCACGCGCCGCGGCGCTCAACTGCGCCACCTGCGCGCGGGCCGCTTCGGCATCGGCCTGATGGCGGCGCGCGGCCCGCCGCCAGCGGCGCTGGCCGATCCAGGTGGCACAGCCACCCGCGATCACGCCCAGGATCGCGACGGCGATGATCAAGGCGAACAGCGGGACCGACGCCGAGAGCGCCGGATCAGTCGCGTTGAAGGGATCAAACGATACGGTAACGAAATGCCGATTGGCGACCGCGAAGATGACGAACAGCACCAGCAGCGGAAGGACGACCACGACAGTGAAGAATTTTCGCATGCGCTCGCTCGTGTCAGTCAGGCCGGATTCGCCTCGAGATCAGCCGCAGACGATTAGCACGGCCGGCGCGAGATGCTTCAATCGTCGGCGTCGTCAGCCGCGGCGCCGGCGGGATTGTCCCGGTTCAGCCGCTCGCGCATTTCCTTGCCCGTTTTGAAGAACGGGACACTTTTCTGGTCCACCGGGACATGAGCTCCGGTCCGTGGGTTGCGCCCGGCGCGGGCCGGCCGATGCTTGACCGAGAAGGCGCCGAAGCCGCGCAACTCGACGCGGTCACCGCGGGCGAGCGCCGCGACGATCTCATCGAGGATCGCATTGACGATGTTCTCGACATCCCGCTGGTAGAGATGCGGGTTGTGCTCGGCGATACGCTGAACAAGCTCGGATTTGATCATCGAGAAAATGTACCCGGGGAGACAGGTCCCATTTCCGTGAAAATATGCTGGACTGTCAAGACGCTAAATCATTCATCGCGGCCGTGAATCGGGGTGCGAGGCCCGGTACGGGGTCTCGCCACGGCACACGCGAAGCGGGAAGATTGCCCTGGGAATGGTCTTTGCGGGTTCAATTGCCCGGCGCGGGCGTCCAGAGCGCGAGCATGCCGTCGAGACCGATCCGGTCCACCGCCTGGACCACGCCGGTGCGCTCGATCTGGCGGGCGATTCCGGAGAGGCCGACGGCGTCGAGCGCGATCGAGGTGGCCGTTCGCAGGAAGGTGAGATCGCCGAACCGCGGCGTGAGCTTGTAGTCGCGCACCGGAAGGTCCTTCTTGACGTTCTTGTTGGCGACGAGCCAAGCGACCGCGGTCTTCTCGTCGCCGAGCTCGTCGATCAGCTTCAGCTCGATCGCCTGCCTGCCGGTGAAGACGCGGCCATCGGCCACCTTCTCCAACTGCTCATCGTTCATGGCGCGGCGGTCCTTCACCAGTCCGCGGAACCAGGCATAGGAATCCTTGACCAGGGCGTCGAGCGCCGCACGCGCTTCCGGGCTGGTCGGCTCGTAGCCGTTGGGGGCGGCCTTCAGCGGCGAGGATTTGACCTCCTCGATCTTCACGCCGACCGTCTTCAACAGCTCGCCGACATTGGGATATTGAAACAGCACGCCGATCGAGCCGACCAGCGAACTCTGCTGCGCGACGATGTGGTCGGCAGCGATCGCGCCGATGTAGCCGCCGGACGCCGCGAGGCCTTCCACGACGACGACCAGCGGCTTCTTCGCCTTCAGCCGGACCAGCGAATCGTAGAGCTGCTCGGAGCCGGCGGTGGTGCCGCCCGGCGAATTGATGTGAACGATGACGGCTTCGGCCGAGGAGTTTTCGAGCCGCTCCAGCGCCTCGACGCGCTCATGGTCGCTGCGGATCAGGCCCTCGATATTGACGCGGGCGATCGAGCCGGAGGTCGAGAGCACGGTGCGGCCGCGCGGCGACATGGCGAGACCGATGGCGGACAGAGCCGCAATCGCAATCAGCACCGCGACGACGCGCCAGAACGTCAGCTTGCGGCGCAGCCTGCGGCGATCGACGATCACATCCGAATCAAGCGACATGGACAGCTCCTGGAAGTCTCGGCGCGTTTTGCATCCGCAGCCTGAATATCTCGTTATCCGATTACATCAATCGCGGCGCAATATGAAGAAAGGAAGGCCCGCGGCGAGGCCGGATCCGCGCGGCCGGCACGCGCATCCTTGCCTCGCTGGAACAAAAAAGCCCCGGCTTGCGCCGGGGCTTTGATCTGATCGCAGGACGCGAAGACTTACTTCGAGTCGCGGTTCTTGAGCGCGGTGCCGAGAATGTCGCCCAGCGTGGCGCCCGAATCGGACGAGCCGTACTGCGCGATGGCTTCCTTCTCTTCCGCGACTTCCAGCGCCTTGATCGACACCTGCACCTTGCGGGCCTTCTTGTCGAACTGGATCACGCGGGCATCGACCTTCTCACCGACGGCGAACCGCTCGGTGCGCTGGTCGTTGCGATCGCGCGCCAGCTCGGAGCGCTTGATGAAGGTGGTGAAGTCGGTGCCGGTGATCTTGACGTCGATGCCGCCGTCCTTGACGTCGAGCACCTCGCAAGTGACGACCGCGCCCTTCTTGACATCGCCCGGCTCGGCGAAGGGATCGCCTTCGAGCTGCTTGATGCCGAGCGAGATGCGCTCCTTCTCCACGTCGACGTCGAGCACCACGGCCTTGACCATGTCGCCCTTCTTGTAGTTGTCGATGACCTGCTCGCCCGGCAGCTTCCAGTCGAGATCCGACAGATGGACCATGCCGTCGACGTCGCCTTCGAGACCCAGGAACAAGCCGAACTCGGTCTTGTTCTTGACCTCGCCCTCGACCACCGAACCCGTCGGATGCTTCTCGACGAAGACCTCCCACGGATTGCGCATGGTCTGCTTGAGGCCGAGCGAGATGCGGCGCTTGACGCTGTCAACCTCGAGCACCTGCACTTCGACCTCCTGCGAGGTCGACACGATCTTGCCGGGGTGCATGTTCTTCTTGGTCCACGACATCTCGGAGACGTGGATCAGGCCTTCGATGCCCGGCTCGAGCTCGACGAACGCGCCGTAGTCGGTGATGTTGGTGACGCGGCCGTGGAAGCGGGCCTGCAGCGGGTACTTCGCCTCGATGCCCTGCCACGGATCGTCCAAGAGCTGCTTCATGCCCAGCGAGATGCGGTGCGTCTCGTGGTTGATCTTGATGATCTTGACCTTGACCGTCTGACCGATGCTGAGCACCTCGGTCGGATGGTTGACACGGCGCCAGGCGATGTCGGTGACGTGCAGCAGGCCGTCGATGCCGCCGAGGTCGACGAACGCACCGTAATCGGTGATGTTCTTGACGACGCCGTCGATGACCTGACCCTCTTCGAGGTTCTGCACCAGCTCCTGGCGCTGCTCGGCGCGGGTCTCTTCCAGCACGGTGCGGCGCGACACCACGATGTTGCCGCGGCGACGGTCCATCTTGAGGATCTGGAACGGCTGCGAGTTGTTCATCAGCGGCGCGACGTCGCGGATCGGACGGATGTCGACCTGCGAGCGCGGCAGGAAGGCCACGGCGCCGTCGAGGTCGACGGTGAAGCCGCCCTTGACCTGGTTGAAGATGACGCCGTTGACCTTTTCGTTGTTCTGGAACGCCTTCTCGAGCTTGCCCCAGCTCTCTTCGCGGCGCGCCTTGTCGCGCGACAGCACCGCTTCGCCTAGTGCGTTCTCGATGCGATCGAGGAACACCTCGACCTCGTCGCCGACTTTCAATTCACTGTCACGGCCGGGCCCGGCGAATTCGCGCAGCGCCACGCGGCCTTCGGTCTTCAGGCCGACGTCGATGACGGCCATGTCCTTCTCGATCGCAACAACCTTGCCCTTGACGACAGAGCTTTCCTGCAGGTTGCCCTTCGTGAAGGACTCGTCCAGCATCGCGGCGAAATCATCGCGGCTGGGATTGTAGGAAGAAGCAGAGGTACTCGAAGCCATTTGTTCTCCAGATGCGGACATTCTCGCCAGCTTGGGTTGATCGGCGCATCGAATGGACAGTGCCTGGAGGTCCACAAATCCCCAGACGTCCGCGCGCCGCGCTATAAGCGCAAACAACGCGGGCCGGCAGTGCCTGCACATGCGATACGTATGAAGTGCGTCCGGATGATCGGACTCGATTGAACCGCAATCGAGCTATCGACGGTCAAGGGCGGGAGCGGGCATTCCTCCAATGACGCCGGCGGAAATCAAACCCGCTGGCGGCCCGCTCGAACGGCCTCGACGATATCGATGGCGGCCCGGACGCCGCCTTCTATATCCAAATGGGAGTTGTCAAGCAAGTAAGCATCCGGGGCTTGTTTTAAAGGCGCGACGGCCCGGTTCTGGTCACGCTCGTCGCGCGCCAGGATGTCGGCCAGAATGGCCGCCTCATCGGCCGGTTCCCCACGTGAAAGCGCCTCGAGGGTGCGACGATGCGCCCGGATGCGAGGATCGGCGACGACGTAGATCTTCACCTCGGCGTCCGGGCAGATCACGGTTCCGATGTCGCGGCCGTCGAGCACGGCACCGGGCGGCCGGCTTGCGAACTGACGCTGGAACGCCACCAGCGCTTCGCGCACTTTTGGCAACGCCGATACCACGGAGGCCGCAGACCCGACCTGGTGCGACCTCAGCGCCGGATTGTCGAAGCTCGAGGGATCCAGGCTCATGGCGACGTCCGCCGCCCGCGCCTCGTCCTTGAGGTCGATGCCAGCGGTCAGTAGCGCATGCGCGACCGCCCGGTAGATCACGCCCGTATCCAGGTGCCTGAGGCCGTAATGCGCAGCGAGACGCTTGGCCAGGGTGCCCTTGCCCGAGGCCGCCGGGCCGTCGATGGCGATGATCATGCGAAATCCGCGCCCGCCTTGCACATCAGCGGGATGAAATCGGGGAAGCTGGTGGCGATGAAGGCGGTGTCGTCGACCCTGACCGGCTTGTCGGACGCGAGACCCATCACCAGGGCGGACATCGCGATGCGGTGGTCCATGTGGGTCGCGACGATGCCGCCGCCCGGCACGTGACCGCGGCCCTCGACGATCAGATCATCGCCGGTGATCTCGACCTTGACGCCGTTGACACGCAGCATCGCCGCGGTGGCCTCCAGCCGGTCGGATTCCTTGACGCGCAGCTCATGCAGGCCGCGCATGATGGTCGTGCCCTCGGCATAGGCGGCGGCGACGGCCAAGACGAGATATTCGTCGATCATCGACGGCGCGCGCTCGGGCGGCACCACGACGCCGCGCAGCTTCGAGGCGCGCACGCGCAGGCGGGCCATCGGCTCGCCGGCATCGCCGCGGACATCGTCCTCCTCGATCGAGGCGCCCATCTCGCGCAAGGTCGTGAACAGGCCGGTGCGCAGCGGGTTGGTCATCACGTCCGACAGCACGAGGTCCGAGCCGTCGACGATCAGCGCGGCGACCAGCGGGAACGCGGCCGAGGACGGGTCGGCGGGAACGATCACTGGCGCACCACGCAGCTCCGGCTGGCCGGTCAGTGCGATGCGGCGGCCATGAGACCCTTCCGGCGTGGTCACGATCTCCGCGCCGAAATGCTTCAGCATCAGCTCGGTGTGGTCGCGGCTGGCCTCCTGCTCGATCACGGTGGTCACACCGGGCGCGGCGAGGCCCGCGAGCAGCACCGCCGACTTGATCTGGGCCGAAGCCACCGGCGTGCGGTACTCGATCGGCACCGGGTTGCCGGCGCCCTGCAGGGTTAACGGAAGCTTGCCGCCCTCGGTGCTGGCGGTCACCTTGGCGCCCATCAGCACCAGCGGGTCGAGGATGCGCCGCATCGGACGGCTGCGCAGCGAGGCATCACCGTCGAAAACGGCCGTGATCGGGCAACCGGCCACGGCGCCCATCACCAGCCTGCAGCCGGTGCCGGAGTTGCCGAAATCGAGCGGCGCGCTCGGCTGGGCGAAGCCGCCCACCCCGACGCCACGGACGGTCCACGCGAAATCGCCGGTGCGCTCGACCTTGGCACCCAGGGATCGCATCGATTTGGCGGTGTTGAGGACGTCCTCGCCCTCGAGCAGGCCGGAAATCCGGGTCTCACCGACCGACAGCGCCCCCAGGATCAGCGCCCGGTGCGAGATCGACTTGTCGCCAGGCACGCGAATCGTGCCCGAGAGGGGCCCTGAGGCGCGTGATTCCAGGGGAGTCGGGGCGATTGACGTGCTCACGGCAGGATCCTCGTGTTTCGGACGCGGCAGGTATCACAGCCCCCGCCCTCCGTCACGAGCGGTGATTTTCCCGTTGACAGCGCTATTGACAGCGGCGCGGCAACTAGCCAAGTGAGACACCGCTTTTCAGACATTGCCAGGACGCCTGCACGTGGCCAAATCCGAGCTCGGAACCAAACGCATTTGCCCGACGACGGGCAAAAAGTTCTACGACCTCAACAAGAACCCGGTGATTTCGCCCTACACCGGCGAGGTCGTGCCGATTGCGCCGATCGCGCCCACCCGCGCCATGCGCGGCGAGGCTGCGCGCGCTGCTGCGGCGGCCGACGTGGTCGAGCCCGCGGAGGCCGAGGAGCTGGTGCCGCTCGAGGAGGCCGACGCCGAGGAGAACTCCGGCAAGGTCAAGGCCGTCGTTCCCGAATCGGAGGACGACATCGAGATCGACGAGACGCTCGACGACGACGAGGATGATGATTCCACCTTCATCGCCGACGAGGAAGAAGGCGACGAGGACGTGACCGACATCATCGGTGATGTCGGCGGCGACGAAGAATAATCGTCGAAGACACTTGAGATCAGCCGCGAACTGTGGTTCACGGTGCTCCCCGGCGGTCACCCAGACCGCCGGCTCGGTTCAGGGGCCATAGCTCAGCTGGGAGAGCGCTTGCATGGCATGCAAGAGGTCGGCGGTTCGATCCCGCCTGGCTCCACCAGCCTTCGCTCGCTTCGCGAGCTTCGGCTCGGCAAGCCACCCCAATCTGCCAGTTGCGCGAAGTGAGCGAAGGCTGTCGCGCCGTAGTCTGGACGCCGAAGCCCCCTTGGGCGGAGGCGGGAAGACGAAGGCGGACTTGGGCTCCGGGCGATAATGCTCTCTCCCCATCGCTTCGCGAGCTTCGGCTCGGCAAGCCACCCCAAACTCTCAGTTGCGCGAAGCGAGTGAAGGCTGTCGCGCCGTAGCCTGGACGCCGTAGCCCTCTTGGGCGGAGGCGGGAAGGCGAAGGCGGACTAGGCTCCGGGCCATGATGCCCCTTCATCAGTCGACTGAGCAGTTCAGCCCATCCAAGCTCTGGACGCCACGCAGCACGACCTGCCACATTCGCGCCCGTGAAGGGTCGAGGGCGGCCTGCGATGAAGTTCGTTTACATCCTGGAAAGTCTCAACGGCGAGCATTTCTACGCAGGCATCACCGACGACGTTCCGGCCCGCGTCACGAAGCACAATGCCGGTGAAGTCCCGCACACATCGAAGTTTCGGCCTTGGCGGCTCAAGACCTACGTTGCCTTCAGCGATGTGAAGCAGGCATTTGCCTTCGAGAAATATCTCAAGTCGGGTTCAGGCCGGGCTTTCGCGAAGAAGCGCCTTTAGAGCCCCCTCACCCCTCCACAACCGCATCGAGCCGCTCCCGCAGGCGCACCAGCTTGCCGTGCAGATCGGCCAGCTCGGCGATCGAGCAGCCCGTCGCATCCAGGATCGCGGGCGGCACGATCGACCTTGCCTTGTCGCGCAGGCCCGCGCCCTGGGCGGTGAGGGTGACGATCACCTGACGCTCGTCCTCGGCCGACCGGGTCCGCTTGATCAGATGCGTAGCCTCCATCCGCTTCAGCAGCGGCGTCAGCGTGCCAGAGTCGAGGAACAGCCGCGCGCCGATGTCCTTCACCGTCAGGCCGTCCTGCTCCCACAGCACCAGCATGACCAGATATTGCGGATAGGTCAGGCCAAGGCGGTCGAGCAGGGGCTTGTAGACGCGGTTGAAGGCGTGCGCGGTCGAATAGACTGCGAAGCAGAGCTGGTTGCCGAGCTGGAGCGGCAGGTCTGCCGCGGACTTCTTTCGCATCGAGGTCACCACAGGTCGATCCTATCGGCATCTTGAGCCCGCACGCCTCGGATCGACAACCGGCCCGGCGCACCGATCACGAATTTTCTACCGAACAATTATATTGTACACAATCTAATTGTGTGCAATATGGTCGCGCTGAATTCGTCCATCCAACCAGGAGACACCCATGTCCGTGAACGTGCTCTACAAGACCAGCGCCAAGGCCACCGGCGGCCGCGACGGCGAAGCCGCGACCCTCGACGGCTCGCTCAAGGTCAAGCTTTCCACCCCGAAGGAGCTCGGCGGCGGCGGCGGTGCCGGCAACAATCCGGAGCAGTTGTTCGCGGCCGGCTACGCAGCCTGCTTCATCGGCGCGATGAAGTTCGTCGGCTCGCAGGGCGGCCCCAAGGTTCCCGCCGACACGTCGGTGACCTCGACGGTCGGCATCGGCCCGCGCTCCGAAGGCGGCTTCGGCATCACCGTCGAGCTCGCAGTGTCGCTGCCCGGCCTCGCCAAGGCCGACGCCGAAGCGCTGGTCGCCAAGGCGCACGAGGTGTGCCCCTATTCCAACGCCACGCGCGGCAATGTCGACGTCAAGCTGAGCGTCGTCTGAGCTTCAATTCCGTCATGCGGCAGGACGGCCTCCGTTGTCCTGCCGCATGGCAGCCCTCCGTTTGCGCCGCCGCCGCAGCAATGCTTAATGATCGCGAGCTGAAACCAACCTCGCGACATCCGATGACACCCCAATTTGCTCCCGGCGCCATGGCCGGCCTGCGCGTGATCGATCTGACGCGCGTGCTCGGCGGCCCCTATTGCACGCAGATCCTGGCCGATCACGGCGCCGACGTGATCAAGGTCGAGCCGCCGGCCGGCGACGAGGTGCGTGACTGGGGTCCGCCCTTCCACGATGAGGACGCCGCCTATTTCGTCGGGATCAACCGCAACAAGCGCTCGATCGGCCTCGATCTCGCCTCCGAGGGCGGCCGCGTCGTGCTGATGCGGATGCTCGAGACGGCCGACGTGCTGATCGAGAACTTCAAGCCTGGCACCTTGGAGAAATGGGGCATCGGCAGCGACACGCTGCGCGAGACATTCCCCAAGCTGGTGCACTGCCGCATCTGCGGCTTCGGCGCGGATGGCCCGCGCGGTGGCAATCCCGGCTACGACGCGATCATCCAGGCGATGACCGGCATGATCGCGGCGACCGGCTCGCCGCAGAGCGGACCGATGCGGATCGGCGTGCCGCTGGTCGACATCACCACCGGACTCTATGCCGCGATCGGCATCCTGATGGCGCTGTCGGAGCGGCAGCGCTCGGGCATCGGTCAGTTCCTCGAGGTCACGCTGTATGAGACCGGTCTCGCGATCATGCATCCGCATACCGCAAACTACTTCATGCATGGCAAGCCGCCGTCGCTGACCGGCAACGAGCACCCGAACCTCGTTCCGTATGCGATCTTCGCGACCAAGACCGACGATATCTTCATCGGCGTCGGCAATGACGGCACCTTCCGCAAGCTCGCCAAGGAGATCGGCCGCCCCGAACTCGGCACCGATCCGCGCTTCGCCCGCAACAAGGATCGCGTCGCCAATCGCGAGGCGCTGCGCGCCGAGCTTGCCGCCGTGTTCAGCCAGTTCGAGGCGGAGCCGCTGTGCGACCGGCTGCTCGCGGCCGGTCTGCCGGCAGGACCCGTGCAGAAGATCGACCAGGCGCTGACCAATCCGCACACGATCTACCGCGGCGATGTCATCGAGAAGGACTGGTACAAGGGCGTCGCGTCGCCGATCCGGCTCGAACGCACCAAGCCGAGCCTGCGCTCCACCCCGCCGAAGTTCAGTCAGCACGCGCAGGAGGTGCTGACCGAGTTCGGTTACACGCCGAGCGAGATCGAGGCGCTGCTGTCCCAGGGCACGGTGTGCGCCGAGCGCAAGCGCTGAGGCGCCATCAGCCTGTCGTCTCTCACCGCCAGCGCCGGCCGGGGCATCGCCCCGCGGCACCGTCTCCCGCAAGTCGCTGCGTTCCGCCGCGATGAACGCGCTTTCCGCTGACGATCCAACCGGTTATACATTCACGAAACTGTCATCTCGCGCTGCTACGGCCGCGACGCCGATGACGTTTCACGGGAGGTATTCTTTAATGTCACTTCGCCAATTCTGGACGGCCGCGACTGCGGCAGTCACGCTGGTCCTGAGCGCCGCAGCCCCTGCGCATGCCGTGACCGAAATCCAGTGGTGGCATGCGATGACCGGCGCCAACAACGACGTCATCGTCAAGCTCGCCAACGATTTCAACGCCTCGCAATCCGACTACAAGGTCGTCCCGACCTACAAGGGCAACTACGCCGACACGATGAATGCCGGCATCGCCGCCTTCCGCGCCGGCAATGCGCCCCACATCATGCAGGTGTTCGAGGTCGGCACCGCCACCATGATGGCCGCCACCGGCGCCGTGAAGCCGGTCTACAAGCTGATGCAGGACGCCGGCGAGACGTTCGACCCGAAGAGCTATCTGCCTGCGATCACGGGCTACTACTCGACCTCCAAGGGTGAGATGCTGTCGTTCCCCTTCAACTCGTCCTCCACGGTGATGTGGGTCAATCTCGACGAGCTGAAGAAGGTCAACGCCGAGATCCCGAAGACCTGGCCCGAACTGTTCGAGACCGCCAAGAAGCTGAAGGCGGCCGGCCATGCGACCTGCGGCTTCTCGGGCTCGTGGGTCACCTGGGTCAATCTCGAGCAGCTCTCCGCCTGGCACAACGTGCCGCTGGCCAGCAAGGCGAACGGTCTCGACGGCTTCGACACCGTGCTGGAGTTCAACGGTCCGCTGCAGGTCAAGCATCTCGAAAACCTGGTCGAGCTGCAGAAGGACAAGACCTACGACTATGCCGGCCGCACCAACACCGGTGAGGGCCGCTTCACCTCGGGCGAATGCCCGATCTACCTGACCTCGTCGGCGTTCTTCGGCAACGTCAAGGCCCAGGCCAAGTTCGCCTTCACCGCCGCGCCGATGCCGTATTATCCGGACGCCAAGGGCGCGCCGCAGAACTCGATCATCGGCGGCGCCTCGCTCTGGGTGATGGGCGGCAAGAGCGCGGACGAATACAAGGGCGTGGCGAAGTTCCTGACCTTCCTCTCGGACACCGATCGTCAGGTCTACATCCACAAGGCCTCGGGCTATCTGCCGATCACCAAGGCGGCCTACGCCAAGGCCAAGGCCGAGGGCTTCTACAAGGATCAGCCCTATCTGGAGACGCCCCTGCTCGAACTGACCAACAAGGAACCGACGGAGAATTCCCGCGGCCTGCGTCTGGGCAACATGGTGCAGCTGCGTGACGTCTGGTCGGAGGAAATCGAGCAGGCCCTGGCCGGCAAGAAGACCGCCAAGCAGGCGCTGGACGCCGCCGTCGAGCGCGGCAACCAGATGCTGCGCCAGTTCGAAAAGACGGCCGTGAAGTGAGGCCATGAGCCGGCAGGCCGCCCCGCGGCCTGCCGGTTCGCCGACCGACCATGCAGAAGAACGCCATCTTTCAGTCAAAACTGCTGCCGTTCGTGCTGGTCGCTCCCCAGCTCGCGATCGTGCTGATCTTCTTCTATTGGCCCGCGATCCAGGCCGTCATCCAGTCGTTCCTGCTGCAGGACGCGTTCGGCCTGTCCACGAGCTTCGTCTGGTTCGAGAACTACGCCGACCTGCTCAGCCAGCCGGACTATTTCCAGGCCATTCTCCGCACCTTCGGCTTCTCCTTCGCGATCGCGCTCTCGTCGCTGTCGGTCGCACTGCTGCTCGCGGTCATGGCGGATAAGCCGTTGCGCGGCGTCACGCTGTACCGGACGCTGCTGATCTGGCCCTATGCCGTGGCGCCGCCGGTGGTGGGCGTGCTCTGGATCTTCATGCTCCACCCGTCGCTCGGCGTGATCTCGCGCTATCTGCGCGCTGTTGGCATCGACTGGAATCCGCTGCTCGACGGCGACCAGGCGGCGCTGCAGATCATCCTCGCGGCCGCCTGGAAGCAGATCTCCTACAACTTCCTGTTCTTCCTCGCCGGGCTGCAGAGCATCCCCCGGAGCGTGCTCGAGGCGGCCGCGATCGACGGCGCGCGGCCGATGCGGCGGTTCTGGACCGTGACCTTCCCGCTGCTGTCACCGACCATCTTCTTCCTGCTGGTCATCAACATCGTCTACGCCTTCTTCGAGACCTTCGGCATCATCGACACGATGACCCGCGGTGGTCCTGGCAAATCCACCGAGACGCTGGTCTACAAGGTCTATACCGATGGCCTGCTCGGCGGCAATCTCGGCTCGTCGGCCGCACAATCCGTCGTTCTGATGGTCATCGTCATCGTGCTGACGGCGATCCAGTTCCGCTTCGTCGAGCGCAAGGTGACCTACTGATGGTCGAGCAAGAAGGCATTCGACGCTACGTCGCGCACGCCATCCTGTGGATCGGAATCGCGATCGTCGCGTTCCCGGTCTATCTCGCATTCGTCGCCTCGACGCAGGACAATGCGGTGATCGCCAACGGGCAGATGTCGCTGCTGCCTGGCGGGCACTTCCTGTCGACCTACTATCAGACGATCTTCGTTGGCACGAGCGGCTCGACCCGCGAGCCGGTTGCGACCATGCTTTTGAACTCGCTGGTCATGGCGCTGCTGATCGCCGTCGGCAAGATCGCGATCTCGATCATCTCGGCCTATGCGGTCGTCTACTTCCGCTTCCCGTTCCGCATGGCGATCTTCTGGCTCATCTTCATCACCCTCATGCTGCCGGTCGAGGTGCGCATCTATCCGACCTACAAGATCGTCGCCGACCTCCACATGCTCGACAGTTATGCCGGGCTCGCGCTGCCGCTGATCGCGTCCGCCACCGCCACGCTGCTGTTCCGCCAGTTCTTCATGACGGTGCCGGACGAGCTGCTGGAGGCGTCCCGCATCGACGGCGCCGGGCCGTTCCGCTTCTTCTGGGACACCCTGCTGCCGCTGTCGCGCACCAACATGGCGGCGCTGTTCGTGATCCTGTTCATCCTCGGCTGGAACCAATATCTCTGGCCGCTGCTGATCACGACGCGCGACGACATGCAGACCATCCAGATCGGCATCCGCAAGATGATCACGACGACCGACGCGCTGACCGAGTGGCCGATCGTGATGGCGACGGCCGTGCTCGCGATGCTGCCGCCGGTGTTCGTCGTCGTCGTCATGCAGCGCCTGTTCGTCAAGGGGCTGGTGGAGACGGAAAAGTGACGAAGGGGCGAATAGCGAATGGCGAGTGGCGAATAGGGATGTTCGCGCAACGGCTCGCTTCGTCCCCTTCCCTATTCGCCACTCCCCATTCGCTATTCGCTAGGTAACCACCAATGGCCAACGTCACCCTCCGCAACGTCCGCAAGGTCTACCAGGGCGGCTTCGAAGCCATCAAAGGCGTCGATGTCGATGTCGGCGACGGTCAGTTCTGCGTGCTAGTCGGGCCGTCGGGCTGCGGCAAATCCACCCTGCTGCGGATGGTCGCGGGGCTCGAGACGATCACCTCGGGCGAGATCGACATCGGCGGCCGCATCGTCAATGCGATCGAGCCGGCGGATCGCGACATCGCGATGGTGTTCCAGAACTACGCGCTCTATCCGCACATGACCGTCTACAACAACATGGCCTACGGCCTGCGCAATCGCGGCATGGCGGAAAAGGAGATCAGGACGCGGGTCGAGGACGCCGCACGCATCCTCGAGCTCGGCACCATGCTCGAGCGGAAGCCGCGCCAGCTCTCCGGCGGCCAGCGCCAGCGCGTGGCGATGGGCCGCGCCATCGTGCGCCAGCCCAAGGTGTTCCTGTTCGACGAGCCGCTCTCGAACCTCGACGCCAAGCTGCGCATCGCGATGCGGGTCGAGATCCGCAAGCTGCAGCGCCGGCTCAACACCACCGCGATCTACGTCACCCACGACCAGCTCGAGGCGATGACGCTCGCCGACATCCTGGTGGTGATGAACGGCGGGAAGGTCGAGCAGATCGGCAATCCGCTCGAGATCTATCAGCGTCCAGCCACCACCTTCGTCGCGTCCTTCATCGGCGCGCCGCCGATGAACCTGATGCCGACCGATGGCGTGCGCGCCCAGTTGCTCGGCGCCGACGCGGTTCCCCAAGAAGCGGGCCAGCTCGGCATCCGGCCTGAGGATTTCCAGCTTGGCGACACCGTTCCGGCGGGCGGGATCGGGCTCGACCTCCGCGTCGAGGCGATCGAGCATGTCGGCGCCGAGACCTATGTCTACGGCGCACGCCAGGACACGGGCAGCGATGACCGGCTCTCCGCGACCGCCAACGACATCATCGTGCGGCTGCCGGGTACCGCCGCGCCGGAGATCGGCGCACGGATTCGCGCCGTGGCACCGCGGGCCAAGCTGCATCTGTTCTCGGCCGACGGCCGTCAGCGGCTGTCCGTTTAAACCCTTCCACAGACAGGCTGTTCCGGCGCATTCGGGGTGCTTGAACGCGCCCCGGATCGTGCCCATATTGCTGCTCAAGGGGTGCCGTCAGGGCCCTGATACATCAAAGTCGCTTCGAGAGGACTTTGTAAACCATGTCTCGTGTTCCTTCGCTCTCCAGTCCGTTCCTGCTGGGCTTCGACGAGATCGAGCGCGTGCTCGACCGCGTCGTCAAAGGTGCCGACGGCTATCCGCCCTACAATATCGAGCGGTTCGAACGCACCAATGGCCAGCCCGAGCGTCTGCGGATCACGCTGGCGGTGGCGGGTTTCACCCGCGACCAACTCGATGTCACCATTGAGGAAAACCAGCTCGTCATCCGCGGCCGGCAGCAGGACGACAAGACCAGGCAATACATTCATCGCGGCATCGCCGCGCGCCACTTCCAGCGCACCTTCGTGCTGGCGGAGGGAATGCATGTGCTTGGTGCGGACCTGAAGAACGGGCTGTTGTCGGTCGATCTGGCCAGGCCAGAGCCTGAGCGGATCGTTAAGACAATAGCGATCAATGAACACGAATAATGGTTTGATGGAACGAGTAGCGGACTCGACCGCTTGAGTCTCAGAAGGAGTCGAGACCATGACTGAAGGTAATGTTGCGTCGGAATCCCCCGTCTCCCTGGAGTCGCTGGCGACCTTGGGCGAGGGCCACATCGCTTACGTGAAGCAGATCCGCTCCGAGGACGTACCGGGACTGTTTCCGCAGGCGCCGCACATCGCGCCGGGACTGAAGCTGTTCGCCTTGCATGCCGCCGACGGCACGCCGATCATGCTCACCGACAGCCGCGAAGCGGCGATCGCGAATGCGTGGAGTCACGAACTCCAGGCCGTGAGCGTCCACTGACGCAAAGGCCGAGCCGCAGCGCTGACAACGGCCGCTTCTCGTGAGACTCAACGCTCATTGAGACGCGATGCTCACGAGGAGCATGCAGCTCACGGACTGACACGAGGGCGGTCCCTGGAAACGGGGACGGCCCTTTTTTCTGCTCGTAACGATGGCCGCGCATGACCTTGATGACGACACCCATGAGCCCGGCCGGACTGCGTGCAGATCCTGCGCTTGCGGACGCGCTGCTCGCGCTCAACAATGCGCATGCCTCCGAGCTGTCGTGGCTCACGCCCGAAACGCTCATGCAGCTGCTCGATCGGGCATGGCTGGCCTGGCGAATTGGCAGGGCCGATGCGCTGATGATCGCGCTCGACCACGCCGCCGTCTACGATAATCCCAATCACCGCTGGTTTCGCGCGCGCTACGATCGGTTCGTCTATGTCGACCGCATCGTGGTGGCGCCGGCCGCCCGCGGCCGGGGCCTGGCGCGGCAGCTCTATGAGGAGCTGATTCGGGAGGCGACCGCGGCGGGCCACGACCGCATCGTCTGCGAGGTCAATCTGGATCCGCCCAATCCGCAGTCGGACGCGTTTCATGCTGCGCTCGGCTTCGCGCCGCTGGCGACGGCCGGCATCCATGGCGGCGCCAAGACGGTGCGCTACATGGCGAGATCATTGCGATAGCCGGCCAAGGACGAAGCGGCTGCGGAAGTGCTTTGGAGAAATTGTTTCCGTCGATGTCCGGAACGGTCGATTTGACAACCAGATACAATCCGACCCGGTTTAAGGCGAAGGTGTCCAATCCTTAAGTTGTCCCTGTTGCGGCACGCGCTAGTCCGATGTGTGACGAGCATGTGTAGGGATGGCAGATGCATGAATCACGGCTTGATGCAGGCGTCTTTCGAGAGCTTGCGCTCGGGACCCTACCCAATCGGCACGTCTTTCTTGACAGTCCTCCGCCGGGGCCAAGCCCTTACTACGTCATCTGCAACAGCGTGCCGAAAGCGGGGACGTACCTGCTGGTCGAACTCGTCAGAGCGCTGGGCGGTCATGTCGATGTCGGCTATCACACCTACACGTCATCGATCAGCAAGCTGAATCCCGACGGTTCGCTCGACTACGGACGCGCGCTTCCGGCCCCGCTCTGGGCGTCGGCCCTGCGCTCCGGCTATTCCTGCGCCTCGCACACCGAGTATTGTCCGTATCTCGAGCAATACCTCCTGGGCAGACCAGAACACAAGATGCTGTTCATCGTCCGCGACCCCCGCGACATCGTCGTGAGCTGGGTCGACTTCGTCTACCACTCGGCGGCCTACCCGAAGATGCGGAAGTGGAACGCCTATCTGCGGTCGGCCGGATCGGCCGCTCACCCCGATGACGCCTCCCGAATCACATCGACCCTCCTCTCTTTGCCCCGATCGGGCATCAAGAAGTTCATGAGCTGGCTGGACTCGCCAGCCTGCCTGACCGTGAAGTTCGAAGAGCTCTATTCAGAGCTCGCGATCGACGATGTGGCGCGGTCGTCGTTTCCTGTCCTCAACCGCATCTGCGACTACCTGGGACTTCCGCGCAAGACGGCCGCGGAGCTCGATGTGCTCGGCCGCGGCCTGACGTCGTCGGGACGCGGCCGGAAGGTCGGCATCTACAGGGAGCGAATGACGCCGCATCATTTCGACCTGCTCCGCAGCGAGGCATTCCAGGAGCTCGTCGTCGAGTTCGGCTACGAGCCGACGCCGTTGCACACGCCCGCGCGGACGAACGGGTTCGGGGCTGCGCGGAGGCTCGCCAGCAGGCTCTCTCGGTGCCTGCAGGGCGGCGCGATACGACGTCAGGCGGCGGAAGCGGGCGGCAGCGCCAGCACCGAATAGATCGCCTGGGCGTCGCGCGAGGCACGGAGCTTCTTGGCGACATCCTGGTCGCGGAGCAGCCGGGCGATCCGCGCCAGGGCCTTCAGATGGTCGGCGCCGGCGCCTTCCGGCGCCAGCAGCAGGAACACCAGATCGACCGGCTGGCCGTCCATGGCCTCAAAATCGATCGGCCGCTCCAGCCGGGCGAACAGGCCGAACAACTTCTCCAGCTTCGGCAGCTTGCCGTGGGGAATCGCGACGCCATACCCGACGGCCGTGGTTCCGAGCTTCTCCCGCTGCAGCAGCACTTCGAACACGTTGCGCTCGTTCTGCCCGGTCAGCGCGGCCGCGCGCGCGGCAAGCTCCTGCAGCGCCTGCTTCTTACTGATGACCTTCAAAGCCGGCACGATCGCCTCGGGTGCGACCAGATCGGTAATCGGCATAGGGCGTTCCGAGGTGATTGAACCGTCAGGGTGCGAAATAGGTCGGGACAGACCGGCGTCAAGAAGCTGAGGCGGCAGGCGGGCTTAACCCGTGTCCGATGGGTGGGCTTCTACCCCAACGCAACGGCCGTGCCAACACCCGCAAGCGCGTTCCCGCAGCCTATCCTTAAAGATCGCCGGAGCGTGGCGGCCTGAAGGCGCCAGCGCCCCAACCGCTTGATCGCATCCCTTCATTGCCGTGGCGTGACGTCGCAACCGGTCCGCCAACCACCTGATCGGGAACCGGTTTTCGCGCCGCCCGGAGATCCCTGGAAGGCGTCCGCGCGGCTACGGTTTCACCGCCGGCGGATCGACCCAGCCGATATTGCCGTCGGCGCGGCGGTAGATGATGTTCACCCGGCCGCTGGAACCGTGCTGAAACACCATGCAGGGCGCGCCCGAAAGATCGAGCTCCATCACGGCTTCGGACACCGACAGGCGCTTCAACGCCGTGGTGTTCTCGGCAATGATCACCGGGCTGTAGCCGGTGATCTCCTCGTCGCCCTCGGCCGGCGCCTCGATCACGTAGCTCGGCGCATCCAGCACCGCGCCGTCGAGATTGGCGAGCGCCGCATTGGCGGCGTGGGATTTGCGCCCCGAGCGGTCCTTCAGCCGGCTCTTGTAGCGGCGCAGGCGCTTCTCGATCATCAGGAGCGCCTGGTCGGCGCTGGCATAGGCGTCCGGCGCGTTCGATTCGGCCTCGAGGGTGATGCCCGAATCGAGGTGCAGCGCGCAATCGGTCTTGAACCCGAAACCGTCCTTGGAGAGCGTGACATGGCCGGAATAGTTGCCGTCGAAGTATTTTCGCAAGACTTCGTCGGTGCGCTCGCTGACGCGCCCACGCAGCGCTTCGCTGACGCTGATGCTCTTTCCGGAAATCCGCAGGGTCATGTGTCGCCTCGATTCATGTGAACCAAGTATGACACTAAGCCTATTTGGTTAAGGCGCAATCTTGCGCAGCGGTCAAACTGACGCGGCATCCCGGGTGCGGTCGGCGCTGGCGGGAGCCGAGAGGGCATGCGCCAGCATGCTCTGCTTGTCGCGGCGGCGCTGCACCGAGGACGGGATCCGCATCGCCTCCCGGTATTTCGCGACCGTGCGGCGGGCGATGTCGATGCCGGCGGTCCGCAGCTTCTCGACGATGGTGTCATCGGAGAGAATTGCGGAGGGATCTTCCGCATCGATCAATTGCTTGATGTGATGCCGCACGGCTTCCGCCGAGTGCGCCTCGCCGCCATCAGCCGATGCGATCGAGGCGGTGAAGAAATATTTCAGCTCGAACGTGCCGCGATTCGTCGCCATGTATTTGTTGGCGGTGACGCGCGACACGGTTGATTCATGCATCTGGATCGCATCCGCAACGGCCTTCAAGTTGAGCGGCCGCAGATGCGCGACACCGTGGGTGAAGAAGCCGTCCTGCTGGCGCACGATTTCGGTCGCCACCTTCAGGATCGTGCGGGCGCGCTGATCGAGCGCGCGCACCAGCCACGTCGCATTCTGCAGGCAGTCGGTGAAGTAGGACTTGTCGCCGTCCTTGCGGATCGTCTTCGACAGCTCGGAGTAATAGTGCTGGTTCACCAGGACGCGCGGCAGCGTGTCGCTGTTGAGCTCGACCAGCCAGCCGCCGTCGGGACCCGGGCGGACGTAGACGTCGGGCACCATGGTCTGTGTGCGCGTGGTGCCGAACTTCAGCCCCGGCTTCGGATCGAGCCTGCGGATCTCGCCGATCATGTCGACGAGGTCCTCGTCGTCGACGCCGCACAGCTTGCGAAGGGCGACGAAGTCGCGCTTGGCCAGGAGATCGAGGTGCTCGACCAGCGCCTGCATCGCCGGATCGTAGCGGTCGAGCTCGCGCAGCTGGATCGCGAGACATTCGCTCAAATTGCGGGCGCAGATGCCGGGCGGATCGAAGGTCTGCAGCACGCCGAGCACCGCATCGACGTCGGCCTGCTCGGCGCCGAGGCGGTCGGCGGCCTGGCCGAGATCGGCGGGCAGATAGCCGGCCTCGTCGACGAGATCAATCAGGTACTGGCCGATCATGCGGTCGGCCGGCGCGGTGAAGGCCACCGCCGCCTGCTCGGCGAGATGATCCGACAGCGTGGTCTCGGCCGCGACAAAGGCTTCGAGATTGTAGTCCTCGTCGCCGGAGGCGCCACCGCCCCATTCGGTGTAGGTGGTCGGGGCGGCGTCCTGCGCATTGCGCGCCGCGGCCTCCGCCGGCTCCTCGGAGAACACGTTGTCGAGTCCGGTGTCGAGCGTCTGTTCGATCTCCGTACGGGTGCCGAGATCGCGGCTCATCCAGTCTTCCTGGGCGCCCTCGAAGCTGTCGCCGCCGCTGCTGCCGGCCTCGCCGAAATCGTCGCCGCCGGTCTCGCCACCTTCCGGGAACTCGGCGCGCTCGGACATCTGCTGTTCGCCCGCGACCGGCGCTTCCGGACCGTCGCTGGCCCGCTCCAACAGCGGATTGCGCTCCAGCTCCTCCTCGACGAACGTGGAGAGGTCGAGATTGGACAGTTGCAGCAGCTTGATCGCCTGCATCAGCTGCGGCGTCATCACCAGCGACTGCGACTGGCGGAATTCTAATCTCTGCGTCAACGCCATGGGAGCAAGAACATTCCCTTACTGGTCCAATTCTTGCTTATCCTAATCTGCGCGCGATGTACACGGCTTGACGAATAAGAAAAACGGAGTATGGCGCGGCGGAAGACGAGGTTACCGGTCCTCGCAAAGCAGCTGGAAACAGCGGTATTCGCAGCGTTTTCCGTGACCTGTCCCGTGTCCGACAAAGCGGACAAACAGCGCGTCGGCAATCCTACAGCCGGAATTCCTCACCGAGATACAGTCGGCGCACGTCGGGATCGGCGACGATCTCCTCGGGGCTGCCTTCGGTGAGAATCTGTCCGGCATAGACGATGTAGGCGCGGTCGGTGAGACCGAGCGTCTCGCGGACGTTATGGTCGGTGATCAGCACGCCGATGCCGCGGTTGGTGAGATGGCGCACCAGCTGCTGGATGTCGCCGACCGCGATCGGATCGATGCCGGCGAACGGCTCGTCGAGCAGCATGTAGTTCGGGCGCGTCGCCAGCGCACGCGCGATCTCGACGCGGCGACGCTCGCCGCCGGACAGCGCGATCGAGGGCGACTTGCGCAGCCGCGTGATGGTGAATTCTTCCAGCAGCGCGTCGAGCTCGCGCTCGCGCTTCTTGCGCGAGGGCTCGACCACTTCGAGCACGGCGCGGATGTTCTGCTCGACGGTGAGTCCGCGGAAGATCGAGGCCTCCTGCGGCAGGTAGCCGATGCCGAGCCGCGCGCGCTGATACATCGGCAGCCGCGTCACGTCGTGGCCATCGAGCTCGATGGCGCCACGATCGGCCTTGATCAGGCCGGTGATCATGTAGAAGACGGTGGTCTTACCGGCGCCGTTCGGCCCGAGCAGGCCGACGGCCTCGCCGCGGCGGACATAGATCGACACTCCCCGCACGACCTGGCGGCTGCCAAAGCTCTTCTCGATCGAATGCACGGCGAGGAAGCCCGGCCGGCGCAGCAGTTGCGGACCGCCCCCCGCGCCATTGTTGCGCGGCTTGGCCGGCATCGGCTGCGAGGCCGGCCGCTTGCGCTGGATCTGCTCGGTGTTCTGCGGCGAGCGCGGATTGATGCGCGGCACCGTTTCATCGCGCACGGAGTCGGCGAGCGCGGCGAGCGGATCATCGCTGTAGGAATTGCCGAACGGATCGTCCATGGCCGTGATGTCGTCGCGCCGGCGCGAGGAGCCTCGCTGGCCGCGCTTGGCGGGACGCCCACGAAACATGCCGAGTAGATCCACCATCCCCGCTTCGCTTACGCCCTTCGAGGCTGCCCGTCATCGACCGCAGCGCTGGCTCGCCCGCTCACCGCGAGCGAACGCATCTCACCTCTCGCGGATCACAGGGAGCGCGAGGCCGGCCGAAGCGCAGCAGGCCGCGCCTCGGAGTTTGTCGTCTGACGGCGAAGTCGCGGTCGCCACGCAGGCGACCGATCGCAAGATCGCAATCGTGTCCGGCATCACTCTTTCGCAGCCACGCAACGGGTTCCACGGCCTCCCGTTGCATCGGCCCTGCGACAGAACCGCCCGCTCGCTAGATAGAGGCAGCAGCGGCGCGGTTCAACTGGGCCGCCGGCGTTTTGCTAAATAATTGAAGTCACTTCGATTTGCCTGGACCGAGCTGCAGCGGCGCGGCGCTGCCTGGAGCCGAGGCCGTCGACGAACCGCAGCCGCCGCCGGCGCCCGCGCCCGCGCCCGCCTGCGGCAGCAGCACCTGGACGCCGCGCCCGCTGTCGGATTCGACGCGCGACACGCCGGTGGTCATGTCCACCGTCAGCCGGTCGCCGCGCATCACGTTCTTGCACTGGGTCAGCACCACGCCGCCCTGCATCGAGATCATGTTGGTCTTGGTGTCGTAGACCGCGGTCTCGCCGGTCACGACCTGGTCCTTCTGGGTCACCTTGACGTCGCCGCGCGCCTCGAGACGGCGGATCGCCGAGCTGCCGTCCGGCCCAGGCGTCGCCGCCGGCGTGGCCTTGGTCGCCTTGGCGCCGCCCGGCTGGGCGCCGCCGTCGTAGAACACCACCAGCGACTTCGAGGTCATGGTGGTGTCGCCCTGCACGACCTTGACGTTGCCGGTGAAGGTCGCCTCCTTCTTCTTGTCGCGCATCTCGAGCGCGGCGGCCTCGATCTGGATCGGCTGGTCGCGATTCTGAGAGAACCCCTGCAGCGCGTTGGGCACGCCGGTGGTCGCGCTCTGCGCCTGCGATGAGTCGGCAAGCGCGAGCAACGCCAGCGCGGCGAAGCCGGCGCCGCGAATCGCTACGGGAATGAAACGGCACGTGGTCATGAGGTCACTTCACGTTGCGGGCCGGACGGCCGGGATCGGCGCTCGCCGTCGTGGCCGGAGCGGCATTCATGTTGTCGAGGTTCATCATCACATTGCCCTCGAAGCGGATGACCTCGCCATTGTCGGTGATGCGCAGGCGGTCGGCGGAGAGCGTACCGTTGGTGAGCTTGACGTCGACGCGCTCGTCCGAGCTCACGGTGCCCTTGGCCATGTCGACCGAGGCCCGGCTCAGCCGCGCCTCGTAGCCCGTCGACGTCGTCAGCAGGATATCCTTCGTCAGCTCGAGCTGCTGCTGCTTGGTGTCGAACACGCCGGTATTCGCCTTCAGCGTCACCGTCGACTGATCCTCCATCAGCACCTTGGCGCGGAGGATGTTGAGCTCGACGTGATCGGGATCGGTGAGGTCCTGCACCGCGCTCCGGGCGACGAGATCATACGGCCGCTGGTCCGGCGTGAAGCCGGTCAGATGCGGCGTCTCCATCGTGATCTTGCGGCCGGAGATGACGAGGTTGCCGGTGAGATTCGGGGTGTTGATCTCCATGTGGAACGGATTGAACAGCGCGATGCCGATCACGACCGCCATCGCCAGTCCCACCGCCGCCGGCACCGCGACCCGCAGCACGCGCACGAAGCGGCTGTGGCGCGCCGCGACCGCGAAGCGCGCCTGCAGGGTGGGGTCATAGGCGGGGTTGTGGACCGAGTTCACCAGGGCTCCGACGGACACGGGGAGGCGCGCGAAACAGCGCCATCCTACCATGGACGCCTTCACCATTGCAGCCTGGAACTGGCGCGAAATCGCGACGCGGGGCAACTTGCGATCATTACGAGACATTAATGATCGTGAACGCGCCCGCGATTCGCCGGCTTCAGGAATGCGCGAAGATGTCCTCGGCCTCGAATCCGCCCAGATCGAGCGTCGCGCGGTGGGGCAGGAACGCGAAACAGGCCTGCGCCAGCGCCAGCCGCCCTTCGCGCGCCAGCATCCCGTCGAGCTTTTCGCGCAGCGCATGCAGATGCAGCACGTCGGAGGCAGCATACGCGAGCTGCGGCTCGCTGAGCTGCTCGGCGCCCCAGTCGCTCGACTGCTGCTGCTTGGAGAGATCGACGTTGAGCAGCTCGCGCACGAGATCCTTCAGGCCATGGCGGTCGGTATAGGTGCGCGCCAGCCGCGAGGCGATCTTGGTGCAATAGACCGGCTGCGGCATCACCCCGAACGCGTGAAACAGCGCCGCGACATCGAAGCGCGCGAAGTGGAAGATTTTGGTGATGTCCGGGTTGCCGAGCAGCGCCTTCAGGTTCGGCGCGTCGGTGTGCCCCTTGGGAATCTGCACCACGTCGGCCGAGCCGTCGCCGGGCGACAGCTGCACCACGCACAGCCGGTCGCGGTGCGGATTGAGCCCCATCGTCTCGGTGTCGATCGCGACCGACGAGGTATAGCGGGAAAGATCAGGCAGGTCGCCGCGGTGCAGGCGTACGGTCATGGCTCTCAAAACCTCGTCGAATCGAAATCGGACGCGACGGGCCGGAGCAACGTCGCGGGAAGCGCTCGGGAACCGGCTGTAGCCCGGCGCTGGTAACCAACCGGCAAACGCGCCGGGCCGGTCCGGAGATCAGCCGTGGGAATGCCAGCCCCGCCGCCCGGGCGCAAGGGCCGGACAGGGCCAAGTGATCGCATCTCAAGTGATCGCATCTGAGGTGGCGCCGGCAGTGTCTCCGCGGCCGTTCGAGGCGGCGCCGTCGTCATTGAGGGCGGTCGACCCGCTGGTTGCATCGCGCCAGATCGCACCCGATCGATCGATGCAACTCTTGCATTGATCGATGCCGCCTTTGGCTTGGACAGAAATAGCCACTGGCCCTACGCGTGATATTGTCGCAGGACTTCGCATCTGGAGCGCAGCGACCCAAGGCGGTCTGCAGCATCTGCCCAACAACGACATAATCAATTGAGGAGGAAGCCAAGATGAAGGCACTTACAGGTATCATTGCGGCCGCTGTGCTGGCGGTCTCGTCGCCTTTGGCGACCGCGCGCGATTTCCGCTCCGCCGACGTGCACCCCGCCGATTATCCGACCGTTGAAGCCGTCAAGTTCATGGGCAAGCAGCTCGCTGCCGCGAGCGGCGGCAAGCTCGGCGTCAAGGTGTTTCCGAACGGCGCCCTCGGCTCCGAGAAGGACACGATCGAGCAGCTCAAGATCGGCGCGCTCGACATGATGCGGATCAACTCCTCGCCGCTCAACAATTTCGTGCCGGAGACCGTCGCGCTGTGCCTGCCCTTCGTGTTCCGCGACACGCAGCACATGCGCAACGTCCTGGACGGGCCGATCGGCGACGAGATCCTGGCGGCCATGGAGCCCGCCGGCCTGGTCGGCCTGGCTTATTATGACAGCGGCGCGCGCTCGATCTACACGGTCAAGGCGCCGGTGAAGTCGCTCGCCGACCTCAAGGGCCTGAAGATCCGCGTCCAGCAGTCCGACCTCTGGGTCGGCATGATCCAGAGCCTCGGCGCCAACCCGACCCCGATGCCCTATGGCGAGGTCTACACCGCGCTCAAGACCGGCCTCGTCGACGCCGCCGAGAACAACTGGCCGTCCTACGAATCCTCGCGCCACTTCGAGGCCGCCAAGTTCTACAACGTCACCGAGCACTCGCTGGCGCCCGAAGTCCTCGTGATGTCCAAGAAGGTCTGGGACACGCTGAGCAAGGAGGATCAGGCGATGATCCGCAAGGCGGCAAAGGAATCCGTGCCGGTCATGCGCAAGCTCTGGGACGAGCGCGAGCAGACCTCCCGCAAGACCGTCGAGGCCGCTGGCGTCCAGGTCGTGACGATCGCCAACAAGCAGGAATTCGTCGACGCGATGAAGCCGGTGTACCAGAAGTTCGCTGGCGACGAGAAGCTCTCGAGCCTCGTCAAGCGCATCCAGGACACCAAATAAGAGTAGCGACGCAAAAATCGCGACTTCAAAGACATCTACCAAGAACAACAATCATACGGTCCGGCGTCGCCATCAGGCGGCGCCGCAGGAAAGCCAGGGGAGGGACGGGAATGACAGATCCACATGTCGGAGACCACGAGCAGCAGGAGGGACGTCCGTCGACCGGCCTGCTCTCGCGGATCAACGCCGTCATCGCGCGCGTCGGCATGTATCTGTCCGTCGCCGGCCTGCTCGTCATCGTCACCATCGTCTTCTACCAGGTGTTCGGACGCTACATTCTCAACTCCAGCCCGACCTGGACCGAGAACCTGGCGCTGGTCCTGATCCTCTATGTCACGCTGATCGGCGCCGCCGTCGGCGTTCGCGACGCCGGCCATATCGGCATGGACAGCCTCCTCGTGATGCTGCCGGATCATCTGCGGGAAAAGATCGAGCTCGTCATCCATGTGCTGGTCGCGATGTTCGGCGTCGCGATGGCCTACAACGGCTGGATCCTCGGCGCCTCCGTGGGCACCGTGAAGATCGCCAATCTCGGCCTGCCCGAAGTCGTCCGCTACGTGCCGCTGATCGCTTCGGGAATCCTGATCGTCATGTTTTCCATCGAGCACATCATTGCTCTCTTGCGCGGCGAAGAGGTCGTCCCCTCATGGAACTGATTATTCTCGGCGTCACCTTCTTCGGCTTCCTGGTCCTCGGCGTTCCCGTTGCGTTTGCGATCGGCCTCTCGGCGATCTGCACCATCCTCTATGAAGGCCTGCCGGTTGCCGTCATCTTCCAGCAGATGATGTCGGGGATGAACATCTTCTCGTTCCTCGCCATCCCGTTCTTCGTCTTCAGCGGCGAGCTGATGCTGCATGGCGGCGTCGCGGACAAGATCGTGCAGCTCGCCAAGAATCTCGTCGGTCACATCCGCGGCGGGCTCGGCATGTCGAACGTCGTCGCCTGCACGCTGTTCGGCGGCGTCTCCGGCTCTCCCGTGGCCGACGTGTCGGCGATGGGCGCGGTGATGATCCCGATGATGAAGAAGGAAGGGTTCGACACCGACTACGCCGTCAACGTCACCACCCACGCCTCGCTGGTCGGCGCGTTGATGCCGACCAGCCACAACATGATCATCTATGCGCTCGCCGCCGGCGGCAAGGTGTCGATCGGCGCGCTGATCGCCGCGGGTCTTCTTCCGGCGCTCGTGCTGATGGTCTGCATGCTGGTCGCCGCCTACGCGGTCGCCGTGAAGCGCGGCTATCCCGCCGGCAAGTTTCCGGGCTGGGCGGAGGTGTTCCGCTCGTTCGCGGCGGCGCTGCCCGGCCTCTTGATCGTCGGCATCATCCTGACGGGCATCCTGTCCGGCGTGTTCACGGCCACCGAATCCGCGGCCGTCGCGGTCACCTACACGATCCTGCTGACGTTCTTCATCTACCGCACCATGACCCTGCAGAACTTCCTGCGGGCCGCCGCCAAGGCGGTCAAGACGACCGGCGTGGTGCTGCTGCTGATCGGCGTCTCCACCATGTTCCAGTACCTGATGGGACTTTACGAAGTCGCCGACTTCGCCGGCGACCTGATGAGCAAGGTGTCGACGCAGCCCTGGATGATCTTCCTGCTGATCAACGTCATCCTGTTCCTGCTCGGCACGTTCATGGACATGGCGGCGACCATCCTGATCTGCACCCCGATCTTCCTGCCGATCGCGATGAAGGCGGGCATGGATCCGGTGCAGTTCGGCATGCTGATGCTGATCAACTGCGCGCTGGGCCTCAACACCCCGCCGGTCGGCACCACGCAGTTCGTCGGCTGCGCCATCGGCGGCATCTCGGTCGGCGCCGTCATGCGCACCATCCTGCCGTTCTACGCCGCCCTGATCGCCGCTTTGATGTTCGTGACCTACGTGCCGGCGTTCTCGCTGTGGCTGCCGCGGCTGCTGATGGGGTATAAGGGATAGCGGTCTGAAGGTTCGCCGGCTTCGGCCGGCGAACCTTGGCCGCATCCCGATGCGTTCGGTCCCGACTTGCCGCTAGCGCTCGCGGAGCTTCGACACCCGTCGTCCGCAGCAACCCGCGCGAGCGAGCATGGCCGCACTCTCGCATTTCCTGAATCTCGATCTCGTCCTGAAGTCGAAGTCCGACTTCTCGCCGCTGATCGCGCATCTGCATCAGAACGCGCATGTCCTGCATCATGAGGAGCATGAGCAGGAGTTTCTGCTGGTGCTGGAGATCAACGATACAGGATCCCCGCATCCGACCACATCCACCGAGCAATTCCTTACGCTGATCGAATCGCTGCCCCAGACCCCGAGGGAGCTGTGGGACAGCTGCACGTCGCGCACGTTCTCCTATGGCTTCGAAGGCGGCCGCGACTTCCCCGCGCTCGACACCACCATCCCCGCCGACCTGCTGCTGCGGATCGCAACGCTCGGCGCGGCTATCGGCATCACCGTGTATCCTTTTCGCAACCCACCCGGTCCCGAGCGCAAGGACGAACCAGATGCGCTCCCCTGACGGTCAGATCGCCAGGCTCGGCGACGAGATCCGTGTCACCGGCATGAGCGGTAGGATCGTCTGCTCGATCGACACCTGCGACTATTCAGACGACTATCCGGAACGGGACTGGGCCAACCTGCAGCGCGGCGCCATGGTCGATTGAACAGGCAGGTCCGAATGAAGAGGAACTTGCAATGGGGGCGATCGGATTTATCGGGTTAGGCGTCATGGGCGAGCCGATGTGCCGCAACCTAGCCCTCAAGTCAGGCGTCCCGGTGCTCGGCTTCGATCGTGCGGACGCGCCGCTGCAGCGCCTCGCCGCCGTCGGCGTCAAGCGTGCCGTGTCGCTCGCGGAGCTGGCGCGCCAGACCGACGTGATCTTCATGGCGTTGCCGAGTGGCAAGCATGTCCAAGCCGTATGCGACGGCGACGACGGCTTGCTCCGCCACGTCGAGGCGCGTCACACCATCGTGGACCTCGGCACCTCGCCGGTGCAGGCCAGCCGGGAGCTCGCCGAGCGTTTCGCGGCCGAGGGGGCCGCCTACGCGGATGCGCCGATCGCCCGCACCCGGCAGGCGGCCGAGGACGGCACGCTGAGCGTGATGGTGGGGGCCGACGCGGCAACGTTCGAAAAGCTGCGGCCGCTGATTGCGATGTTTGCGACTGACATCACCCATTGCGGCGGCGTGGGCGCCGGCCAGGTCGTGAAGATCCTCAACAACATGGTGCTGATGCAGACCGTGGTGGCGCTCGGCGAAGCGCTGGAGACTGCCAAGCGCGCTGGCCTTGATGCCACGCTGCTGTTCGAGACCCTGGCCAAAGGCTCGGCCGACAGCTTCGCGCTGCGCAACCACGGCATGAAGGCGATGCTGCCCGACACATATCCGGAGCGCGCGTTCTCGACCGAATATGCGCGCAAGGACATCGGCTATGCTCTCGATCTCGCCAGGTCCGTGCAGATCGACCTGCCGGGCGCGGAGCTTGCCGACAGGCGACTCGGAGAGGCGATCGAGGCGGGCTATGGCGATCTGTATTGGCCAGTGCTGGCGCGCGTGATCGCGGCATCACGCACGGCATGACCCGCCCATCGGGCTTTGTCGGCCTCCCCTGGACGGGCGAACTGCGCCTGTGACGGCCAGCTGACAACGGCATCCTCTGTCGTCGCCGATAAGCTCGCCGACGCAACGCGTCGGCGGGCGCCGATCCGAGACACATGGTCACCGGCTGCGACGAGTCGCGCGGAACGTACCGCCTGCGCGGTATGGGTCCCCGCGTTCGTGGGGACGACACCGGCGGTGAAGCGAAAGCTCTGCGCCGAACTCACGTGCTAATCCTGTGCGCCAATGCAAGTTGATTGGTGAGGTTGCTCCTAAGCCAGCTCGGGGCGTAGTGCTCACCACCATCATTGTGAGGAGCGAAGCGACGAAGCGATCCCGGGCGACACCCGTGGCTCTGGATTGCTTCGTTCGCAATCACGGTGGAGATGGCATGCCTGTCATGCGCAAATCGCCCGTCGTGCCAGTCTGTCGCAACATTCTCCCTTGCGCCGTCGGGCAAATCACCTGCACATTTCCGCGCGTCCCTGCTGCCGCATGAGGGGCGTGTCGCGACCGTCACGAGACGTTGGCAGTGGGATGCGATGGGCGTGTGTCGTTGCAGCGTGATCAGTTCGCGCGGACGAACAATGATGCACGCACGGTCAAGTCGCGCGGTCCTGATATCCCGACGCTGATATCAACTCATGACGAAGCTTTCGCTTCGCGTGGGGATGGTGGCCACCAAGCCCGGCGCACCAGGGAGAACGCGAAGCAGCCGTTAAAACCAATCGCGCAGGGAGGGCCGGATGATCCGGCGCGTACCTGTGGTTCCTGCCGCCAGCATTTTCCTTCGCTGGCGGGCCATGGGTGCGGTCGGCGCCCGGCTCTCCCTGCGCCCTCATGATTTCGAGGGCGAGACGATCGGCATGGCTCGGGCGCAAAGCGCGCCGCGAGGCTGATAGGTCTTGCCCTAAACGAGAAAGACCACGGCGGTCATGGTGATCACTCAACACGAAGGCGGTGCCCACCCTCCCCTGGAGGGGGAGGGTCGCCTCGCGGAGAGCGAAGCGAAACGTGAGGCGGGGTGGGGTGATCTCTCCTCTGGCGCTGGCGTGCGTGGAGAGATCGCCCCACCCCGCTCGCCCGCTTCGCGTGCGATCGACCCTCCCCCTCCAGGGGAGGGTGGAGGCTCGCAGCCGGCAGCAGCGGCTACATCACGGGCGTTGAAAGGAGGATTATCGGCTGGCTCGGGGACGAGCGTGTCGCTGATGTCGCGAAGACATCAGCTAAATCGATGCCACCCAATCAGATCGCGAGGCGCATCAGCGCCGTCGTCTTCTGTGCGGGGGAGGTCACCACCAAAAATGGTGCCCAGGAAAGGACTCGAACCTTCACGGCCGTTAAGCCACTGGCACCTGAAGCCAGCGCGTCTACCAATTCCGCCACCTGGGCATGGGGGCGCTGTGTACGGATCGAACGGGCGCTTGTCAAACCGCTGAACGCCCAAGATGACAATTTTTCTCACCCCATGCGCAAAAACACGGCTCCCTTTTCCGCGGTGCGGGCGATGGGCTATACAGCGGCCCAGGATGGCGGGCCGCGGGGTGCGAATCGCCGCTGACAGCTATCTCGTCCGGGACGGACCGACCGCCCGGCAATCCCAGGACTCATTCCATGGCATCGAATCTGGACACATTGGTTACCGTCTTCGGCGGCTCCGGCTTCGTCGGGCGCAACGTGGTCCGGGCGCTGGCCAAGCGCGACTATCGCATCCGCGTCGCGGTGCGCCGGCCGGAGCTCGCCGGCCACCTGCAGCCGCTCGGCCGGGTCGGCCAGATCCACGCCGTACAGGCCAATCTGCGCTATCCCGACTCGGTCGCATCGGCGCTGCGTGACAGCCATGTCGCGATCAACCTCGTCGGCGTCCTGACCGAGAGCGGCGCGCAGACCTTCGAGGCCGTGCAGGCCGAGGGCGCCGCCACCGTCGCCAAGGCGGCGGCCGCCGCTGGCGCCCGCATGGTGCACGTCTCGGCGATCGGCGCCGACGCAGAGTCGGCGTCGAGCTATGCCCGCGCCAAGGCGGCCGGCGAGGCCGCCGTGCTGGCTGCGGTGCCCGAGGCCGTGATCATGCGCCCCTCGGTCGTGTTCGGCCCCGAGGACCAGTTCACCAACCGCTTTGCGGGGCTCGCCCGGATCTCGCCGTTCCTGCCGCTGATCGGCGGCGGCGAGACGAAGATGCAGCCGGTCTATGTCGGCGACGTCGCCACCGCGGTGGCCGACGCGGTCGACGGCAAGGCGCAGCCGGGCGCGACCTACGAGCTCGGCGGGCCCGAGGTGCTGAGCTTCCGGGAAATCCTGAAAATCATCCTCGACATCACCGACCGCGACCGCGCGCTGCTGCCGCTGCCGTTCGGGCTCGCCAAACTGCAGGCCGCAATCCTGCAGTTCGCGCCGGGCCCGCTGAAGCTGACGCCGGACCAGGTCGAGCTCTTGCGCCACGACAACGTGGTGTCGGAGGCGGCAAAGGCGGCCGGGCTGACCTTGCAGGGCCTCGGCATCACGCCTGACTCGCTCGAGGCGGTCGCTCCGCAATATCTCTGGCGCTTCCGTCCCTCAGGACAGTTCCAGCGTAAGAACGCGTGAGGGGCCCCCGGCCTCTCCACGTCATTGCGAGGAGCGAAGCGACGAAGCAATCCAGAGTCCCGGACACCACACTGGATTGCTTCGCTTACGCTCGCAATGACGGTGGATGGAGCTGGGGCTCAGCTCACTTCCCCAGCGCCAGCGCGATCAGGCCGAGGGTGCCGACGATGACGCGCCACCAGGCGAACAGCACGAAGCCGTGGCGGGTGACGTAGCCGAGGAAGGCCTTCACCACGATCATCGCGGTGATGAAGGAGACGACGAAGCCGATGGCGATCAGACCGAGATGGTCCGCCGTCATCTCGGCGCGGCTCTTGTAGAAGTCGTAGACGAAGGCGCCGACCATGGTCGGGATCGCCAGGAAGAAGGAGAACTCCGCGGCCGAGCGCTTGTCGCCGCCGAGCAGCATCGCCGCCACGATGGTGGCGCCGGAGCGCGACACGCCGGGGATCATCGCGACGCACTGCGCGACGCCGATCCACAGATACATCATCAGCGGATAGCGCGTGGCGTCGTGCTCCCGCGGCTTGAGATCGATCTGATCGACCCACAGCAGGATGGCGCCGCCGACGATCAGCGAGAAGCACACGACCCAGGGATCGAACAGGAGCGCCTTGATGTACTTGCCGGCGATGAGGCCGATGATGACCGCGGGCAGGAAGGCGATCAGCACGCCGATGATGAAGCGGCGGTCGTCAGGGTTCGTCAGCGCGCCGATGGCGACGCGGTACAGCTTGAAGAAGTACAGCGCGACGATGGCGAGGATGGCGCCGAGCTGGATCAGGATCGCAAAGCTCTTCCAGAACCCCTCGTCGCCGAGCCCGAAAAAGCGCTCGGCGAGCAACAGATGGCCCGTCGAGGATACGGGAAGAAACTCGGTGACGCCCTCGACGATGCCGAGAAGCACCGCCCGCAGCGTATCTGACATCATTGATCGGATCCTGGATGGCCGGCAAAACGCCGCCCTTCTCGCCTATTCGGCCCGCGCCCGCAATTGCAAAAAGCGCTCGAACCGGCCACATCCGATGAATGAACCGGCGTGTGATCGGCCATGCGAATCAGAACGGGGCAATGCCGGACGGCGGATCGGGCGCGCTGATCGCTGTTCCCGAAAGCGTCGTTTCCCGCATGACCGCCCGTCGCCCTACTGCTTACACTTTCGCCGACCATGCGCTAATGGTCCGATTCGCGAGCGCACCCGCGCGCCGGTATCGGGACGAGGCGTCGGTGCGAACCGATGGTTGATTGTTCGTTAAGCGCCGTAGCCGCGGAATCGTCGAAAGGCTCCATGTACACGCTCTACCACCATCCCTTCTGCCCGCATTCACGCTTCGTCCGGCTGGTGCTCGGCGAATACGGGCTCGATCTGCGCCTGGTGGAGGAACGCGCCTGGGAGCGCCGCGAGGCGTTTCTCGTGCTCAATCCCGCGGCCACCACGCCGGTGCTGTCGGTCGAAGGCCTGCCGCCGGTGCCCGGTGTCGGCGTGATCGCCGAATTCATCGACGAGACCTGCGGGCCCGAGATGGGTGATCGCCGGCTGATGCCGGCCTCGGCGGCCGAGCGCATCGAGGTGCGCCGACTGATGGACTGGTTCAACACCAAGTTCTTCGAGGAGGCCTCGAACCTGCTGGTCACCGAGCGCATCTACAAGCGCTTCATGAGCGAGGAGGATGGCGGCGGGCCGCCGTCGACCGACGTGATTCGCGCCGCCAAGACCAATGTGCGCTATCATCTCGCCTATATCGGCTGGCTGGCGCAGCGGCGCAATTTCCTGGCTGGCGACCGCCTGACCTATGCCGACCTCGCCGCCGCCGCGCATCTGTCGGCGATCGACTATCTGGGCGACGTGCCATGGATCGAGGACGACGCCGCGAAGGCGTGGTACGCGCGGGTGAAGTCGCGGCCGTCGTTCCGGCCGCTGCTCTCCGACTGGCTGGCGGGCGTGCCGGCGTCGCGCACCTATGTGGATCTGGACTTCTGAGCGCCGCTAGGCCCGCGCCGGAGACGTTGAAGGCGGCGCTGGCCGCCGAGGCGCAACGGCTGGGCTTCGATGTCATCGGTATCACCGCCCCGGTCGTGAGCGCCGAACGGGTCGCCGCGTTCGAACGCTTCCTCGCCGCCGGCCAGCACGGCGACATGGACTGGCTGGCGCGCGAGCCGTCCCGCCGCACCGATCCCACCACGCTGTGGCGCGAGGTCCGCAGCATCATCATGCTCGGCGTCAATTACGGCCCCGACGAGGACCCTCGCGCGGTCCTGTCCCGGCGCAGCAATGCTGCGATTTCGGTCTATGCCCGCGGCGACGACTATCACGACGTCATCAAGAAGAACCTCAAGGCGCTCGCCCGCTGGCTGGTCGCGCAGGCCGGCTGTGATGTGAAGGTGTTCGTCGACACCGCGGCCGTCATGGAGAAGCCGCTGGCCGAAGCGGCCGGGCTCGGCTGGCAGGGCAAGCACACCAACTTGGTGTCGCGCGGCTTCGGCTCCTGGCTGTTCCTCGGCGCCATCTACACCACGCTGGCGCTGCCGGCGGACGCGCCGGAGCAGGATCATTGCGGCTCGTGCCGGGCCTGCCTCGACAGCTGCCCGACCGCGGCGTTTCCGGAGCCTTACAGCCTCGATGCACGGCGCTGCATCTCGTATCTGACGATCGAGAACAAGGGGCCGATCCCGCGCGAGTTCCGCAAGGCGCTGGGCAACCGCATCTATGGCTGCGACGACTGCCTCGCCGCCTGCCCCTGGAACAAGTTCGCGCAGGCGGGACGCGAGGCGAAGCTGGCGGCGCGCGACGCGTTGCGCGCGCCTTCGCTGGCGGAGCTGGCGGCGCTCGACGATGCCGCGTTCCGCGCGTTGTTCGCGAAATCGCCGATCAAGCGCATCGGCCGCGACCGCTTCCTGCGCAACGTGCTGATCGCGATCGGCAACTCCGGCGATGCGGCGCTGACGCCGTCAGCCGAGCGACTGGCCGCCGATCCGAGTCCGCTGGTGCGCGGTGCCGCCGCCTGGGCGCTCGCTTGGCTGCTCGACGAGGCTGCTTACGCGCGGCGTGCGAAGGCGGCGCTGACGTCGGAGACCGACGAGAGCGTCCGCGCGGAATGGCAGGCGCGATGCTGAAGCCGGCCGCCTCAGCCCATCTCGCCGACGGCGGCCAGCATACGCGCGATGTCCTGCGGACGCGACAGCCGGTGGTCACCGTCCTGGATCATGGTCAGCACCACGTCTTCGGCCGGCAGGCGGTGGGTCAGTGCGAACGCATGCTGCCAGGGAACGTCGCGGTCCTGCGCGCCCTGCAGGATGCGCACCGGACAGCCGACCTTGATGGCACCGCCGAGCAGGAGATGGTTGCGCCCGTCCTCGATCAATGCCCGGGTGATGGGATAGGGCTCACCGTACTCCGACGGACGCATCCAGACGCCGTTGGTCTCGATCTCGGTCCGGACCGTCGGCGGGAAGCCCTTCCACATCAGCTCCTCGGTGAAATCGGGCGCCGGGGCGATCAGGACCAGGCCCGCCAGCGTTGCTTCGGCCGGGTCCTTGAGCAGCTCGCGCGCCAGCAGCAGCGCCATCCAGCCGCCCATCGAGGAACCGACCACGACCTGGGGTCCGCGGCAGAATTGCCGGAACACCGCGACGCTCTCCTCGAGCCAGCGGCTGATGGTGCCGTCGACGAAGCGTCCGCCGGATTCGCCGTGCCCGGAATAGTCGAAGCGGACGCAGGCGCGGCCGCGCTCGGCGGCCCAGGCGTCGAGGGCCAGGGCCTTGGTGCCTTTCATGTCGGAATTGAAGCCACCGAGCCAGAACAGCCCGGGCGGACGGCCCGGTCGCGCCCGCACCGCGATCCGGCACGACGATTCGCCCGCGCCGACGGCGATGAAGACGGGCGGATCGGCATTTTCTGCAGCAGGGTTCATGGATCGTTACTCGCTGTCGGGTGTTGTGTGGGCGAACCGGCCGTTTCCGTCAATCGGCGCGGCCCGACGCAGCCGCTTGCGAAAGCGCGCCGCGCACTCTATGTCCCCCGGCGGAACCACGAGGGCCCGAAAAAGCGCGAGTTTGATCGCAATTCTCGGCCGTGTGGCTTCCTTGGGGGAATGCATCGACGCGCAAGTCTCGCGCATGCGACGCAGGAGCCGCGACGACCGGGCGGAATTTCGACGCACCGGACCGTTGCGACCTTGCCCGCGAAAGCATCTTCCTTCAAACTAGCCGCCTTCTTCCACAACCTTGGAGCACTACCCATTCGCCGCCCCAATCGAGCCCCGCCCGCTGCCGTCAAAGACGGGCCGCGTACCAATGATGAGATTCGCAATGCGCAGATCCAGCTGATCGATGCCGAAGGCACCAACCGTGGTGTCGTCGAGACCGTTGTCGCGATCAAGATGGCCGCTGATGCCGGCATGGATCTGGTCGAGATTTCGCCGAACAACTCGCCTCCCGTCTGTAAGATCATGGACTACGGGAAGTACAAATATTCGGCGCAGAAGAAGGCCGCCGAGGCCCGCAAGAAGCAGAAGGTCGTCGAGATCAAGGAGATCAAGCTCCGCCCGATGATCGACGACCACGACTACGACGTGAAGATGCGCGCGATGCAGCGGTTCTTCGAAGAGGGCGACAAGGTCAAGATCACGCTGCGCTATCGCGGCCGCGAAATGGCGCACCAGGAGATCGGCACCAAGCTGCTCGACAAGGTGAAGTCCGACGTGGCGGCGTTCGCCAAGGTCGAGCAGGACGCCAGGTTCGAGGGACGTCAGGTGGTCATGGTTCTGGCGCCGCGCTAAGTCCTGCACGCCGACACCTGAAGCCGGGCCCGCCACGCGTTTGGCGGGCTTTTCTCTTGGGGCGCCCGTCAGGACCGCTTTTGCGGGCCCGGGTCAGGACCGCGTCGCCTGCCACCGCCCCCTGCAGGTCCCGGACGAGCCTTTGCCGCTCCAGCGGCCGACGCCGGACGTGGCGCCAAGCCGGCCGGTGCCGCTGGCCGAGGCACCACCCTGGGATACCCGCACAGTGACGGCGCCGCCGCGGCCAACCGAGCCGGTAATGTTGGCGGTGCTGTTCGAGAGGACCCGGCCGCCGCTGATCCGGATCGGGAAGCTGTAACCCTGGTCGCAACTGCCGGCCTCGGTGATGATGAGCACGGTCCAGGCGCCATCGAAGCCGGCAGCGTGCGCCGGCCTTGCCGTCAGGCCCGCGAGGCCCGTCAGCAGCGCGGTCGTGAAGGCGACGGAGATGGCGCGGCGAATGAGGCGGGTCATGGTCGATCCTCGACTGTCATGGTCGGCTGATCATGGGTCGGAATAGCTGATTCCGTGGTTCGACGTTGCCAACAGGCTTTGTCTCTGGCATAAGCGCGGCCTTCGTCGCCCGGCTGATCAAGGGCTGCCGTGGCGATGTTTCTGTGCGGGTGGGTCCTCGTTTGGACCCGAAACCTGAGCACAACCAACGCTCTAACGAGCATTTTCGCCAGATGGCGCCGCTCTAGCGGGCGGCTTGCCGTTGGCATCAAGGAGAGCCAAATGCCCAAGCTGAAGACCAAATCCGGCGCCAAAAAGCGCTTCAAGGTGACTGCCACCGGCAAAGTGATGCACGCCCAGCGCGGCAAGCGCCACGGCATGATCAAGCGGACGAAGAAGCAGATCCGGCAGCTGCGCGGCACCCGCGTGCTGTTCAAGACCGACGGCGACAACGTCAAGAAGTACTTCTTGCCGAACGCCTGACCGGCCTCTCGCGTCCGAACCCTGGCCGCCTCAAAGCCGCGGCTGATCGTCATCTCTGAATCCAAGGATTTCCGGCATGTCTCGCGTCAAACGCGGTGTGACCGCCCACGCCAAGCACAAGAAAGTCTTCAAGGCCGCCAAGGGCTATTACGGCCGCCGCAAGAACACGATCCGCACCGCCAAGCAGGCCGTCGAGAAGGCCGGCCAGTATGCGTTCCGCGATCGCAAGCGCAAGAAGCGCACCTTCCGCGCGCTCTGGATCCAGCGCCTGAACGCCGCCGTGCGTCCCTTCGAGCTCACCTACAGCCGATTTATCGACGGCCTGTCGAAGTCCGGCATCACCGTCGACCGCAAGGTGCTGTCGGATCTCGCGATCAACGAGCCCGCCGCGTTCCAGGCGATCGTTGAGAAGGCCAAGGCGGCGCTCGCCGCCTGATCGCCTCCGCATCGTGAGGATTTCAAAAGCGGCCGATGCTCTCGGCCGCTTTTTGCTATCCGGCGACATCAATCCTTCGCTTGACCCCTGTCGCCCGCGCGGCGACAACCCAGCCGCCTTTTGTCCCGCGGAGATTTTGCCCGTGTCCGACCTCGCTTCGCTCGAAACCTCGATCCTCGACCAGATCGCCGCCGCCGGCGATGAAGCCGCGCTGGAAGCCGTCCGCGTCGCAGCCCTCGGCAAGAAGGGCTCGATCTCGGCGCTGCTGGCGACCCTCGGCAAGATGTCGCCGGACGAACGCAAGACGCAAGGCGCCGCGATCAACCTCGCCAAGGACAAGGTCACGCAGGCGCTGGCCGCGCGGCGCGACGTCCTCAAGGCCGCCGCGCTCGACGCCCGTCTCGCCGCCGAGACCATCGACGTCACCCTGCCGCTGCAGGATTCGCCGGCCGAGACCGGCCGCATCCATCCGCTCAGCCAGGTGATGGACGAGCTGACCACGATCTTCGCCGATATGGGCTTTTCGATCGCGGAAGGTCCCGACGTCGAGACCGACGACTACAACTTCACCAAGCTGAACTTCCCGGAAGGCCATCCGGCGCGGGAGATGCACGACACGTTCTTCTTCAATCCGAAGCCGGACGGCTCGCGCATGCTGCTGCGAACCCACACCTCGCCGGTGCAGGTGCGGACCATGCTCAGCCAGAAGCCGCCGATCCGCGTGATCTGCCCGGGCCGCACCTATCGCATCGATTCGGACGCGACCCACACGCCGCAATTCCACCAGGTCGAGGGCCTCGTCATCGACAAGGGCTCGCATCTCGGTCACCTCAAATGGATCCTGCATGAGTTCTGCAAGGCGTTCTTCGAGGTCGACCACATCAACATGAAATTCCGGCCGTCGTTCTTCCCGTTCACCGAGCCGTCTCTTGAGGTCGACATCCAGTGCCGCCGCGACAAGGGCGAGATCCGCTTCGGCGAGGGCGAGGACTGGCTGGAGATTCTCGGCTGCGGTATGGTGCACCCGAACGTGCTGCGCGCCTGCGGCATCGATCCCGACGAATACCAGGGCTTTGCCTGGGGCATGGGCATCGACCGCATCGCGATGCTGAAATACGGCATGAGCGACCTGCGCCAGCTGTTCGACGGCGACGTCCGCTGGCTGTCGCATTACGGCTTCAAGCCGTTGGAGGTCCCGACCTTGGCCGGAGGGCTGAGTTCGTGATGAGCCTCGCCCTCTCTCAGCAAACGCTCGAACTCCCTCTCCCGCTTGCGGGGGAGGGCTGGGGTGGGGGTCTCTCCGCGCAGGAGGTGTCGATGGACGACGAGAAGCCCATCTGGACAGTCTCGCCGAAGCTTCGAACGAATGCGCGCGCCCTCCGCCAAAACTCGACGGATGCCGAGAGAATATTATGGTCCGAGCTGCGCGGCCATCGCCTGCTCGGCGCGGGCTTTCGCCGTCAGGTCCCGATCGACCGCTACATCGTCGACTTCGTCTGCCACACCGCACGTCTCGTCATCGAGCTCGATGGCGGACAGCACTTCTCAACTGAAGGCGAACAGCGCGACGCTTCACGCTCAGCTGCGATCGAAGCCAAAGGATTTCACATCCTGCGCTTTGCCAATAACGACGTCCTGGCCAATCGCGCCGGCGTTCTTGAAACCATTGCCGCTGCCATTGCGGCGAGAGCCCCCACCCTGACCCTCCCCCGCAAGCGGGGGAGGGAACGGGACTGAATCAGCGGAAAGAGCCATGAAATTCACGCTGTCCTGGCTGAAGGACCATCTCGACACCGACGAGTCGGTCGAGACGCTCGCCAACAAGCTCACGATGATCGGCCTCGAGGTCGAGCATCTCGAGGACAAGGCGAAGCTGCTCGCGCCGTACAAAATCGCGCGCGTCGTCTCCGCCGAGCAGCATCCGAATGCGGACCGGCTGCGGGTCTGCATGGTCGACACCGGCGACGGTGGCGCGCCGGTGCAGGTGGTGTGCGGCGCGCCGAATGCGCGCGCGGGACTGGTGTCGGTGTTCTCGCCGCCGGGCACCTACATCCCCGGCAAGAACATCACGCTGTCGGTCGGCACGATCCGCGGCGTCGAGAGCCGCGGCATGCTGTGCTCGGCGGCCGAGCTGCAGATCTCCGACGATCACGACGGCATCATGGAGCTGCCGGCGGATGCGCCGATCGGCACCCCCTACGCCGAATGGGCTGGGCTCGGCGATCCCCAATTCGAGATCAACCTGACGCCGAACCGCCAGGACTGCACCGGCGTGCACGGCATCGCCCGCGACCTCGCCGCCGCCGACATGGGCAAGCTGAAAGATCCCGGCATCAAGCCGGTGAAGGGCGAGCTCCCCTGCCCGGTGAAGGTCACGGTCGAGGACGAGAAGCTGTGTCCGGGCTTCGCGCTGCGGCTGGTGCGCGGCGTCAAGAACGGCCCGTCGCCGAAGTGGCTGCAGCAGCGCCTCACATCGATCGGCCTACGCCCGATCAACGCGCTGGTCGACATCACCAACTACATGACCTTCGACCGCGCGCGTCCGCTGCATGTGTTCGACGCCAAGAAGGTGAAGGGCAATCTGGTCGTCCGCCGCGCGCGTGACGGCGAGACCCTGCTCGCGCTCGACGGCCGTACCTACACGCTCGACCATTCGATGTGCGTCATCGCCGACGATTCCGGCGTCGAATCGCTCGCCGGCATCATGGGCGGCGAGGCTTCGGGCTGCGATGAAGGCACCACCGACGTGCTGATCGAATCGGCGCTGTGGAACGAGATCAACATCGCCCAGACCGGCCGCAAGCTCGGCATCAATTCCGACGCGCGCTACCGCTTCGAGCGCGGCGTCGATCCGGCCTTCATGGTGCCGGGCCTGGAGATGGCGACCAAGCTCGTGCTCGACCTGTGTGGCGGCACGCCGTCGGAGACTGTCGTCGTCGGCAATCCGTTCGGCGATGACCGCATCGTCGACTTCCCGTTGACCGAGGTGAAGCGGCTGGCGGGCATCGAGGTGCCGCTGACCGAGATGCGGCGGATCCTGACGCATCTCGGCTTCGTGGTCGCCGGCAACGGCCCCATCGTGAAGGTCGCGGTGCCGTCCTGGCGCAGCGACGTGCACGGCAAGGCCGATATCGTCGAGGAAGTCGTGCGCATCGTCGGCGTCGACAAGGTGCCTATGACGCCGTTCGAGCGCGGCGACGCCCCGCGCAAGCCGGTGCTGACGCCGCTGCAATTGCGCACGCGGCGCGCCAAGCGCGCGCTGGCCGCGCGCGGCATGGTCGAAGCCGTGACGTGGTCATTCATCTCCAAGCCGGCCGCCGAATTGTTCGGCGGCGGCAAGGCCGAGCTCGCTCTCGCCAATCCGATCGCGGCCGATCTCTCGGACATGCGCCCGAGCCTGTTGCCGGGCCTGACCGCGACGGTGCAGGCCAATGCCGATCGCGGCTTCGGCGATGCCGCGATCTTCGAGGTCGGGCAGGTCTTCAAGGGCGATGGCCCCACGGATCAGTTCGTGGCCGCGAGCGGCATCCGCCGCGGCATCGCGCCGGCGAAGGGACTCGGCCGGCATTGGACGGGATCGCAGCCGGCCAACGCGTATGACGCCAAGGCCGATGCGCTCGCGGTGCTCGCGGCGGCCGGCGCGCCGATGGCCTCGCTGCAGATCGTCGCCGGCGGGCCGGCCTGGATGCATCCGGGGCGCTCCGGCACGATCCAGATGGGCCCGCAGAACGTGCTCGGGCATTTCGGCGAGCTGCATCCGCGCACGCTGGAGGCGCTGAAGGCGGACGGGCCACTGGTCGCCTTCGAGGTGATCCTGGATCGCATTCCGGCGGCCAAGGCGAAGCCGACCCGCGCCAAGCCGGTGCTGGAGCTCTCGGCATTCCAGCCGGTGTCGCGCGACTTCGCCTTCATCGTCGATCGCAAGGTCAAGGCCGGCGACATCGTCCGCGCCGCGCAGGGCGTCGACAAGAAGCTGATCACCGATGTCACCGTGTTCGACGTCTACGAGGGCAAGGGCATCGAGGACGGCAAGAAGTCGATCGCGATCGCCGTGACCCTGCAGCCACGCGACAAGACCATGACCGACGAGGAGATCGACGCGGTCGCGGCGAAGATCACGGCCGACGTAGCCAAGAAGACCGGCGGCACGTTGCGCGGATGAGCCTCTCCGGGCTCATCCCTGCCGATCTCAGCCTGTTCGCGACGATCGCGCTGGCGATCGTCGCCTTCATTGCCGCAACCGCGCGCGGCTTCTCCGGCTTCGGCGCAGCACTGATCTTCATGCCGCTCGCGAGCAGCTTTGCGACGCCCCGTCTGGTCGCGCCGCTGCTGCTGGTGATCGATTTCGTCTCGATGGCCCCGATGGTGGCGCCGGCCTGGCGCGAGGCCGACCGCAAGGCCACCGCGGTGATCGTCGCGGGTGCGCTGGTCGGCGTGCCCGTGGGCACCTATTTCCTCAGCCGGCTGGACCCGGTCACCGTCCGCTGGATCATCACCGGTTTCGTGATCGGGCTGCTTGCGCTGCTGCTGTCCGGCTGGCGCTATCGCGGCAGGGAGTACACCGCGCTGTCGGTCGTTGTCGGCTGCATCTCCGGATTCTGCAGCGGACTGGCGCAGACCGGGGGCCCGCCGATCGTCGGCTACTGGCTGGGACGCCCGATCCCGCCAAAGATCGCACGGGCGAACATCGTGCTGTTCTTCGGCGCATCGGACTTCTTCGCGATGGTGAGCTACGCAATGAGCGGGCTGATCACCTGGGATTCGCTGAAGCTTTCGCTGCTGATCGGGCCGGTCTACGCGCTCGGTGTCGCGTTCGGCGCGTCGCTGTTCGGCCGCGCCAGCGAGCAGGTGTTCCGCGCCATCTGCTATGCGCTGATCGCAATCGCCGTGATCGCCGGCCTGCCGGCCCTCGACGGCGTGCTCGGGCGGGGTTAGCCTTCCTGCAACGAAGCAGACTGGGAGGCCACCGTGATCCATCGGCGAACAATGCTCAAGCTCGCGCTGGGAACGGCCGGCGCCATCGCGGCGCCCGCGGCGTTCGCGCAAGGCGCGAAGACCGGCACGCGGATGGTCTTCCTCGGCACCAAGGGCGGCCCGCGCGTCGGCGTCGGCGCTTCGAATCCGGCCAATCTCGTCGTCGTCAACGGCACGCCGTTCGTGATCGATTGCGGCATGGGCGTCAGCCGTCAGCTCGTCAGCGCTGGGGTTCCGATCCCATCGATCAAGTACATCCTGATCAGCCATCACCATTCCGATCACAATCTCGAATACGGCAATCTGTTCTACAACGCCTGGGCCGCAGGATTGTCGACGCCGATCCAGTCGTTCGGACCGAAGGGCCTGGAGGCGATGACCAGGAGCTTCTGGGAAACCAACAAGTTCGACGTCGACACCCGCATCGCGGATGAAGGCCGGCCAGATCCGCGGCCACTCCTGGTCGCGAAGGATATCGACGCGGACGGCGTCGTGCTGAAGACGGCGGACGTGACGGTGACCGCGTTCCGCACGCCACATCCGCCGATCACCGACAACTTCGCGTACAAGTTCGAGACGCCCGAGGGCACGATCGTGTTCTCGAGCGACACGGCCTATAACCCGAAGCTTGCAGAGTTTGCCAAGGGCGCAGACGTTCTCGTGCATGAATGCCTCTATGTGCCCGCGGTCGATCGGCTGGTCGCCAAGACGAAGAACGGCTCGACGCTGAAGAAGCACCTGCTCGACAGTCACACGACCACGGAAGACGTCGGACGCATCGCCGCGGCTGCAGGCGTGAAGGTGCTGGTGCTCAGCCACTTCGTGCCCGGTGATGACCCCGAAGTGACGGACGAGGACTGGACGCGGGACGTGAAGAAGAACTACACGGGCCGCATCGTGGTCGCGAAAGACCTGATGGAATTGAAGCTGCCGGTGTAGCCAAGGCTGGGCGTGCTTCAATCGGCAACTCGCCTGCATCAGCGGTAGGGTGGGCAAAGGCGCAGCCGTGCCATTCACGCTTGAGATCGCAGTTGCGCCGTGCCCACCCTCTTGCTGATGAGCTTGCGGATCGACGGTCAATCCTCCGGCGAGGCCGAGCGCACCTTGCCACGACGGCGCGGTCGTTGCCGCTCACTGCTCGGCTCCGGTTCGGCGTCCTTGATCGCGCCGATCCGGCGCAGCGCGGCTTCCGCGGCGCGCTCGCCGGAGTCCCAGGCGCCGTCGACCGTGCCCCACAGCGCTTCGTGCGTGGCCTCTCCCGCAAGAAACAGCGGACCCAAGGGCTCGCCCAATATTTTGCGGGCGCCCTGGCTGCCGGGCGTGGCCGCCGACATCGCGCCGAGCACGCCCGGCGCCAGGTTCCAGCGCGTCGCTGCGGACGACTTCACCGCTGCGGCGGCCTCGCTTCCAAACAGCTTGCCTATCCACTCCCTGGCGAAGTCGACCATCGCCACCTCGCCCTGCGCTGATAGTTCGCGGCCGAAGGCGCCGGCAACATCGACGGTACAAAGCGACGATCCGCCGATATTGGCAAGCAGCAGACCTGTGCGACTGGAATTGCTCTGCTCGATGATGACCTCGTCCCGCGACAGGCCGAGCGGATTGCCCGCGAGCATCAGCGCAATGTGATCATAGCTGCCGAGGCTGAGCTTCGCGGCGGCGTCGAGCTGCCGCTTGGGCAGCTCGGGCGCGAACTTGATGGCGCCTGATGTCAGCACGTTGGTCGACACCGTGAGGATGACGGCGCGCGCCGCGATTCGCCCCGCCGGCGTTTCCACCGCGACGTCGCGGTTGGCCCACACGACGCGCGTTGCTGGAGTCGACAGCGACAACGGCAACGATTCGCCGAGCCTGGCGATGAACGTGCCCAGCCCCTGGCGGCAGGCCAGCGGCGCGCTGCGATCCTGCGCACGCGCCTTGTCCATCGCGGAGAGATCGGCGAGATCCTTCCCGGTCGCGCTGGCGCCGAGCACGAATGCCGTGGTGCTGGTCCAGTCGCCCAGATCTTTCGGCAGCGCCGCGGCGCAGGACGTATCGAGCTTGCCGCGCGCCGCCTCGTCGATGGCGCGATTGGCGCGCACCAGCCCCGCCAGGAACTGCTCGGTCTCGCCGGGCCGCGCATTGCGCCGGCCGACGCGGATCTTCTGCCCGACGGGAGCCGCGACGAGATCGAGTCCGAGACCGCGCGCGAGCCTGCTGATGGGATTGCCGTCGGCGTTGAGCAGCCAGCGGGCGCCGCGATCGAACGGCACGCCGAAGGTGGCTGCATCCGTGCGGCAACGGCCGCCGAGCTGCGGCGCGGCCTCCAGCACCACGACCTTGCGATTGGCCGCGACGATGCGGCGGGCCGCGGCGATTCCCGCCGCACCCGCCCCGATCACGACAATGTCAGCCTCGCGTGGAACAGCCGCCTGCGCGGCGCGGCCGGCGATGGGCAGCACGGCCAGCGCCGCGGAAGCGGAGAGGAAGCCGCGGCGCGTGACATTCATGACATGGTTTCCGAAAGCTTTGAACCAAACGAATACCCGCGAATTTGCCGCATCTACCGCGCTGCGGCAACCGGGATGGTAAACGTGATACCGTGCAGAACGCGTCCACTATGAACCAAATTGCAACCGCAATCGACCATCATGGAAGAAGGGAAAAAACCGGCGACCGGCCAAGGTCGCCCGGGGAGCGTTATGGGTATCGTGCTTGATCAGATCGGCAAGCTGATTGCCGCCTATCTCCAGAAGGAGATCCCCGGCTATGAGCCGTTCACGCCGAGCGATCCGGACTATCTGCGCAAGGACGTCCAGCCCGGCGACGTGCTGCTCGTCGAGGGCAACAGCCGCATCTCCGGCATCATCAAATACCTCACGCAGTCGACCTGGTCGCACGCCGCGCTCTATGTCGGACCGATCGATGGCGCCGTCGAGCCCGACGGCGAGCCGCATGTGCTGGTCGAGGCCTATGTCGGCGACGGCGTGATCTCGGCGCCGCTGTCGAAATATTTCGCCTATCACACCCGTGTGTGCCGTCCGGTCGGCCTGACCTATGAGGACCGGCACACGGTGTGCCGCTACGCCATCAATCGCATCGGCTTCGGCTACGACACCAAGAACATCATCGACCTGATGCGCTATCTGATCCCGATGCCGATTCCGCAACGCTGGCGGCGGCGCATGATCGCGCTGGGCTCGGGTGATCCGACCAAGATGATCTGCTCGGCGCTGATCGCGCAGGCCTTCGATGCGGTGCGCTACCCGATCCTGCCCAAGATCACGCGGGCGCCATCGCGGCGCGCCAAGCGCGAGATCCTGCACATCCGCGATTCCTCGCTCTACATGCCGCGCGACTTCGACATCTCGCCCTATTTCGAGATCGTCAAGCCGACCATCGTCAATGGATTCGACTACACGACCCTGCACTGGGCCGACAAGCAGAAGCCGCTCGCGGAGGTAGCGGGCGAGTTCGCCGTGTTTCCAGGAGCCATCACAGCGCCGCCGCTCGTTCCTGAGACGGCTGACGAAGAGGCGACGCAGCAGGCTGCGGCTGAGGAAATAGTTGCGAAGCTCGGCGAACGGCTCGTGGTCAACGAGCATTTTCTCGTCGCCGAGCCGGTACGAAACGTCGCGCCACGTCCGACCGCGCGCCGCCGCAACAAGGTGGCGGTCTGAGCTGGGCTGACCTCAGCGATCCGACCGGCCGATCACATCCATCAACTCCGCGATCTTCTGCCGTTGATCGGCCTTGTCGCCCGATGCGATGGCGTGCTCGACGCAATGCGCGACGTGGTCGCGCAAGATCTCCTCCTCGACCCGGCGCAACGCCGCCCGCACAGCGGAGATCTGGGTGACGATGTCGATGCAGTAGCGGTTGTCCTCGACCATTTTCGACAGGCCCCTGACCTGCCCTTCGATCCGACTCAAACGTTTCTGACAGGATGTCTTGATGTCCTCGCGCATGGAGCCTATATACCCCTACAGGGTATAGGTTTCAAGAGGCTGAGCGATGTCGGAAACCAGACACGAGCATGGCGTCGCGGCGGGCGGCGAGGGCGGATGCGGCTGTGGATCGCGCGCGCGCGCGGTGGAAACCGGACACGAACAGGCATCCGCGGACAGTTGTTGCAGCGATCGTGCCGGCGCGGCGCCCGCCAGCGCTTCGGGCGGCTGCTGCGGCGGCTCGGACCCCGCCGCGCCTGAACCAGCGAAGGCAACGGATCCGGTCTGCGGCATGTCGGTCGATCCCCTGACCTCGAAGCATCGCTTCGAGCATCAGGGGCAGACCTTCCATTTCTGCTCGGCAGGCTGCCGCACCAAGTTCGCCGCCGATCCCGCCAAGTATCTCGCGACGGCCGCAGCGCCTGCAGCCGCTCGGTCATGCTGTGGCGGTCATGACCACCATGAGCATGACCCGGCAACGGTCATCGATCCCGTCTGCGGCATGAGCGTCGATCCTGCGACCTCGACACATCGTTTCGACCATCAGGGTCACACCTTCCATTTCTGCTCGGCCGGCTGCCGCACCAAGTTCGCGGCCGAGCCGGACAAATATCTCGGCGAACGCGAGCCGCCGCCGGAGATGCCGGCAGGCACGATCTACACCTGCCCGATGCATCCCGAGATCCGCCAGGAAGGCCCAGGCACCTGCCCGATCTGCGGCATGGCGCTGGAGCCCGACGTCGTCAGCCTCGACGATGCGCCCAATCCCGAGCTCGCCGACATGAGCAGGCGGTTCTGGATCGGCACTGTGCTGTCGGCACCCGTTGTCGTGCTGGAGATGGGCGGACATCTCGTCGGCGGCCATGGCCTGCTCGATCCCGTGCTGTCGAACTGGATCCAGTTCGCGCTGGCGACGCCGGTCGTGCTGTGGGCCGGCTGGCCGTTCTTCGTGCGCGGCTGGCAATCGGTCCAGACCCGCAATCTCAACATGTTCACCTTGATCGCAATGGGCACGGGCGTCGCCTATGTCTACAGCGTGATCGCGACCGTCGCGCCGCAGGCGTTTCCGCCGGCGTTCCGCGGCCATGGCGGCGCGGTGGCGGTGTATTTCGAGGCGGCCTCGGTCATCACCATTCTCGTCCTGCTCGGCCAGGTGCTGGAGCTGCGCGCACGCGAAGCAACGTCGGGAGCGATCAAGGCGCTGTTGCAGCTGGCGCCGAAGACGGCGCGGCGGCTCGACACCGACGGCAACGATCATGAGGTGGAGATCGCCGAGCTCGCGGTCGGCGATCGCCTGCGTGTGCGCCCGGGCGAGAAGGTGCCGGTCGACGGCATCATTCTCGAAGGCCGCTCGTCGCTCGACGAATCGCTTGTCACCGGCGAGTCGATGCCGGTGACCAAGGACGAGGGCGAGCGCGTCATCGCGGGCACCTTGAACCAGACCGGCAGCTTCGTGATGCGCGCCGACAAGGTCGGACGCGAGACCCTGCTGTCGCAGATCGTGCAGATGGTCGCCGACGCGCAGCGCTCGCGCGCGCCGATCCAGCGCCTCGCCGACCAGGTCGCGGGCTGGTTCGTGCCGATGGTGATCGCTGCTGCCATTGCCGCCTTCGTCGCGTGGTACGCGTTCGGTCCCGAGCCGCGCTTCGCCTTCGGCCTCGTCGCCGCCGTGAGCGTGCTGATCATCGCCTGTCCCTGCGCGCTCGGTCTTGCGACGCCGATGTCGATCATGGTCGGGGTCGGCCGCGGCGCCCAGGCCGGCGTGCTGATCAAGAGCGCCGAGGCGCTGGAGCGGATGGAGAAGGTCGATACGCTGGTCGTCGACAAGACCGGCACCCTGACCGAGGGCAAGCCGAAGGTGACCAGCATCGTCACCGCTCAGGGCTTCGACGAGGCCGACGCGCTGCGGCTGGCCGCCAGCGTCGAGCGCGCCAGCGAGCATCCGCTGGCCGAGGCCATCGTCCGGCATGCCGCGGAGCGCAACATCAAGCTCGCCGACGTCAAGAACTTCGACGCGCCGACCGGCAAGGGCGCGCGCGGCGAGGTCGATGGCAAGGCCATCGTGCTCGGCAATGCGACCTATCTCGCCTCGCTCGGCATCATCACCGATACGCTCGGCGTCGAGAGCAAGCGGCTGCGCGAAGAGGGCGCCACCGTGATCACGATGGCCGTCGACGGCAAGCCGTCTGCGCTGTTTGCGGTCGCCGATCCGGTCAAGGCGTCGACGCCGGAGGCGCTGAAGGCACTCGCGGCCGACGGCATCAAGGTGATCATGCTGACCGGCGACAACCGCACCACCGCCACCGCGGTCGCGCGCAAGATCGGCATCACCGAGGTCGAGGCCGAGGTGCTGCCCGAGCAGAAGAGCGCCGTGGTCGCGCGTCTGCGCGCCAGCGGCAAGATCGTCGCGATGGCCGGCGACGGCGTCAACGATGCGCCGGCGCTCGCCGCGGCCGACGTCGGCATCGCCATGGGCACCGGCACCGACGTGGCGATGGAGAGCGCCGGCATCACGCTGCTGCAGGGCGACCTCGGCGGTATCGCGCGGGCGCGAAAACTGTCGGCGGCGACGATGCGCAACATCCGCCAGAACCTGTTCTTCGCGTTCATCTACAACGCCGCCGGCATCCCGATCGCCGCCGGCATCCTCTACCCCGTGTTCGGCATCCTGCTGTCGCCGATCATCGCAGCCGCCGCGATGTCGCTGTCGTCGGTCAGCGTGGTCGGCAACGCGCTGCGGCTGCGGGCGACCGATCTTTGATACGATGCCGGCGGACTTGCCGAAGCCCGCCGGCATGTCTACCTCTGCCGCGGGCTTTGCAGCGAGGGACCCCGCCATGATCGACGCCGCCATCAAGGCGATTTCGCAGATTCTGTCGCCGCCGATGCGCTCGATCCTGTGGCGCTCGATCGGGCTGGCGCTGGTGCTGGTCACGGTGCTCGCGATCGGGCTGCAGCGGCTCCTGACCTGGCTCGCGACTGCCGGCGAGGGCTGGGCGGAGGCCATGCTCGGGCCGAACTCGCACGGCACGCTCGAGGTGCTGACCTGGATCATCTCGATCGCCGCCGGCTTCGGCGTCGTGTTCGGCGGCATCATGCTGATGCCGGCAATCACCTCGGTGATCGCGAGCCTGTTCGTCGACGACGTCGCCGACCTTGTCGAGCGCGAGCATTATCCGGCCGAGCGCCCCGGCGCCGCTTTGCCGTTCGGCGTCGCCATCATCGAGGGCCTCAAGGCCGCCGGCCTCACCATCCTGGTCTATCTGGTCGCCCTGCCCTTCGTGTTCCTCGCCGGCGCCGGCTTCGTGATCTTCTTCCTCGCCACGGCCTGGCTGCTCGGCCGCGAATATTTCGAGCTCGCCGCGATGCGCTTCCGGCCGCCGGCGGAGGCCAAGGCGATGCGGCGCGACAATGCGATCACGGTGTTCACCGCGGGGCTGATCATCGCGGCCTTCGTCACCATCCCGATCGTGAACCTGGCGACGCCGCTGTTCGGCATGGCGTTCATGGTCCACCTGCACAAGCGCCTATCCGGACCGCGGCCCGAGCTGATCGAGCCGTCGCCGGAGCGCCGGCTGCGCAGCCTCTAGCGCCATCATCCGCGGCGACAGGCTCGTCGCCTTGCTGCGGGCGAAGGGGATCAGCAGGAAGCCGAGCAGCGCGACACCAGCGAGCAGCGACCAGGCCTCGTTGACGCACAGCGCCAGCGAGGCCTTCTCCACCAGCGGCCGGACATAGGCGATCGCCTGCTCCTCCGAGATGCCGCGCGGCCGGTTGCGCAGCAGCTCCGGCGCGAGCCCGATCGCCTTGGCCGCCGCGGTATCGCCGGCCAGCAGGCGGTCGCGAAACGCCTGGGCATGCATGGCGACGCGGCCATAGAGGATGGTGTCGATCAGCGCGATGCCGATGGCGCCGCCGAGATTGCGCATCAGGTTGAACAGCCCGCTGGCGTCGGCGACCTCGGCCTGCGGCAGGTCGCCGAGCGCGATCCGCGTCGGCGGCAGCAGGCAGAACATGATGCCGACGCCGCGCACCACCTGCGGCCAGAACATCTCCTGATAGTCGGCGGTCGGCGGCTGGAACGCGCTCGCGGCCAGACCGGAGCCGAACAGCACGAAACCGAACGCCGTCAGGAGACGCGCGTCGACCTTGCCGTCCAGCGCCGTCACCAGCGGAGCGGCGATCAGTTGCGCCACGCCGGTGACCAGCATGATCTTGCCGATCTCGAACGCATCGTGGCCGCGCACGAAGGCGAGGAACACCGGCATCAGATACACCGAGCCGAACAGCCCGATGCCCAGACAGAAGCTCGACAGGCAGCCGAGCGTGAACGACCGCCGCTGAAAGCTGCCGAGCCGCAGGATCGGCTGCGGTGAGGTCAGCAGGCGCTGGACGAGCAAGGTGAGGCACGACGCGCTCAGCACCAGGAACGCGATGCAGTTCGACGACAGCCAGCCGCCCTTCGGCGCCTCCTTCAGCCCGAGCTCGAGGCTGGCCAGGGACACTGCGAGCAGCAGCAGCGCAAACAGGTCGAGCTTGTCGAGCTCCGCGAGGTCCATGCGCTGCTTCGGCAGCAGGCCGGGCGTCGCCAGCGCGGCGACGAGGCCGGGCGCGATGTTGATCAGGAACAGCCAGGGCCACGACCAGGTGTTGGTGATGAAGCCGCCGACGACCGGGCCGATGGTCGGCGCGAGCACCGCGACCACGCCGCCGATCGTCGTCGCGACCGCGTGCAGGCGCGGTGGAAACAGCAGGAACACGGCGGAGAACACCACGGGAATCAAGAGACCACCGAAGAAGCCCTGCAGCACGCGGAACGCCAGCAGCGTGTGAAAATCGCCGCTGAACGCGCAACCGAGCGAGGCGGCGGTGAAGATGCCGACGGCGCCGACGAACAGCCAGCGCAACGTGAACACCCGCGTGAGCAACCCGGTCAGCGGAATGGCGATGATCTCGGCGATCAGATACGCCGTCTGGATCCAGCTCATCGCCTCCGGCGTGATGCCGAGCGCCTCCTGGATGGTCGGCAGCGACGTCGCCACCACCTGGATGTCCAGGATCGCCATGAACATGCCGACGCACATCAGGATGAAGCCGAGCCAGGTGGCGAGGCTCGGACGATCCTGCGGCGCGGCCGATGCGCTCATGCGGTCTGGCCGCCGCCGATGCCGGTGAGTGCTTCCGATTCGGCGCGGATGCGGATGAACAGCACCGCCGCATTCAGGCCGGAGAAGATCAGGGCGATCAGCGGCAGATGCAGCGCCAGCGGCAGCAGCGCGATCTCGGCTGCGACCACCAGATAGTTCGGATGCGAGATGTAACGATAGGGACCATCGGTGACGAGGGGCGCCCCCGGCAGGATGATGATGCGCGTCGTCCAGCGCGGACCGAGCGTCGCCAGCACCCACCAGCGCAGCCCCTGCAGCAGCACGAAGCCGCTCAAGAGCCACGGGTCGACCTCCTGGTCGGCGCCGAGCAGCCACAGCGATACCAGCCAGGCCGCATGCATCGAGATCATCAGCGGATAATGATCCGCCCCGACCTCGACCGCGCCCATGGCGCGCAGGCGCTTGGTGTTGTGGCGGGCGAGCACGAGCTCGCCGAGCCGCTGCATGGTGACGAGGGCGAGGACGAAGGCGGCGAAGGTCATGCGGCGTGCCTCAATGAAACGCAGCTTGCGGTGAACCCAGGTCCGAGCGCAGTGAGCACCGAGCGCGGCGGCAAGCCCTGGGCGCGGGCGCGCTCCAGCACGAACAGCACCGTCGGCGCGGACATGTTGCCGTAGTCGGCGATGATCTCGCGCTCATGATCCAGCGTGCCCTGATCCAGCGACAGCGCGCGCTCCAGCGCCGTGATCACCTTGGCGCCGCCGGGATGGCAGACGAAGCGGTCGACGTCGGCAGGCGCGAGCTTCATCCGCTCCAGGATCTCGTTGACCGCGGGGCCCATGTTCTCGGTGACGAAGTCCGGAATGGTGCGCTGGAAGATCACGCCAAAACCTTCGGGATCGACGCTCCAGCCCATGATGTCGAGCGTATCGGGCCACAGCTTCTCGCCGGTCGCCTCGACGCGGATAGCGCCGCCATCGCCGGCGCGCAGGATCGCGGCCGCCGCGCCATCGCCGAACAGGCTCAGCGCGACGATGTTGGCCTTCGTCAACTCATCATGGCGGACAGCCAGTGTGCACAGTTCGAAGGTCACCAGCAGCACGTTGGTGCCGGGCCGGGCCTGCGCTAGGCGCGCGGCGATCGACAGGCCCGAGACCCCACCGGCGCAGCCAAGCCCGAACACCGGCACGCGCGACACGTCCGCGCGAAAACCCAGGCGGCCGGCGACGCGCGCTTCCAAGGTCGGCGTCGCGATCCCCGTCGAGCTCACGGTGACGATGGTGTCGATGTCGGCGGCGTTGAGATCGGCCTGCGCAAGCGCCTTGTTCGCCGCGTCGACGAACAGCGCCTCGGCGCCTTCGAGATAGGCTTCGGTGCGCTCCGGCCAGCCGCGCCGCTCCATGTACCATTCGATCGGCTTGACGCCGTAGCGCTGGCGGATGCCGGTGTTGGCGAACAGGCTCGCCATCGTGTCGAACTGCGGGAAGCGCGGCGCCAGCACCACGCGTGCGGCCTCCATCACTTCGTTCTGGCGAAACTGATGCGGTGGCACCGAGGTCGCGAGCGACACGAGTGCGGCAGTGTTGTCCATGCGGCTGATCCTTCAACGTCCCGGCGCAGAAAGGTCCGAGAACGCGGGAATCGTCACGCGCCACTCACATCGCCCCGGATTACGGGTGTCATCTTATGTCCAATGCGGGCGGCGATGTGGCCCGGCCATGGTGAGACGGCGTCGCGCCGTGACACAATAGTGACTGTCAAACGCGTTCTCAGGCGAAACCGTTCGTCACACACAACGTATCAGGCGGTCTTCTCCGGCCAGCGGCAGAGGTCCTTGATCAGGCACAGCTCGCAGCGCGGCTTGCGCGCCAGGCACGTGTAGCGGCCGTGCAGGATCAGCCAGTGATGGGCATGCAGCATGAACTCGGCCGGGATCGCCTTCTCCAGCCCGAGCTCGACCTCCAGCGGCGTCTTGCCGGGTGCCAAGCCGGTGCGGTTGCCGACGCGGAACACATGGGTGTCGACCGCCATCGTGTGCTCGCCGAACGCCATGTTGAGCACGACGTTCGCGGTCTTGCGGCCGGCACCGGGCAGCGACTCGAGCTCGGCGCGCGTACGCGGCACCTCGCCGCCGAACTCGCTGATCAGCTTTTGCGACAGCGCGATCACGTTCCTGGCCTTGGTGCGGTAGAGGCCGACGGTCTTGATGTAGTCGCGGAGTTTGTCCTCGCCGAGCGCGATCATCTTCTGCGGCGTGTCGGCGACGGCGAACAGCGGCCGCGTCGCCTTGTTGACGCCGGCGTCGGTCGCCTGCGCCGACAGCACCACGGCGACCAGCAGGGTGTAGGGGTTGAGGTGCTCGAGCTCGCCCTTCGGCTCCGGATTGGCCTGTGCGAAGCGGCTGAAGGCCTCGCGGATCTCGGCCGAGGTCCAGGGCCTGGCCGCCTTCGACGCTGTCTTGACCGGCCGGGCAGGGCTCTTCGGCTTGGCCGTCGGAGCCTTCTTGGCGGCCCGTTTCGAGGCGGCCTTGGGGGCTGACTTGGGCCCGGCCTTGGGAGCGGCCTTCTTCAAGGGGCTGCGAACCGGCGCCGGTTTGGCGCGTTGGGGGCGGGTGATTTTGGCCATGATCCGGGTATACTGAGGCCCCATGACGCCAGGCAATGCTTTTGCGTATCAGGAGACCGGCACCGACGCCGCTGATCCCGAGCTGTTCGCGGCCCGGCTGACGCCGCATCGCTCGCTCAACCGCACCGGCTTTCTGGTGCTGATGGTCGTGGTCTGCGCCATCAGCTTCATCGGCGGCATCGCCTCGCTCTTGATGGGCGCCTGGCCCGTGCTCGGCTTCTTCGGCCTGGATGCGCTCGCGATCTACTGGGCCTTCAAGGTCAACTTCCGCCGCGCCAACGCCTATGAGGACATCTCGATCACCCTGACCGAGCTGCGCCTGCGCCGCGTCAGCCACAAGGGCCACGTCATGGAATGGCGCTTCAACCCGCTCTGGGTGCGGCTCGACCAGGAGACCCACGAGGAGTTCGGTATCGAGCGCCTCTACCTGGTGGCGCGCGGCCAGCGCGTCGCCATCGCGAGCTTTTTGGGCCCGGAGGAGAAAGCCAGTTTTGCGAAGGCCCTCACGGCCGGGCTGCAGGCCGCGAAGCGCGGGCCGGTGTACAACCCGCTGTAGCGCGTCCAAGGGCACTGACTGCGGGCAGCTCTACCCAGGCGAAAGCGCCGCTAACACCCTCCGGCGTCGTTCCGGGGCGCGCGCAGCGCGAGCCCGGAACCCATACCCACAGGACCTTGTGTGGGGCACGCGGGTAGTGGGCATCTCGCCTCACACGTCTTCTCGTGGTTATGGATTCCGGGCTCATCGCTGCGCGATGCCCCGGAATGACGGAGCAAGCCGGGAAACTCCTGTTTCAAGCCGAAGCCGATCGCAACGCCCCTAGCCTCCCGATCGGAAATCGGGTGGAGTCCGCGCCCCGGCCGCCCTACATCCGGATCATGATGACCCTCGCCATTCACGATTCCGCCCTGGCCAAGCCGGGCCCGCAACAATCGGCCGCGCTGCGCGACTACGATGCGGTGCGCCGCGCGATCGCTTTCATCTCGGAACACTGGCGGCGGCAGCCGACCATCGAGGACATGGCCGACGCCGCCAGCCTCACGCCCGACGAGCTGCACCATCTGTTCCGGCGCTGGGCCGGGCTGACGCCGAAGGCGTTCATGCAGGCGCTGACCCTCGACCACGCCAAGGGCCTGCTGAAGGGCTCCGCCAGCGTGCTCGACGCCGCGCTCGACTCGGGGCTGTCAGGCCCCGGCCGGCTACACGACCTGTTCGTCACCCATGAAGCGATGTCGCCCGGCGAATGGAAGACCGGCGGCGCCGGCACCACCTTGCGCTACGGCTTCCACCCCTGCCCGTTCGGCATCGCGCTGGTGATGGCCACCCCGCGTGGCCTCGCTGGCCTCGCCTTCGCCGACCCCGGCGAGGAGGCTGGCGCGCTCGCCGACATGAAGAGCCGCTGGCCCCGCGCCACCTATATCGAAGACGTCCCCGGCACCGCCGGCCTCGCCCAGCGCATCTTCGACAAGACCCTGTGGCGGCCCGACCAGCCCTTGCGCGTCGTCCTGATCGGCACCGACTTCGAGGTCCGCGTCTGGGAGACCCTGCTCAAGATCCCCATGGGCCGCGCCGTCTGCTACTCGGACATCGCGACCCGGCTGGAGTCGCCGAAAGCCTCGCGCGCGGTGGGCGCGGCGGTCGGCAAGAACCCGATCTCGTTCGTGGTGCCGTGTCATCGCGCGCTCGGCAAGACCGGCGCGCTGACGGGCTATCATTGGGGGCTGACCCGGAAGCAGGCGATGATCGGGTGGGAGGCCGGGCAGGTGGGGATGGGGTAGAGCGGCGAGGCCGCTGCTACTCTCGCTGTCACCGTCCGCGAACGCTGACGATCCAGTAAACACCGACGTCTCGAGTCTCGCGACCGTCACGGCGTACTGGATGCCCCGCCTTCGCGGGGCATGACGACTGAGAAACTACGCAGCTTTTCGTACGACACGAATTCCAGTCAGGCGCCACTCTCTCCGCTGTCATTCCGGGGCGTGCGCAACACGAGCCCGGAATCCATCACATGGCAGATCGTGGCGGTTGCGCTGCGCGAACGTCGCCAACTTTCGATGATACCGACGGCAGGCGCCGCGATCTCAGTCTCACCCTCCCCTGGAGGGGGAGGGTCGATCGCGCGCGAAGCGGGCGAGCGGGGTGGGGTGAGACGCGGAAACCGGTGCGAGTGGAGAGATCACCCCACCCCGGCTCACATGCGCTCCGCGCATCTGAGCCGACCCTCCCCCTCCAGGGGAGGGTGACAGCGGGGCTCACCTCGGCTGCTCTCAATTCTCTGCCCTTGAGAACGGGCAGAGGGAGCGCAGCGTCGATACGGCGGGGGCTGAGCTTCAACTCATGGGGATGCGATCACCCATGAGCAGTGGAATCTTGCGACCGTCCTAGCCCGCCAGGTCCAGCTTCGACTCCACCGTCGAGTCGGCGTTCAGGCGGTAGATGATCGGCACGCCGGTCGCCAGTTCGCGCTTCAGTATGCCTTCAGGCGTGAGCTTCTCCAGCACCATGATCAGGGCGCGGAGCGAGTTGCCGTGGGCGGCGACCAGGGTGCGCTGGCCGCGGAGGACGCTGGGGAGAATTTCTTGCACGTAGTAGGGCAGCGCGCGGGCCAGCGTGTCCTTGAGGCTCTCGCCGCCGGGCGGCGGGACGTCGTAGGAGCGGCGCCAGATGTGGACCTGCTCCTCGCCCCATCTAGCGCGGGCGTCGTCCTTGTTGAGGCCGGAGAGGTCGCCATAGTCGCGCTCGTTGAGCGCGAGGTTCTTGGCTGTCGGCAGGCCGGTCTGGCCGAGTTCGGTCAGGATCAGGTCGAGCGTGTGCTGGGCGCGCGTCAGCACCGAGGTGAAGGCGACGTCGAAGACCAGTCCCTGCGCCTTCAGCTTGCGCCCGGCCTCCTTGGCCTCGGCGACGCCCTGCTCGGTCAGGTCCGGATCCTTCCAGCCGGTGAACAGGTTCTTCAGATTCCACTCGCTCTGGCCGTGGCGCACCAGCACCAGGAGACGTTCGCTCATCAGTTCGCTTCCATCGACGTTGAACTAGAACAGGTCCTTGAGGCCGAGCACGTCGTCCATCGTGTAGTAGCCCGGCGGCTTGCCATGGGCCCACAGCGCCGCCTTCAGCGCGCCATGGGCGAAGATCATGCGGTCCTCGGCCTGGTGCGACAGCACCAGCCGCTCCGAGGGACCGGCGAAGATGACGCTGTGATCGCCCGCCGCCGTGCCGCCGCGCAGCGAGGCGAAGCCGATGTCGCCGCTGCGGCGCTCGCCGGTGATGCCGTCGCGGCCGCGCGCGGAATGCTCGTCGAGCGCGATGCCGCGGCCCTCGGCGGCGGCCCGGCCGAGCATCAGCGCCGTGCCCGAGGGCGCGTCGACCTTGTGCTTGTGGTGCATCTCGAGGATCTCGATGTCGAAGCCGGCATCGAGCGACTTCGCCACCTGCTTGACCAGCGCCGCCAGCAGGTTGACGCCGAGGCTCATGTTGCCGGACTGCACGACGATGGCGCGCTTGGTGACGCTCCTGATGACGGCGTCGTCCGACGCGGACAGGCCGGTGGTGCCGACGACGTGGACGATGCCGCGCTGGGCGGCGATGGCGACATTGGCGATGGTCGCGGCCGGGACGGTGAAATCGAGGATGCCGTCGGCCTCGGCCGACATGCTCCAGAGGTCGCCCGACAGCTTGATGCCGTTGGCGGGCAGGCCGGCGAGGGCGCCGGAGTCCTTGCCGATCAGCTCCGAGCCGGGGGCTTCGAGCGCGCCCGCCAGCACGGCGCCGTCGGTCTCGGCGATCGCGCGCACCAGGGCGCGGCCCATGCGGCCGCCGGCTCCGGCAACGATCAAGCGCATCTTGGACATGTCAACTCCTCTGCCCCTTCAAGGGCTATAGCCGGGGCTGATAGCGGCGGCAACCGAGCGAGGCCACGTCGACGGTGGCCGGGGCGGGCGGCGATCAGGGCTGCGGGCCGTCATAGCCCTCGATGATCACCAGATCGCCTTGCGAATGCGGCGCGCGCATCGCCACCAGCCGCTGGTATTCAGGGGAATTGTAGCACGCCAGCGCGGTCGCGTAGTCCTTGAACTCGATCACGACGTTGCGCGAGCGCGAGGTGCCTTCGCGGGTCTCGTACTGGCCGCCGCGGACCAGGAATTTGGCGCCGTACTGGTGGAACACGGCGCCGTTCTGCGCGACGTAGTCCTTGTAGCCGTCCATGTTGTGCACGTCGATCCGCGCGATCCAATAGGCCTTGGGCATCCCTGTCGTCTCCTTGCTCTCTGGCGCGCTTGCTCAAGCTCGGTTGGTCTTGCCGACCAGCGCGACGGCGCTGGCGATGTCGGCGACGATGCTCTCGGCGGCCGCCGCCGGATCGGCGGCGCCGGTGACGGGACGGCCGACGACGAGGCGGTCGGCGCCGCCGGCGATCGCCAGCGCCGGGGTCATGATGCGCTTCTGGTCGCCAACGTCCGATCCCGCCGGGCGGATCCCGGGGGTCACGAGCTGCATATCAGGGCCGACCAGCGGGCGGATGAGCTGGGTCTCCTCCGGGGACAGGATCAGGCCGTGGATGCCGATCTCCTTGGCCTGCCTGGCGCGGTGCGCCACGAGTTCCTTGACACCCATGGCGTAGCCGGCGGCGGAGAGGTCAGCATCGTCGTAGGAGGTCATGACGGTGACGGCGAGCAGCTCGAGGCTGGAGCCGGCAGCGCCGGCGAGCGCCGCCTTCATGCTCTGGGAGAAGCCGTGCACGGTGAGGAAGCGCGCGCCGAGCCTGGCGATCTGCCGGGTGGCGCGCTCGACGGTGTTCGGGATGTCGTGCAGCTTGAGGTCCATGAACACGTGCTTGCCCTCGGCCGCGAGCCGTTCGGCGAGACCGAGGCCGCCGGCATAGGTCAGCTCCATGCCGATCTTGTAGAACGTCACGGCGTCGCCGAGCCGTGCGATCATGGCTTCGGCCTCCGCCACGCTCGGCAGATCGAGCGCCACGATCAGGCGGTCGCGGGGAGCAATCTCGGTCGGCATGTCACCTCACATCGTATGTTGCGCTGTTGCGATCAGCTCCCGCACCAGCGCGTCGAGCGCCGTGATGTCGGCGGGCAGTTTGAGCCGGTCCATGTCGTTGTAGGCCTTGTCTGCGAAGGCCAACGCAAGCTGGCTCGGGATCACCGTCGCGTTGCAGGCCGTCAGCATCAGCCGCAAGGCCGAGAGCGCACGCACGCCGCCAAAGCGGTTCTCGGAGGCGGCGGCGATCGCAAACGGCCTGCTGCGGAACACCGCGCCGCGGCTGCCCGGCGGCTCGTCGACGCGCGAGATCCAGGTGATGGCGTTGGTCAGCAGCGGCGGCACCGAGGCGTTGTATTCCGGCGTCACCAGCAGCACGGCATGATGGACGCCGATCATGCGCGTCAGATTCACGGCGTGAAGTGGAATGCCCGATTGCGCCTCTAGGTCGGCGTCGTAGATCGGCAGCGGAAAGTCGGCGAGCGAGATGCGGGTGATGTCGGCGCCGGCCTGCACGAACTGATAGGCGGCGGCCGCGGCGAGCTTCGCGTTGTGCGAGCCGGCCCGCGTCGAACCGGGGATGATGAGCATCTTCAGCGCGGACATCGTGAGGTCGGTCAACGACCCGCCACGAAGGATCGCGGCCGCCGGTCAGGGCTTGCGATACACCCAGACGCGCGCTGGCGGAAGATTCATCCAGATGCGCTCGGAGGCCTGCGTGGTAACGCCGGGCAGCGACTTCGGAATCGGCGGCACGACGGAGTAGGTGAACTGCACGAACGGCGCATTCGGCGACATCGCCGCGAACGCATCGCGGATCAGCTTCATGCGGGTCAGCATCGGCTTGGTCACGAGCGGCAGGCCGGAGACGACGGCCGAGGCCGGGGCGCCGAGCACGTTCCAGAGCGTGTCGCGAAGGCGATAGGCGTCGCCCTGGACCACCTTGGCCTGCGGGTAGCGGTCGCGCAGCAGGGCGCAGAAGCCCGGATTGTACTCGACCAGCACCAGCCGCTTCTGATCGACGCCATGTTCGACCAGCGCATTGGTGATCGCGCCGGTGCCCGGTCCGAGCTCGATGACGGGGCCTGTCCCGTGCGGATCGACGTACTGCGCCATGGTGCGGGCCAGCAGTCGGCCCGACGGCATGACGGCGCCCATGTGCAGCGGCTTTTCGATCCATGAGCGGAGGAAGCGCACTTCGTCGTCCAGACGGAGAGGCTTTTTCGACGCACGCACGGACGTTTGCAGGGGCATCTCAGTACCAGACGGGACCGTCTTCACGGCGATGTCAGAAAAGAGTCACAAAGACGTATAGGGCGCAGGCGGGGCGGTCAAGCCGAACCGTAACGTAGGATTAAGGCTGGCGGGTCCGCGCTCTTACAGTTGCATTCGATAATTTTTTGCATGTGCGGAGCAGCAAATTCGCTCGAAATCGACATTCCGATGCCAATCAGCGAAAGCACCAGGTCCCGCGGTTCTGCACTCACGGCTCAGCTCGCCGCCTTGCCGAAGAAGTCCTTGACCTTGGTGAAGAAGCCGGCGGCCTCGGGCTGGGTCGCTCCCGAGGACAACTTCTCGAACTCGGCCAGCAATTCCTGCTGCTTCTTGGTCAGGTTCTGCGGCGTCTCGACAACGATCTGGACATACATGTCGCCGGTCTGGCGCGAGCGCAGCACCGGCATGCCCTTGGCCGCGATCCGGAACCGGCGCCCGGACTGCGCACCGGCGGGAATCTTCACCTTGGTCTTGCCCTTGTCGATCGTGGGCACCTCGAACTCGCCGCCGAGCGCCGCGGTCACCATCGAGATCGGCACCCGGCAGTGCAGGTCGGCGCCGTCGCGCTGGAAGAACTCGTGAGCAGTCAACGACAGGAAGATGTAGAGATCGCCCGGCGGCCCGCCGCGCAAGCCCGCCTCGCCCTCGCCGGCGAGACGGATGCGGGTGCCGTCCTCGACGCCCTGGGGAATGTTGACGGACAGCGTGCGGTCACGGGTGACGCGGCCGGAGCCGGAGCATGACGGACAGGGGTCCTCGATCATCTGGCCGCGGCCGTGACAGCCGGGGCAGGTCCGCTCCAGGGTGAAGAAGCCTTGCGCCTGCCGCACGCGGCCGGCGCCGCCGCACATCGCGCAGGTCTTCGGCTTGGTGCCGGCCTTGGCGCCGGTGCCGGAGCAGGATTCGCAGGTCACCGAGACCGGAATTTCGATTTGTGCGGTCTTGCCCTGGAACGCCTCTTCCAAGGTGATTTCCATGTTGTAGCGCAGATCGGCGCCGCGCTCGCGTCCGGTGCCCCCACGGCGCTGCCCGGCCATGCCGAACAGGTCTTCGAAGATGTCGGAGAACGAGGAGGCGAAGCCGGCGCCGAAGCCGTGCGCCCCGCCCATGCCGCCCTGCTCGAAGGCGGCGTGGCCATAGCGGTCGTAGGCGGCGCGCTTGTCGGCGTCGCGCAGCACCTCATAGGCCTCGTTGATTTCCTTGAATTTCACTTCGCTGGAGGCATCGCCCGGATTCTTGTCCGGGTGCCACTTCATGGCCAGCTTGCGGAAGGCGGCCTTGAGTTTGCTCTCGTCGGCGTCGCGCTCGACTTCCAGGGTCTCGTAGTAGCAGCGCTTGGTGGACATCAATCAAACCCGCCCGAACTTCGCCCAACAGGAACGGCTGGCGCGATCGCCGCGCGCGTTCCGGGTCAATGAAAATGACCCCCATCCAACGAGCCGCTGAAAGCGCTCTTTGGCATGGGGGTCATGGTCACTACCTCTGCCTCAGTTAAGCAGATTTCTTCTTGTCGTCGTCGACCTCGGTGAACTCCGCGTCGACCACGTCATCCTTGGCGGCGTCGCGGGCCGCATCGCTCTCGGCCTGCTGCTTGTACATGGCCTCGCCGAGCTTCATCGACGCCTGGGCCAGCGTATTGGTCTTGGCCTTGATCGCCTCGGCATCGTCGCCCTTCAGCGCTTCCTTGAGATCGCTGACGGCATCCTCGATGGCACGGCGCTCGGTGTCGGCGACCTTCGAGCCATGCTCGGCCAGAGCCTTCTCGGTGGAGTGCACCAGCGCGTCGGCATGGTTCTTGGCGTCGACCGCCTCGCGGCGCTTCTTGTCCGCCACGGCGTTGGCCTCGGCGTCCTTGACCATCTTGTCGATGTCGGCCTCCGACAGACCACCCGAGGCCTGGATGCGGATCTGCTGCTCCTTGCCGGTGGCCTTGTCCTTGGCCGACACGTTGACGATGCCGTTGGCGTCGATGTCGAACGTCACCTCGATCTGCGGCATGCCGCGCGGGGACGGCGGAATGCCCATCAGGTCGAACTGGCCGAGCATCTTGTTGTCGGCCGCCATTTCGCGCTCACCCTGGAAGACCCGGATGGTGACCGCGTTCTGATTGTCCTCGGCGGTCGAGAACACCTGGCTCTTCTTGGTGGGGATCGTGGTGTTGCGGTCGATGATGCGGGTGAACACGCCGCCCAAGGTCTCGATGCCCAGGGACAGCGGGGTCACGTCGAGCAGCAGCACGTCCTTGACGTCGCCCTGCAGCACGCCGGCCTGAATGGCCGCGCCGATCGCCACCACCTCGTCGGGGTTGACGCCCTTGTGCGGCTCCTTGCCGAAGAACTGCTTCACCATCTCCTGGATCTTCGGCATGCGGGTCATGCCGCCGACCAGCACCACTTCGCCGATCTCGCCGGCGGTGAGGCCGGCATCCTTCAGCGCCTTGCGGCACGGCTCGATGGTCTTCTCGACGAGGTCGGCCACCAGCGCCTCGAACTTGGCGCGGGTCAGCTTCATCGTCAGATGCTTCGGACCGGACTGGTCCGCGGTGATGAAGGGCAGGTTGATCTCGGTCTGGGTGGTCGACGACAGCTCGATCTTGGCCTTCTCGGCAGCTTCCTTGAGGCGCTGCAAAGCGAGCTTGTCGTTGCGCAGGTTGATGCCCTGCTCCTTCTGGAATTCGTCGGCGAGGTAGCTGACCAGACGCATGTCGAAGTCTTCACCGCCGAGGAAGGTGTCGCCATTGGTCGACTTCACCTCGAACACGCCGTCGCCGATCTCCAGGATCGAGACGTCGAAGGTGCCGCCGCCGAGGTCGTACACGGCGATGGTGCCGGCCTTGGTCTTGTCGAGGCCGTAGGCGAGCGCGGCCGCGGTCGGCTCGTTGATGATGCGCAGAACCTCGAGGCCCGCGATCTTGCCGGCGTCCTTGGTGGCCTGACGCTGGGCGTCGTTGAAATAGGCGGGGACGGTGATGACGGCCTGGTCGACCTTCTGGCCGAGATGGGCTTCCGCGGTCTCCTTCATCTTCTGCAGGATGAAGGCGGAGACCTGCGAGGGCGAATAGGTCTTGCCGTCGGCCTCGACCCAGGCGTCGCCGTTGCCGGCCTTGACGATCTTGTAGGGGACGAGCTTCTTGTCCTTCTCGACCATCGGGTCGTCGTAGCGGCGGCCGATGAGGCGCTTGACCGCAAAGAAGGTGCGCTCGGGGTTGGTCACGGCCTGGCGCTTGGCCGGCTGACCGACCAGACGTTCGCCGTCGTCACTGAAGGCGACGATCGACGGCGTGGTGCGCATGCCCTCGGCGTTCTCGATGACTTTCGACGATTTGCCGTCCATGACGGCCACGCACGAATTCGTGGTGCCGAGATCGATCCCGATGACCTTTCCCATGGTCTCATATCCTTCTTTTTGCGGCAGGTTGGGTGGGGCCCTGACGGCGCCCCCATCCAAAACCCCCTCAGATCAAATGCTCGCGATATTGCGACGATGAGCGTCATATAGGAGGGGGGGAGTGGCCCGCAAGGACCGGACCAGGGGTTCGACCCCACGAAAATCACGGCAGCCGCCCGAGGTCATCATGGAGACAACAGAGCGGCCCATCGGGCCCCGTGGAACGGCGGCTCGGACCGGAGGCGACTGCGCGGGTCCACCTGTCGGCACATCGAACGGCTGGTGCGAAATGCAGGGTGTGCGATCGCCGGCAAGTGCGACAGACCCGGTACCGCTGATCTGCCCCAATGACCGAAATGCGTTGTTAACCCACGGGCTCTAGCCTGCCGCACTCCTGGGACGGGAATGAGGCATGGTCATCGACACCGATTGGGGCTTTCCGCAACGCGCGCGTGAAGCCGGCCAGGCCACGTTCCCGAGACTGCTGATCTGCGCCATCGTGGTTGCAGCCGCGTGGCTGCGGTACGTCCTTCCCCTCAATGTCGACGTCAGCTGGTGGCTCCTCGTCAGCGAGCGCATGCTCGATGGCCAGCGACTCTACGTCGACATCCTCGAGACGAATCCGCCCATGGCGGGATCGGTCTATCTTCTGGCGGTCGCACTGGCGCGTGCGATCCATCTCAGGCCCGAGCTGGCGACGAATATCCTGATCTTCGCACTGACCGCGGCATCCCTGACGCTGGTGTGGCTGGTGCTGCGGACATCGGCCCTGCGCCATCGGCTCGCGGACGGCCGGCTGGCGGCGTGGACGACCGCCCTGCTCCTGATCGCGCCGATGTATGATTTCGGCCAGCGGGAACATCTGGCCCTGATCACGATATTGCCGGCGATCGCGGTGTATATCCTGCGCGCCGAGGGCGAGCGGGTAGCCCCGACGGCCATCCTCATCGCCGGGCTCAGCGCCGGCCTCACGATGAGCTTCAAGCCCTATTTCGCCTTCAGCGTCGGCTTCTGCATTCTCGCCGCCGCCGCGCAGGCGCGCGACTGGCGCGTGCTGCTCGCGCTGGAGAACTGGATCGCCGCGGCCCTGGTGCTGCTCAACGCGGCGTGCATCTACCTGTTCTTTCCCGAATATTTCACGGTCATCTATCCGCTGGTCCGCGACGTCTATCTGCTTCTGAAGGCGCCCGTACCGACCATCCTCGTCACTCTGCCGATGGGCCTGTGGCTCGCCGCGGCAATCATCGTCCTCCTCCTGCAGCGCCGGCAATACGAGCGCGACGCGGCGTCCTTCACCACGCTGGCCGGATCGCTCGGCTTCCTGGTGTCGTTCGTCGCGCAGCAGAAAGGCTGGGGCTATCACGCCTACCCCATGGTCGCGCTGGCGCTGCTTGCCGCCGGCCTTGCGGTGTCGGCGATCGACAGCAGCCGCGACGCGCGACGCTGGCCGCGTGCCGCCACCGCTCTCGCCGGCGCCGTGCTGTTCGTGCAGACCTGCTTCTGGTTCAATGGCAGCGTCGACGTCCGGCAGATCGAAGCCCAGGTGGCGCGGCTCGGTCCGCACCCGAGCATGCTGGTGCTCAGCGCGGCTGCGGTCATCGGCCACCCCATGGTGCGGACCCTCGATGGCACCTGGATCTCGCGCCAGGAGGCGTTCTGGGTCCGGGAAATCGTTCGCCGCTCGCAACAGGACGGAACCATCGATTCACAGACGGCGCAGAGGCTCGCGCCCTACGTGGAACGCGAACGCGCCGGGATCGTCGCCGACTTCCGGAAACAGCCGCCCGACGTCGTCCTGATCGACAATCAGAACAGCGACTGGGGCGATTGGGCGCGTTCCGACCCCGAACTCAGGGCTCTGCTGGAGCCCTATGTGCTGGTACAGACCGTCGACGGCGTCGAAATCCTGAAGCGCAGCTAGCGCTGGACCATCCTGAATCCGCCTTTCGAGGCGAATTATCCGCGAAATGCGCCCCCGCGGGGGTCCCGCCAATCGCCGCAGGCGATCAAAACCGCGCGCCCGGCCTGTTGCGGGGGGCGTAAAGCCGCTAAAAGCGTGCCCGCCGAAGACCACGCTGGCGAGGATCCCGACCGCCTCGGCACGAGGCCTCGGTCAACGAGGCAATGTTGATGATGATCGTTCGATTTTTCGCCGCGGCCACCCTGCTGATGTCGCTGCTGCACCCCGCATTGGCCGCCGACGCCATATTTCCGCCCGGCGTCCGCATCGGGCTCGCGCCCCTGGTGGGGCTCGCCAAGGCCAAGACGTTCTCCGGCTTCGAAACCGAGGACCAGAGCGTCAAGGTGCTGCTGACCGAACTGCCGGCGGCCGCCTATGGCGAGGTGAAGAATGCGTTTACCGCCAATCCCGCCGGGACCGGCAGCGTCAAGCCGGAGAGCATCGAGACCGCTGCCGGCACCGCCTACTACACGGTGGAGAACGGCCGGGATGGCGCCACGCCAGTGCGGCGCTACTCGATGATCCTGCCCGGCAACGGCTTCTCCGGCTACGTGGCCGTGCAGATCCCGGAGACCGCGAGCCGGATCTATACCGACGATGCCGTGCGCCAGATGTTCGCCTCCGCCGTCGTCCGCAAGGACGTTCCGGTCGACGAGCAGCTCGCGATGATGCCGTTCAAGGTCACCGACCTCTCCGGGTTCAAGACCATCCGCACGCTCGGGCCGGGCGCCCTGATCCTGGCCGATGGCGAAGAGGACAAGGGCTTCGAGGCCGCGCCCTTCGTGGTGATCGGGCTGGTGGCCGGCGTCGCCCCGGAGGCAGGCGACCGCGCGCGCGTCGCGCAGCAGGCGGCCACCACCATTCCGGGCGTCCGCGAAGCGCGCATCACGATGTCCGAGCCGATCCGCATCGACGGCCAGCCGGCCTATGAGACCCGGATCGACGCCACCAGCGGCAAGGACAATACGCCGGTGACGGTGGTGCAGTGGCTGCGCTTCGGCGGGCCGAACACGTTGCGGATCATCGGCAGCGCGCCGCGCGACCAGTGGTCGGCGGCCTTCCCGCGCTTCCGCGCCGTCCGCGACGGCATCCAGCCGAGAGGCTGAGACCAGCCCGGCATCGGACGTCGTGATCACGTTGGCCACTCGCCGTGAGACGGACTACAAAGTCGCGCCGACAAACAAGAAGCCACGGGCATCGTTGCCCGTGGCTTGTTCATTCGATCGACAGGACGGCAGCGGGACGCCTGCCTAGGCTCGCCGTCAGGCGGCGCTGTTCGACTGATCGTTGCTCGCCGCCGGCGCCGCCTTCGCGCCACCCTTGGACACGCCGACCAGCGCGGGGCGCAGCACGCGCTCGCCGATCATGAAGCCGGCCTGCACGACCTGCACCACGGTACCGGACGGCACCGACGGATCCGGGACCTCGTACATCGCCTGCTGGAAGTTGGGGTCGAACTTCTGTCCCGTCGGATCGAACTTCTTGACGCCGTTCTTCTCCAGCGTGTTGAGCAGCGAGCGCTCGGTGAGCTCGACGCCCTCGATCAGCGACTTCAGGCCCGCATCGGCATTGGCGCGTGTCTCGGCCGGCACGGCATCGAGCGCGCGCTGCAGATTGTCGGCGATATCGAGCACGTCACGGGCGAAGCCGGTGATGCCGTACATGCGCGCATCGGCGACTTCACGGGCCGTCCGCTTGCGCAGGTTCTCCATCTCCGCGAGCGTGCGCAGCATCTTGTCGCGCGCGTCGGCCGCCTCCTTGGCAAGGGCCTCGGCCGAGCCGGCCTCAGGATCATCGGGCATGATGTAGGGCTTGGAGACGACGGGTTCGCTGGCCTGCGCCGGGTTTTCCGGATCATTCTTATGCAGGTCGGGATCGGTCATGGACAGACTCGCAAGTTCGGCTGACGGGTTTGGGGGATATGGGGCGGGATATCGTGCTTTGGGCGTCGAAAATCAAGCGCAGCCTGACCATTGCGCCCGGAGGCGCTGTCCGCGGGTGAACCAAGTCACGCGTCAGCCACCCAGCAGCCGGCTGACCAGACGCGCGGCATAATCGACCGTCGGAATCACCCGGGCATAGTTGAGCCGGGTCGGACCGATGACGCCGAGCACGCCGACGATGCGCCCCGTGGCGTCGGAATAGGGCGACACGATCGTCGACGAGCCCGACAGCGAGAACAGCTTGTTCTCCGAGCCGATGAAGATGCGGACACCTTCCGCGCTCTCCGCCCGTCCGAGCAGATCGACGACGCCGCGCTTGGTCTCGAGATCGTCGAACAGCCGCCGGACACGCTCGAGATCTTCGAGCGCATGCAGGTCCTCGAGCAGGTTGGCGTGGCCGCGCACGATGAGCTGCCGCTCGTCGCTGTCCCCTCCGGACCAGCTCGCGACTCCGGCGGCGATCACCTTCTGCGTCAACTGATCGAGCTCGGCACGGTCATGCGCCAGCGCGGTCTCGAGCTCGAGCCGCGCTTCCGCCAGCGTCCGTCCTCTGATGCGGGCATTGAGGAAATTGGACGCCTCGGTCAGCGCCGACGACGGCACGCCCGGCGGCAGGGTCAGGACCCGGTTCTCGACCTGTCCGTCTTCACCGACCAGAACGACGAGCGCGCGCTCGGGCTCGAGCCTGACGAACTCGATGTGCTTCAGGCGGGTGTTGGATTTGGCGGTGAGAACCACGGCAGCGGCACGGGTCAGACCCGACAGCCGGGTCAGCGCTTCGTCCAGCGCCGCTTCGACCGACTGCGCCTGGCCGACGGCCGCGAGCTGGCTCTGGATCGACTGCCGCTCGGCCTCCGTCATGTCGCCGACCTGCATCAGGGCGTCGACGAAGAAGCGCAGGCCAGCCTCGGTCGGCAGCCGGCCGGCCGAGGTGTGCGGCGCGTAGATGAGGCCGAGCTGCTCGAGATCGGCCATGACGTTGCGCACCGAGGCCGGCGACAGCGGAACCGCGATCAGCCGCGAAATGTTGCGCGAGCCGACCGGTTCGCCGGTCGCCAGATAGCTTTCGACGATCTGCCGGAAGATCTCGCGCGAGCGCTCGTTCAGGTGCGCCAGACCGGCCGGCGGTGTCATCAGGTTGATCGGATCGTGGTGGGCCACCAGATGCACTCCTCCCAGCTGCCTATAATGTGTCCATGCGGCGGCTCGGTGGCAAGCCGGTCGGCGCTCGCGGGCGAAGCCATGATAAACCCTTGCCGCTGCCGGTCCCGGCTCCTACAAGGCCCGTCAAAGTCGGTCTTTCGCGCGCTTTCACGGAGAGAATCATGCGGCCGAGCCGCCGTGCACCGGATGAACTGCGGGCCGTGAGCCTGGAACGCGGCGTCGTCAAATACGCCGAGGGCTCCTGCCTGGTGAAGTTCGGCGACACCCATGTCCTGGTCACCGCCACGCTCGAGGACCGGCTGCCGCCCTGGCTGAAGGGCCAGGGACGCGGCTGGATCACCGCCGAATACGGCATGCTGCCGCGCGCCACGCTGGAACGGACCCGGCGCGAGGCCTCCGCCGGCAAGCAGACCGGCCGCACCGTCGAGATCCAGCGCCTGATCGGCCGCTCGCTGCGCACCGCGATCGACCTGGAAGCGCTCGGCGAGCGCCAGATCACGGTCGATTGCGACGTGCTGCAGGCCGATGGCGGCACGCGCACGGCGTCGATCACCGGCGCCTGGGTGGCGCTGGCCGACTGCATCAAGTGGATGAAATCGCGCAACATGATCAAGACCGAGGTGCTGCGCGCCAACGTCGCCGCAATCTCCTGCGGCATCTACAACGGCACGCCGGTGCTGGATCTCGACTACGCCGAGGACTCCGAGGCCGAGACCGACGCCAATTTCGTCATGACCGGCGACGGCCGCATCATCGAGGTGCAGGGCACGGCGGAGAAGACGCCGTTCACCGAGGCCGAATTCCTGGCGCTGATGGCGCTCGCCCGCAAGGGCGTCGCGCGGCTGGTCGACCTGCAGAAGATGGCGGTCGCGTGAGCAGCCCGCACCGCAAGCTCACCGGTCGCATCATCATTGCGACCCACAATCCCGGCAAGCTTGCCGAGATGCGCGAGCTGCTCGCTCCCCATGGCGTCGAGGCGGTGTCGGCCGGCGATCTCGGCCTGGACGAGCCGGATGAGACCGGCGAGACCTTCCAGGCCAACGCCCGCATCAAGGCGGTCGCCGCGGCCAGAGCCGCGCAGCTTCCTGCCTTTGCCGACGATTCCGGCATCGTGGTTCATGCGCTCGATGGGGCGCCGGGGATCTATTCGGCGCGCTGGGCAGGACCGGACAAGGATTTCGCCGGCGCGATGACGCGCATCGAGCGCCTCCTGCAGGAGCGGGACGCGACTGGTGCCGACAAGCGTAGCGCCCATTTCGTCTCGGCGCTGTGCGTGGCGTGGCCGGACGGTCACGTCGAGGAGGTCGAGGCGCGGGTCGACGGCACCCTGGTCTGGCCGCCGCGTGGCACGGCGGGCTTCGGCTACGACCCGATGTTCCTGCCCGAGGGCCACGACCGGACCTTCGGCGAGATGACCAGCATCGAGAAACATGGCCTGCCGCCGCTCGGGCTCGGCCTGTCGCACCGGGCGCGCGCCTTCGTGAAACTCGCGGAGATCTGTCTTGAGCAGCGCTGACAGCGAAGCGTTCGGCGTCTATGTGCACTGGCCGTTCTGCCTGTCGAAATGTCCGTATTGCGACTTCAACAGCCACGTCCGGCATGCCGCCATCGATCAGGACCGCTTCGCCCGCGCCTTTGCGCAGGAGATCGCGACCACGGCCGCCCGCATTGGGCCGCGCACCGTCACGTCGATCTTTCTCGGCGGCGGCACCCCGTCGCTGATGCAGCCGCAGACGGTCGGCGCCATTCTCGACGCGATCGGCCGGCACTGGCACGTCGCTGGCGATGTCGAGGTGTCGCTCGAAGCCAACCCGACCAGCGTCGAGGCGACCCGCTTTGCCGGCTATCGCGCCGCGGGCGTCAACCGGGTCTCGCTCGGCGTCCAGGCGATGGACGATGCGTCGCTCAAGATGCTCGGCCGCCTGCACACCGCTGAAGAGGCGATGAAGGCGGTGGCGATCGCGCGCCATGCATTCGAGCGCTATTCGTTCGATCTGATCTACGCGCGGCCCGACCAGACGCCGCAGATGTGGACCGAAGAGCTGACGCGGGCGATCGGCGAGGCGGCTGAGCATTTGTCGCTGTATCAACTGACCATCGAGGAAGGCACGCCGTTCTTCGGCCTGCACGCCGCAGGCAAGCTGAAGACGCCGGACGAAGGCCTGGCGCGCACCTTGTACGACGTCACGCAGGAGATCTGTGGCCGTCACGGACTGCCGGCCTATGAGATTTCCAATCACGCCCGGCCCGGCGCGGAGTGCCGGCACAACCTCGTCTACTGGCGCGGCCAGGAATATGCCGGCATCGGCCCGGGCGCCCATGGCCGCCTCGACATCGGCGGCATCAGGCACGCGACAGCGACCGACAAGCGGCCGGAAGCCTGGCTGATGCGGGTCGAATCCAACGGTCATGGTGTCATGACCGACGACGAGCTCAACCGCGAGGAGCGCGCCGACGAATTCCTGCTGATGGGGCTGCGACTGGCCGAGGGCATCGACCCGCAGCGCTACGCAAGGATCTCCGGCCGCAGGCTCGATCCGCGCCGCATCGCGCTGCTGCGCGAGGAGGGCGCGATCGCGGTCGATCCGGACGGGCGGCTACGGGTAACCCAGGACGGCTTTCCGGTGCTCGACGCGGTCGTCGCCGACCTCGCCGCCTGAGAAGTGCTGCGACTCACGTCGCGCTGAAGCTCTTCGGCGCGCCGGCGACCGCCTGTCCGCCAGCCGAACCGACGCGCATCACCGCAAGCCCGCGCTCATTGGTGCCGTCGCTGCGGAACCGGAACAGCCCGTCGATGCCGGCGAAGCCGGATGCATTGGTCAGGACATCGGGCGCGAAACGCTGGTTGCCCTGGGTGCGCGCCAGCGCGGCCACGAGCGCCACCGCATCATAAGCGAGGGTCGCCGTACGCACGGGATCGCCGCCGAATCGCGTCCGGTAGCGGCCGGCAAAGGCGCGGAAGCCGGAGGGATCCGGCGCGGCATAGAGGCCGCCCTGCAGGCTGGCGCTGGCATAGACGCGCGGATTGTCCCACAGCCCTGTGCCGAGCAACTGGATGTTGCGCAGATTGGCGCCGGCAGCGGTCAGCGCATCGGCCGTCGCCGCGACCGATTCGCCGTCATCGGCCAGCAGCAGCGCATCGGCGCCGCCGAGCGCCTGCGCCACCGTGCGCGCAGGCCCAGTGCGGTCGCCGGAATATTTCTCGAATGCCACGATGCGTCCGCCGCGGCGGCTGACCGCGGTCTTGAACGCCCCCTCGACGACGGTGCCGTAGGCATTGTCGGGCAGCAGCGCCGCGAACGAGCGTTTGCCGACGCTGGCGGAATATTCGACGATGCGGCTGGCATCGGACTCCGGCAGGAAGCTGAGCAGATAGACGCCGCGCCCCGCCACACTCGAATCGGTCGAGAAGGCGATGACCGAGATGTTGCGCGCGCGCGCCACCTGGGCCGTCGCCGGCACCGAGCCCGCGAACAGGGGGCCGAGGATGATCTCGGCGCCTTCGTCGCAGGCCTGTTGCGCGCCCTGCTGCGCCCCTTGCGGGCTGCCGGCGTCGTCCTTGATCAGGAGCTGGATGTTGGGGTTCTGAAACTCGGCCAGCGCCATCTCGGCGGCGTTCTTCATCGATTGCGCGGCGACGCCGGCATTGCCCGACGCCGACAGCGGCAGAATCAGCCCGACCTTGACCTGGCCGTTGCCGGCCACCGCCGGCTGCTGCGGCGGTCCCGCCGGCGCGGTCGGCTGCTCGAACGGATTGAAGCCCTGCTGGACGTTGGAGCACGCCGACAGCAGCGGCGCGCCGACAATCAGGCCCAGCGCCGTTCGCCGGGCGACCCCATGGGGTCCCGGACCGAGAGAGTTGGGATGACGCGGGCCCACCATGGCATCTCTTCGTTCGGCCGAGTCCGGCCAGAAGTTCCCCAAACGCACGTCCCGCAGGCCGTGCAGATTCACTCATATTGTCGACGAATAGTTAAGCAAAACAAAAGGCTGTCAGCGCCACACAGCCGATCAATTCGACGTTTTGCACGGCCTATCCCCTGCTCGTACACACCCTCATCGAGGTGCAGCTTCGAACTTGAAGCTGCGATGAACGGCCCCCCCGTGCCGATCGGCACTTCAAAATCGCTGCGCGGCTGTTCCCCTGTGGCAATCCCGCGGCAGGCCCTTTAAATTACCTCGATGGGCGCGAAGGCAATCCCCAAGACGTCGCCGGATGACGGCAAATCTTCCACCACGTCGACCTATCTGGTGGCGGGGCAGATCGTTGCGGCGCCCAAGGCGCGGCCTGGATTGCATCTGGTGGCGACCCCGATCGGCAATCTCGGCGACATCACGCTGCGCGCGCTGGAAACCCTGGCCGGCGCCGACCTCATCTTGTGCGAGGACACGCGAATCACCCGGCGCCTGACCGAGCGCTACGGCCTCAGCGCGGAACTCGCAGCCTATCATGAGCACAATGCCGAAGCCGTCAGACCCAGGATCCTGCAGCGCCTCGCCGAAGGCGCGGCCATCGCGCTGGTGTCCGACGCCGGCACGCCGCTGATCTCCGATCCCGGCTACAAGCTGGTGCGCGAGGCGTGTGAGGCCGGGCATGTTGTCACCGCGCTGCCGGGACCTTCCGCCGTGCTCGCGGCGCTCAGCGTGGCCGCGCTTCCGACCGACCGCTTCTTCTTCGAGGGGTTCCTGCCGGCCAGGCAGCAGGCGCGGCGTACGCGGCTGTCCGAGCTCGCGCGGATCGACGCGACGCTGGTGCTGTTCGAAGCCGGCAACCGGGTGCAGGAGACGCTGGCCGACCTCGCCGATGCCATGGCGGGACGTCAGGCCGCGATCTGCCGCGAGCTCACCAAGCTGCACGAGGAGGTGCTGCGCGGCGCCATCGGCGATCTCGCTGCGGAGGCCGGCGATCTCGAAACGCGCGGCGAGTTCGTGCTGGTGATCGGTCCGCCGCCGCGCGGCGCCGGGGTGCTGACGCCGGATGCGCTCGACGCCGTGTTGAAGGATCTGCTGCAGCGATCGAGCGTCAAGGATGCCGTGATGCATGCCGTCGAGCTGTCCGGCCGGCCGCGCCGCGAAGTCTATGCGCGCGCGCTCGAGCTGGTGAAGGACGCGCGGTCAGGGTCGGCCGATGGCGAAGACTGAGCGCGTCTCCCCTGACAAGCCGGCGAAGACGGCGGCACCCGAACGCGTCGCCGCCTTCCGCACCGGATTATCGGCGGAAGCCCGCGCCGCAGCGCTGCTGATCGCCAAGGGCTATCGCATCCTCGCCAAACGCTTCCGCACGCCCCAAGGCGAGATCGACATCATCGCGCGCAGGCGCGGCCTGGTTGCCTTCGTCGAGGTCAAGGCGCGTGCCTCGCTCGACGATGCCGCCTATGCGGTGACGCCGCGCCAGCAGCAGCGCATCATCGATGCCGCGCAGGCCTGGTTGATGGCGCATCCCGACCATGCCGAATTGGAGCTGCGCTTCGACGCGATTCTGGTTGCGCCGCGCAGCCTGCCGCGCCATCTGGTAGCGGCGTTCGACGCCAGCACCTGACATGAACTGATTGCAGAGAGCAGGGACCTGCCCATGAAACTGAACGTCGCCGTCCAGATGGACCCGATCGCGCGCATCAACATCCGCGGCGACTCGACCTTCGCGATGCTGCTCGAAGCGCAGCGGCGCGGCCATGGCCTGTGTTACTATACGCCCGACAAGCTGTCGCTGCGCGGCGGCGAGCTCTATGCGCCGGTGCAGGCGCTGACGGTGCGCGACCAGGTCGGCGACCATTTCACGCTCGGCGAACCGAAACCGACCGCGCTGACATCCTTTGATGTCGTGCTGCTGCGGCAGGATCCGCCGTTCGATCTCGCCTACATCACCTCGACGCATTTCCTCGAGCGCATCCATCCGAAGACGCTGGTGGTCAATGATCCCGCAAGCGTCCGCAACGCGCCGGAAAAGCTGTTCGTGATGAACTTCCCGCAACTGATGCCGCCGACCTTGATCTCGCGCGATCTCGACGAGATCAACGCCTTCCGCGATCAGCACGGCGCTGTCGTGATGAAGCCGCTGCATGGCCATGGTGGCGCGGCGGTGTTTCGGGTGATGCCGCAGGATATGAATTTCGGCTCGCTGTTCGACATGTTCTCGGTGACGTTCAAGGAGCCCTGGGTGATCCAGCGCTTCCTCCCCGAGGTGAAGCACGGCGACAAGCGCATCATCCTGGTCGACGGCGAGTTCGCCGGCGCCGTCAACCGCGTGCCGGCAGCAGACGATCTGCGCTCCAACATGGTGCGCGGCGGCGCCGCGCAGGCCACCGATCTCAGCGCACGCGAGCGCGAGATCTGCGACACGCTCGGTCCGGAATTGCGCGCGCGCGGCCTGCTGCTGGTCGGCATCGACGTGATCGACGGCAACCTCACCGAGATCAACGTGACGTCGCCGACCGGCATCCGCGCGATCTCGCGGCTCGGCGGACCCGACATCGCCGCCCGCGTATGGGACGTCATCGAGAGCAAACGGCGCTGATCAGGCGCCGTCCCACATGGCTGGGGATAAGGCCAACCAACGCGGTCAGTCCGATGCGTCCGAGGCGATGCGGAATCGCTGACATCGCCGCAATTCATGGTATGACGCGGGTCTCATGCGTCTCGTCCTGACCACCTGGAACATCAACTCGGTGCGCCTGCGCATCGACCTCGTCGCCAAGCTCATCAAGCAGGTCAGGCCCGATGTGCTGTGCCTGCAGGAGACCAAGTGCATCGACGACGCCTTTCCGCTGAAGCGCTTCAAGAGGCTCGGCTATGAGCACGTCGCGCTGAACGGGCAGAAGGGCTATCACGGCGTCGCCGTGATCTCGAAATGGCCGTTCGAGGAGACCAACGTCCGCACCTTCTGCGACAAGGTGGATTCGCGCCACATCACGGTGGCGTTCGGCGAAAAGGCGCAGCTCGCGCAGCCGCTGGTGCTGCACAATTTCTATGTGCCCGCAGGCGGCGACATTCCCGACCCCGCGCTCAATCCGAAATTCGAGCACAAGCTGCAATTCCTCGACGAAATGAAGGCGTGCGAGCCGCTGCATCCACGCGGCGACGACCGGCATATCCTGGTCGGCGATCTCAACGTCGCGCCGCATGAGCACGATGTCTGGTCGCACAAGCAGCTCCTGAAGGTGGTGTCGCACACGCCGATCGAATGTGAAAAGCTGTTGGCGGCGCAGACCCATGGCGAATGGGTCGATGTCGCTCGCGAGCGCATCCCGATGTCGGAGAAGGTCTACACCTGGTGGAGCTACCGCGCGGCCGACTGGACCGTCGGCGATCGCGGCCGAAGGCTCGACCACATCTGGGTGTCACGCGCACTGAAGGACCGGGTCAGCGATTTCAGGATCCTGCGCGACGCCCGCAGCTGGGAGCGGCCGTCGGATCACGTGCCGGTCACGGTGACTCTGGACGTGTCGTAGCGGACCCGCGCGGTCACGAAGTCAGCTTGGCCCCGGCCGCCATGATGTCGTTGGCGATTCGGCTGGCGCGGTGGGCGAACTCGTCGCGCAGCCGGCGCGCCGCCTTGGCGTCGCTTTCCAGCACACGCTGAAACAGGCTGCGCGAGATCCGCACCACGGTCGAATATTCCAGGGCCGTCGCGGTCGCCGGGCGCCGCATCTCGACCAGCAGCGCCAGCTCGCCGATCAGCATGGTCGGCGTGGCGACGATCTCGGCACCGACCTCGTCGCTGATGCGCAACGACCCGCGCTGCACGACATAGCCGCAATCGGCGGTGTCCCCCTCGCGGAACAGGGTCTCTCCGCTCTGGATGTTACGCTGCTCGGAGCCGATGGCGATCATGCGCAGCGAGTCGCTTCCCAGCAGGCGCAATGTTGGGACCCGCTCCAATAGCGCAATATCGTCTTCGATCGACATCAAGGGCCCGGGGAAGGCTGAATGGAACCAATATCATAAATGGCGAAACCGCCATCCCCGAACCTATCACGGTACCAACTTGTAGCCACCGGCCTCCGTCACCAGAATCTCCGGATTCGCGGCATCTTTCTCGATCTTCTGCCGCAGACGGTAAATGTGCGTTTCCAGCGTGTGGGTGGTGACGCCGGAATTGTAGCCCCAGACCTCCTGCAACAGCGTCTCGCGCGACACCGGCTGCTGGCCGGCGCGGTACAGGAAGCGCAGGATCGCCGTTTCCTTCTCCGTCAGGCGGACCTTGCGGGCGTTGGCGCCGGTCAGCATCTTCGAGCCCGGCCGGAAGCTGTAGGGGCCGACCGAGAACACCGCGTCCTCGCTGGCCTCGTGCTGGCGAAGCTGGGCCCGGATGCGTGCCAGCAGCACGGCGAAGCGGAAGGGCTTGGCGACATAGTCGTTGGCGCCGGATTCGAGCCCGAGAATCGTGTCCGAATCGGTATCGTGCCCGGTCAGCATGATGATCGGCGCCTTGAAGCCGCCCTTGCGCAGGGACCGCACCACTTCGCGGCCATCGGTGTCGGGCAGGCCGACGTCCATCAGAACCAGGTCGGGTGAATTGGCCTTTGCGGCGGTGGCGCCTTTGGCGCCGGTATCGACGGCCTGGGCTTCGAACTCGTCATGCAGCGAGAGCTGCTCCATCAGGGCATCGCGCAGATCGGTGTCGTCATCCACGATCAGGATCTTGCGGGCATTGGCCATTGTACAATCCTCTAGGTGGCGCCGGCGGGATCGGATGGGTGGCGCCGTCAACGGTGGGCAAACAGGCTCATCAGCCCTGTTCCGTCTTGAAGTAGGGGGCTGTTACCGATTCACAAGCGCCCGGGACTCTACTCCAGAATTGAGCAGGGATTGAGATGATTGTCCTGTTCGACCCTCGCGGCGGACCATTTGCCGACATTAAGGCAATTACCGGGCAATCCATGGCAATGAAAAGGCACGTTGTTTCATGTCGTTAGCGAAGGTGAAGCCTGGCATGCCAGCATCGCGGATCTCGATTCGCACCAAAGCCGGGTCGCGGCAGCGCGGCTGGCTCCATGTCTGGGGCCATGTCATTCCGGTGGCGCTCGGGCGCGGCGGCGTCCTGGCCAACAAGCGCGAGGGAGATGGCGGCACCCCCCGAGGGACCTTCCGGCCCCGGCGGCTGTGGTGGCGGGCCGATCGTCATTCGCGTCCGCGCACCTTTCTGCCGATCCGGCCGATTGGCCCGGAGGATGCGTGGTGCGAGGACCCGGCCGACCGGCACTACAACCAGGCGATCCGGCTGCACGGCGACCATCCCGGAGACCGGCTGGCGCGCCAGGACCATCTGTACGATTTCATCATCGAGATCGACCACAACACGCGGCCGCGGATCGCGGGCCGCGGCAGCGCCGTGTTCCTGCATCTGGCGCGGCCGAATTTCGGCCCGACCGCAGGCTGCGTGGCCATGACCCGGCCGGCGATGCTGCGTCTGTTGCAAAGAATCGGTCCGCGCACCAGAATCGTCATCGAATGAGAAGCGAGTTGGGGGAGGACGTCATGCGCGCACCGGATCAGCCAGCCAGCGCCGCTGGCATCCTGCGCCAGCATTGGAGCGAAGGCAGCAAGCTGGCAGAGCTGCCGACTGAGCTGCGTCCGAGAGATCGCGCCGAAGGCTATGCCATCCAGGCCGAGCTCGAGCGCCACTCGCCCAAGCCATTATTTGGCTGGAAGATTGCGGCGACCAGCGAGGCCGGCCAGCGCCATATCAATGTCGCCGGTCCGATGGCCGGGCGGATCCTGGCCGAAACGGTGCTGCCGGTCGGCGGCACCGCATCGATGGCCGGCAACGCGATGCGGGTCGCCGAGCCGGAATTCGCCTTCCGCCTCGGACGCGATCTGCCGCCCAGACCGACACCTTATGATGTCGCGGAGGTGCTGGCCGCGGTCGACACGCTGCACCCCGCGATCGAAATTCCCGATTCGCGGTTCGCCGACTTCGTCAGCGCCGGCGAGGCGCAACTGATCGCCGACAATGCCTGCGCGCATCTGTTCGTGCTGGGCGAGGCCGCCACCGCCGACTGGCGCAGCCGCGACCTGATCGCGGAGCGGCCGCGCATCGCGCTGCGTGGCGAGACCTTCATCGGCCACGGCCGCAACGTGCTCGGTGATCCGCTGATAGCGCTGGCCTGGCTGGTCAACGAGCTCAGCGCGCTCGGCGTGCCCGCGCGGGCAGGGCAGGTGGTCACGACCGGCACCTGTCATCCGCCGCTGCCGATCGGCAGCGGGGACCACATGGAGGCCGATTTCGGCGATCTGGGGCAGGTATCGGTGCGGTTCGAGTAGGGACCGGCCGCGACCGCGCCCCCCTTCAGCGATGCCCGAAGATCGCCGAGCCGACCCGCACATGCGTGGCGCCGAACTGGATGGCGGTGGCGAAATCGGCGCTCATGCCCATCGAGAGATGCGCGAGGCCGTTGCGGGCGGCGATCTTGGCGGTCAGCGCGAAATGCGGCCCCGGTGCTTCATCGACCGGCGGAATGCACATCAGTCCTGAAATCGCCAGCCCGTAATCCGTGCGGCAGGCGGCGATGAAGGCGTCGGCGTCGCCGGGCGCGATGCCCGCCTTCTGCGGCTCCTCGCCGGTATTGATCTGGACGAACAGCTGCGGATGCCGGCCCTGGGCGGAAATCTCCTTGGCAAGCGCCACGCACAGGCTTGGCCGGTCCACCGAATGGATGGCGTCGAACAGCGCGACCGCCTCCTTGGCCTTGTTGGATTGCAGCGGCCCGATCAGGTGCAGTGCGAGCCCCGGATGCGCGGCCATCAGCGGCGGCCACTTGGCTTTGGCTTCCTGAACGCGATTTTCACCGAACGCGCGCTGTCCGGCCGCGATCACCGGCTCGATCGCGTCGGCATCGAAGGTCTTCGACACAGCGATCAGCGTGACCGAGCCGCGATCGCGTTTGGCGTCGCGGCAGGCGCGCAGAATCTCCTGCTCGACGGCGGCGAGCGCGGACGGCGAGGACGAGGTTGAGGCGTTCGATTCATCAGGCACGATGGCGTCCGTCGGTAGATTTACGGGTTTGGCTGCAATTTTACAGAGTTCGAGAAAGGGTTCTTGAGCCCTTCTCCTTACCCTTCACGGCCGGGGGTAGGGGGAAGAAATGCCAAGCATCCGGTTCAATCGCAATAGAGTGAAGCTGAACCGGCTGATGGGGATCCGCGCCCGGCTGGCGCTGCTCGCCCTGATCCTGGTCGCGCCGCTGATGCTGGAACGCGCGCGCTCGCTGGAAAGCGCCAGGACAAGGCAGATCGCACTCGCATCGGAGGAATTCTCCGGCCTCGCCCGGCAAAGCGCCGACATGCAGCGCGAGGTCATCATGTCGGTGGAGACGGTGCTGAAGTCGACGGCCTATGTCCGGGCGTCGAGCACCGGCGTGAGCCGCAGCTGCGACATGATGCGCGCCAGCCTGCCGGCGACCCTGCCGTGGATCCGCACCCTGATGATCGCCGGCCGCGACGGCCGCATCCAGTGCTCGACCAACAACCAATATGTAGGGCTCGATTTCAGCGACCGGCCGTATTTCCGTGGCGCCCAGGAATCACGTGATTTCGTGTTCAGCGACTACCTGCTGTCGAAGCCGTCGCACGTGCCGATCGTCATGGCCGCCTATCCGGTCGGCGCTATCACCGGCGAGCCGGACGCGGTGATGCTGGCGAGCGTGAACCTGGAATGGATGTCCAAGATCATGAACAATCTTGGCGGCCGCCCCGGCATCACGGCGGTGCTGGTCGACAGCGAAGGAACCGTGCTGGCGGCGCCCGCCGACCGCAACGAGCTGATCGGCCGGCCGCTCGACAGCGTGCCGTTGTTGTCGGCCGTTGCCGAGACCGCCCTGAGTTCGGGGAAGCCGAGCGAGACGATGAGTTTCACGGCGGCGGATGGTTCTAAGCGCGCGATCACCTTCACTCGGATCGCCGACACCGGATCGCGGCTGATCGTCAGCATCGATGAGACCCGCGTCACCGCCGCCATCGACCGCGAGATCCGCAACGCCTATCTGCAGGCTGGCCTCGTCTGCCTGATCGTGCTGCTCGGCGCGCTGATCGCCGCCGAGAAGCTGATCGTGAAGCCCGTCAGCATGCTCGCCGCGACCGCCAAGCGCTTCGGCCACGGCCACTGGTCGGCGCGCGTCACCACCAAGCATCTGCCGTCGGAGTTCGTTCCGCTGGCAAAGTCCTTCAATGCGATGGCCGCCAAGCTCGGCCAGCGCGAGCGCGAGCTGGTCGCCGCCAATGACCGGCTGACGGTGATGGCGTCGATCGACATGCTCTCGGGCCTCGCCAACCGCCGCGGCTTCCAGAACCGCATCGACGTCGAATGGAGCCGCGCGCAGCAGGCCGGCACCGAGCTGTCGCTGCTGATGATCGACGTCGACCACTTCAAGCTCTACAACGACACCTATGGGCACCCTGAGGGTGACGCCTGCCTGTCACGTCTCGGCGAGACGCTGTCGCAGATCGCCGGCGCCATGACGGCTTTCGCCGGCCGCTATGGCGGTGAGGAGTTCTGCCTGTTGTTGCCGGGCATGGGTGCCAGAGAGGCGCTCGCGGTCGGCGAGCAGGTGCGCGCCACGGTGCTGGAGCTCGAGCTGCCGCACGCGACGTCGGCGCATCGGTGCGTCACCGTGAGCGTCGGTGTCGCCTCGACCCGGCCGAACGAGTCGCTGATGCCCTCCGACCTGATCGAAGCCGCCGATGCCGCGCTCTATGCGGCCAAGCATCGCGGCCGCAACACGGTCATCGCGCATGGCTTCGCGGATGTCGCGGATGTCAGGAGCGGCGTGGCACGCGCAGGATAGGGCTGCGGCTGCGGCCTGCGATCAGCCGACCGCGAGCTTCTGGTCGAGCTCGAGCTCGGTGACCACGCGGTTGCGGCCGAGCTTCTTGGCGAGATACAGCGAGCGGTCGCAACGGTCGATCAGATCAGCCATCGATTCGCCGAACTGGAACTGGCCGACGCCGATCGACACCGTGATCTGCGGCAACACCTCGCCGGTCGAGCGCCGCGTGAACTGACAATCGGCGATGGTGCGCCGGATGCGCTCGGCGATGACAGTACAACCTTCGAGGTCGGTCTGCGGCAGCACCGCGATCAGTTCCTCGCCGCCGTAGCGTGCGGGAAGATCCTTGTCGCGGACGCGCTCGCGCAATGCCTTGGCGACAAGGCGCAGCACCTGATCGCCGACGCCATGGCCGTAATTGTCGTTGAACTTCTTGAAGTGGTCGACGTCGATCAGGAGAACGCTGAGCGGTTCGTCGCGCTCCATCGCCTCGACCTGCGCATGGCGGAAGAACTCTTCGAGCGCGCGCCGGTTCGGCAATCCGGTCAGCGTGTCCGTGCGTGCGCGCTGCTCCGACTTGTTGAGCGAGTCTCGGATGGTGTCGAGCTCGCGTGACTTCTCGGCAAAGCTCGCTTCGAGTTTCGCCGCACGCGCGGTCGCCTGGGCGAGCTCGCTGACCAGGTTCTCGATCAGGATCTTCGGATCGACGCCCTGCTCGCTGCGTTCGGCGACGCCATCGATCGCCGCCATGTGTGTGCGGTTGTCGGCGATCGCGGCCGTCAGATACTGCTTGGCGGAGTCCATCACGCCATGCAACTGCTGCGAGACTTTGTGGACGACAGCCGCTTCCGTACCCTGCTGGCCGATGTACGTGTCGAACAGCGCCTGGTTGGTGGTCTTGTCGAACTTGCGCTTGTTGCTGACCAGGATGTCGACGGCGCGCTTGAGATCCGACGCCGAGCCCAGTGAGTACTTGAACCACAGATGGAAGTTGTTAGGCGTCGGTGGCACGCGCTGTTGAGCCATGGATTTCATGGCCTTTTCCGCGACCGTCGTCGCGTACTCGAAGTCAAGCTCGTCGAACGTAGCGCCGGACACGATGTGGAGTGATCCCAGATGCGGGCTGATGCCTGGATGTATGCACTCAGTCTCCCATTCAAGTCTTAACCGTGCCTCAATCGAACCTTCGACACTGCCGGCAGAGGCTGCAAAAAAACTCACGATTACCGTCGCTTAGCGGATGCCCAAAATGGTATCATCATCTGTCGCCCCATTGACCGGGCTGCCGCTTTTGTGGCCTAGTCCGCCGTCTTCAAACGACGCGAATCCTCGAAAATTACAAGCGATTCCATGACATCCGAACGCTACAACGCCCGTGAAGCCGAGCCGCGCTGGCAGCGCCAGTGGGACGAAAAGGCGATCTTCGCCACCAGGAACGACGATCCGCGTCCGAAATACTACGTGCTCGAGATGTTTCCCTATCCGTCGGGACGCATCCATATCGGGCATGTCCGTAATTATACGCTGGGCGACGTGCTGGCGCGCTTCATGCGTGCCAAGGGCTTCAACGTGCTGCACCCGATGGGCTGGGACGCGTTCGGCCTGCCGGCCGAGAACGCCGCGATCGAGCGCAAGGTGGCGCCCAAGGCGTGGACCTACGACAATATCGCGGCGATGAAGAAGCAGCTGCGCTCGATCGGCCTGTCGCTCGACTGGGCGCGCGAGTTCGCGACCTGCGATCCATCCTACTACAAGCACCAGCAGAAGATGTTCCTCGACTTCATGCAAGCGGGGCTGGTCGAGCGCGAGAAGCGCAAGGTGAACTGGGATCCGGTCGACATGACCGTGCTCGCCAACGAGCAGGTCATCGACGGTCGCGGCTGGCGCTCCGGTGCGGTGGTCGAACAGCGTGAGATGAACCAATGGGTGTTCAAGATCACGAAGTACTCGCAGGAGCTGCTGGACGCGCTCGATGGTCTCGACCGCTGGCCCGACAAGGTGCGGCTGATGCAGCGCAACTGGATCGGCCGCTCCGAAGGCCTGCTGATCCGCTTCGCGCTGGATCCCAAGACGACGCCGGCGGGCGAGACCGAATTGAAGATCTTCACGACGCGGCCGGACACGCTGTTCGGCGCCAAGTTCATGGCGATCTCGGCGGACCATCCGCTGGCGCAAGCCGCGGCCGCCAAGAACCCGGAGCTCGCCGCGTTCGTCGCCGAGATCAAGCGGATCGGCACCGCGCAGGAGGCGATCGACACCGCGGAGAAGCAGGGCTTCGACACCGGCATCCGCGCCGTGCATCCGTTCGATCCGAGCTGGACCTTGCCGGTCTATGTCGCGAACTTCGTGCTGATGGAGTACGGCACCGGCGCCATCTTCGGCTGCCCGGCGCATGACCAGCGCGACCTCGACTTCGTCAACAAATACAATCTCGGCAACACGCCGGTGGTCTGCCCCGAGGGTCAAGACCCGGCGAGCTTCGTCATCACCGACACCGCGTTCGACGGCGACGGCCGCCTGATCAATTCGCGCTTCCTCGACGGCATGACGATCGCGCAGGCCAAGGACGAGGTCGCCAAGCGGCTGGAGACCGAGCAGCGCGCTGGCGCCGCCGTCGGCGAGCGCCAGGTCAATTTCCGGCTGCGCGATTGGGGCATCTCGCGCCAGCGCTATTGGGGCTGCCCGATCCCGGTGATCCACTGCCCGACCTGCGATGTCGTGCCGGTGCCGGCCAAGGACCTGCCCGTGGTGCTGCCGGACGACGTCACCTTCGACAAGCCGGGCAATGCGCTCGACCACCATCCGACCTGGAAGCACGTCACCTGCCCCGCATGCGGGGGCAAGGCGCAGCGTGAGACCGACACCATGGACACCTTCGTGGATTCGTCCTGGTACTTCGCGCGCTTCACCGATCCATGGAACGAGACCGCGCCGACGACGCCGGCCGTGGCCAACCGGATGATGCCGGTCGACCAGTATATCGGCGGCGTCGAGCACGCGATTCTGCATCTGCTCTACAGCCGGTTCTTCACCCGCGCGATGAAGGCCACCGGCCACGTCGCGATGGACGAGCCGTTCGCCGGCATGTTCACACAGGGCATGGTGGTCCACGAGACCTATCAGAAGGCCGACGGCACCTACGTCAACCCGGCGGAGGTCAAGATCGAGATCGGCGGCAACGGCCGCCGCGCCGTGCTGGCCGCCACCGGCGAGGACATCACGATCGGCCCGATCGAGAAGATGTCGAAGTCGAAGAAGAACACCGTCGACCCCGACGACATCATCGAGAGCTACGGCGCCGACGTCGCGCGCTGGTTCATGCTGTCGGACTCGCCGCCGGACCGCGACGTGATCTGGAGCGACGAGCGGGTGCAGGGCGCGGCGCGCTTCGTCCAGCGGCTGTGGCGGCTGGTCAACGAATCGGTCGCGGCAGCGGCCGAGGCGCCCTCCTCCCGCCCGGCCGCGTTCGGCCCCGACGCGCTGGCGCTGCGCAAGGCTGCCCACGGCGCCCTGGACAAGGTGACCGGCGGCATCGAGCGGCTGCACTTCAACGTCTGCCTGGCGCATATCCGCGAGTTCGCCAATGCGCTGGCCGACGTCCTGGCGCGGCCGGCCAAGCCGGCGGCCGACCTGGCCTGGGCGATTCGCGAGGCCGCCGGGATCCTGGTGCAGCTGTTCTCGCCGATGATGCCGCATCTGGCCGAAGAATGCTGGCAGGTGCTGGGTCAGACCGGGCTGATCTCGGAGGCCTCCTGGCCGCAAATCGAACGAGATTTGCTGGTTGAGGACAGCATGACCCTGGTCGTCCAGGTCAACGGCAAGAAGCGCGGAGAAGTCACAGTCGCCAGCAACGCGCAGAATCCGGAAATTGAGGCTGCCGTTTTGGCCCTCGATGCAGTAAAAGTGGCGCTGGATGGCAAACCCGTCCGCAAGGTGATCATTGTTCCCAAGAGGATCGTGAATGTCGTCGGCTAGGTTTCGGATCGCTGCTCGGCTTGTTGCCGTGGCCGCTTTGGCCGCGCTGACGGCAGGCTGCTTCCAGCCGATGTATGCAGAGCATACCGACGGCACGCCCGGCCTGCGCGAAAAGCTGATGGGCATCGAGCTGCCGCCGGTCGACAAGCCGAACGCCTCGCCCGAGGCGCGCATCGGCGTCGGCATCCGCAACGCGCTCGCCTTCAAGCTGTACGGCACCGCAACCGGCACGGCGCCGACCCACAAGCTGGTCCTGCGATTGCAGACCAGCCGGTCCTCGCTGATCGTCTCGCAGACCACCGGCCTGCCGACCACCGAGAATGTCGGCCTCGACGTGCAGTACAATCTGGTCGAGCTGGCGACCAACAAATCGGTCATGACCGGAACGACCTTCGCACGCACCTCCTATGACATCCCCGGCTCGTACCAGCGTTTCGCCCGGCAGCGGGCCTTCCGTGACGCCGAGGATCGCGCCTCCGAGGAGGTCGCCGAGAAGATCAAAACGCGGCTCGCGGCCTATTTCACCGCGGGCACCTGACGCACGGCTGACATCGCCGTGGTCGCGCTGCGCGGACGAGACATCGATGCCTTCCTGGCCAAACCGGACGCCGCTCGTCCGCTGATCCTGTTGTACGGTCCGGATACCGGCCTGGTTCGCGAGCGCGCCGAGGCCCTCATCGCTTCGGCCGTCGACAACCCCGATGATCCCTTCTCCGTGGTCAGGCTCGACGGTGACGAGCTCTCCGCGGAGCCGTCGCGCCTCGTCGACGAAGCCATGACCGTGCCGCTGTTCGGCGGCCGCCGGGCCATCCGGGTGCGCGCCGGCTCGCGCAATTTCGCCAGCGGCGTCGAGACGCTCAGCGAGATGAACGTGCGGGACTGCCGCGTCGTGATCGAGGCCGGCGACATCCGCCCCGATTCGCCACTGCGCAAGATTTGCGAGAAGGCCAGAACGGCGGTGGCGATCGGCTGCTACCCGGACACCGAGCGCGATCTCGCCAAGCTGATCGACGACGAATTGCGCTTGGCCTCGCTGCGCATCTCTCCGGAGGCCCGCGCCTATCTGATGGCGCTGCTCGGCGGCGACCGCCAGGCCTCCCGCAACGAGCTGCGCAAGCTGACCCTGTTCGCCCACGGCGAAGGCGAGGTGACGCTCGACCACGTGATGGCCGTGGTCGCCGACGCCTCGGAGATGAAGCTCGATCCGATCGTCGACGGCGCCTTCGGCGGCAAGCCGGAAATGGTCGAGACCGAGTTCGGCAAGGCGATGATCGCGGGCACCTATCCCGGCGTCATCATCTCCGCCGCGCAGCGACATGCCGCATGGCTGCACAAATCGGCGCTCGCCGTCGCTTCCGGCACGCCAGTCTCGTCCATCCTCGAAGGCGGCTTCCCCCGGCTGCACTTCTCGCGCAAGCCGAGCGCCGAGACGGCGCTGCGCAATTTCTCCCCTGCCCGCCTGCTGCCGATCATCGACCAACTGGCGACAGCCGCGCTCGACATGCGCAAGCAGCCGGGATTGGCGGCAGCGATCGCGCAGCGGACGCTGCTGTCGATCGCGGTCGCGGCACGGCGGAAGGGGTGATGGTCAGTGCGCCGGCTCCCTGAATACGGCGTCGAGAACTTCAGCCCGAGTGGACCCGAGATCGCTCTCCAACCTCAGCCGTCATTCCGGGGCGCCCGAAGGGCGAGCCCGGAATCCATCGGGCTACAGGATCTGCTGAGAGATGGATTCCGGGTTCGTGCTTCGCACGCCCCGGAATGACGGAGGAGAGAGTCGTGTGCTCGCTTTGGCAATCGCGACGAAAAACACAGCCGTAGCTCTTCCAAATTATTAGCTCGTCATGCCCGGGCTTGACCCGGGCATCCATCCGCTTCGTCCAAAAAAATGGATGGCCGGGTCAAGCCCGGCCGTGACGTAGGTGAGAGCGGAGCAACGAACTCATGGAGGCCCGAGGCACAGCCGCGGCGGCGCAATGAGCGCCACGACCTAACAACCTAGCCCTGCTCCAGCCGGCGCATCACCTCGTCGAGCTGCTCGAGGCTGCGGTAGGTGATCTGCACCGTGCCGCCGGGGTCGCGGTGGCTGATCGACACCGAAAGGCCGAGTGCATCGCCGACGCGCTTCTCCAGCGCGATGGTGTCGGCGTCCTTCTTCTCCGCCGGCGCGCTGCCGCTGCTGCGCGGCTTCTGCGGCTTGCGTTCCGGCACGCCCTCCTCATGCGCGAGCGCCTCGGTCTGCCGGACGTTCAGCCCTTCCGCGATGATCTTCTTCGCCGCCGACATCGGATCCGGCAGGTTGATCAGCGCTCGCGCGTGGCCGGCCGAGATCTGCCCGGTCGCGATGAAGCCCTGCACCTCGGCCGGCAGCTTGGTCAGCCGCATCATGTTGGCGACGTGGCTGCGGCTCTTGCCGACGATCTTGGCGATGTCTTCCTGGTTGCGTTTGAACTCGTTGGCGAGCGCGTGATAGCCCTGCGCCTCCTCCATCGGATTGAGATCCTCGCGCTGCACGTTCTCGATGATCGCGAGCTCCAGCGCATCGCTGTCGCTGACATCGACCGGAACGATCGGCACCTCGTGCAGGCCGGCGGCTTGCGAGGCGCGCCAGCGCCGCTCGCCGGCGATGATCTCGTAGCGGTCGTGCTGGCCCTTCACCGGACGCACCACGATCGGCTGGATCACGCCATGCTGCTTGATCGAGGCCGAGAGCTCGGCGAGCTCGCCGTCGGAAAACGTCTTACGCGGATTGCGCGGGTTCGGCTTGAGGAATTCGATCGGCACCTTGCGCTGATTGCGCGGCCGCTCCGGCGGCGCGCCGGCCTCGCGGCCGACGTCACCGATCAGACTTGCGAGACCCCGGCCCAATCGCGATCGCGACTCGTCGGCCATCGCCTTCTCCTTTGGATTCACGTCACGCTCCGCTTGCGTCTGCTGCCGATCGGGTCCCGCCGGCACAATGAACGAGGGAGCGGATTCATTTCGGAATCCGCTGCCGTCCTCGAATGAGATCCGGGCGACGAGGTCCCCCGGAGCAGAGGCAAAGTCAGTTCGTGCGCAGGTCACGCTCGCGCTGAATGACTTCGGTCGCGAGCTTGAGATAGGCCTCGCTGCCGACGCACTTCAAGTCGTAGACCAGCACCGGCTTGCCGTAGGACGGCGCTTCCGAGATGCGCACGTTGCGCGGGATCATCGTGTTGTAGACCTTCGATCCCATGAACTGGCGGACGTCGGCGACCACCTGGTTCGACAGGTTGTTGCGCGAGTCGAACATCGTCAGCACGATGCCGTGGATCGAGAGGTTCGGGTTCAAGGTCGAGCGCACCTGCTCCACGGTCTGCAACAGCTGCGACAGACCTTCGAGCGCGAAGAACTCGCACTGCAGCGGCACCAGGATCGCGTCGGACGCGGCCATCGCATTGACCGTCAGCAGGTTCAGCGACGGCGGACAATCGACCAGCACGTAGGTGTAGTCGTTCTCCGGCGAGACGTTGTTGTTGAGGCCGGCGATCGCATCGCGCAGACGGAAGGCGCGGTTGGCGGTGGAGCCGAGCTCGAGCTCGAGCCCCGACAGGTCCATCGTCGAGGAGGCGATGTGCAGCCGCGGCACGGCCGTCGCAACGACGGCGTCGCGCAGCGAGGCCTCGCCGATCAGCACGTCATAGGTCGAGCAGTTGCGGCTGCCACGGTCGATGCCGAGGCCGGTCGAGGCGTTGCCCTGCGGATCGAGATCGACGATCAGCACCCGCTCGCCGATCGCGGCCAGCGCCGTACCGAGGTTGATCGCGGTCGTGGTCTTGCCGACCCCGCCCTTCTGATTGGCGAGCGCCAGGATGCGCGGATGCCCCTCCGGGTGAGGAGCCCTATCTTCTTGATAAATCTGATCAATTACGGCCATGCGCGATCGCCATTGGTTGTCGTCTTGACGGAATTCAGCTCTGTCGCTCGATGCAATCGATTGCGACGATCCAGCCCTGCCCGCCCGTCCGGCTGGAGTGAAGTTTCGACTCAATTTTCCAATACTTAGTAGATTCGGTCAATTCCGCTTCTACATCTTGACCCTTGAGAAACAGCGCTTTCGCGCCTTTTTTCACCAAGGGCTCCGCAAAGCCGATGAGCTGATGTAGCGGAGCAAGCGCGCGTGCGGTCACGCAATCGACTCGCCCGCCCCACTTCTCCACGATATCCCCGATCTCTGACAAATGCACGATCCCCGGAGCGCCGGTGACGCGAATTGCCTCGCGCAGGAAGGCGGCCTTCTTGGCGTTGCGCTCGACCAGATGGACCTGGGCACCATCCCGCTCGGCCAGGGCGCAGGCGAGGACGACGCCCGGGAAGCCGCCGCCGCTGCCGAGATCAATCCAGATCCGGGCGTCGGGCGCGAGGTCCAGGAGCTGAAGCGAGTCGGCGATGTGGCGCGTCCAGAGATGCGGCAAGGTCGACGGCGCGATCAAATTGGTCTTCGCCTGCCACTCCAGCAGCAGTGCGACGTAGCGATCGAGACGCTGCTCCGTTTCACGTGAAACGGGAGTCAGCGCGAGCGCTGCCGCCTTGTCCGATTCGATCATCTTGGATGCCACCGCTGGCGATGCCTGTTTCACGTGAAACGCCTCAACCCGTGGCCTTGCTTCGACGCGCTTCGCGGCGGAGATAGGCCGCAAGGATCCCGAGCGCCGCCGGCGTCATGCCATCGATCCGGCCGGCCTGCCCGATCGTCCACGGCCTAGCCGCCGTCAGCTTCGCTCGCGCCTCATTGGAGAGACCTGGGACGAGCGCATAGTCGACGTCACCGAGCACCAGGCTTTCGTCGCGCCGGAAGGCGTCGACGTCCTGGCTCTGCCGGCGGACATAGACATCATATTTGGCATCGATCTCAAGATGGATGACGATGGCGGGATCGATCGCGCCGAGCTCCGGCCAGATCGCCCTCACCTCGGAAAAACCGATCTCCGGATAGGCCATCAGTTCGAAGGCCGAGCGGCGCTGGCCATCCTTGTTGAGCGTGAAGCCATGCTTCGCCGCCTCGTTGGGCGTGATCGTCAGCGACCTCGCCATCGCGCGGGCAGCTTCCAACGCGCCCATCTTGCTTCGATGGAAACGCGCACGATCAATGCCGACACAGCCGAGCGCGATGCCCTTGTCGGTCAGCCGCTGGTCCGCGTTGTCCGCCCGCAGCGTCAGCCGATACTCGGCGCGGGAGGTGAACATCCGATACGGCTCGGTGATCCCCCGCGTGACGAGGTCGTCGATCATCACCCCCAGATAGCCATCGGCGCGATCGAATACGACCGGCCCGCCGCCGCCCGCGGCCAGCGCGGCATTGAGGCCCGCGACCAGACCTTGAGCTGCGGCCTCCTCATACCCGGTCGTGCCGTTGATCTGGCCAGCGAGGAACAGACCCTTCATCCGCTTGGTCTGCAGGGTCGGCTCGAGCTCACGCGGATCGACGTGGTCGTACTCGATGGCATAGCCCGGCCGGATCATCCGGACCCGTTCGAGACCCGGGATGGTCGGCAGCAGCGCGAGCTGGACCTCCTCCGGCAGCGAGGTCGAGATGCCGTTCGGGTAGACCGTCGTATCGTCGAGCCCCTCGGGCTCCAGGAAGATCTGGTGACCGTCGCGGTCACCGAAGCGGACGATCTTGTCCTCGACCGAGGGACAGTAACGCGGCCCGGTCGACTTGATCTGCCCGGAGTACATCGGCGAGCGATGGACGTTGGCGCGGATCACCTCGTGGGTTGCGGTCGTCGTCCGGGTGATGCCGCATTGGATCTGCGGGGTGGTGATCCTGTCGGTCAGGACGGAGAACGGCTCCTGCGGATCGTCGCCGGGCTGCATCTCGACCGCGCTCCAGTCGATCGTCGATCCATCCAGGCGCGGCGGCGTGCCGGTCTTGAGGCGGCCGAGCCGAAATCCGATGGCTTCGAGAGACTGGGACAGCCCCAGCGCCGGCGCCTCGCCGACCCGGCCGGCCGGCCAGGTCCTCTCACCCAGGTGGATCAGACCACGCAGGAACGTGCCGGTCGTGATGACGACAGCGCCACAGATGAAGGTCCGGCCGTCAGCCAACCGCACCCCTGCCATCCGTCCGCCGGTAGCGATCAGTTCGTCCGCCTCGCCTTCAATGACGGTGAGGTTTGGGGTCTCCCGGATCGCCGACTGCATCGCCGCGGCGTAGAGCTTGCGGTCGGCCTGGGCGCGTGGACCTCGAACGGCCGGTCCTTTGCGGCGATTCAGAACGCGAAACTGGATGCCGCCGGCGTCGGCGACGCGACCCATCAAGCCGTCGAGAGCGTCGACCTCGCGAACCAGATGTCCTTTTCCCAGTCCTCCGATGGCCGGATTGCAGGACATGGCCCCGATCGTCGCGAACTGATGGGTGATCAGCGCAGTTCGGGCGCCCATGCGCGCCGCGCCCGCCGCCGCTTCACAGCCGGCGTGGCCGCCACCGATGACGACGACGTCGTAGGATGTCAGATGCTGGATCATGGGGCTTATCTAACGCTCGCAGACAATGCTCGGAAGACGTTTCACGTGAAACATTCGCCGACATCGAATCCTCGTTGTTTCACGTGAAACATGACCAACTCCGCGGTCCCATCGTGTTTCACGTGAAACATCCCTGACGGCGTCCGTACACCTGTTTCACGTGAAACAATTGACGCTCGATTAACCAAGCAACGCTTCATTAAGTATATCCGACCCGGTTCGTCGGGAACCGCGGCTACTTGCCGATGCAGAACTCGCGAAAGATCACGTCGAGCAGGTCTTCGACATCCACTCGTCCCAAAAGACGCCCGAGCGCAAGCGCGGCGATCCGCAGCTCCTCCGCAGCAAGCTCCTCGCCCAGGTCGATCGCCGAGATGCTACGCTGAAGCGCAGCGGCGGTGTCGGCGAGCAGAGTCCGCTGCCGCTGCCGTGTGATCAGGCCGCTCTCAGTTGATCCAAAATAGTCCCGGGCAAAGCCAACCAGCGCATCCAGCAGCTCGACCAGCCCTGCCCCGCTTCGCGCGGAGATCTGAAAGACCGGGTTATCTCCGCTGGACGATGGACGACTCCCCTCCCGACCTCTGCTCAGATCGATCTTGTTACGAACGAGCCAGACGGGAGCCTCGCTTTGGCGCTCAACCTCGGCCTGCTCATCCTCCGACAGCCACAGCACCAGATCCGCCTGCGCCGCTCGGTCCCGCGCGCGCCGAACACCCTCCTGCTCAACCGGATCGTCCGTCTCGCGAATGCCCGCGGTGTCGATCACCGTCACTGGATAGCCGTCGAGATCGAGCTGGACCTCAATGAGATCGCGCGTGGTGCCGGCCTGCGGAGAGACGATCGCGACCTCGCGACGCGCAAGCTGGTTCATCAGGGTCGACTTGCCCGCGTTCGGCGGTCCGGCAATGACGACCGTCAGGCCGTCGCGCAGACGTTCGGCCCGGCCCTGGGCCGACAGCACCGACTCGATCTCGGTCAACAGCTCGCCGATCCGGGCGAGCGCCGGCGCCATCAGCTCGATTGGCACGTCGCCTTCATCGGCAAAATCGATCCCGGCCTCGATCAGCGCCGCCGCCTCGATGATCTGCTCACGCCAGCTCCGCGCCTTGTCGCCCAACAGACCCTTCAGCTGCCGCAACGCCTGGCGCCGCTGGCGGTCCGTGTCGGCGTGAATGAGGTCGTCGAGACCTTCGGCCTCGGTCAGATCGATCTTGCCATTCTCGAACGCGCGCCGCGTGAACTCGCCCGGCTCAGCAGGGCGCATCTGCGGCATCGTCGACAGCACCGAGAACATTGTCGCCACGACGGCTCGACTGCCGTGCACATGCAGCTCGGCAACATCTTCGCCGGTGGCGCTTGCGGGTCCGGGAAACCACAGCACGACGGCATCGTCGATCGGCTCGCCATTACCATCCCGCAGCAAGGCGCGCGTCGCCATCCTCGGCAGCGGCAGTTTCCCCGCAAGCATCTGAAGGGCGATGCCGGCGTGAGGCCCGGAGAGCCTGACGATCGCAATCGCACTCGGCAGGCGTCCGGAGGACAGCGCGAAGATGGTCTGGTCGTGTGGATGCATGATCCTCAGTAGGGCTCACCGGCAGCGAAAGACAATCGGTTTGCAGCGGCATGCTTTACGCCGGCGAACCATGGCGGGCGGATAAGCATCGAGGTCTTCACGCCGAGCGCAGCGACAAACACGTCAAACAAAAAGGGCGCTCCGGAGAGCGCCCTTTACAGATTGAAGCAGTGCCTCGATCAGGTGTTCATCGACTCGAAGAACTCGGCATTGCTCTTGGTGCTGCGGAGCTTGTCGAGCAGGAAGTCGATCGCGTCCATGGTGCCCATCGGATTGAGGATGCGGCGGAGCACGTACATCTTCTTGAGGTTCTGCGGCTCGGTGATGAGCTCTTCTTTGCGGGTGCCGGAGCGAGCGATGTCGATCGCCGGGAAGGTCCGCTTGTCCGCGACCTTGCGGTCGAGGATGAGCTCGGAGTTGCCGGTGCCCTTGAACTCCTCGAAGATGACCTCGTCCATGCGGCTGCCGGTGTCGACCAGCGCGGTCGCGATGATCGTGAGCGAGCCGCCTTCCTCAATGTTGCGGGCAGCGCCGAAGAAGCGCTTGGGACGCTGCAGCGCGTTGGCGTCGACGCCGCCGGTCAGCACCTTGCCGGAGGACGGCACGACGGTGTTGTAGGCGCGGCCGAGGCGGGTGATCGAGTCGAGCAGGATGACGACGTCGCGGCCGTGCTCGACGAGGCGCTTGGCCTTCTCGATCACCATCTCCGCGACCTGGACGTGACGGGCGGCCGGCTCGTCGAAGGTCGAGGACACGACCTCGCCCTTCACCGAGCGCTGCATGTCCGTGACTTCTTCCGGACGCTCGTCGATCAGCAGCACGATCAGGTAGCACTCCGGATGATTGGCCGTGATCGAGTGCGCGATGTTTTGCATCAGTACCGTCTTGCCGGTGCGCGGCGGCGCCACGATCAGCGCGCGCTGTCCCTTGCCGATCGGCGCGACGATGTCGATGACGCGTGGCGACAGATCCTTGCGGGTCGGATCCTCGAGCTCGAGCCGGAAGCGCTCGTCCGGAAACAGTGGCGTAAGGTTGTCGAAATTGACCTTGTGCTTGGACTTCTCGGGATCCTCGAAGTTCAGTGTGTTGACCTTGAGCAGCGCGAAATAGCGTTCGCCTTCTTTCGGGCTGCGGATATGCCCTTCGATCGTGTCACCGGTGCGCAGGCCGAAGCGTCGGATCTGCGACGGCGAGACATAGATGTCGTCGGGACCGGGCAGGTAGTTCGCATCCGGCGAGCGCAGGAAGCCGAAGCCGTCGGAGAGCACCTCGACGACGCCCTCACCGATGATGTCGGTTTCCTGGATCGCGAGCTGCTTGAGGATGGCGAACATCAGCTCCTGCTTGCGCATCGTGCTGGCGTTCTCGACCCCGTTTTCCTCCGCGAAGGAGACGAGCTCGGCCGGCGTCTTTGACTTGAGGTCCTGTAGTTTGATTTCCCGCATTGGGGTGGTCCTGTGGAAGCGACTTGGGAGGGATGCGAGGTGGCTGTGGGAAGGCGGACGAAATGAGGTCCGCAGGTCTGAGCAAGGTTGGCGCCGATGAGGCACCAGACCTGATGCGGCGGCCGGTCGAGCCGGAACGCAACCACATCCGCCTGCGTGGGGTGGGATATCCATAATATAGAAAATCGCGCCGTCGTCTGCAAGGCATCTGCAGCGGAGCGGTATTCCCTGGGAAGCGGTCAGAACGGCTTGACGATGACGAGAATCACGATGCCGATCATCAGCACCGTTGGTACCTCATTGATATACCGGTAGAATTTCTGGCTTCGGGTGTTCTTGTCGGCGCCGAATTCCCTGACCCAGCGGGTGAACAGTCCATGGACCCCGGACATGATCAGCACCAGCAGAAATTTCGCATGAAACCAACCGCTGGTATACCAGTGGCCGGACCAGGCCAGATAGAGTCCGGCAAGCCACGTCACGGTGATCGCGGGATTGATGATCGCCTTGAGCAGGCGCCGTTCCATGATCTTGAACGTCTCGGATTGCTTCGAGCCGATCTCGGCGTCGCAATGATAGACGAACAGCCGTGGCAGATACAGCATGCCGGCCATCCACGCGATGACAGCGATGACGTGAAGGGCCTTGATCCACTCATACATCGGAAACGCGTGGTCCTCTCGGCTGCGATCAGCTTGCGTGTCGAGACATATCCGCTCGCTCAGTCCCCTCCAAACCAAATAATTTTAGAATCTTAAGGTTTGAGTCTAGGTAGCGGTGGATTGGACTCATGCAATGTCATCCGCAGTCTGCCCGCAGCTTGTTCACATCCCTCAACATGCGAGCTGCGCACGCCGGTTCGCCCCAGAGTCTGATGTGATTCAGACGCTTGTCGAAATCCTTCGACAGCTTATCCAGAGACAAATGGGCCTCGTCCCGATATCATCGCGCTGCTGCCTGACGTTGTCCCGGACGGCGACCATGTGCAGAACAATCGGGGTTATACAAAGGGAGCGGTCCGAGGCGGCTTTTTGGCCCCATCCTTCACAGGGATTCACAGATCGTTAAGGATTTGATGCCCACCACCGGCAACTACTTTCACCTCCATCTGGTTTCCGATTCGACGGGCGAAACCCTGATCACGGTCGCGCGTGCGGTCGCCGCGCAATACACCAACGTGACCCCGGTCGAGCACGTGTACCCGCTGGTGCGGAGCCAGAAGCAGCTCGACCGCGTGCTCGACGAGATCGAGGAAGCGCCGGGCATCGTTCTGTTCACGCTGCTCGAGAAGGATCTGGTCAGCCGGCTCGAAGCCAAGTGCCAGCAGATCAACATCCCGAGCCTGTCGATCATCGGTCCGGTGATGCAGCTGTTCGAGGCCTATCTCGGCGCATCGACCGCCGGCCGCGTCGGTGCGCAGCACGTGCTCAATGCCGAATATTTCGCCCGCATCGATGCGCTGAACTACACGATGCTCCACGATGACGGGCAGATGGTCGACGGTCTCGAAGACGCCGAAGTGGTGCTGGTCGGCGTCAGCCGGACGTCGAAGACTCCGACCTCGATCTATCTCGCCAATCGCGGCGTGCGCACCGCCAACGTGCCGCTGGTCCCGGGCATTCCGATCCCGCATCAGCTCGAGATATTGAAGAAGCCGCTGGTGGTCAGCCTGCATGCGACCCCGGAGCGGCTGATCCAGGTGCGGCAGAATCGCCTGCTCAGCATGGGTGCGGAATCCGGCAATGAGAACTATGTCGACAAGCAGTCGGTGACGGACGAGGTCGCCTATGCACGCAAGCTGAGTGCGAAGTTCAACTGGGTCATGCTCGACGTGACGCGGCGCTCGATCGAGGAGACGGCCGCCGCGATCCTGAAACTCTATACCGACCGGCAGCGGCAGCGGCTTCCGGACTAGTGAGCGGATCAATGTCCATCTGGTGCAGTGACGAGCCTCTCATTCTGGCATCGCAGAGCCGCGCGCGGCGGATGCTGCTCGCGAACGCAGGACTCGCGTGCGAGGCGCTTCCCGCCGATATCGACGAACGCGCGGTGCAGGCCGAAGCTGGCCTGGTCGCGCCCTACGAGATTGCGTTGCACCTTGCCAACGCGAAGGCCGCAGCGGTCTCGGCAAACAGGCCCAATTCATATGTGGTGGGCGCGGATCAGACGCTGGCATTGGGTGAGCGCATGTTCAACAAGCCGGCCGGCCGCCAGCATGCCATGCAGCAACTGTTGGCGCTGGGCGGACGCACCCATGCGCTGCACTCGGCCATCGCCGTGGTCCGCAATGGCGAGGTGCTGTTCTCGCACGTCGCCGTCGCCTGGATGACGATGCGTGCCCTCACCGAAACCGAGATCGCAGCCTATCTCGATGCCGCCGGCGAAACCGTCACATCCAGCGTCGGCGCCTACCAGCTGGAAGGGCTCGGCGTGCACCTGTTCGACCGCATCGACGGCGATCACTTCACCATCCTCGGCCTGCCGCTGCTGCCGCTGCTCGCCTATTTTCGCGAAGCGAAGCTGCTCAGGATCTGATGCCGACCGCAGCCACGCGCAAGGGGGAGTGACCGCGGATGAGAGTGCTGGGTCTGACCGGCTCGATGGGCATGGGCAAGTCGACGACCGCAAAGCTGTTCGCCGAAGCCGGCGTCCCGGTCTATGACGCCGACGCGACCGTTCATAAGGTCTATGAGGGCGAAGCCGTGCCGGCGATCGAAGCCGAATTTCCTGGGACCACGGTGGACGGCAAGGTGGATCGGGCCAGGCTCTCCGCCAAGGTCGTCGGTGATGCCGACGCGATCCGCAGGCTCGAAGCGATCGTGCACCCGATGCTGCGCTCCTATCATCAGAAGTTTCTCGACGACGCCGAGCAGTCCGGCGTGCCCGTTGCCGTCGTCGATGTCCCCTTGCTGTTCGAGACCGGCGGCGACAAGCGCGTCGATGCCGTGGTGGTGGTGTCGACCGCGCCCGAGATCCAGCGTCAGCGCATTCTGGCGCGCGGCACGATGACGGAAGAAGCGCTCGATGCGCTGCTCGCACGGCAGATGCCGGATGCCGAGAAGCGCAAGCGCGCCGATTTCGTCGTGGATACCTCGCACGGGCTCGATCCGGTGCGGGCACGCATCCGCGACATCCTGGCGGAGGTCGTTAGAATGCCGCAGCGCCGGGGCTGATTCGCGAACGCCGGCCGCGCGGAATCCGACGGATCAAATCAGATGCGTGAGATCGTTCTCGACACCGAAACCACCGGCCTCGACGCCCTGCGCGGCGACCGCCTGGTCGAGATCGGCTGCGTCGAGATCATCAACCGCATGCCCACCGGCCAAGTCTACCATCGCTACATCAATCCCGAACGTGACATGCCGGCGGAGGCGTTCGCGGTTCACGGACTGTCGAGCGAGTTCCTCGCGGACAAGCCGCTGTTTCACGAGATCGTGGAGGAGTTCCTGGAATTCATCGGCGATGCCCCGCTGGTGATCCACAACGCCTCGTTCGACATCGGCTTCATCAATGCCGAGCTCGACCGGGTCAAGCGCGCGGCCATTCCGAGGGACCGTCTGGTCGACACGCTGCTGCTGGCACGTCGCAAGCATCCCGGCGTGTCGAACCGCCTCGACGACCTGTGCTCACGCTATGCGATCGACAACTCACGCCGCACCAAGCACGGCGCGTTGCTCGACGCCGAGCTGCTGGCGGAGGTCTATGTCGATCTGGTCGGGGCGCGGCAGTCGCAGCTGATCCTGACCCAGGACAGCCAGGAGATCCGCATCGGATCTGCCGGCGAGACGCCGCGCCGTCAGCGCGAGCGGCCACTGCTGCCGCGGGTCACGGATGCGGAGCGAGAGGCGCATCGCGCCTTCATCGCCACGCTCGGCGACAAGCCGATCTGGACGGAGTTTCTCGCCGGCACGTGATCCGCCTGATCGGCAGCGGATCACGCCCGGCAAAAATCAATCGTAAGCAGAACCGGATCAGCTCGACAGCACCTGGCCGCCCTGGGCCGCCGCCTGGCGCTCCATGTTCTGGCGGTACAGGCCGACGAAATCGACCGGGTCCAGCATCAGCGGCGGGAAGCCGCCGTCGCGCACCGAATTGGCGACGATCTCGCGGGCGAACGGGAACAGCAGGCGCGGGCATTCGATCAGCAGCATCGGCGACAGGTTCTCGCGCGGAATGTTGACCAGCCGGAACACGCCGCCATAGACCAGCTCGAAGCTGAACATCACCTGGCTGCCGCTCTCGGCCTTGCCCTCGATCGTCAGCGTCACCTCGTATTCGGTGTCATTCAGCGCATTGGCGCCGACATTGATCTGGATGTTGATCTGCGGCGGCTGGCCCTGCGGCGCCAGGGACTGCGGAGCGTTCGGATTCTCGAACGAGAGATCCTTGATGTATTGCGCCAGCACGTTCAGTTGAGGAGGAGGAGCCGCCTCGGGAGTGGCGCCGTTACCGTTGGTCATCGCAGTGTTCTCCAGGCAAAAAGGGCGGGTCGTTGCGGCGCGTGGCTACCATAGGGCCGGCTTGTTCCACAAGGACGAGGCACGGACGCCGCAAAAGGCCGAGGCAGAGGGTTGATCCGGCCGGCATGCCTCTATTTGTCGCATCGGCCCGGGGGCGGAACCAGCGACCGTCTACTCTGTTCCAATCCAAGGTCGATCGGATTTCCCCTTGAGAGGGAAAAGGGTTAGGATCACCGGGCCACAATGTGCCATTGGCCGGGCCCAATTCGATGACTACATCCGGGTCGACCGAGGGATTCACGGGTCTTTACCCGGATCCTGTAGAACGGGTGCCCGGTGGCCGGGCTCCGCGTTCGGCTCGACAAGTCAGAAAGCGAACACGAAGTGGACATTTATACCATCATCTTCCTGGCGCTGGCGGTCTTCATCTTCATCCGCCTGCGCGCCGTGCTCGGGCAGCGCACCGGGAGCGAGCGGACGCCGTTCGATCACGCCGCCCGAAACGCGGTCCAGGGCGCGCCGGACAACCACGTCATGCCGGTTCCCAACAAGCCCATCGATCCCTCGGCTGCGGTCCCCGGCGGCGAGATGCCGGCGCCGGGCGATCGCTGGCGTGGCCTGGCCGAGCCGGGCACACCGCTCGCCCGTGGCCTCGACGCGATCGTCGCCGACGACTCGTCGTTCGATCCGCGCCATTTCCTGACCGGCGCGCGCAGTGCCTACGAGATGATCGTGCTGGCGTTCGCCAATGGCGATCGCCGCGCATTGCGCGACCTGTTGTCGTCCGAGGTCTATGAGAGTTTCGACGCCGTCATCAAGGAGCGTGAGAAGCAGGAGCAGAAGACCGAAACCCGCTTCGTCTCCATCGATACCGCCGAACTGGTCGGTGCCGAGCTGCGCGACCGCACCGCGCAGGTGACGGTGCGCTTCGTCTCGCAAATGATCTCGGTGACACGCGACAAGGGGGGCAACATCGTCGACGGCAATCCGGACAAGGTGGCCGACATCACCGACATCTGGACTTTCGCCCGCGATACCGGCTCGCGCGATCCCAATTGGAAGCTGGTCGGCACCGGCAGCCATTGATGGAATAGGTTGCCGCCGCCGGCGTTACATCGGGAGATCGCCCGCTCTCGATGTCGACCCAGTTCTGCAAGGAGGACGACGAGGTCCATCCTCGGCTTTTTGACCCGGATCTTTTCAGCATCCCGTTTTCTCTGAATTTCGCGTTGAGTGGTACTTTGATGGTGCAAGCATGGTTCGCGAAATTTGGAAGCGGGGTTTCACCGCTCATCGCCTGAAATACTGGACGCCGGCGCTCGCCCTGAGCGTCGCCGCCGTGGCGCTCGCCCCTTATGCGGCCGAGGCGGTGCGCTCGCGCCACCGGGCGGCGGCGCCCCCGGTGCGCCACCTGCCCTACCCGCAACTCGACTGGCCGCTCGAGATCAGCAACAGCCAGTACCTGCCATTGGCCTGGAACGACGTGCCCGGCTGGAACGACGACGACCAGCTTGCGGCCTATCGGACGTTCCGCGCCAGCTGCAAGCCGATCGCCGCAAAGACGGATGCAGCGCCGGATGCCAAGGCGGATGGCAAGCCGCTGGGTGATTCCCTGCGCGACCCCTGTCGCGACGCTCGGGCCACCGATCTCGCCGACAATGCTGCGGCAAGGGCTTTCTTCGAACGGCACTTCGAGCCGCTGAAGATCTCCAAGCTCGGCGATGTCGATGGCTTCGTCACCGGCTACTACGAACCCGTCATCGAGGGCTCGCGGACCCAGAACGAGGTCTACAACGTTCCGGTCTATCGTCGCCCCTCCAATCTGTTCGTCCGTGGCTTCAAGCAGGACGCGACGAGTCTGCCCAACAAGGGTCCCGTCTATCGGAAGATCGGACGGCGCAAGCTGGTCCCCTATTACGACCGCGCGGAGATCGAGGACGGCGCCATCGAGGGCCGCGGCCTGGAGATCGCGTGGCTCAGGAACCAGACTGACCTGCTGTTTGCCCAGATCCAGGGATCGGCGCGCATCAGTCTCGACGACGGCTCGACCATCCGCATCAACTACGATGCCTATAATGGCCTTCCCTACACACCGGTCGGCCGCATCCTGATCGAACGCGGCATCATTCCGCGCGAGCAGATGTCGATGCAGCGTATCCGCGACTGGATGGAGCAGAATCCGGAAGGTGCCAACGAGCTGCGGCGGATGAACCGCTCCTACATCTTCTTCCGCGAGGTGCAGCTGTCGGAGAAGGACGAGGCGGTCGGCGCGCAGGGCATCCCGCTGACGCCCGGCCGTTCGATCGCGGTCGACAAGTCGCTGCACGTCTATGGCACGCCGTTCTTCATCACCGGCGAGCTGCCGATCGAATCCGAGAAGTCGAAGACCGCGTTCCACCGGCTGATGATTGCGCAGGATACAGGCTCGGCGATCGTCGGACCTGCGCGCGCCGATCTCTATTTCGGCGCCGGCCAGGACGCCGGCAAGGTCTCCGGCCGTCTCAAGCACAGCATCCAGTTCGTGATGCTGGTGCCGAAGAGCCTCGATCCGGTCGCGCGTGGCCGCAAGATGCCGCTGCCGGATGCACGCCCGTCGGAGAAGATCGCAAAACTGTTTCCGCAGGTGCTGCCGAAGGAGGCCGCCAAAGCCGCCGCCTCCCCGGTCAACGATGCGAAGGCCCCTGCTTCCGCCGCGAGCGCAATCCCGGCGACCACGGTGGCGCAGAACGTTGTGGCGCCGCAGCCCGTGCCCCTGCCCGAGGCCCGCCCCCGTATCGAAAGTGATCGCAATATCCGCCGATTGCGTTATGGCAGGCGCCATCGCAACCGCCGATGACAAGCCGTCTCCATGTCTGAAGATCCCGAGCCGCCGCGCGGCCGTCGCAAGCGTGGCCTCTCCGAGGACGAGCGCACCCTGTGGGAGACGGTGGCGCGCCAGGTCAAGCCGCTGCGCAAGACGCACCGTCCGGTGCGGCCGCATCCGCCGATGGTGACGGCCGAGCCGCAGCCGGACAAGCCGATGATGACACCGCGGCCGGTCGCGCCGATGGTCGTGCCCAAGCCGGCCCGGCCGGCGATCCCGCCGCTGGTCTCGCTCGGCCGCAAGGAGCGGTCCAAGCTGTCGCGCGGCCGCAGCGAGATCGATGCGCGGCTCGATCTGCACGGCATGACCCAGAGTCGGGCGCATCAGGCGCTGCATCATTTCCTGCATCGCGCCCAGCATGACGGTCTCACCTTCGTGTTGGTCATCACCGGCAAGGGCACCATCGGGGCGGATCCCGAACGTGGCGTGCTCCGGCGGCAGGTGCCGCATTGGCTCAGCCTGCCGGAATTCCGCTCGCTCATCGTCGGCTTCGAGGAGGCTCATGTCGGCCATGGCGGCGCCGGCGCGCTCTATGTCCGGATCAGGCGCGCCCGCGGCTGAGCGTCAGAACGGGCGGATGATCCCGATCCGCGGTACGGCGGTGACAATCCAGCCCAGGATCGTCGTCATGCGGTCGTCGGCGTCGATCGGAGTGATCGGCTTGGTCGCAGGAAGCGTCTTCAGCGCGTGCAGCATCAGTACCATGCAGACCACCCAGCTCGAGATCCAGCGCGAATAGTCGAACACCATGGCGAACATGACGAGGTAAGCGGAGCTGATGACGATCAGCGCGGCGATGACGATCTGGCGATGGCGCTTGTCAGCCAAGGCGCCGATGAGATCCTTGAGATTCCGCCACAGCGGCGCGTGCAGCCACAGCAGCAGCGCATAGATGGGCAGACCCAGCAGGTTCGACGGCAGCCGCGCCCAGGTCTCCTGCACCTCCTTGGCGAGCGGCTGATACCAGACATAGGCGAACTGCAAGAGCTCGGTGCGCGACGGATCGACCATGCGCGAGCGCAAGTAGGACGCGAAGTCGGCCTCGGGCAGCGGCATGGTGCCGAGGAATTGCGCCGCGAGGAACAGCGCGCCGAGGCCGAGCAGCGCGCTAGCGCCGACTGCAATATCCAGGCGAGTGAGGGGACGTGTCAGGTAGTAGCGCAGCACGACGATCGCGGTGATGGTCGGCACGTACATCAGCAGATGGATGTGATGAATCAGCACGAGCAGGGCCGAGATCAATGCCGCAAGCAGCACGTAGGCCAGCGTGCGCGCCGGCACCAGCAGCAGGACGATCGCGCCGAGACAGCCATAGATGTCGAAATGGCCGAGCGTGAACAGGAAGTTCTTGAACACGAACGGCGAGCAGGCGGTGAAGATGAACAACGGCAGCCGTGCGCGATCGAAGCCGAACGTGCGGCGGAAGAGCTGCGCGAACAGTGCGAAGGTGATGAGCCAGACGCAACCGGCCAGCGCGAACACCAGCCAGACCGGCACCTTCGCGGCGAACAGGCCGACCATGGCACCGATCAGCGCGCGCTTGATGAAGCCGAAATGATAGTCGACCAGCAGATGGATGTACGGAATGTAGGGCGGCAGCGTGAGCTTGTGCAGGAAGACGCCGAGCATCACGGCGGCGTTGACGGCGAGCATCAGGCGCCAGTGTTTGCTGGAGGCGGCGGTCATGCGGCGTCCGAGCGGTGATAGATGGCGACGAGGTCGTCGCCCCGTCCACCACTGTCGTCCCGGCCTTGAGCCGGGACCCATAGCCGCCGCCGTTCGTGGTGAGGCAAGGCTGGAGCCGCCATCGTGAGTCACAATCAGCTTTGGTGGTTATGGGTCCCCGCGTTCGCGGGGACGGCAGCGGATTTTGACGCCGCGCCGGAGCGAAGAAGCTCAGCGCTTGCTAGGCGCAGCCGACTACAAAATGAACCGGCTGAGATCCGCGTTCTTGGCGAGGTCGCCGATGTGTTGCTGCACATACGCAGCGTCGACGCGCATGGTTTCGCCGTTACGATCGGACGCCGTGAAGGAGATCTCGTCGAGCACGCGCTCCATCACCGTCTGCAGCCGGCGCGCGCCGATGTTCTCGACCGTCGAATTCACCGCGACCGCGATGTCGGCGAGCGCGTCGATCGCATCGTCGGTGATGTCGAGCGTCACGCCCTCGGTCTGCATCAGCGCGACATATTGCTTGATCAGCGATGCCTCCGGCTCGGTCAGGATGCGCCGCATGTCGTCGCGCGTCAGCGCCTGCAGCTCGACCCGGATCGGCAATCGTCCCTGCAGCTCCGGCAAGAGGTCCGAGGGCTTGGCGATGTGGAACGCGCCGGAGGCAATGAACAGGACGTGGTCGGTCTTGACCGCACCATGCTTGGTCGAGACCGTCGTGCCCTCGATCAGCGGCAGCAGGTCACGCTGCACGCCCTCGCGCGAGACGTCGCCGCCGGCGCGGTTCTCGCGCACGCAGATCTTGTCGATCTCGTCGAGAAACACGATGCCGTTGTTCTCGACCACGCTGATTGCTTCCTGCACCAACTGCTCGCTGTCGAGCAGCTTGTCGGATTCTTCCGCGATCAGGATGTCGTGCGAGGCCTCGACCGTCACGCGCCGCGTCTTGGTGCGGCCGCCGAGCTTGCCGAAGATGTCGCCGATCGAGATCGCGCCCATCTGGGCTCCCGGCATGCCGGGGATCTCGAACATCGGCAAGCCGCCGCCGGAGGACTGCGTCTCGATCTCGATCTCCTTGTCGTTGAGCTCGCCGGCACGCAGCTTGCGGCGGAACGAGTCGCGCGTCGCAGCACTCGCATTGGCGCCGACCAGCGCGTCGAGGACGCGCTCCTCGGCGGCGAGCTGCGCGCGGGCGGCGACGTCCTTGCGCTTGCGCTCCCGGACCTGGGCGATCGCGACCTCGACGAGGTCGCGGATGATCTGCTCGACGTCGCGGCCGACATAGCCGACCTCGGTGAACTTGGTCGCCTCGACCTTGAGGAACGGTGCGCCCGCAAGCTTGGCCAGCCGCCGCGCGATCTCGGTCTTGCCGACGCCGGTCGGCCCGATCATCAGGATGTTCTTCGGCAGCACCTCTTCGCGCAGGCCTGCATCGAGCTGCAGCCGGCGCCAGCGGTTGCGCAAGGCAATGGACACCGCCCGCTTGGCGTCGGCCTGGCCGACGATGTAGCGGTCGAGTTCGGAGACGATTTCGCGGGGTGAAAAGTCGGTCATGGGGCTCTAGCTAGGTTTGGATCGCAATCAGGGCAAGTCGCCGGGCTGGCTCACCATCAGCAGCGCAGAGCCCTCCGGCGTTTCGACGAGCCGATCGCGTCTGAATCCGGCCTTCTCGTAGGCGCGCACGGCACGGGCGTTCGCCGGATCTGGATCGGTCACCACGCGTGGCGCGGCCGATCGCAGCAGGTCTTCGACGAACTGCCGAATGAAACGCGCCCCATGGCCGCGCCCGATCATGTCGGGCTCGCCGATGAACTGATCGATGCCACGCGTGGCAGGCGGTTGAGGCCCGAATCCATGATCCCAGGCTGAGAGCGCATAGCACTGGAGATATGCGAACGGCCGGCCATCGATCGCGACGATAAATTGGTCCATGTCAGGATGAGCGAGATCGCCGCTCACCAGCGCATATTGCTCGTCGGGCTCTCCCCACCACCGCATCACGTCCGGCGTGCCAAGCCAACGGCGTATCAAGGGCAGGTCGGCGGCAGCCATTGCGCGGATGGCGTAATCCTGAGCCATTAATCCCGCACCATGGCTGAGCCGCCCTGCAAGGTCTCGATGGTGATGTTGCGGTTGGTGTAGACGCAGATGTCGGCGGCGATGTCGAGCGAGCGGCGCACGATGCTCTCGGCGTCCTTGTCGGTGTCGATCAGCGCACGCGCGGCCGCAAGCGCATAGTTGCCGCCGGAGCCGATCGCCATCACGCCGGCCTCCGGTTCCAGGACGTCGCCCGTCCCGGTCAGCACCAGCGAGACCTCCTTGTCGGCCACGATCATCATGGCTTCGAGCCGCCGCAGATAGCGGTCGGTGCGCCAGTCCTTGGCGAGCTCGACCGCGGCCCGGGTCAGCTGACCCGGATATTGCTCGAGCTTGCTCTCCAGCCGCTCGAACAGGGTGAACGCGTCGGCGGTGGCGCCGGCGAAGCCGCCGATGACGTCGCCCTTGCCGAGCTTGCGCACCTTCTTGGCATTGGACTTGATCACGGTCTGGCCGATCGAGACCTGGCCGTCGCCGCCGATCACCACCCTGCCCCCCTTGCGGACGGTCAGGATCGTGGTGCCGTGCCAGACAGTGGGCTCGTTCGAAGATGCGTGCATGGGGGATCCCTGGTTGATGCCCTGATTTAGGCGCTCAGGCGTCGGGATACAATTACCGGGTCCCTGCCCTGCCCGACCGGGTCTTGAAATCCGCTCACCATGGCCCGAGATCAGGCCTCATGGGGCTCATCCCGCAGTAGCTAAGGCGTCATCCGTTTGATAAAAGGGCCGCGTTTTCAAGGGAAAGCTGACCCCATGCGTAGCGCGACCATCAAGCGCAAGACCAAAGAGACCGACATCGAGGTGTCCGTGAACCTCGACGGCACCGGCGTCGTGAACATCGCGACCGGGATCGGCTTCTTCGATCACATGCTGGATCTGCTGGCCCGGCATTCCCGCATCGACATGACCGTCAAGGCGGTCGGCGACCTCCATATCGATTTCCACCACACCACCGAGGATGTCGGCATCGCCCTCGGCCAGGCCGTGCGTCAGGCGCTCGGCGACATGGCCGGCATCACCCGTTACGCCTCGATCCACATGCCGATGGACGAGACCCTGACGCGCGTCGTGATCGACGTATCGGGCCGGCCGATGCTGGTATTCCGCACGACCTTTGCGCGCGACAAGATCGGCGAGTTCGACACCGAGCTGGTGCGCGAATGGTTCAACGCCTTTGCCATGAACGCCGGCATCACCCTGCATGTCGAGACGCTGTACGGCGAGAACGCCCATCATATCGCCGAATCCTGCTTCAAGGGTCTGGCGCGGGCCCTCCGCGCAGCCCTTGCGATCGATCCTCGCAATCAGGGCGAAGTGCCATCCACCAAGGGTCAGCTCGGCGGCTGACCTCCCTCCTCCCAAGGGATTTTCGACATGCCCGTCTATACGGTTCACGCTCCCCTGGCCGCCGGGGCCGATCTGCGTTCGACCGATCGCTTTGTCTTCATCCGCGACGGCTTCCATTTCTGGGCCGCCGTGCTCGGCGCCGTCTGGCTGGCCTGGCATCGTCTCTGGCTTGCGATGCTGGTCTGGGCCGTGCTGACGATCGCGCTCGACGTCGTCCTGGTGCGCGTCGGCGTCAGCGGCGGCGCGATTGCCGGCATCGATCTGTTGCTTGCGATCCTGCTCGGGCTCGAAGCCTCGAGCCTGAAGCGCTGGAGCTACTCGCGCGGCAATTGGCGCCAGATCGACGTCGTCGTCGCCGACGATCTCGATGCCGCCGAGCGCCGCTTCTTCGAGCGCTGGGCCGCCCGGCGCAGCACGCTCGGCTACGACAACCACACCGTCGATCGCGGCGCGGCGCCGCCGACACGCGACAATGGCAATGGGCAGCACCCGCCGCCGCTGCCGCATGCCAGCATCATTGGCTTGTTTCCCGAACCCGGAGGTGGACGATGAGTGTTGCGATCATCGATTACGGCTCCGGCAATCTGCATTCCGCCGCCAAGGCGTTCGAGCGCGCTGCGCGCGGCATGGCGGATCCGCAGAAGGTCGTCGTGACACGCGATCCCGATACGGTCTATCGCGCCGATCGCATCGTGTTGCCCGGCGTCGGCGCCTTCGCCGACTGCCGCCGCGGGCTCGACTCCGTCGACGGCATGCTGGAGGCGATGACCGAAGCCGTGCGCCACAAGGCGCGGCCATTCTTCGGCATCTGCGTCGGCATGCAATTGATGGCAACGCGCGGCAAGGAGCACGTCACCACCGACGGCTTCGACTGGATCTCCGGCGACGTCGAGAAGATCACGCCTCGCGACGAGAGCCTGAAGATCCCGCATATGGGCTGGAACACGCTCGATGCGCTGCAAGAGCATCCGGTGCTGGAGCGGCTGCCGCTCGGACCGAAGGGCCTGCACGCCTATTTCGTGCACTCCTATCACTTGAATGCCGTCAACGAGAGCGACGTTCTGGCACGCGCCGATTACGGCGGACCGGTCACCGCGATCGTCGGCAAGGACACCGCGATCGGCACCCAATTCCATCCCGAGAAGAGCCAGCGTTTCGGTCTCGCCCTCATTTCCAACTTCCTGAAGTGGAAGCCATGAGCGCAGCGTGCCTGCTCGTCCAAGGGGCGAGCAGGGCGCTTGCCTGAAAGACAGCTCCGATGATCCTGTTTCCTGCCATTGATCTGAAGAACGGCCAGTGCGTGCGACTGGAGCAGGGCGACATGGCGCGCGCCACCGTGTTCAACCTCGATCCCGCCGCGCAGGCCAAGAGCTTCGCCGACCAGGGGTTCGACTATCTCCACGTCGTGGATCTCGACGGCGCCTTCGCCGGCAAGCCGATGAATGCGCACGCCGTGGAAGCGATGTTGAAAGTCGTCAAGATGCCGGTGCAGCTCGGCGGCGGCATCCGCGATCTCAAGACGGTGGAGGCTTGGCTCAGCAAAGGCATCACCCGTGTCATCATCGGCACCGCGGCGGTGCGCGATCCCGAGCTGGTGAAGACCGCAGCCAAGGCCTTCCCCGGCCGCGTCGCCGTCGGGCTCGATGCGCGCGACGGCAAGGTCGCCGTCGAGGGCTGGGCCGAGACATCCGAAGTGACCGCGCTCGACATTACCAAGCGTTTCGAGGACGCCGGCGTCGCCGCGATCATCTTCACCGACATCGCGCGCGACGGCCTGCTCAAGGGCCTCAACCTCGATGCCACGATCGCGCTAGGTGACGCCATCTCGATTCCCGTGATTGCCTCCGGCGGCCTGGCCTCGATCGAGGACGTCAAGGCGATGCTGACACCGCGGGCGAAAAAGCTCGAAGGCGCCATCGCCGGCCGCGCGCTCTATGACGGCCGCCTCGATCCCGCGGAAGCACTGGCGCTGATCCGCGCGGCGCGTGCGTAGGAGGAAACAGGATGTTCAAGGTCCGTGTCATTCCCTGCCTCGACGTCAAGGACGGACGAGTCGTCAAGGGCGTCAACTTCGTCAATCTGCGCGATGCCGGCGATCCGGTCGAAGCCGCGATCGCCTATGACGCGGCCGGCGCCGACGAGCTGTGCTTCCTCGACATCACCGCCACCCATGAGAACCGCGGCATCATGCTGGACGTCGTCCGGCGCACGGCGGAGGCCTGCTTCATGCCGGTCACGGTCGGCGGCGGCGTGCGCACCATCGACGACATCAAGACCCTGCTGCGTTCCGGCGCCGACAAGGTTTCGATCAATTCGGCCGCGGTGAGCAGGCGCGAATTCGTCAAGGAGGCGGCCGAGAAGTTCGGCGAGCAGTGCATCGTGGTGGCGATCGACGCCAAGTCCGTGTCGCGGCCGGGCGGCGGCAGCCGCTGGGAGATCTTCACCCATGGCGGCCGCAAATCGACCGGCATCGATGCCCTGGAATACGCCCAGGAGGTGGTCGCGCTCGGTGCCGGCGAGATCCTGCTGACCTCGATGGACCGCGACGGCACCCGCCAGGGCTTCGACCTGCCGCTGACCCGGGCAGTCGCCGACAGCGTCCCGGTGCCGGTGATCGCCTCCGGCGGTGTCGGTAACCTCGATCATCTGGTGGACGGCATCCGCGAGGGCCACGCGACCGCGGTGCTGGCGGCGTCAATCTTCCATTTCGGGGAATTTACCATCCGGCAGGCCAAGGAGCACATGGTGCGCCAGGGGCTGCCGATGCGGCTCGATCCCTGACGACATTGCGTCGCAAAAATGTTAGATGAACGCTGGTCCGGCCGCCGTGGTCGGGCAGGCGTTCCGAGTACCGGCTGATGTCCCGCTTCACGCTTCACGACCTGGCTGCCATCATCGACGCGCGCGCCGCGGCGGGCGGTGAGGCGTCCTATACGCGCAAGCTGCTCGACAAGGGCCCGCCGCAATGCGCCAAGAAGATGGGCGAGGAGGCGGTCGAGACGGTCATCGCCGCACTTGGCACCGACCGTGAGCATCTGATCTCCGAAAGCGCCGACCTGCTGTTTCATCTGTTGGTGTTGTTGAAGTCGCGCGACGTCCGGCTCGAGGAGGTCGAGGCGGCGCTTGGCAAGCGGACCGGCCAATCGGGGCTGGAAGAAAAGGCGTCGCGCAAGACGGAGTAGGGCGCGACGGCGGGGGAAACGAAGGGCAGCGTCATGGACATGCGCACCACCGAACAACAATATAATCCGTACCGCGTCTTCACGCGCGAACAATGGGCCGAGCTGCGCAACGACACGCCGATGACCTTGGAGCCCGGCGAGTTCTCCAAGCTGCGGTCGATGCACGATCGTCTCGACCTTCAGGAGGTCGAGGACATCTACCTCCCGCTGTCGCGATTGCTGTCGATGTATGTCGATGCGGCGCAGCGGCTGTACTACGCGCAGCGCCAGTTTCTCGGCATCCGCGACCGTAAGATGCCCTACATCATCGGCGTCGCCGGCTCGGTGGCGGTCGGCAAGTCGACCACTGCGCGCGTGCTGCAGGCGTTGCTGACCCGCTGGTCGCCGCGGCCCAAGGTCGATCTCATCACCACCGACGGCTTCCTGTATCCGAACGCGGTGCTGGAGCGGCAGGGCCTGATGCAGAAGAAGGGCTTTCCGGAAAGCTATGACCTGCCGCGGCTGCTCGGTTTTCTCTCCGACATCAAGGCCGGCCGCCATCCCGTGCGCGCACCGGTGTATTCCCATCTGAGTTACGACATCGTCCCCAATCAGTGGGCCGAGATCGACCAGCCGGACATCCTGATCGTCGAAGGCGTCAACGTGCTGCAGACCGGACCGCTGCCGCGCGATGGCCAGGCAGTACCGGTCGTCTCCGACTTCTTCGACTTCTCGGTCTACATCGACGCCGACGAGGCGATCCTGCGCAAATGGTACGTCAAGCGCTTCCTGTCGCTGCGCGACACGGCGTTCCATGATCCGCGGTCCTACTTCAACCGCTACGCGCTGCTGTCGGACGAGGAGGCCATCGCCACCGCGATCGCGATCTGGGAGCGCACCAACCTGGCCAATCTCGAGGACAACATCCTCCCGACACGGCCGCGTGCGACCTTGATCCTGAAGAAGGGCGCGGATCACGAGATCGAGACGGTGGCGCTGCGGCGGTTGTGAGCGGGGGCCCGCGAGCGCGGCGCCGAGCTGATCCGCTCCAACTGATGACCTACGCTGGCACCTGTCGCGCCGCCGCCAGATTCGCCAGCGCCTCGTCGAGCTTGTCGCGATCGATCGGCTTGACCAGGAACCCATCCATGCCCGCCTCGAAGCAGGCGTAACGATCCTCGACCAGGGCATTGGCCGTGAGCGCCAGGATCGGGGTGCGCCCGCCGGGCTCGCTGGCCTCGATGGCGCGAATGCGCCTGGCGGCGGCAATGCCGTCGAGCTTCGGCATCTGCACGTCCATCAGGATCAGATCATAGGGCGCGCCGGCCGAGCGCGCCGCGAGCCAGGAGTCCAGCGCGGCTTCGCCATGCACGGCGATGTCGGCGTGGTGGCCGAGCTTGCTCAGCAGCGAGCGCATCAGCAGTGCGTTGATGTCGTTGTCCTCGGCGACCAGGATGGACAGTCCCGTGCCGGCCTGGGCCGCGATCGGCGGCGCGATGGTCGGGATCGGATCGTCGGCCATGACCGTGCCGTCGGTGTCGAAGCTCACGCGCGCGGCGAGCGAGGCGGCCCGCAGCGGCTTGACGAGATAGCCGTTGAATGGCGCCCCCGGCGCCAGCTCGTGGCGGCTCGCCGGTGTCACCAGCACGATCAGCCGCGTCGTGTGATGTCGCGCGACCCCGCCCACACGCAGCGATTCATCGCCGCCGATGCTGTCGTCGACCAGCACGGCGTGCCAGGCGCGTTCGGGCAGCAGGGCCTCCGCCACCTCGGCCTCGGCGACCAGGCAGGTCTGCGCGCCCCAGTTCTGCAAGCGCCGCTCGATCAGCTCGGCCTGCAGCCCGGCCGGCGCCACAAGCATGATCGACCGTCCTGCGAGATCGGGGCCGCGGAAGCTGTTCTGCTCGCCGCGCTCCAGCGCCGGCGGCAGCGGCACCGACACCTCGAAGGTCGAGCCGGCGCCGAGCGCGCTCTGCAGCGCGATGCGGCCGCCCATCCGCTTGACGATCCGGTCCGAGATCGCAAGGCCAAGCCCGGTGCCGCCGAAGCTGCGCGCGACGCTGTCGTCGGCCTGCTCGAATTCGCGGAAGATGCGCTCCTGCGCGTCGGCTGCGATGCCGATGCCGGTGTCGCACACTTGGAAGCTGATCTCGTTCGGCCAGATGCCGGGCTCGGCGATCAGGGCAACGCCGCCCGTCGCGGTGAACTTGATGGCGTTGCCGGCGAGGTTGAGCAGCACCTGGCGCAGCCGCGCGGCGTCGCCCGTCACCCAGGTCGGCAGCCGCTCGTCGAGATAGGCCGCGATCTCCAGTTGCTTGGCCTGCGCCCGTGGCGCCAGCAGCTCGGTGATCTCCTCGATCAGCGCCGCCAGCGAGAACGGCTGCGCCTCGAGCGCCAGCTTGCCGGCTTCGATCTTGGAATAGTCGAGCAGCTCGTCGATCAGCGACATCAAGGCCTCACCCGAGGTGCGGACCGCCTTGGCGTAGGTCGTCTGCTCCGGCGTCAGCTGCGTTTCGAGCAAGAGTCCGCTCATGCCGAGGATGCCGTTCAGCGGCGTGCGGATCTCATGGCTGGCCATCGCCAGGAACCGCGACTTGGCGCGGTTCGCGGCGTTGGCCTGATCGCGCGCGTCCGCCAGCGCCCGCTCGGTCTCGGTGCGGTCGGTGACGTCGCGGCCGACACATTGCAGCACGGCGGGCTGGCCGGCGTCGGAACGCACCAGCGCCTCGCGCCACGCGATCCAGCGCGGCCCGATCGCGCTCTCGATGCGCTGGTCGTGGACGCGCGTGCCGTTCGGCTCCAGCGCGCTGTCGCCCTGCTCGATCAGCTCGAAGGTGAACGCGCTGCCGAGCAGGTTGTCGCGATCGAGGCCCGCCATCCGGCAATAGGCGTCGTTGACGAAGATGATGCTGCCGCCGCGCTCGCGCATGACGATGAGATCGCCCTGCTGCTCGAACAGATTGCGGGCGCGCTGCTCGGCTTCCTGCAGCTCCCAGTTCCGGTCGGCCAGCACCTCGTTGTGGAGCGCAATCTTGTGCATCTTCCTGGCGACGAAGCGCAGCCGCATGCTGAGCGTGGCCAGGCCGACGCAGGCGAGCGCGAACAGGAAGCTGGCGCCGATCGCGAACGTGTGCGGGTTATAGCCGGAGTTGTCGGAGATGCTGGCCTTGATGAAGCCGTACGCGCCGCCGAAGCCGGCGGAGAAGATCATCAGCGAGCGCAGGATGGCGAAGATGGTGCGGTGACGGCGCATGAACCGGCGCAGGCGCAGCCTGACGTGAAAAATCGGTCCCATCTCGATCACCCCCGACGATTTCGATCCCAATGTCATGGCCGGCCCGCACCATGCGGCGTCGGTATTGCTGAGACTTTGAAAGGTCATGCACGCGCGATGAAGCCGTGCTGAGATGGTGAACCGGGCGTTAGCCCGACTCACCGAACCGGATCGGCCGGCGGTGAGTGGTGGCCGCGGGCCGAGACGATGAGCGCGGCGGCGTGAGCATCTGCTGCACTGTCCTTGGCGAGATGGATCCGGAGCGCGCCAGGATGCGGATCGGCGGCGATCGCGACGACCGCAGTCGCGGCAGTCATGCCGCAGCCACGATCCTCCTTGGCGAGCACATCGTCGACCACGACGAGATCAGCCGTCTCCGGACTGTCGGCCAGCGCCACGCGAACGGTGGCGAGCGCCGGGTCATCGGTGACGTCGACATGGAGATCGGCGGTAAACGGCGCCGAGCCGAGCGAGACGCTGTCGGCACCGACGGCAATGCAGGGCTGCGGGGAGGGCGCCAATTCGAGTCTGGCGATGACAGCGGCCGCGATCAGCGGCACAGCCGAGACGAGGACCTTGAAACGCAACATGATACGCACCGACGCGGCAGGCCTGAGGACAAAACGCGGGCCCTATGGTTGTCGGAGCGTAAAGAGAAGTCGTTACCGGAGTGTTGAGGGGGAGGGGGCGCCTTTACGCCGCATGCCGGCTGTCCTCCGCCAGCGCGCGATACGACAGCGCCTCGGCCAGATGCAGCCGGCCGATCGCATCAGTGTGGTCGAGATCGGCGAGCGTCCGCGCCACGCGCAGGACGCGGTGATAGCCGCGGGCGGACAGCCGCATCGTCTCGGCGGCTTCGCGCAGCAGCTTCTGGCCGGGCGCATCCAGCCTGGCGACCTCGTCGAGCACGGCGGCGGGGGCCTCGGCGTTGGTCCGGATGTGTGGCAGGCCGGCCTTGGCATAGCGCTCGCGCTGCAGGTCGCGTGCGGCGGCGACGCGGGCAGCGACCTCGGCCGAGCCTTCCTTCGACGGCGGCAGGATCAGGTCGGCGGCGGTCACCGCGGGCACCTCGATGCGCAGGTCGATGCGGTCCATCAGCGGGCCGGAGATGCGCATCTGGTAGTCGGCGGTGCAGCGGTCGATGCGGCCGCGCTTGCAGGCATAGCCGGGCTCGAAGGCGTTGCCGCAGCGGCACGGATTCATCGCGGCGACCAGCATGAAGCGGGCAGGGTAGGTGACGCGGTGGTTGGCGCGCGAGATCGAGACCTCGCCGTTCTCGAGCGGCTGGCGCAGCGAATCCAGCACGCGCGGATCGAACTCCGGCAGTTCGTCGAGGAACAGCACGCCCTGATGCGCCAGCGAGATCTCGCCGGGTCGGGCGCGCAGGCCGCCGCCGGTCAGCGCCGCCATGCTCGCGGAATGATGCGGGCTGCGGAACGGCCGGCGCGACGTCAGCGCGCCACCCTCGATCTCGCCGGCGACCGAGGCGATCATCGAGACTTCCAAGAGCTCTGCCGGCGACAGCGGCGGCAGGATCGAGGGCATTCGCGCCGCCAGCATCGACTTGCCGGCGCCGGGCGAGCCGATCATCAGCAGATGATGCCCGCCGGCGGCGGCGATCTCGAGCGCGCGCTTGCCGCTCTCCTGGCCCTTGATGTCGCGCAGGTCGAGCAGGCTTGCCGGCGCCTCCTGGATCTTCGGCTGCGGCCGCGACAGCACCTGCGTGCCCTTGAAATGGTTGGCGATCTGGATCAGCGAGCTTGCCGCGATGATCTGCAAATCGGGGCTCGCCCACGCCGCCTCGGCGCCGCAGGCGGCCGGGCAGATCAATCCTTCCTCGCGCGCATTGGCGCCGATCGCCGCCGGCAGCACGCCAGCAACCGGCGCGATCGAGCCGTCGAGTCCGAGCTCGCCGAGCACCGTGAAGCCGCCGAGCGCATCCGGCGGAATGGCCCCGATCGCGGCCATCAGGCCGAGCGCGATCGGCAGATCGTAATGGCTGCCTTCCTTGGGCACGTCGGCCGGCGCCAGGTTGACGGTGATGCGCCGCGCCGGCAGCGCCAGGCCCGAGGCGATCAGCGCCGAGCGCACCCGCTCGCGCGCTTCCGACACCGCCTTGTCCGGCAGGCCGACGATCGCGAACGCCGGCAGGCCGGGCGCGACCTGGACCTGCACGTCGACCGCGCGGGCCTCGATCCCCTCGAAGGCAACGGTGGAAACGCGCTGGACCATGATGCCCCTCCCGGGCAAGGAGGCTAGCGGAAGCCGGCATCGTTCGCAAGAACAATACAGGAACATCGTCGTTGCCGCGCTCTGCCGCAATCCATTAACGACAGCCGCGTGGGGTTTCAGCTCCGCCCGCTGCGCTTAACGCCCCTTTAGTCCGGCCTTCGCATTCTTCCTCAATTGATGATCGACCCGCGCCTCCGTCACAGCCGAGGGAGGCGCCCAACGAGGGACGTGCGATGCCTCCAGCGCCTGCGGCAGCTCCGACCGCCAAGACGCCCCCCGGTGATGCGCGGACGGTGTCCGAGCTCGCCACCGACATGCTGCGCCGGACCACCAGCCTGTTCCTGGCCGGTCCGCGGCCAGCCTCGGCCGAGCAGCTCGATCTCTACGATCAGATGTTCGCCCGGCTGATGCCGCAGGTCGCGACCGAGCTGCTGGCCGAGCTGAGCATGGCGCTCGCCGGCGTCGAGCGCGCGCCTTACGCGACGGCGCGGATGCTCGCCGTTCACCCCGAATTGCGCGTCGCCGGGCCGATGCTGGCCAAGGCGGCGGTGCTGACCGAGCGCGATCTCGCCGAGTTCATCCGCACCGGCAGCCCGGCGCATCTCGTTGCGATCGCCAGCCGCAGGGGCATCGGCGACAGCCTCACGACGCAGCTGATCGCGCGCGGCTTTCCGGCGGTGCGCATGGCGCTGGCGCAGAATCTTTCCGCGCGGCTGTCCGAGGACGGCTATCGCAGCCTGTTCAAGATCGCCGAGCGCGACGAGGATCTCGCCGAGAAGCTGGCGCTGCGCACCGACCTGCCGGCCAAGCTGTCGCGGGCCTTCGTCGCCGCGGCCAGCGAGGGCGCCCGCGCCCGCTTCATCAAGGCCGCGCCGCCGGCGACCCGCGCCACCCTGCAGGCGACGCCGACCCGCTCGCCCGGCGCGGCAATGCGCGCGATCTGGGATTATCAGCAGGTCAAGGCCGAGGTTGCCGCCCTCAGCCGGACTGGCAAGCTCGGCGACTCCGCCGTCAACCGCTTCTGCGCCACCGGCGATTTCCCTGCCGTGATCGCAGCGCTGGCGCTGCTCTGCGTCGTCACCATCGAGACGATCGAATCGCTGCTGGAGGAGGACCGCATCACGGACCTGCTGCTGGCCTGCAAGGCCGCGCGGCTCAGCTGGGCGACGACGTCGATGATCCTGCGCGACCGGCCCGGCTGCGACGCGCTGCCGGCCGATGACCTCGAGGAGGCGCGCAAGCGCTTCGAGAAGCTCGCACTGTCCGAAGCGCAATGGAAGGTGCGCGGGCTCGAATCGCGCTGAGCGAGCGCGAGAGGCGGCGTCAGCCCGGCGGCGTGCTCGGATAGGCCGTGAAGTCGATCTTGAACATCGCCGGATCGAGCTTCTTGGTCGTATCCAGATTGTAGACGGCAATCGTGGTGTCGTAGCCCTGCGGATCGGTCACGGTCCACTGCTTGAGCTGGCCGTCCTTGGCGCCGAGCATCAGCATCAGCCGGCTGGTGCCGATCAGGGCCTGCTTCTCCTCGATCGTGATCGTGACGTAGAGGTCGTCGGCGGCGACCGCGATCACGTTGGTGTCCTTCAACAGGTCGATGCGGTCGGACAGCAGATAACGCAGCGGCGTCTGCGACAGCGGATAGACGTCCTGGGTCGCGAGCTTGCGGTCGCGCACCACCAAGGAAGAGCCGTCGGCGATGATGTCGATCGGCGTCGGCGGCTCGTATTCGAAGCGGACCTTGCCCGGCTTCTGGATGTAGAAATCGCCCTTGGTCTTGCTGCCGTCCGGGCCGACCTGGACGAAGTTCCCGACCAGGGTCTGCAGCGACGACAGATAGGCGCTGACCTTGGCCGCCTGCGCCTTCTGGTTGGCGTCGAACGAGGTGAAGATGCTGGCCGGCACGTTGCGCCGGGGATCGGGAATGACCGGGTTGGGCGGGGCCGTCTGGGTGGTCGAGGGGCTCTGGCCGGCCCGCTGCTGGTCGGAGGCGCTGAGCTGGGAGCCGCTCTTCGGGCCTGATTTCGGAGCCGGCGTGCCCTGCGCGGCGGCGTGACCGGACGCACCGGCGACAGAGCATATCGTCACGGCGCAGGCGACCAGCCAAGCGCCGATCCGGCGCCCGCGCCAAGCTGCGTGATACGAAAACGTGCTGTTCAACAAGGAGCTTTTCAAAACGACGTCCTGAGGTTTTACGCGTTCTATCCCGGTTCGGCCGGGCAGCGTGATCGTAATCGCGTGAAGATCGGGCACCGAAGCGGCGTTTCTGCGGCCATCGGGGCCGTCAGAACCCGCCTTCCTCCTCGGGCACCAGGATCTCGCGCTTGCCGGCGTGGTTGGCCTGGCCGACGATGCCTTCCTGTTCCATCCGCTCCATCAGCGAAGCGGCCTTGTTATAGCCGATCTGCAGCCGGCGTTGAATGTAGCTGGTGGAGGCCTTGCGGTCGCGCTTGACCACGGCGACCGCCTGGGAGAACAGGTCGTCGCCGCCGCCACCGCCGCCCATGCCGGTGGCATCGAACACGGCGCCATCCTCCTCGCTCGGCTCCTCGGCGGTGACCGCCTCGAGATATTCCGGCGAGCCCTGTGCCTTGAGATGCTTGACGACCTTCTCGACCTCCTCGTCGGAGCAGAACGGGCCGTGCACGCGGCTGATGCGGCCGCCGCCGGCCATGTAGAGCATGTCGCCCTGGCCGAGCAGTTGCTCGGCGCCCATCTCGCCGAGAATGGTGCGGCTGTCGATCTTGGACGTGACCTGGAAGGAGATGCGGGTCGGGAAGTTCGCCTTGATGGTGCCGGTGATGACGTCGACCGACGGGCGCTGCGTTGCCAGGATGACGTGCAGGCCGGCGGCGCGCGCCATCTGCGCGAGGCGCTGCACCGTGCCCTCGATGTCCTTGCCGGCGACCATCATCAGGTCGGCCATCTCGTCGACGATGATGACGATGTAGGGCAGGGGATCGAGGTCGAGCTTCTCTTCCTCGTAGATCGCTTTGCCGGTCTCCTTGTCGAAGCCGGTATGGACGGTGCGCGTCAGCTCCTCGCCCTTGGCGCGCGCTTCGCCCAGGCGGGCGTTGTAGCCGTCGATGTTGCGCACGCCGAGCTTGGCCATCTTCTTGTAGCGCTCCTCCATCTCGCGCACGGCCCATTTCAGCGCGACGACGGCCTTCTTCGGATCGGTCACGACCGGCGTGAGGAGATGCGGGATGCCGTCATAGACCGACAGTTCGAGCATCTTCGGGTCGACCATGATCAGCCGGCACTGGTCGGGCCTGAGGCGATAGACCAGGCTCAGGATCATGGTGTTGATGGCGACCGATTTGCCCGAGCCGGTGGTGCCGGCGATCAGCATGTGCGGGGTGCGGGCGAGGTCGATGATGATGGATTCGCCGCCGATGTTCTTGCCGAGGCACAGCGGCAGCTTGGCGACGCTCTCGGTCGCCTCCTTGGCGACGAGCAGCTCGCGCAGGTACACCTTCTCGCGGTGCGCGTTGGGCAGCTCGATGCCGATGGCATTGCGGCCGGGCACGACCGCGACGCGCGCCGACAGCGCGCTCATCGAGCGGGCGATGTCGTCGGCAAGACCGATGACGCGGGACGATTTGATGCCCGGCGCCGGCTCCAGCTCGTACAGCGTGACGACCGGGCCGGGATGCGCCTTGACGATCTCGCCGCGCACCCCGAAGTCCTGCAGCACGCCTTCCAGCGCGCGCGAATTGGCCTCCAGCTCGCTCTTCGACAGCGGCTGGCGGTCGGAGGATTTCGGCGCCGCCAGCATCGAGACCGAGGGCAGGTCGTATTTGTCGTTGGCCTTTCGGGCCGGCGTCTTGGCCGCGGGCTTCTTGCGGGCGCGGGGAGCGGGCTCCTCCTCCTCTTCTTCATCCTCGCCTTCGTCGGCCTCGTCCTCGTCGCCGCCGTCCTCGTCCATCTCGGGCGCGAGCGTCGGCTTGCCGCGACCCAGGCTGGGCTCCTGCCGGCCTGCGGCGGCGGCGCGCGGCTGCGGGCCGGAGGAGACCAGCGCACGATAGGCCGTGCTCAGGAACCAGACGACCTGGGCCTTGGCGCTCATGATGGCGTGGAACACCCAGCCGAGCCGGATCGCCTTGCGGTCGTCGTCGTCCTCGGGGTCGGCCAGCGGCGTGTCGTCGTCCTCATCCGCGAGCAGGCTCGGATCGGCTTCCTTCGCGCCCATGCCGCCGGCCACCAGCAGGCAGCCGATCATCGCAACCAGAAGAAGGGCGCCGAGCACCAGCCGATAGATCACACCGGGCGGACCGAACACCACGGCCGGTGCGCGCACCAGGGCGTCGCCGACCACGCCGCCGAGGCCGGTCGGCAGCGGCCAGGCGTGCGAGCGCGGCCAGCAGCTGGCAAAGCCGGCGGCGATGACGGCGCCGAGAATCCAGGCGCCGAAGCGCAGCGCCTCGCGGTCGAACGGCCGGTGCGTCATCATCCGCCAGCCACGGATCGAAAGCGGCAGGATCGCCATGATCGAGCCGAGACCGAGGATCTGCATCAGCAGATCGGCGCTGATCGCGCCGGGATAGCCGACGATGTTGCGGATGGCGCGCGAGGTGGCGTGGCTCAGGCTGGGGTCCTGCACCGACCACGTCATCAGCGCCGCCGCGGCCACGCCGCACAGCGCGATCAGGCAGAGGCCCGCGAGCTCGCGCAGCCGTCGCACCAGCGCGTCGCGCAGCGACGTCGGCAGGTGGTTGACCAGGGGGATGACTCGTTCGATCGCCGGCATCTGCATCAGCCCCGCGATTATCCCAGGACCTCGACCAGCCGGTGCAACGCCTCACCGGTGGATCCGGCATCCGCCACCAGCGCCAGCCTGATGTAGCCCAGGCCCGGATTGAACCCGTCGGCTTGCGGCCGCGCCAGGTAGCTGCCGGGCACCACGCGCACGCCGGCGTCGCGATACAGCCGCAACGTCACGTCCTCGTCGCCGCCGCGATCAGCCACGTCGAGCCAGACGCAGAAGCCGCCATCGGGACGCTTGTAGCCATAGCGGTTGCCGATGATCTGGTCGGCGAGATCGAACTTGGCGCGGTACAGCCGCCGGTTCTCCTCGACATGCGCCTCGTCGGCATAGGCGGCGACGGCCACGTGCTGCAGCGGCACCGGCACCTGCGGCGCCGCGACGTTGCGCAGCTCGTGAAAGCCCGCGAGGAATCGGCGGTCGCCGGCGGCGAAGCCGATCCGCATGCCCGGCACGTTGGAGCGCTTCGACAGCGACTGGAACGCGACCACGTTGGTGTAGTCGGGTCCGGCATGCTCGAGCATGCTGCCGGGTGCCGCCTTCGTGTAGATCTCCGAATAGCATTCGTCGCTGAAGATCAGGAAGCCGTAAGCGTTGGCGAGCTGGACCAGCTTGCGCATGTAGTCCGCTGATGCCACCGAGCCTTGCGGGTTGGCCGGCGTCGCGAGGTAGAACGCGATCGTGCGCGCCAGGGTCGCCTCGTCGATCGCATCGAGATCGGGCAGGAAGCCGTTGTCGCGCGTGGTCGGCAGATAGATGGAGTCGCAGCCGGCGGTGCGGGCGCCGACGCCATACACCGGATAGAACGGGTTCGGCATCAGGATCGCGGGCCGTCCGCGGCGCGGGCCGACATGGCGGAGCGCCGCATGGGCGGCGAAGAACAGGCCCTCTCGGCTGCCGTTCAGGACCAGAATCTCGTGCTCGGGATCAACAGCGCGCGGCAGCGCGAATCGGCGCGACAGCCAGCCGGCGGCCGCCTTGCGGAACGGCTCGATGCCCTTGGCGGCCGGGTAGCGGCCGAACTCGGCGATGTGCTGGGCCAATACAGGCCCGACGAAGTCCGGCACCGGATGCTGCGGCTCGCCAACGGCGAGTGTGATCATCGGCTTGCCCGGCTTGTAAGGGGCGAGCAGCTCGTTCAGCCGCGCAAACGGCGAGCGTTCGCTCTCCGAATGGCTGGCGCCAGCGGGCGCGGGGGATGAAGCGGTCATTGCCATACGTAAAACGCGCGCCAAACCAGTGGAAGCCGCCGATCGCCCATGAACCGGTGCCTGTCTGGTCACCATAGGTGGGGCGAGGTTAAGACGCGATTAACCATCGGCGCTGCCGCCCGTTTTGATCGGTTTTCCCGCCCCGATCCAGAGGCAATTTCGCAACAGCGGCGGACATTGTGGTGATTCGGGTGGGGCGGCGGGAACCGTGGGAGGGCAAGGCGGCCGCCGAAGGCGGCGGCCTGCACACCGCCGCGCAGCGCATTCGCGCTCAGACCGTGGGCATGGCGCTGCCGCGACCTCGGATGGAGCCGCGGCACGACCGCCTCCGCCCATCCTACGGGCCATCGGCTCGCGCGCGAGGGAAAACGGGCGGCCCGGTGCGCCGGAATATAAATGGGAATCTACGCGCACCGGGCCTTGGCCGAACTACTTGGGGGCTTAGTTCGGATGACGATCAATTAGCACCCTCGTTTTTCCCTCGTATTGCCAATTTCCGAAGATTTGTAGAATTTGATTTCGGAAGTCACCGAATGCGGCGCGGCCGGGCCGATTGCTTAACGGAGATGTCCGTCTCAGCCGTGGCTTTCCGGTCGCAGCGCGGGCGACGCACTTATTAGCTGCTCATGCCCTCTGCCGCTCGGTTGGCCCGAGAATCTTGTCTGACCGGAAACACTCAGTCACATCCAGCATCATCAGACATTTCACGAAACGAGATCGGCGCATCGCGACCATCTTTGACGGGCATCAGCGATTCCGGTGGCGTGCCGACGAACGTCTGCGCGCCGAGGACTCTGACTTTCGAAAGAGCGTCGATGATGCGTCTGAGACTGCTGGGCGTGCTTGCCCTGATGCTGCTGGCCATGCCCGTTTCCTCGCTGCCCCGCATGGCCGCGGCGGCACCCGCCGTCGCCAGCGCGATCACCGTCGAGGGTAACAGGCGCGTCGAATCCGACACCATCCGCTCCTACTTCAAGCCGGGTCCCGCCGGCACGCTCGATCCCGGCCAGGTCGACGACGGCCTCAAGGCCCTGGTCCAGACCGGCCTGTTCGCCGACGTGAAGATCGACCGGCAGGGCGGCCGGCTGATCGTGCGCGTGGTCGAGAATCCCGTGATCGGCCGCGTCGCCTTCGAGGGCAACAAGAAGGTCAAGGACGAGCAGCTCTCGGCGGAAGTGCAATCGAAGCCGCGCGGCACGCTGTCCCGTCCGATGGTTCAGTCGGACGCGCAGCGCATCGCCGAGATCTACCGCCGCTCCGGCCGCTACGACGTCCGCGTCACGCCCGAGATCATCGAGCAGCCCAACAACCGCGTCGACCTCGTCTTCACCATCGAAGAGGGCGTCAAGACGGGCGTGAAGTCGATCAGCTTCGTCGGCAACAACGCCTACTCCGCCGCGCGGCTGCGCGACGTCATCAAGACGCACGCAACGAACTGGCTCAGCTTCCTCGGCAACAACGACGTCTACGACCCCGACCGCGTCGAGGCCGATCGCGACCTGATCCGCCGCTTCTATCTGAAGAACGGCTATGCCGACGTTCAGGTCGTCGCGGCGCTCAGCGAATATGACCCCGACCAGAAGGGCTTCCTGGTCACGTTCCAGATCGAGGAGGGCCAGCAATACCGCGTCAGCTCGGTGCAGTTCCAGTCGAGCGTCGCGGCGCTCGACGCCAACACGCTGCGCGGCTATTCGCGCGTCAATGTCGGCGCGCTCTACAACGTCGAGCAGCTCGAGAAGTCGGTCGAGGAGATGCAGATCGAGGCCTCGCGTCGCGGCTTTGCCTTCGCCGTCGTGCGTCCGCGCGGCGACCGCAATCTGGAAGCGCATACGGTCGCGATCGTGTTCCAGGTCGACGAGGGCCCGCGCACCTATATCGAGCGCATCACCATCCGCGGCAACACCCGCACCCGCGAGTACGTGATCCGGCGCGAGTTCGATCTGTCCGAGGGCGACGCCTACAACCGCGCGCTGGTCGACCGCGCCGAGCGCCGGCTGAAGAATCTCGACTTCTTCAAGGACGTGAAGATCGCGGCCGAGCCGGGGTCGTCGAGCGACCGCGTCATCCTCGTGGTCAATCTGGAGGAGAAGTCGACCGGCGACCTCTCCGTTTCCGGCGGCTATTCGACCACCGATGGCGCGCTGGGTGAGGTCTCGGTTTCGGAACGCAACTTCCTCGGCCGCGGTCTGTACGCCAAGGCGTCCGTGAGCTACGGCCAATACAGCAGGGGCGTCTCGCTGTCCTTCGTCGAGCCCTATCTGCTCGACAACCGGATCGCGCTCGGCCTGGATGTCTACTACAAGCAGCAGCTGGCGAACAGCTATACGAGCTATGGTGTGACGACGATCGGCTTCAGCCCGCGGCTTGGCTTCCAGTTGCGCGAAGACCTCTCGCTCCAGTTGCGATACTCGCTGTATCGCCAGGAGATATCGCTGCCGTCCTACTACAAGAACTGCAACAACAACGCCGCCAACAGCCTGCTCGCCTTCAACCCGACCCCGGCCTACATCAAGAGCGTGCTCGGCGGCGTCGATCCGACCAATTCGACCAGCTCGGGCTACTATGGCTGGGGCTGCTACGGCGATGGCGAGTCGAGCCTGCCGGTCCGCAAGGAGCTGAGCGACGGCGCCGCGCTGACCTCTGCGCTCGGCTACACGCTCAGCTACAACACGCTCGACAACAACAAGAACCCGACCGATGGCCTGCTGATCGACTGGAAGCAGGATTTCGCCGGCGTCGGCGGCAATGTCAGCTACCTCAAGTCGGCGGTGGACGCGAAATATTACTCGCCCCTGGTGGCCGACATCGTCGGCATCATCCATCTGCAGGGCGGCATGCTGAACAAGATCGGCGACAAGGATCTGCGGATGCTCGACCACTTCCAGATGGGACCGAGCCTGGTGCGCGGCTTCGCCTCGAACGGAATCGGGGCGCGGGACATCACCTATCGCAGCCTCGGTGCCACCGGCGATGCGCTCGGCGGCACCAAATATTGGGGCGCCTCGGCCGAGCTGCAGATGCCGTTCTGGTTCCTGCCGAAGGAAGTGGGCTTGAAGGGCGCCGTCTATGCCGATGCCGGTTCGCTGTGGGGCTATCAGGGGCCGACCTCCTGGGCGGCGACCGGCGAGGTCAACACCGCGACCTGCAAATGCGGCCTGCTGTACGATGACAGCAAGGTGGTGCGCTCTTCCGTCGGCGTCGGCCTGATCTGGGCCTCGCCGTTCGGCCCGCTCCGCTTCGACTACGCGGTGCCGCTGTCCAAGGGCAAATACGACACCGTCCAGGAGTTCAGGTTCGGCGGCGGCACGTCGTTCTGAGGCGCACAGCGACTGCGCTCTCCCAGAGGTGCGAGACGCTCACCACGCGGGCGGTGCGCTCCCCCTCCCCCTGTGGGGAGCGGGGCGGGTACACGAGTCCGCTCTCAATCGGAGTCCGAGCCCCCCAGCCAATAATCCGCCGATCGTGTTCATCGCACTTTGTTGTTCGGGGTCACGCACGCCACCGAATTCAACGCCCGCGGACCCTCAACCCCTCCCCGCAAGGGGGAGGGAGCAGACTGCTGTCGTGGTAATAGCTCGACCAGAATGATGAGGCGGCTGGGGATCATGCCGGCGGTCGATAGCGTGATGCTCGCCACCGTCATTGCGAGGAGCGAAGCGACGAAGCAATCCAGAGCTCCGGCGGGACTCTGGATTGCTTCGCTTCGCTCGCAATGACGGTGGGGCTGCCAGCATCCCTCCCATGCGCAAATTGCCCGTCGTGTTAGTTTGCCGCAGCAATAAGGCTTGCACCGTCGGGCAAATCACCTGCACATTTCCGCACGTCCCTGCTGCCGCATGAGGGGCGCTTCGCGACCGTCACGAACCGCTGGCAGTGGGATGCGATGGGCGTGTGTCGCCGCAGCGTGGATCAGTCTGCGCGGACGAACGGTGATGCACGCACGGTCAAGTCGCGCGGTCCTGACATCCCGATGCTGATGTCAACTCACGTTGAGGCTTTGCTTCGCGTGGGGATGGTGGCCAGACAGCCCGGCGCACCAGGGAGAACGCGAAGCAGCCGTTAAAACCGTTGCGCGGGGAAGGCCGGGCGTTCTCGGCCAGACCTGTGGTACCTGCCGCCTGCATTTTCTTTCGCAGGCGGGCCACGGGCGCGGCCAGCGCCCGGCCTTCCCTGCGCCCTCTGTTTGAGGGGCGACCAAATTCAGCACAGCTCGGGCGCGGATGCGTCGCGGGGTGAACACACACGTATTCAACTCTGTCTCGAAGGCAACGCTGCCAACGCCAACCTCCGCCGTCGTCCCTGCGAACGCAGGGACCCATAACCACAGGGTTCAGTTGTTTTGCACGGGACTCGCCGCCTGCCTCCTACAACAATCACGCGGTATGGGTCCCTGCGTTCGCAGGGACGACACCGGTAGCTGGGCATCACCTCGATCTTCATGACCCGCGCCGACACGATTGCCGCAACCGATATCCAGCCCCGCTCAATCCCGGTTCCCCGGCGTCTGGATGAATCCCCGATTCCACGTCGGACTGATCAGGATCTCGTTGACGCACACCCGCGGCGGCATGTTCGCGACGAAGGCGATGGTGCGGCCGAGGTCTTCCGGCTGCAGCATCCGCGCCTGCTCCTCGGCGCTCGGCACCACCGGGCGCTGCTGCAGGATCGGCGTGGCGACCTCGCCGGGCATCAGGCAGCAGGCGCGCAGGCCGTTGACGCATTCCTCCATGTTGAACGAGTGCGTCAGCGCCAGCACTGCGTGCTTGGTCGAGGTGTAGGCCGGTCCCGGCATCTTCGAGACATGACGGCCGGCCCAGGACGAGACGTTGATGATGGTGCCGTCCTGCTGCGCCCGCATCGCCGGCAGCACCGCCTTCATGCAGTAGAGCACACCGTTGAGGTTGATCTCGACCAGCTGGTTCCAGCCCTCGATCGTCATGTCGTCCCAGCGCCGCTTCGGCACGTTCACGCCGGCCGAGTTGACCAGCAGATCGATGCGGCGATGCCGCGCCAGGATGGCATCGGCCGCGGCCTGCACGTCGGCGGCCTTGGCAACGTCGAGCGCGACGGCCTCGGCCGTGCCGCCCGCCGCGGCAACCTTGGCCACCACGGCCTGGAGCGCGGCCGTGCGCCGGCCCGAGACGATCACCGTCCAGCCGTCGGCGGCGAGCGCCAGTGCGCCGGCCTCGCCGATTCCGGTGCCGCCGCCGGTGATCCACGCGATCCGTTTTCCCTTGACCATATCCCAGCGTCTCCCGTTGCCTTCGAAAGGGCGTTTTTGCTAGAGCAGCCTCGATCAGAGATGGCGACCGTGGTGATGGCGATGTCACCGGTCTTGTTCGCTGTCCCGGCCCTTTTCGTCTTCGTCGAGCATGATGTTCCGCCGGCTGGCACTGCCGGCCTGCCCATGCTCCCAGGGGAATGTTGCATGAACCAAGCCGCCAACGCCAATCTGTTCTCCCGCCTGTTCGATGGCCTCGACGATCCCAGCCGCCTGGCGATCGAGACCCATGACGGTCAGCGCATCACCTACGGCGACCTGATCGCGCGGGCAGGGCAGATGGCGAATGTGCTGGCGGCTCGCGGCGTCAAGCCGGGCGACCGGGTTGCGGCGCAGACCGAGAAGTCGGTGTCCGGCCTCGTGCTCTATCTCGCCACGGTGCGTGCAGGCGGCGTCTATCTGCCGCTCAACACCGCCTATACGCTCAACGAGCTCGACTATTTCATCGGCGACGCCGAGCCGACCGTCGTCGTCTGCGATCCGGCCAAGGCCGAGGGCATCGGCGCGCTGGCGGCCAAGGTCGGCGCCAAGGTGGAAACGCTCGATGCGTCGGGCAGGGGCTCGCTGACCGAGGCGGCCGACAAGGCCGACAAGGCGTTCACCACCGTGCCACGTGGCGCCGATGATCTCGCCGCCATTCTCTATACGTCGGGCACCACCGGCCGCTCCAAGGGCGCGATGCTGTCTCACGACAATCTCGCCTCGAACTCGCTGACCCTGATCGACTACTGGCGCTTCACCAAGGACGACGTGCTGATCCACGCGCTGCCGATCTATCACACCCATGGTCTGTTCGTGGCCAGCAACGTCACGCTGTTTGCGCGGGCGTCGATGATCTTCCTGCCCAAGCTCGATCCGGATCTGATCATCGACCTGATGGCGCGCGCCACCGTGCTGATGGGTGTGCCGACGTTCTACACTCGGCTGTTGCAGAACCCGCGGCTGTCGAAGGAGACGACCAGCCACATGCGGCTGTTCATTTCCGGCTCGGCGCCGCTGCTCGCCGATACCCATCGCGAATGGTTCGCGCGGACCGGCCATGCCGTCCTCGAGCGCTACGGCATGACCGAGACCAACATGAACACGTCGAATCCTTACGAGGGCGAGCGCGTGCCCGGCGCGGTCGGCTTCCCGCTGCCCGGAGTCTCGGTGCGCGTCACCGATCCCGAGACGGCCAAGGAGCTCGCGCGCGACGAGATCGGCATGATCGAGGTGAAGGGCCCGAACGTGTTCAAGGGCTATTGGCGGATGCCTGAGAAGACCAAGTCGGAATTCCGCGACGATGGCTTCTTCATCACCGGCGATCTCGGCAAGATCGACAAGCAGGGCTACGTCCACATCGTCGGCCGCGGCAAGGACCTCGTGATCTCCGGCGGCTTCAACGTCTATCCGAAGGAGATCGAGAGCGAGATCGACGCGATGCCGGGCGTGGTCGAGTCCGCCGTTATCGGTGTGCCGCATCCCGATTTCGGCGAAGGTGTCACGGCGGTCGTGGTGCGCCATCCGGGGGCCGATGTCAGCGAGGCCGGCGTGCTCAAGGGTCTCGACGGCCGACTGGCGAAATTCAAGATGCCCAAGCGCGTGTTCGTGGTCGACGAACTGCCGCGCAATGCGATGAGCAAGGTGCAGAAGAACGTGCTGCGTGATCAGTACAAGGACATCTATGCGAAGTGACGGCGGCCTAGCGCCGTCGTCCGATCGCGAGGCCGGCGAGCGCGGCCAGCGGCGGCGCGGCGCAGATCAGCACGAATTCGAGCACGGCGAGCGAGGCAATCTCATGCTGGATGGCCAGCGCGAGACAGGCGGCGAACAGGCCGGCGGCGGTGAAGCCGAGCACGCAGGTCAGGGGCTCCTCGACGGGCTCGTGCGACGACACCTTGCGCGCCGGCAGTGCCGCCGGGCGTTCGGTGGTTGTCGGTCGGACCGTCGGCAGCGGCATCGAGGCTCCCTGCACCGCGTCTGTTGCACCTCGCCTCAGACTAGGCCGCTTCGCCGGGCGGCGACATGCGGCAAAATCGACCGGCGGAGGGGCCCCGTGTGGGCGAGGAACGCGGGAGATCGAGGGAGATTTGCTGCAGCGCAGGCGGTCGCAACGCAGGTTGTTGCTCCGCGAATCGCTCCGGGCAGGTTTGCAGAATCATCAGATGGCGCTGGCGCTTGCCGCGAAACCGGCTTGCTCAGGACCGTAGCTAAGCGGTGAATCAACGCTCGACAGTCGGCGCCATTTGACAGTCTCGCCGCGTTGGTTGTGGCCTTGGTGAGGAGTTAGGAATGAATAATAGTTCGCCGCATCCGGGCGCGATCGGTTTCTGGTATACCACGACGGCCATTGATCCTTTTGCGATCGGTCGCCTAGGACTGAATCCTTGTTCGGATTTGGGCGATTTGTCCGTTGCAACGCCTGTTCCTTCTCCGTAAATAAAGCCCGCCTGCCGATCCACACGGCCGCAAGCCCCCCGCGTTCACGGCCCACAAGAAATCATCAAAGCAACCAATGACAGCCAGGATCGAACGACCGCTTTCGCCGCATCTGCAAACCTACCGCTGGACGCTGACGATGATCCTCTCGATCGTCCATCGCGCCACCGGGGTTGCATTATATTTCGGGACGCTGCTGCTGGCCTGGTGGTTGATCGCCGCCGCGTCCGGTCCCAGCGCCTACTCCTACGTCCAGGGCTTCATGGGCAGCTTCCTCGGCCGCCTGATCGTGTTCGGCTACACCTGGGCGCTGCTGCACCACCTGCTGTCCGGCATCCGCCACTTCGTCTGGGACCTCGGCTACGGCTTCAAAGCCAATGAGCGCGAGGCGCTCACCTGGGGCGCCCTGATCGGCGGCATCACCTTGACCGTCCTGGTGTGGATCGTGGCTTACGCAGTGGGAGGCGGCCGATGAGCAACGCACACGCGAAATCGATGCGCACCCCGCTCGGCCGGGTCCGCAACCTCGGCGCAGCGCATTCCGGCACCGGCGACTTCTGGCGCCAGCGGCTCACCGCCGTCGCCATGACCCTGCTGATCGTGCCGGTCGTCGTGGTCGTGATCATGCTGCTCGGCCGCAACCAGGCCGGCGCGGCGCAGATCCTCGGCTCGATTCCGATCGCGGTGATCATGCTGCTGTTCGTGATCGCGAGCTGCTGGCACATGAAGATCGGCATGCAGGTCGTGATCGAGGACTACGTGCACAGCGAGCCGCTCAAGCTCGTCGCGATCATGGCCAACAACTTCTTCGCGGTGACCGTGGCGCTCGCCTCGATCTACGCCCTCATCAAACTGTCCACTGGAGTCTAGCCTATGGCCGGCGGAGCAAATGGCAGCGCGAATGGCGCGCCCGCGACGAACGGAAAAGCCTATCCGATCGAGGACCACACCTATGACGTCGTCGTGGTCGGCGCCGGTGGCGCGGGCCTGCGCGCCGTCGTCGGCTGCAGCGAGGCGGGCCTGCGCACCGCCTGCATCACCAAGGTGTTCCCGACCCGCTCGCATACGGTGGCGGCGCAGGGCGGCATCTCGGCCTCGCTCGGCAACATGCACCAGGACGACTGGCGCTGGCACATGTACGACACCGTCAAGGGGTCGGATTGGCTCGGCGATCAGGACGCGATCGAATACATGGTGCGCAACGCGCCCGACGCCGTCTACGAGCTCGAGCATTGGGGCGTGCCGTTCTCGCGCACCGAGGACGGCAAGATCTACCAGCGGCCGTTCGGCGGCATGACCCTGGACTACGGCAAGGGCCAGGCGCAGCGCACCTGCGCCGCCGCCGACCGCACCGGCCACGCGATGCTGCACACGATGTATGGCCAGTCGCTGCGGCACGCCGCTGAGTTCTTCATCGAGTTCTTCGCCATCGACCTGATCATGGACGACCAGGGCGTCTGCCGTGGCGTCATCGCGCTGAAGCTCGACGACGGCACGTTGCACCGCTTCCGCGCCCAGACCACCATCCTCGCGACCGGCGGCTATGGCCGCGCCTATGCCTCCTGCACCTCGGCGCATACCTGCACCGGCGACGGCGGCGGCATGGCGCTGCGCGCCGGCCTGCCGCTGCAGGACATGGAGTTCGTGCAGTTCCACCCGACTGGCATCTACGGCTCGGGCTGTCTGGTAACCGAAGGCGCGCGCGGCGAAGGCGGCTATCTCGTCAACGCCGAAGGCGAGCGCTTCATGGAGCGCTATGCGCCGTCCGCCAAGGACCTCGCCTCGCGCGACGTCGTCTCCCGCGCGATGACCATCGAGATCCGCGAAGGCCGCGGCGTCGGCCGGAAGAAGGACCACATCTTCCTGCATCTCGACCATCTCGACCCGAAGGTGCTGGCCGAGCGTCTGCCCGGCATCTCCGAATCGGCCAAGATCTTCGCCAATGTCGACGTGACGCGCGAGCCGATCCCGATCGTGCCGACCGTGCACTACAACATGGGCGGCATCCCGACCAACTATCACGCCGAGGTGCTGACCAAGAAGGATGGCGACGACAACGCGATCGTCCCCGGCCTGATGGCGGTGGGCGAGGCGGCCTGCGTGTCCGTGCACGGCGCCAACCGGCTCGGCTCGAACTCGCTGATCGACCTCGTGGTGTTCGGCCGCGCGGCGGCGCTGCGGCTGGCCGAGAAGCTGACGCCGAACGGCAAGCAGCCGGATCTGCCGAAGGACTCCGCCGACAAGGCGCTGAGCCGGCTCGATCATTATCGCTACGCCTCCGGCGGCACGCCGACCGCGAAGCTGCGCGAGAGCATGCAGAACGTGATGCAGACCAACTGTGCCGTGTTCCGCACCGGCGAGGTGCTGCAGGAAGGCCATAACCTGATCCACAAGGTGTATGGCGGCATCGGCGACATCGCGGTGTCCGACAGATCGCTGGTGTGGAATTCCGACCTGATCGAGACGCTCGAATTCGACAATCTGATCGCGCAGGCAGTCGTGACGATGGACTCGGCCGTCAATCGCACCGAGAGCCGCGGCGCCCATGCGCGCGAGGATTTTCCGGATCGCGACGACAAGGACTGGATGAAGCACACGCTGGCGTGGATCGACAGCAAGGACGGCAAAACCACGATCGATTACCGCCCGGTGCACAACTACACCATGACCAACGACGTGCAGTACATCCCGCCGAAGGCGCGGGTGTACTGATCGCGTGTGACCTGAGCCCGTCCGTCAAACCCAAGAAGGCCTTCCGAAATGGCTGAGTTCGCACTTCCGAAGAATTCTCAGATCACCGGCGGCAAGACCTGGCCCAAGCCGGCCGGCGCCACCGAGGTCCGCGAGTTCAAGGTCTATCGCTGGAATCCGGACGACGGCAAGAATCCGAGCGTCGATACCTTCTACGTCGACGTCAACGATTGCGGCCCGATGGTGCTGGACGGGCTGATCTGGATCAAGAACCACATCGATCCGTCGCTCACCTTCCGCCGCTCCTGCCGCGAGGGCGTGTGCGGCTCCTGCGCGATGAATATCGACGGCCAGAACACGCTGGCCTGCACCAAGTCGATGCACGACGTGAAGGACGGCGCGGTCAAGATCAATCCGCTGCCGCATCAGCCTGTCGTGAAGGACCTGGTGCCGGACCTCACCAATTTCTACGCGCAATACGCCTCGATCGAGCCGTGGCTGAAGACGACCTCGCCGACGCCGCAGAAGGAATGGCGGCAGAGCCACGAGGATCGCGAGAAGCTCGACGGCCTTTACGAGTGCATCCTGTGCGCCTGCTGCTCGACCTCGTGCCCGAGCTACTGGTGGAACAGCGAGCGCTATCTCGGACCCGCCGCTCTGCTGCAGGCGACGCGCTGGGTCAAGGACAGCCGGGACGAAGCCACCGGCGAGCGGCTCGACAATCTCGAGGACCCGTTCCGGCTGTACCGCTGCCACACCATCATGAACTGCGCCAAGGCCTGCCCGAAGGGGCTCAACCCCGCCGAGGCGATCGCGGAACTCAAGTTCAAGCTGGTCGAGCGGCAGATCTAGCCTGACGGGCGGCTTTCGATCTCACCTTCCGCGCCCGATACCGGTGCAAGTTTCGGGCGCGGCTAGTTTGTAGCTGCCGTCGATTGCGTTAAGCTCGTGGCCCTTTGAAGCCGGAGCGACCGTGCAGACCGCACAACGCAAATCGATGACGATGCTGCGCTGGATGATGGTCGCGTCCCTCGCGCTTCCCGTCGCGCTGTTCGTGATCACGGCCTACGTATCCCACGGCACGACGTATGAGGAGGCCGATCGCGAGATCCGCCGCTCGCTCGAAATCGTCCACGAGCACGCGCTGAAGGTGTTCGAGACGATCGAGCGCAGCCTCTCGGAGATCGACGAGGTCGTCCGCGATCTGTCGGATGCCGACATCAAGGCGCGCGAGCAGGTGCTGCATGCCCGGTTGCGACAATTGTCGGACGCGCTGCCGCAGATGAAGTCCGCCTGGGTGTTCGACGCCAATGGCCGGCCGCTGGTCAACAGCATGATCTATCCGGCGCCGGACATGACGTTCCTCGACCGCGACTACTTCAGCGCCCACGTCAAGGACAGCATCGGCACCTTCATCGGCGCGCAGTTGACGCCGCGGCCGCCCTATCAAGGCGCGCCGTTCTTCAGCATCAGCCGCCGCCGCCAGAGCGACGACGGCAGCTTCACCGGTATCATCCAGGCCTCGGTGCTTCCGGATTATTTCGAGCACTTCTATGCCCGGATCGGCCGGGCGCCCGGCAGCTACTTCGCGCTGCGCCGCTTCGATGGTCTCGTTCTGGCGCGCTTCCCGGCCGGCGGGCGAAGCGCGGCTGCGGGGCCCAGCGACATCGCCGCCCGGGCCGCAGATACGGAGCAGCTCGTCACCGAGATCTCGCCGGTCGATGGCGTCGAGCGTCTCGTCGGGTATCAGCGGCTCGGCGGCTATCCCGTCTACGTCTCGGCAGGGCTTGCGACGTCGACCATCCGCAACCGCTGGCTCGGCACGATCGGCCGGCATCTCATCTTCGGCATTCCGGCAACCGCGCTGCTCATCGTCTTCCTGGCCCTTGCCCAGCGGCGGACCGAGCGCCTGCATGTCGAGGCCGCCCGCCGCCTCGAGGCCGAGGATGCGCTCAAGCACGGTCAGCGCATGGAGGCGCTCGGACAATTGACCGGCGGCGTTGCGCACGACTTCAACAATCTGCTGACCGTGATCCGGGCCTCAGCCGACCTGTTGCGCCGGCCGAATCTGGCTGATGAACGGCGGCAGCGCTATATCGACGCGATCTCGGATACGGTGGCGCGCGCATCGAAGCTCACGTCGCAGCTCCTCGCGTTCGCCCGTCGCCAGACGCTGAAGCCGGAGGTCTTCGACATCTGCCGCAGCGTCGTCACCCTGCGCGACATGACCAAGACCCTGGTCGGGTCACGCGTCGAGGTCGCGGTCTCCGTTCCCGACGAGCCGTGCTACGTCAATTCCGACGCTGGCCAGTTCGAGACGGCACTGATCAACCTGGCCGTCAATGCCCGCGATGCGATGGCCGGCCAGGGACGTCTCAGCATCACCGTCGCCCCTGCAGCGGCGCTGCCGACGCCGGCGGCGCCGCACGACCGTCCGCCGCTGGGCTATGTCGCCATCACCGTCCAGGACACCGGCGTCGGCATCCCGTCGGAGCATTTCGGACGCATCTTCGAGCCGTTCTTCACGACCAAGACCATCGGCCAGGGCACCGGCCTCGGTCTCTCGCAGGTCTTCGGCTTCGCGAAGCAGTCCGGCGGCGAAATCGGGGTCATGAGCCAGCCGGGCCGCGGCGCGACGTTCACGCTCTATCTGCCGCGCGTCGCTCCAGCCCAGGTGCAGCGCGGCGAGGACGGCAGCCATGCGGAGCCGATCGACGGTCGAGGCATGTCGGTGCTGGTGGTCGAGGACAACATCGACGTCGGCAGGTCGGCGACCGAAGCGCTGGCCGAGCTCGGCTATCGGACCACGCTGGTCGACAACGCCAGAGACGCGCTGGAGGAGCTGATCAGCGGCACCAGCCGGTTCGACGTCGTCTTCACCGATGTCGTGATGCCCGGCATGACTGGGCTGGAACTTGCCGAGGAAATCAGGCGGCTCGAGCTCAACGTGCCGGTCGTGCTCGCGAGTGGCTACAGCCATGTGCTGGCGCAGCAGGGCACGCATGGCTTCGAGCTGCTGCGCAAACCCTATTCGATCGAGGAATTGTCGCGCGTGCTGAACAAGGTCGTTCCGGTGCCGCTGTATCGCGCCCCACCAATGGCGCCGAACACGCAGGTGCCCTGAAACCGGCGCGCATCGCGCGGGAACCAGGCCCGGAACCTTCTGTTCGCACTGCTGTTATCGCGCGATGGGACAGGTTCAGGACACCGCGCGGCCGCCGGCACAGGCGCCCGAGAAGGCGCCGATCATCGAGATCGCGGCCGAGAATGGCGCCCAGGTTGAGCCGCCGCCGCCCGAACTGGTGGAGCCTGATCCGGAGCTGTCGCCCGAAGAGGCAGAGCAGCTGCGCAAGCGCTATCTGCTGACGCGGTTCTGGATCAGCGCCCGCGGTTATTGGGGTCAGAGCGGCGACCGTCTGGCGTGGGCATTCACGATCGGGCTGCTGTTCCTCATCGTTGCGACTGTCGGATTTCAGTACGGCATCAACGTCTGGAATCGGTCGATCTTCGATGCGATCGAGAAACGCGATTCGGCGACGGTCTTTCATCTCACCGCGATCTTCTTCCCGCTCGCGATCGGCAGCGTCATACTCGGGGTCGCCCAGGTCTATGCGCGCATGTCGATCCAGCGGCGCTGGCGCGCCTGGCTGACCAACAGCGTCGTCACCCGCTGGCTGGCCAGCGGGCGCTACTATCAGCTCAATCTCGTCAGCGGCGACCACAAGAATCCGGAATACCGGATCGCCGAGGACCTGCGCATCGCGACCGATTCGCCGGTCGACTTCATCGCCGGCGTGACCTCGGCGCTGCTGTCGGCTGCGACCTTCATCGTCGTGCTCTGGACCATCGGCGGCGCGCTGACGCTGCATCTCGGCGCCACTGAGATCACCATTCCCGGTTTTCTGGTCATTGCCGCGATCGCCTACGCCGCCATCGCCTCGGGCTCGATCATGACGATCGGCCGCCGCTTCGTGCAGGTCTCCGAGGACAAGAACCAGGCCGAGGCCGATTTCCGCTACACCCTGACCCGCGTCCGCGAAAACGGCGAGAGCATCGCCCTGCTCGGCGGCGAGACCGAAGAGCGCGCCGGCATCGACCGGACGTTCGGTAACGTGCTGCAGCAATGGGCGCGGCTCGCCGGCCAGCACATGCGCACCACCCTGGTGTCGCAGGGCTCCAGCCTCATCGCCCCTGTCGTGCCACTGCTGCTGTGCGCGCCGAAATTCCTCGACGGCAGCATGACGCTCGGGCAGGTGATGCAGGCGGCGAGCGCGTTCACGATCGTGCAGACCGCGTTCGGCTGGCTGGTCGACAACTATCCGCGGCTCGCGGATTGGAATGCCTGTGCCCGCCGCATCGCCTCGCTGATGATGTCGCTCGATGCGCTGGAACGTGCCGAGAGAGGCGACGGCATCGGCCGCATCAAGCGCGGCGAGACCACCGGCGACGCGATGCTCAGTCTGAATGATCTGCAGGTGACGCTCGACGACGGCACCGCCGTGGTCGGCGAGACCGAGGTCGTGGTCGATCCCGGCGAGCGCCTGCTCGTCGCGGGCGAATCCGGCACCGGCAAGAGCACGCTCGTGCGCGCCATCGCCGGGCTGTGGCCGTGGGGCGGCGGCAGCATCAACTTCCACCCCGACCGCAAGCTGTTCATGCTGCCGCAGCGACCCTACGTGCCATCGGGCACCCTGCGCCGGGCCGTCGCCTATCCCGGGGCTGCCGAGGATTGGAGCGTGGCGCAGGTCGGCGAAGCCCTGCACAAGGTCGGTCTCGACCATCTCAAGGACAAGATCGAGGAGGACGCGCCCTGGGATCAGACGCTCTCCGGCGGCGAGAAGCAGCGTCTCGCCTTCGCGCGCCTGCTGCTCCACAGCCCCGACATCGTCGTGCTCGATGAAGCCACCTCCGCGCTCGACGAGAAGAGCCAGGACAAGATGATGGAGATGGTGACGAGCGAGCTGCCGAAGGCGACCATCGTCAGCGTGGCGCATCGGGCGGAGCTCGAGGCCTTCCACAGCCGCAAGATCGTGCTCGAACGGCGCAAGGGCGGCGCCAAGCTCGTCAGCGACATCGATCTCATTCCGCGCAAGGGGAAGCGCCGCCTCATCGGCCGCTTCCTGCGTCAGCGCAAGGCGGCCTGAACGGCTCGGGCGTTGCCTCAGCGCGGTCCTGGAGACGACACAATGCGGCCACGCCGCCTGCATTGGAGATCGCGGCGAAACCAGCTATCACACGTCGCCCTCAGCCCAGGACGCGACCTTGACGCCCGACAACGATCCTTCTCCGCCCCCCTTTGGTGCCTTCGCTCCGAATGCCGCCCAGGCGCTGGTGATCCGCATGGCGCACGGCTCCGGGCTGAAGCGCGGCGCGTTCCGGCCGATGTTGACGCGTGTCGTCAACATGCTCGGAGCAGGCCCCGTCGACGTCGGCTATCAGGGCGCCAATTTCCGTTTCTACCATCAGGTCAGTGCGACCGAGCGCGGTGCACTGTTCAATCCCGACTACAATCGCGAGGAGCTGGATTTCCTGCGCAGCCACGTTCCGCCGGGCGGCGTGGTGGTGGATGTCGGCGCCAATGTCGGAACGTTCGCCTTGCCGCTTGCCCGTCACGTCGGGCCTGATGGCCTCGTGATCGCAGTGGAGCCGCATCCGGTCACGCATGCGCGGCTGAGCTTCAACCGTGCTGCGTCCGCGCTGCCCCAGGTCAGGCTGCTCGCGGTGGCAGCGGGTGAGAGCGATGGCGAGGTGATGATCGAGACCGATGGGGACAATCTCGGCGCCAGTCACATCGTGACCGGCGAGGCCGGAGCGGAAGCGTTCAAGGTGCCGTCGTTGCGGCTGCAGACCATTCTCGCACAGGCCGGAGCGACCAGGGTTGATGCGCTGAAGATCGACGTGGAAGGTTTTGAGGACCGCGTGCTGACCGGCTTCTTCCGTGACGCGCCTGCCGCGTTATGGCCGCGTGCCGTCGTCATCGAACACCTGTCGCGCGACGAATGGCAGAACGATTGTCTCGCCGACATGCTCGGTCGCGGTTACCGTGAGAGCGGCCGCACGCGCAGCAATACGCTGCTGCTGCGCGGCTGAATGGCGTTCGCTTTCCCCGGGCGCGTCCGGAACATCGGCGCCCCACGCGGCGTTGTCGCCCCTGACATTGAGGGAGCCGACCATGAGCAATGACGACGCGCGCGACCAGGACCGCGTTTGGGACCTGATGAAGAAGATCGGCTTTGCGATGCTGGTCACCCGCGACGGTGACAGGCTGCGGGCACGGCCGATGAGCGCGTATCTCGCGCGCGGCGAGAACATGATCTATTTTCTCACTGACGCGCGGCATCACAAGGACGAGGAGATCGCGCGATCGCCGCAGGTCAATCTGTCGTTCGCGGACGCCGGCAACCAGAAGTACGTGTCGCTCACGGGTACGGCGGCCATTTCCAACGATCGCGGCAAGATCCGGGAGCTGTTCTCGACGCCGGCCAAGGCCTGGTGGGACAGCGCCGAGGATCCGAACATCCGCCTCTTGAAGATCACGCCCGACGACGCCGAATTCTGGGATTCGCCCGGCACGGTCGTGAGCTACGTCAAGATGGCGGCGGCCGCGGTGACAGGCACGCGTCCCGACCTCGGCGACAATCGAAAGGTCGCGATGTGATGCCGATCGAACCGCCAGAGATTCCGCCGGCGACGCCGGGCCGCCCGGTCGAACCGCCGCCGGAGGATCCCGTCGGCAATCCGCAGCCCGACATTCCGCCGCCGGTCTACGAACCCGATGCGCCGGCGCCGCCGCGCGAGCTGCCAGGGCAGACGCCGGACGAAATCCCCGGCCGGGGGCCGCTCGGTCCCACCACACCGAATCCGGCCACGGATTGACCGCGATTGGACGGTCATGATGATCGCCCGCCAGGGGCTTGGTCGCGGGCCTGTCCCGCAGCCCTGCGGCTGCGCCAAGCCCTTGAAAATCAAGGCTGAATGAAACCTGAATGGCGGCCCTGCGGGGGTGGCTTCGCGTCGAAATAAATCCCCCTGCGGATTTGAACTGCGCCACAATCCGGCCTAACGCATACTTGTTGATCTCTCCGTGCTTGAAAAAGATCGTTCCGGGAAAACAAGACACATGAGCAAACTTCGCGTCCTGCTGCTGGCGACGACTGCGCTGTCGGCGATGCAACTAATGAGCTCCGGCTCCCATGCGCAGGGGGCGCCGATGATCGTCGCCCAAGGCCCGGGCGGCGGCGAAGTCGGTCCAGACGGCCGGCCGAAACAGCAGCCGCAGGGGCAGCCGCAGCGACCTGGCCCAGGCGCGCCGCCACCGCATCAGGCTGCGCCTCCGCCGCCTCCCGCGCCGCCGCCGGCCGCTGCTCCACGCCCAGCGCCTCCACCGCCCGCGCCGCCACCGGCAGCGGCCCCGCGTCCCGCACCCCCTCCACCACCGCCTGCTCCGCCGCGGGCCGAGCCGCCGCGTCCGGCGCCCCCACCGCCCCCTCCGCCACGGGCCGAGCCACCACGTCCGGCTGCTCCGCCGCCGCCCCCACCGCCGCCGCGGGCTGAGCCGCCACATTCGGCACCGCCGCCTCCACGGGCTGAGCCGCCTGCACCTCCGCCGGCGCGTCCAGCGCCACCTGTTGCGGCTCCGCCGGTGCATACGCCGCCGCCTCCAGCACCTCCGCCGGGGCCGCCGCGTGAGCCGGCACGTCCTGCGACTCCGCCTGCGCCCCCGCCGACGGCTGCTCCCGCGCGTCCAACGCCGCCCACGCCGCCCGTGGCCACGCCCGCCCCGCCACCTCCGCCGAGTCCGGCACCGAACCTGCGGCCGGGAACGCCGCCGTCAGCCGTGACACCCCCGCCTTCGTCGCCAGCGGCCGGGAACGCGTCGCCGCCTGCGCACTCGCCGGCTCCGTCCGCGGCGCCGTCTCCGCAGCCGACGCCGGCTCCGACTCCTCCGGTTGGCCCCGGGCAGCGGCCGCCGACACAGCCAGGTGCCGGCGTCCCGCCGCCTGGTGCTCCCCAGGGAGCACCCCCGCCACGCGGCGCGCCGACGCCGCCGGCCGGAACCGTCGCGCCTGCTCCGGGAACTCCGCCGGCGCCACCCGCGCCTCCGGCCACCCAGACGCCGTCGCAGCAAGGCACGCCGCCCGCAGCCGGGAGCCCGCCCGGCGGACGTCCGGGGACGCCCCCAGGAGCCCCGGGTGGTCCGCCTCCGGCGGCAGGTCCTGGTGCTGCCGGACCCGGTCCGGGACCCGCCGGCGCGCCGCAGGCCGGTCCTGGCGCTGTGCCGCCCGCCGGCCCCCCGGCCATGTCCAATCGGCCGCCGCCGCAGGTCACTGCGCCCATCCCGGCGCCGCCGCCGCCGACGGCACAGCAGCTCACGCCGATCGCGCCCGGCGCGCCGTTGGCGGGGCCGCAGCGGCTGGACGATTTCCGCGGCCAGCGCCGCGAGGTCCAGGAGGGCGGTCGCACGCTGATCTACGAGCCGGGCCGCGTCATCGTGCGCGATCCGAGCGGTCAGGAGTTCGTGCGTCATGACGAGCTTGAGCGCTTCCGCTACGGCGCGCGGGACATCCGCGTCCAGCAGGAGCGGGGAGAGACGCGCACAGTGGTGATCCGTCCCGACGGTAGCCAGATCGTCACGATCACCGCGCCGGACGGCCGGCTGCTGCGCCGCATCCGCCGCGACATCGGTGGCCGCGAGATCATCATCATCGACAACACCTACCGCGATCCCCAGGCGGTCGGCGGCTTCTACGTCGACCTGCCGCCGCCGGAGATCCGCATCCCCTACAACCGCTACATCGTCGACGCGGATGAGGCCGAGCCGGATGTCATCTACGACACGCTGATCGCGCCGCCGGTGGAACGCGTCCAGCGCCGCTACTCGCTCGACGAGGTCCGCTACTCCCCATCGGTGCGACAGCTGATGCCGTCGATCGATCTCAACACGATTACCTTCGAGACCGGATCGTGGGAGATCAGTCCCGACCAGGTGGCGAAGCTGCAGGTCATCGCCGACGGCCTCAACCAGGCGATCCAGCGCAACCCGCGCGAGGTCTTCCTGATCGAGGGCCACACCGACGCGGTCGGCAACGACACCGACAATCTGTCGCTCTCGGATCGCCGCGCCGAGTCGGCCGCCACCTTGCTCACGCAGCAGTTCGGCGTGCCCGCCGAGAACCTGACCTCGCAGGGTTACGGCGCGCAGTACCTGAAGGAGCAGACGCAGGGGCCGAGCCGCATCAACCGCCGCGTCACGGTCCGCCGCATCACGCCGCTGCTCAATGGCGGCCAGGCCGCCCTGCCGCCGCCACCTCCGGGCGTCGCGCCGCCGCGGTGAGACGCGACTGAGCGACAATGAAAATGGCCGGGAGCGATCCCGGCCATTTTTTGTTGGTGGCAATCCGTTCCGTCCTGTTCGGTGTCGTCCCCGCGAACGCGGGGACCCATACTCACAGGATCCAGTTTTGCGATGGCTGGAGCCGCAGCCGGCTCTCACCGTGTCAGTCGGTGGATATGGGTCCCTGCGTTCGCAGGGACGACAGCGGTGGAGACGGCGCGGATTGCGCTCGACAGCTCCAACTCAGCCCTTGTCGTGGCCGAGCTGGAAGATCTGAGCGCCGTCCGCGCCCGACAGCAGCCCCGTGTCCGAATAGAGCTTCAGCTTGGAGCGGGTGTCGGTGATGTCGAGATTGCGCATCGTCAGCTGGCCGATGCGGTCGGCAGGCGTGAACGCGGCGTCCTCGACCTTCTCCATGCTCAGCCGCTCCGGCTGGTAGGTCAGATTGGGGCTCTCGGTGTTGAGGATCGAGTAGTCGTTGCCGCGGCGCAGCTCCAGGGTCACCTCACCGGTGACGGCGCGCGCCACCCAGCGCTGCGCGGTCTCGCGCAGCATCAGCGCCTGCGAATCGAACCACCGGCCCTGATAGAGCAGGCGACCGAGGCGCATGCCGCTGATGCGGTACTGCTCGATCGTATCCTCGTTGTGGATGCCAGTGACGAGCCGCTCATAGGCGATGTGCAGCAGCGCCATGCCCGGCGCCTCGTAGATGCCGCGGCTCTTGGCCTCGATGATGCGGTTCTCGATCTGGTCGCTCATGCCGAGACCATGACGGCCGCCGATCGCGTTGGCCTCCAGGAACAGCGCCACGGGATCGCTGAAGCTCTGGCCGTTCAGCGCGACCGGCTGACCCTCCTCGAAGCGGACGACGACCGTCTCCGGCTTCACGGAGCAATCCTCGCGCCAGAACGGCACGCCCATGATCGGATTGACGATGCGGATGCCGCTGCTCAGGCTCTCGAGATCCTTGGCCTCGTGGGTGGCGCCGAGCAGATTGCTGTCGGTCGAATACGCCTTCTCGGCGCTCATCTTGTAGTCGAAGCCGTTGGCCGTGAGGAAGGCCGACATCTCGGCGCGGCCGCCGAGCTCGTCGATGAACTGCTGGTCGAGCCAGGGCTTGTAGATCTTGAGGCTCGGATTGGTCAGCAGGCCGTAGCGGTAGAAGCGCTCGATGTCGTTGCCCTTGTAGGTCGAGCCGTCGCCCCAGATGTTGACGCCATCCTCCTTCATCGCGGCGACCAGCATGGTGCCGGTGACGGCGCGGCCGAGCGGGGTGGTGTTGAAATAGGTGATGCCGCCGGTCGAGATGTGGAAGGCGCCCGACTGAATCGCGGCGATGCCCTCATGCACCAGCTGAGTGCGGCAATCCACGAGGCGCGCCTTCTCGGCCCCGAAGCTCACCGCCTTGCGCGGGATCTCGTCGTAGTCGGACTCGTCGGGTTGCCCGAGATTTGCCGTGTAGGCAAAGCAACGCGCGCCCTTCTGCTTCATCCAAAGCAGCGCGGCGCTGGTGTCGAGACCGCCGGAAAAGGCGATGCCGACCTTCTCGCCCCTGGGCAGGCTTTTCAGGATCGTGGTCATGGGAGAGTCCAACCGTGTTTGTGGCTGCGCCGTTCAGAAATTCGGGCGCGAATAACAGATTTTGCGTTGCTGGGCACGCCTTTAATGGCGACTGAGGGTGACCGGCCCGCGCTCAGGCCGCGGGGCTGGTATCCGCGGTACGGCGGCCGAACAGCCGGCGCATCAGGCGGAAGCCCGGCCAGGCGAAGCGGGTCAGGGCTGCGTCGATGCCGGCGTCGGTGAGGCGGGTGGACGGCCAGCGGTAGATGTAGCCGTGCAGCAGCCAGATCACGATGAAGGTGACGAGGCCGGCCGCGGCGATGTCGGTGAAGAAATGTCCGCCAAACGCCATCCGCAACACCGAGGTGGCGATGCCGAACAGGACGGCGGCGCCGTAGGCGACGGGCCGTATCGCGGGCGGCGTCAGCGCGGCCGGCGCCAGGGTCCAGAATGCGGTGGCTCCCTCTCCGGAGAAGAACGAGCAGTTGCGGCCGCAGCCGCCGCGCGGATCCCACCACGGCACGAACTGCATGTCGCCGCCGAACTCGGCCACCACAACCGGGCGCGGCCGGCCCCAATAGGATTTGAAGGTGAAGTTGGTGAGCACGCCGGCCGAGAGCGACAAGGTCAGCAGCAGGAACGCCACGGTGCGGCCCTTCACCAGCAGCGGCCGGTCGGGACGGACGAGCTTCACGACCAGCGCAACGATGGACGGCAGCGCGATGCCCCAGGCGACCCACATCGCGGCATCGCGCGCGAACGCAGCATAGCCGTCGAGCTTCACGGGGAAGCTGTGCGTGCGCGGATCGTAGAACAGCGCGGCCAGCTTGAGGTCGAGCTCGGGATAGACGCCGAACAGCACGCCGATGACGAGCGCGAGCGACAATGCGATGAAGAGGCCGGTCCGGTTCATGGCGCGCGGTTTAGCGAAAGCGGATGGCGATGGAAAGGCCGGCGGCTCAACGTGGCGATCCCGACGGCAATGGCGGCGGTGGCGGCAGGCGCGGCGACGGCTCGCGCCAGCGGCCGGCGTTGCGGCCGGCAATCAGCCAATAGACCAGTCCGCCGACGATGCCGGCCCCGGTCAGGATCTCGAGATGGCGACGCACGATGCCCTCGAACCGGAAGGTCTCGGGATCGAACGGGACCAGGCCGAGATAGCAGGCTGCGCCGACCACGCCGCCGCCGATCGCGTAGGCGAGCACGCTGCGGATCGAGAAAGCCTCGGTGATCAGTGCGATCAGCAGCGCCGGGATCAGCGCGAAGCCCGACACGAAGATGAAGCCGAAGCCGATGATGACCTCGAACGCGCCCTGATCGATCGGGCCATTGCCGAGATCGGAGAACTCCGGAAACAGGACCGCGGTCACCACGATCAGCCCCGCGAGGAAGCACGCGGCAAGAAACGCGAGCGCGATCACGACGAGACGACCGATCAGCGCCATGGCTTTAGACCCGTGTTACCCAAGCGAGGCCCCGCTTTCTTCGCTCGTCATGGCCCGGCATGAGCCGGCCATCCATCTCTCGGTCGATGAATCGATGGCTGCCCGGGTCAAGCCCGGGCATGACGATCTCGTTCGGAGATGCAGGCGCGATCAATCATCAATCCGTCATCGCCATCGCGCGCAGTGCCTGACGCTCCCGCGCGGACAGCTTCTCCGTCTCCGACTTCAACTGGCCGCAGGCGGCGAGGATGTCGCGGCCGCGCGGCGTGCGCACCGGCGACGAATAGCCCGCGTTGAAGACGTATTCCGAAAACTTCTCGATCTGCTCCCAGTCCGAGCACTCATACGCCGAGCCGGGCCAGGGATTGAACGGGATCAGGTTGATCTTGGCCGGAATGCCCTTCAGCAGCTTGACCAGCAGCCGGGCGTCGTCGAGCGAATCATTGACGCCCTTGAGCATCACATATTCGAAGGTGATGCGGCGCGCGTTGGATGCGCCGGGATAGTCGCGGCAGGCCTGCAGCAGCTCGGCGATCGGATATTTGCGGTTGAGCGGCACCAGCTCGTTGCGCAGCTCGTCGCGCACCGCATGCAGTGAGATCGCCAGCATCACGCCGATCTCCTCGCCGGCGCGCTTGATGTTCGGCACCACGCCGGAGGTCGACAGCGTGATGCGGCGGCGGGAGATGCCGATGCCCTCGTTGTCCGAGACGATCAGCAGCGCGTCGCGCACCGCGTCGAAATTGTACAGCGGCTCGCCCATTCCCATCATGACGATGTTGGTGATGAGCCGGTTGCCGAGCGGGGTCTCGCGGTCGGCCCAGTCGTTCAGCCGGTCGCGCGCCACCATGACCTGGCCGACGATCTCGCCGGCCGTCAGGTTGCGCACCAGCCGCTGCGTGCCGGTGTGGCAGAACGAACAGTTGAGCGTGCAGCCGACCTGGGAGGAGACGCAGAGCGTGCCGCGATCGGTCTCGGGGATGTAGACGCACTCGACCTCGTGGGCCTTCTGCAGATTGTCGCCGCTCGGCAGCCGCAGCAGCCATTTGCGGGTGCCGTCGTTGGAGATCTGCTCGGCCACGACCTCGGGACGGTCGACCGTGAAATGTTCGGCCAGCGCGGTGCGTGTGTCCTTCGATACCGATGTCATCTCGTCGAACGACCTGGCGCCCCGGAAATAGATCCAGTGCCACAACTGCTGCACCCGCATCTTCTGCTGGCGCTCTGGCACTCCGACCTGGCCGAGCCTTGCTGCCAGCTCCGCGCGTGACAGGCCGATCAGCGAGGGCTTCGCCGGCGGGACGTAGGTTTCGAGCGGAGTCTTTTCGAGGGGCGCAGAGGAGTCGCGCAGCCCGGCAGTCGTTGCCATGTCGATGGGCCCAAAGTGCTGCCCGGCCGCGGCGGCCGAAGGCGTTCAGCGGGTTTATATAACGATCCGGCCGGCAAATGCGACCCGCCTGACGAGCGGTACCGGCGGCCGCCGTCTACCGGCGGCAATCCTGCGCGATGCGGTCGAGCGCCTGGGCGAGGCCCTTCAGTGAGAACACGTCGGTGGTCTCCGTGCCCTTGGCCGAGACGCCCTTGACCACGGCCTCGGGCGCCTTGCGCATGGCATCGACCATCCGCTCTTCCTCCGCGGCGTTCTTGATCCAAAGTCCGTCGCCCTGGGTATACATGGCATAGGAGGCTCCGCCGACCTCTACCGTGGCGTCGGATCCCGGCTTCAGCGCATAGCCGATCATGATCGAGACCTCGTTGAAGACCTTCTCGGAGGGCCGGGTCGACACGAAGGCATAGGCGGGATCGCGCGGACGGTTGGGCGGATTGGTCTTGGAGGATGTCGGCTTGGCCAGCGCGAAGCAGACCTTCTTGCCGCCGGGCATCGCGGTATAGGCGCCCCAGCCGCCGAACTGTCCGATCAGCGTCGGTTCCGCGCCGCCGATGTTGGGAACGGCCGGCTTCGATTCCGATTTCGGTGCGGCCTTCGGATGCGGAGCTGCGGCCTTTGGCGCGGCGCTCTGTGCCGCTACGAGGCTCGGAGCTCCGAACAGCAGCACGCCGCCGACCAGCGTTGTCAACAATCGCCCGAACAACATGATACGTTGAGTTCCCCCGCGACTTCGTTCCACCAATATTGTGACTGGATAATGGCCCGGAATCGCTGACCGTGGTCGCGATGGATAGCGGCTAAATGCACCGCTTGCAAAGGCCGCAGAGCCGGATTGTCCGGCGCTCCGCGTCCCTGGCGCGGCGCCGCGCACCTGCCGCGGCCTGATGATGATTGTGGCGCGGCGGCAAATCCGGCATGACGTTCCCAAAGCCGGACCTCGATCCGGCGGCAACGACCAAGGAGCGCCTATGAAAGCCATTCTCTGCTCGCAATTCTGTCAGCCCGACGATCTCGTCCTCACCGAGGTGCCAGATCCGGTGGCCGGTCCCGGCGAGGCCGTGATTGCGATCAAGGCGGCGGCGCTGAACTTCTTCGACATCCTGATGATCCAAGGCAAGTACCAGATCAAGCCGCCGTTCCCGTTCTCGCCGGGTGCGGAGGTCGCGGGTGTCATCGAGAGCGTCGGCGATGGCGTCACCGAACTGAAGGTCGGCGACCGTGTCGTTGCCTCCTGCGGCCACAACGGCGCGCGCGAAAAGATCGCGCTGCCGGCCGCGTCGATCGTCAAGATTCCGGACAATCTCGATTTCGATCGCGCCGCCGGCATCATCATCATCTACGGCACTGCGCTGCATGCGCTGGAGGATCGTGCCAGTCCGAAACCGGGCGAGACGCTGGCCGTGCTTGGCGCCGCCGGCGGCACCGGCCTGGCGGCTTGCGAGCTCGGCAAGCTGATGGGGTTGAAGGTCATCGCCTGTGCCTCTTCGGACGAGAAGCTCGAATTTGCCAGGCAGCACGGCGCGACGCTGACGTTGAACTACGCCAAGGAGGATCTCAAGGAGGGACTGCGGCGGCTCACCGACGGCAAGGGTGCCGACATCATCTTCGATCCCGTCGGAGGCGCCTACGCCGAGGCAGCGCTGCGCTCCATCGCATGGGAGGGCCGATTCCTGGTGATCGGCTTCGCCGCCGGCGACATCCCGAAGATGCCGCTGAACCTCGCGCTTCTGAAGGGCTGTGATATCCGCGGCGTGTTCTGGGGCGCCTGGACCCGACTCAACCCCGCCAAGAACCGCGCCAACCTCGAAAAGCTCGTGCAGTGGACCGCGGAGGGCAAGCTGTCGTCGCACGTCGACCGCACCTTCCCGCTGGCTCAGACCGCCGATGCCTTGAAGGTGCTGGCCGGCCGCCAGGCGATGGGCAAGGTGATCCTGCACCCCTGAGGACGTCGCGCAATGAAGGCCCCCGGGGGGCTGTACTCCCCGGGATAGCCTCGCCCTGATCCGTGCAACCAAACCGAGCAGTGCCCCGGCTGTTGTGCCGATGGAATGCTCGAGCCGGCCCGGCGTCGCTGTGACATCCGCGCGCTGCGCGGCGGTCGCAAATTTGTTCGGCGGGCTGCCGCGCCGGCGCCACGGATTCGCAACCGGAAGCAGAAAATCCGAAAACGAGCGTTTCTTGGTTAACGCAACCGCGCCACATTATGGCGTGGTTAATTTGAGGCTTGGCCGTTGTTATCACGACGTTTCTAGATTTGGTGCCGTGCGATGTCGCACGTGCGTTGCCACAATCAGATCAAAATGTTTCCAGAATCATGCCGGCTCTCGTCCACTTTTAGTCGGATTCAATTAGTCAATTAGTTGTCGGCAGTGGGGTGCCTCTGGCAATCGTGACGTGTCTCGAGCTTCTGACGGGCTTGGGACCAAAAGTATGTTGCGTGAAGTTGAGATGGGGATGAAGGCCATGGCTGAGCGGACGACGCGCGGGCGTTTCAACAACAGAACTCCTTCGGAGCCTGACTTCAGGCCTTTCCCCGACGAACTCCCTCAGGAGCGCCCCCCGAGCTATCGTTTCGGCCGGTCGACCCAGGATAACTATCCAAACGACGAATCGATGCCGATGTTCCTCTCTGAGTATGAGAGCGGCAACCAGATCGACAGCACGCATTTCGAGGACCAGTGGCCGGAGCGGACCCGCCGCGTCTCGGTCTCGTCCCGGATTCTTCTCGCCGTGGTGGCTGCGGCCGGCGTCGCGGTGCTCTTCGCGCTTGTCACCTCGGATGCGACGCGCGACCTGATCGCCAGTGCCAAGGCTTCCATCATCGGCGCCACGCCGGACCCGACGGCCCCGCCGCAGGCCACCAACACGCAGCTCACCGCGCGCGACATGCAGCTGAACGAGCCGGCGCGACTGCCGCCCGCCGAGCCGCCGGCTGCGGCGGCGCCGGTGCAGACGGCAGCCGTGGCCCCGACGCGTGACGACATCGCCAACGCCTACCAGACAGCGCTGCAGAATCGCAGTGTGACGCAGCCCGCGCCGGTTGCAGCACCACCGAGCTTCGCCACGGCACCGTCCGCGCCGGCCCCGAGCGCGATGGAGCCATCCTCGATCAATTCGCCGGGCGCCGGATCGGCAATCGTCGCACCCGGCCTCGGCGCCGTGACCGCCGCTCCGCCGCCCGCGCAGGTCCGCCGGCTCGATCCCGACGAACTCGCGGGCATCATGAAACGCGCCAAGAGCCTGCTGGCCGCGGGCGACATCCCGCCGGCCCGACTGCTGCTGGAGCGCGCGGCCGAGGCGCAAGAACCGGCCGCGGCGCTGATGCTTGCGCAGACCTACGATCCCCACGTGCTGGGGACGAAGGACATCCGCAACATCAATGCCGATCCGGCTGCGGCTCGCAACTGGTACCGCCGCGCCGCCCAGCTCGGCTCGGCTGAAGCGCAGCGCAGGCTCGATCAACTGCAGAACTGAACGCTCGTGGCGGCAGCGATGCCGCCTCGTTTCATTTTTTTGTTTCACGCGTGATTTTCGAGTCTGTTCATGGGCGATGCCAGGCGAGACCTGGCGCTGCCCGCGTTCCGGCTCGCAAACATGTGCCAGCCTTAGATCAAGGGGGACAGATGCGACGTCTTGTTGGAGCGGCCCTGGCCGCAATGATGATTGCGTGCGGTTTCGCTGCCCACGCCGAGGAAGGCGAGTTCGACCCCGCCAAGGTGAGCGACAGCCTCAAGGCGATCTTCCAGTTCGGCTCGGTGCAGACCAAGCAGGCGCTGAACGCCAACACGGTGACGCTCATCACCGGCACCATTGGCGGCACCTATGTGCAGTTCGGCGCCGATCTGGCCTCGCTGCTCGACGACGGCAACAATCTGCGCGTCCTGCCGATCGTCGGCCGCGGCTCGGTGCAGAGCGTGGCCGACATCCTGTTCCTGCAGGGCGTCGATCTCGGCGTCGTCCGCGCCGATACGCTCGACTACCTCGAGCGCAAGGGTTTCGCCAAGGACATCAAGCGGCAGTTCACCTACGTCACCAAGCTCTACAATGAAGAGATGCAGGTGATCGCGCCGCGCGCGGTGCGCAACCTGCGTGATCTCGAGGGCCGCCGCGTCAGCGTCGATCTGCCGAATGGCGGCACCTTCGTCACGGCGCTGACGGTGTTCGAGCGGCTTGGCCTGCGCGCCAACTTCGCCTACATCGAGCAGCGCATCGCGATGGAGAAGCTGAAGCGCGGCGAGCTCGATGCCGTCATCGTGGTTGGCGGCAAGCCCTACAAGTCGGTCTCGACCTTCGTGAACGACGGCCGCTTCCATCTCGTCAACGTCGACTACGATCGACCGCTGCAGACCGACTATCTGCCGGCGACCCTGACGGCGAAGGACTACCCGAACCTGATCGCCGAGGGCGAGAAGGTCGACACGATCGCGGTGCCGGCCGTGCTCGCCGCCTATAATTGGGCGCCGAACACCGACCGCTATCGCAAGCTCGCGACCTTCGTCGACGCCTTCTTCACCAAATTCCCGGCATTCCAGAATCCGCCGTTCCATCCGAAGTGGAAGGAGGTTTCGCTGTCGGCGCCGCTCGCCGGCTGGCAGCGGCTGCCGTCCGCCAGCAAATGGCTGGAGAGCCACGCCATGGAAGGCGCACAGCGCGACCGCTTCGATGACTTCCTGAAGCAGAGCAGCGCCGGCAGGGCGATGCCGAGCGAGGCCGACCGCGAGGCGCTGTTCAAGCAGTACCAGGCCTGGGAGGCCGAGAAGACCGGCAGCGCCCGCGCCCAGGCGCGCGGCCAGCGCTGAGCTCGTAGCGTTCGACGAAGTCCCATCAAGAGAAAAGCCCCGCGGATGCGGGGCTTTTTGCTGTTGTGCCCTTCCGATGCGCTGACTGCGGGCGCCCGGCTTGCCGGCCGGAGCCGCCGTCAGCCGATATTCTCGCCGTCAGCGTTCTTGTCTGCCGCCAGCCGCGCGAGTACGGCGCGGGCTGCCGCATGATGGTCGGGCGTGATGTGCGAAGCGACCATGCGGATGGCGGTGGCGAGCACCGCCGCGTCGTCGGTGAAGCCGAGGATGGGCAACACGTCAGGCATGAAGTCGAACGGCACGACGAAGTAGGCGATGGCGCCGAGCAGGGCGACCTGTACGTGCCGGGGTGTCTCCTTGTCGAAGGCGCAGTAATACGCCGCAAGCAGCTCCTCGGCGAATGGCAGCCGCGCGACAACCTTCTTGAACTTGATCCAGAAACGACGGCGAAGGGTCTCGCGATCCCGGGCCAGCCGCTCCGCGGGCTCGAAGCCAACGCTGTAGTCGGTCGCATCCGACATGATGTCCGATCTCCGGTTCCCGACGGCGCTGGGGGCGCGGTCCTCGCCCTCGGATGTGGTGATGGCGACGCCGGCCGCAAGGCGCGTGCCGTCGTCGCCAAGGTCTCAGCCGCGCATCGTCGCGGCGATCGCATTCATTGCCTTGGCGAGCGCGATGTCGCGCATGGTCACGCCGCCTGCGTCATGGGTCGTGAGGACCACCTCGACGGTGCGGTAGACGTTGCGCCACTCGGGATGGTGGTCAGCCTTTTCAGCGGCCAGGGCGACGCGGGTCATGAAGCCAAAGGCTTCGTTGAAGTCTGTGAATGTGAACGTGCGGGCGATGGCCTCACGGCCTTGCGCCTCAGACCAGCCGGGAAGCTCCCGCAAGGCGGTGGCGCGTGCCTCCGTCGACAATGGTTGCGGCATCTCGATCTCCTCTTGTGCTGCAATCGACCGGACACGTGGCGGCATCCGGGTGATTGCGGGGCTACCTCCGGCTGGATCGCGCTGGTGTCCGGTTGCCAAGACTAACCGAAAACGCATCCCGATCAGAGCCTTGTCACAGGCGCGATGCCGGAGGCGCTTGGAACTGCCCCGATCCTCCGGCGACTGGTGCGATGGTAACCATGACGCAGATGTCACCCCGGGCGGACAAGAAATTTGCTACAGTTCGGCTCTATTGAAGGACGACGTGGCCAGACGAAGCCGCCTGTGGCATCGCCCGGGCCTGGGACCACCGGAGGACGGGATCTGGTAGATACTCAGACCACGCCAGCGCAGCGCTCACGGATGCGCCCTGCCGTGTTCATCGTCATCGCCGGGATCCTTGCGGTCGTCGGCGCTTTGACGGGGGCCTACTATTTTGCGATGCGTCCCGTGGTGCTCAAGATCGCGGTCGGTCCGCCCAACAGCGACGACCTGAAGGTCGTCCAGGCCCTGACCCAGGCCTTTTCCCAGTCGCACGCCTCCGTCAGGCTGCGGCCGGTTCCGACCGAGGGCGCCGCACAGAGCGCGCAGGCGCTGGCCGCAGGCAAGGTTGATCTCGCGATCGTCCGGGGTGACCTCGAGGTCCCAAAGAACGCGCAGGCCGTGGCGACGCTGCGCAAGAACGTCGCCGTGCTCTGGGTGCCTCCGGGCGGCAAGGGCAAGGGTCGCAAGGGCGCCAAGATCACCAAGATCTCCCAGCTCGCGGGCCACAAGGTCGGCATCATCGGTCGGACCCCGGCGAACGCCAATTTGCTGAAGGTGATCCTGCATCAGTACGGCGTCGACGCCAGCAAGGTCGAGATCGTCCAAGTCCCGATCACCGAGGCCGCCGAAGCCGTGCGCAACCAGCGGGCGGACGTCTATCTTGCGGCCGGACCCATCAATAGCAAGATCACGGCGGATGCGATCGCCGCTGCCACCAAGGACGGCGGCACGCCGACCTTCCTGGCGATCGATTCGGCCGAAGCGATCGCGCAGAACCACCCCGAATATGAATCGACCGAAATTCCCGCCGGCGCGTTTGGCGGCTCGCCCGATCGTCCCGAGGACGAGGTGAAGACCATCAGCTTCAACCACCACATCGTGGCGCGCAAAGGCCTGTCGGATTCGACAGTGTCCGCGTTCACCCATCAGCTGTTTTCGGTGCGCCAGCAATTGCTGTCGGAGTTCCCGCTGGCTGCCAAGATCGAGACCCCCGACACCGACAAGGACGCCGCGATTCCGGCGCATCCCGGCGCGGCGGCGTTCATCAACGGCGAGGAGAAGACCTTCCTCGACCGCTACAGCGACTACATCTGGTGGGGCCTGATGGCGCTTTCGGCGATGGGTTCGGCCGGTGCGTGGTTCGCCGGCTATCTCAAGCGCGACGAACGCACCATCAACACCTCGCTGCGCGATCGTCTGCTGGAGATGATCACGATCGCGCGCAAGAGCGATTCGACCGAGGAGCTCGACCAGCTGCAGAGCGAGGCCGACGAGATCCTGCGCAACACGCTGACCTGCTTCGAGGACGGTGCAATCGAGCACGCGGCGTTGACCGCGTTCAACATCGCGCTCGAGCAGTTCCACAACGCGGTGGCCGATCGCAAGCTCATCCTGATGAGCATGCCCGCCAATCTGCAGCGAACCGGCGCGCAGTTGCGTGCCGCCGGCACCTGAGGGCGGACCATGTTCGCCCTGCGGCCGCGTCACGCGCTGTCCACGGCGCGATTGTAATTCCAGCGTCATCAATCTTTTCTAGGTCTGCCGGGCCGTGGCTCGCGCCGGCTCCCACGCGCGATCCGACCAGGAGATCCGCATGACGCTTCGCATTCCTCGATCGCACACAGCCCTGTCCCGCCGCCGCTTCCTGTCGACGGCCGCCGCAGCCGGCGTCACGACGCTGGCGATGCCCTATCTGAGCCGCGCCGCCGACCGGCCGCAGATCACGCATGGCGTGCAGTCCGGCGACGTCGGCATGGATGGTGGCGTGGTCTGGGCGCGCGCGGACCGGCCGTCGCAGATGCTGGTCGAGGTGGCGACCACCGAATCGTTCAAGGACGCGCGTACGCTGCCTCCGATTGCCGCGCTTCCGGAAAGCGACTTCACGGCCAAGATGCTGATCGACGGCCTTCCGAGCGGCCAGGACATCTTCTACCGTGTCAAGTTCCGGGACTTGTCGCATACCGCCGTCGAAAGCGAGGCCGTGGCCGGCCGCTTCCGCACCGCGCCAGGCAACAAGCGCGACGTCTCGTTCGTCTGGGGCGGCGACGTGGCTGGGCAGGGCTGGGGCATCAATCCCGATGATGGCGGCATGTTCACCTTCTCGACGATGAAGAAGCACCGCCCGGACTTCTTCCTGCACTCCGGCGACACCATCTACGCCGACGGTCCGATCAAGTCCGAGGTGAAGCTGCCGGACAACAAGGTGTGGAAGAACCTCACCGTGGAAGAGAAGGCCAAGGTCGCCGAGACGCTCGACGAATTCCGTGCCGCCCACAAATACAATTTCCTCGACGAGAACGTTCGCGCCTTCAATGCCGAGGTGCCGATCTTCGTGCAGTGGGACGATCACGAGGTCACCAACAACTGGTCGGCCTCCAAGGAGCTGCCCGCCGCCTACAAGGAGCGCAACATCCAGTTGCTCGCGGCCCGCGCGGCGCGCGCCTTCCACGAGATGTATCCGATGCGCGAGAGCATCATCGAGCCGGGCCGAGTCTATCGCACCATCAACTATGGCCCGCATCTCGACGTGTTCGTGCTCGACGAGCGCAGCTACCGCGGCGCCAACGGTCCCAATCTCGAGGACAAGTATGGTCCGGCGTCCTACTTCATCGGGCCGGAGCAGATGCGCTGGTTGAAGCAGGCGCTGCTCAATTCCCGCGCGACCTGGAAGGTGATCGCCTCCGACATGCCGCTCAGCATCATCGTCTATGACGACGCGGCCAACAAGAAGGGCTCGGAAGCCATCGCCCAGGGTGACGGCCCGGCGCGCGGCCGCGAGCTCGAGATTGCCGAGGTCCTGCGCTTCATCAAGACCGCGCCGATCCAGAACACGGTGTGGCTGACGGCGGACGTGCACTACGCGGCCGCGCATTATTACGATCCGAACAAGGCGCAGTTTCAGGATTTCGAGCCGTTCTGGGAGTTCGTCTCCGGTCCGCTGCATGCCGGCACGTTCGGTCCGAACGAGCTCGACAACACCTTCGGCCCCGAGGTGCGCTTCATCAAGGCGCCCGGCCTCGACAAGCAGAATCTGCCGCCGTCGGCCGGCATGCAGTTCTTCGGCCACGTCAAGATCGAAGGCGCCACGGGCCAGATGACCGTGACCCTGCGGGATCGCGCCGACGTCGCGCTGTGGTCGACCACGCTCGATCCGAAGCTGGGCTGAGGTCTCGTTGTTCGGCGGCAAGACGACCGCGTGCGGCGACGGCAACTAATCGCGTCGCCGCAGCGCCGCCTCCAGCGCCTCGGTCGGGCAAGGCTTCGGCAGCCGCGGCCGGTCGGCGAATGCGGGTGGCACGCGGTCGGCGCCATAGCCGGTCGAGAATGCGAAGGGAATGCCGAGCGCCGTCAGCCGCTCGGCAATCGCAAAGCTCTTTTCGCGGACCAGGCCGACATCGAGCAGCGCGAATTGCGGGACGCGCTCGGCGATCATGGCGAGCGCGGTTGCGACGTCGGCTGCGATCCTGACGTCGGGAACGCCGAGGTCGGTGATCGTGTCTTCCAGTCCGAGTGCAATGATGGGGTCGTCTTCGACGACCAGCACATGCTGATAGAACTCGGGCACGCCTGATTGCGAGCTGGTCATGGGATCTGCGGGTTCCAGGATGAGGGATGGACCCCGCGGCCGGCGCCTCCTCTCGAGCGCGCTGGCGGGTTCCTGGAACCAAGGCAGCATATCAGAGTTCCTGTGTCGGTGCACTTGTGAACACAAGGTGCACGGATCACGCACATGCGTTGCGCACGGGGATGACGATGCTGAGCCAAGGTGTGACCACGCTGAGCCGGGAGCGGCCCTACAACAACCTGCTGCGGCGGCTCAGTCCGGCCGACTACGCGCTGATCTCGCCGTATCTGGTGGAGGACGAGGCAACGCCGAACGAGCTGCTCTACAGTCCGGGTGACGACGTCCAGATCGTGCATTTTCCCTGCGGGCCGGCGCTGACGTCCTATCTCGTTCCCAATGAGGATGGCCGCGACGTCGAGACCATCCTGGTCGGCCGCGAGGGCGCCGTCGGCGGGATCGTCAGCGAAGGCTTCCTGCCGGCCTACACACGGATCGTCGTCAAGTTCGGCGGCCCGTTCGCACGGCTGCCGCTGTCCCGCCTGGCGGCCGCCAAGCTGCAATCCAAGACGCTGCGCAACGTGTTCGCGCGCTACGCCGATTGCATGCTGGCGCAGATGTTCCAGTCGACCGCCTGCAACGCAATCCATTCGATCGAGCAGCGGACGGCGAAGTGGATCGTGGCCGCGATGGACCGTACCGATGGCGAGCCGATCGTGCCGCTGACGCATGAGCAGCTGGCAACGCTGCTGGGCGTCGGCCGCAGCTACGTCAGCCGGGTTGTCCAGACCTTCAGGGCCGAGGGCATTCTCGAAACCCGCCGCGGCGCCTTCATGGTGCGGGACTTCGACGCGCTGAAGCGCCGCTCCTGCCTGTGCAACGAGGCCGTGAAGACCCATTTCGAAGAGGTCCTGCGCGGCGTCTATCCGACCGAGCAGGCCGCGGCGGGCTGAGCCTGCAGGCGCCATTGACGTCCCGCGTACAGACTCCAGCCAACCGCGTTGGCTGTCAGCGCTGGTCCTCGTGGGATTGCCGGTCGGAGTGGTTGATCTTGTCTTCTCCCGCGCCTCCCGGAGGCGCGTGGCGGCGGAGGCGTTAGCCAGCCGCTCGGAAACCGCTCCCCGTTCCTGAAAGCAGTCATTGTTTTTTGGCATTTTCTGCCTATATTGCGCCGCAACGCGTGAGGTCTGCCCGGTCGATTGGCCGGGCTTCCTATTTGGGGCTGCCGGCCCCTGCCGCCGAACGAGTTTCGCGAGCGCGCGTCGCAAAGCTAACAGCTTGATTCGACTATAACAAAGCGCGCGCCCCGCCGGGGACAGAGCACGGGCTCTTGAGAAAGCTTAGAAGACACCGACCATGAATCTTCGCAACATCGCCATCATCGCCCACGTCGACCACGGCAAGACCACCCTGGTTGACCGTCTCCTGCAGCAGTCGGGTACCTTCCGCGAGAACCAGAAGGTCGCCGAGCGCGCCATGGACTCGAACGATCTGGAGCGCGAGCGCGGCATCACCATCCTGGCCAAGGCCGCCTCGGTGCAGTGGAAGGACACCCGCATCAACATCGTCGACACTCCCGGCCACGCCGATTTCGGCGGCGAGGTCGAGCGCATCCTGAACATGGTGGACGGCGCCCTGGTGCTGGTCGACGCCGCCGAGGGCCCGCTGCCGCAGACCAAGTTCGTGGTCTCCAAGGCGCTCAAGGTCGGCCTCAAGCCGATCGTCGTCATCAACAAGGTCGACCGTCCCGACGCCCGTCCGACCGAGGTCATCAACGAGGTGTTCGACCTGTTCGCCGCGCTCGACGCGTCCGAGGAGCAGCTCGACTTCCCGATCCTGTACGGCTCGGCCAAGCAGGGCTGGATGGCCGAGAGCCCGGAAGGTCCGAAGGACGCCGGGATGCAGCCGCTGTTCGACCTGGTGCTGCGCCATGTGCCGGCGCCGTCGGTCGAAGAGGGGCCGTTCCGCATGATCGGGACCATCCTGGAGGCCAACAACTTCCTGGGTCGCATCATCACCGGCCGCATCACCTCGGGCAGCATCAAGCCCAACCAGGCCGTGAAGGTGCTGAACGCCGAGGGCAAGGTCGTCGAGCAGGGCCGTATTTCCAAGATTCTCGCGTTCCGCGGCATCGAGCGCGTGCCGCTCGACGAGGCCGAGGCCGGTGACATCGTCGCGATCGCGGGCCTGACCAAGGGCACCGTCGCCGACACGTTCTGCGATCCCTCGGTCGAGACTCCGCTCCCGGCGCAGCCGATCGACCCGCCAACCGTGTCGATGTCCTTCATCGTCAACAACTCGCCGCTGGCGGGCACCGAAGGCGACAAGGTCACCAGCCGCATGATCCGCGACCGCCTGCTGCGCGAGGCCGAGGGCAATGTCGCGCTGCGCGTCGTCGAATCCGCCGACAAGGACGCCATGGAAGTGTCGGGCCGCGGCGAATTGCAGCTCGCGATCCTGATCGAGACCATGCGCCGCGAAGGCTTCGAGCTGTCGGTGTCGCGTCCGCGCGTGGTGCTGCAGAAGGACGAGGCCACCGGCGCGTGGCTGGAGCCGATCGAGGAGGTTGTGATCGACGTCGACGAGGAGCATTCCGGCGTCGTCGTGCAGAAGATGAGCGAGCGCAAGTCCGAGATGATCGAGATGCGCCCCTCCGGCGGCAACCGCCTGCGGCTGGTGTTCTACGCGCCGACCCGCGGCCTGATCGGCTATCAGGGCGAGCTGCTCACGGACACCCGCGGCACCGCGATCATGAACCGCCTGTTCCACGGCTATGCCCCGTTCAAGGGCGAGATCGCCGGCCGCCGCAACGGCGTCTTGATCTCCAATGACCAGGGCGAGGCGGTGGCCTACGCGATGTTCAAGCTGGAGGACCGCGGCCCGATGATGATCGAGCCGGGCTGGAAGGTCTATCGCGGCATGATCGTCGGCGAGCACACCCGTGACAACGATCTCGAGATCAACGTCTTGAAGGGCAAGCAGCTCACCAACATCCGCACCACGTCAAAGGACGAGGCAGTCCGCCTGACGCCGCCGATCAAGATGACGCTGGAAAAGGCGCTCGCTTATATCGAGGACGACGAGCTGGTCGAGGTCACGCCGAAGTCGATCCGGCTGCGCAAGAAGCATCTCGATCCGAACGAGCGCAAGCGCGCCGAGAAGCAGAAGGAAGCGGTGGCGTAATTTCCGCCCTCCATTCTCAAATGCGTCATGGCCGGGCTTGTCCCGGCCATCCACGTTTTGGGGCTTGCGAGGACGACGTGGATGCCCGGCACAAGGCCGGGCATGACGACGGAGTTGGATGAGCCAATGTCTTTCCCATCCTCCATCGACATCGCCATCATCGGCGCGGGTGCCGCGGGCCTCGGCGCCGCACATGCGCTGCAGGACAAGGGCGTCTCGTTCATCGTCCTGGAGGCCCGCGACCGCATCGGCGGCCGCGCTCACACCATCATGGCTTCGCCTGATGTCACCTTCGATCTCGGCTGCGGCTGGCTGCATTCGGCTGATCGCAACTCCTTCGTCGGCATCGCCGAGCGGCTTGCTTTCACTATCGACACCAGTCGGCCGCCCTGGCGTGACCAGGCCTATGACGCGGCATTTCCGCGCGACGAGCGTGAGGAGTTCTTGCGGGCGCTGGAGGCGTTCTTTACGCGCACCGCAGAGGCCGCCAAGAGTGGCCGAGATGCCCCGGCGAGCATCTGCCTGGAGCCTGGCAATCGCTGGAACGGCATGATCGATGCGATCTGCACCTATCTCAACGGCTGCGAGCTCGACCAGATGTCGCTGCTCGACTTCGAGGCCTATGAGGACACCGAGCTGAACTGGCGGATCCGCCGCGGCTATGGCGCCCTCGTTGCAGCCTACGGTGCGGACCTGCCGATCGTGCTCGACTGCAACGTGACGCTGATCGACCGTGGCGACAGGCGCATCCGCCTGACGACGTCACAGGGCACGCTGACGGCCGACAAGGTCATCGTGACCGTGCCGACCAATCTCATCGCCGACGAAGCGCTCCGTTTCACGCCGGCGCTGCATGCCAAGGTCGAAGCCGCCGCTGGCCTGCCGCTCGGTCTCGACAACAAGGTGACGCTGGCGCTCGACGGCTGGGAGCACCTGCCGAGGGATTCGGGCATGCGCGGCCGCAGCCACACCGCGCGGGTCGGCAGCTTCCAGCTGCGCCCGTTCGGCCAGCCCTGCATCGAAGGTTTTTATGGCGGCAGCTTCGCCCGCGACATCGAGGCGGCGGGCGAGGGGGCCTTGGCGGCGCAGGCGATCGACGACATCGCGGCCCTGCTCGGCAACGACATCCGCAACAGCCTCCGTCCGCTCGCCGAGTCCCGCTGGGGCGCCGACCCGTTCGCGCGCGGCGCCTATTCGCATGCACTGCCCGGACATGCCGACAAGCGCGCCGTGCTGGCCGCGCCGGTTGATGATCGGCTGTTCTTCGCCGGCGAGGCGACGCCCCCGGATTTCTTTTCGACCGCCCATGGCGCGCGTGACAGCGGCGAGCGCGCGGCGCGGGAAGCTCTGGCGTCATTAACCAGGCGCTAGTCCATCGATCGTCATTGCGAGCCCAGCGAAGCAGTCCAGACTGTCACCGCGGTGGGATTTCCGGGTCGCTTTCGCTGCGCTCGCGATGACGTGCCGATCAATACGTCTCCTCCACCATCCGCAGAAACTCCCGTGCGGCCTGCGTCTGGTGATGCTCTTTGTGGCGCAGGCTGTAGAAGTGCCGCTTGGGCAGCTCGATGTTGGCGACGGCGAGCAGCCCGGCCTTGACGGCGCGCATGACCACGAGGCGCGACAGCACCGTGACGCCGGCGCCGGCTTCGACGGCGCCGCGCACGGCCTCGTTGGACGGCAGGTCGAACACCACATCGAGCTCGGCCGGAGTGATTCCGAAGCGGCCAAGCGCTGTTTCGAGCGCGGCGCGCGTGCCGGAGCCCTGCTCGCGCAACACCCAGCGCGCCGTCTTCAGGTCGCTGGTTGTCACTGACCTTCCGCGGCACAGCGGATGATCGATCGGACCGACCAGCACCATGTTGTCCTCCGCGACCGGCTGAGCCGTGAGCACGGGATCGTCGACATCGCCCTCGATGAAGCCGAGATCGGCAGAGCCCTCGCGGACCTGGGTCGCGACCTGCTCGGTATTGCCGATCGACAGCTGCAGCCTGATCGCCGGATGCGCGGCACTGAAGCGGTGAATGAAGGCCGGCAGCCAATAGCCCGCGATGGTCTGGCTGGCCGCCAGCGCCAGCTGCCCCCGCTTCAGGCCGGCGAGATCGTTCAGCACGGTCTCGGCGGCGGCCGCGCGCGCCAGCACCGCCTTCGCTTCGACGAGAAACGCCTTCCCGGTCGCCGTGAGCACGATGCGGCGTCCGACTCGATCGAACAGCCTGGTCTCGTAGCGCGCTTCGAGCGCGGCCACGGCCGCCGATGTCGCCGACTGGGTTAAATTGAGGTCGCGCGCCGCCTGGGTGACGTGCTCGCGGGTCGCGACCGCAACGAAGATCCTGAGCTGTTCGAGCGTCACAAGCGTCCTATGTGGTGAGCTTCACCAGGGCCAGGCTGAAGCCTGCGATGAACAGGAAGGCGAGCAGGCCCAGCGCCAGCGGCCGCAGGCCCTTGGCCTTGAGCTTGGCGAAATCCGTTTCCAGTCCCATCGCGGCCAGTGCCATCGACAGCAGGAACGTGGTCGCCGTCACGATCACCGTCTTCATCTCGGCGGGAATGCTGATCACGCTGTTGAGGCCAACCAGCGCGATGAAGCCGAACACGAACCAGGGCAGTGGCGGCTGCGCATTGCCTCGGGTCTCGCCGCCATGGCGCGCACGCCGCGTTGCCAGCAGGCCGAGCGTGAGCACGACCGGCGCCAGCAGCATCACGCGGGCCAGCTTGGCGATGGTGCCGAACTCGCCGGCCTGCTGGCCCTGCTGAAACGCGGCCGCGACCACCTGGGCGATCTCGTGAATGGAGGCGCCGCTCCACAGGCCGAAGGCGTGCGCGTCGAGATGCAGCAGCGCCGGAAGCAGCGGATAGATGAACATTGCGATCGAGCCGAACACCGTGACGCAGGCCACCGCATAGGCGACGTCCTCGTCATGAGCGCGCGTGACCGTGTTGGTCGCGATCACGGCGGACGCACCGCAGATCGAGGTGCCCGCGGCGATCAGCTCAGCCAGCTTGCGATTGACGCCGAGCAGCTGTCCCATCCACACCGTGAACAGGAAGGTGCCGGTGAGGCTCAGCGCGATCACGGCGAGACCACGCGCGCCGACCTCGACGATCTGCGTCGCCGTCAGTTGCAGGCCCAGCAGGATGATCGCCAGCCGCAGTACGCGACGCATGGAGAAGGCGACGCCGGGCTTGGCCCGCGCCGGTGTGCCGACCACGTTGTGCAGCGCCATCCCTGCCACGATCGCCAGGATCATCGGGCTGAACAGGCCGAGGCCCGGCAGCAGGCGCAGCCCGAAGGCGCCGGCCGCGAGCGCCGCGGACAGCGCGAGCCCGGGCAGCAGCGTCGGTGCCGCCGGCGTCGCGGGCGCGTGCGCAGGTCGATGATGAATGGCAACGGGCGCATCGGCGATCAGATCGTGCGAGGGGGCAGCCATGGAAATCTCTCCCAAACCAAGTGCGAGGAAGAGAATTTCATGCTGTGAACAATCGATCCAACAGATTATATCGCACGTATCATTCGATTCAATCGATTAATCGCCCACTGCCGCATCTCGCCGCCGACCGGATCACGACTCCAGCACCCGCTTGCGCAGCTCGGCATCCGGCACGAAGCAGGATTCGTATTTGCCGAAGATGTGGTAGCGGTTGCGTGCGACCACGCCATAGACCGCATCGCGCAGCGGCTTCGGAATGGCGCGCAGCGCGCGCGTCCAGCCCCAGCCCGGCAGGTTCGACAATACGGTCAGCGCAGCATCGGATTTCAGATGCGCCTTGCCGCCATGCACGACCGCGTTGGTGTCGGGGTCCTGGGGATCGATGCCGAAGGCCTGTGCCAGCCGGGTGCCGTAGGGCGACTGGATCGGCGTGAAGCGGAAGCGCCTGGCGGTGTCGCGCGCGATCACGAACTGCACCCAGCGGGAGCAGAACACGCAGACGCCGTCGTAGAGGATCACGTCATCGTCGGGCCAGTTGGTCATCAGCGATTGTCCATCATGAGCAGCGCGACCAGCATCAGCACGATCGCAGGTCCCGTCTTCACCAGGGCGCCGAGCGGCTCGAGCCAGAGATCGGGCGTGAGGATCGCGCAGCCGAGCATGTAGCCGAGCGAGACGAGGATGCCGGCGGCGAGCCCGAATGTTGCGGTTCTGCGGAACGCGATCAATAGGCCGACCGAAATGTCCATCATGCTGGTGATCGCCGCGAACGGAATCGCAAAGCCTTCCGGCCAGCCGCGCGTGGTCAGGACCGCCGTGGTCGCCGGGAACGAGACGAACAGTGCAATCGACCCCGATGTGACCCAGAACAGCACGAGGCTCGCGATGATCAGTGCCTTGATCAGGAACAGCCGCGCGAACCATTTGTCCTGAATGGTGGCGCCACGCACGCCGACGGCGTCCAGCGTCGTGGGTGTGATGCCGGTTGCCGCGACCCATGGTGCGGGATCGCCGTGCACCCCGCGGCGAAGCTCGGCGATCGCGGTGGTGCGCATCGGCGGCATCCAGCCGAGCCGGCTGCAGAGGTCACCGGCGAAAGCGCCGAGATTGATCAGTGGTGCGGGCGCGGCAACGCGCGGCCAATCCGTCGTGCCGAAACTGCGCCGAAACGCATCGACGACGTCGCCAAGCGTCACCGCCTCGGGCTGCATCAGGTCCCAGCTCACCGCGCGCGTCGCCTCGTCATCGATCGGCCGCATCGCGAGCCAGGCGATGGTCGCGGCGATGTCCGCCACCGCCACCGGCTGGAACGGCGTCGCCGCATCCCTCGCCGGCAGGTCGACCGGAAGCGCCGCGAGCGCGCGGACCATCGCGCTGCCGCCATAGGCCGATGGCGCGATCACGAAGCCCGGGCGCAGGATGGCGTAGGGAATGTCTGAGGATGCAATCAACTGCTCCGCCTCGCGCTTGGTGGTGGCGAAGGCGGTGCGATCCTGATCGGCCGCGCCGGGGATCGAGATGTGGATGAAGCGCACGCGACGGCCGCAGGCCGTGATCGCTGCGAGTAGGCGCGCGACGAACTCACGATGCACGGCAGCGGTATCGCTGCCCGGACCATCCTGCAGCACGCCGAGGCAGTTGACGACGACATCGATCTCGTGGGCGCGGATCAGACTCGCCAAAGCCGGCGCGTCGAGCGCCATGATCGGCAGCTCGATGTCGAACGGCGACGCGCGTTGCGATGGCGAGAACGCGCGCGCGACGCCGACCGTCGCACAGCGACGTCGGCGCAGATCGTCGGTGATGAAGCGTCCGATCAGGCCGGAGGCGCCAAGCACGAGGATGCGGGGGGTGGTCGACGTGATCATGCGCGTCTCGTCAGAACGGCTTTGCGATCATCAGCCAGAGAATGGCCATGACCGCGCCGAAACCGGGGATGCCGCACAGGAACCAGCGGCGGAAGACGATGAAGTAGCGCGGCGGCAGCGCCTGTGCGCTGATATCAGCAGCACGGGCGAGGTCGCGCAGTTCGATCTGCATGAAGATCACGGGGACCCAGAACAGGCCGGCGACGGCGTAGAGTGCGAGCGAGGTGAGCAGCCAGCGTTCGCTCACGGCCGTGGACGACAGCCACATCAACGTGCCGCCGGTGACCGGTTGCAGCAGCACCGCCGAGAGCGTGAACAGCATGTCGGCAATGACGACGACGCCTGCGGTGCGCGCGATGAACGCGGCCTCGCCGCTCAGATGCGCCATCAGCATGAAGAATGCGATCCCCGTGCCGGTGCCGAGAATGACGATGGCGCCGAGCACGTGGAGATATTTGACCAGGAAATACAGCGTCATCGTGTCCTGCTAGTTCGGCGGCATCGGATGCGTCGATCGACGTGTCGTTGTCAGCGCCCGCGACAGCAAATCCGCCGCCAGTGCCACGCCGTCGTCGTGCTCGATCATCCAATGCCCCTCCTCGCCGGACGCTGGCAACAGCTTGAAGTCCGCCTGGCCTCCGGCCAAGCCGAAGGCCTCCGCAAGCCGACGCGAAAGCGGCGGTGGAAAGTAGCTGTCATTGGCCGCGACCAGCCACGTGACCGGCACGCGCGCGCCGCGTCCGAACGCGCGGGCCGTATCAAGCAGGCGCGCCTCTGCACAGACGCGCCCTGGCATGTCGTCGGCATGGCCGCCACGGCCGGGCGCGAACACGATGATTGCCGAGACGATCTGCGGCGGTTGATCGGCGAGTGCCAGCGCGCCCCAGCCGCCGGCCGAATGGCCGACGATGACGGCGCCGCCCTTCGCCGCGAACGGCTGCTCGCGCATGTAGGCAAGCGCGCGCGAAATCTGCGCCGCGGTCGCGCGTCCCGCTTTCTCGTAGTCCGCGTCGGCGCAGCCGCCCTGGTCTTCGACATAGGGACCGCCGGTGCGGCCGTGCCCGAGCCGCTCCGGGACCAGCACGGCATAGCCCCGCCCGACCAGGAGACGCGCCAGCGCCGTGTAGGTGGGCTGCGGCAGCTGTGCCCGCCACAGCGGATTCTGCGTCGAGGCATGCGCGATCACCGCCAGCGGAAACGGTCCACCGCCAGCAGGCCGATAGAGGATCGCATGCGCGGGAATTTCGGTCTCGATCGACGGAATCAGCCATTGCTGCCGGCGCGCCGGCTCGGCTTCGGGCGACGCGGGACCGAACGGCTGTGCCGTTGCGCCGGCTGCGACCGACAGGACGACCAGCGCGAGCAACCATGAGACGCAGCGAAGCAGCACCATTCAGCCGAACGGGAGGATGTTGAGCCTGCGCCACACTAGCCGAGGCCGCGGCCCGTCCGATGCGATTTTTCCTACGCGGCGTGAGGCTGCGGTGACAGGGCACCGTCGACCCCCAACAATGTTGCGAAATTGTCCCTTTTCGGCACAGCTTTCCGCCACGGTGATGCCGAAAGTCCACAGGTTAACCGATCTTTAACGTGGCACCTTGAAGGCGGACCGCCGACTTGCTTTGATCCGCTCATGAGCACAACCCTGATCGAAGTCCGTCCGGCCAAGGCTGCAGATGCGGCTGCGGTGGCGTCAGCCCATGATGAAGCCTGGCGTTCCGCCTACCAGGGGATCATCCCTGGCGCAGAGCTGGAGAAGCTGATCAACCGGCGCGGCCCCCAATGGTGGGACAGCGCGATCCGCAAAGGCAGCCGCGTCAGCGTGCTGGTGTTCAACGACAAGGTCGCAGGCTATGCGAATTACGGCCGCAATCGCGCCCGCAGCCTGCACTTCGACGGTGAAGTCTACGAGCTTTATCTGCGACCGGAATTTCAGGGGCTGGGGTTCGGTCGCCGGCTCTTCCAGTCCGCCAAGCGCGACCTCGCGCAGAGCGGCCTGAAGAGCATGGTGGTGTGGGCGTTGTCCGACAACGATCCCGCCACCGAGTTCTACCGCGCCTTGGGCGGCCGGATGGTCGCGCGGTCGTCGGAGCGCTTCGGGCCGAAGTCGCTCGACAAGGTTGCCTTTGCCTGGACCAACTGAGCCTGGGCCGGCCGTGCTCCGGGCGCGTTAAACGTTAACGCGCCAGCGAATTGAACTGGAATTGAACTGAAAGTGTTGGCTTGAGGTAGCTGTTGCGCAGCCGCGTTTTTTTTGCGACTGCGAATGCCAGCGCTCGCCTGTCGAGCGTCCGACCCTCAACGTTCAAGTTCTCAAACGTTCAAGTTCTACGGAGCATCCATGCGCATCGACGCCATCCCGATCGGGAAAGATCCGCCGCGCGAGGTCAACGTCGTCATCGAAGTGCCGGTCGGCGGCGAGCCGATCAAGTACGAGCTCGACAAGGAAGCCGGCACGCTGTTCGTCGACCGCTTCCTCTATACGGCGATGCGCTACCCCGGCAATTACGGCTTCATCCCGCACACGCTGTCCAATGACGGCGACCCCTGCGACGTGCTGGTCGCCAATACGCGTGCGATCGTGCCCGGCGCGGTCATGAGCGTGCGCCCGGTCGGCGTGCTGCTGATGGAGGACGAGGCTGGCGGCGATGAGAAGATCATCGCGGTGCCGTCGTCGAAGCTGACCCAGCGCTACGACAAGGTCCGCACCTATTCGGACCTGCCGGACATCACGCTGCAGCAGATCCGGCACTTCTACGAGCACTACAAGGATCTCGAGCCCGGCAAGTGGGTCAAGGTGCTGCGCTGGGGCAACGCCGACGACGCCCATCAGCTGATCGCCGAGGGCATCGCGCGCGCCAAGGCCGCGAAGAAGTAGGGCGCGCGGAAGCTCCAAACGCAGCGCTTCGCGGCTCCAGGCGATGGACTTTCGAGTCTGCTCCGAGCAGTTTCACGGCGTCGCAGATAGGATCTGCGGCGCCGTCTCGTCTTGGAGCGTTCTGCAATGCGCCGCCTGCTCAGGTCCCTTCGATACCTTGGTCTTCTCATCCTGGCGGCAGGCGCGGCGCTCGTCGCGGTCGTGCTGGTCAACATGTTTCGCCATGGCTCCCGGCAGCTCGATGTCGCGGCGCTGCCGAAGATCAGCATCGATGCCGAGGCCGCGGCGCAGCGGCTCGCGGCGGCGGTTCGTTTTCGCACGATTTCGAGCTCCGACGATCCCGAGCTGAATGCCGATGCCTTCGCGGCGCTCAAGGCCCATATCGAGGCGAGCTTCCCGGCCTTTCATGTGGCCGCGACACAGGAGGTCGTGGCCGGGCACAGCCTGCTGTACCTGTGGAAAGGCTCGGATGCGGCGGCCAAGCCGATAGCGCTGCTGGCCCATCAGGATGTGGTGCCGGTCGCGCCGGGCACCGAGCCCGACTGGGCCGTGCCGCCGTTTGCCGGCGTCGTCAAAGACGGCTTCGTCTGGGGCCGCGGCGCCTGGGACGACAAGGGCAATCTGTACGCGATACTGGAGGCGGCCGAGGCGCTGATCAAGGCCGGCTTCAAGCCGAAGCGCACGATCTATTTCGCCTTCGGTCACGACGAGGAGGTCGGCGGCACCCGGGGGGCCAAGGCCATCTCGGCCGTCCTCGCCGCCCGCAACGTCCGGCTGGACTTCGTCATCGATGAGGGCCTGCTGATCTCGGAGGGCGGCATCAGGGGCCTCGACAAGCCGGCGGCACTGGTCGGTGTTGCCGAGAAGGGCTATGCGAGCCTGGTGCTGACGGCCAGGGCCACCCCGGGGCATTCCTCGATGCCGCCGCGGGACACCGCGATCGGCATGATGAGTGCGGCGCTGGCGAAGCTCGAGGCCAACCGGCTGCCGATGCGCATCGACGGCACGGTCGGCGAGATGTTCGATACGCTGGCGCCGGAAATGAGCGGCATCAACCGCGCCGTGCTGTCCAATCTCTGGCTGATCAAACCGCTGCTGTTCGGCGAGTTCGCCAAGAGCGGTCCGGCCGAAGCGATGGTCCGTACGACGACCGCGCTGACCATCTTCAACGCGGGCGACAAGGACAACGTGCTGCCGGGCAACGCCTCCGCCACCGTGAATTTCCGGCTGCTGCCGGGGGACACCGAGGCGGGCATCATCGACCACGTCAGGCAGACCGTGGCCAACGACCGCATCTCGATCACGTCCTTGCGCGGCAACCGCGAGCCCCCGCCGGTCACCTCGACCGCCGGACCGTCCTATCAGCTCGTGAACCGGACCATTCGCGAGATCTTCAGCGACGCGGTGGTGGCGCCCGGCCTGATGGTCGCCGGCACCGATTCGAGCCACTATGCGGGCATTGCCGACAGCATCTTCCGCTTCTCGCCGCTGCGCGCGACGACGGAGGATCTCAAGCGCTTCCACGGCACCAATGAGCGGCTGTCGGTCGAGGGCTATGCCGACATGATCCGCTTCTATCGGCGGCTGCTGGAAGCCGCCGCGGGCTAAGGCCTAGACGGCCGGCTTCGGCAGCCCGGCGATCGCGCAGGCGGCGCGCAGCGTGTTCACCAGAAGGCAGGCCACCGTCATCTGGCCGACGCCGCCGGGCACCGGCGTGATCGCGCCGGCGACCTCCGCCACCTCGGCATAGGCGACGTCGCCGACCAGCTTCGTCTTCCCCTCCGCCGTCGGGATACGGTTGATGCCGACGTCGATCACGGTCGCGCCCGGCTTGATCCAGTCGCGCTTCACCATCTCCGGGCGGCCCACGGCGGCGTAGACCAGATCGGCGCGCGCGGTCAGCGCCGGCAGGTCGCGCGAGCGCGAATGCGCGATCGTCACCGTGGCGTTCTCGTTCAGCAGGAGCTGGACCAGCGGACGGCCGACCAGGTTCGAGCGGCCGATCACGATCGCGTTCATGCCCTCCAGCGAGCCATGCACGGTCTTGCTGAGGATGATGCAGCCGAGCGGCGTGCACGGCGCCAGCGCCGGCTGGCCGCCGGCGAGACGGCCGGCATTGTGCGGATGCAGCCCGTCGACGTCCTTGGCCGGATCGATCGCATTGATCACGACTTCGGTCTCCAGCCCCTTCGGCAGCGGCAGCTGCACCAGGATGCCGTGTACGGCGGGATCGCGGTTGAGCTTGCCGATCAAGGCCAGCAGCTCGTCCTGCGACACGTCGGCCGGCAGCTTGTGTTCGAACGAGGCCATGCCGGCCGCCTGGGTCTGGGTATGCTTGCTGCGGACATAGACCTCGGACGCCGGATCGTTGCCGACCAGCACCACGGCGAGGCCTGGTGTCAGGCCATGGTCGCGCTTGACCCGCTCGACCTCACGGGCGACCTGCGCGCGCAGGTCGGCTGCAATGATCTTTCCGTCGATGATGCGCGCGGTCATTTTGCTCTATCCTCGGTTCAAAGGCTGTTCATCGAGCAAGACGCTGGCCGCGTGCTCCCACCCTCCCCTGGAGGGGGAGGGTCGATCGCACGCGAAGCGGGCGAGCCGGGTGGGGTGAAGCCACGGATGCCGGTACCGGTGGAGAGATCACCCCACCCCGCCTCACGCTCGCTTCGCTCACCGTGAGGCGACCCTCCCCCTCCAGGGGAGGGTGAAGATCGCCGCTTCCGAAGCCGAAAGGCCTCGGCTCGCGCTTCTTGCGTCTATTATCGTTGTTTCCCGGTCGGCTTATGGGCTGCAAGGAGGTCGCGCAAGGCCTGATCGAGCGCGGACGGATCGCCGTCGATGGCGACCTGTTTCAGCCGTGAGGTGGTGCCAGAGGTGATTCGCACCGAGGCCTTGGTGACGCCGATCGCCTTGGCCAGCAGCTCTGTTACCGCGCGATTCGCCTCGCCGCCATCGGCGATCGCGCGCACCCGGACCTTCAGCACATCGCGGCCGTCGGACAGCGTCTCGACGCCATCGAAGGCGTCCCGGCCGCCGCGTGGGGTCACCCGCAATGCGAGGGTGACGCCGCCCTTCGAACATCGCCAAGGGACCATCGATAGGGACCCTCGATCCGAATCAGCAGCAGACCTGAGTTGACGCAAGCAGCACCCTTGAATCCCGCGCGTCTACGTCAGTGCGCGCAGGCGCTAGACAAACAGACCCTGAAGCGCCGGGATGATCACGAACCGGATGAACTGGATGAGGATGAAGAGAACGAGAAACGAAAGGTCCAGCGCTCCGGCAGGAGGCACGAAGCGCCGAATCTGTCGGAGCGCGGGCTCTGTCAGAGCATCAAGCGTGTAAAGCACCTGTCGGACCAAGTCGTTCCGGACGTTGATGACGCTGAACGCGACCAGCCAGGACATGATTGCCGCAACGACCAGGATGAACACGTACAGGCCGAGAAGCCAGTCAACGAAGTCTAAGAGGCGTATCATCCGGGGTTCCTGGAACGAGATATCACCCGGTTAGATATCTGTTCCCTCCCGCGCAAACAAGGGACGGTGCCCGTCAAGGCTAACGGGCGATGTGACCGTTCTTGACTTGACCTCGGCACCCACTGTAAATGGCGCCCGATCTGCCGGCTGCCTTTTCCCAACATCGAGGCGGTCGTGTTACGGGGCCATAGCTCAGCTGGGAGAGCGCGTCGTTCGCAATGACGAGGTCGGCGGTTCGATCCCGCCTGGCTCCACCACGCTTCGCCTTTCAGGCTACGCGTAGCGCAGCCACGCAATGCCTGAAAGGCGAAGCGTGGTGCCCGGCGTAGCCTCTTGGCGAAGCCGGGCTGAAGTCTGAACATTCCAAGCCACTGGACTGACCAGGACGCCCGTCCTACTCCGCCGCCTCGGCCATCGCCGCCACCGGCTCGCGCATCAGCCAGCCATCCAGAAACTGCGCCAGCCACGCCCGCTCGGCCGCATCGTGCACGGCGCGGCCCTCGAAATGATGGTGGCGCAGACGGGCGCCGGGCGTGTCCAGCCGGGCATGACCGCGCGTGGTCCAGCGGCACATCATCGCGTAGGTCACGTCGGGGTGGAACTGTAGCCCGGTCGCGTTCTGGTATTGATAGGCCTGCACCGGAAAGTCGCCACCCTCGGCGAGCAGCTCGGCGCCATCGGGCAGATCGAAGCCCTCGCGGTGCCAGTGATAGACGTGATCGGGCCAATGCGGGCACAGCTTGCGCCCGGCCCGGGTCGGGCGGATCGGATAATAGCCGATCTCGGCGCGCCCCTCTGGATGCGGCGCAACCGGGGCGCCGAGCTGGATCGCCAGCATCTGCGCGCCCAGGCAGATCCCGAGAAACGGACGCTGCTCCCGCAGCGGCACCTCGATCCAGTCGATCTCGCGGCGGACGAAGTCGTCCGGATCGTTCGCGCTCATCGGACCGCCGAAAATTACGGCACCCGCATGCCCATCGAGCGTCTCCGGCAGCGGATCGCCGAACCGCGGCCGGCGGATGTCGAGCGGATAGCCGCGGGCGCGCAGCGCATTGCCGACCCGGCCGGGGCTCGACGTTTCCTGGTGCAGGATGATGAGGACGGGCCGCTGCGGCGCAGCCGCCATGGCCGGCTTCGGATGGAGCTGCCGAACGTCGGCCTGGGGCCCGTTCGGATGGAGCGAAGGGTCTTGCCTGAGCATCACCTGGCGATCATAGCTAAGCAAAGGTTAACGGCGCGTGAGCGAGCGCACATTCCAAAGCAAGCGCCGGGCCAGCGCGATCAGGTCCGCTTCAGCTGCAGCCGGCCGACCGCGGCGAGGATGAAGCCACGCGGGAACCAGCGCAGCATGAACGGCACGATCTTGATGCCGAGCCCGGGCAGCACCACGCGCTTGTCGGCCATCAAGCCGCGATAGCCCGCTTCCGCCACCGCCTTGGGCGAGACGTTGAGGATCACCGAATCCACGCCCGGCTTGAAGCCGGCGCGGTCCTGGAATTCCGACGGCACCGGACCGGGACATAGCACCGTGACCCGGACGCCATGCGGCGCCAGCTCCTTGCGCAGCGCCTCGGTGAACGAGATCACATACGCCTTGGAGGCGTAATAGACGGCCATGCCGGGACCCGGCAGGAACCCGGCCACAGAGCCCAGATTGAGGATGCCGCCCTTGTTGCGGATCAGCTGCCCGGAAAAGCGCAGCGACAGCTCGGTCAGGGCGCGAACGTTCACGGAAATCATGTCGAGCTGCTCGGCGCGGTCGAGCTGTACCGCCTTGCCGAACAGGCCGAAGCCGGCGTTGTTGACGAGATATTCCAGCTCCAGGCCGGCAGCCGACAGCGCAGCCTCGATGGTCGCGCCGGCGTCGGAGGAGGTGAGGTCACAGGGGATCACCAGCGGCGCCGGGCCGCCCTTGGCGGCGATCTCCTGGGCCAGCGCCGCGAGCCGGTCTTCGCGCCGGGCCGTCAATGCGAGCCGGTGCCCGTTCGCGGCAAATACGCGCGCCAACTCGCTGCCGATCCCGGCCGAGGCACCTGTTACGAGCGTGACACGTTCACCCACGATCCTGCTCTTCGATCACAATCCGCACATCATCCAATCGCGGCGGACGAGAGCATAGCGGGACGGGAACATGCAAGACACCGTGCTCCATGGCCTTGCGCGGGATTGCGGCAATAGCCTCAGATTCACATGGGTTTACATGAACGGGGGGGTCGGAAACAAAATTAAAGTTTGTTCATCTCCGCATGAAGTCGGTTCCGCCCGGAGCCAGGCGGTTCAAGCAGGGGCGCCGGACTTCCGCGACGCCACCCGGTGCTTGAGGTCGACGCGGTCATGCGTGGAGATGCCGAGCAGCTCGGAGGCGCGCCAGACCACATTGTCCTCGAACTCCGTCACCTTGCCGTCGGCAAAGACCAGCTCCCACATCATCTCCACGATGCGCAGGCGGCCGGCTTCATCGACCTCGCGCATGATCACGCTGGTGAAGCGATAGAGATCGACAGCGTCGCCCTCCGCCAGCATGGCCTGGGCGATCAGCCGGTCGGCGCTGCCGGGGTCGAGCCCGAAGCGCAGCTCGATCAGGCCGTGCAGCTTGCGCCGTTCGATCTCGCTCGGCTCGCCGTCCAGCGAGATGACGTGGATCAGCAGCGCCGTCGCCGCGAGCTGATAGCCATTGTCGTCGAACGCCGGGGTCTCGTGCGGCGAAACGACGTCGGCGATGAATTGGCGCAATCCTTCGAGCATGGCGTCCTTTCGTTGTCAGATCCGTAGTGGACCGCAAACCGGCCGGCGACTGCTCATTATATGCGAATGCCACGCTGCGCCGGCAATCCGCTGCGACCTTCGGGCTGCATGACATTTCGGTAAGGCTCAGGGGATTTCGTACACCATCATGCGGTCGGCGATGCCGCGCAGCGCCGCGTGCTTCTGAATTGGCGCGATCTTCGCGCCCCGCAGGATGTCGGCGACGCCGGGGCTCTCGATCACGGGCGCGGTGAGATGGATCTCCTGCGCGGTCGACAGGCTCTGCACGCGGGCGGCGATGTTGACGGTCTGGCCGAAATAGTCCTGGCGGTCGTTCAGCATCACCGCGAGACACGGCCCCTCGTGGATGCCGATCTTGACCACGAGGTCCTCGGTGCCGCGCTCGGCATTGAGCCGCTGCATCGCCGCGCGCATGCGCAGGCCGGCGGCGAGCGCATGCTCGGGCTTGACGAAGGTCGCCATCACGGCGTCGCCGATCGTCTTCACCACCGCGCCCTTCTCGGCGTTGATGATCTCCAGCAGCGCGCGGAAATGGGCGCGCACCAGGTCGAAGGCCGCGAGATCGCCGACGCGCTCATACAGCGCGGTCGAGCTCTTGAGGTCGGTGAACAGGAAGGTCAGCGAGGTGATCTTCAGCCGCTGGTCGATGTTGAGATTGTCCGCCTTGAACACGTCGCGAAAGGTCTGGTTGGATAATATGCGCTTGGCGGTCAGGAAAGGCCGGCGCTTGCCAAGGAGATGGTGGAGCGCATCGCCGGCAACGAAGACGGTCGGCAGCGTCCGTACGCCGGCCTGATTGTCGAGCGCCAGTCGCAGCGGGCCTGGACGCAACGTGATCGATCCGGTCGGAGGATGTGCCCTGTTGAATAGGAGTCCGAGCTGCTGGCGCTCCCTGGTGGGCTCGCCCTGAACGTCGATGAAATGCGCAGAATGCGTCACCGGTTCGAAGATGATGATGAAATCGGATGGGAGCTGCAGCGAGAGCACGGCTTTTTCACCGGCTGGCAGCTCGAGCGCATCAAGCGTCACTTCTTCGCTGAGCGAGGCAAAAGTCTCCCGGTCGAGGTCGATCCCGGAACTCCAGAAGACCTGCTTGTAATACTCCCAGAGCGGCAGCGTGTTCGGATCGTGAGCGGCGATGCTCCTGACCTTGGAGCTCACGGTGAAAGCAACTTCGACCTGCTCGTCGATGGAAGGCTCGTAGCCGCAAGCGCATAGTCCGCAATGGTAATCGTCATGGCGGAGAGATTTCAGCGTGGCGTGCGCATCCAGCACGCCGCTGCAGCCAGGACAGAGCACGTTCCAGGTCAGATCGAACAAGCCGATCCGTGCAGCATGCAGGAACCCGGAAATAACCCGTTCTTCATCGAGACCGGCGCGCGCCGAGAACTCCAGGGCATTGATACGGTTGAGTTCGTGATCTTCACCCGCCTCAATCAACCGTGTGATCGCGTCCGCAACGGCCGGATCGGCGGTCTGCTTCAGAACCGAAAGCTGGGCCTGGATGTCGCTCATGGCGTGCTAAGATGGTGCCTAGCAAACCCACAAGCAAGAGACGAAGCGATGGCCCGGCCGCCGCCGGGATCAGACGCCCGCCCTGGGCGTGAGCTTGAACAGCGGCGAGCGATCCGGCTGGGTCGTGACCACGCCGACCGGCATCACGGGTGCGGCGTCGAGCATTTCGATGTCGAAGGCCGCCACCAGCCGTGCCAGCGCCAGCACCGCCTCGGTCAGGGCGAAATGAGCCCCGATGCAGACCCGCGCGCCCGCTCCGAACGGCAGATAGGCGAAGCGCTCCGGCGGCGGCGCACCCGGCATGAATCGTTCGGGCTTGAAGGCGTTGGGCGCATCCCACAGCTTCTCGTGCCGGTGCAGCAGCCACGGCGAGATCAGCACGACGTCGCCGCGCCTCACCTGGAACGCGGCGATCCGGTCGGGGCCGCTGGCTGCGCGCGCGATCAGGAACGCGGGCGGATAGAGCCGCAATGTCTCGTCCAGCACGGCGCGCGTGAACGGCAGTTGATCCGGATCGCTGAGATCGGTTGCGGCGCGGGCCTCCTGCGCGAGCTTGTCCTGATTGGCCGGGTCGAGCGCGATCAGATACAGCGCCCAGAACAGCGCCGTTGCCGTGGTCTCGTGGCCGGCGAGGATCATGGTAGCGACCTCGTCGGCGAGTTGTGCATCGGTGAACGCCGCGCCGGTCTCGGGATCGCGTGCCGCGCCCATCAGGTCGAACAGGTCGCGCGGCGGTGCGTCCTCCAGCTTGCCGGCGGCGCGGCGCTCGGCCATCAGCATGGCGACGAAACGGGTCCAGCGCTTGCGGAACCGCCGGCGCGCGAAGTCGCGCGGCGTCGGCCAGGACAGCGGCAGCACGATGTCCAGCAGATGCGGGCTGGCCAGCCGCGCGCCATACTCGTAGACGAAATCGCGCAGGGTGGCACCATGGCGGCCCATCTCGAACGAGAACATCGTGCGGCCGGCGATGTCGAGCGTCATGCGCTGCATGATCTCGCGCAGGTCGAGCGCCTGCCCGCATTGCTGCTTCAGCCTGGCGACGGTCTCGTCGCTCACCGCGACCATGTGCGGGATGAGGCCGGAAACGGCGCGTGGCGTGAACGCCGGCGCGAGCGTCCGGCGCTGGTGCTTCCACGCCTTGCCTTCCGCGATCAGCAGCCCCTCGCCGAGCACCGGACGCAGCACGCGGATGGCGCCGACGGTGCGGGCGTAGTTCTCCCAATTGTCGACCAGCACGTGCTTGATCGTGTCGGGCGTATTGAGAATGTAGCTGGAGCTGCCGAAGAAGCGGCCGCGAATGATGTCGTCCTCATAGGCGCGCTGGCTCCAGGTCGCGATCGCGTTGTCGCCCATCATCAGCACGCGGCGCAGCGCGCCCATGCTGTCAGGCGCCCGCGGCGGTGTCGGCGGTATCAGCGGCAATCGTGCCTGCGGCAGATAATGGACGTCGGCGGTACTCATTCACGGCCTCTCGACGCTGTCACGAGCCTGGAACCACCGATCGGCTGCATCGCGAGCAACCGAGCCTCGGTTGCGGGGCCGCAACGGGCCGTCGCGCAACGACGGCCTTCTGCCAGAGGTAACTCTGTCGTCCCGCTCACAAGCGAGAGGGGCGCGCTTCCGCCCTCTCCGAGGCTATGATGTATCATCATACTCCAGCAACTAATTAGTCAGCTCGATCACCGCAATCCTGCTCTCCGATGCTGGCCAAAGACGGGCGGTGATGCGTTCCTCGTTGAACAGTCCGATGACGCTGCGTCCGACGTCGCCCGCAGGCAGCCGCAATGTCGTTGCCGCATCGGTCGGTATTCCCTTCTGTACGTCGGTTGGTTCCTTGCCGTCGAGCAGCACGATGTCGCGGGGCAGGCCGAAATAGCCGCGCGGCCTGATCATGATGAGAATCGCTCCGGCGCCGGCATCGGCCTGGCCGAGCGGCCGCGCCGCGCGCAGATGCACGACGTCGGACGAGCGCGGGAACGGCGAGCGGTAGAAGTGCGTGACCGGCGCGCCCGGCGAGGTCAGGACGATCTCGAGATAGGACGTCGGATCGACCTCCGCGGGACCCCAGCGCCCGTCGGCGCCGGTCTGGCCGCGATAGACAGGCTCGCCATTGCGTGCGCCGGTCTCGCTCGAGACGCGATAGACCTCCACGCTTGCGCCCGCGACCGGGCGATTGGTCGGCGCGCCGCCCGGCGTTCCCGTCACCAGACCGCTGAGCCGCACCTGCTGCTCCGGCTGGATCGCGATCTGCGTCGGCTCACGGCCGGCGATGAATTTGTAGATCTCGCGGAACGCGCGCGGGTGGAACGCGACCTCGCGATGGTCGAGCGCGCCGATCACGAGATTGGTCGCGCCCTTCAGCGCCGGCCCTTCGGGGGTGATCCCGGTCGGCACGCCGGGCTTGCCGACCAGGCGGCCGTCGGCCTGGGCGTATTTGTCGAGCCCGTCGCTGCGCAGCGTCAGGAAGGCGGTGCCCTCGGTCACCTCGGTGTCGCCGGCATTCAGTCCGCGCAGGAACGGGCCACGGCCGTTGAACTCGCTGCCGGGACTGTCCTCCCAGTCGAACACGCCATGATTGGGCGTTCCGCACAGCACGGCGTGGCTGACATCGGCGCCGCCGCCGTTCTTCACGACGTTGCGGATCGCATTGCCGCCACGCGAGCTGCCGACCAGCGCGACGCGCGCAGCGCCCGTGCGCTCCTTCAGTGCCTTGATGGCCTCGGCGAGTTCGCGGCGCTGATCGTCGGTCGACGAGCGGTTCGGCTGCGCCACGGCGTCGTCGTTGCGCGCCAGCGGGTCGGTGAAGTTGAGCGCAGCGAGACGCGTGCGCGGCACGCCGTTGGATTCCATCCGCCACAGCGTGGTCATCCACAATGCCGCGTGGTCGCCATTGCCGTGCACGAACAGGACCGGAGGGATGTCGCCCACCGTCGTTGCCGCCGCGCTCTGGGCGCGTACCGGTAAGGGCAGACCGCTGGTGAGCAAGGGAAGGGTTCCCATTCCCTGCAGAATGTTGCGGCGCGTCAGCTTCATCGGCGGTCTCCCTTTGGTCTCATTCATTTGTGTTCGTTGGCCGCGATCCCCGATGCCGGCCTTTGCAGGCAGCACTGGACAGCGGCGGACATTCGCAGGCATCACATAGGTCCAGCTGGAATCAAGCGATAGTTCGATGCGAGCTTCAAGGCGAACTGGCGACGTGGACGGACCCGCATGAATGCGCCGCAGAAACGTGAGCTGTTCGCCGCCGAAAGCATCGCCGCGCCGCTGCGGCACGTGGTGTTCCGCCGCATCTGGCTGGCGAGCCTGCTGTCGAACCTGGGCCTGCTGATCCAGGCGGTCGGCGCCGCCTGGGCGATGACGCAGATGACGTCGTCGGCCGACAAGGTTGCGCTGGTGCAGACCGCCTTGATGCTGCCGGTAATGTTCATCTCGATGCCGGCCGGCGCCATCGCCGACATGTATGACCGGCGCATCGTCGCGCTGGTCGCGCTCGCCGTGGCGCTCGGCGGCGCCACCACGCTGACGGTGCTGGCATGGTACGGCTTGGTGACGCCGGAGCGCCTGCTCGCGCTGTGCTTCGTCATCGGCAGCGGCATGGCGCTGATGGGGCCGGCCTGGCAATCCTCCGTCAGCGAGCAGGTGCCGCCGGAGACGCTGCCGGCCGCGGTCGCGCTGAACGGCATCAGCTACAACATCGCGCGCAGCTTCGGTCCGGCGATCGGCGGCGTCGTGGTCGCGGCCGCCGGCGCGGTCGCCGCGTTCGCGGCCAATGCGCTGCTGTATCTGCCGCTGCTCGCGGCGCTGTTCCTGTGGCGGCGCGTGGTCGAGCCGAGCCGGCTGCCGCGCGAGCCGCTCAACCGCGCCATCGTCTCCGGCGTCCGCTACATCGTCCATTCGCCGTCGATCCGGATCGTGCTGATCCGCACGCTGGTCACCGGCATCATCGGCGGCTCGATCTCGGCGCTGATGCCGCTGGTCGCGCGCGACCTGCTGCATGGCGGCGCGCAGACCTACGGCATCATGCTCGGCGCCTTCGGCATGGGCGCGGTGGTCGGCGCGCTCAACATCGGCGAGATCAGGAAGCGGCTGTCTGGCGAGGCCGCGATCCGCACCTGCGCGCTCACCTTGGGCGCGGCCACCGCGGCCGTCGCGCTCAGCACCGCGCCGGTCCTGACGGCGGCGGCGCTCGTCATCGCCGGTGCGGTGTGGATGCTGGCGGTGGCGCTGTTCAACATCGGCGTGCAGCTTTCGGCACCCCGCTGGGTCGCGGGCCGCGCACTGGCGGCATTTCAGGCCGCGATCTCCGGCGGCATCGCGATCGGCAGTTGGGGCTGGGGACGTCTCACCGACGCCGCCGGCGTCGAGGTCGCGCTGCTCGCGTCGGGAGCGCTGATGATGGTGTCGCCGCTGCTCGGCCTGTGGCTGCGGATGCCGCCGATCGGGGCCCGCAACGAGGACGGCGAGACCTTGGCCGATCCGGAGGTGCAGCTCGAGCTGACGCCGCGCTCGGGGCCGCTGGTGGTCGAGATCGAGTACCGCGTCGCTGAAGACAATGCCCGCGCGTTTCACGACCTGATGCAGGACGTGCAGCTCAGCCGCCAGCGCAACGGCGCCTATGGCTGGTCGATCGCGCGCGACATCGCCGACCCCGAATTATGGACCGAGCGCTATCACTGCCCGACCTGGATCGACTATCTGCGTCAGCGCAACCGCTCGACCCGCGCCGAGCGCGAGCTGCACAAGCGCGCGATCGACTTCCACATCGGCACCGACCCGGTGCGCATCCGCCGCATGCTGGAACGCCCGTTCGGCTCGGTCCGGGCCAGGGACGACATCGACCGCACCGCCGAGCAGGCGCCTGCTGTCGCCTCGGCGGCTCGCAGCGGGCCGTAGCTTCGGACCATCTGCACTGAGCAGGCGCTTACTGCCCGTGCTCGGTCAGCACCTTCTCGCAAGCCTTCGACAGCTTGGCCCGATGCTCCTTGAGACAGGCCAGCACCGCCTGATCGCCGTTGTTCATCACCGCGCGGCAATACCGCGACACGTCGCGCGCGCACGCGTCCTGACCGGGTTGCTGCTGGGCTGAGGCGCTCGACGCGATCAGGACCAGAGGGATAATCAGAGAGAGTTTGTTCATGACTGGCGCCTCGCTCCCGGGACTGAACGTTTGGCGGCGCTTTTAGTGGTCGCAACCGGCCGTCGCAAGCGCCTCGGTCGCAGCCGGGGTGCGCAGGCGGGAGCCGGAAGCGCTCTCAATTGGCCTCGTTGGCATCCGCGACCTTGCCGCTGCGCTTGGACATCTCGCGGTCGAGCACGACGCGGCAGCCGGAACTGAGCGACGAGCGGTTCTTGATCATGCAGGCGGTGATCGCCGGGATGTTCGGGATCTCGCTGCTGCACAGGCGGAACGCGTCGCCGGTGCACATCTGCTGCGCCTCGGCGCTGAAGGCGAAGCTTGCCGTCGAGGAGAAGGTCGAGAGGGCGGCAAGGCTGGCGGCCGTCAGAACGGCCCTGCCCAGAATGTTGGTCGACTTCGTCATGGCTGGCTCCCATTGGCGCCGCACGTTGGCGGGGCCGCGTGTTTCAATGCGCCCATCATGGCGGGATGCCCTGTTGGCAACCGTGATGCGGGTCACGCCAGATCCAAACCTGGTCGGCAGTTTCGGCAGGCCGATGGCTGCGGCGCCATGTCGCTCCGGTGAACGGCCGCTTCGGTGCGGGCATCATCCTGGAAATCTTGTCCGATCCTGGTCGTGTTGGCACCGCGTTAAGGAATCGTTGGCACTAATGGAAGCTAATTGAAGGAGGCGGACAGCGTTGCGTCCGCCATCGAGTGTCTCGCGTTTTCGGGAAGAGTAACCATGCGTAATGCGTTAGGCTTGCTGCTGGCCACCGTCGTCGCGGCGTTGGCGATCACCGGTGTCTGGTACTACGTATCGAAGCCCAGCGCCGCCAAGGCCGCCGCGCAGAGCGCAGCGGCGAAGCCGTCCGAGCCGGCGCCGCCTCCGGCGCGCGTCGCCGCCAAGGCCAGCTCGAAGGACGATGTCGAGACGACCGGTACCGTCTCCACGCGTATGGCGGCAAGCGCGCCGGCGCCCGTGCAGCCCAAATCGACCTGCGCCAATCCGGACGCGCTCGGCATCTCCCGCACCGTCATGGTCGACACCACCGGCGGCCCCGGTTTCGGCCTCGACCATTTCAAGCAGTTCGACTTCCTCGCCGACCACGAGGTGGTGCTGACCTTCGACGACGGCCCGTGGCCGGTCAACACGCCGGCGGTGCTGAAGGCGCTGGCCGACGAATGCACCACCGGCATCTTCTTCACGATCGGCAAGCATGCGACCTATCATCCGGAGATCCTGCGCCAGGTGCTGGCCGCCGGGCATGTCGTCGGCGTTCATACCTGGTCGCACGCCAATCTGAACGGCAAGAAGATGACCGACGAGACGGCCAAGGAGGAGCTCGAGAAGGGTTTCAGCGCTGTCAAGTTCGCGCTCGGCACCAACCCGGCGCCGTTCTTCCGCTTCCCGCAACTGCAGCACCGGTCCTCTGCCGTGGCCTATCTCGGCAGCCGCAATGTCGCGATGTTCTCCTGCGACGTCGACAGCTTCGACTTCCGCTCCAAGGATGCCGACCAGGTCGTCAACACCGTGATGACCGGGCTCGACAAGAAGGGCAAGGGCATCATCCTGATGCACGACTTCCAGAAAAACACTGCGCTGGCGCTGCCGACCCTGCTGCGGCGGCTCAAGGCCGGCGGCTACAAGGTGGTCGCGATGAAGCCGAAGGGCACGCTCGACACGCTGCCGGAATATGACGCGATGATCGGTCAGGATCCGAAGCTGCCGACGACGATGACCAATGCGCGGCCGATCTCGAGCGTGATCCAGACCATCTCGCAGTGATGCCTCGCTGCAGGGTCTCCTCGCGCGAAAGGCCGGGCATTCGCCCGGCCTTCTTCGTTTGTCGCCGATTGGCGGATGCTCACCAATAGATGCCGTGGCGATGCAGCTCGCGGACGATGCGGGCTTCGGTCCAGCTCTTGCGGCGCGTCCGGTCGGAGCGCGCCGATTTCGACCGCCGCGATGATTGCTGCACAGAGCCCGGCTGCGGTGCCGGCGCCGCAGCGGCGGCGGGCTGCGGCGGCGGCGGTGCGGCGGCAGGGGCCGCTGGCGCAACCGGTTGCGCAGCGGGCTGGACCTCGGCCGCGACGGCCGGCACCGGCGCCGGGGTGACGGTGACCTCGCCGGCTTGCTGGACGTAGGTCGGACGCGGCGCCCGCGCGGCGGCGTCGTTCGACGACAGCGACAGGCTGCGTGTGCCCTCGGCCTGCGCGACTGTGGCGGATGCGAGCACCATGGCTCCGATCAGGATCATCTTGCGCATCGAGTAAGCTCCCCTTTGTTGGCTGCGGGAAGGTTTAGGCGCCGGTGCGACCGTCCGATGTGACCCGCGTCACGCTCCGCCTAGCGACGCGGTGTTCCATGCTGCCGGTGAGATCCGGGGTTGAGGTATGATCGTATGTACGTGTACTGTTCGTTGGTGCTGTTCAGAAGCTTCGCCGAATCCGATAGGGAGACCGATCGATTCGGGGGAAGGATGCGCGCATGCGCCGGGTGATCGTTGCAGTGTTCTTGGCGGCCGTGACGCTGCTGGCCGCCAGCGGGCCGGGCCGGGCGCAGTCCGGCGACGACAACGTCGAAGAGATCTACATTGCGCGGAGCGTGCGCCAGGGCCGCGTCGTGCCGTCGGATTTCTGCGCGCCGACCAAGACCGGCTTCGCGCCGGCGCTGGAGGATCAGCTCTCGATCCACTCCGTCGGGGTCCGGCCGGCTGACGGCCGCATGACCGAGACCGGCGACAAGAGCATCGGCGAGATGCGGGTCTGCGTCGGCCAGGCGATGGATCCGACCCTGCTCGGCACCTACACCGAGGGCCAGCTCAACGGCATCGCATTCACCGGCATCGGCGATTGCCGGCTGGTGCGTGGCAATCTGCCGGAGGACGGCCTGCTCACGCACCGCTGCTTCCTGGCGCTGTCGGGCCTGCCTGAGCCGTATGTCGGCGGCTTCCTGGTTTCGAGCTCGCTGTATTCGAAGACGCCGTTCGGCACTGAAAGTTCGCCGCCGGGCTACGCCCAGGCAGGCATCCTGGTCATCCGCCTCTGGAAGAAGCGGCTGCCCTGAGGCAGCCGTTCGCGCGCTCAGGCCGGCGAGAAGGTCTGCACGAAGGCGCGCACCGTCGCGGACACCTTGTCCTCCGAGACGTGCCAGGCGGCGCCGTCATCGGCGGCGAAGAAGCTGGAGGCGTTGGAGCCGGCCCAGCGGAACACCTCGAATGACGGCCAGTACCAGATGTCCTCGAGGTTCGAATTGTTGACGACCTCATGCGCGACCAGCCGCATCGTGCTCTTCGACAGGCAGTCGGCCTGCACCACCGATTCATATTCGAACGAGGTGAGCAGCGGCACCGGCGACACGGTGACGATCACCTTGATGCCAGGCCGGATGCTGCGGATGAACTCGATCAGATAGAGCACGTTGTCGACGTTCTCCTGCACGCTGGCGGTGCGGAACTTGTACTTCTCGGCCAGCGCCCGCGAGTTCAGCGCGGTCGGCCGCGGCAGCACGAAGGCGCCGGTCTCGCGGTCGAAGAACGCCGCGGCGACGCCGAGCGTCAGGATGAAGACGTCGGCCTGCTTGATGACGGCGAGCGTATTCTCCTTGCTCGATCCCGGCGGCAGCAACTCGACGATGCGCTCGCGGATCTCCGGATCGATCTGGGCGTCGCGCAGCCAGTCGACGAACACGCGGTTGGCGAAGGTCGTGTTGATGTACTCCGAGATCTCCATGTGGTGGCTGGCATAGCCGCTGTCGGTGAGGCTCTTGGAGAGGTTGCGCGCGAAGCACGAGCCCATGGTGAAGAAGCGGGTGCTCTTGTCGAGGAATTTCGGCGCGGCGGCGAGGTTCACCGCGATGTGGCTGGTGATCAGCGTCTGCAGGTCGCCGAGGAAGTCCTTGGTCTCCGGATAGCGTCCGACCTTGGCGCGGCCCTTGGCCTCCTTGGCCTTGCCCTTCTTGGCGCTCGACCGCGCGAGCTCCAGCGTCTCGCGGTTGATCGGGTTGTCATAGGCCGGGTTGAGCTTGATCGCCTTTTCCAGCGCCGCGACCGCTTCCTCGAATTCGTTGCCCTGGGTCAGGATCTCGCTGAGCGAGAAATAGTCGGCGGCCTGGTTGGAGGCGCGGGCGAGCTTGCGGAACAGCTCCATCGAGCGCGTGAACGGGCCGACATGGCTGCAGCGCACGGCCGCGCTGCGGATCAGGTGCAGATTGCCTTCGGTGGCCTGCTCAAAGATCTCAGGGTTCTCGTCGAGGATCGCCAGCATCATGTCGCGCGCCTCGGCGCGCTTCTTGTGCGAGCCGTCATCGATCAGCTGCGCATAGATGAAGCGCGCGTTGATGTCCTTGGGGTCGAGCTCGAGCAGCTTCTGGAACGCGAGCTGGGCGCTGACGAAGTCCTTGTCCTCGATGTATTTGTAGGCGAGCGTCCGGATCTGGCCGACGATGGATTGAAACTGGGTGTGGCTGTCGAGGGCAGTCGTGCTCATGTCGCGGGTTCGCCTTTGTCTCGCGTTGCGTCTTCGGCCGTTGGTCCGGCGCCGCTGCCGGCAGCCGGTGCATCGCCAGTGCCGGTCGAATCGTCACGCGCACAGGCGCCATGCCCTCGCGAGAGACGTCCCACCACGACCTCTGGATACTGATCGCCACCGGCTTGGCCGCTGGCGTACGCCCGAGCGCAACCGGCACCTGCGGGATTCGAACGCGACGGACGCGCTCGTCCGGATCGCCGCCAGCCGCCAGTGCGGGCATTCATCCCGCCGCTCGCGCCGAACGATGGCGCGATTTGGGTTAAGCAATTCTTAACCCGCAAATGGAGCGCGGCGAGCGGGCGCGTCAGGAAAGGAGAGATGGGGACGGAAGGAGAGGCTGGTGCCGCAAGAGGGCGCCTCGCTATAGGCGCATCCTACTGACTTAGCTTATGTATTTTTGTGCGATTTCAACGAAAGCCAACGAAAAGGCCAACATTTTTCGCGGCCACGGCCGAACGATCCCGACCGCCGCGCAGATTTGTCGCTGCGCGTGCGTGTGGCGGATTGAACACCGATGCCGGGTGCGCTCCGAAGGCGAAGGCCAGACGTTCGAATCGTGTCGCGTGCGCCACTTCGGTACCAAACTGGGCCGTCTTTGCGCCCGAGGCACCGACCAGCGTGCGCAGGAGCGCGCTTTCGATCCCATGATGCGAAGCTCTTTCGCGTCCACTTCGACGCGTTGGGCGAGCGCGCGGAGGTAGTCGCGCCGGTAGCTCTTCGAGTCAGTCCTCATGCGTTTGCGGGCCTGGCTGGCGAGGTTTTGATTGCCTGGGGTGTGATGCTCGGCCCAGCCCGATCCAGCGCACCCTCAGCCTGCTCTGCGCCAGCGCGGGCTCTTGTTGCGCTGCGCCTTCAGCGCCGCCCGCACATGCTGGGTCTCCAGGCAGATCGCCGGCAGGCGAAGCTTGAGCAACTCGGGATGCAGCCACGGCAACAGCGCCCCGGCCTCGTGGCCGACCCGCCTTAAGCGGCCGAGATATGGCGCCAGTGCTCCCCTGACCGCATTCGGGTCGGTCATCACCGCGACCTCCAGCAGCACTTCGCCCTTGTCGTCGACCACGCAAATCGTGGTTCGATCCATGCCGACATCCAGCCCGCAGAAGAACTCCATTGCGCGCCTCCTGTGTGGTCGAGAGCGCTCATTCTGCATGGCCGCCGCTGTCGCGTCAGCTGACGGACGGTCAGGCCGATAACGGACGGCAGTCCTAATCGGTCGAGATCCACACCTACTCGGTCGGTAAGGTTGGGTATTGTCGATAGCGGACCAGGAGGCGGACATGGCAATGCCGACGCGAATGACCCTAAGCTGACCTCGCCGGCGGGACCACGGCCTTACGCCCAAGGAGCACAACCATCGCAGCCAAAAGCTGGATGCAAGCGACAATCCCGAACGCCGTTCCATAACCCGAAGTCGCATCGCGGAGAGCACCAACAATGGCTGGCGCGAACGCAAATACTGCCTGATTGATGGCAACGATCAGCGCAACCACCGCCACCACATCCTTACGATCGAACTCCTTCTGCGCGATCAATGGCGGCAAAGTCGTAAGATTCCCGATGCCAAATCCGAAGATGACGCAGCCAAATGTCAGTACGATCCATCCGTTGCCGAAGATGAGCAGCAGAACTCCTACGGTCTGAACCGCGAAGTTAATGGCTGCGGCGATCCGCCGGTCGTGATCTCCGATCCACCATCCCGTCAGAGTCCGTCCGATTACTGCACATGCCGTCGCTAGGCTGAGAAGCAGGCCCGCAGTTGTCGCACCAACATCGGGAGTGAGGCGGGAGACCAAGTGTGACAGAAGGCCGATCTGCGCAAACAAGCCAAGCGCAAACGCCGCCGAAAGCGTAAGGAATCCCGGCATACGAATAATGCTAGAGCGAGATAGTCTCGTTGTCGGTTTCGCGACAACCGTAGGCACTCCGTTGCCATCGGGAGAGAGACCAAGGCTGGTGGGGGACAGCCTGAAGTATCGAATAGAAATCCAACCCATAACGCCGAGGGCAACAATGGACACGGCCAGCGCCGCGGTTTGAAAGCCGAGCCAATCGATCAAGAAGAGCCACAAAGGCACGAACAGAACCCCCCCGACACTTGCGCCATTGAACGCCAGACTCATCGCCTTCGGGCGATCGCGCTCGAACCATCTGGCGACAATGGCGTTTAGGGCAGCACCACTTGTAGCGGCCCAACCTCCCGCACTCGGAATGGCCGCTAAGAAGAGTTGCCACGGCTCCCACGATCTGGACCATCCGATCAACCCGATGGCCATCAGAAGAGCACCGCCCAGTGTCGTCCCGGCAATCCCAATTCTGCGATGAATGTCGGGCAAATACGCGACCAGGAGCGCACTCAGCACGAAATGAAAGGTAATGGCAGCCGAGATTTCCGAGATGGACCATCCGCGCGAGGAGTGCAGAGTCGGAAGAAAGACCGAAGGACCATAGAAGCCGATGCCCCAGGCGAGCACCGCCAAGGTAAAGGCAGCCCATGCCACCGACCAACCAACGAAATGCTGCTCGTCACCCATTGTCTCGCTCACTCATGCTGATAGGTTGATGGCGTCGTAGCAATTGGAGCGTGTTGTGGCTCGCCGGAATCGGACTCCGTCGTCGGCTTTAACGGACATCGGGAGGCTTGATCCCGTTGTATGCGAACGTGCCCGAGTGAGTCGCGACAAGAGCTATGACGGCCTGTTCTTCTCAGGCGTCCGAACCACGAGGATCTATTGCAGGCCGGTGTGCCCGGTGCGCCCCGCCAAGGCCGAAAACGTGACGTTTTATCTTTCGGCAGCTGCAGCTGAGCAGGAGGGATTTCGACCATGCCTCAGATGCCGCCCCGAAACGGCACCGTTCTCTCCAGCTTGGAAGGGCTCACGGACGACAGTTGAGCGCGCCCTACGTCTGATTAGCAGTGGTGCACTAGACGATGCGAACATCGAAACACTCGCAGAACGTCTCGGCATCGGACCGCGGCATCTATCACGCCTATTCAAAAAATATGTCGGCGCAAGTCCCGCCCAAGTCGCGCGAACGGGGCGTGTTCAACGAGCAAAGCGTCTCTTGGACGAGACGAAGCTTCCGATGACCGAGGTCGCACTTAGATCAGGATTCTGCAGCCTACGGCGTTTCAACAGTGTGTTTGCTGAGGTATACAAGCGTCCACCGACTTCGATCCGGCGGGCGAAGGCTTGATCCGCTAATACGAACCCGCCCGACGTCTGATGTTGTCCCATCTGGGACCTTCGGGCCGGCGCCTGGAACGCCTACTGCTGGATACAACCGGACGTAAGTTACTGGCCGACCGGAAGGTGGCTTTTGACCGATTCCGTTGAAAAAGTCGGCAGTAGTTTCGTCGTGAACGCCATCTGTTTCGAGGACGAATTGGCGCGTTGTGGTTCACGCGGGCGTCAGCGCGGGCATCGGGATCAGCTTGGCCATCTTACGAAGGTTCTGAGCGGCTGCAGCGAGGGTGAACTCGTCGCGTGCGCCGTTCGGCCCTCTTAGTCGCAGCCGATCTAGCTTGAGGATGCGCTTGAGATGCGCGAACAGCATCTCAATCTTCTTGCGGAGCCGGCGTGAAGTGCGGCCTTCCCATGAGCTTGCGATCTCGCGTGCCATGTCGCGAGCGCCCTCGTAGATCGAGCGCGGCACTTTTCGAGCCGGGGTGTTGGGGCAACACCTGCTTCTTAGAGAGCATGCTTGACAATCGCGCTTGCTCGCACGGTAGAGGACCGTCGTGTCGTTGTTCACCAGCGTCCCTGTAGTGGTGAGGGGGTTGCCAGCGGGGCAGCGATAGACGTCCCTGGTATGGTCGTAGGTGAAGGCCTCACGCGAGAAGGTCCCGTCGGTGCGGGCCGACTTGTCGAAGACGGTCACGTGCGGCTCGATCCCGTGCTCGTAGACCAGCCACCCGAGCATCTCAGCGGAGCCATAGGCGCTGTCGCCGAGAAGCCGGCTTGGATAAAGATCGAACCTTTCGATTGAACGCTCAATCATGCGCTTGGCGGCCAATACTTCTGCCTGGCGGATCGCCGTGGTCGCTTCGACATCGACGATGATCGCATTCTCGACGTCGACCAGATAGTTCGTCGAGTAGGCGAAGAAGGCTTGGCCGCCGTGCGCTCCCGTCCAGCGCGCCGCCGGGTCGGAGGGCGATACAAACTTGGGCGTGACCTCCGTCGCGGCACCGAACGCGGCATCATCAAGAACGGCAAGATACTCGTCGATCGCTCGACCCGCAGCCTCCGGCGGAAGCCTCTTATCGCCTTCGATTCCCTTCTGCCGATTGGCATCCGCCTTGATCAGGCTCGCGTCGACTGCGAACCCTTCGCCGCCGATCAGGCGCTCCCGGATGCAGCGGCGCAAGACGGTCTCGAACACGCGACGGAAGAGATCGCTCTCACGGAAGCGGCCGTGCCTGTTCTTCGAGAACGTCGAGTGATCGGGGACAGCTCCATCCAGACCCAGCCGGCAAAACCAGCGGTATGCCAGATTGAGATGGACTTCATCGCAGAGGCGCCGTTCCGATCGGATGCCGAAGCAATAGCCGATCAAGAGCATCCTGATCATCAGCTCCGGATCGATCGAGGGCCGCCCGATGTTGCTGTAGAACGGCGCCAGCTCCCGCCGTAAGTCCTCAAGGTCGACGAACCTATCGATCGACCGCACGAGGTGGTCGGCTGGGATGTGCCTTTCCAGCGAGAACTCATAGAACAACGCAGCCTGTTCGACTTGCCGATGCCCCATCATGACCTTCAGTCCTGCCCACTAGACAGACTGAATCACCGATATCTCTGCGTCGCAACTGCTGACTTTTTCAACAGAATCGACCCTGAGCAGACATCCCGGTCAGATGCGGACTGATAGCACTCAATGGACCTTTGCATCAGCCTCAATATGCTCGACGGATCGCATCGTATTTTTGAGGTGTTCGGCGCGTTCGCGGACCAGCCAATAGATCAAGCCTCCGATCGCGCCAGAAATCAGAACTGGGAGTCCGTTTGCCTCTAGGGCCAGCGCGAAGCCTTCCGTGAAGCTTGGATGGCCGCGCGCGGGGAATAGGCCTCCCAAGCAACCCCAAGCGAGGATCGCTGCGAGAGCCGAACCGCTGGCGCTGTAGACTGGTCCTCCAAAAGGCAACCATCGCGACATCCCCGTGATCAAGCACCAAGGCAAGAACATCAGCAAAAGCGCCAACGCAAAGACATAGGGCCAAACCTGCAAGGTCTCGCTCCCAACTTCAATGAGGTTCAGCCCTTTTCCTGCCGGATCGCGGGAGTCGCGACAGGCCATCCAAACGGTGAAGACCGCTGATGACGTTGCGCTCGCGGCAAAATAGGCCGCCAAGCGGGCCACTATCCTCATGCCATCGTTCCCCTCTGATGCCCGGATCATCTGGATGATTGCACGGCTCCCTTTGAAGGCCCAGGTCGGCTTGTGGCCCGTTCCGGACCTTCCCGAGGGCGCCGATGATGTCCCCTCTCGGGGTAGGGCCGGAAATCTGCATCCGAGGACCGATAGGCTGCTTGTGACCCGAAGCCGACTTAATCAGAATTGAGCCGAACGCTTAATCGGGCAGCAACTTTAGCACACTAATCAGTGTCCGTATGACCCTGGTAACCGCACATGCCTCATGAATTGCTGAGCGGCATTCTCGGAAGCCTCGCAGCAGAGGTCGCTTCTAAGATTGCTCCTGCGCGACAGGGTGGCGAATTTGCCGAAGTTCCGGCTGAAACACTCCAGCGGCAGAACCGCCGGCTTTATCGTTACCTGTTGGCTAGTGGCTGCTTGGGGTTTGCCACTCCCTTGTTGGCTCTTGCCATAGGGAGTGAGGACGCGCCGTGGCGCAACGCCTGGTTAACCGGGGTTATTTTCGGCCTGCCATTTCTGATCATGTTGATCTTCTTGGCGCTCGTCTGGGCGACACGAGGCAGCAAAAGGGCAACGGAGCTTTTGTTCTACTTCGAGAGACAACAGCGGACTCACATCTACGTTTTCTACCTGTACGCCGTGCCGCTAGCGGTGCTGGGACTCACATCCTCGGTGCTGGTGTGGCTCTAAGCACCGCTAACGAGATTACATTGAAGCAGAAGCATCTCGTTGCTGAAGTACTTTGCTGGCGTAGAATGTGACCACTTTCCCGGGTCAAATGTCCGTCTAGCCAAAAAGGTCGGCAATCGGCATGTCGCCTATTGGCCGATTTCGTTGAAAAAGTCAGCAGTTGCGACGCAGAGATATCGGTGATTCAGTCTGTCTAGTGGGCAGGACTGAAG
>NZ_JAUEUH010000006.1:0-505794 GCF_032485115.1 Bradyrhizobium sp. SZCCHNRI2009
GCGGGCCTCTACGACTACATCGCCAAGTTCGACCGGCCCGGCCTGATCGCGGCGCTGAAGGAACAGATCGAGGAACGGGCCCGCGCCGAAGCCAACCGGCGGGCCGCGTGACAGCAAGCGGACAGGAGTAGCGTGCGATGAGCAGCAAGATCGAAACCACCGAGGGCGCCGCCGTCGAATACGTCACTGCGATGATCGGCGGCCAGCTGTTCGGCCTGCCGATCTCCCGGGTACAGGACGTGTTCATGCCGGAGCGGGTGACGCGGGTGCCGCTGTCATCGGCGGAGATCGCCGGGGTCCTGAACCTGCGCGGCCGCATCGTGACCGTCGTCGACATGCGGGCGCGGCTCGGCCTTGCCCGCGCCGAGGACGGCAAGCCGCCGATGGCGGTCGGCGTCGATCTGCGCGGCGAGTCCTACGGTCTCCTGATCGACCAGATCGGCGAGGTGCTGCGGCTGCCCGAGGAGGGCCGGGAGGAGAACCCCGTCAATCTCGACCCGCGCATGGCGAAGCTTGCCGGCGGCGTGCACCGCCTCGACGGCCAGCTGATGGTCATTCTCGACGTCGATCGCGTGCTCGAGCTCGCCGCCGACAAGATGGCGGCCTGAACACTGCAACGTGCGGGCAGCGGCGCATCATGCGTCGTTGCATTGGATCCTGATCTCGTGAGGCTGATATGAGAACGTGTCTGGTAGTTGACGATTCCAGCGTCATTCGAAAGGTGGCGCGACGCATTCTGGAAGGTCTGGATTTCCAGATCGTGGAAGCGGAGGACGGCGAGCAGGCGCTGGAGATCTGCAAGCGGGGCCTCCCGGATGCGGTGCTGCTCGACTGGAACATGCCCGTCATGGACGGCTACGAGTTCCTCGGCAATCTCCGGCGCATGCCCGGCGGCGACGCGCCGAAGGTGGTGTTCTGCACGACCGAGAACGATGTCGCGCACATCGCGCGCGCGCTGCACGCCGGCGCCAACGAGTACATCATGAAGCCCTTCGACAAGGACATCGTGACGGCGAAGTTTCAGGAAGTCGGGCTGATCTGATCTCCGTCGCGTGCGTCGGTCCCGTGGTCGTCCGGGCTTGCCGTCACCCCGTGCCTCTGTCCTGTTGGTGAACTATGAGCGTCGCGTTGGCCAGTTCTTCGATCCCAAGTTCGACCAGGCAGGAACCTCTCCGCGTGATGGTCGTGGACGATTCCGTGGTCATTCGCGGCATGATCTCGCGCTGGATCGCGTCTGAGCCCGACATGGTCGTGGCGGCGTCGCTGCGCACGGGCCTCGAAGCCGTGAACCAGATCGATCGCGTCAATCCCGACGTCGCCGTGCTCGACATCGAGATGCCCGAGCTCGACGGCATCGCCGCCCTGCCGAAGCTGCTTGCCAAGAAGAAGAACCTCGCCGTCATCATGGCGTCGACGCTGACCCGCCGCAACGCGGAGATCAGCTTCAAGGCGCTGTCGCTCGGCGCGGCCGACTACATTCCGAAACCCGAGAGCACGCGCGAGGCGTCGGCGGCCGACAATTTCCACTACGATTTGATTCAGAAGATCCGCAATCTCGGCGCCAAGGCGCGCCGCGCCGCTCCCGCCCCGCATGCGCCGGCCGCCTCGCCGATCGTCCCGCAAGTCCAGGGGCTCCGGCCTGCGTCAACGGCGCGGCCGATGGTCGCTCCCGTGGCGCCCGCCGCGCCGACCCAGCTGGCGCGCCGCTCCTTCAGCACGCAGATGCCGAAGGTGCTGCTGATCGGATCGTCGACCGGCGGCCCGCAGGCGCTGATGTCGCTGGTGACCGAGCTCGGTCCCGTGATCGACCGCTTTCCGGTGCTGATCACCCAGCATATGCCGCCGACCTTCACCACCATCCTCGCCGAGCATCTGGCGCGCTCGAGCCGCAGGCCGGCCCATGAGGCCGTCGACGGTGAAGTGGTGAAGCCGGGTCAGATCTACCTTGCCCCCGGCGGCCGCCACATGCGTGTGGCGCGCCATGGCGCCGATGTGGTGATCGCGCTGGACAACGGTCCTCCGGTCAATTTCTGCAAGCCCGCCGTCGATCCCTTGTTCATGTCGGCGATCGAGGTCTGGCAGGGCTCGACCCTGGCCGTGATCCTGACCGGCATGGGATCCGACGGCATGCGCGGCGGCAAGGACATCGTCGCCGCCGGCGGCAGCGTGATCGCGCAGGACGAGGCGACCAGCGTGGTCTGGGGCATGCCGGGCGCAGCAGCCAATGCCGGCATCTGCGCGGCCGTCCTTCCCTTGAATCAGATTGGACCGAAGCTGGTTCGTCTGTTTGCTGGAGACCGTTCGTGACACCCCTGGACTATGAGTTCTTGCGTAAGGTCCTGAAGGATCGCTCCGGCCTCGATCTGTCGGCCGATAAGCAGTACCTGGTCGAAAGCCGGTTGCTGCCGCTGGCCCGCCGCTCCAACCTGCCGGGCATCACGGAGCTGGTGCAGAAGATCAAGAGCGGCGCGGAGCAGCTCACGACGCAGGTGGTCGAGGCGATGACCACCAACGAGACGTTCTTCTTTCGCGACAAGATTCCGTTCGATCATCTCCGTGAGGGCATCCTGCCGGCGCTGATCCAGTCGCGCGCCAATCGTCGTTCCCTGCGCATCTGGTCGGCCGCCTGCTCGACCGGACAGGAGCCGTATTCGATCGCGATGTGCCTGCGCGAATTCGGTCCCGCTCTGGCGGGCTGGCGCATCGAGATCGTTGCCACCGACCTGTCGCAGGAGGTGCTGGAGAAATCGAAGGCCGGCCTCTACAGCCAGTTCGAGGTGCAGCGTGGATTGCCGATCCAGCTGCTGGTGAAATATTTCACGCAGCTCGGCGAGCTCTGGCAGCTCAGTGCCGACATCCGCGGCATGGTCCAGCATCGCCAGCTCAATCTGCTGCAGGACTTCTCGCATCTCGGCAAGTTCGACATCATCTTCTGCCGCAACGTGCTGATCTATTTCGATCAGGAGACCAAGGCCTCGATCTTCGAGCGAATGGCCAAGGTGATGGAGCCGGACGGCACGCTGTTGCTGGGAGCCGCCGAATCGGTCGTCGGCATCACCGACGCGTTCCGGCCCAACCAGGAGCGGCGGGGTCTGTACCAGATCAATCCGGTGCGCAGCCCGCGCGGCGGCGCGGCGCTGCTGCCCGGCCTCAAGGTGGTCGCGGCGCGCTGACGCCGGCCGGAGCCGTCTGTGACCGGGGGGCGCCGGTCGGGCGGTCGGCCGTTCCGTCCCGCGTGCGTCCGTCCCGCGTGGGCGGCCGGTCCTTTCTGCGCCCGCAGCCTCCTTCCGAAGCAAATCTCGCCGACCCATGGAACTTTTCGGTTCCTGACGCGTCTATTCACGCCTTGGTGTGGACTCACGCGTGTTGAATTGGTGGCGGGGGATTGGATGAAAACGAGTGTGCGTCCTCGAATCGTGACGCGGGATCTCCCTGTCATCGCCAAATCGCCGACCGGGATCGACGGCCTCGACGAGGTCACCTTCGGTGGCCTGCCGCAAGGGCGGCCGACGCTGCTGTGCGGCGCGGCCGGTTGCGGCAAGACGTTGTTTGCGATGACGTTTCTCTACAATGGCGCGGTCGCCTACGACGAGCCGGGCGTGTTCATCGCGTTCGAGGAGCAGCCCGAGGACCTGATCAAGAACGTCGGCTCGCTCAGCTACGACATCGATAGGCTGATCGAGCAGAAGAAGATCGTGGTCGATCACATCCATCTCGATCGCAACGAGATCGAGGAGGCCGGCGACTACGATCTCGACGGCCTGTTCATCCGCATCGGCTTCGCGATCGATTCGATCGGCGCCAAGCGCGTCGTGATCGATACGATCGAGACCCTGTTCGGCGGCCTCGACAATCAGGCGGTGCTGCGCTCCGAGTTGCGCCGGCTGTTCGAATGGCTGAAGAGCAAGGGCGTCACCGCCATCATCACCGGCGAGCGCGGTGATGGTACGCTGACGCGCTACGGCCTCGAGGAATACGTCGCCGACTGCGTCATCCTGCTCGACAACCGCGTGCACGATCAGCTCTCGACCCGCCGGCTGCGCGTCGTGAAGTATCGCGGCACGGCGCATGGCACCAACGAATACCCCTTCATCATCGACCAGGAAGGCATCACGGTGATGCCGATCACCTCGTCGGGGCTCGCGCATGATGCGTGGACGGAGCGGGTCTCCACCGGCATTGCCGATCTCGACGACATGCTCGAAGGCCAGGGCTACTACAAAGGGTCGAGCATCCTGATCTCGGGCATGGCCGGCTCGGGCAAGTCGACGGTGTCGGCACACTTCGCCAATTCGATCTGCAAGAGCGGGCAACGCTGCATCTATTTCGCGCTGGAGGAATCCCCGCAGCAGATCATCCGCAACATGAAGTCGGTCGGTCTCGACCTGCAGCAATGGGTCGATCGCGGCCTGCTGCGGTTCTCGGCCCGGCGCCCCAATCTGTACGGACTGGAAACGCATCTCGCCGCCATGCATCGCGAGGTCAAGGAGTTCGATCCCGCCGCCGTCGTGGTCGATCCCATCTCGGCGCTCATGGGCGCCGGCATTGCCGGCGACGTGCATTCGATGACGTTGCGCCTCATCGATTTCCTGAAGGCGCGCGGCGTCACGGCGCTGTTCACCAATCTCGGCGCCGGCAGCGCGGAGACGGCGACCACGGAGATGCAGATCTCGTCGCTCACCGACACCTGGCTGCTGCTCTACAATCGCGAGAGCAACGGCGAGCACAACCGCCAGCTCTATCTGCTGAAGTCGCGCGGCATGGCGCATTCCAACCAGGTCCGCGAATTCCTGATGAGTGCCGACGGCATCTCGCTGCGCGAGGTCTATGTCGGCCCGGAGGGCGTGCTCACGGGATCGGCCAGGGTGGCGCAGGAGGCGAGAGATCGCGTCGAGCGCCTGCTGCGCATGCAGGATACGGAACGACGCGCGCGCGAGATCGAACGTCGCCGCCGCGACCTCGCGGCTCAGATCGAAACGCTCAAGGCTCAGCTGGCCAACGAGGAGAGCGAGATGGAGCTCATCAATCTGGAAGGCGCTGCCCGCGAGGATCAGCGCGCAGCCGCTCGCCTCGCGCAGATCGAGAGCCGCTCGTCCAGGCCTCGTCCGAGCTCCCCAGCCAACCCGCTGACATCCAGCAAATGACGGCGGCTCCGATGGAACAGGATGGCTACAATCTCCGGCTCTATGTCGCCGGTCAGACGCCGAAATCGCTGGCGGCGCTCGCCAACCTCAAGAAGCTGTGCGAGACGCATCTGCCGGGCCGCTACACGATCGAGGTGATCGACCTGATGAAGGATCCGGCCCTCGCACAACGAGATCAGATCGTCGCAATCCCGACCTTGATCCGTCAACTGCCCGAGCCCCTCAAGCGAATCATCGGCGATCTCTCCAATGCGGAGAAGGTGCTGGTTGGTCTGGACATCGCACCGAGCTGAACGGAGGACGCGTGGCATCAACAGACGCGATGCAGGCGGGACGGCCGCGTAACGAGGCGGAGGAGACGGTCGAGGCCATTCATCGCGGCAACGTCGATGCCGTGGTGGTGCAGGGCCCGGCCGGACCCCAGGTCATCATGCTGCAGGGCGCGGACGCGCCCTATCATGTTCTGGTCGAGCGCATGAGCGACGGCGCGCTGACGCTCGATGCCGACGGCTGCATCGTCTATGTCAATTCCAGGCTGTGCGCGCTGACCGGCCTCGGCGTACAGCAATTGGTGGGACGCAGCTTTGCCTCGCTGTTTGCGGGAGCGGTGCCCGAGCAGCGCGCCGACGATGCGGCAACCGACGCTCAACTGTGCCGCGCTGACGGCGGCCAGCTGCCGGTGTCGGTGTGGATGCGCCAGATGGCGATGGGCGGCGTGGTGGCCACGCTCGTGACGCTGACCGACATGTCGATTCAGCGGCGCGCCGAGGAGGTCGCCAATGCCGAGCGCTTTGCGCGCTCGATCCTGGAGCAGGCGACCGATGCGGTCGTGGTGCTGGCGCTCGACGGCCGGATCACCCATGCGAGCTGGGTCGCGGAGCAGCTCGCGGAACGACCGCCGGTCGGCCAGTTGTTTTCTGAGGCGTTCCCGCTCGATGGGCAGAGCGCCAGCCAGCGAGGCACGTTGACGCGCTTCTCGCGCGAGAGCCTTGATCAGGCGCTGGCGACCAAGCCCTTCCATGGCGTCGAGGTCGCCTTGCGCAACGCGCAGGCGTCGGGGCGGTCGTTCCTGCTGTCCGGCGGGCCCCTGGTGAACGATCTCAAGGAGACGGTCGGCTCGATCGTCACCCTGACCGACATCACCGAACGCAAGCGCGCGGAAGAGCAGCAGACCGTGCTGGTCGCCGAGCTCAATCACCGGGTGAAGAACATCCTGGCGATCGTGCAGTCGGTGGCGGGGCAGACCTTGCGGACCTCACCGTCGCTGCCGGCCTTCAACAAGGCGTTCTCCGGGCGCATCCAGGCGGTCTCGATCGCGCATGACATCCTGACGCAGACCCGTTGGATCGGCATCGGACTGAACGAACTGCTCACCACCGTGCTGGCGCCCTACGGCATCGGCGAAGGGCGGATCGCCATCGACGGCCCTCCGGTGCTGCTGGAGGCACGGCTGGTGCTGCCGCTTTCGATGGTGCTGCACGAGCTTGCGACCAACGCCTCCAAATATGGCGCGTTGTCCGCCTCCCACGGCCAGGTCACGATCTCCTGGCGCCTGCGCGACGATGGCCGCCGGCTGGAGCTGGTCTGGCTCGAGCGCGGCGGACCGCTGATCGAAGGCGGCGGCGGGCGCGGCTTCGGCACCACGCTGATCGACCGCGTCGTCCGCTTCGATCTCGAGGGCGAAGCCCTGCTCGACTTCGAGCCCGCGGGCATTCGCTGCTCGCTGACCTTTGCGCTGACCGCGGAGACGACCCCCGAGCATCTGCCGGCATCGGCCGTGCAGCCGGACTGATCGGATGCCCGCCTCAGCGCGCGATCGGAACGGAGCGTGCCGCCTTGCGGCGCCAGACGTCGTGGTCCCTTTCCGTCGCCTCACGCGCGGCGCGCGCTGCTCGGCGCAGCCAGCCTGAACCGCGCTGCTTCAGGTCCGCCGCGATCCCGGCGCCGGCGCGGCGGTCGGCGGCATGGATGGAGGCGAGGTCGGTGCCCATGCCGCGCAGAAGCTCCAGCTTGAGATCGGCGCCGGCTTCCTCGCCGAGATCGATCTTGCGTGAATCCGCCGACAGGCGTCGGACCACGTAGTCCCCGTCATTGGTTCTGTGAACGTGCAGGAATGGATCGGGCGCGCGATAGGTCCCGGTCGACAGCTCGACGAATCTGTGCGGCGGCGCCGGCTTTGGTTGCATCCTGCCCTTCGTCCTGTTCTTGGCCCAGGTCCAGGCCGAAGGGACCAGCGCCTTGGCCTCGCGGACGACGCGGCCGCCGCGCCATGTCGCGACGACGACGTAGCGCGGACGTCCGCGGCTGCCGCCGCCGGCGAAGCGATGGAAGAATGCGGCATTCTTCGCCTGCTCCGGAAGGCTGGCGGTGAGCAGCTTCCGCACCGCGGATGGAATCGCATCGGCGGCCGCGAGGCCGTTGATCTCCTCCCAGAACGCGCGGCGGCAATCATCCGAGCATTTGACGTAGGGCCTGATCCAGATCTCGTGTTCGTCGAGCAGCGCCGGCCGCGGGTGTTTGAGACCGTCGCGATAGCCTTGGAGGATCGCGTCTGCGGCGTCGCGGCTGTCGATTGCCATGTCGGGCGCGAGCTCGATGCTGGTCGTGAGCCGGACCAGATCGAAGGCGTAGGGCATCCTCGCAGCCTCGTCGAAATCGTTGACGCCCCACACCCAGCGCCCGTCGGCATCACGCCACGTGCCGAAATTCTCCAGATGGATGTCGCCGACGCACAGCGCGACCGGCGCCTCGGCCAGCTCCGGGCAGATCTCCTCGATGCGCCGCGCCCAGCGATAATAGGTGGCGCGCAGCAGGGCGAACGGAGACTTTCGCATCCGCTGGTGCTTGGCGAGAAGGTCGTCCTCGACCACTTTGCATTGGCTGCGAAGCCAGGCCTCGTAGGCCGCGGTATCTTCGATGATGGACACGCGATGCCTCCCGATGCGCCGGGCGTGAGCGAGGCGTTATGAGTTGCGTTGACGCCGAACGAACGTGGCCTCGCACATCGCGCGCAGCGCGCGCTCGTCGAACGGCTTGGCGAGCCGGGCCAGGCTGCGGAACTCCGGCGGAAACAGCGTCGCATCGTCATAGCCGGAGGTGATCACGATCTTGAGCTCGCGCGCGATCAGCTGCGGCAGGACGGCGAAGATCTGCTCGCCGCGCAGGTTGACGTCGAGCAGCGCGCCGTCCAGGCCGCCGCGCTCGGCCTCGCGCAGCACGTCGCCGACGCGCGAGACGGGACCAACCACCTCGCAGCCGAATCCCTGCAACACCGTTTCCAGCTCGAGCGCGATCAGGCCCTCGTCCTCGGCGACCAGGATACGCAAGCCTTCGAGTTCGGGTTTGTCCGTCGCCATGCCTCGTCCCGGTCATGTCCCGGTCATGCGCGCCCATCGCGCAGGGAGTTCACCCTCGGTCTATCTAATCCTCTCGACCGGCGTGTCGAGGCGTTTTCGTCGGCGGTCGTTAATATCCTACAGGATTGCGTGCGGCAAAAAGCGCGAGCGGTTGCCCGTGATCGGGCTCGTGTCTTCGCGGATCGACAGGCCGCAGGGCTGATGGTCGACGAGCCAGCTGCCGATCACCGGGAACACACCGCCGAAATCCGGCAGCGGCGCCGGCGCCTGGCGGATGAAGCCTTCGGCGCCGTAGGGACCCTCCTGCGTAGAGACGGCGACGCCGTCGGACACCAGGCTGACATTGGCGCCCTCGCGCGAGTAGATCGGCTTGCGCACGAAGCTCGGGCCGAGGCCGGCGGCCTTCGGATCGTCCTCGAAATAGGCCGGCAGCAGGTTCGGATGGCCTTCGTGCATCTGCCAGAGCAGGGGCAGGATGCCCTTGTTGGACAGGATGGCCTTCCACGGCGGCTCGATCCATTGCGTCGGCGCCTGCGCGAGCTTGACGCCGAACGCATCGCGAAACATCCATTCCCAGGGATACAACTTGAAGGCGAGCGCGATGTCGCCGTCCTCGAGATCGACGAAGCCGCCGCCGCTCTCGCGCCAGCCGATGTCGGCGACGTCAAGGATGGTTGTCGACAGGCCCGCTTGGGCAGCCGTGTCGGCCAGATAGGCCAGGGTCGTGGCGTCCTCGGCGTTGGCGGTCAGCCCGGCCAGATGCACGCGGCGCCGCTTGCCGAGGGCGCGCCAGCGTTCGATCAGGCGCTCATGGATCGAGTTGTACTGGTCCGCGCGCCCCGGCAGAATGCGGCGCTCGATCGCCTGCTCGAGCCACGTCCATTGGAAGACCGCGGCCTCGAAGATCGACGTCGGCGTGTCGGCGTTGTATTCGAGCAGCTTCGCTGGCGTACGGCCGCCCTGATAGCTGAGGTCGAACCGCCCATAGAGGCTGCCGTCCCTCCGGCGCCAGCTCTCCGCCAGCAGCGGCCAGACCGCTTGCGGGATCTTCAGCCGGCGCAGCAGCGCCTCGTCACCGACGACGCGCGCGACCAGCGCGAGGCACATCTGCTCGAGCTCGGCCGTCGGCTCCTCGATGCCGAGCTCGATCTCGGCGATCGTGAATGCGTAGTAGGCGCGCTCGTCCCAATAGCGCTCGCCGTCGAGTTCGTAGAAGTCGAATCCGCATCGTGCCGCGGTCTCGCGCCAGTCGTCACGTTCGGGACAGGGGATGCGCTGCATCGGCGTCAGCCTAAGGCAGCAGCGAACAAGCCGTGCCCGTGGCAACAGGGCGCAGCACGACCGCGGCCGCCATCAATGATGCGGCCATGATCACGTCCGCGCGGTCCCGGCGCCATCCCGCGCCGGCGACCACGCGATCGCCTGCCAGCAGATTGCTGCGAGGCGGCGGCGGTCGCCGCAGCCCTCATCGTCGCCGGCACCATCAGGTGCCGACATTGCATCGGATCGCTTCCGATCAGTAGGTAGGCCAGTTTTTTATGATTTTGAGTCTGTGTCAAAGATCCGAATCCGAGATAACAGCATGAACGCGGTGTTTTCACGGCGCCGGCGCGACGAAAATCAGCCGCCGCCTCCGAAGCCGTGTCCGAACGAGCCAAAGCCGCCGCGCGAGACATGTGCGGAGGAGGCCTCGGCGACATGGCTCGATCCGCTGCTTCTGGAATCGCTGTCGCCGCTGGAAAATCCCCAGCGGCCGGAGCCGCTGCCGCCGCCACCGCCGCTCGAGCGGCGCGTCGTGCATTCGCCCGTCTGCGGCTGGCCGGCCATGGTCGGCGTCTCGGCGCCTGGCTGCGGGCAGCTCTGCTGCCGCGGCATCAGCGCATAGGCAGTGCTGCCGACGGCGAGCGTGCCCATCAAGAGCAGCGCGACATGGCCGGAGCGCTTCACCGGCGGCGTCGCGGGCGGGGGCGGCATCGGCCGGCGCTTGCCGAATTCGCGGCGTTGCTCGGCCATGGTCAGATGATCATCGAGGCGGCGTTCAGCGCGCCGGCCGAGAGCGACGCGAGACCGAGCCAGATCGCCGAAGCCAGCTCGCCGGCGACGATGCGCTGGGCGAGATCCGGCACCGGGATGCGGACGAGGTAATAGACGATCACCTGGACGATCAGCGCGACCAGCGCCCAGACCAGGCAGTCCAGCACGTTGGCGGAATGGGCGATGGCGCTGACCAGCGGCAGGGTGAAGCCGAGCAGGCTGAGGCCGAGCGCGATCGCGGCCGAGGGGTGATTGTCCCGGATCAGCTGGAATTCATTGTAGGGCGTGACGCGGGTGTAGACGAACAGGTAAGCCGTCACCGCGGCCAGCGCGGTACAGAAGTACACCAGAAAGGCCGGCAGGCCGGCGAGCGATTGCAGGATCATGATCAGGCCAAGCGTGTGGAGCTCTCATCTGTCGCGATGCCAGCATGCCCGGTTCGACGTGAACAAAGTCTATCCGCCCTTCGCCAGTTCCTGGCTGGCCTGGTCCAGCATCTGCAGCACCGAATCCCCGGTCTTGCGGGTGTGCTCGGAGAGCGCCTGCGCGAAGCCGTCGCCGTCTCGGGCCCGCAGCAACGCCATGAAGGCCTCGTGCTCCCGGATCGACTCGTCCCAGCGCCGCGCATCGTAATTGGCCACGGCGCGGGCGCGGAAGACGCTCGCGTGCAGCGTGCCCCACATGTTGAGCAGCACGGCGTTGCCGGCGAGCTTGGTGATCTCGGCATGGATCTGCTGGTTGAGCCGGAAATAGGCGGCGCGCTCGGCGGCACGATGCAGCGCCACCAGCTCGGCATGCATGGCGTCAAGCCTGGCGAGGTCGTCCGCCGTCGCACGCGCGGCCGCGGCGCGGCCCGCGGCGGCATCGAGCGACACCATCACGTCGAAGATCTCGGCGATCTCGCGGGCGTCGATCGGCGCCACCACGGGCGTGCGATGCGGCCGCAGCTCGATGAGGCCCTCGGCGGCGAGGATCTTGAATGCCTCGCGCAGCGGCGTGCGCGACACGCCGAAAGTCTCGCATAGCATGCGCTCGGGCAAGGCAGCGCCGGCGGCGAGCTCGCCGTCCACGATCATCTCGCGCACCCTGGCGACGACCTGATCGTGCAGCGACAGCCGCTCGAGCGGCCGCTTGGAGTGGTCGGACGACAGCTTCAGCCGCGCCGGCTTGAAGCGCGTCTTCAGTCTGGGCCGGGGTGCTGGTGGGGTCATGTGGGCGCGGCTGCTCCGCTGCGAGATGCCTGAAATTCGGGCGATGCGCCCGCGGATCAGGCAGGTCCTTCAAGATTTGATGGTCATTAAATACTGATTTTATTGTATAAAAGCAACATTGCATATCGCATCCAGTTGGCATGTCGCTTGCTGATGAGAGCACAAGCCATGAGAGACAAGCCCGTGGATCGACCTGCCCTGGAGATGGATGTGAAACGTTTCGTGCTGCTCATTCTCGCCCTGCTCGCGCTGCCCTCGCTCAGCTTCGCCGACGACGCCGCCAAGATCAAACTCGGCTACGCCAAATGCGCGCACTGCACGCCGATGTCGCTGACGCCGCAGTTCGCCGAAGGCGTCGCGATCGATGCCGTCAGCTTCAACACCGGCACCGATGCGCTGACCGCGCTGGTCTCGAAGAACATCGACGTCGCGCAGGTGACCTATCTGCATTACGCCATCGCGCTCGACAAAGGCTTCGACGTGGTCGCGATCTCCGGCCAGGTCAATGGCGGCTCGGCGATCCTGCTCGGCAATGATCTCGAGGTCGCGCCGGGCGATTGGAGCGCGCTGAAGGCGCTCATCGCCAAATACAAGGCCGACGGAAAGCCGTTCCGCGTCGCCGCCTCGCGCGGCAATGCGCAGGACATCCACATGCGCGGCGCCTTCGCCAAGCAGGGCATCGACATCAACAAGGACGTGCAGTTCGTCAACATCCCCAATCCGTCCGACCATCTGCAGGCGCTGCGCCGCGGCGAGGTCGAGCTGATCTGCACCGTCGAGCCGTTCGCCACCCAGATCATGCAGGCCAAGGCGGCGAAGTTCTTCGGTTTCCCCTATGACCAGGCCGCCGGCAAGCTGACCAATCTGATCCTGACCCGCTCCGACGTCATCGCGTCCAACCCGAAGGCGCTGGAGGGTGTGGTGCGCGCGGTCGTCAAGGTCGATGCGCACATTGCCGCCGACAAGCCGGCGCTGATCGAGGTCATCTCCAAGATCACCGGCCTCGACAAGGCGATCGCGACCGGCGCGGTCGAGAACCTCGATCCCGACCCGAAGATGTACCGTGCCTCGGCGCTCGCCATCGCCACGATGATGCGCGACCTGAAATACATCAACTCGGACGTCACGGCCGCCGTCGAGAAGAGCCTCGACTACCGCTTCCTGGAAGCGGCCACGGGCAAGCCGAAGACCGAGCTCGGCTACTGAGATGACGGCGCTCGCCCAGCTCAGGAAGCTCGACCGCTATATTGTCCCGGTGCTCGTGCTCGCCGGCTGGGAGGCGTTCTCGCGCTCCGGCGCGCTGCCGGCGGCCCTGCTGCCGGCGCCGTCGACGGTCGTGTGGGCATGGGCGGACTGGCTGGTCGGCACCGACGGCAACACCCAGACCTACAGCGGCCATTGGCTCGCCGACATGCTGGCGAGCCTGTCGCGCGTTGCCGCCGGCTTTGCGATTGCCACCGTGCTCGGCGTCTCGCTCGGAGTCGCCATCGGCTGGTCGCGCAAGATAGAGATCGTGATCGAGCCGACGCTTCAGATGCTGCGGCCGATCCCGCCGGTGTCGTGGATCCCGCTCGCCATCATCTGGTTCGGCATCGCCAACAAGCCGGCGATCTTCCTGGTGTTTCTCGGCGCGTTCTTTCCGATCCTGCTCAACACCATCCACGGCGTGAAGACCTGCGACCGCAATCTCATTCGCGCCGGCGCCATGGTCGGCGGCAGCGAGCGCAAGCTGCTGCGCTACATCGTTGTGCCGGCGGCGATGCCGAGCATCTTCGCCGGCCTGCGCATCGGCATCGGCTCGGCCTGGATGCTGACGGTGACGGCCGAGATGGTCGCGGTGAAGAGCGGGCTCGGCTACGTGCTGTGGGATTCCTATTACTTCCTGCGCTACGATCTGGTGTTGGCGGCGATGGCGAGCATCGGCCTGCTCGGCTTCTGCAGCGATCTCGCCATCCGCTTTGTGATGGCTCGTGTGCTGCACTGGCAGCGCAACACCACGCTTCGTGGCGGAGAATGACGATGGCCACGATCGAGATCTCCGGCGTCTCCAAAATCTTCACCGACAAGAAGCGCAACGCCGACGTCACCGCGCTCGCCGACATCAATCTGTCCATTGCGCGCAACGAGCTCGTCTGCCTGCTCGGTCCCTCCGGCTGCGGCAAGTCGACATTGCTCAACATGATTGCCGGCTTCGAGAAGCCGAGCGCCGGCAACATCACCGTCGACGGCCGGCCGGTGACCACGCCCGGCGCCGATCGCGGCGTCGTGTTCCAGCACGCCAATCTGATGCCGTGGCTGCCGGTGTGGGAGAACGTCGCCTTTCATCTCTTGCTCGGCGGCGGCCAGAAGGCCGAGCGCCGGGCGAAGGCGCAGGTCTATATCGACATGGTCGGGCTGACCGGCTTCGAGAACCACTATCCGTCCGAGCTGTCGGGCGGCATGAACCAGCGCGTCGGCATCGCCCGGGCGCTGCTGATGAACCCGCAAGTGATCCTGATGGACGAGCCGTTCGGCGCGCTCGACGAGCAGACCCGCATGGACATGCAGACCGAGCTGGTGCGGATCTGGCAGCAGCACCAGGGCACGATCGTGTTCGTCACCCATGGCATCGACGAGGCGCTGACCTTGGGCACGCATGTTGCGGTGATGAGCGCACGGCCGGGGCGCATCGTCGAGATCATCCCGATCGATCTGCCGCGGCCGCGTGATATCACGTCACCGCAGTTCAATGAGTTGAAGCGGCATATCCTGGCGTTGTTGCGTGGCGAGCGGGCGGAGCAGGGGGCGAGTGCATGATTGCTGCTCAATCGCGCCCGCCCAAGCGCTGCATGTTCAGGTCAAGCCCTCGCCACAACGGCAGCAGTGCGCCCCCTCTCCCGCTTGCGGGGGAGGGCTGGGGTGGGGGCGCCGCACGGCGCGCTGCCCGAGCGGATAGAGTTCCCCCATCCGGATCGCATCTGCGATGCGATCCGGCCTCCCCCGCAAGCGGGGGAGGCTCTCCCGCTCGCCATCCGCGATCGAACGAGGTCGTTCACCCATGACCACACGCACGCTGCTCGGCATGCTCACGCCGTCGTCCAACACCGCGCTGGAGCCGATCACCTCGGCGATGGTCGCGAGCCTGCCCAACGTCTCCGCGCATTTCTCGCGCTTCAAGGTCACCGAGATCGCGCTCTCGTCCGACGCGCTCGCGCAGTTCGACATTTCCAACATCCTGCGCGCCGCCGAGCTGCTGGCGCATGCCAAGGTCGACGTCATCGGCTGGAACGGCACCTCGTCGGGCTGGCTCGGCTTCGAGGCCGACGTGAAACTGTGCGAGCATATCACCGCAGCCACCGGCATCCCTGCGACCACCTCGATGCTGGCGCTGAACGAGATCCTGGCGGCGGCGAAGGTCACCTCGCTTGGCCTCGTCACGCCCTACCGCGACGACGTCCAGGCGCGCATCATCGCCAACTACGACAGGCTCGGCATCGCCTGCCGCGGCGACCGGCACCTCAACCTGCAGGACAATTTCTCCTTCGCGGAAGTGACGCCGTCCGAGATCGAGACCATGATCCGCGAGGTCGCGCGCGAGAAGCCGGATGCGATCGCGGTGGTCTGCACCAACATGCGCGCCGCGCCGCTGGTCGCGCGGCTCGAGCTGGAGACCGGCATTCCCATTCTCGACACCATCGCCACCGTGGTATGGAAATCGCTGAAACTGGCAGGGGTCGATGTCAGCGGCGTCAGCGGGTGGGGATCGCTGTTTCAGAAATTCGCTTGAATCTGGACTAGGGAGAGCGCGTCACATGGCTGCCTTCGACACCGTCATCCGCAACGGCACCGTCGCCACCGCGAGCGATACGTTCAAGGCCGATGTCGCCATCAAGAGCGGCCGCATCGTCGCGATCGGCGAGGCCATCACCGATGCCGACGAGATCGTCGATGCCACGGGCCTGCTGGTGCTGCCGGGCGGCATCGACAGCCATGTCCATATCAGCCAGCCCTCCGGCCCCGGCATCGTCATGGCCGACGATTTCGAGAGCGCGACGCGCGCCGCCGCCTTCGGCGGCAACACGTTCGTCATGCCCTACTGCCTGCAGGAGAAGGGCCAGCCCTTGCGATCAGCGCTGAAGGACTATCACGCGCTCGCCGACAACGCCTGCTACGTCGACCACTCCTTCCATCTCATCATCGCCGATCCCACCGACGCCGTGCTCGGCCAGGAGCTGCCGGCGCTGGTCGCCGACGGCTATTCGTCGCTGAAGATCTTCATGACCTATGAGGGGCTCGCGCTGAACGACTACGAGATCCTCGGCGTGCTGCAGGTCGCGCGCGAGCAAGGCGCGCTAGTGCAGATCCACGCCGAGAACTATGACGCGATCCGCTTCCTCACCGACCGCCTCGAGCGTGCCGGCCACATCGCGCCGTACTATCACGGCAAGTCGCGCCCGATTCCGGTCGAGCGCGAGGCAACGCATCGCGCGATCTCGCTGGCCGAGCTGATCGACGTGCCGATCGTCATCGTTCACGTCTCCAACCGCGAGGCGATGGAAGAGATCCGCCGCGCGCAGGCTCGGGGCCTGAAGATCCATGGCGAGACCTGCCCGCAATATCTGGTGCTGACGGAGGAGGACATGCAGGGCCTCAACATGGAAGGCGCCAAATATGTCTGCTCGCCGCCGCCGCGCGACAAGGCCAGCCAGGAGGCCTGCTGGGAGGGCCTGCAGCAGGGCGTGTTCTCGCTGTTCTCCAGCGACCACTGCCCGTTCCGCTACGACGACGAGGCCGGCAAGCTGACGCCGAAGGGCCGCACCAGCTTTCGCTGGGTACCGAACGGCATCCCCGGCGTGGAGACCCGGCTGCCGATCCTGTTCTCCGAAGGCGTCAGCAAGGGCCGCATCACCCTGAACCAGTTCGTCGCCTTCACCGCCACCAACCATGCCAAGACCTACGGCCTGAAGGGCAAGGGCTCCATCGCCATCGGCTACGACGCCGACATCGCGCTGTGGGACCCGGCGAAGACCGCGAAGATCAGCCAGTCCGGCCTGCACCACGGCTCCGACTACACGCCCTATGAAGGCATCGAGATCACCGGCTGGCCGGTGGCGACCATGCTGCGCGGAAAATTCGTCGTGCGCGACGGCGAGTTGATCGGCGCCAAGGGCAGTGGCCGCTACGTCACCCGCGGCAAGCCGGGCGGCCTGGCCTGAGCGGCCTGAGCGCGCTCTCTCGACGCGTCATTGCGAGCGAAGCGAAGCAATCCAGAGTCGTGAACGGGACTCTGGATTGCTTCGTCGCTGCGCTCATCGCAATGACGAGTTGGACACAGGTGCCCACCCTCCCCTGGACGGCAGGGCGATCGCATATGACGAATGCGACAATCGCGGCAGCGACGCCTGCCGGCTAGTTACTCCGTCATGCCCGGGCTTGTCCCGGGCATCCACGTTGCTCCCAGGGCGCCGGACGACGTGGATGGCCGGGACGAGCCCGGCCATGACGACGTGGAAACAGACGAGAGCAATCCGTAGGGGGCCATATGCGATCGCTCTGCCCGGGAAGTTGAGGCTACGCGCGTCGTCCATCCGGAAGGCTTCCTCGCCAATCCATCTCATTCACCTCATGTGTGGGTAGTCTGTCCCCCACCCCGGCTCTCCGGAGGAGGGTGAGCAGCGATCCGGTCGAGCCACTGCCCTCCCGCACCGCACCATCTTCCCTCGCGACCTCCGACTAGCCACTTCTTGTTCCGGATGTGTCGAACCCTTGTCACAACCGCACGACATATCCTTGTCAGACAAGGAGTGCCGCCATGCCCGCGCTTGCCTTTTCCAACAATGATATTGCCGTCATCGCCTGGACCTTCGATCGCCGTCTCGACGGCTGTCTCGGCTTCGCCATTCATCGCATCGATCTCGCCGATCACACCGACACCGTGCTGCCGGCGCTGGCACGGTTTGCCGGGCAGACCGCGGACAAGCTCACCACCGAGCAGGCGCCGATCCAGAAGTTCTGGTGGAAGGATCTGTTCGCCAAGCGCGGCGGCACCTACAAATATCGCATCGTGCCGATGGCCGGCACGCCCGGCCAGGCGCTGACGCCGCTCGAAGGCGTCGCGCCGCTGGAGAGCAATCCGGTCACGCTGACGCCGGAGCGGCCGCCGTTCCACGTCTATTTCAACCGCGGCATCACCGCGACCCAGGCGCTCAGCCATGCGCTGAACGACAAGCCGAGCGTGTCGGCGCTGGCCCCGCACATCCTCGATCCTGCCGATCCCATTCGCATCCGCCTGATGGGCCAGCTTCAAGACGGCCTGACCTCGCTGCTGGCGCGCGCCGATGCCGGCGGCGGCGCCATCCATGCCGCCCTCTACGAGCTGAACGATCCCGACGGCCTCGAGAAGCAGCTGCACCAGAACCCGAACAGCCGCACGGTCATCCTCGGCAACGAGCAGGGCAAGGACACCGACGACGCCGACGCCGAGAACCGCGCCGACCTCAAGTCCGCCGGCGTCACCGTGATCGACCGCATCCTCGGTAAGGGCAGCATCCCGCACAACAAGTTCATGGTGCTCACCGAGAACGGCAAGCCGAGCGCGGTGCTGTCCGGCTCGACCAACTGGACCTCGACCGGCCTGTGCACCCAGACCAACAACGCGCTGGTGGTGGAGAGCCCAGTGTTGGCGCAGCGCTATCTCGGCTATTGGAACGCGCTGAAGGCCGACGTCGACGCCGCCGCCGGCGACAAGTCGGCGCTGCAGTCGAAGACCTTGCGCGACTTCGCCCGCGCCAACAATGCCGACGCGATCCAGGCGCCGGTCGACCTGGGCCACGGCGTCACCGTCGAGCCGATGTTCTCGCCGAACACCCACGGCAAGCTCGGCAAGAATCCCGATACGCCCGGTGACATGGGCCGCGTGTTCGAGCTGATGCGATCGGCCAAGCACGCCGTGCTGTTCCTGGCCTTCGATCCCGGCAACAACTCGATCCTCGACGTCGCCGGCCGGTTGCTCAAGGACAAGCCCGATCTGTTCGTGCGGGGCGCGCTGACCAGCCCGGTGCGCGCGACGAATTTCTCCGCCGCGCTGCATTCCGGCGGCCATTCGGAGGTGCCGGCGGAGGAGGGAGCGGACGACACCGCGCCCCAGGTGACGGTGGTCGGCGAGGCCGGCAAGCCGAAGAAGCCGGGCGCCAAGGGCAGCATCGATTTCCGCGCCGTGCCGGCCGGCGCGGTGCAGGACGCGTTCGGCAAGTGGGAGAGGGAGCTCGGCAAATACGGCTTCGCCATCATCCACAGCAAGATCGTGGTGATCGATCCGTTCAGCGACGACTGCGTCGTCGTCACCGGCTCGCACAATCTCGGCTTCCGCGCCTCGCACAACAACGACGAGAACATGCTGATCATCCGCGGTCACCGCGGTCTCGCCGAGGCCTATGCCTGCCACGTCCTCGACCTCTACGACCACTACGCCTGGCGCTTCCTCTTGCAGCAGCACCCGGAGATCTTCGGCAAGCCGCTGCAATCCGACGACACCTGGCAGGACCGTTACATCAAGGGCGCGGATGAGAAGTCGCCGGAGCTGCGGTTCTGGCTGTCGGCGGCGGGTGGCGGCGGGGCGGTCGAAACGCCACCGACGCCGAAGAAGCCCGCCAAGCCAACCGGCACCACCAAGCCGGCCAAGACACCGGCTGCGACGACGAAGCCCGCGAGGCCGTCGACCAAGCCGGCCAAGAAGGCCCAAAAGAAGACCGCCGCTGCAGCCAAGACCTCGGCCGGCCGCAAGACAAGCACGACAAAGAAGGTCGCGAAGAAGGCGTCGAAAACGGCAAGCCAGCGTGCCGCCTCAGCGAAGAAGGCGAAGGCCAAGGCGACCAAGACGGCGGCCAAGCGTCCGGCGAAGAAGACCGCGACCAAGACCGCCAGGCGAGCCAAGACGAGCGCCAAGAGGAAAGGGCGCTGAGCGTTGCGCCCGCGCTGAACCGTCGCCGCGCAGACGAGGCCATGGGATCGTGATGCGAGTCCGCGGGATCGCATCATGATCTCGTCTCTTGCCCGAAGCGGATCGCGGGCACACGAGCGTTCCAGTCCTCAGAGCATGATCCAAAAAAATGGAAACCGGTTTTCCGAAAAGATCATGCTCTAGCCGTCTTGAAGCGGGCTCAGTAGGCCGTCCATCCGCCATCCGTCGCGTAGAACGCGCCGGTCAGGTTCGACGCCTCGGGCGACAGCAGGAACAGCATCACCGCGACCTGCTCCCACACGGTGGCCGGACGATGCCTGGGATCGGCATAGCTGAGGATCGAGTTTGTCTTCAGCCGTCCCATGCCGCCGTCGGCCGGCGACCGCTGCATCTTGGCCGCGACGGCCTGCGCGGCCCGCGCGATCATCGGCGTGTCCGTCGCCGCCATGTTGACCGAGTTGATGCGAATGCCGTGGGGCGCGTAGTCGACCGCGGCGTTGGCGGTCAATCCGTTGACGGCGTGCTTGCTGGCGACATAGGCCGGATTGCCGGCCAGTCCGGTCAGGCCGGCGATCGAGGCGACGTTGACGATCGCCCCGCCGCGCTTCTGCGCGACCATCTGCCGCAGCTCGGCCCGCATGGCGCGGAACACGCCGGTGGCGTTGGTGGCGAGGACATTGTCCCAATAGGCATCGGAGGCTTCGTGGATCGGCGCGAACAGCAGGTCCTTCTGCTTGTCGTAGTCGAACGCCTCGCCGGAAAATACGCCGTCCATGACGCCGGCATTGTTGATGGCAAAATCCAGTCCGCCGAATTTCTCGACCGCCCGCCTGACCATCATGTCGCAGGTGTCGCCCTTCGCGACATCGCCGACGAGAAATTCGATCGCGCCACCCTCGCGCTGGATCATGGCCGCCGTCTCGCGCGCCGTGTCCGGCAGCCAGTCGATCCCGACGATGTTGGCGCCCTCGCGCGCCGCCCGCAGCGCGGCGGCGCGGCCCATGCCGCGGGCAAATCCGGTGATGGCGATCGTCCGTGACTTGAAGCGATCCTTGATGAAGTAGTCCGGATCGATCGGGCTGATCGCGAGGTTGGCCGGGCCGACGGGCTCAGCCGCCTCAGCGCCTCCCGGAAGCAGTTGCGCCAGCGGAATCGTCACGGCCCCCGAACCCAGGCTCTGCAACATGCTGCGGCGATCCATCGACATCTCCCCTCAGAAGCTGATCCGGGCCAGCGACATCGCGCTGAACCACGGGCGGGTGTTGCCGGCAACGGCCTGGCTGACGCCGGACAGCGGCGCCGTCAGCGCGACGCTCGACTGGAACATCACGTTGCGGCTCATGAAATACTTCACCGTCAAATTGACCTCGTAGCCGAGCAGATGCCCGGCCAGCGTCGAGGTGGTGCCGCCGATATTGTTGAGCTGCTGCGCCTGGAACAGCCAGGCCTGCGGCACGAGCTCCCATTGCGGCGCCGGCCGCAGGATCGCCTGCAGGCGATGGGCGATCAGGTTGGTGTCCTGAAACAGCTTGTAGTGGTTCAGCCCCTGCACCCATTCCTCGCCGGTGCCGCCCGACAACAGCGGATCCCAGCGCTCATAGGTCCGCGTCGCCGGATTGTCGCCGCTGAATCCGGACAGCCGATAGCTCAAAGTGGGGCGCCACAGCGCCTCGTTGAAGGTGTAGCCCGCCTCGACATAGCCGCCCCAGGCGCGCATCGGAAACGCGTTGCGGTCGTTCCATTGCAACGCCAGCTCCGTCTTCGCATAGGGACCGGACGCGCCGATGGCCGGCGTCCAGTAATAGCGCACGTCGGCGACCTGCAGCCCCTGGCGCGTGCCCTGCGCCGTCGCCGTGTACCAGCCGTAGTCGGAGCGCGGCACGGTCAGATAGGTCAGTCCGAGCTGATGCGGCGTGCCCAGGCCCGTCTCGAGGTTCGCACCGGCGATGACGGTGTGGGTATCGATCGCCGGCAGCTCGTCGGGGGCGAGACGGAAGGCCTCGAATTTCGTGGTGTTGTAGCGAGCCTGCGCGAGGAACAAACTGTCGGCAGCCCAGCGCGGATTGAGCTGCAGCGCGGCGCGGTCAAAACCGTTGGCTGCCGTGATCCTGATCAGCATGCCGTCGGCAATCTGGAACGGCTGCCGTCCGCCGGACAGGTTGATCACCAGCCGCGAGCCGTCGTCGCCCGTGATCCCCGTGACGAGGCCCGCATAGGCGTCCTCGATCGCGCCATGGCGGCGCGGGCCGGTGACGAACAGGTCCGTGCCGGTCGAGCCGCTGGCCAGATAGGAGAGGCTGCCATAGGCATAGATGTTGTTGCCGACCGGTCCGATGCCCTGCAGCCCGCCCTCCAGCGCGGCTTCGCCGAACGACGACCAGCCGGCGCCGGCCGGTCCCTTGGCGAGTGGATTGGCGCCGACGAAGGCCTGCGGCCGGCCATACCAGGCATCGTGATTGGCGTAGCCGAGCGTCGCGGCCGTCAGCTTGAGCTTCAGCAGGCTGTCGTCGCCCTGATGAAGATAGGGGAAATCGACGCGGCCCGGATCCGCCTGCAGCCGGTCGCCGACGACGACGCTGAGCTCGACCGCAACGCCGCCGGTGTTGCCGTCGACGTAGTTGATCGAGGCCGTGGCCACGCCGGGGATGCGCTTCACCTTGCCGAGCCCGAAATCGACCATCAGGTCGTGAAGCTGCGACCCCGGATAGATGTTGAGTGCCCGCCGAATGCGATCCTCGAACGCGACCCGCTGCGCCCCACTGGGCACCACGCCCGACAGCACCAGACGCACCGACTCGATCGGCCGGTTCTCGAACGTGGGCCCCAGTGCCTGGGCGCCGGCGGCAGAAACGAGCAGCAGCGAGAACAGCCACGCCGCCAGGTGCGGACCGAGGCCTCCGCGCATTGGGAGACGTCTGCCGTCCGGCATGGCTCTGCCACCAGCTCATTGCGTGGTCCGATGATCGGCGAGGCCAAGGTAGCGCGATTGATCTTGATCAACCAGAGCGAAATGTGCCGCAGGCCACCCATCCGGTCCGCGCCGCTGCAGCGAGAGCGACCGGACGGACTCATGGACGTGCTTTTGGCGAGGCTCGCCGTTGGAGGAGGATCGCGCGGTAGTTTTCCGATAGTTTTCTGCAGCGTCACCGTAATCAAGGAGTGCCGCTAGGTCCGCGGCTCTTCCGAGACTCTGAGATCATGATGCGGGTCCGCGGGATCGCATCATGATCTCGTCTCTTTGCTCGAAGCTGATCGTGGGTGAACGATCGTTCCAGTCCTCAGCGGACTGGAAGCGGGTTCAATAGGCCGTCCATCCGCCGTCCGTCGCGTAGAACGCGCCGGTCAGGTTCGACGCCTCGGACGACAGCAGGAACAGTATCTTTGCGACTAGCTCCTACATGGCGTCCGCGCGTACGGTGCCGCCAGCGCGACCGGCCAGACTCATGGGCCCGCCGTTACACAACGACCGAGATGATAGTTTTGTGCAGTCGAGCAGCGTCACCGTAATCGCTGTCGGTCAATGCAAGGACCGCTAGTTTTCGTGGACGTGAAAGCCCGGTGCGCGGAACGCTCCGGGCCAATCACGTGGTCGCAAGAAACGACTATTGATGCACCCGCAGGGTCCCGTCCGCGTTGTAGTCACTCTTGGGATTGTAACCGGAATCGCGGTGCGTTCTACGATGTAGGGCAGCGTTGCTGCCGCTTACGCCCGGAGTTCCGCTATCAACCCGCATGGTCCCGTCTGCATTGTAGTCACTCTTCGGCCCGTAGCCGGAATCGCGATGCGTTTTTGCATGTAGGGCAGCGTTGCTGCCGCTCAGGCCCGGAGTTCCGGGATTGACCTGCATATTTCCATATTGGTCGCGATCACTTTTGCTCGCCCCGACCTGCTGAGCCGCACTGGCTTTTGCATGAGTACCTTTTGCATGATGAGTACGATGTCCTGCCAAGGCCGCAGATGTAGAGACGGCGAGAATAGCAAGACCAACAGCAATGCTTCTAGCCATAGTGAACTCCTCACGTTGAAGGACCATTGATGACGGATACGCCGTCAATGCTAGCCTGCCACGGAAATTGTTGACCGTCTTTGATGCAACTCAAGGTAATAAGGCGGGTGCGACGTCACGGTCCGCACAACTTTTGGCATCATTTCTTCGGCTCTGGTGCGGTGCCCGGCGGAGCCGATGTCGCTCCGCAACATGCCTCTGACGACGGGTTTGACCGATGCCTTCACCGTACCGCTATCGACTTCGACTTGCGAAACGCCGGTCGTCATGTCGACCAGAAGCCGATCGCCGCTCAGCACGTTCCGGCAACTGGTCGACACCACCCCGCCGAGCGTGGTGATCAGAATTGGGACCGATCTCTGCGCCGCATGGGCATCGCAGGTGACTTGCGCGAAGCCGCACATGGCAGATCGTCGATCCGAAACAGGAGCGTTCGACAGAGTCTCGATCGGGAACGCAAGCCTTGACGGTGGCCGTTCGAACGGCTGGAAGAAATATGATTTCTGTTTATCGAAATTCTATTTTGTTTTTACGAAAAATGTGCTTTACTCCGCGCGTCCCGCCCCAACGAGGGGACGCTTCGCGGTCGTCACGGACGTCGGGTGTGGGATGCGATGGGCGCTTGGGATCGCAGCATGGTTCGCCGTGCCGACGAACGATCCCGGGCGCACGGTGAAGTCGCGTGGTCCTGGCCTCCCGGTGCTGAGGTCGAGCCTGTGGGCGTTGCTGATGAGCTGCCTGCGGGTGATGGGGGCAAGACAGCCGGTCCCCAGGGAGATCGCGTATAAATCGTAAAGCCATCGCGCAGGGAGGGCCGGGTGTTTCGGCCAGACCTGTGGTGACTGCCGCCTGCTTTCTTTTCTGCAGGCGGGCCACGGGCGCGGCCAGCGCCCGGCCTTCCCTGCGCCCTCGGTTAGGAGAGGGCGGTGAGAATGGCACATAGCTCGGGCGCTGGGCGCCGCGAGATCGCGAGGGTTTGTCCGCAGGGTCGCATAAGGTGCATCCGTAGATGTCGTGCGTGCTTCTCGGGTTGAACGTCGCCCCCGGGCGTCATTGCGAGCGCAGCGAAGCAATCCAGGGGCCAGGGTGGTACTCTGGATTGCTTCGTCGCTTCGCTCCTCGCAATGACGGAGATGGGGGGCAGCAGATCGCGCCCGACTGCCAGGCTTGCCCTGCCGGGACAGGCGATGCGCCGCAACCGCCGGAGAAGGGAGCGCAATGTTCGCGAAGCCGCAGCCTGTGCGCGACGTTCTTCGCCTCGATCGACCCAGCCCACAAACAAAAACCCCGCCATTCGCGGCGGGGCCCAGTCTGGGAGGAGCAAGCCGTGAGGCTCGCCGGTGGACCCAGTGAAAGCTCAGGCGGGGATGCGCTCGTCCATGTCGTGCGGCTCGCGCAGCACGTAGCCGCGGCCCCAGACGGTCTCGATGAAGTTGCGGCCTTCGGAGGCGTTGGCGAGCTTCTTGCGCAGCTTGCAGATGAAGACGTCGATGATCTTCAGCTCGGGCTCGTCCATGCCGCCGTAGAGATGGTTGAGGAACATCTCCTTGGTCAGGGTGGTGCCTTTGCGCAGCGAGAGCAGCTCCAGCATCTGGTATTCCTTGCCGGTCAGATGCACGCGCTGGCCGCCGACTTCGACCGTCTTGGTGTCGAGGTTGACGACGAGGTCGCCGGTCTGGATGACCGACTGGGCGTGGCCCTTGGAACGGCGGACGATCGCGTGGATGCGGGCGATCAGCTCGTCCTTGTGGAACGGCTTGGTCATGTAGTCGTCGGCGCCGAAGCCGAGACCCTTGACCTTGTCCTCGATGCCGGCGAGGCCGGACAGGATGAGGATCGGCGTCTTGATCTTCGAGACACGCAGCTGCTTCAGCACGTCGTAACCGGACATGTCGGGCAGATTGAGGTCGAGAAGGATGATGTCGTAGTCGTACAACTTGCCGAGGTCGACGCCTTCTTCGCCCAGGTCAGTCGTGTAGACATTGAAGCTTTCGGACTTCAACATCAGTTCGATCGACTGCGCGACGGCGCTGTCATCCTCAATCAGCAAAACGCGCATGCCAGTTCCCCATAGTCGCCGCTCCGGGCGTCAGGTCGGCCGCCATCTGCGGCACTCAAAACGCCTTTGAACAACTGATTCGGATCCTGACGAGAGATGGTTAACAAATCCTGATTCCCCTCCGCAAGCTCTATCCGTGCAATTTTTATCGAATCGCCGTAAGGTGTTGCGATGAAGCAGTTTTTCTTAGCCGCTCTCGTTCAAGCTCCATGTTAAGAGATGGACCTAACCGACTCTCGGATCTCACCGCTTTTTGAGGGCGGCAAAGCGAAGCACGTCAGTCACTCCAGACCATGACGTAATGATTAATGATGCGAGTAAACACAGAGTTAAGCCGACGACGCGAATCTGCCCCTACTTAAGGTTTTCGCAATGAAGGCTCTGGCCCAATGACAGCTCTCTCGCAATGAAGGCGCTTTGGCAATGAAGGCTCTGGCCGAGCAGATCAGCGACATCGACGCCGTGAACACCTATGGGCGTGTCGTCGGCGTGAAGGGACTCATGGTGGAGATCGCCGGGCCGATTCATGCGATGTCGGTCGGCGCGCGCATCGTGATCGAGACCGGCAACAATTACATCCCTGCCGAAGTGATCGGTTTCTCCGGCAAGAATGCCGTGGTGATGCCGTTCGCCGGGCTGGAGGGCGTGCGCCGCGGCTGCCGCGCCGTGATCGCCAATGCCGCCAATCAGGTGCGGCCGTCGCCGGCCTGGCTCGGCCGAGTCATCAATGCGATGGGCGAGCCGATCGACGGCAAGGGGCCGCTGCCGCAGGGCGCCTCACCGGTTCCTTATCGGAACAATCCGCCGCCAGCGCATTCGCGCCGGCGCGTCGGCTCGCCGCTCGATCTCGGCGTCCGCGCATTGAACACCTTTCTCACCTGTTGCCGCGGCCAGCGACTCGGCATCTTCGCCGGTTCCGGCGTCGGCAAATCGGTGCTGCTGTCGATGCTGGCGCGCAACGTCGACGCGGCGGTGTCGGTGATCGGGCTGATCGGCGAGCGCGGCCGTGAGGTGCAGGAGTTCCTGCAGGACGATCTCGGCGAGGAGGGCCTCGCGCGCTCGGTCGTCGTGGTCGCGACGTCCGACGAGCCGGCGCTGATGCGAAGACAGGCGGCGTATCTGACGCTCGCGATCTCGGAATATTTTCGCGACGAGGGCAAGGATGTCCTTTGTCTGATGGACTCGGTCACGCGCTTTGCGATGGCGCAGCGCGAGATCGGGCTGTCGGCCGGCGAACCACCGACCGCGAAGGGCTACACGCCGACGGTGTTCACCGAGCTGCCGAAGCTGCTCGAGCGGGCGGGGCCGGGCAGCGGCGAGGGCACCATCACCGGGATCTTCACGGTGCTGGTCGATGGCGACGATCACAACGAGCCGGTGGCGGATGCGGTGCGCGGCATTCTCGACGGCCACGTGGTGATGCAGCGTTCGATCGCCGAACGCGGCCGCTATCCGGCGATCAACGTCCTGAAATCGGTATCGCGCACGATGCCGAAATCGGCCGACCCCGTATTCTTGCCGACGATCATGCGCGCGCGCCAGGTGATGGCGACCTATGCCGACATGGAGGAACTGATCCGGCTCGGTGCCTATCGCGCCGGTTCCAGTCCGGAGGTCGACGAGGCGATCCGGCTGCACGAGCCGCTGGAGGCGTTCCTGCGCCAGCGCAAGGACGAGGTCTCGACGCTGCAGAACGGGTATCGGGAGCTGGAACAGATCCTGGGGCGCTTGGAAACGGAAAGCTAACTTTGTCGGGTAATCATCCCCTCCATGTAATGAGCCTAGTCGGCGAGCCCAGCAAGGGCGGCCGGCCCTGTCCCGCGCCGTACACGGGACTTCTGGGGAGTATGAGTCGATGAAGTCGCGCGAAACGCTGATCCGTCTGAAGAAATTTCAGGTGGATGAGAAACGCCGCCGGGTGACGCAGATCGAGGGCATGATCGCTGACTTCCAGCGCATGTCGGCCGAGCTCGAGCGGGAGATCCAGACCGAGCAGGAGCGGGCCGGCATCAACGACCCGACCCATTTTGCCTATCCGACCTACGCCAAGGCCGCGATCCAGCGCCGGGAAAACCTGACGCGCTCGGCCGACGAGCTGCGCACCCAGCTCGAGGACGCCAAGGCCGCGTTGTCCGAGGCGTTCGAGGAAATGAAGAAGGTCGAGCTGCTCGACGAGCGTGACCAGGCCCGCGAGAAGGCCGAGGAGAGCGCCCGCGAGCAGGCCGACATGGACTCTATCGGCCTGATGCGCGCCCGGCTCGGCGTCATCGCCTGAGCCTGTCGCCGTCACGGCTGTCGCTTTCGAAAACCCGGGCCGCGAGGTCCGGGTTTTTCGTCGTGCCCACCCCGGTGGAGAGTTGCCCAGGACTTGTGCTACGGGAGGACGTAGGCTCGAACGAGGGAGTGGGACGATTTTCGGGGACGCTGAATGCTGACGCCGGCAGAGCTGGTCTGGTTGCTTGCCGCTGTTGCCAAAGGGGACGAGGCTGCCTTCGAGCGCCTCTACGCGGCGACGCGCGCGAAACTCTATGGCGTCGTGCTCCGTATCTTGCACCGACAGGACCTCGCCGAGGAGGTCGTCCAGGAGACCTATGTGAAGGTCTGGAACAACGCCGCACAGTTCAACCCGGCCGTTTCTTCCCCGATCACCTGGATGGCCGCCATCGCCCGCAACCGCGCCATCGATCTGGTGCGCAAGCGCGGTGAGCTGTCTTTGGAGGATGAGCCCTCCGCGCTGGAGGTTGCGGCCGAGACGCCGGATCCGCTGGCGCGCCGCGAGATGTCGGAGGAGCTCAAGCGTCTTTTGGAATGCGTCGGCCAGCTCGAGCCCGACCGCCAGAAGCTCGTGCTGCTTGCCTACTATAACGGCTGGAGCCGCGAGCAATTGGCGACCAAGTTCGAGGCGCCGGTGAACACGGTGAAGACCTGGCTGAGGCGGAGCATGATGGACATCCGCCAATGCCTCGGTCTCGGATGAGGTGCTGTTCGGACTGGCGAGAGACCTTGTAGGACGTGACCTGGACCTGTGATGGCGTATAGCGAAGACCATATCGCGCTGGCGGCGGAATACGCGCTCGGGACGCTCGACGCCGCCGAACGGGCGCAGGTCGAGACCATGATGGCGGTCGACAAGGATTTTGTCGCGCTGGTCCACGCGTGGGAATTTCGCCTCGGTCCGCTCAATCAGATGGTCGGGCTGGTCGAGCCGCGTCCCGAACTGTGGGAGCGCATCAAGGCCGAGATTGCGCGGTTGCGCGCGAACGCCGAGAGCGCGCCGGCTGCACAGGTGACGATCGTCGAGGCTCCGGTCGTTGCCGCTCAGCCCGAGCCCGCGCCTCCCGAGGTCCCGCTTGTCGAAGCGGAAGCTGCGCCGATCCATGCGTCTCCCGTCAGCGAACCAGAGCCTGAGGTCGCGGCGCCGGTCATCACGCCGACACGCAGCACGTCCGCGGCTGGCGAGATCGCGAACGACGACACCAATGTCGTTCAGCTCTCGTCCAAGGTCCGGCAATTGCGCGCGGTCGCCAACATCATGACCGCGCTCGCGGCCGTGCTGCTCGCGCTGGTCGTTGTCCAGGTTTACCGCCCCGACCTCCTGCCGCGGCCATTGCAGCCGAAGCCGCGGATCCAGACTGTCGAGGTCAAGGTGCCGGTCGCGCAACCCTCCGCCCAGTTCGTTGCCCTCCTGCAGAAGGACGCGGCGTCGCCGGCGTTCATCCTGACCGTCGATGCCGCCAGCAAGAGCTACACCGTGCGCCGGGTCGGCGCCGCGCCGGAGCCGGGCAAGAGCTTCGAGCTGTGGCTCGTGTCCGACAAGCTGCAGAAGCCGCGCTCGCTCGGCGTGATCGGCGGCAGCGACTTCACCAGCCGTCCCGTTCTCTCGTCCTACGACGCCGACACAGTCAACCGCGCGACCTACGCCGTCACGGTCGAGCCGGAGGGCGGGTCGCCGACCGGGCAGGCGACCGGGCCGATCGTTTTTACCGGCAAGCTGATCGAGACGGTGCCGTCGGCGCGGTGATTCAACGCCCAAAAGAGAAAACGCCCGTGGGGAGCGGGCGTTTTCAGTAGTCGACTTGGGGTTGGGTCTACTACATATCCACGCGGCCAGTTGGGGGGCTGTGAGAACCGCGTGAATTCCGGGAATTCCTGTCAGCGAACCACCGACATCTCCGAGCTCGTCACCACGACCGGCTTGCCGGCCTTGAGGACCTTTGCCGTCTGCGCGTAGTTCGGCTCCGCATTCAGTCGGGCGGAGATGCCGAGGCCGGCCACTGCGATGCCAGCCACGAGCGCAACCACCACAATCTTGAGGTGGGTCGTACGATCCGCGCTGTAAATCGAGTGGTTCATGGAAGCCTCCTGCCGTCTTCCGTCCTTCGCTGATTCGTGTGAGCCGGGGGCTTTCCGGTTCATCGTCTCGCGTGAACTAACGTAGGAAACCTCAATTCTGTTTCGTAGACCACATCACAAGTGTGTGATAAGGCGTGATGTCTCGCGATCGAAAGTCGATGAAATCCAAATTCATGTAGTTATATCAAAGGTTTGATTGGTTGTTCGGTATGCGGATGAAATTTCAGCCACCTAACGCAAAATTAAGAATTCGTTTGCCTGTGGCGGTAAAGCAAGGGGTGGTCCGCCGGTAAAAACGGCAAAAGCCGACGCCTCGCGCCGGCCCCGCCGATCAAACGCGCCCGGAATTCTGCGGTTCCGCAACGTCAGCCGTCACACGCTCCCCACCGTCTTCAGCCGCGCGCGCGGATGGATCTCGGCCTGCGACAGCACCGTGGTCTGGGCCCGGAAGCGCTCGACCAGCGAGCGGACGAACGGCCGGATCGCCGCCGACGTCACCAGCACCGGCGATTCGCCTTCGCGTGCGGCGCGCTCGAAGGCATCGCGCGTGGCGGTCATGAACTCCGACAGCTTCGACGGCTGCATCGCGAGGCTCCGCTCCTCGCCTTGGCCGATCAGCGATTCCGCAAACGCCTGCTCCCACCTGGCCGACAGCGCGATCAGCGGCAGGTAGCCCATCGGCGAGGTGTTCTGGGCGCAGATCTGGCGGGCGAGGCGGGCGCGCACGTGCTCGACGATCGTTGCCGGGTTGCGCGAGAACGCGAGCGCGTCGGCGATGCCTTCGAGGATGGTCGAGAGGTCGCGGATCGAGATGCGCTCCGACAACAGCAGTTGCAGCACGCGCTGGATGCCGGAAATCGTGATCTGCGTCGGCACGATGTCCTTGACCAGCTCGCTCTGCTCCTTCGGCAGCTCCTTCAGGAGCTTCTGCACCTCGCCGTAGGACAGCAGGTCGCTCATATTGGCCTTGAGCAGCTCGGTCAGGTGCGTCGACAGCACGGTCGCCGCGTCGACGACCGTGTAGCCCTTGAGCGTCGCCTCTTCCTTCAGGCCGGCGTCGACCCAGGTGGCGGGCAGGCCGAAGGTCGGCTCCGTCGTGTGGATGCCGGGCACCGCGACCTGGTTGCCGCCGGGGTCCATGACCATGAACTGGCTCGGCCAGATCTTGCCGGAGCCGGCGTCGACCTCCTTGATCTTGATGATGTAGGTGTTGGCCTCGAGCTGCACGTTGTCGAGGATGCGCACCGACGGCATCACGAAACCCATCTCGATCGCCAGCGACCGGCGCAGCGCCTTGATCTGGTCGGTCAGGCGGTCGGTGCCGTCGGGTGCGTTCACGAGCGGCAGCAGCGCATAGCCGAGCTCGATCTTGAGGTCGTCGATCTTGAGCGCGGCCGAGATCGGCTCCTCGGCGGCCGCGGCGGTGGCAGCCGCTGCCGGCGCTGCAGCCGCGGCGACCTCCTCGGCCTTCGCGACCTCCTTCTGCTTGCGCGCCTTGAGGGCGAGCGCGGCGGCGCCGCCGCCGAGCGCCAGGAACGGAAGGGTCGGGATGCCCGGCAGCAGCGCCAGCACCAGCATCACGGCAGCCGACATGCCGAGCGCCTGCGGATAGCCCGAGAACTGCTTGATCAGCGCCTTGTCGGCGGCACCGCTGACGCCGGCCTTGGAGACCAGGAGGCCCGCGGCGGTCGAGACGATCAGCGCCGGCACCTGGGTCACGAGGCCGTCGCCGACGGTCAGCGTGGTGTAGGTGCGGGCGGCCTCGGCAAAGCCGAGACCCTGCTGGGCGACGCCGATGATGATGCCGCCGATGATGTTGATGAAGACGACGAGCAGGCCGGCGACCGCGTCGCCGCGGACGAATTTGGAGGCACCGTCCATGGCGCCGAAGAAGCCGCTTTCGTCCTCCAGCTCCTTGCGCCTGATCTTGGCGACCTTCTCGTCGATCAGGCCGGCGGAGAGGTCGGCGTCGATCGCCATCTGCTTGCCGGGCATGGAGTCCAGATGGAAGCGCGCCGCGACCTCGGCGATGCGGCCCGAACCCTTGGTGATGACGACGAAGTTCACCGTCACCAGGATCGCGAACACGATGATGCCGATGACGAAATTGCCGCTCATCACGAAGTTGCCGAACGCCTCGATGACGTGGCCGGCGGCATCGGTGCCCTCGTGGCCACGCGACAGGATCAGCCGGGTCGAGGCCAGGTTGAGCGACAGCCGCAGCATCGTGGAGATCAGGAGGATGGTCGGGAAGGAGGAGAATTCCAGCGGCGCCTGGATGAACAAGGCGGTCATCAGGATCAGGATCGACAGGGTGATCGAGATCGCCAGGAACAGATCGAGCACCAGCGAGGGCAGCGGCAGGATCAGCACCACCAGGATGGTGAGGATGCCGAGCGCCAGCGCGATGTCGCCGCGCAGGACGGCTGTCTTGAGGTCAGCGAATGAGAACCCGCCGGCCGGAGATCCGACCCCCTGACCCGCCGTGACGTCGACCATGGCTTTCGCCCCTTCCCGCGGGCCGCGTGTGCCGGCCCCAAACGACTGCGCGACGGCCGCAGGGCCGCCGTTCCGAAACTGAGGTACCGCGCCGGCGTCCACGGAAGGTCTCCTCCGTCAACTGCACCCAACCACGACACGCACATTCCACCCGGCAATTTTTGCCCGGTGGTTGGTTAGCGTTCGGTTAATGGCGGTTAACAAAGGGTTGCGGGGGCAGGAGAGCGGGCGCACTTGGCAAGCTAGGCGCTGGTCTGCATCGGTCGGTCTCCTGCATCGGCTTGGTTGGCGTGCGCCTGCGGTCTCGCGGCGCCGTGCGCCCGAGCTGTGCGTCAGGTCCGCCCTCGAAACAGATGGAGGGCGCAGGGAAGGCCGGGCGCTGGCCGCGCCCGTGGCCCGCCTGCAGAAAAAAAGCAGGCGGCAGTCACCACAGGTCTGGCCGAAACACCCGGCCTTCCCTGCGCGACGGTTGGAACGGCTTATACGTGGTCTCCCTGGTGCGCCGGGCTTGTTGGCCACCATCCCCACGCGAAGCGAAGCTTCGTCGTGAGTTGACACCAGCGTCGGGGTGTCGGGACCGCACGATTTCGCCGTGCGCAACGAACCGTTCGTCCGCGCGGCACGAGGCCACGCTGCGATTCGCTGCGCCCATCGCATCCCACCTCCCACGTCTCGTGACGGTCGCGACACGCCCCTCCGGCGGAAGCAGGACGGGAAGAGATATACACGGTTTCGGAAAAAATGAAAGAAGAAAATTCGGCAAACCAAAAAGTATGATCGATACGGGCTGCGGCGCGCCTTGAGGTCAGCCGGCCTGTTGTCGACGAGCCCCATCCGAGCGCGACGAAGTCCGGCGTTCGCCAGGCGCGCGTCGAGAGATGATTGGCCGAGTCAATGGGAGGAGAGTTTTCGCTACAGTCCGCAGACGTTAGACGGGGCGAGGGATGTGTGCGTGTCAGTGTGTCCGGCGCTGCTTCAGGACGAAGGCATCATCGATATAGTGCAGTTCTTGTCCATCGAACAGCCGCTCATCGTCCCGCGCGACGGCGAGCACGAACGCGAAGCCATCCTCCACGGTGATGTCGTCGATGATGTCGGCCCGATTGTCATAGAAGCCAATGACGACGCGGGATGTCGCGATATCTGGGTTCAAGTCGGCGTCGAGCCACATCACGGCCGGGATCACCTCGGGAAGTCCGTTCTGTCTCTTGAGCGCGTCGACCAGGGCCTCGATTCGACGTCTTGCGCTGGCTGCGATCGAGAATGCAATCTTCATGGTCGAAGCTTAGCCGTCGCTCAGGGCTGGGACAACCAACCTGGCTCGTTCGCTGTGACGTATCGAAATCGAGGAATACACGAATGCGTACGGTCTTTCTACTTTGGCACGCCCGCCCGTTCGATGATGACGAGAGGGAAGACAAGCTCGTCGGCGTCTACAGCAGCGCCGAAGAAGCCATTGCCGCCAAGATACGCAAGCTTCAGTTTCAAGGCTTTCGCGATTATCCTGATGGCTTCTTCGTCAGCGAATACGAAGTTGACAGGGATGCCTGGAGCGAAGGATTCACTGTACGGTAGGTTGGGATTATGCGCGCAAGACTGCCCCGTAGTTTCGCGGGCGTCACCGTTCGTGACATTTTGTAACGACGCCACATGCGGCCTTCTTTAAGCAACGCTTGCTGCTATCGTCTCACGACGATGGAGCTCTCGATGTTGCGTTCGATACCTGCTGTTTTGTTAGCTGCCGGCCTGTGGCTGCAGCAGCCCTTCTTTCTTTCACCTGCACTCGCAGGTCCCTTTCTGGCGCGGCTGCAGGCGCGCATGGCGGCGCGCGAGGCCGAGCGCCAAAGCGGGCCGGCCACCGAATATGCTTATGGCGCCGATCCGCTGCAGAAGCTCGACTTTTGGCAGGCGAGGGGAGGCAAGGCCGCGCCGCTGGTCGTGTTCGTACACGGCGGCGGATGGAAGCGCGGCGACAAGCGCAACGCGACAGGGGCCGCGAAGGTCGAGCACATGCTCGCGCAGGGTTACGCGTTTGCCTCGATCGACTATCGGCTGGTACCGGCCGCGACCGTCGAGCAGCAGGCGGCTGACGTCGCCGCGGCGCTCGCGTGGTTGCGCTCCAATGCCAAGCGTCTGGGCATCGACCCCGCGCGCATCGTGCTGATGGGGCACAGCGCCGGCGCGCATCTGGTGGCGTTGGTCGGGACTGATCCGCGCTACTTCACGGCGGCCGGGCTGTCGTTGCGGGACGTCAGCGGCATCATCGCGCTGGATGGCGCCTGCTACGACGTGGCGCGCCAGCTCGCCGACAGCGGCCGTTTCATGCTCGATACCTACATCCAGGCATTCGGCACCGACCCGGTGCGTCAGCGGGCGCTGTCGCCGACCCTCCAGGCCGCGAAGCCGAACGCGCCGGCGTTCCTGATCCTCCATGTCGACCGCGCCGACGGCAAGGCGCAGTCCGAGGCGCTCGGCGCCGCCCTGATGCAGGCGGGCACGCCGGCCGAAGTCCAGGGCGTCGGCGGCACCGGCCTGCGCGGCCACATGGAGATCAACCGTGAACTCGGCGATCCCAGCCATCCGGCGACCGCGATCGTCGACGCCTGGCTGCGCCGAAGGATCGGCGCCGAATGACGATCGGCGACTCGCCGCTGTCCGCAGGACTGCAGCGCCCACCGCACCTTCGTGTCGCGCCGGGGTCGCTGGCGTGACGCCAGGCAATGTGTCCGTATCGTGCGCGCCGCGCGGCGGATGGCATCAAGTTTTTCTGATCGCCGCGATCAGCGATTGCGATTGGCGATGCAGGATGTCGCTCTTTAGAAGGTTTCTAAATCTTTCTCAGGAGAGCCCAAGATGCATCGACCAAAGCTCCGCCATGGTTTGCGGCTGACAGCGACCGCCGCTGGCCTTGCCGGGCTTGCATCGCTCATCGCGGTCGCCGCGCCCAGGGCGGAGACGCCGACACCGACCCCGGCGCCAGCCTACCTGCCGACCGTCAGCGACCTGATGATCGCGACCATCCAGCCGCGCCATCTCAGGCTCTGGATCGCCGGCCATAGCGGCAACTGGGCGTTCAGCGCCTATGAGCTCGGCAATCTCAAGGGCGCGTTCAACCGCGTCAGCCGGGCGCAGCCACTGGTCGAGGGCAATTCGTTTGCCGACATGACGACGGCCGTGACGCAGCAGCCGTTCGACGAACTGGCGCAGGCCATCAAGCAGAAGGACATCGGCCGCTTCGAGCGCTCCTATGCCGACCTCACCGCCGCCTGCAATTCCTGCCACCAGGCGCTCAATCGCGCCGCCGTGGTCATCAAGGTGCCGCAGACCGCCAGCGTTGCCGACCAGGACTTCACGGCCGGTGCGGAGTGACAGCAGGCGGACGGTGAGGCACGATCGGTCACGCGCCGTCCGGCGCTGCTGCCGGCCGGGGCCACGCGTGCGGATTAGCGAGGCGTGATCGACCCCTCGGTTTGTTGCGTGGGTTGATTCCAACCCGGAGAGATTGTGCCAACTCCGGGGGGGGGGCGCTTTCCGGCGTCGCAGATCGGCGAAGTGCTCACATCCTCTCGCCTATAGCTTCACAACGATCTTGCCGAAGTGCGAGCCGGACCGGAGAAGGGCGAACGCTTCGGGAGCGTCGTCAAAGTCGTAGACCCGATCGACGATCGGGTGGATCGCGTGTTCGGCCAGGAATCGATTCATGGCCGTGAAATGTTCGACCGAACCCACGGTGACGCCGATGATGTCGGCATTCTCCCACTGCAGGCGGGCGAGGTCGGGCTTGGGGCCGAACCCCGTCAAGACACCGATCTGGACGATCTTGCCACCCGAAGCGACCGACCGCAGCGATCGGTCGTAGGTGCCGGGGCCGCCGAGCTCGAGGACATGCGTGGCGCCTTCGCCATCCGTCGCTTTCATCACGGCGACATCCCAATCGGGCGTGTCGCGGTAGTTGATCAGGATCGAGGCGCCGAGCGCCTGGGCGCGGGCGAGCTTCTCATCCGAGGACGAGATGACGATCGCGCGCGCGCCCAGCGCGGCCGCGAACTGAAGGCCGAACAGCGCGACGCCGCCGGTTCCCTGGACCAGCAGCGTGTCGGCCTTGCCCATTCCACCACGGGTGATGAGGCCGTGCCAGGCCGTCACGCCGGCACAGGGCAGGGTCGCGGCTTCGATCGACGTGAGGTGCGCCGGCACGGGGACCAGCGCCGTCGCCGGCAGCACCACGTACTCCGCCAGCATGCCATCCATCGTGCTGCCGCCGAGGGCTGACGGAACATAGCTCGCCTTGAACGGCCCGGAAATCCAATCGCGAAAGAACGATGCGGCCACACGGTCGCCCGGGCGCCATTGAACGACATCGGAGCCTACGGCATCAACGATGCCTGCGCCGTCGGAGAGCGGGACGCGGCGGTCGAAACCGCCTTCACCCGCTCGGTCGAGGATCAGGAGGTCGCGATAGTTGAGACTTGCCGCCTCGACCTGAATGCGGACCTCGCCAGGGGCGGGTTCGGGTTTGATGACGTCGGTGCGCACCAGGCGACCCGCGCCCGCATGGCCATTCAAATGATAGGCTTTCATCGTCGCTCCTTCACAAGGGACTCCACTTGGATGAGCACGATCTGTAAGGTCTGACAGCGCTGTCAGGGTCAAGAGGTTTTCAGTGAAGATCGGCGAACTTTCCCGGAGGACGGGAGTCAGCATCCGGATGCTGCGTTACTACGAGGACGAAGGCTTGCTTGCGCCGCACCGAACCTCGTCCGGTTACCGCGACTACGGGCCGGCGGACGAGGAAGCCGTGCGCCGGATCAAACTGCTCGGCTCAGCCGGCATGACGCTCGAGACGATCAAGCAGTTGCTCCCCTGCGTGCGCAACAACCGTCCAGATTTCAGGCCTTGCGACAATTTGCGAAGAATACTGGCGCAGCAGGTCGGCCTCATCGATCAACGCATCGAGGCACTCAGCCAGAGCCGGACGATTCTCGCAGGCTTCATCTCGAGCGTGAACTGATCGCCGGATATCGAATGTCGACCGTGGGCGACGGATCGATCGAAGACGTCGACATTCACTCGCCCGCCCAGGGGGACCCGCATGAAGCTCTATTCGTTCTGGCAGTCGCTGGCGAGCTTTCGCGTGCGCATCGCGCTCAACCTCAAGGGCATCGCCTATCAGCAGGTCGCGGTCGATGTCGACCGGCAGCAGCATCGCGACGAGGCCTATGCCGCGCTCAACCCGCAGATGGCGCTGCCAGCGCTGGTGCTCGACGACGGCACCGTGCTGACGCAGTCGCTGGCGATCCTCGAATATCTCGACGAAGCCTGTCCGGGCGCGGCGCTGCTGCCTGCCGATGCCAAGGGGCGCGCGCGGGTGAGGGCGCTGGCGGCGATGATCGCCTGCGATGCGCATCCGCTGACGACGCCGCGGGTGCAGCGCTATCTCACCGAGGTGCTGCACGTGGACGACGCGGCGCGCGCGGCCTGGCTCAGGCACTGGGCGTCGGAGATGCTGGTCGCGATCGAGGCCCAGCTTGCAGGCCATGTCGCGACCGGCCGGTTCTGCCATGGCGATGCGCCGACGATGGCCGACATCTGCCTCGCCGGCCACGCCGTCTTCGCGCGCAATAAAGGCCTCGACCTCGCCGCGGCGCCGACGGTGCAGCGCGTCGTCGAGGCCGCGATGGCGCTGCCGGCGTTCGCGTCCGCCCATCCGCTGGCGCAACCCGATACGCCGGCGGCGCTGCGCCGCAAGCCGGCGGTGTCGTAGTCGACGCCACGACCATCGGCGCTATCGCGCCGGCTGGCCGCCGTCGCGCTTCATCCAGTCGCGGAACTGCTCGAACAGGACCCTGGTCTCGTCCTCGCTCATCCGCCGGCCGCCGGTCGGCGCCCGCGTGCTCATCCACTCGTCGAACTGCTGCTTGACGGCGGCGCCGTCGGCCTGCGGCGGGCGCGTGCTGGCCAGCAGCTCCTCCGCGGCGCGGAAGCGGGTCCAGCCGGGCAGCGAGGAGGCGAGGTTGATCTCGTTCCATTTCGGATGGAACGGCGGCTGCTTGAACTGGTCGAACCGCTTGAACAGATAGTCAACGAAGCGCGCGACGCGGCGGTAGCGCTCGGTCTCCGGCGGCCAGTTGTAGACCGCCAGCACCTGCGGCACGCCGATGGTCTCGACGCTCTCGCCGGGCTTGAGCAGATTGGGGTAGTCCTGCGAGGTCAGCTTGGTCGGCACGTAGTAGTCCTGCAGGCTGCGCGCAAACGGAATCGGCAGGAAGTGGAAGCCCGGCTCGGGCTTGAACTTGGCGAACAGGTCGGTCGGCTTGCCCGTGACGTGGACGACGCCGGCGATCTCGCCACTGCGCATCTTCTCCAGCGCCACCGAATTGTTGATGAACACCTTTTCCGCGCCGATCTTGAGCCGGTCGAACACGATGCCGCCGGTGAGGTTGGCGGCGCTGCCCACGGTGTTGAAGGAGACCTTCTTGCCGGCGAGATCCTCCAGCGTCCTGATCTCCGGGCGGACGTAGACATGCATCTCGTTGATGTAGAACGAGCAGATGTAGCGGATCCGGTTCTTGATGTTGGCGAGCGTGCCGTTGCGGACGAACTCGTCGAGCACGTCCGCCGAGGTGATGGTGACGTCGACGCCGCGCAGATACAGCAGGTCCTCGATGTTGCCGAGCGCGCCGTAGGTCACCATCGGCAGCACGCGCAGGTTCGGGCGGTCGTCGAGCACCTTGGCCATCTCGGCGGCAAAACGGATGTTGGTGCCTTCGAGCAGGCCGCCGGCGACGCCGACCGTCCATTCGTTGGACTCCTGCAGCTTGCCGCCTTCGCCGGCCGCAGCGGCCGTTGCCGCCGCCGGCCTTCCGGTCCGCGCCGTCTGTGCCATGGCCGGCAGCAACGGTGCCGCCAGACTCAATCCCGCCGCAACGACGCAACTCAACAACGCCACCCGCATGCCCCAAATTCCTCCGTTGCCGGCCACACGGCGATCGTGAGGCGCGGCCGATTTTCGCGCATTATCTCCTTGGTTGAGGAATGAGGTCTACTACTCGCCGGTTGGGCGCAACCGGAGCTGCTGCGAGGCGCATCCTCGCCACCAAAAAGCCATGGGCTTGATTGCGCCTTGGTCTGGACGGAGAAACGCCGTGGTATCAGTCCGAGAGTCGCGCGAGATCGCACGCGGCCAAAATGGCATAGCGGAAATCGACGCAGCTTGCGGTTGCGGGGGCGGTCGAAGCCGGAAGTTCGTGCGATCGGGCGTCGAGGGCTGCTGCGAGATCGAGGCCTTGGCACGCCGGCGCGATCAGGCGCCGGCCTTGCCTCCCTTGGCGCAATAGTCCCGCCAGAACTGCCGATAGCCGGCTTCGACGCAGCGCGTGTAGTTGGCGACGTCGCCGGCCGGCGAGCGCGCGACCAGGCCGGGTAGTTCGGGCCGCAGCTTCGCCAGCAGCTCGGGCTGCGCGGCAAAGCTCTTGGCGATCCGGATGTAGCCGTCATCATCGCCGGCGACCCAGTCGGCGAGGCCGGCCGCGGTCAGGATGCCGCCGGCGGCGCGCGAGGCCGCGCCAGCGCCGAGCTTGGCGACGACCGGCACGCCCATGTAGAGCGATTCGAACGTCGAGATGCCGCCGTTCTGCGGGAACGGGTCGAGCGAGATGTCGATGCGCTCGTAGGACTTGAGATGCTCGACGCGCTCGCTGGCGCCGAGGCAGAGGATGCGCGCCTCGGGCACGCCGTGTGCGACGAAGCGGGCGAGCAGCCCGTCGCGCACCGCGGGATCGTTCAGCGCGAGATGCTTGACGACGAGCTTCGCGTCAGGGATCTCGGCGAGCAGCCGCGCCCACAGCGCGATCGCCGCGTCGGAGATCTTGTCGATGCGGTTGTAGACGCCGAAGGTGACGTGGCCGTTCGTCAGCATCGGCAGCGGCGACGGCGGAACGTCGAGCACCGGATCGATCGTGATCACCGAGGGCAGGTCGTGGACGTGCTCGGCGAACAGCGGCCGGACGCTCTCGGGCACCGTGACCGGATCGGCGAAGAAGTAGTCCATGGTGGCAAGGCCCGTGCCGGTGCCGCTGCCCCAGGCCGTGACCTGGATCGGCGCCGGCTTGCGCGCGAACACCGGCATGCGCGTGCCCGTGGTGTAGCCGGAGAGATCGACCAGGATGTCGACGCCGTCGGCCTGGATGCGGTCGGCGAGCTCGTCGTCGGACAGGCTCGAGGCCTCGACCCAGACGTCGGCGATCGACTGGAACTTCGCGGTGTAGGAATCGTGCCGCGGCGAGGTCGAGTAGCAGTTGACCTGGACCTGCGTCTTGTCGTGGCCGCGCAGCACGGGCAGGAAGGCGAAGGCCGCCGAATGCATGCGGAAGTCGGCCGAGACGTAGCCGACGACGATGCGCCGGTCGGGATCGAGCGAACGCGGCGCAAGTTTGCGGCGCGGGAATTTGGAGCCGACCGCCATCCACCAATATTGCCGCGCCGCCTGCTGGACCGCGAAGTCGGCGCCGGGCAGGAAGTCGAGATAGAAGATCTTCTTGGTGATCGCCTCGTCATAGTCCGGCTGCACCGCGAGCGCCTGGTCGAACTGGGCGATGGCGCCTGCGACGTCGCCGAGCCGGCCGCGACAGGCGCCGAGCAAAGTGAGCGCGACCTGCGCCTTCGGATTGGTGTCGAGCACGCGCTTGCAGGCGGCCATCGCCTGCGCGACGTTGCCGTTGAGGATGCAGATCTGCGCCTTGCCCTGCCATCCCAGTTGCAGATTGGGATCGAGCGTCACGGCGGCGTCGAAATCGGCTTCGGCTTCCGCCGTGCGTCCGGAGATCATGTAGAGCCGGCCGCGATGCGCCCGCAGCTCGGCGTGGGCCGGGCGTGCCGCCAGCGCCGCATTGAAGGTCGCTTCCGCCAGCTCGAAATGGTGCAGCTCGAGATGGGCGAGGCCCTTGTTGACCGTGGCCTCGAAATGGTTCGGGTTGAAGGCCAGCGCGCGCTCGGCGCTGGCGGCAGCGGCGTCCCACCGCCGCAGCATCAGCTCGGCGACGCTGCGATTGCACCAGGCATCGACGTCGTCCGGCTTGAGTTCGAGGGCGCGGGTCGCGGCCGCGAGCGAGGCCTCGCCCTGTCCGAGCCGCAGCAGCGCGATCGCGAGGTTGCGCAAGGTGATCGGCGCATTCGGGCGCAGCGCCAGCGATCGCTCCAGCGCGGCGCGCGCCTCCTCGTAGCGCTCGCAATTGATCAGCGCCCAGCCGAGATTGGACTGCGCGTCGGCGGAATTCGGCTCCATCGCGACGGCCTGCGCCAGGAAGGCGGTGGCCTCGGCGAAGCGCGCCGACGACACCAGCGACACGCCGAGCAGATGCATGGCATCGAAGCAGCCCGGGACCTCCTGCAGCAGCTTCGCGCACAGCGACTGCGTCTCCGCCTGGCGTCCGGCCTGGAAGGCTTTGTACGCCGTCGTCAGCTGCGTCTCGACGAGCTTCTTCTGCTTCTTTTCCTGCCGCGCCTTCTGGAAGGCGCGCGAACCGACGGTGCTCAAGGACTTGGGTCTCCGGACAGACAGGACGGCATGGCGTCGGACGCCGCAGCGACGCGCTGCGGCCGGCAACCGGGCCGCCGCCATGCCCGGCGGCAGCAAAGCCCAGGATGTCCTGTGGTCGTCCGGTCGCCGGCCACGCGCAGCGCGACGCGGCAAAGCTTGCCCGCGCCATGGTTAGCAAATGGTTAACGGGAGGACGGAGGGAACTTGTCGCGCCCGCGAATGCCCAGGGAGCGACGGGGCAGTTCGCGCAGGGCGGATCAGCGCCGCGTGATCCGCCAGCTGCGGATGTCACGCCGACGATAGGGCGCCTCCTTGGCTCGGCACAGCCTTCCGGCACAACATTGCAGCGCTCACTCCGCGCAGCCGTCGACCAGCACCAACCGGCTCGACGTGGTGCGGTGACGGATCGCGAACAGGTCCTGGATCTGGGGATCACCAAGGAAGTCGGTGGCGTTCTGGCGCGACGGGAATTCCAGGATCACGATGCGCTCTGGCGTCCAGCCGCCTTCGACCGGCGTGGGCACTGCGCCCTGGACGATGTAGCGGCCGCCATGCCTCGCGATGAAGGCGGGGATCCGTTCGATGTAGACCTTGAACGCTGCGAAGTCGTGAACGGCGAGATCGAGGACGAGATAGGCTTTCATGACATGCTCCGCGCAGGGAGCCGCGATCATACGATCCGAACTTGGAATGCAAACCCATCCGGCCGCCGGTTCGTGGCCTGATCCATCCGCACGTCATTCCGGGCTCGCGCTGTCCGGCGACGTCGTCGCCGCGCGCGCCCCGGAATGGCGGTGGAGAAGGGGACGGCTCGAAACGCTGCCGCCTACTTGCCCTTCTCGATCTTGGTCACCGAGTAGCCGGAGGCGTCCTCGACCGCCTCGAACTTCACCTTGTCGCCGGCCTTGAGGCCTTTCAGCAGCGCGGCGTCCTTGACGCGGTAGACCATGGTCATGGCCTCGTCCATGCCAAGACTCTTGGCCGGGCCGTGGTGGAGGGTGATCTTGGCGTTGGCCTCATCGACCTTCTTGACGTCGCCGCTGATCGCCTCGGCGGCGAGGGCAGGGGTCGCGAGAGCGAGAACCAACGCGGCGGCGGTCGTGAGCTGAGAGAACGTCTTCATGATGTGTTTCCTTCTACTGGTGAACTCATGGCGAGGCGTAGGGCGAATGACGCGGCGATGATCCGCCCTACGCGTTGTCAAGACGGCTTCATCCGTCACTTCACGGCAACGTGGCCGGTCATGCCGAACTCGCGATGATCTGGGATCAGGCAGGAATATTCGAACGTGCCGGGCTTGGTGAACCGCCACAGCAGCTCGGCGGTCTTGTTCGGCGCGAGCCGGGCGCCGTTGGGCTCGTCGTGCTCCATATGCGGGTGCTTCTTCATGACCGCGGCGTGCTTCAGGTTCTCGGCCTTGGTGGCGAGCAGGAACTCGTGATCCTCCTTGCCGGTGTTGCGCAGCACGAAGCGGATCTGCTCGCCGCGCTTCACCTCGATGCGCGCCGGCGTGAACTCCATCTCGCTCAGCAGCACCTCGATGGTGCGTGACGGCTGCTTGGGATCACCCGGCTCACCGGCGGAATAGCCGCGCGATCCGTGCTGCTCATGGCCACGGGCCGGTGCGACGATCAGAGCGGCCGCCGCCATTGCGCTGATCGCGAATGCAGTCTTCATGGAGATCTCCTGATGGTGGTCGTCGGTTGATGCGGTGTTTGGTGAATTCAGCGCTGGGTGCGGACCTGCGTCGGTGCGCCGTCGCTTCGCCGCACCGGCTCCGGCGCGCTTGCGACCTCGTAGGCCACGGTGCCCTTGGGGAACTGATACGGGCCGGGATCGCGGTAGTCGTCGCGGGCGAGGCCCTCGCGCACCTTCACGGTCGTGAACATGCCGCCCATCTCGATCGGCCCGAACTGGCCGCTGCCGGTCATCATCGGCAGCGTGTTGTCGGGGGCCGGCATCTCCATGTTGCCCATCGCCATGCCGGTGTTGCCCATCACCATGCCGTCGGGCGCGAGCTTGCCGACGGCGGCGGCCAGCTCCTTGCGCGGCACGCCGATCAGGTTGCGCATGTCGTGGCCCATGGCATTCATCGTGTGATGCGACTTGTGGCAGTGGAATGCCCAGTCGCCGGGGTTGTCGGCGGTGAAGTCGAGCACGCGCACCGCGCCGACCGGCACGTCGGTCGTGGTCTCCGGGAATTGCGCCGTTTCGGGAAGCCAGCCGCCGTCGGTGCCGATCACCTTGAACTTGTGGCCGTGGAGGTGGATCGGATGGTTGGTCATGGTGAGATTGCCGATGCGGATGCGGACGCGATCGCCGAGCCGCACCGGCAAGGAATCGATGCCGGGAAACACCCGCGCATTCCAGGTCCACATGTTGAAGTCGGTCATCTCGTTGACCTTCGGCAGATAGCTGCCGGGCTCGATGCGGTAGGTCGACATCACGAACACGAAGTCGCGGTCGACCGGCGGCGGCAGGTTGTCGCGCGGATGCACGACGATCATGCCCATCATGCCCATCGCCATCTGCACCATCTCGTCGGCGTGCGGGTGATACATGAAGGTGCCGGCGTGCCTCATCTCGAACTCGTAGACGAAGGTCTTGCCGGGCTTGATGTGCGGCTGCGTCAGTCCGCCGACGCCGTCCATGCCGCAGGGCAGGATCACGCCATGCCAATGTACGGTGGTGTATTCCGGCAATTTGTTGGTGACGAAGATGCGGAGCCTGTCGCCCTCGACCGCCTCGATGGTCGGGCCCGGCGATTGGCCGTTGTAGCCCCACAGATGCGTGGTCATGCCGGGCGCGAACTCGCGCGTGACCGGCTCGGCGACGAGATGGAATTCCTTCCAGTCGCCGTTCATGCGGAACGGCAGCGACCAGCCGTTGAGCGTGACCACGGGCTGATAGTCCGGGCCGGCGCTGGGATGCAACGGCGGCTGCATCACGGCCTTGTCCATGGTCGGCGCCTCCGGAATGGAGGCAGCCTGGACGCGGCCGGAGACGGCGGAGGCGCCGGCCAGCGCCGCGGAGCCGAGCAGGGTTCGGCGGGACAACATGTTGGCTCTCCTCTCAGTCGTTGCTTGGCGCGAGCGCGCTCGCGGTCTGCTGTGCGCTGTCTTCGCCGCTCGCGACTCCGCCGTTGACGGCGGCCGACAGCTCGGCCTCGGCGAGGAAGAAGTCTCTGACGGCGTCGATCGCGGCGCGGCGCGAGGCCAGGCGCTGCCGCGCCTCGAGCAGCAGCGCGAAGATGTCGACCTGCATGCTGGAATAGCGCAGCTGCATCTCCTCGCTGATGATCCGGCGCAGCGGCAGCACCTCGCGGGCGTAATGGCCGGCGATGTCGAAGGCCGCGCGGTAGCTGCGATAGGCGTCGCGCGCCTCGGAGCGGACGGTGACGGCGCGCTCGGTCAGGCGGTTGAAGGCGATGTTGTAGGTCTCGGCCGCCTGCCGCACGCGGACCTCGCCGCCGTCGAAGATCGGGATCTGGAACTGCACGTCGTAGCCGCGTTCGCGGATGATGCGGCCGTCGGGCTCGACGGTCTTGCGGTCGAGACCGGCGAGATCGAGCAACGTGACGAAGCGCGTCGCCTCGCTGAGCTGCAGCGCGGTGGCGAGCGCCGTGAGCTCGAGGCGGGCGACCTGCAGATCGATGCGATGGCCGACGGCATCGGCCTCGACGAAGGGCTGGCTCAGCGGGCGGCGCGGCAGCGCCGGCAACCGATCGGGCAGGCGGAAATTCAGATCGTCGCCCCACAGGCCCATCAGACGGATCAGCCGCTCGCGGGCGCTTCCGGCGGCACGGCGGGCGGTGGCGAGCTCGGCCGTGGTCTCGGCATAGAACACCTGCTCGCGCGCCTGATCGAGCCGGTTGAGCGCGCCGGTCTCGCCGAGCTTCGAGGCGAGCTTCGCGGTCGCCTCCGCGGCCGATTGCGCCTCGACCAGCAGGGCCACCAGCTCGTTGGCGGCGACGACGCGCACATGCGCGTGGCGCACTTCCGCGGCGAGCCGCAGCGTCGCCAGCGCGGCCTTCAATTGGGCCTGGCGAAACCGCTCGCGCGCGATCTCCGAGCGCAGCGGCAAGGTGGCGAGCGCCAGGATGTCGCCGGCGACCTGACGCTCGGCCTCCAGCGCGCCGTCGCCGCTGATGCGCATCAGGGAGAAGGTCGGGTTCGGCGGCAGGCTGGCCTCGACCATGTCCGCCTCGCTGAGCGCGAGCGCGTTGTAGGTCGCCTGCAGGCCCTTGTTGTTGAACAGCGCGACCTGCACGGCGGCATCAGCCGACAAGGGCCGGGCGAGCAGGCGGCGCGTCGCAGCGCGGACGCGTTCGGCGTCGTCATTGCCTCTCACCGAGGCGACCTCCTTGCCGGTGGTGTGGCCGGCGATGTCCGCGACGGCGCTCATGCCGCCGTCCGGCGAGAACGAGGCGCAGCCTGCGAGCGCAAGTGCTGCGGCGAGCGCCGCGAGCCTGATGGTCCCCTGCATGTGGCGCTCCTTAGCGGCTCGGCTCAGGGCGCGGTGCGCCGGGGTCGGTGCGCTGGCCCCAGGCGGCCGGCGCGGCCGGGCGCAGTGGCGTGTAGGGTCCGACGACGCCCGACATGCGCACGGGCGCAGCGTTCGCCGCCGGATCGGCCGGATCAGCCCCGGCTAACGCGACCGTGCGCGGCTGGCAGGCGGCGAGGCTCGTCGCGGCAAGCAGCGTCAATGCGCCGGCGACGACGGAGAATGGCAGGCTGCGCCGCGCCGGACATGCGGCAGCGGGCGTCGCCCTGGATTGCGACAACATGAGGTATCCTTGGTCTGATGAAACGCGAGCGGCCGCGCGTCATTTGCGCGCGAAGCCGGGGTCGTTCGCTCAGGCCAGGACGATGGGGGGACGGTACAGGCGCGGCGGCGTGCGGCTGGGCAGGCCTTCGTCGCGCGCAACGACGCCGATGGCAGCGAGGCGGGCGGGGAGGGCGACTGCCGGCAGCGTGGCGGCCAGGCCCACGGCGCACATCATGGCGCAGCACGGGCCTGGCATCTTGCCATGATCGTGGTGCGACGGCGAGGAAGCTGGAGCGTGCATTCCGGCGTCGGCGACAGGATGAGCATGATGATGGGCGTGCGCCGCAATTGTCTGCGGCATCGCAGTCATGACCATCTCGTGGCGAGCCGCGTCGTGAGGCGAGACCACAGCGCCAACGACGGTCTCGTCGAGACAGGGCGCCACCCCCGCGCCGAGCGCGAGCGCCACGCCGGGGCTGACCACGCAGACGAGGTAAGCAAGGACGAGCAGCCGTCCTGCCACCATCAGCATCTTTCGTGTCAGTCCCAACGACATGCGCGGCCAATCACTCCAATCCGGCGCGCAACCTAATGATAAAGCGTTGCGCCGCCAAGAGGGCCGAACCGTGATCGTGCAGATCCCTCCTGTTGCGCTGCTTCTGCATGCCCATTGCCGCAGCAATGTGGCTTGACCTGATGCGGTGCGGCAACGAAGTTGCTGAAATCGTGCACGGACCCAATACAAGATTCGAGGAAGCGCCTCATTTCATTCCGGACTCGCGCCAAGCCTGGGCGCGGCTGGCGCTTGCGCTTGTCATCGGTTCCATCGGCGGCGCCGGGATGTGGACCGTCGTCGTCGTCCTGCCGGTCGTGCAGGCCGAGTTCGCCGCCAGCCGCGGCGCGGTCTCGCTGGCCTACACGCTGACGATGTTCGGCTTCGGCGTCGGCGGCGTCATCGTCGGCCGGATCACCGACCGCTTCGGCATCGTCACCGCAATGGCGCTCAGCATCGCGACGACGGCCGCGGCCTATCTGCTCGCCGGCGCCTCGGTGACGCTGTGGCAGTTTCAGGCGGTGTATTTCCTCGTCGGACTCGGCTCGTCCGTCACCTTCGCGCCGCTGATGGCGGAGGCGTCGCACTGGTTCGTGCGCTATCGCGGCCTCGCCGTCACCATCGTCGCCTCCGGCAACTACGTCGCCGGCACGGTATGGCCGCCGCTGGTGAATTGGGGCGTGCAGCAGATCGGCTGGCGCGCCAGCCATGTCGCGCTCGGTGTGTTCTGCGCGGTGACGATGAGCGCGCTGCTCCTGGTGTTGCGCGCCCGCATGGATGGCGCCGGCGCGCAGAATCATGCCAGCGCGGCGCCGCCGCAACTGGAGCTGCCGATCTCCACCAATGCGCTGACGGTGCTGCTCAGCGTCGCCGCGATCGCCTGCTGCGTGGCGATGGCGATGCCGCAGGTGCACATCGTCGCCTATTGCGGCGATCTCGGCTACGGCGTTGCCATCGGCGCGCAGATGCTGTCCTTGATGATGGCGCTCGGCATCGTCAGCCGGATCGGCTCCGGCTTTCTCGCCGATCGCATCGGCGGCGTCAGGACCTTGCTGATCGGCTCGCTGGCGCAGGGTTTTGCGCTGCTGTTCTATCTGTTCTTCGACGGCCTAACGTCGCTCTATCTGATCTCGGGCATGTTCGGCCTGTTCCAGGGCGGCATCGTACCGAGCTATGCGATCATCGTGCGTGAGGCGATGCCGGCGCGCGAGGCCGCCACCCGGGTCGGCATCATCATCTTCGCCTCGGTGTTCGGCATGTCGTTCGGCGGCTGGGTCTCGGGCGTCATCTTCGACGCCACGGGGTCCTATTCGGCGGCCTTCGCCAACGGCGTCGCGTGGAATGGTCTGAACCTGGCCATCGTCGTGACGCTGCTGATCCTGGCACGACGGCAACACCGGCTGGCAGCCTGAAACAAGAGGCGTTGCACGAGAGCCACAGCCGGAGCCCAATATCCGGCTTATATGCACGTCGTCATACAAAATCCCGGCGGCCGCCGCAAATCGATCGAATCACGTCACGCAACTATGGAACTCGATCGGAGCCGATCGCGGCCATTTGGCCTCGGGCGCGCTCCGCATCGCGAGGTTGGTTGTCGCGAGGTCTCAGCCGAGGCCGCGGTCGCCCGTCGCATGCCTGACGCAGGCAGGCCTCGAGGTGAATGCTCCGGACGGGTCGAGAACGCTGCGGCGGCATCGCGATGGTGCAGGAGGCCGTTGCGCTATGTCCATCGTCACGAAGGCAGCTTCGCAAGTCGCGCTCGCCGCGCTCGCAGCCGGACTCATGCTGAGCCAGGCATCGGCGCAGGCTTGGCCGCAGCTGCAACAACAACCGCCGCAGCCGCCGCGCCCGGCAGCGACCCGCTCCATCATCGTGCCCGTCGCCCCGGCCGTCCGGCCGAACGGCGCGCCCGTGATCCCCGCGCCGCCACGTCCCGCCGGCCTGCCGGCGTCGCTGTCGCCCGCGCCCGGCAGCGGGCCGGACGTGTGGCGGCTGCCCAACCCGACCGACGTCAACGACGGCACCGTCACCATCATCACCGCGCCGGCCGGCGGCGCCACCTCCGTGTTCGGCTCGGACATGGCGCGCGTGCTCGATGATCAGACCAACGTCCGCGTGCTGCCGGTGCTCGGCAAGGGACCGGTGCGCAACGTCTCGGATATTCTGTTCCTGAAGAGCATCGACATGGGCGCGGTCGCCGCCGACGTGCCCGAATTCTACCGCCTGCAATACGGCATTCCCGACATCACCTCGCAGCTCCGCTACATCGCGCGGCTCTATCACAACGAGATCCATGTCATCGCGCGCTCCTCGATCCGCTCGATCTTCGATCTCAACGGCAAGCGCGTCATCGCGCCGACCGATGTCGGCTTCTATTCCGCGCGCGTGATCTTCAACCGGCTCGGCCTGACGGCGTCGTTCGACTACGCGACCGATGACGCCAAATCGATCCAGAAGCTGATCGATGGCGACGCCGACGCCTACATCGTCTCCACCGGCAAGGTGTTCCAGCTCGCCCGCAACATCAGGAACGACAACCGCGCGCTGCACCTGGTGACGATCCCCTACGACCGCCGGCTGCAGGACCTCTATCTGCCGACGACATTGTCCTCCGAGGAATATCCGAACCTGCTCAACCCCGGCGAGACGATCGAGACGGTGGCGATCGGCATGCTGCTCGTCAGCTACAATTGGCCGGAGAATACCGAGCGCTACCGAAAGGTGGCGCGCTTCGTCGAGGCGTTCTTCGCCAACTACGACGAGTTCATGAAGCCGCCGCGGCATCCGAAATGGCGGGAGTCGAGCATCGTCGCCGCCATCCCGAACTGGAAGCGGTTCAAGGCCGCGGAAGAGTGGCTGCTGGCGCACAACATGGTGCCGCGACCGCAGGTCGCCGACGTGCGCCAGACCCAGTTCGAGAGCTTCGTGCGCCAGAGCGGGGGACAGCTGTCGAACGATCCGGCTGAGCGCAGCGCTCTGTTCCGCCAGTTCCTGCAATGGCGCCAGCAGCATGGCGGGCCGCCGACGCCGTCGCGCTGAGCTGTCAGCTCGCGGTTGTCTACTTCGCGAGCTCTTTCGAACGCGCCGTGGCCGCCGCGACCGCCTTGGTCAGCAGCGGCTGGAAGCCGTCGGCTCCCATCAGCACCGACAGCGCCGCGGCGGTGGTGCCGCCCGGCGAGGTGACGTTCTGGCGCAGGGTGGCGGACGGCAGGTCCGATTGGCGCAGCAGCTCGCCGGCGCCCGACACGGTGTGGCGCGCGAGCTTCGTCGCCAGGGACTCGGGCAGGCCGGCGGCGACGCCGGCGCGGGCGAGCTCCTCGGCGAGCAGGAACACATAGGCGGGACCCGAGCCGGACACGGCAGTCACCGCGTCCATCAGCGCCTCCTCGTCGACCCATTCCACCGCGCCGGTGGCCCGCAGCAGCGCGTCCGTCAGCCCGCGCTGCGCGGCGCTGACGTTGCCGGCCGGCACGGCCACGGTGATGCCCCGGCCGATCGCGGCGGGCGTATTCGGCATCGCGCGCACGACCGCGCCGCCGATCGTTTGCTGCAGGCCGGCGATCGTCGTCCCCGCCATGATCGACAGCACCAGCGTCGCGTCGCCGACCCACGGCTTCAAGGCGGGGCCGGCGTCGAGGAACATCTGCGGCTTGACGGCAACGATGACGACCTCGGCCGGCGCGGTCGCCGTCGGATTGAGGCGGACGCCTTGGGCCTTTAGCGCCGTGATCTCGGCCGACGGCATCGGCTCGATCACGACGACGCGCGCGGGATCAAGGCCGCCGGCCAGCCACCCGGTCAGCATCGCCCCGCCCATCTTGCCGGCGCCGGCCAGCACGATGGTGCCGGTGAGCTGATGAAGCAGGTTGTTGTCCGCTGATGTCACGACGCACTCCGCTGTCGTCCCTGCGAAAGCAGGGACCCATAACCACCGGCGGTTCTAGTGGAGCAGGGGCAGAGCGACAAGCGTCGCGCGCCACAGGGACATCACGCGGTATGGGTCCCTGCGTGCGCAGGGACGACACCGCGTGTCAGGAAGCGGCGGCGGCTACGCCTCGCCCTCTGTATCGAACAGCGCCGCCGCCATGGCCTCCTGGGTCGACTTGCCGGCCCAGACCACGAACTGGAAGGCCGGGAAATAGCGCTCGCAGGCGTGGATGGCGCCCGCCAGCATGCTCTCGCATTGCAGTCCCGACGCGGTGATCCCGCCGGGCAGCACCAGGGCCTGGCGGTGCATCACCATGCCGGTGTGGGTCCAGATGTCGAAATGACCGAGCCAGAGCTGCTCGTTGATCGCGGCGATCAGCCGCTGCACCTCGGCGCGGCGCGCCTCGGGAATCTTCATGTCGAAGGCACAGGCCAGATGCAGCGCCTCGATCTCCGCCATCCAGGTGAAGGAAAGCTGATAGTCGGTCCACTGGCCCTTGGAGGCGATCGTGATCTCGTCCTCGCCGGAGCGCTCGAACATCCAATTGTTGTCGGCCGCAATGGTCTCGACCACGCTCAGCGGATGATCTGCGGAATCGATAGTGCTTTCGAGCAGGGACATGCCGTCTCGACCTCGTCTTCTTGATCTCGTTGGTACATACGCGGCGACCCGGCCCACGCCCTCTTGGCGCTTCGCGACCCGGCTTGCAGTCCCGGAGGTACCCCGAGGCGTGCGAGGACAAACTGATGTGATTTGCGGAATCTGCGCAACGGGGGGGCGAGTCCGTCCACAGCCAAACACCGCTTCGTCCACAACTCCTGTCCGGCCTGTGGAATCATCGGCGAACGAGAACAAAACGGAATCGGACTCGCCGCAGCCGCTCGGTCTGAGGTGATTTGGCCGCGGGAACGGCCGTGAGCGTCTGCATGGCCGCCCGTCGCGGACCGCGGGCGTGAGGCCTTGCCGCAGCCGCCGACCGCCTGCATAGTTCATTCAGGCCGTCCATCCGGGCGGCCGATGTTCTCAGGGCGGGGCGAAATTCCCCACCGGCGGTAAGCGTTCTCGGTCGAGCGCGAGCCCGCGAGCGCCTTCTCGGCAAGGCACGGTCTGGAGAATTCTGTTCTCCGGAACGCGTCGCGCAGAGAAGGGTCAGCAGATTCGGTGCGATTCCGAAGCCGACGGTCACAGTCCGGATGAAAGAGAACGGGTCCCGGCACCCCGCGCAATCCAGCGTGGGGGCGTCGTCGTTCCGTGTGCCCTGATTCTGGTCTCTGACGAGGACAACCATGAATCAGATGTTGCAAGACGCGCCTACTGATACGCCCACCGACACCATCACCGCAGGAACGTCGCCGCCGGCGGATACGCCGGTCGCGTCACCGCCCGACGAGTCGCCACCGGCGCCGTCGCATCCGCGCTTCAGCAAGCCGCAGCGCGTCGCCTTCGTGCAATCGGCCTGGCATCGCGACGTCGTCGCCGAATGCCGTCTCGCCTTCCTCGACGAGATCGAGGCGCACCACATCCCGCGCGATCGTGTCGACATCTTCGAGGTGCCGGGCTCGTTCGAGATCCCGCTGCATGCGCAGCTCCTGGCCAAGACGCGGCGCTATACCGCGATCGTCGCGGCCGGCCTCGTCGTCGACGGCGGCATCTACCGCCACGAATTCGTCGCCGACACCGTCATCAAGGCGCTGATGGACGTGCAATTGCGCACCGAGGTGCCGGTGTTCTCCGCGGTGCTGACGCCGCAGCAATTCCACGAGACGCAGGCGCATTTCGAGTTCTTCCGCAAGCATTTTGCGACCAAGGGCATCGAGGTGGCGACTGCCTGCGCCGAGACGCTGCTGAGCCTGGAGCGGCTGCGCAGCCAGGTCGCGGCGGGGATTATCTGAGGCGGACGGTGTGTGGCCGGTCACGGCCGGCCACACATGCTTCAGTGTCGGGAGCCGAGGTCTCACCGCGACGGCGGCCTGCTCCCCTCCCCGCAAGGGGGAGGGGAACTCACCGCGTTCGCCGCTCCAGATCGAATCCAACGTCTGGCGCCACGCCAATCAAGCTTGCCGCCCTCGCTTGTCCCCCAGCGACACCAAGCCCCCTCACGCTCCCCGCCTTGTGTTGTCAATTTCCTCGCCACCCCTGTAAAATCTCCCTTGGGAGGAGGCTGGCCCGTGGCGACGGGCGGCCGACAAGGATGATCGAAGGATACGATCCTTATCTCGTCGCGCTCTCGGTCGTGATCGCGAGCCTGGGTGGCTATACCGGTTTCAGTCTCACCGCGCGCATCCGCAGCGGGCCGGGAGAGAATGCGCGCGTGCTGCTGTCCGGCGCCGCCGGGATTCTGGCCGTGGGCATCTGGACCATGCATTTCGTGGGCATGATGGCGGCGCCACTGCCGCCTGATGCCGTCTATCTGGTGCTGCCGACCATCATCTCGTTCCTGATCTGCGCGCTCGTGATCGGCATCTCGCTGTTCTTCGTCAGCATCGGCGATCCCTCCCCCCGGCGCGTCGTCCCTTCCGCGCTGCTGCTCGGCGCCGGCATCGCCAGCATGCATTATGTCGGCATGCACGGCCTGTCCGGCTCATTCGGGTTGACGCATGATCCGGCGCTGGTGGCGCTGTCGGTGGCGATTGCGATCGGCGCCGCCTATGGCGGCCTGCGCATCTTCCTGGCGCGGCAGGACGGGCTACGGCTCGCCATCAGCGCGGTTGCGTTCGGCATCGCCGTGTCCGGCATGCATTACACGGCGATGCTGGGAATGCATGTCGTGCCGATGGGCGAGGGACACCACCACGCCGCACCGGGACTTGCTGCGTCGCCGCAAGCGCTCGCGATCGTCGTCGCCGTGCTGTGCTTCGTCATCGCCGCCGGATTTTTGCTGTCGCTGGTGCCGGACCCGCGCCGTCAATCGCAGCCGATGCCGGCCGTTGCCGAGGCTGCGCCGCAATTGGCGCCGGAGCCGGCCGCGACGGCGGCCGAGCCGGTGGTCGAGGTCGCCGCCATGAGCCGGGCGACGGCGGCGCCGCTGGGGGGCATCGGCCAGCCGCCGCGCGCGACCGCGGCGCGATTGCCGCTGGAGGGCGCCAACGGCACCCATTTCATCGATGCCGGGGACGTGCGCAGCGTGCGCGCCGATGCGCACTACACGCGGATCCACGACGGCACCCGCGAGCGGATGTGCCCATGGTCGATCTCCGAGGCTGAGGCGCAGCTCGATCCCGGCCGCTTCATCCGCGTGCACCGCAGCCACATCGTCGCGATCGAGCACGTGATCTACGTCGGTCGGGAAGGCGAGGGCGCGATCATCGAGCTCGATGGCCCCTCGAAGCCGCGCGTGCCGGTGAGCCGCGCCAAGGTCGCCGAGGTCAAGGCGCGGCTCGGGCTGCGGCGGCCGGCCTGAGTTCAGCGCTCGTTTCGCTGCTGCAACAGAGCGCCGCCATTCTCCCCAACGCATGCAACACCGCGCGCGCGTCTTGCGCGGCCGCTCACGCCGTCACTCGCGCGATTGGGTCGCCCTCGCTGACGCAATTCGTGCGCGATCAGCCGCAATTCGTGCGATTTCGCCGCTCTCCGTGCCGGCTTCGTTGCGCGACCATCGATCCCGATCGACGCTCCGCGCCAATCCGCGATGCGTCCGCGTTCGCACTTCGCTCTCGCAGCACGAACGCCCGCCGCAACAACGCGACGGCCTTGCCGATAAGGCAGGCCAGCACAGGAGAGGAAATGTCATGATTCCTGGCCCGTTCGACTATCACCGGCCGGCGAGCGTCAGCGATGCGATCAAGCTGCTCGCCGACCTCGGCGATGACGCGCGACCGCTCGCCGGCGGCCACAGCCTGCTGCCGATGATGAAGCTGCGACTGGCGACCCCGGCGCATCTGATCGATCTGCACGGCATCGCCGGGCTCAAGGGCATCCGCCGCGATGGCGACCGCATCGTCATCGGCGCGATGACCACGCAGGCCGAGCTGCTGGCCTCGACCGAGATCGGAGCCAGCCTGCCGATCCTGCACGAAACGGCGCTTTTGATCGCCGATCCGCAGGTGCGCTACCGCGGCACGCTCGGCGGCAACGTCGCCAATGGCGATCCCGGCAACGACATGCCGGCGCTGATGCTGGCGCTCGATGCAAGCTACCGTCTGGAGGGGCCGAACGGCGCCCGTGAGGTCGCGGCGCGGGAGTTCTACCAGGGCGCCTATTTCACCGCGCTGGAGCCGGGCGAGATCCTCACCGGGATGAGCATTCCCGTTCCGCCTGCGGGACACGGCTACGCCTATGAGAAGCTGAAGCGCAAGGTCGGCGACTACGCGACCGCCGCGGCGGCCGTCGTGCTGACCATGGCCGGCGGCAAGGTGGCGAGCTGTGTGATCGCGCTCACCAATCTGCACGAGACGCCGCTGCTCGCGACCGACGCGGCGAACGCCGTGATCGGCACGGCGCTGGACGATGCCGCGCTGAAGGCCGCCGCGACGGCGGCGCGCGCGATCATGCAGCCGGCGTCCGATGCGCGCGGCCCGGCCGAGTACCGCATCCATGTCGGCGGCATCATGGTCATGCGCGCGCTGCAGCGCGCGGCGAGCCGGGCGACGTAATCCGCTTTTCGCATTGAAGCCGCCGCGAGGGCGGTCTTCTCCCTCCCCCCTTGTGGGGGAGGGTCGGGGAGGGGGGTAACCCCACGAAAGGTCTGTGTTCGTGGCACCCCCACCCCCGACCCCTCCCCGCAAGGGGGAGGGGAGCGCACCGATGCTGTGGCCTTAGTGAGGCCAATCCCACAATCCCACGAGGGAGCAACCAATGCCCAAAACCCATATCACGATGAAGGTGAACGGCAGCGAGGTCGAAGGCCTCGCCGAGCCGCGCACCTTGCTGGTTCATTTCCTGCGCGAGCAGGCGCAGCTCACCGGCACCCATATCGGCTGCGAGACCAGCCATTGCGGGGCCTGCACCATCGACATCGACGGCATGAGCGTGAAGAGCTGCACCATGCTCGCCGTGCAGGCCAACGGCTGCGAGATCACCACGATCGAGGGCATGGCCAACGCCGACGGCACGCTGTCGCCGCTGCAGGAAGGCTTCCGCATGATGCACGGCCTGCAATGCGGCTTCTGCACGCCCGGCATGATCATCCGCGCGCATCGGCTGCTGCAGGAGAATCCGTCGCCGACGGAGGCGGAAATCCGCGCCGGCATCTCCGGCAACATCTGCCGCTGCACCGGCTACCAGAACATCGTCAAGGCGATCCAATACGCCGCCGCCAAGATCAACGGCGTGGAATTCCAGGAGGCCGCGGAATGAACGACCTGACTCCCACGCGGGAACAACGCGAAGCCGCGCTCGAAGGCATGGGCTGCCGGCGCAAGCGCGTCGAGGACATTCGCTTTACCCAGGGCAAGGGCAACTACGTCGACGACGTCAAGCTGCCGGGCACGCTGCACGGCGACTTCGTGCGCTCGCCGCATGCGCATGCGCGGGTGAAGGCGATCCACACCGAGGAGGCGCTGAAAGTGCCCGGCGTGCTCGCGGTCATCACCGCCGAGACGCTGAAGACCGTCAACCTCGCCTGGATGCCGACCTTGGCCGGCGACGTGCAGATGGTGCTCGCCGACGGCAAGGTGCTGTTCCAGAACCAGGAGGTTGCCTTCGTCGTCGCGACCGACCGCTATGCCGCCGATGACGGCGTCTCCAAGGTGGTGGTCGAATACGAGCCGCTGCCGGTGCTGGTCGATCCGTTCAAGGCGATGGACCCGGACGCCCCCGTTCTGCGCGAGGATCTCGCCGGCAAGACCACAGGCGCACACGGCCCGCGCAAGCATCACAACCACATCTTCGAATGGAGTGTCGGTGACAAGGAACTCACCGACGCCGCGTTCAAGAAGGCCGACGTCACCATCAAGGAGATGATCTCGTATCACCGCACCCATCCGTCGCCGCTCGAGACCTGCCAGTGCGTCTGCTCGTTCGACAAGATCAAGGGCGAGCTGACGATCTGGGGCACCTTCCAGGCGCCGCATGTGATCCGCACCGTGGTGTCGCTGATCGCCAAGATCCCCGAGCAGAAGATCCACGTCATCGCGCCGGACATCGGCGGCGGCTTCGGCAACAAGGTCGGCGCCTATCCCGGCTATATCTGCGCCGCGGTGGCCTCGATCGTCACCGGCAAGCCGGTGAAATGGGTCGAGGACCGCATCGAGAACCTGACCGCGACGGCGTTCGCGCGCGACTATCACATGACCACCGAGATCGCGGCGACCAAGGACGGCAAGGTCACCGGCCTGCGCGTCCACGTGCTCGCCGATCATGGCGGCTTCGACGCCTGCGCCGACCCGTCGAAATGGCCGGCCGGCTTCTTCAACATCGTCACCGGCTCCTATGACTTCCCGGTCGCGCATCTCTCCGTCGACGGCGTCTACACCAACAAGGCGCCGGGCGGCGTCGCGTATCGCTGCTCGTTCCGCGTCACCGAGGCGGCCTATTGCATCGAGCGCGGCATGGACATTCTGGCGCAGAAGCTCGGCATGGACCCGGCGGAGCTGCGCCTGAAGAATTTCGTCAAGCCGGAGCAGTTTCCCTATCACTCGGCGCTGGGCTGGGAGTACGATTCCGGCGACTACCACACCGCCATGCGCAAGATGATGGAGAGCGTGGACTACGCCGGTCTCCGCAAGGAGCAGGCCGAGAAGCGCGCGGCGTTCAAGCGCGGCGAGACCCGCGAGATCATGGGCATCGGCGTCTCCTTCTTCACCGAGATCGTCGGCGCCGGTCCGTCGAAGAACTGCGACATCCTGGGGATCGCGATGTTCGATTCCTGCGAGATCCGGCTGCACCCGACCGGCGCCGGCATCGCGCGGATGGGCACCAAGAGCCAGGGCCAGGGGCACGAGACCACCTGGGCCCAGATCATCGCCAGCGAGATCGGCATTCCCGCCGACAACATCATGGTCGAGGAAGGCAACACCGACACCGCGCCTTACGGCTTGGGCACCTACGGCTCGCGCTCGACGCCGGTGGCAGGTGCGGCCATCGCGATGGCGGCGCGCAAGATCAAGGCCAAGGCGCAGATGATCGCGGCCTACAAGCTCGAGGTCCATGAGGACGATCTCGAATGGGACATCGACGGCTTCCGGGTCAAGGGCCTGCCCGAGAAGGTGATGTCGATGAAGGACATCTGCTGGGCGGCCTACAACTCGGTGCCGCCCGGCATGGAGCCGGGGCTGGAGGCGGTGAGCTACTACGATCCGCCCAACATGACCTATCCGTTCGGCGCCTATCTCTGCGTGATGGACATCGATGTGGATACGGGCGTGTACAAGGTCCGACGCTTCTATGCGCTGGATGATTGCGGCACCCGCATCAACCCGATGATCATCGAGGGCCAGATCCATGGCGGCCTCACCGAAGCCTTCGCCATCGCGATGGGCCAGGAGATCCGCTACGACGCCGAGGGCAATGTCGTCACCGGCTCGTTCATGGACTTCTTCATGCCGACCGCGGTGGAGACGCCGCATTGGGAGACCGACTTCACGGTGACGCCTTCGCCGCACCATCCGATCGGCGCCAAGGGCGTCGGCGAAAGCCCCAATGTCGGCGGCGTGCCGGCGTTCTCCAATGCGGTCAATGACGCGTTCTCGTTCCTGGGCGCGACGCACATCCAGATGCCCCACGACTTCTGGCGCAACTGGCAGGCGGCGAAGAACCTGGGCGTGGTGGCGTAGGCTATATCCAAGTGCACCTTCGTCGTTGCGAGGAGCGAAGCGACGACTTGTCCGCCATAGCCCGAAGGGCGACGGCGGAAGCAATCCAGAGTCCCGCCCATCACCCTGGATTGCTTCCGCCTACGCCCTGCGGGCTTCGGCGGACACGTCGCTTCGTTCGCAATGACGCGGAGAGAGTGGAGCTATAACGGCATCGGCAGTGCGCTCCCCTCCCCCTTGCGGGGAGGGATTGGGGGTGGGGGTCTCCGGCGGCGGTGTCGCCTGATGCTACCCCCCACCCTAGCCCTCCCCCACAAGGGGGGGAGGGAGCGTACTGGCTTCGCGGTGAGATCGAGAATCAAACGCTGATGAAAGCCCGCGACGACATCGCACAATCGCTCTCCGCTTGCGGCTATATCGCCGACGGCGAACTGGCGACCGCGATCGCTCTGATGCAGCTCCTCAGGCGGCCGCTGCTGCTGGAAGGCGAGGCCGGGGTCGGCAAGACCGAGGTCGCCAAGGCGCTCGCCTGCGTGCACGGCACCGAGCTGATCCGTCTGCAATGCTATGAGGGTCTCGACCAGAGCTCGGCGCTGTACGAGTGGAACTACCAGCGCCAGCTGCTCGCGATCGAGGCGCATCGCGGCCAGCCGGACACCATCGAGGACCAGATCTTCTCCGAGAAATATCTGCTGGAGCGGCCGCTGCTTGCGGCGATCCGCCGCGCCACGCCGCCGGTGCTGCTGATCGATGAGATCGACCGCGCCGACGACGAATTCGAGGCGTTCCTGCTGGAGCTCCTGTCGGACTTCCAGGTCTCGATTCCCGAGCTCGGCACCATCAAAGCAATCAGCATCCCGCACGTGGTGCTGACCTCCAACGGCACCCGCGAGCTGTCCGACGCGCTGCGCCGGCGCTGCCTCTATCACTACGTCGACTATCCCGACGTCGATCGCGAGGCGCGCATCATCCTGGCGCGGATCGACGGCGCCTCGGCGCAACTGGCCCTGCAGATCGCGCGCCTCATCGACTCCTTGCGCAAGGAGGAACTGCGCAAGGTGCCCGGCGTCGCCGAGACGCTGGACTGGGCGGCGGCACTGGTCGGGCTCGACGTGCGCGATCTCAAGGACCAGCCGGAGATGGTGCATGACACCTTGATGTGCCTGCTCAAGACCCATGAGGACCGCGCGCGGATCACGCGCGAGGTCACGGCGCGGCTGCTGGGGAAGGTCGCATGAGCTGCTGTGGCACCACGCCCGACCACGAGGACATGAACGCGGTCGCGCGGCTGGTCGCGGGACGCCTCGGTGCATTTCTCAAGACGCTGCGCGACAACGGCTTTGCGGTCGGCCTGTCGGAGGGGCAGGACGCGGCGGCCGTGATGAGTGCGGGCTATGCCGATAAGCCCGGCCTGTTGCGCTCCGCCTTCAAGCACCTGCTTTCGGCGCGCAAGAGCGAGTGGGATCGCTTCGACGGCCTGTTCGACGCGTTCTGGCTCGGCAAGCGCGTGCGCTCGCGCTCGCTGGTCGCCGGCGCGACGGCGAGAGCGAACAGCCCGTCGCTGAAGAGTCTGCGGGATGCGAATGCCGGTCAGCCGGAGCCTCACGGCGCGACCGATCAGATTCCCTCTGACGAAACCCCACGCGACGCGGGCGGCGAGGGCCTGCGCGAAGGGGCATCGCGCGTGGAGTCCATCAGCGATACCGACTTCCGCAAGCTCGCAGATCCCGACCAGGTCGCGCTGGCGCACGAGGCCGCGGCGCGGCTCGCCCGGGCGATGCGGACACGGCTGACGCGCCGCGATCAGTTGCGGCGCAAGGGCGAGCGGCTCGACCTGCGCCGCACCATCCACCGCAACATCAGCCATGGCGGCGTGCCGATTGCGCTGGTGCACCGGCGACGCAAGCACAAGCCGCTGCGGCTGGTGGTGCTGCTCGACGCCTCCGGCTCGATGAGCCCCTACACCGCGGTGTTCCTGCGCTTCATCCACGGTGTGCTCGACGCCTTTCATGAGGCCGAAGCGTTCCTGTTTCACACCCGGCTTGCCTATGTCTCGGATGCGATGAAGGAGAAGGATGCCGCGCGGGCGCTCGACCGTCTCTCGATGATGGCGCAGGGCGCCGGCGGCGGGACGCGGATCGGCGAGAGCCTGCAGACCTTCAATCGCTGGCACGCGCCGCGCGTCATTCATTCGCGGACCTGCGTGATGATCGTCTCCGACGGCTACGACACCGGTGACCCAGCCTTGCTCGGCCGCGAGATGGCGCAGCTGTCGCGCCGCTGCCGCCGCATCGTCTGGCTCAATCCGATGCTCGGCTGGGACGGCTATGCGCCGGAAGCGCGCGGCATCAAGGCCGCGCTGCCCTTCGTCGATCTCTACGCGCCCGCGCATACGTTGAGCTCGCTCGCGGCGCTCGAGCCGTATCTGGCGAGGTTGTGAGATGACGAGGGTGAGCCGCTCTGAAGTGTTGTTGACGCAGACTGTCTCGGCATCGGCGGTCGGCTCCCTCCCCCACAAGGGGGGAGGGAACATACCTTCTCTGTCGAAGCAGTGTGCTTCCGACAGTCCGCAGAGGAGGCAATCATGACCGCCTCTTCCGAACTGCTCGATCTCGCCGCTCAGCTCACGGCCAACGACGAGAGCTTCGTGCTCGCGACCGTCGTCCGCACGGTGTCGGTGACCGCCGCGAAGGCCGGCGCCAAGGCGATCATCCGCCCCGACGGCAGCATCGTCGCGGGCTGGATCGGCGGCGGCTGCGCCCGCGGCGCGGTGCTGAAGGCGGCGCGCGAGGCGCTCGCCGACGGCATCCCGCGCATGGTCTCGGTGCAGCCTGAGAACCTGCTCGCCGAGCTCGGCGTCAAGCCGGGCGAAACCAGGGAGGGCGTGCGCTTCGCCGCCAACATGTGCCCGAGCAAGGGCACCATGGACATCTTCGTCGAGCCGGTGCTGCCGCATCCCGCGCTGGTCATCCTCGGCGCGAGCCCGGTCGCGATCGCGCTCGCGGCGCAGGCGCGGCCGCTCGGCTATCACGTGACGCTGGCGGCGCCGGCGTCCGATCTCGTCACGACACCGGAGGCCGATGTGCTGATCGATGGCTTCGCGCTGGATCAACCGGCCGGGAGCAGCCGCTTCGTCGTGGTGTCGACGCAAGGCAAGGGCGACGAGGCGGCCTTGCGCGCCGCGCTCGCCTGCGATGCGGCCTACCATGCCTTCGTCGGCAGTCGCCGCAAGATGGACAGCCTGCGCGACAAGCTGATCAGGGCCGGCATCGACGCCGCGCTGCTCGACAAGGTCAAGGCACCGGCCGGCCTCGATCTCGGCGCCATCACGCCGGAGGAGATCGCGATGTCGATTCTGGCCGAGATCACGCTGACGCGCCGGCGCGGCCAGCGCGGCTGAATTCCGTCATGGCGCGAGCGGCAGGTCGAACGAAACCCTGAGCCCATCCGGCGCGAAGTCGCGCGTGACCTCGCCCTTCAGCGCCGCGCCGAGAATGCGCTCGAACAGCAGCGAGCCGAAGCCGTTGCTCGCAGGTGGTGAGACCTGCGGCCCGCCGTTCTCCTCCCAGGACAGCTTGAGCCGTCCGTCGGCATGGGTCCAGCTCAGCGTCACCCCTCCTGCATCGTTCGACAGCGCGCCGTATTTCACCGCGTTGGTGACGAGCTCGTGCAGCCCCATCGACAGATACAGCGCGACGCCCGGCGGAAGCGGCACGCCAGGACCGTCGACCGTGACACGGTCGCCTTGCAGCGGCGCCAGTTCGGCGCAGACCAGCTCATCGAGCGCGATCGCCTCGCGGCCGCGATCCAGCGCCAGCGCGTGGCTGCGGGTCAGCGCGGCAATGCGGCCGCGCAGCACCTCGCCGAACGCGGCCAGCGCCGAATCGGCGCGGATGCTGAGCGCGATCACGCTGTCGACCAGCGCCAGCGTGTTCTTGACACGGTGATTGAGCTCATGGACGAGCACGCGATGGTGCTGCTCGATCGTGCGCCGCCGTGCATTCTCGGTGCGCAGCGCGATCTCGTCCATCACGATCTCGCTGAGCTCGGTGAGCTGGGCGATGTCGTCGTCGCTCCACGGCCGCGGCTCGTGATCGATGGCGCAGAGCGCGCCGATCACCTCGCCGCTCGGCAGCCGCAGGGGGACGCCGAGATAGGCGATCACGCCGAGAACCGGCACCGCGAGATTGTCCTTCACCAGCGGATGCTCGTTGGCGTCGTTGATCACCAGCGGCTGTGCCGAGGTCACGACGTGCTGGCAGAAGGAGTGGCTGAGCGGCGTCTCGCGCAGCGACGCCCACGGCTCGCACAGGCCGACCGAGCTCTTGAAGAACTGCCGGTCGCGATCGACCAGCGCGATGATCGCCGCCGGGGCCTGCAGCAGCCGCGAGGTCAAGCGGGTGACGCGATCGAAGCCCGGCTCCGGCGGCGAGTCGAGCAGCTCGGTCTGCAACAGGGCAGTCAATCGGTCTGGCGCGGAGGCGTCGCGATCGGACGTCATGCAGCTTTCGTCGGTCGGGCGTTCAGCCAGTGACAGGTTGCAAGACGGACCGGACGGAGCGCAAATCCGGAGCCGGTCGATCGTGCGGCGCAGTGGTATTCGGCTGGAACGAAGCCGGCGCAGAGACGAGATGAAGCCATCAACGCGGCCATCGCCGCGCCTCAGGGGCGGGGCGAATCCCGGTTCCACGCAGGTAACCAAGTGGCAGACTATGGCCTGACCAAGGCAAGCTTGGCATTCCGCCGCAGGTACTCTTTGGTATGCATTATACCCGTCAGCCCCCCTTGACCGCACCCGCCGTCAGGCCGGCCACGATCTGCCGCTGCGCGAACACGGTCAGCAGCAGCACCGGCAGGGTCACGATCAGCGCGGCCGCCGCGAGCGGCCCCCACGAGAGCTGATCGAACGAGATCATGTTGTAGACCGCGACCGGCAAGGTGCGGGTCTCGCGCCCGGCCAGCACGATGCCGAACACGAAATTATTCCAGGAGAAGATCACCGCGAGGATGAAGGCGACCGCCAAGCCCGGCTTCGCCACCGGCAATGCCACGTGACGGAAAACCTGCCAGCGCGTCGCGCCATCGATACGCGCGGCTTCCTCGAGCTCGATCGGCGTGGTCTCGAAATAGCCGATCATGATCCAGATCACGATCGGCACGGTGACGACGAGATGGATGATGATCTGCGGCCATAGCGTGCCGAGCAGGCCGAGCCACTGAAACAAGAGGAACAGCGGAATCAGATAGGACAGGCCCGGCGTGATGCGCGCGATCAGGATCACGATCGCGGACTTGTGCGCGGCCATGCGGGCGATGCCGTAGCCGGCGGGCACGCCGACCAGCATCGCGAGCGCCGTCGCGCCGCCGGTCACCACCAGGCTGTTCTTGAAATAGGTGAAGAAGCGGTTGGACGACAGCACGTCGGCATAGTTCTTCCAGGCGAAATGCTCCGGCCAGAACACCGGCGGATACGCGGCGTTGTCGACCTCGTACTTCACCGACAGCGAGATCATCCAGAGGAAGAACAGGATCGCCGGCGAGACGATGAGGAAGACGCCGAGCGCGAGCCCGAGCCGGCCGAGGATGGTCTGCGCGCTCATGTGTCGCTCCCCAGTGCATTCCACTGTGCGCGGCGGCGCAGCACCAGCAAGAGCGCAGTCAGCGCGATGATCAGCGCGAAGAACACCACCGCGATCGCCGACGCATAGCCGAGGTCATAATAGACGAAGGCGACGCTGTAGAGATAGAGGTTGATGGTCTCCGACGCCGAGCCGGGCCCGCCTTGGGTGATCGCGAAGATGATGTCGAAGCTCTTGATCGCGTCGATGGCGCGGATCATCGCGGCGATGAACAGGAACGGCATGATCAAGGGCAGGGTGATGTAGCGGAACATCTGCCAGGTGCTGGCGCCGTCGATCTGTGCGCTCTCATACGGCTCCGTCGGCAGCGAGGCGATGCCGCCGAGCACGATCAGCATCACCAGCGGCGTCCACTGCCAGGTCTCGACCAGCACCAGCGAGGGGATCACCGTACCCGGATGGAATACCCAGAGCTGCGGCGGCAGGCCGACCAGCGACAGCAGGTAGTTGAGGATGCCGAGCTGCGGATGGAACATCATCGTCCACACCAGGGCGATCGCCACCGGCGTCGCCATCATCGGCATGATGAACAGCGCCCGCAGCAGTCCCCGGCCGGGGAAGCGGGCATGGAAGATCACCGCCGCGAAGGTGCCGAGCACCAGCGGCAGCAGCACTGATAGAGCCGTATAGGACAGCGTGTGCCCGACCGACTCGACGAAGCGGGGATCGGCCGGCAGCCTGAGATAGTTCGACAGCCCGACGAATGTCGTTGGCGAACCGACCTTCCACTCCTGGAAGCTCATCCAGATCGTGAACAGCCAGGGGAAGATGATCACCGCCAGCACGGTGACCAGCGCCGGGATGACGAACGGCCAGTACGACGGCGGCCGCAACGCACGTTCCGGCGCAGCCGCCTCCGCTGCCGCGCCGGCCTGTTCGACGATCGTGCTCACGCTTTCTCGCTGCGCTCCAGGATCGGGCGGAACTGCTCGTGCGCCTTCTTCAGCTCGGTGGCGGGATCGGCGCCCGACAGCGTCGCGGTCAGCGCCGCACCGACGAGATCGCGGAATTCGGCGACCGGGATGATCACGGGCAGACCGAGCTTGGAGATCTTGCCGGAGTCGATCGCCGACTGCAGCCACTCCTTCGGCATCTTCACGCCGCTCTGGACCCCGGGGTCGTTGAGCACCGAGTTGCGGAACGGCACACCGCCGCCGGCCTGCACCAGGCGGGCGCCCTGCGGCTTCGACACCAGCCATTGGCACAGCAGCCAGGCCGCTTCCTTGTTCTTGCTCGCGGCCGCAATGCCGATGCCGTCGCCATAGGTCGCCGAGTACTGCCCCTTCGGTCCCGCGGGCACCACGGTGTAGCCGACCTTGCCGACCACGCGCGAGGCGTTGGGATCCTCCAGCGGCGGCGCCCAGCCGACGCCGTCGATCCACATCGCCGAGCGGCCTTGCGTGAACGAGGCCATCGACTCCATCCAGTTGAAGCCGGCCACGCCCGGAGGCGCGCAGGTCGTCAGCAGCTTCTGATACAGCTTGGTCGCCTCGACGGCCTCCGGGCCGTCGGTCAGGATGTTGCCCTTGGCATCCAGGAACTCGCCGCCATAGTTGAGAAAGAAGTTCGTCCAGAGGGTCATGTTGGCGTTGCGCAGGCCGCGGCCGACGAAGCCGAAGATGCCGTCCTTGGCATCGGTCAGCTTCTGCGCCGCCGTGACCATTTCGTCGAGCGTCTTCGGCACTTCGACGCCCTTCTTCGCGAACAGCTCCTTGTTATAGTAGAGGATGAAGTAGTCGACCGACCATGGCAGCGAGAACATGCGGCCCTTGTCGTTGCTGGCGTAACTGAGGCCGGCGGCGGAGAAATCGCTCTGCACGAGGTCCGGCGCGGTGAGGTTCGGGTCCTTCATGAAGTCGGTGATGTCGGCGAGCCAGCCGGCCTTCTCGAACTGCCGCTTCTGCACGTGATAGCTGAGATGGACGACGTCGAAGCTCGGCTTGCCCGACGACAGTTCGATCACGACCTTCTGTCGCTGCTGCTGCTCCGGGATCTGCTCGGATTCCACCTCGATGCCGGTCAGCGCGGTGAATTCCTTGATGTTCTTCTGCAGATTGTCGCCGCGCGGCCCCTTGGCCAAGATCACCTCGAGCTTGGTACCGGCATATTTCTTCCACTGCGGCTCCGACCAGGCGGGCTGGCCGGTGAGCGCAAGCGCGCCTGCTGCTGCCGTACCCGCAAGCATGTTGCGGCGCGTGATCGCGGTCATCATATCCTCCCAGAAGACTTCTTGTTTGGTCGTGAAGTGTAGCGCGATCCAGCGGCGCTGCAACAGCATGGTGCCCGTTCGACTGGGGATGCGACGACAGCGCGTGGTGCGATGCGGCAATCCGTTATGCGCCCGATGCGGCTGTGAAATCCGTCCGCTCCAGCAGCCACGACAGTGCAAAGCCGGCGACGAGCCCCCAGAACGCGGCGCCGATGTTGAGCAGGGGCACGTCGGCAACGGTGACGAGGAAGGCGATCAGGGCGCCGAGCGAGAAGTTCGTTCTGAACGCGGTCACGAACGCCGTTTGCAGCACGCGCAGCATGGCGAGGCCCGCCAGCGCGGTGATCAATGATTTCGGCGCGATCAGCAGCAGCGTGGTGAAGGTCGGCGCCAGCAGGCCGAAGCCGAGCGCCAGCACGCCCACGACCATCGCCGCGGTATAGTGGCGCTTGCGCTCGCCGCCGGAGACGACGATCGCGTTGGTCGGTCCGGTCAGGCAGGTCGACACGCCGCCCACGACAGCCGCGAGCGCCGAGCCGATGCCGCAGGCGACGGTCACCACATTGACCGGCGGCTTGTGCCCGGCGGCGGTCAGCACCGCAAAGCCCTGGCCGTTCTGCACCACCAGCACGGTGACCGCGAGCGGCACGATCAGCTCGATCATGGCCGCGAGCGACCAGGATGGCGTGGGGATCACCGGATGGATCAGCGCGATCTGCACCGACGCATTCTGATCATACTTGCCGAACAGGAGAGCCGCGAGCGTGCCGATGACGAGCGCGCCGATGATCGGCGGGCAGCGCCGGCCGAGCGCCGGCAGCGCGGTCAGCAGCAGCCAGAGCACGACCATCGGCCCGGCGATGGCAAAGTCGGCGAACACGGCGCGGACGAGATCGAGGCCGAAGCGCAGGAATACGCCGGCGACCATGCCCATCACGATCGGCATCGGCACCAGTTGCATCGCGCGCTTGACCCAGCCGGTGAGCCCGAGCACCAGCATCAACAGCGCCGTGCCGTAGAACGCGCCGACCACTTGCGGGAAGCTCAGATGCGTCAGCGACTGGCCGACCAGGACGGTGCCCGGAATGGTCCAGAACAGCACCAGTGGCTCGCGATAGCGCCACGACAGCGCAAGCGTGATCAGGCCGTTGATGAAGAACACGCCGAAGATCCACGACGCGATCTCCGCCTGCGACAGCCCGCCATTGGCGCCGACCGACAGGATGATGGCGACCGGTCCGGTGATCGCGAACAGCCAGCCGATGAAGCCGTGCGAGGCGTAGAGCGGACCGAAGTCGTCGGCGATCCGGGCGGCGCTGGGCGGCGGGCCCGCGGGGCGTTCGATGGCGCTGAACATGAGGGCGGGGCTCGGGGCTGGGGTTCTTGTTTCCTCGCATCTCCAGGGGATGTTGGCCGAACAGGACGGCCTGTGCAAGGCACGGGGCTGATCGGCGGATTACGCTTCGCTAATCCGCCCTACAGGTTCGAGCGTAGGGCGGATTAGGCGAAGCCGTAATCCGCCGCAAATCTTGAATTCATGCATCCGCTGCGAGTAGGCTTACGTTGGTTTCGACTCGAAGCTCGATCCATGCCCAACTATCGACGCGCATTCGTTCCAGGCGGTTGTTGGTTTTTCACGCTGAATCTGCTCGATCGGCGTCAGAGCTTGCTGATCGATCACATCGACGTCCTGCGCTCCGCGGTCGCCGCCACGAAGCGGCGTTTTCCTTTCGAGATCGATGCCTTCGTGGTGATGCCCGATCATCTTCATGCCGTCTGGACCTTGCCGCCCGATGACGCCGACTTCTCGATGCGCTGGCGGCTGATCAAGAACCGCTTCGCGCGGGCGCTTCCAAGGACAGAAAATCTCAGCCCCACTCGTGTGGTGCGGCAGGAGCGCGGCATCTGGCAGCGCCGATTCTGGGAGCATCTTATCCGCGACGAAGAAGATTATGCCCGTCACGTGGAGTATTGTTACATCAATCCGGTGAAGCATAGCTTCGTCAGCCGCGTCGCGGACTGGCCGCATTCTTCGTTTCATCGCGATGTGCGCGCAGGAATGTTTCCTGCGGACTGGGCGGGTGATGTCGAGGTCAGCGGAACGTTCGGAGAGCGTTGACGGAGTCAAGTTTGTCTCGAAATCCCGTGCTGTGTGGTGGCGGATTACGCTTCGCTAATCCGCCCTACGCTCGACCCGTAGGGCGGATTAGGCGCAGCCGTAATCCGCCGTATGTATCCGCGCTAAAGGGGCAATCTTCTGCCCGTCGACCAAATCACCTCATTGCTGCAAATCCTGTCCACCCCTTCGGATAAAAATAAATCGCTTGACGATTTCGCAAAATCAGCATTATGGTCCCGCTCGTTCCGTTGCGTCGGAGGGGACGTACCGCGGTCGTCATGGACGTCGGCAACGGAATGCGATGGGCGGGTCGGGTCGCAGCGTGATTCAGTTCGCGTCGACGAACGATGCGGCCCGCACGGTCAAGTCGCGCGGTCCTGGCACCCCGAAGCTGGTGTCCCGCGTAACGCGCGCAAGCGCGTTGCGCGCACGGTGGCCAACAAGCCGGCGCACCGGGGAGAACGCGAAGCAGCCGTCAAAACCGTCGCGCAGGGAGGGCCGGGTGTGTTCGGCCAGACCTGTGGTACCTGCCGCCTGCATTTTTTTCAGCAGGCGGGCCACGGGCGCGGCCAGCGCCCGGCCTTCCCTGCGCCCTTCATCTCGTGAGGGCGGCACGATGAGCAAAGCTCGGACGCAAAATGCGTCGCGAGATCGCGGAGCTGCATCGCCAGATGTCGGCAGACAATGTTGCCATGAAAGACACCGCGGGCGTCGTTGCGAGCGCAGCGACTTGTCCGCCGGAACTCGGAGAGCGTAGGCGGAAGCAATCCAGGATCTCTCCGTTGAGGCACCCTGGATTGCTTCGTCGCTGCGCTTCTCGCAATGACGGCGTATGGGGCAAGCTGCCCACCCTCCCCTGGAGGGGGAGGGTCGCCTCACGACGAGCGAAGCGAGACGTGAGGCGAGGTGGGGTGATCTCTCCACTTGCACCAGAGCCTGCGGAGAGATCACCCCACCCCGCTCGCCCGCTTCGCGTGCGATCGACCCTCCCCCTCCAGGGGAGGGTGGGCCAAATCGAGTTCTAGCGCGAGAAGGATGAGGCGACGTTCGCAGACAACCGAGGTCAGTCGAACAGGCTCGACACCGATTCTTCCGCCGCCGTCCGCCCGATCGCCTCGGCGATCAGCGGGGCGATCGCCAGCGTGCGGATGTTGGGGGCGTTGCGGACCGCTTCGGTCGGCATGATGGAGTCGGTGATGACGAGCTCCTTCAGCCGCGACGAGGTGATGCGGGACGCGGCACCGCCGGAGAGCACGCCATGCGTGATGTAGGCGTAGACGTCCTTGGCGCCGTATTTGAGCAGCGCATCCGCCGCGTTCACCAGGGTGCCGCCGGAATCGACGATGTCGTCGATCAGGATGCAGGTGTGGCCGGAGACGTCGCCGATCACGTTCATGACCTCGGACTCGCCGGGACGCTCGCGGCGCTTGTCGACGATGGCGAGCGGCGTGTTGATGCGCTTGGCCAGGCCTCGGGCGCGCGCCACGCCGCCGACGTCCGGCGAGACGACCATGAGGTTGGAGAGATCGAAGCGATCCTTGATGTCGCGCACCATCAGCGGCGAGGCAAAAAGGTTATCGGTCGGGATGTCGAAGAAGCCCTGGATCTGGCCGGCGTGCAGATCCAGCGTCATGACGCGGTCGACGCCCGCATGGGTGATCAGGTTCGCGACGAGCTTGGCCGAGATCGGCGTGCGCGAGTTCGATTTGCGATCCTGCCGCGCATAGCCGAAATAGGGCACCACGGCGGTGATGCGGCGCGCGGAGGCGCGGCGCAGCGCATCGGTGATGATCAGGAGCTCCATCAGCAGGTCGTTCGCCGGATAGGACGTCGATTGAATGATGAAGACGTCGGAGCCGCGGACGTTCTCCTGGATCTCGACGAAGATCTCCATGTCGGCGAAGCGCCGGACCACCGCTTTCGTCAGCGGCAGCCCGAGTTCAGCGGCGATGCCGGCGGCGAGAGCCGGATTGGAGTTGCCGGCGACGAGTTTGATGGAGCCGTTCTTGGCCGACATCGTGAATTCTCCTCGCGTCTCGCTGGAGACCTTGTTCAGCATATCGGGCTATCCATGGAACCGGCAGTTTTGCACGGGCGAGGTGATATCAAGGACACCGCGCGCATGGCAACCCGCCGCGGGTGTTTTTCCCGGCCAAAAACGGCGCAAAATGCGCCTCTTTGCCTAATGGTCGGTGTAGCCGAGGGCCGCGACGCTGGTGCCGCCGGACGCCGGCGACGCGGGCTCGGCCACGGCGACCGCGGGGCCGCGGGTGGCCGGTGCCGCCGGTGGCGCGCCGTCGGCGGGCGCGGTGCCGTTCAGCATGTTCGAAAGTCCGCTGAAGCCGGCCTGCGCGATTTTCCGAAGGACCATGTCGTCGACATTGTTCCACGGATCGCGGCCGCCGCGTCCGACCGGCTCTTCGCCCGACAGCCGCAGCGCGCGCTGCTGATTGCGATCGTAGACGTCGAACACCCAGGCGATCACGCTCTTGCCGCTGACGACCTGGGCGGAGAGATAGGTGCGGACACGATAGGCCGCCGGAGCCTCGCGCGACACGATGGCGAGGCTACGCAGCTTGGACTCGCTGTCGAGCACGCTGACCATGCGGTCGAAGATCTGCGGCGGCGGGCCGTCGATCTGCTCGAAGGCGATCGTGGCGCTATCCGATGCAGGCGCCATCGCATAGGCGTTGGACGCACCACCGCTGCTGGTCGCGCAGCCGCCGAGCGTTGCAGCGGACGTCATCAGCAAAACGGCAACGCAGGCGTGCTGCGCAGCGCGGCTGATCCGTCGAAGTGGTGTCGGCGCTCCCCTCATCGTCGGGAGCGATATCGTTAAAATCGATTAACGTCTAGGTCGCGGCTGCCACAGATTAGGACAGAGTGCACTCAGTTGTACAGAAAGGGTTAAGCAATCCACATGCGGCCACAATGGCGCCCCGCTTCAGCCTTCGAGCATGATGGCATGGACGTGCCGGCCATAGTCCGGCTCCCTGCGATGCACAGAGCGGCGGTAACTGAAGAAGCGCTCATCGGCATAGGTGTCGAGGCCGAGGTCGTCGATCAGCAGCACGCCGGCGTTTTCCAGCCGCATCCGGATGAAGCCGGCGAGGTCGAACATTGCGTGGCCGTCGCGCGTCGAGGGCAGGAAGAAGCGCGCGTGCTCGGCGTCGTCGTCGAGGAAGCGCGTGACGAACTCGGCGCCGACTTCATAGCTCGGCTGGCGGATCAGGGGGCCGACGGCGGCGACGACCTGCCCGCGCTCGGCGCCAAGCTCCTCCATCGCCTGCAGCGTGGCTTCGAGCACGCCGGTGAGCGCGCCTTTCCAGCCGGCATGGGCGGCGCCGATGACGCGCCTCTCGGGGTCGGCGAACAGGATCGGCCCGCAATCGGCCGTGGTGACGCCGATCGCGAGATTCGGCGTTGCGGTCACCAGCGCGTCGGCCTTCGGCCTGACCGGGCTGTCCCAGGGCCCGGTCGCGACCACGACGTCGGGCGAATGGATCTGGTGCAGGCTGAGGAACTGGTCGGGCGCGACGCCGAGATGGGCGGCCATGCGGCGGCGGTTTTCCCGGACGTTCTCCGGCACGTCATTCGATCCGAGCCCGCCATTGAGGCCGGCATAGATGCCGTCGGAGACGCCGCCCTCGCGGGTGAAGAAGGCGTGGCGCAGGCCAGGGATCGCGGACATCACATCCGATGATACCAGCATCACGCGCCTCCCGTGTTCTCGTTGGTGTGTTCGTCGCTGATGCCCGCCAGCACCGGAATGGCCGGATCGGAGATGCCGAGCACCTTGAACAGCGACCCCATTCCGCCGCGGCCGCCGCCGGTCAGGCGCTTCAGCCCGCTCGCGATGTCCTGCGAGACTTCCGGCGACGCCTTCTGCATCAGGGTCAGCGCGCGGGTTTCGATGCCGAGCCGCTGCAGGAACTCGCCCTGCGTGACCGGGCCGTGAACGCGCGCGCCGACGGCTTCCGCGGCCCGCGCCAGCGCGTCGAAATCGACATGGGCGGTGATGTCGGCAAGCCCCGGTGTCTTGAGGGGATCAGCGAAGCTATGACGGGCGATGGCCTGGAAGGTGTCGCCGACGTCGCTGCGCACATGGCCGTAATCGATGATTACGGCGGCGCCGCGCTGGTCGCGGATGCGCCTGGCGATGGCCATCATCTCCATGTTCGGCCGCCATTCGAAGATCGCGCCGGCCGGCGCGGCGCGCACCAGCGGCGGCAGCAGCAGCTCGAAGCCGGGCGTCGGATCGGCGGCCGCGCCGTAGACGAAGTTCTCCTCCTCGTCGAGCTCGACGACGCGCTCGTGCCAGCCGGTCTCGCGCCTGATCATCTGGTGGATCGGCAGCACGTCGAAATACTCGTTGGCGAAGATGACGCTGGGGCCCTCCGGCACCTCGTCGAAGCTCTCGTGCCAGTTGACGTTGCGCAGGCCGGTCAGCGTCGCCTTCTGCTTTTCGCGCAGGACAGGATTGACCTCGACCAGGTGGACCGAGATCGTCTGGTACAGCGGCGGCAGCACGCGCAGCGCCCGCAGCGCATCCGACATCATGGTGCCGCGGCCGGGGCCCAGCTCGATCAGCCGGAATTGCTGCGGCGATCCCGTCGCCTTCCAGATCGAGGCCGCCCACAGCCCGAGCAACTCGCCGAACATCTGGCTCACTTCGGGGGCGGTGGTGAAGTCGCCCTCGCGTCCGAGCGGATCGCGCGAGATGTAGTAGCCGTGCTCCGGATGCATCAGGCACAGCTCCATGTAGCGCCAGACCGGCATCGGGCCGGACGCCTTGATCAGCCGCTTGATCTCGGTGTGGAGCGGAGAGGTTTCGATCACGGATTGGCCTGCAGCGGGGGAGTGGCTTGATGTGTCCCGTGCTTGCGCAGCGCCCGCGCCACCAGGATGGCGCCGATGATCAGCATCGGCACCGACAGCACCATGCCCATGGTCAGGCCACCCCAGAGAAAGCCCAATTGCTTGTCGGGCTCGCGGAACAGCTCGCTGGTGATGCGCGCCGCGCCATAGAGGGTGATGAAGCTGCCGAGGATCAGGCCGGCCCGTTTCAGCGCGCCGAACCGGATCATGATCGCCAGCACGATGAACAGCACGATGCCTTCGAGGCCGGCCTCGTAGAGCTGGCTCGGATGGCGCGGGAGATGGGTCGGATCGCGCGGGAAGATCATCGCCCAGGGCACGCTTGCATCGGCGGCACGGCCCCACAGCTCACCATTGATGAAATTGGCGATGCGGCCGAGCAGCAGGCCGATGGGCGCGACCGCAGTGGTGACGTCGCCGAGCGAGAGGATCGGCAGGCCGTTGCGGCGGGCGAACCAGATCACGGCGAGCACGCAGCCCATGAAGCCGCCATGGAACGACATGCCGCCGTTCCACAGCTCGAAGATCTCGAGCGGATGATCGATGAAGAACGGCAGGTTGTAGAACAGCACGTAGCCGGTGCGGCCGCCGAGGATGATGCCGATCGTGACCCACAGGATGAAGTCGTCGAGCTGGACCAGCGACACCGGCGCCGGGCCGCCCCACAGCCGCTCCTTCTTGAGCAGCGAGCGAGCGTAGAGCCAGCCGATCACGATGCCGCAGATATAGGCCAGCGCGTACCAGCGGATCGCGAACGGGCCGATCGCGATCGCAACCGGATCGAACACGGGGAAATCGATGAGGAGAGGCGTCATTCACTGGCTTTCGTGGACACGGCGTCCCGCTTCCGGAAGCCCCCGGGCGATGCGGGCTTCGAACGAGCCCCGCCACATGAACGGGCGCGGCGCGATGTGATCTCAGGGCTGCTCATACCAGCGCCGCGGGCCGGCGCAACAAGTACGATGACAAGGAAACCAAGGCATGACAAGACGGCCCATCTTGCGGGCGGCGACAGGGATCGCCATTCTGTCTTCCATTATCTTGCTCGTCGCGGGACGCGGAGTTTCTCACATGACCCAGACCAACAACCGGTTTTTCGACGAACTCGGCCGCCTGATGAACGATGCCGCAGGTGCCGCCCAGGGCATGAAGCGGGAGGTCGATTCCGTCATCCGCAACCAGGCGGAGAAGATCCTGAACGACCTGGACATCGTGAAGCGCGAGGAGTTCGAGGCGGTCAAGGACATGGCCCGGCTCGCCCGCGAGGAGAACGAGGCGCTGAAGGCGCGGATCGCGGCGCTGGAAGCCAAGCTGGGTGGTGCGGCCGGCACGCCGCCGGGCGCCGGCAGCGCGGATGGCTGACGCCGCGGCCGGGTCGCCCTGGGACGGGAGGGGCAGGCGGCCCCTTCATTTCCTTGTCATTTCCCGGGTTTGCCGCTAGAACGCCGCCACGTCCGCGGCCCCCGCACCCCTGGAGGCTTGCCGAAGGACGTCCAGCAACGGGCCGCATTGCGGCCTTTAACTTTTTAAAACAAGGACTTAACACGATGGCGACCGTCAGAGAACTGAAGGCGACCGCCCGTCCGTCAGTCGGCAAGGGGGCCGCACGGGCAGAGCGTCGCGCCGGGAGAGTGCCCGGAGTGATTTATGGAGACAACCAGCCCCCGCTGCCGATCTCGGTGGAAGACCGCGAGCTGCGCCAGCGCATCCTCGCAGGCCGGTTTCTGACCACGATCTTCGACGTCACCCTCGACGGCAAGAAGCACCGGGTGATCCCGCGCGACTTCCACCTCGATCCGGTCAAGGACTTCCCGATCCACGTCGACTTCATGCGGCTCGGCCAGGGCGCGACCATTCGCGTCAGCGTGCCGCTGCATGTGGTGGGCTCGGAAGGCGCGCCGGGCGTCAAGCGCGGCGGCACGGTCAACATCGTGACCCACACGCTCGAGCTCGAGTGCCTCGCGGAGAACATTCCGCAGTACATCGAGGCCGATGTCAGCGCGCTCGAGATCAACCACTCGCTGCACATCTCCGATGTCAAGCTGCCGACCGGTGTGAAGACGCTCTCGCGCGACGACGCGACGCTCGTCACCATCGTGCCGCCGTCGGGCTATGGCGAGGAGCAGAAGGCGGCTGCTGGCGCCGCAGCGGCGCCCGCTGCTGCTGCTCCGGCTGCCGCTGCGAAGGCTCCCGCGGCCGCTGCCAAGGCGCCGGCTGGCGGCGACAAGAAGAAGTAAGCCGTTCCGCTTCTGGGAAGCACGGGCGGGTCCCGTGCTTCTCGAAGCGACGGCGGGGGCGGATGCCGCGTCATGCTGCTGTTTGTCGGCCTCGGCAATCCCGGCGCGAAATATGCGCGCAACCGGCACAATATCGGCTTCATGGCCGTTGACGAGATCGCGCGGCGTCACCGCTTTTCGCCGTGGCGACGCAGGTTTCAGGGCGAGACCTCGGAAGGCACGCTCGACTCCGAGCGCGTCATCCTGCTCAAGCCCACGACCTATATGAACGAATCCGGCCGCGCCGTGCAGGAAGCGGCCAGCTTCTTCAAGCTCGGCGTCGGCGACGTCACGGTGTTTCAGGATGAGCTGGAATTGTCGCCGGGCAAGCTGCGCGTGAAGGTCGGCGGCGGCATTGCCGGCCATAACGGGTTGCGCTCGATCTCGGCGCATCTCGGCAACGACTATCGCCGCGTCCGGCTCGGCATCGGTCATCCCGGCGTCAAGGAATTGGTGCACGGCCATGTGCTGTCGGACTTCGCCAAGTCCGACATGCCCTGGGTCGAGGCGCTGTGCGAGGCGGTGGCCGACAATGCGGGTTTGTTGACGGGCAAGCGCGACTCCACCTTCGCCAACAAGGTGCATCTGGCGCTGCAGGCCAAAGGTTTTCTGGACAAGGGCGATGCCGGCGCCGCGTAAGGCGCCCCGGGCCCTCGCCTCAAGAGGATGCGAGACGGATCATGGGATTCAAATGCGGGATCGTCGGCTTGCCCAACGTCGGCAAGTCGACGCTGTTCAACGCGCTGACGGAGACGGCGGCGGCGCAGGCCGCGAACTATCCGTTCTGCACCATCGAGCCGAATGTCGGCGAGGTCGCGGTGCCAGACCCCAGGCTCGAGAAGCTTGCGGCGATCGCCAAGTCGGGCCAGATCATTCCGACGCGGCTGACCTTCGTCGACATCGCCGGCCTGGTGCGCGGCGCCTCCAAGGGTGAAGGCCTCGGCAACCAGTTTCTCGCCAACATCCGCGAGGTCGACGCGATCGCGCATGTCGTGCGCTGCTTCGAGGATTCCGACATCACCCATGTCGAGGGCAAGATCGCCCCGCTCGCCGACATCGAGACCATCGAAACCGAGCTGATGCTGTCCGATCTCGACAGCCTCGAGAAGCGGGTCGACAACCTCGCCAAGAAGGCCAAGGGCGGCGACAAGGACGCCAAGGAGCAGTACGAGCTGGTCACCCGTGCTCTGGTGCTGCTGCGCGACGGCAAGCCCGCGCGGCTGCTGGAGCGCAAGCCGGAGGAGGAGCGCGCCTTCGGCATGCTCGGACTGCTCACCTCCAAGCCCGTGCTCTACGTCTGCAATGTCGAGGAAGGCTCGGCCAAGGACGGCAACAGCTTCTCAAAGGCGGTGTTTGAGCGCGCCAAGGAGGAGGGCGCGGTCGCCGTCGTGATCTCGGCCAAGATCGAGTCCGAGATTGCGACGCTGTCGCGCGAGGAGCGAGTGGATTTCCTGGAGACGCTCGGGCTCGAAGAGGCAGGTCTCGATCGGCTCATCCGCGCCGGCTATCAGCTGCTCGACCTGATCACCTACTTTACGGTCGGTCCGAAGGAAGCGCGCGCCTGGACCATTCACCGCGGCACCAAGGCGCCGGCGGCGGCCGGCGTCATTCACACCGATTTCGAGAAGGGCTTCATCCGCGCCGAAACCATCGCCTATGCCGACTATGTCGCGCTCGGCGGCGAGGCGGGCGCCCGCGAGGGTGGCAAGCTGCGCCTCGAAGGCAAGGAGTATGTCGTCGCCGACGGCGACGTCATGCACTTCCGCTTCAACAACTAAGGCCGTGCGGGGCGGCTACATCCGCCCCTGCTCGCGGATCGCGCCGAGATGCTCGTTGATGCGGAAGACGATCAGCACGAACTCGGCGATGATGCGCGAGAACACCATGCCGACGATGATGCCGGCGAGCGACGACAACAGCATCAGGAAACCGCCGAACGGGCTGATCGCCATTTCGGAGAGGCCCGTGAAAATGCCGCGAATTCCCGACAGGATGATCAGCGCAATCACGAGCCAATAGAACGTCTTGATGATGGTGGGCGTGATGAAGCGGTCCCACTGGAACAAATCGCGAAATTCCAACATCTTGATCCCCCGGCCACGTCCGAATCGGTCGTCAAATCCGTCTTTAAGTCGTGTTCGAATTGCGCGCCAGACGGCATCGGCGGCAGCCGAATTCGTTCCGGTATATGGCGCCTTCTGGCACTCTCTTGCGACTGGACCGGGCGTCAGCCATGCGAGCGGCCCGGTTGTGATTGCTGCAAAGTGCGGCCACAATCGGGCTTCTTTCAGCCATTCCCAACCTCATGACCCTCACCTTCGAAGATTTTCCGCAAGGCCCGTTCGTCAGCTTCGGCCCGCGACACGTCACCCGCGACGAGATCATCGCCTTCGCGTCTGAGTTTGATCCGCAGCCGATGCATCTGGACGAACTGGCTGCCTCGCAGTCGATGCTCAAGGGTCTGTCCGGCTCGGGCTGGCACCTCTGCTCGCTGATGATGCGCATGATGTTCGACGGCTTCATCGGCCGCACCGCTTCGCTCGGCTCGCCGGGCGTCAACGAGGTCCGGTGGCTGTCGCCGCTGCGTCCTGACGATGAGCTGATGCTCGATGTGGAGGTTCTGGAAGCGCGGGTGTCGCGGAGCCGTCCGTCGACCGGGATCGTCACCTTCAAATGCAGCGTGCGCAACAAGGCTGGCATGAGACTTTGCGAGATGGTTTCTCCCATCATCGTCGAGCGCCGTGAGAGCCGCGGGCAGGTGGGCTGATGCGCTTTTTCGAGGATCTTCAGGTCGGCCAGCGCCGCGAGCTCGGCTCCTACACGTTCACTGCCGAAGAGATTAAGCGCTTTGCCATTCAATTCGATCCGCAGCGCTTTCATCTCGACGAGGAAGAGGGCCGCCGGTCGCTGTTCGGCGGGCTCGCGGCATCGGGATGGCACATCGGCTCGGTCTGCATGAAGCTGATCGTCGCGGACAATCAGCGACTGCTGGAGATCGCGCGCACGCGTGGCGAGCCGATCGCTCTCGGAGGTCCTTCTCCCGGCTTCCGTGATCTGCGCTGGCACAAGCCGGTGCTTGCAGGAGATACGATCAGCTTCTCGAGCGAGATTGATTCGCTTCGCGAGTCGGCCTCGCGCCCGGAGTGGGGCATCCTGCAGGCGCGCAATACCGGCATCAATCAGCGCGACGAGCTGGTGTTCTCTGTGCTTGCGTCGGCCTTCGTCCCTCGACGGAACAACGGTTGAGGCGAAAAGGTCACGCTTCGTAGGATTGTCGGCGCGGAACGAACTTCGCGCTAACGCATTCTGAACTCCGACTCTATAAGACAGCCAATCAGGGATCAGGATGTGGGGGATGAGTATGGCAGATCGCGGTGGTCTGAAACTCCTCGGCTTTATCTTTGCCAGCGTGACGCTCGCGGTGATGCTCGCGACGGGAATGGTCGTGAAGGGCTACGCGGACGGATCGTATTCGCTCGAGACGTCAGCGACGATCAACGAGTGACGGTTTAACTACTTGTTAACCAGAACGGACCACGCGGTCCTGTTCGTAGAGGCGATCTAGCGGCTCCAGATGAGCACCATGATCGCCATCGCCACCACCAGCAAACCGACGAAACTGACCATGATGGTCCCGATCCGCTGAGGCTTGGGCCGCAGAGGAATCGGATCGGTGTTGTGCGGCCGGATCGTTTCCATGAGAGCGACATCCCCCTGACGCAACCTGCCCGCCACGAGAGCGGCGGAAGTTGGTCGCGGGAGGGCCGGAGCGCGTTCAAGGACGCGGCGCTGCAAAGACGAAAACCGCCGCGCGATGCCTCGCACGGCGGTCCTCTTCAAGATCCGGCAAGAACGTTCAGCTGCTGCGCAGGCCGTCGGCGGCGCGCTTCCACTGCGTGACGTTCTCGGCGATCGCCCGGGTCGACTTCATCGCCGCCTGGCTGAGCTGCGCATAGCTCGCGATCTCGCGCTGCACCCGCTGGCCCTCGGCATGCAGCAGTTCGCGCAGGCTCTCGAGCTCTCCGATCAGGTTCTCGATCTCCGACAGCGAGGTGCCGGCGACGCGCTGGATCAGCGTGGTGACGCTGTTCACTGCTGCATCGGCATCGATCGAGGCCTCGGCCGTGGCGGCCGCATTGGGGCGGCGCAGATAGGCGATATCGTTACGGACGAAATCACGAATGCCGGCCTCGACTTCGGAGACCGCGGCCAGATCCGTATCCAGCTCGGCTTCAGTTCCATCGATCTTGTCCGGACGAATGACATTCATCGGCTAATTCCTCATTTCGCGTTCAAGCGAGCGCGGTGTCCCCGCACGACGAACTTCTCAAAGCCTATCAGTGCGGCCAAATTGGGCCGCACCGCGGCGAAGCTGCGGCGAACGTTCGATCATTCGTGGCGGGCTGCCGCAATGGTGAACGTCACCAGCTCCGCTTGAAGCCGGCCGAGATGCTCTTGCTGGTGCCGCCCTGCGCGGTCTCGCTGACTGAGCCGGAGATGCTGAGACCATCCGACAGCTTCTGCTCCGCGCCGACCTTGCGCAGCCATTTGTCGTCGCTCGACGACAGGGTCTGGCCGGCGGTGACGCTGGTGCCGGTGTCGCCGATCGAGAGCTTGGCGGACTGCTCGGTGTCGAAGCTGCGGCTGGTGGTCTTCGGCGCCGCGCCGGGAATCGGCACCATGCCCTGCTGGGTGACGTTGTAGCCGTTCTGCAGGGTCAGATTGTAGTGATCGATCGGCACCGCCTTGGTGATGGTGGTGCCGAGCCGGCTGTGATCGGATCCGGGATCGACGCGGGCCTCGATGGCGGTCTTGTCCCAGATCGAGCCGGCCCCCGGCGCGGTGACGGCCGCCCAGGCCGAGCCGCCGGATTCCGGAGCATTGCCGCCGTTCTCGGCCTTCTCCGCCAGCAATTCCGACATCGTGGTCGGCTGCCGCGCGACCGTCATGTCGGCGCCGACGCGGGCGTCCCAGAACGGCGATACCGACTGCTTGACCGACACGCCCGAGGCGAGGCTGCCCTTGTTCTGGTTCGACCAGTCGAGCGCGGCGGCCTTCTCTGCGGCGGCCTTGCGCTTCGCCGCCGCGGCGGCTTCGGGACGGTCGAGGAAGGTGGTGTCGTCGATCGCGAGCTGGCTCCAGTCGAGCTTCTCGACGTCGATGTCCTTCATCGGGTCGGCCGCTGCCTGGTCCTCGGACTTGTCCTCGTCCTCCGGCTCCGGCGCGATCTGCTGCCAGGGTGTGATCTGCAGCGGCTGCGGCGCCTGCATCAGCGTCTGGGCCGGCGCGGCGGACGCAAGAAGGCCGAAGCCGGCCGTGAAAACCGCCAGCGCGCAACCATACGATGTCATGAGAGCAACCCCCGCCGCCCGAACCTGTGTGCCGGAATATGGTGGAATCTTGGCGCAAAATTATGGCTGCGCCAGTCACGATCTGTTGGGTTGCCGGTGAGTGTGACCACAATCCAACACGCCGGCGGGCTCAGGCGAAGCTGCCGATGCGCGGCAGGTCGATGGGGCGGCCGAGCGTCTGCTCGACCAGATCGAACGTATCGATCAGGATCCGCAGCCGCGCGAGCTTGCCGGCGCGGAATTGCATGAATTGCGCGAGCCGCGCCGTGATCGGCTTGTCGGAATCCTGCGCCGTCATCGCGCAGCGGACCATGGTCGCCGCGCTGGTCTCGTCCAGCATCAAGGTCTCGCGCTCCAGCCGGCGGATGCTCACATTGTCCGCGATCTGCCTGACGGCGTCGAGCACGGCGGCGCGGCCGTGCCGCGCGCCGAGGAAGGGAAACATGTCGATCGGGCCGTAGATGGCCCAGTCGATGTCGTCATCGAGAAGCTCGGCGAAATCGTCGAAACGGCGGTCGTTGATCGCGCCATGCAATGCGCGCGACAGACGCCAGAGGCTGTGCTCCGTCATCGGCTCGGGATCCTGAACTGGCTTGCAAGGAGGCGCGCCGGCCTCAAGGCGACGTCGCAACGGACGTCGCGCCGGGGCGCCGAATCTATCTCTCTTGAGCCTCACATAAATCAACCACCTGCGCGCGCAACGGCTGTTTTTGCATTGCACAAATGCGCGCGACCGCCGGTCGCCGCGCCCTAACGCCCTTCATGCTGCATGCGCTGCTGCGCGATCGCGACCTCGTGGTCGCGGAAGGCGGCCATGCCGAACAGGGTGGCGCCGGCGAGGCCGCCGATCAGGGCGCCGAGCGGCATGAAGGTGAAGAACACCAGCATGCCCGCATAGCCTTCGAATTCGCTGGTGTTGAACAGCTCGATCCAGGCCAGTCCAAGCCCTACTCCGATCGTCGCGCCGCCGACGACGCCCATCACCAGTCCGGCCATCGCCAGGAATGCTATTCTCATGTCACCGATGCCCCGTATACCACCGCTCATGGGGTGCGGAGCCCGGGCCACAGGTTCAAGGCGACGAGGCCGCCGGTGGTGACGTTTGCGTGATCGGCTGGTCCAGGCCCTGGTCCGCCACGGCCGTGCCGGCCTCAGGGCCGGGCGGCGCCCGCGATCAGCAGCCGGCTGAGATCGCATTCCAGCACCTGCTGCACCAGGTCGTAGGTGTCCATGATCTCGCGGATGCGGGCGATGCGGCCGTCGCGCAGCGTGTAGAAGGCGGCGAGGTCGTATTGCACGATGCGGTCGTTGTCGCGCTTGCGCAGGAAGATGCGCAGATCCACGGCGACCTGGTCGCCTTCGCAGATCATGGTCTTGATCTCGTGCCGGACCTCGGCATAGCGGCTGCGCGCCGTCTCCCACATCTGCCGCACCTCGGCCTTGCCCCGGCGGCCGCCGAGATGGGGGAAGATGTCGATCGGCGCCGAGGCGAAGTGCTCGAGGTCGTCGGTGCAATGCGCCAGCACGTTGTCGAAATCGCCGGCGGCATGGGCCTCGAGCAGCTTGCGCACGCGCTGCTTGTTGATGTGCTCGATCATCCTGTCTCCACTGACGGGAATGTCCGCGTCGGCGATCTCGTTCTGGAGATGCCGGCGGACGGCCGTCAACCACCTGTGTGACCGTCGGCCGGCTCAATGCGCCGGTACGGTGAACGGAAGCTTGGCGAGTGATCGCGTCACGATCATGTCTCAGCCCACTCTCGGCTCATCTCTCAGCTCATTTCTCAGCTCTTGGGTCATCACCGCGCGCGATAAGGTTCGCGCAATGCGTCATGCCGGTTGCGAGGCGGGAACCGCCCCGCCGCGTCGCCGTTACCTCGCACCATTCTTGCGGAGCTCGATCATGACGATGTCGATCACGAAGACCATGCTGGCCGCCTCCGTCGCAGCGCTGGCGCTGCTGTCGACGCAGGCCGCCGAGGCCAAGGGGTGCATCAAGGGCGCCATCGTCGGCGGCGTGGCCGGCCACTATGCCGGTCATCACGGCGTGCTCGGCGCCGCCGCCGGCTGCCTCTATGGCCGTCACCGCGCCAAGGAGCAGGAGCGTCAGCAGCAGCAGGGCCAGGTGAACGGGCAGGGCCGGACCTAATCGATGCCGCGCGTCGACCGTCCTCGGCGTGCCCTCATCCCAGCCGGCGGCGATGGCCTCGCGTGACGGGGCTCACGGTCCTCCTCCGGCGTGCCGGTTAGACGGGAGCGGTCTGGTCCTCGCCGAGGACCGCCGCAACCGGATGTCCGGGCCATGCTCACCGTCGCCTCTCCCAGCACCTCCGCGCCGAAGGCGCCGCTGCTCAACCTCTTCGAAGGCATGGCGCTGACCGCGCTGTTCCAGGCCATTCCAACCTATGCCGGCGCCGCGCTGATCCTCAAGCTGGCGCACAGCACGGCGCTGCGGCCCGGCATCATCGGCTTCGTCGCGAGCGCGACCATCATCCACGTGCTGATGACTTCCGCTGCGGGGCCGCGCTTTCAGCGCGTGCTCAAGCAGGCCTACGCGGCTGATTTCTACGACGCGACGCTGGGCCTCGCCGACAAGGTGCTGCGCTGGCGCACGCAGCCCGAGGCATCGCTGCAGCTCCTGGGCTCGACCGTGATGCTGGCGCTGCTGTCGGTCGCGGTGCTGGCGATGGGATGAGCCGGCATCGCCTCCTCACGATGGATGGGCGCGGCGCTGTCGCTCGTCGCAGCTTGCCTAGGACGACGGCGGAGGGGAGAACTCATTTACGATTCAAACAGCCGAAGAGAGTCCGGGACATGACGGCGCGGTCTCGCGGCATGGGATGCCCGAGTGATGCGATCCGCGTGGCCCTCGTGAGTGCAGAGGGCGCAGGGAATGCCGGGTGAAGGCCTCACCCATGGCCCGCCTGCGAAAAAAATGCAGGCGGCAGGTACCACAGGCAAAGCCGATTCAACCGGCATTCCCTGCGCGACGGTCTTCACGCTTATACGCAGTCTCCCTGGTGCGCCGGGCTTGTTGGCCACCATCCCCAGCGCCATGCGCTCGCATTGCGCCGGGTTGATACCAGCGTCGGGGTATCAGGACGCTGCGACTTCACGTCCGCAAGCGATCGTTCGTCGGCACCCTCGTCGAAGAGAATGCTGCGATCTCTCGCGGCCATCGCATCCCCGCCTCGCGTGTCGTGACGATCGCGCGCTACGCCCCTCTGCGGTGAGGCGGGATGCGAGGAGATAATCATGATTTCTGATAATTCGCAAGAAGTTTATTTTTTCCGGAATATGCGCGCTTCATCTCTCGCGTTGTCTGGCGGGCCGTCTGATGGATTTCGTGAAGGGCACCCTAATTTGGGTCCGACGCCGCGAGAAATTCTTCCGCTTTGGCTCGGCTCGAGAACCGCCCGAGCTCTTCATAGGACGGCTCGTCCTCGGCGTCATCAGCCGATCGCAGGACGACAAAGCAATCCTCATTTCTCAAAATCAGCTCTGTCAGGTCCTCGCTCCGGGACGGAGACATGTCGCGGGCGCCGCAATGAGGACACTCGTCGTCGCACATGCACGACCATTCATCGGTCCAGGCCTGCGCGCAACGTTCACAGCGATAGAAGTTCAAGAACCAGGCCATTGCCGGACCTCATGTCTTCAAACGATAGCGGCCGCGCGCTACGAACTCCAGGAATCCCTGATCGCGCAGGACCTGGAGCTGCTGGCGGATTTTTGGCCGGACGTTCTGGTTGCCGGGATAGAGCAGGCTGAGATGGCGGTCGAAAGCGTAGACATCATCGAGCGTGAATTCCGGCTTGCCGAGCGACTCGACGCATTTCAGCACCTCGATCAGCCATCCGCGCGCATCCAGGGATTCCTTGCGGAGGAAGAGCGTCCGGCTCCATTCCTGCAGCACTAGCTCCTTGGCGCGGACGACGCCATTCTGCACGATGTGAATCTTGCCCGACTCGGGAACGCGATCGAGAAGAATGTTCGAGCCGACCCACCCCGCGCGCCGCGCGGTCGCCGCGAGCGGCTTGCGCTGCTCGATGATATCGCGGACGAAGAAATGCTTCGGCACGACGAAGAGGTTGATGACCGACCGGGTGTCACGGTCATAGTTCATCAGCAGGAGATTGGGATTGTTGCTGGCGGCCAGCCGCTCGCACTTCGTCCCATAGGCGCCTTCGGCGACCTTGGCGCCGAATGCCTTCTTCTGGCTCTTCAGCTCGAATTCTTCGCTGCAGGCTTTACAGAGAAAATCCGCCAGCGGGCTGTTGTTTGGAAACTGCGTCATGTTCGACTGGCCGCAGTTCGGACAATAGACTTGCGCGCCAACCCACGCCTCGGTCCACGCCCGCGCCTTCTGCGTGCCGCTGGTGTAGGCGGTCTGGGATTCTTCGAAGCCGAGTTTCATGTGAGCAGAGTAGCTCAACATCATATGTATTCCAGTCGAGATCGCGGGACCGGAGGTCATTGCGAGCGAAGCGGCGAAGCGAAGCAATCCAGATCAGGCCAAGTGCATGGACTGGATTGCTTCGTCGTTGTCGCTCCTCGCAATGAGGCGGCGAGAAGGTTTACACCTCACCGCTTCTTCCACCCGCCGCGCTTTCCCGGCGCGCCACCGGTCGAGCGCGGAGCCGGGCCGAATTCGGGGCCGGACTCGCGGGAGTTGGTGGGCTGGATGATCTTGCTGCTGCTGCCGAATGGCTTTGGCGGCAGCTTGGCGTTGGGGCGGTAGGGCAGGGATTCCGGGCCGTGCATCTCGTCGAGATGCGGCTTGTGGACTTTGGAGCCGGTGCTTGGGCCGCCGCTGATGATGTCGTCGAGGGACGGCGCGAGCGGGTCGCGGGGCTTCACCCCACCCCGGCCGCCTTTGGCGGCCGACCCTCCCCCTCCAGGGGAGGGTGAAGAGGAGCCGCCAGCGCGTGCCGCAGCGCCACGGCCCTTCATCGCCGTGGTCGGGAGATTGGCGGCGTCGCCGTATTTCTTGGCGCCGGCGTAGCTGCCCGCCTTGCTCTGCACGGTGCGCTGCTTGGCGGTGGGGTCGTCGACGACGGCGAGCTCGGTGGCGCGGAGGCGCTTGACCTCGTCGCGGAGGCGGGCGGCTTCCTCGAAGTTCAAATCGGCGGCGGCTTCGCGCATCCGGGTTTCGAGATCGGCCAGCACCGCCTCGAAATTGTGGCCGATCGAGATGACGTCGTCGGTGGTGGTGCCGCCGCCGGTCTCGATCAGCACGTGGTCGCGCTCGTAGACCGAGTTGAGGATGTCGCCGATCGACTTCTTGACGCTCTCCGGCGTGATGCCATGGGCCGTGTTGTACTCCACCTGCTTCTCGCGGCGGCGGTTGGTCTCGGCGATGGCGCGCTCCATCGAGCCGGTCATCTGATCGGCGTAGAGGATCACCTTGCCGTCGACGTTGCGCGCGGCGCGGCCGATGGTCTGGATCAGCGACGTCTCGCTGCGCAGAAAACCTTCCTTGTCGGCGTCGAGGATCGCGACCAGCGCGCATTCGGGAATGTCGAGGCCCTCGCGCAGCAGGTTGATGCCGACCAGCGCGTCGAACGCGCCGAGGCGCAAGTCACGGATGATCTCGATGCGCTCGATGGTGTCGATGTCCGAATGCATGTAGCGGACGCGGATGCCCTGCTCGTGCAGATATTCGGTGAGGTCCTCGGCCATGCGCTTGGTCAGCACCGTGATCAGCGAGCGGTAGCCGGCCTGCGCGGTGGCGCGGACCTCGCCGAGCAGATCGTCGACCTGGGTGCGCGCGGGGCGGATGTCGACGGGGGGATCAATCAGTCCGGTCGGGCGGATGACCTGCTCGACGAACACGCCGCCGGCCTCGTTCAGCTCCCAGCCGCCGGGGGTCGCCGACACCGCCACGGTCTGCGGCCGCATCATGTCCCATTCCTCGAAGCGCAGCGGGCGGTTGTCCATGCAGGACGGCAGGCGGAAGCCGTATTCGGCCAGGGTCGCCTTGCGGCGGAAGTCGCCGCGGAACATGCCGCCGATCTGCGGGACCGTGACGTGGCTCTCGTCGGCGAACACCAGCGCATTGTCGGGGACGTATTCGAACAAGGTCGGCGGCGGCTCGCCGGGCAGCCGGCCGGTGAGATAGCGTGAGTAGTTCTCGATGCCGGCGCAACTGCCGGTCGCCTCCATCATCTCCAGATCGAAGGTGGTGCGCTGCTCCAGCCGCTGCGCCTCGAGCAGGCGGCCCTGCGCATGCAGCTGGTCGAGCCGCATCTTCAACTCGGATTTGATCGACTTCATCGCCTGCACCAAAGTCGGGCGCGGCGTTACATAGTGCGAATTGGCGTAGACCTTGATGAACTCCAGTTCGTCCTGCTTGTGGCCGGTGAGCGGATCGAACTCCTCGATGTTCTCCACGGTGTCGCCGAACAGGTTCACGCGCCAGGCGCGGTCCTCATAGTGCGCCGGGAAGATGTCGATGACGTCGCCCCGCACGCGAAAGGTGCCGCGGGTGAAATCGTGCTGGGTGCGCTTGTATTGCAAAGCGACGAGGTCGGCGATGAGCTGGCGCTGGTCGATGCGCTCGCCCTTCTTCAGCGCGAAGGTCATCGCGGTGTAGGTCTCGACCGAGCCGATACCGTAGATGCACGACACCGAGGCGACGATGATGACGTCGTCGCGCTCGAGCAGGGCGCGCGTCGCGGCGTGGCGCATCCGGTCGATCTGCTCGTTGATCGAGGAATCCTTCTCGATGTAGGTGTCGGTGCGCGGGACGTAGGCCTCGGGCTGGTAGTAGTCGTAATAGGAGACGAAATACTCGACCGCGTTGTCGGGGAAGAAGCTCTTGAACTCGCCATAGAGCTGCGCGGCGAGCGTCTTGTTCGGCGCCAGGATGATGGCCGGGCGCTGCGTCGCCTCGATCACCTTCGCCATGGTGTAGGTCTTGCCGGAGCCGGTGACGCCGAGCAGCACCTGGGTGCGGTCGTTGCGCGCGATGCCCTCGACCAGCTCCTTGATCGCCTGCGGCTGGTCGCCCTTCGGCTCATAGGCCGACTTGATCTCGAAGCGGACGCCGCCTTCCGACTTCTCGGGGCGCGGCGGCCGGTGCGGCGTCCACACTTTGACCGAGCCGTCGTCCTTGCGGAACTCGGGACGGCCCTCGCGGATCAGCGACTCCAGCGCTTCCGCCGTGGCCTTGACGCCGAGCGCCTCCATCTTGTTGCGCGGCGGCCGGGCGAGCGCCTCCTCGTCGTCCTCGGCGGTGGGCAGGCCGAGCTGCCGCGCCAGTTCCGGATCGAGCGTCGGGATGGTGGCGGCGGTGCCGTAATTGGCTTGCGGCGCTTCGGCGAGTCCGGAGGCTGAGGCGGCGTCATCCGCCCCGAGGGGGTGATGCTGCGGAGGGAGGCCCCCACCCTGGCCCTCCCCCGCACGCGGGGGAGGGGACGCTAGCGGCGCAGTCTCGGCATCATCGCTGGCGCCGGCACGCGGCGCCTGCCGCCTGGAGCCCTCCCCCGCGTGCGGGGGAGGGTTGGGTGGGGGCGGGCCATGCGACGGATCGTTGTTTGACGATGAACGTCCACCCACCGGCTGCGGATTCGGCCGCAGCGGCATGGACCGCGCCGAGGCATCGCCCGTCGCAACCTCAGCGCTCTTGCCGCGCGTCGACGCCCGCGCGCGGTGCGCGGCGGCCTCGCCGCCGCTGCGGCGGTCCCAGGAATTGTCCGGCGGCGGCTTCAGTCCCGTTGAGGAACCGATGCCGCTCTCGCCGCGGTTGATGGCGGGATTGAGCAGCTCGGCGAGCGCGGGCGCGATCGGCTGCACGTCGGGCCGGTGCGCTTTCGATTTCGGGGTTCGGCCTGGCTTCTTGGGAGTGTCGGGGGTCTTCGCCATGGCCCGAATATGGGACGGATGGCGCCGAGTTGAAAGAGTGATCGGGCGCCGCGCACCAGCCTTGCTGACAGCATGGTGGCAGCAGCAGGCATCGAGACGCACTGCTCCCGAAAGGCCACACGAGATCAGCGGGCGACTCGCGAGCCATGGCGCGCACGATGGCGTTGCCGCGACGCCACGCTGCCGTTCAATGCCGCGTCGGCTGCTCGACGATGTCGAGATGCACGCCGTGGCAGGCGACGCATTGCAGGGCCCAGTACTCGGAACCGCCGCGGCCGTTGATGACGCTCAGGACGCTCAGCTCCGCATCGCAGTCCGGGCATCGCGTACGCACCGAAAAAGCGAGGTGTTTGACGGCAGGCTCAGCCATGAATTGCAGTCCGCATTACGAATACACTCGGCATTTCGAATTGGCGTTTGATGTTGGCTTGGAACCGTCTGGCCGCGCGAGGGGACTCTCGGGGACTTCACTCTCGGAGATTGTTCCACGTCGCGCTATCCGTCTTTTCCCGGGGGTCGGTCGATATCCTCCGTCGCGTGCTTCAAAGTGCTGCGATTCGGTCTGCAGTTGTCAGCGCCACCGCTTGCGAAAGCGGTCGATATGGCTTTTCGCGTCGGCAATCGCCATGTCCGCATCGGACCAGGCGAAGCCGACTTCGAGCGAGGGGAACGAAACGCCATTGATCACCACCGGGGTCATGTCCGCGCGGCGGATCCGCGCGTGCCACAAGCCGCGTCCTGCTTCGAACGGCTCGATGGCGAAGTCCTCGTACAAATACGTCATTGCGCAGTCCTGGATGTCCCGAATGGCAACGACAGCATGAATTGGTCCGGGCATTTGTGAACGGGTTCACACGTCAGCGTCTTTTTTGATGGCGTCCCTGCGCTGGGAATTCCGGGTCGCGGGCTGTGACGCCGCGCGCATGATCCAGCGTCGGAACGCGGCGAAATCACGTTGGCCGGCCTGGAAATGGCGGTAGACAAGATACCAGCGCTCGCCTTTTGGGACGGTCAATGCAAACGGTGCAACCAGGCGTCCCGCCGCGAGGTCGTCGTCGATATAGGGACGGATGCCCATGGCGACGCCGAGCCCGTCGATCGCGGCCTGCAGCGCATGTCCATAGTACTGGAACTCGGTGCCGCGCGCGCTGACGCGCGTGACGCCCGCGGCCTTCAGCCACAACGCCCAGTCCTCGGCGGCATGCGACACCCGCAGCAGGCTCGAGCCCTTGAGATCGGCAGGCTTCTTCAAGGTCGCGGCGAGCCGCGGCGTGCACACCGGCACGAGATCCGCGGCGAACAGCGGCTCGGCGACGAGGCCCGGCCAGGCGCCGTGGCCGAGCTTGATGCCGCAGCTCCAATCGTCGCCGAACGGCACCGCCGCCCCGCCGGTGGTGATGCGGACCTCGATGTCCGGCTGCTCGGTGCTGAAATCGGCCAGACGCGGGATCAGCCATTTCATCGCGAACGTCGGCCCGACGCCGAGCGTCAGCACCCGCATCGATGACGGCGCCATGATCTGCGCGGTCAGGCTCGACAGCGCGTCGAAGATCGGCGTCAGCCCGCTCTGATAGGCGCGGCCGGCGGCGGTGAGCGCCAGGCGGTTGGCCTTGCGCTCGAACAGCACGACGCCCAGCCGCTGCTCGAGCAGATTGACCATGCGGCTGATCGCGGCCGCGGAGACGTTGAGCTCGCTGCCTGCCGCGGCGAAGCTGCCGGTGCGCGCCGCCGCCTCGAACGCCTTGATGCCGTTGAGGAACAGCAGCCGTCTCATCGCGCCCTCAGGAAAACTGATGGAGGGCAAGATAACTCGGTTTGTGCGGATATCGCCAGTGCGACAAATTGCATGGCGAGGAGATCAGCCATGACACCCGCCCTGATTGCAGCGCTCGGATTGCTGATGGTGGCGACGGCGTTCCTGTCGGGCCTGTTCGGCATGGCCGGCGGGCTGATCCTGATCGGCGTGCTGCTGGCGATCATGCCGCTGCCGGCGGCGATGGTGCTGCACGCGGCGACGCAGATGGCGTCCAATGGCTGGCGTGCGGTGCTGTGGCGCCGGCACATCCGCTGGCGGCCGGTCGCGGTGTATCTCGTCGGCTGCGCGCTGGCGCTCGGCCTGTGGGCGCTGGTGCGCTACGTGCCGGACAAGCCGGCGGCGCTCCTGCTGCTCGGCGTCACCCCGTTCATGGCGCGGCTGATGCCGGCCGGCCTCAAGCCCGATCCGGACAGCGTCTGGCAGGGCGCGATCTACGGCACGATCTGCATGGGGCTGATGCTGATGACCGGCGTGTCGGGGCCGCTGCTCGACACGTTCTTTCTCGGCGCGCGGTTCGACCGCCGCGCGATCGTCGCCACCAAGGCGACGTGTCAGGTCGCGAGCCACCTCACCAAGCTGATCTATTTCGGCGGCATCATCGACCAGGCCGCGGGCCTCGATCCGGTGCTCGCGCTCGTCGCCGTCGGCGCGTCGATGCTCGGCACGAGCCTGGCGCGGCGGCTGCTCGAGGCGATGAGCGAGCAGCAGTTCCGCACCTGGGCCAACCGCATCATCACGGCGGTGGCGAGCTACTACATCCTCTATGGCGGCTGGCTGCTGCTGGCCGCGCAGAGCTCGGCGGCGGCAGAGTGAGGCGAGCATGGCCGTATCGGCAGACCCCCTGGTGCTGGACTTCGTCGAATGGGTCGCGCGCGCGCCGCGCAGCCATGCCGAAGTGGTCGCGACCTGGCGAACGAGCTGCCCGCGGCTGACGGTGTGGGAGGACGCCGCCGATCTGGGCTATGTCACGCGCGAGGCGATCGCGGGCGCCGGCCTCTTCATCATCGTCACCGATGACGGTGCGCGGCTGCTGCGCGACAACGGCCGCGTCGTGCGCTAGAACGGTCCGGATTTGGAGGAAGGACCGGGAATGGCCGTGAAACTGTATGAACTCGTCGGGACCGATGCGAGCCGACCGTTCAGTCCCTATTGCTGGCGCACGCGGATGGCGCTGGCGCACAAGGGGCTGAGCGCTGATACGATTCCGTGGCGCTTCACCGAGAAGAGCGCGATCGCGCCGCATGGATCGGAGAAGGTGCCGGTCATGCTCGACGGCGACCGCGCGGTCGCCGATTCCTGGGCGATCGCCAACTACCTCGAGGACACCTATCCGGACCGGCCCTCGCTGTTCGGCGGCGCCGGCGGCCGCGCGATGGCGCGCTTCCTCAATGCCTGGGGCGATATCGCCATCGTCGGCGGCATCTTTCCGCTGATCATCGCCGACATTCCGAAGAACCTCGCCGCCGAGGATGCCGACTATTTCCGCAAATCGCGCGAGGCGCGGTTCGGCAAGAGCCTCGAAGAGGTCATGGCCTCGCGCGACCAGGCGGTCATCGGCTTCCGCAGGTCGCTGGAGCCGCTGCGGCAAACCCTGAAGACGCAGGCCTTCATCGGCGGCGATACGCCTGACTATGCCGACTACATCGTGTTCGGCGGGTTCCAATGGGCGCGCGTGGTGAGCCCGTTCCGGCTGCTCGAGGAGAGCGACAGCGTCCATGCCTGGCGCGAGCGGCTGCTCGATGCATTCGATGGGCTGGCGCGCAAGTCGCCGGGCCATCCGGTCTAGCAACGCGGCGGCCGGCGCTCGCGCCAGGCCGCCAGCCCATCGGTGAGATCGCGGCTGCCGACCAGGCTCGCGAACTGTTCGCTCTCGACCTGTAGCCCTTCGCCGATCGCCATGTTGAGCCCGCGCGTCGCGGCGGTGATGATGCCGGCGACGGTGTCCGGCCCGTGGCGGATGATGCGCTGTGCCAGCGCGCGCGCCGCCGGCAACAGCTCGTCGTGCGGCACGACGGCGTTGACGAGGCCGATCTCCAGCGCGCGCTGTGCCGGGAAAGAATCGCCGGTCAGCAGCAGCTCGAGTCCGCGCTTGCGGCCGACCAGCCGCGGCAGCCGCTGCGTGCCGCCGAAGGTCGGCGGCATGCCGAGCCTGATCTCGGGCTTGGCGAAGCTGGCGCGCTCGCTCGCGACCGCAAGATGCACGGCCTCGGTGATCTCGCAGCCGCCGCCGAAGGCGAGCCCGTTGACGGCGGCGATGACCGGCTTGCGGAACGCCTCCAGCCGCGCCGTCATCGCCTGGCCGCGCCGAACGAAGTCGCGCAGCGCGGCAGCGCGCCCCTGGCGGACGCTTGCGGTGAATTCGTCGATGTCGGCGCCGGCCGAGAAGGCGCGTTGTCCCGCGCCGGTGAGGATCACGGCCCTGACGCCGGCATCGGTCTCGATGCGGTCGAGCGCGCCCATCAATCGATCGATCAGCGCGTAGCTGAGCGCGTTCAGCCGCTGCGGCCGGTTCAGCGTGATCACGGCGATGCGGTCGGAGATGTCGAGCAGGATGAGGTCGGTCATGGTGTCTCGCAGGCTGGCGGTTGGAGCAGGTGAAGACTAGGCGCCGCGGCAGCCGAAGTATATTCACTGGTCAGTATACATTGACCGAGCGCCGCCATGCCCCGTTCCTCCGATCCCACGCCCGCCCGCATCATCGCCGCCGCGAGCAGGCTGTTCTATGCCGAGGGCATCCGCGCCGTCAGCGTCGACGCGGTGGCGGAGAAGGCCGGGGTTACCAAGAAGACGCTGTACTATCATTTCCGCAGCAAGGACGATCTGGTCGCGGCCTATCTCGCCGCGCGCGACCAGCCGAACCTGACGCTGTTCAAGCGCTGGTTCGACGAGACCGAGGGCGGGCTGCCCGACAAGATCGCCGGGATCTTCAACCAGCTCGCGCGCGCTGCGCGACATCCGAAATGGCGCGGCTGCGGCTTCTTGCGCACCACCGCGGAGCTCGCCAATCTGCCCGGCCATCCCGCGATCAGGATCGGCGCCGCCCACAAGAAGAAGTTCGAGGCCTGGCTCCAGGCGGTCTTCGAAGAGCAGGGAATTGCCGAAGCCGGCGGGCTCGCGCGGCAGATGCTGCTGCTGCTCGACGGCGCCTTCGCGGTCGTGCTGCTGCATCGGGACGCCAGCTACATGGAAACCGCGGGCGCGGCGGCGCGGACGCTGGTCGCGGCGGCGCTGCCAAAGGGAAGGCGATATGCTTCCCGCAGGACCGTCAGCCGGCGCAGCCGCGTCCCCTGACCTGCTCGCCGCGAACGATCGTTGCGACCATCCGGCTCGCCATGCCGTCGAAATCGGATGGCTTGATGTAGCCGGCGGCGTAGGCTTCCTGGGTGAGCCGTTCGATCCTTCGATCCTCGGCGGTGGTCCATACGCCCGCGATATAGGCGGCGCCGGCCGGACCATAGGTCTCGGGATAGCGCTCGTTCTGGTTCTGCCGGTGATAGTAGTAGTGGTTGAGGCCGCTGATGAAGCTGTCGCGCTTGGCGCCGCAGCGGTCGCTCCAGGCGAGGTCGAGCGACTTCAGCGCGTCTTCGCGCTGCGAACGCCGGGCGTCCTCGGTGTATTTCTCGTGGTCCTGAAACTCCGCGCCGGTGACGGGCGGAAACGCCGCCGCGGTCGGCGCTTCGGTCAGGAACAGGCGTCCGCCAACCTGCCAGACGACGATGGCCGCAATGATGAAGATCAGCCGGTTCATGGCAGCGCTCGTTTGCTATCGCCGGTCCCGTTGCGCCTGCCGCGTCCGGCACACCGCCGACTCGTCGGACCAGAAGGCGGGTCCGGCGAATTGCGGGACCTCCTCGCGCACATCGGCCGGAAAGTCCGCCTTGGTGATCCCCTTCTCCTCGAAGGCTTCGAACAACGCCTCCTTCACGCGCTGATCGAGCGGCGTGCCGACGCTGTCGGCCGCCTCCTGCAGCGATTTGTCGGTGCAGATCTTTGCGCCCCAGAACTGCCGCTTGCAATCCAGCTTGGCAACATAGGCGCGGGTGTAGGCCGTCAGTGCGTCCACCAGGTTCTGCTTCATGGTCTTGTCGCACGGCGACAGCTTGTAGGCTGTCGCGGCCTGCAACGCGTCCATCCGCAACGCGTCGAGCTTGGGATTCTTGTCGCTCTGCGAGGTGTGCTGCGCGAGCCACGCCTTGCGGTCGAACTCCTTTGCCTCCGGGCCGCCGAAGGTCATGTCGACCGTCGGGGATAGGGGAGCCACGACAGCCACGCCCCCCGGCGCCGGCGCAGCAAGGTTTGAGACCGTTTCAATCGAAGCTGTCCGCATCATGCCCCGCCACGGTCCATCCGGAAGCGGAAATCCCCTGACCGCCCAACTCACTCCTGCGAACGCAGCCAAAAATGCCGCACCTGCGGCGCCAATGAATCGCAACATGAAATAAGCCCATCCGCCAACGCCTGCACGGTAGTGCGTGCGGGTTAATGCATCCGATAGGCCGCCGGCGGCGCGCAACGACGTGAACCGATCGTGACCGTGTTCGGCCGCGTTTGAAGAAAATGGCTCATGAGAAGGCTGCACGGCGATTCACAGCCTGCCGAGGTGACGTCACGTCCTGAGGGGCAACACCGAACGGCGCGCGAGCAGCGCGATGGCGGCATCGAGATCCGGCAGCACGGCCGCCGCATTCGCCCGCGAATGATCGTTCGGCGGCACGATGTCCGGCACCATCAAGGTGATCGCGCCGGCGGCGTGCGCGGAGGCGACGCCGGGATTGGAATCCTCGATCGCGACGCAGGCCGGCGCGTGCGTCCGCAGCCGTTCCGCGGCAAGCAGATAGAGGTCCGGATGCGGTTTGGCGCGGGCCACGTCGTCGCGCGTCAGGACCGCATCGAAGCGGTGATCGATGCGGGCGAGGCGGAGATGCTCCGCGGCCGTGCGGCGCGAGGACGAGGTGACGACGGCCTTGGGCAGGCCGACCGCGTCGATCGCATCGAGCAGCGCGATGACGCCAGGCTTCAGCGGCATGCCCGCCTGCAGGATCTCGACCGTCTTGGCCGCGAACAGGCGGTTGACTTCGGCCAGCGGAAAATCGTCGCCGAAATGGTCGCGCAGGGTCTGCTCGTTGTCGGGTCCGGGAATGCCGATCATCGCGTGACAGAGCTCGACGACGCCGTCGCTGTAGCCGAGCGCATTCAGCGCCGCGATCGCAGCTTCGAGATAGACCTTCTCGGTGTCGAGCAGCGTGCCATCCATGTCGAGCAGGACGGCTTCGACGTGCCAGCGCGTCACGAGCCCGGCTCCGGTTTGCCGGCCAGTCTCTTGAGGCAGTTGGCGCACAGGCAGTCCTTGAAATTGCTTTGTCCGGTCTTGGGCAGCGGCAGGCGCACGGTCTCGTCGAAGCACCAGCAGGAGCCGCCCGGATCGCAGCTGAACGCCGTGCCGCACGACTCGCAGATGAGTTGCCGCGCGGTCATGTCCGCTAAACGATTTGTCACCTTCGGAACCACGTCCGACCAGCCCTTTTCATGTCCGGTTCATCTGCAGGGGCAAGTATAGTGCGTGACAATCTGCCGCGCCATCGCAGTCTGCGGTCGCGGCAACACAGCGTTTCGGGAGCTCCCGCGATGACGGGCTCGAGGATGTGGCATGGCGCGTGATGCTCGAGCGGCTCTTGTCGCATTGAATCGCTTCGGCTTCGGCGCGCGTGGCGGTGCCTCGGGCGATCTCGTCAATGCGGCGTCGGACCCGCGCGGCTTCGTCAACGCCGAGCTCGGCCGTCCCGATGGAGCGCTGCTGGAGGCGCCGGGTCTGCAGCCGACGGCAGCACTCGCCGCTGCCGTCTTCACCTATCAGGACGAGGTCAAGCGGGCCCGCGAGGCCGCGAAGCCGGAGGCTGCGCCGCAGGATCCGTCCAGCCCCACGCGCGGCCTGTCCACGAACGGCGCGGACAAAGCCATGGCCGCAACGCCCTCGGCGGCCCCAGCGGCCGGTGCCGACCCCGCATCCGCGATGCAGGGAGCGCCGGCAAAGCCCGCGCAAGCCCAGCAGCCGCCCAACGTCGTCCAGAAGACCTTCCGTGCCGAAGCGCTGGCGCGGCTGCAGCGCGCCGTGCTCGCCGATTGCGGCTTCACCGAGCGGCTGGTGGCGTTCTGGTCGAATCATTTCTGCATCTCCGCCGGCAAGGGCGAGTTGGCGCGGATGTGGGCCGGCGCGTTCGAGCGCGAGGCGATCCGGCCGCACGTGCTCGGGCGCTTCGTCGACATGCTGAAGGCGGTCGAGCAGCATCCGGCGATGCTGTTCTTTCTCGACAACCAGGAATCGCTCGGACCGGACTCGCGTGCCGGCCAGAACCGCAAGCGCGGCCTCAACGAGAATCTCGCGCGCGAGATCATGGAGCTGCACACGCTGGGTGTCGGCGGCGGCTACAGCCAGGAGGACGTGACCTCGCTGGCGCGCATCATCACCGGCTGGAGCTTCGCCGGCCGCAACACCCGCAACGCGGCGCCCGGCAGCTTCGTGTTCAATGCCAATGCGCATCAGCCGGGGCCGCAGACGTTGCTCGGCAGGGTCTATGCGGATGATGGCCTCGCCCAGGGCGAAGCTGCGCTCGCCGACATCGCACGGCATCCGTCGACCGCGAAGTTCATCGCCGCCAAGCTCGCACGTCATTTCATTGCCGACGATCCGCCGCCCGCGCTCGTCGCGCGACTCGAAGCCGTGTTCAGGAGGAGCGATGGCGACCTCAAGGCGCTGACCTTGGCGCTGGTGGACTCCGACGATGCCTGGTCGGCGCCGCTCACCAAGATCCGCTCGCCCTATGAGTTCCTGGTCGCCGGCGGCCGGCTGCTGGCGCGCGTGCCGGAGGATCCCGGCTTCTATCTCACTTCCCTGAACACGCTGGGCCAGCCGTTGTGGACGCCCGCGGGACCAAACGGATTCGCTGATACCAATGCGGTGTGGGCCGCGCCGGAAGGCATGAAGCTGCGGCTGGACATCTCGTCGCAGCTCGGCGGCCGACTCGGCAACAATCTCGATCCGCGCGAGCTGCTCGAGCTCGTCGCCGGCGATGCTGCGTCGACCGAGACACGCCGCACGATCGAGCGCGCGGAGTCGCGCCAGCAGGCGCTGGCGCTGCTGTTGATGTCGCCGGAATTCCAGAGGAGATGACGATGGACCGGATCGCGACCTCGCTGTTGACCTCGCGACGCCACTTGCTGCTGGCAGGCGCGTCCTTCGCCGCGTGGGGCTATTTGCCGAAATTCGCCCGCGCCGCCGACCAGCGCGATCCGCGGCTGATCGTCGTAATCCTGCGCGGCGCGCTCGATGGCCTCGCCACCGTCGCGCCGGTCGGGGATCCCGACTACGCCGGACTGCATGGCGCGATCGCGCTGACGACGGCGGGACCAACTCCGGCGCTGCCGCTCGACTCGTTCTTTGCGCTGCATCCGTCGATGCCGGAATTCGCGCGCATGTATCGCGACAAGCAGGCTGCCGTGGTTCACGCGGTCGCGACACCGTATCGCGAGCGCTCGCATTTCGATGGCCAGGACGTACTCGAAAGCGGCTTCGCCGGTCCCGGCCGCGTGCAATCGGGCTGGCTGAACCGCGCAGTCGAGGCGCTGCCGCGCGGCCCCCGCGTCACGGGCGCGCTCGCGGTCGGTCCGACGGCACCGCTGGTGCTGCGCGGCGCAGCGCCCACCGTCGGCTGGGCGCCGGTAACCTTGCCGCAGGCCGATGACGACACCGCGACGCGGCTGGTCGACCTCTATGCGCATCGCGATCCCGCATTGGCGGCTGCGCTGTCGCAAGGGCTGAAGCTCGAGAAGGTCGCGTTCGGTGACGACATGAAGCCCAAGCCGGGCGGCAACCAGATCGCGGCGATGCGCCAGGTCGCGCGCGGCGCGGCGAAGCTGATCGCGGCGGATGATGGTCCGCGCATCGCGGCGCTGGCCTTCGACGGCTGGGATACGCATGCCAATGAAGGCGGCGCAATCGGCCGGCTGGCGCAGCTGTTGTCGGGTCTCGACGGCGCGCTCGCCGAGTTCGAGAGCGGTCTTGGCCCGCGCTGGCGGGATACGGTCGTGGTGGTCGCAACCGAGTTCGGGCGCACGGCGAAGATCAACGGTACCCAGGGGACCGATCATGGCACCGGGACGATTGCGCTGCTCGCCGGCGGCGCGGTGAAGGGCGGGCGGGTGATCGCCGACTGGCCGACGCTGAAGATGGCGAGCCTCTACCAGGGACGCGATCTTGCGCCGACGACGGATCTGCGCGCGGTGTTCAAGGGCGTACTCGCCGATCATCTCGGCGTCGGCGAGCACGCGCTCGGCGGCGCGGTGTTTCCGGACAGCGCGGCCGTGAAGCCGATCAAGGGGCTCGTGGCCTAGGGCTCGCTTGCGCCCTGTCCTGATCGGGGCTCTGAAGCATTCCACATCGCGGCATCAGCGGCCACCGCCGCTGGCGCATTGCACCGCGAAGTCTGCTACTCCTCGACCTGCGGCATTCACCCCTCAGGAGATCAGCATGTTCATCGCCATGAATCGTTTTCGCGTCGCCAAGGGCTCGGAGGCCGCCTTCGAGCAGGTCTGGCTGTCGCGCGACAGCCATCTCGACAAGGTGCCGGGCTTCGTCGAGTTTCACTTGTTGAAGGGACCGGAAGCGGAGGACCATACGCTGTATGCCTCGCACACGATCTGGGCGTCGAAAGCTGCGTTCGAGGACTGGACCAGGTCCGAAGCCTTCCGCGCCGCGCACCATCGGGCCGGCGACACCAAGGTGCACTATCTCGGCCCGCCGCAGTTCGAGGGGTTCGAGGTCCGCCAAACGGTGGGCAGCAAGACGTAGGACAAGGACAGAGTCCACCATTCAGACGAGATCCGTCTCCGCGGCCCGTCTTGGCTGAGCACGGCCGAGCGGACGCTTGATTTGCGCTGAACGACACGGCGGCCGACAGGACCCGGACGGTCGCCGGTCGTGCGCCCTCGGAAGCTGCTCGCGCCGGGCCTCGCCGGGCAAGCCGTACCGCCGAACCTGCTGACATCAACAAGGACGACGCCCCAGTGAAGCTCCGGCTGAGTCGCGGAGATGCGACGGTGTGCCGACGCTGACCAGTCGTCGCCGTCGGCAGACGCGCATGCGACCTCAGGCGCTCTCGGGAACTGGAGCCTCACGAGGCTGTTATCGCGTGTCTGAAACAGGAAGCCGAATGTCCGGCAGGGCGGGCAGCGCCAGCCAGCGCCCTCGGTCGTTCTGTTCTAGCGAAGGCCCGGATGGTTGCTCGGATCGAGGACGAACCTTCCGGCATATGACCACCGGCGCCGGCGACATCGTCAGAAGCTTCCCTCCGTTGCAACGCGCCACCTTCGTCGACGTTGACAGCCTGACCGCTTGAGCGACGCGCGCCGCCCTTCCTCGTTCGGAGAGAGATTCGATGATCATCAGACAGCCGCTCAAGGTCCGCACCCCAGAGGAAGTTCTCGGGCTGATCAGCGCGCTGGCCGTCGCCATTTTTGCGGTCATCATCATCGCGCTGCTGTATTTCGGTCGCGATATCCTGGTCCCCGTGGCCCTGGCCATCCTGCTCAGCTTCGTATTGGCGCCATTGGTCGCGCAACTGCAGCGGCTTCGTGCCCCGCGCGGACTGGCCGTCGTCAGCGTGGTCGTTCTCGCATTCGTCGTGATCTTTACACTGGGCAGCCTGCTCGCCACCCAGCTCACCCAGCTTGCCAGTGAGCTGCCGAACTATCAATCGACGATGAGCAACAAGATCCAGTCGTTCCGCGACACCAAAGCCGGCAGAGGGACGCTCGAGCGTGCATCGGACATGCTCAAGGATCTGGGCAAGGAACTCGACAAACCGAATGAGCCGGAAGCGGCTCGGCCGCCGAGCGGACTGCGAACGAATTCCTCAGTCCCTGTGACCCCGATCCCGGTGGAGGTCCGGCAGCCCGATCCCGGAGCGCTAGACAGTCTCCGCACGCTGATTTCGCCGCTCATTCATCCGCTGGCGACGACCGGCATCATCATCATCTTCGTGATCTTCATATTGCTTCAACGCGAGGACCTGCGGAATCGGCTCATTCGCCTTGCGGGCTCATCCGACCTGCAGCGCACCACGGCGGCGCTCGATGATGCGGCTTACAGGCTCAGCCGGCTGTTCCTCACCCAGCTCGCCCTGAACGGCGGATTCGGCGTCGTGATCGGCGTCGGCTTGTGGTTCATCGGCATCCCCAGCGCCCTCCTTTGGGGGATCCTCGCCGCAGCGCTTCGGTTCGTGCCCTATATCGGCGCCGTCATCGCCGCGGCGTTTCCGCTTGCTCTGGCGGCAGCGGTCGACCCTGGCTGGTCGATGCTGATTTGGACCTTGGCCCTGTTTCTCGTGGTCGAGCCGTTGCTCGGCCACGTCATCGAACCGATGGTCTATGGGCGCAGCACGGGCCTGTCCCCCGTGGCGGTGGTCGTTTCAGCCGCGTTCTGGACCGCGCTGTGGGGCCCAATCGGGTTGGTGCTCGCGACGCCGCTGACGGTCTGCCTGGTCGTCATCGGACGACATGTGGAGCGCCTGGAGTTCCTCGACGTCATGTTCGGTGATCGTCCAGCGCTGTCTCCTCCCGAGATCTTCTACCAGCGCATGCTTGCGAACGATCCGACGGAAGCGGCCGAGAAGGCAGAGGAGTTCTTGAAGGAGCGCTCGTTGATTGCCTATTGCGACGAGGTCGCGGTGAAGGGACTGCAATTGGCCCAAGCCGACGCCGACCGAGGGGCGCTCGCCTATGATCGCCTTGCAACGATCCGTGACGCCGTCGCCGAGTTGACCGCCGATCTTTCCGATCAAAATGATGGTCCGCTGGCGAAACGCGAGACCACCAGCGATCCGGAAGCTGCATCGGCCGTCGACAGCTCGGCCAGCAGTGGGGCAATCGACACGATACCCATCCTCAGCAAGGACAATCTCGCCGAAGGATGGCGGAGCGAGCAGCCGGTCCTGTGCGTGGCCGGGCGAACCCCGATCGACGAAGCGGCGGCGGTGATTCTCGCGCAACTGTCGTCGGTGCACGGGTTGGGCGCGAAGGTCTCAGGAGCGGAGGCGCTCTCGACGGCGAACGTCATCAAGCTCGAGCCCGCAGGTGTTGCGATTGCCTGCCTGATCTATATCGGCAATTCCGGCGTTGCACATATGCGCTACTCCGTTCGTCGCTTGAAGCGACGACTCCCCAAGGCAAGAGTGATGTTGGTCTGCTGCGCGGCCGACGTCGATCAGGAGGCCGCGAAGGTGCTGCAGGAAGCCACCAAGGCCGATCTGGTCGCGGCGAGCATGGGTGAGGCTGTCAGAATGTGCGTCGAAGTCGCGCAGGCGAAGGCTTCTCAGCAGGTCCCATTGAAGCAGCAGAACACGACGACCAACGTAGCGTGAGACGCGCCACGTCCAACGACCAAGGCCAGACAAAAAAATGCGGCCCCGGTCAGAGACGGCGACTGACGGGGACCGCTGAAACGCGTGACCGGTGACGGGGGATGATCAGGCGCTCGATGGAGCGTAGGCCTGCCCCGTGACGGCGGCGTGACACCGCCCGTTCACAGCGCCTTGCGGTAGACGATGAAGCCCGAGCGCTCGGCGATCTTGTTGTAGAGCACCTGTGCCGTGGTGTTGGTCTCGTGCGTCTGCCAATAGACCCGCGGCGCACCGGCCTGACGCGCTTCGCGGTAGACCGCCTCGATCAGCGCCCGTCCGACGCCCTTGCCGCGGGCGGCCTCGCTCGTGAACAGGTCGTTGAGATAGCAGAGCGGCCCGATCGTGGTGGTGGCGCGATGAAACAGGTAGTGCGCCAAGCCGATCAACTCGCCACCGCTCTCGGCGACCAGGGCATGGACCGGCTCGTCGGCATCGAAGAAGCGCGACCATGTCATCGCGGTCACCTCGGCCGGCAGCGCCGTCGGCCCCGAACGGCCGTAGAAGGCATTGTAGCCGTCCCAGAGCGGCAGCCAGTGATCATGGTCGTCGCGCGCGATGGCGCGCACAGTGAGTGCTTCGTGCATGAAGGCTTCGCCGTCCGTTTGAATCTCGACGGACCTTCGATACGCGCAGCCGCGTTGGCGATCAATCCGGGACGGGCTGCACCGGTTCGGCGGCGGGCGGCCGTACCAGCTCGACCTAGACGGACCGATCTTCCTCGGTCAGCGGCGAGAGCGAGAGCTCGCCCCGCCGCTCGATCAGGATCAGCAGTGACGCCGCCAGCAGGATCGCGAGTGCCAGGGTCACGGCAACGATTACGACCGTTGATTTCATCGCCATTTTGTGCGCGAGACAATCATCGCCTGTTGTCGCGAAAACCGCGAAGGGTTGTCAAAATGGCTTCCTGTTAAGCGGGCATCGACAAGACGGCGCGGATCGACACCACCGCGATGGTGACGCTGACACCCAACGAGAGCGTGCTGGCCGCGATCGTTGCGACCACGGCGGTGGTCAGGCTGGGCGAAAGGGTGAGCGTTGCGTGGTCGTGAAAGCCGCTGACGGGCGTACGGAGCCCTCTACGGTGGTTCGACTCCTGCGGCGACGCATGGCCGCGGACCCAACTGAACCTCGGAACGGAAGCAAGACGCCACCCGGACATGAAGTCGAAATCCCTTACCCATACATCCGCGAGCGAATCACTCGCAGAGGTAAATTCTAAGGTCGCGCTGGGCAGGATTGCGGCGGCAAATCGGAAAAAAAGGCAGGAACATGGCGCTGGCGGTGTTTGTTCCCGCCGATGCGTGTATTTTCCCCGCTGTTCTACGGACAGCCAGTAGTTTTACGGTGAATGCCTCACCCGTAGTCGGCGGCGATGCCGGCTGAATCGATCAGTGCCGGCTGCCAATCCATCGCGACGAAACCGGGTGTCTGTTCGACGCGGCGCAGCCAGTTGCGGATCTTCGGGAAGGTCGACAGATCGAAGTCGCAGCGATCGGCGACGTGGGTGTAGCCGTAGAGCGCGATGTCTGCGACCGTCAGCTGCTTCGCGGCAAAGTAGTCGTTGCTCTTGAGATGATTCTCCATCACCTGGAGCGCGGCGTAGCCGCGCTCCATCCAGTCCTCGAGCGCATGTGTCTGCAGGTCGCGCCCGCCCTTGACCAGCAGCAGCCAGAAATAGGCGGCGCCGATGTTCGGCTCCAGCGCATGCTGCTCGAAGAACATCCACTGCAGCGCTTCGGCGCGCTCGATGCGCTGCTCCGGCACCAGCGGCGTGCCGCCGGCGACATACCAGAGGATCGCGTTCGATTCGGCGATGAAGCGGTCCTCGCCGACCTCCAGCAGCGGCACCTGGCCGCTGGGATTCTTGGCGAGAAAATCCGGCGTGCGGCTCTCGCCGCGCAGGATGTCGATCTCGATCGCCTGATAGGGCGCGTTCAGAAGCGCGAGCGCAAGGCGGACCTTGTAGCTGTTGCCTGACCGCTGCATCGAATAGAGCTTGTACATCCGGCCGATTTCGAGTTCGAGGAATCAAAGGTTGGACGCATCGCACATCCAGACGCCAGATCGTCCCGCAATGCGGCCAGACAATGATGCCGATGGGCGCAGGCTGCAAGAGCCGGCGGATGGAAAAAGTCGAAATGCGCTACTGCACTGCACTCTCGAATAACAACTTTCCAATAGATTCAAACAATCGAGATCACGCCTGCGCGATGCGCGCGTGTCCACCGATCTCGACGGCGCGATCGGTGAGTGCGCGGCGCAGGGTCAGCGCGAACAGGGCCATCAGAACGATGAGGCCCAGCGGTATCGTCGTCAGCCCGGCGACGCTGCGCGAGAGCAGCGGCACGATCCAGGCGGCCGCGAGCACGCTGAGCTCGTAGTCGCGAAAGCCGTTCGCGAGGCCGTGCCGGACGAAGAAGATGATCGCGACCGCGACGACGACGAGGTCGTAGTCGAGCACATAGGGCGTCGCCAGCAGGCTCGCGCTCGCCAGTGCCGAAGCCTTGAGATCGAACGCGGCCTCGCTCTGCCACAGCCATGCAAGTCCGGCCGCGAGCGACAGCGCCAGCAGGCTCTGCAGCGCATAGGCGGACCTGATATCGGCGCCCCAATGACGCGCGGCCGAGAACACCGACTGGATCTTCTCCCAGCCGGTGCCGCCTTGCTCGAGCACGACGCTCTGTGTGAAGGTCATCGACTGGAAGAAGGCGTGCCAGACGTCGCTGCCGAGCGCGACGAAGCTGATCGCGACCAGCGCGGCCACCGTGGCGGCTGCCGCAGCAATCGTCGGCCAGCGCGTGCCTGCGAGCAGCGCCACGGGAATGAGCACGCCGAATTGCGGCTTGTAGGCGAGCAGGCCGATCAGGACGCCGGCCGCCCACGGCCGGCCGCGCTCCATCAGCAACAGCGCGCCGCCGAGCAGCGCCGCGGTGAAGAACGCGTTCTGGCCGTGACCGATGTTGACGAAGACGGCGGGAAAGGCGATCGCGACCAGCAGCGTCTCGGAACGCGGCAGGATCGCGCGCATGACCGCGAGGTATGCGAGCAGGCTCGACACGACCCAGAGCGCGAGCCCTCCGGCATAGGGCAGCAGGGCGGTGATGGCGGCGATCGCGAAGAAGAAGGGCGGGTAGTGCCAGCCGAAGAACGGCACGTCGCGGCCGTCGAACACGGCCTTTTCCGTCGCATGCTGCAGCGGCGGATCATAGGCATCGGCCGCCTTGCCCTGAAGGGTCAGCACGCCTGCCGCATAGACGTTGGAGAAGTCGGTGCCGATCGGCTTGCCGTTGCGGTCGACCAGGCCATCGGACAGCGCGATCCAGCCGGCGATTGCCGCGATCGTGACCGCGAGCAGCATCCAGCTGTAGGACTTGATCCGCGTGGCCGTCAGCCAGTCGCCGGATCGCAGGGCGTACCCGATAGTGGTCATTTCGGCCTGAGACTCTGGACAATCGTCGGTCCACGCTAGCGGGGCGGCTTTAACGTTCTCTAAAGTCTTGGGAGCCATGTGCCCAAGCTTCTTGCGATGCAGCGCTGGGGGCCCTACAAATGGGCGTTTCCCTGACATGACTGGTCGTGGCCCCGAGGGGGTGATCCACGACGCCTGCATAGGAGCTGATGATGTCCTTTCTCGCCGCTGCGCTCGACCGTGTGAAGCCGTCCGCGACCATCGCGGTCACGGATAAAGCGCGCGTCCTCAAAGCGGCGGGCCGCAATGTCATCGGCCTCGGCGCTGGCGAGCCGGATTTCGACACGCCGGACAACATCAAGCAGGCCGCGATCAAGGCGATCCAGGACGGCAAGACCAAGTATACCGCGGTGGACGGCATTCCCGAGCTGAAGGAAGCCATCATCGGCAAGTTCCAGCGCGAGAACGGCCTCACCTATAAGCCGAACCAGGTGATCGTCGGCGTCGGCGGCAAGCAGGTGCTGTACAATGCGCTGATGGCGACCATCAATCCCGGCGACCAGGTGATCATCCCGGCGCCGTACTGGGTCAGCTATCCCGAGATGGTGGCGCTCGCCGGCGGCGAGCCGGTGCCGGTGGTCTGCACCGCCGCCCACGGCTTCAAGCTGCAGCCGGAGGCGCTGGAGAAGGCGATCACGCCGAAGACCAAGTGGCTGATCCTGTGCTCGCCGTCGAACCCGACCGGCGCGGCCTACACCAAGGCCGAGCTGAAGGCGCTCACCGAGGTGCTGGTCAAGCATCCGCATGTCTGGATCATGACCGACGACATGTACGAGCACCTCGTCTATGACGACTTCGTGTTCACCACGCCGGCGCAGGTCGAGCCCTCGCTGTTCGACCGCACGCTGACCGTGAACGGCGTCTCCAAGGCCTATTGCATGACCGGCTGGCGCATCGGCTATGCCGGCGGCCCGGCGCACCTGATCAAGGCGATGGCGACGATCCAGTCGCAGTCGACCTCGAACCCGTGCTCGATCGCGCAATGGGCGGCGGTGGAGGCCTTGAACGGTCCGCAGGACTTCATCCCGGCCAACAACAAGGTGTTCAAGGAGCGCCGCGACCTCGTGGTGTCGATGCTGAACCAGGCGAATGGCATCGAATGCCCGCGGCCGGAAGGCGCGTTCTACGTCTATCCGTCCTGCGCCGGGACGATCGGCAAGACCGCGCCGTCGGGCAAGGTGATCGACAATGACGAGGCCTTCGTCACCGAGCTGCTGGAGACCGAGGGCGTCGCCGTGGTGCAGGGCTCGGCCTTCGGCCTCGGCCCGGCCTTCCGCATCTCCTACGCGACCAAGACCTCCGACCTCGAGGACGCCTGCAAGCGCATCCAGCGCTTCTGCGGCAATCTGAGGTAATCGGGCAACATCCCTCTCGAAACACCAGAAGCCAATTTCCAGGCCGAAAGGCGCCATGTTTTGAACATGGCGCCTTTCTTTTGTCGGCCGACAAGTCTGGTGGCGTAGGGTTGGAGTTCGATGCGGCTGCTTCTGCTGTCGATCGCGTTGATGGTGATGATCGTGCCGCTCGCGCAGGCCCATCAGGGGCGGCCGATGCGCGCCGGCGTGCTCGAATGCGAGGGACGAAAGACCTCCGGCAAGCTCGTGATGTCCCAGTCCCGCCTGCGCTGCGTGTTTCGCAGTCAGGGCCGCCAGCCGGAGCGCTATGTCGCCAGGGTCCGGCGTTACGGCCTCGATCTCGGCCTGACGGATGTGACCAGGATGGCGTGGGCGGTCAGCGCACCGGTCAACGATTTCGGCCGCAGCGAGCTGCGCGGGCGCTATGGCGGATTGTCCGCCAATGCCGCGGCTCTGGTCGGCTTCGGCGGCAGCTTCCTGGTGCGCGACACCGATCGCGCCGCGGCGCTGCAGCCGATCAGCCTGCAGGGGCAGACCGGCTTGAACCTCGCTGCCGGAATCACCGAGGTCGAGCTGGTGCCGCTGCTGCCGATCCACCCGAGCCCGAGCCGTTCATCGTCCTACTTCTCGCGTTTCTATCGCTGAGGCGCTCGATCGGAGAGACTCGGACACGTTCAGGCGAACGCGTCGCAATCGCTGCCTGCGTCGGCGCGCCGGCTCGTGCCGACGGCGCGCCGAATCTGGTGCGACTGTAAGGCTTGTGGCATAGATGTGGTGCCCTGTGATCGTGCGTCCGATCGACGGGTCTGCATCACACGTTCATTTCAGCCGGAGTTTTATTCATGCGCTCGACCATCCTCGCCGGGCTCGCCGCTGCGGTCGTCCTCTGCACCGGCACCGGCGCTGCCCAGGCGCAAGATCGCGTGCGGGTCGGTGTCCTCGAATGCCGCGGCGGCGCCAGTGTCGGCTTCATCGTCGGCTCGGTGACCCATCTCGGCTGCGTGCTGCGCGCCGACGGCCTGCCCGAGGACCGCTACGTCGCGACCATCCGCAAGGTCGGCCTCGATCTCGGCATCACCCAGGAATCGCTGCTGGCCTGGGTGGTCTATGCACCGGTCGCGCGGCTCGGGCCGGGCGATCTCTCCGGCGACTATGCCGGCGCCCAGGGCTCGGCCGCGGTCGGCGTCGGTGTCGGCGGCAACGTGCTGGTCGGCGGCTCCGCCAACTCGATCGCGCTGCAGCCGCTCAGCGTCCAGGGCCAGGTCGGCCTCAGCGTCTCGGCTGGGTTGCAAAGCCTCGAATTGCGCCCGGGGCGGTGATCTTCCCTTTGCCGTGAACAGCGCTCTTCCCGCCATCGAGCGGGAAGACGGCGCGATCCCCCGCACTGCAGCAACGTTTTTCGCAGGCCGCCTGCTTGCCAAAGCGGCAGCCGAGGCAGAGCATTCGGCTTTGCCGACCCAATCAAGGGCCGAGCTCCACAACGAGGAGGCGGCGAATGGGACAAGACCTGAGAAGTCCCCGAGGTCCACGGTGCATCGCGCTGGTGGGCCCTTTCCAAAGCGGTAAAACCACTCTCTTGGAGGCGATCCTGGCGCGGACCGGCGCGATCCCGCGCGCGGGCAGCGTCGACGCCGGCACCTCCGTCGGCGATGCCAGCCCGGAGGCGCGTCAGCACAAGATGAGCGTCGCCATGACGGCGGCGACCACGACCTTCATGGGCGACAGCTACACCTTCCTCGACTGTCCTGGCTCGATCGAGTTCATCCACGACATGCGCGCCGCGCTGCCGGCGGTCGATGCCGCCATCGTGGTCTGCGAGGCCGACGAGAAGAAGCTGCCGCAATTGCAGATCATCCTGCGCGAGCTCGAGGAGCTGCGCATTCCGCGCTTCCTGTTTCTCAACAAGATCGACCGCGCCAATGCGCGGATCAGGGAGACGCTTGCCACATTGCAGCCGGCCTCGCGCGTGCCCCTGGTGCTGCGCCAGATCCCGATCTGGAACGGCGAATTGATCGAAGGGTTCGTCGACCTCGCGCTGGAGCGCGCCTTCATCTATCGCGAGCACAAGGCGTCGGAAGTCATCGCGCTCGAAGGCGGCGATCTCGACCGCGAGAAGGAGGCGCGCTTCTCGATGCTGGAGAAGCTCGCCGATCACGACGATTCGCTGATGGAGCAGCTGCTGGAGGACATCCCGCCGCCGCGCGACGCCGTGTTCGACGATCTGGCGCGCGAATTGCGCGAGGGATTGATCTGCCCGGTGCTGCTCGGATCGGCGTTGCGCGAGAACGGCGTGCTGCGGCTGATGAAGGCGCTGCGCCACGAGGCGCCCGGAATCGCCGAGACCGCGCAGCGGCTCGGTGTGAAGGACACCAAGGAGGCGCTCGGCTATGTCTTCAAGACGCTGCATCTGCAGCATGGTGGCAAGCTGTCATTGACGAGGGTGCTGTCCGGCCATCTCGACGACGGCGCGACGCTGCATGCCGCCTCGGGCGAGGCGGCGCGCGTATCCGGCATCCTGGCTGCCACCGGCGCCTATGACAGCAAGCGCGCGGGCGCCCAGGCCGGGGACACGGTGGCGCTCGGCAAGCTCGATGCGGTCAAGACCGGCGATACGGTTGCGACCGGCAAGACGGCACCACCGCCGCTGGCAAAGGTGGAGGCGTGCCCGCCGGTGCTGGCGCTCTCGATCGCCGCCGTGGACCGCAAGGACGACGTCAAGCTCGGCCAGGCCTTGCAGCGGCTCCACGAGGAGGATCCGTCGCTGACCATGGTGCAGAACCCGCGCACCCACGACACGGTGCTGTGGGGGCAGGGCGAGATGCATCTGCGCGTCGCGCTGGAGCGGCTGCGCGACCGTTTCGGCGTCAACGTCAAATCGCACCAGCCCGCGATCGGCTACCAGGAGACCATCCGCAAGCCGATCACGCAGCGCGGCCGCCACAAGAAGCAGTCCGGCGGGCACGGCCAGTTCGGCGACGTGGTGCTCGACATCAGGCCGCTGCCGCGCGGCGAAGGCTTCCGCTTTGCCGAGAAGGTGGTCGGCGGCGCGGTGCCGCGCAACTACATCCCGGCGGTGGAGGAGGGCGTCGTCGACGCAATGGCCCGCGGCCCCCTGGGCTTTCCGGTGATCGACGTCGAGGTGACGCTCACCGACGGCTCCTATCACAGCGTGGATTCGTCCGACCTCGCGTTCCGCACCGCGGCGCGGGTCGGCGTCGGCGAGGGGCTGCCGCAATGCCAGCCGGTGCTGCTGGAGCCGATTCACACCGTCGAGATCGTCTGCCCGACGGAGGCGACCGCCAGGATCAATGCGATCCTCTCGGCGCGGCGCGGCCAGATCCTGTCCTTCGATACCCGTGACGGCTGGCCGGGCTGGGACTGCGTCCGGGCGATGATGCCGGAGGCGGAGATCGGCGAGTTGATCGTCGAATTGCGTTCGGCGACGGCCGGCGCCGGCAGCTTCACCCGCCAATTCGACCACATGGCCGAGGTGACCGGCCGCGCCGCCGACCACATCATCGCCTCCCATCGCGACGCCGCCTGAGCCGAACGCTCCGCGCCGAACAGCGCCGGCCCGTCATCCTCTCTCGGGATGGCGGGCCGGATCGCGTCGGGACCTTTGCTCGCGCGCGCAGGGAACAAACGGCGAGGGCCGGGTTCCAGCTTGCGTCCGAGATCAGTTTGTGATGTATTTTACATCATTGTCTTTGTCTCAGACATCATTTATGGTGTCTGCCACGTGAGGCCAGCGTGATCACGTCGTTCCAGATGCGGGCAGCGCGAGCGCTGCTCGGGATAGATCAGAGAACCTTGGCCGAGCTGGCCGGCGTGTCGCTGCCGACGATCCAGCGGATGGAAGCCTCCACGGGCAACGTCCGCGGCGTGGTGGACTCGCTGACCAAGGTCGTCGATGCGCTCAATCGCGCGGGCGTGGATCTGATCGGTGAGCATTCCCGCAGCGAGAACGGCGGGCGTGGTGTTCGCCTGAAGGACCCGGGGCCGCCCCGCCGCATGGGCCGTCAAACTGACATCGCGCGCGATGACGCAAGCTAGGCTCATCGCGCGGGCACGGGGCCCCTGGGCGCTTCGTGTGGGACGCATCGTCGGCTGCGCCGCGGCCCGATGAGGCGACGGGAGCGTGATGGGCATGAGCATCGCAAACGAACACCGTTCGCACGGGCGGGTCGGACATCATGAGCCGACCTTCGCCGAGCTTTATTCCCCCAAACTCCTGACGGTCTTGCGCGAGGGCTACGGCCTCAGCGACTTTCGCGCCGACGCGCTGGCGGGCCTGACGGTGGCGATCGTGGCGCTGCCGCTGTCGATGGCGATCGCGATCGCCTCCGGTGTCTCGCCGGGGCGTGGTCTCTACACCGCCGTGATCGGCGGCTTCCTGGTCTCGCTGCTCGGCGGCAGCCGCTTTCAGATCGGCGGTCCCGCGGGTGCCTTCATCGTGCTGGTCGCTGCGACGGTCGATCGCCAGGGTCTCGATGGCCTGCTGATCGCGACGATGATGTCCGGCGTGATGCTGGTGATCGCCGGATATCTGCGGCTCGGCACCTACATCAAGTTCATTCCCTATCCGGTCACAGTCGGCTTCACCGCGGGCATCGCCGTCATCATCTTTGCCAGCCAGCTGAAGGATCTGTTCGGTATCACGCTTGCGGGCAAGGAGCCGGGCGAGCTGCTTCCGAAGCTCACGGCGCTCGCGCATGGCGCGCCGACCGCGAGCATGTCTGCGGTCGTGACGGCCGCGCTGTCGATCGCGATCATCATCGGCCTCAAGCATCTGCGGCCGACCTGGCCCGGCATCCTGATCGCGGTGGTGGTCGCGGCCATCATCACCTTCGCGCTGCAGCTTCCGGTCGAGACCATTGGGACGAAATTCGGCGGTATCCCGCGCGAGCTGCCGGCGCCGGCGTTGCCGGCGTTCTCGCTCGCCAAGGTCCAGGCGGTGTTCCCCGACGCGATCGCCTTCGCACTGCTCGGAGCCATCGAATCGCTGCTGTCGGCCGTCGTCGCCGACGGCATGACCGGCCGTCGCCATCGCTCCAACTGCGAGCTGGTGGCGCAGGGCTTTGCCAATGTCGGCTCGGCCTTGTTCGGCGGCATCTGCGTCACCGGCACCATCGCGCGCACCGCCACCAATGTTCGCGCCGGCGCCCGCGGACCGGTGTCGGGCATGCTGCATTCGCTGTTTCTTTTGGTGTTCATGCTGATCGCGGCGCCGCTGGCGAGCTACATCCCGCTGTCGGCGCTCGCCGCGGTGCTCGTCGTTGTCGCCTGGAACATGGCCGAGAAGCACGAGTTCGCCACCCTGATCCGATCGTCCTGGGGCGATGCCACGGTGCTGCTCGCGACCTTCGGGCTGACGGTCTTCCGCGATCTCACCGAGGGCATCCTGGTCGGCTTTGCGCTCGGCGCCGTGCTGTTCATCAACCGGATGGCGCAGATGACCGGCGTCGAGGACGGGTCGCCTCTGGTCGCAAAGGACCGCGCCGACTTCGAGGATGAGGCGCGGGTGCCGTACAATCCGAAGCTCAGCGCCGACAAGGACGTGCTGGTCTATCGCATCACCGGTGCGTTCTTCTTCGGCGCCGCCTCGACCGTCGGCACCGTGCTCGACTCGATCGCCGACCGCCGCAAGGCCTTCGTGGTCGATTTCGCAGCGGTGCCGTTCCTGGATTCGACGGCCGCCAACGCCATGAGCCGCGTTGCCGCCAAGGCCAAGCGCCAGGGCATCCGCCTGTTCATCACCGGGGCGTCGCCGACCGTGCGTCGGGCGCTGCTGACCCATGGCGTGCGGCCGCCGCTGGTGCGCTACCGCGAGACCATCGAGCGCGCGGTGGCCGACATCAAGGGCAAGGAGACGGCACCGGCGGACGTCGCCGATGGGCTCGCCGCGAGCTGACACGCGACCTCAACGCCGCGTCGCCGTTTGGGCCATGGCGCCTGGGGGCGACTGCCGAGCCCCAGCATTGACTCCAGCCGGAGCTTGTCCGATGTCACGGCCATGACCCTTGCCGCCAAACCCCGCGCTGCGTGCCTGATCGGCTGGCCTGCCGCGCATTCACGCTCGCCCTTGATCCATCATCATTGGCTGCACGAGCTCGGCATTGCCGGCGGCTACACCATCGAGGCGGTGCCGCCGGAAGAGCTGGCGGACTTCGTCATGCATCTCGACCGTCGCGGCTTCGTCGGCGCCAACGTCACGATCCCGCACAAGGAGCGCGTGCTGGAGCTGAGCGAGCCGGACGCGCGTGCCCGCGCCGTCGGCGCGGCCAACACGCTCTGGTACGAGGACCGCATCCTGCGGGCCACCAACACCGACGTCGAAGGCTTCATCGGCAATCTGGACGCCGCTGCCCCAGGCTGGGACCGCACCGACGAGGCGCTGGTGCTCGGCTCCGGCGGCTCGGCGCGGGCCGTCGTGTTCGGCCTGCTCGAGCGCGGCATCGGCCGCGTCCACATCATCAACCGCACCGCGGCGCGCGCACAAGCCCTGGCTGATCAGTTCGGCAGCCATGTCGTTGCCGAAGGCTGGGACCGCGTCGGCGCGCTGCTGCCGCGCGCGGGCCTGTTCGTGAACACCACCTCGCTCGGCATGCACGGTCAGCCGCCGCTCGAGCTCGACGTCGAGCTGTTGCCGCAGCAGGCCGTCGTCGCCGACATCGTCTACGTGCCGCTGGAGACGCAGTTGCTCGCGGCGGCGCGGGCGAGGGGGCTGCGCACTGCCGATGGACTCGGCATGCTGCTGCACCAGGCCGTGCGTGGCTTCGAATTGTGGTTCGGCCGCCGTCCGCAGGTCACGCCCGAGTTGCGCGCGCTGGTCGAGGCCGATCTCACAAGGGCTTGAGCGCGGAATAAGCGCAGATGGTCGGCGTCTCATTGATCGAGCGTCCGCGTAGCCCCGCATTGGACGCGGATGATCTTCTCTCGCCCTCGGAGCCATGCATGTCCGCTCGTCTCATCCTGTTCCGTTCCGTCGCTTCACTCGCCATGGTTGCGACTGTATCCGCGCTCGCCATCGCCCAGCAGGCGCCGGTGCCGACGCGCGTGCGCGGCGCCATCGAAAGCGTCGACGCCAATACGATGACGGTGAAAGCCCGCAGCGGCGAGATCTTCAAGCTGCGCATGGCCGGTGATCTGCGCGTCTCGGGTGTCGTCAAGGCGCAGCTTTCCGACATCAAGCTGGGCTCGTTCATCGGCGCCACCACGGTGCCCGGCCCGGATGGCGCGCCGAAGGCGGTCGAGATCCACATTTTTCCCGAGGACATGCGCGGAACGGGCGAAGGCTCGCGGTCGTGGGACCTGAAGCCGAACTCGAGCATGACCAACGCCACCGTGTCCGAAAGCTCGGTCTCGACCGACGGTCACTCGCTGCTCGTCAAGTACAAGGGGGGCGAAAAGCGCGTCGACATTACGCCGGACACGCCGATCGTCACCTTCGTGCCCGGCGACGAGTCCGAGCTGAAAGCCGGCGCCAAGGTGATCGCCACCGTCAAGCAATTGCCTGACGGTTCGCTCGAGACCAGCCGCGTCAGCGTCGGCCGCGATGGGCTGACGCCGCCGATGTGACCTGCCTTTCTCTGTGTGCTCAACTGCGTCTCCGTTGCCGGTGTCGTCCCTGCGAACGCAGGGACCCATACCCCCAGGGAGGAGTTTAGGGCGCAGTGGCAATTGGGCTTTTGCCCAACACGACGGCCGCGGAGTATGGGTCCCGGATCAGCGCCGCGCCGCGCTGACGCGCGTCACGGCTTGTCCGGGACGACAGCTTTTGCATGGTGGAAGTCGGGGGCGCGTAAGCTGATTAGTCCGAGCACCTTGCTCGCCGATTCTCGAGCTAATCCGCCAGCACCTTCCGGTCGATCTCGGCCACCGTGTTGACGCCGCACAGGCCCATCGTCGTCAAGAGCTCGTTGCGGATGATGTCGATGGCCTTGGCGACGCCGGCCTGGCCGCCGGCGCCGAGGCCGTAGGCATAGGCGCGGCCGAGCATGCAGGATTTGGCACCGAGCGCGAGCGCGCGCATCACGTCCTGGCCGGAGCGGATGCCGCCATCGAACATGATCTCGATCTTGTCGCCGACCGCCTCCGCGATGCCGGGCAGCACGTGGATCGAGGACGGCGCGCCGTCGAGCTGGCGGCCGCCGTGGTTGGACACGACCATTGCCTGCGCGCCGGTCGCGGCCGCGAGCTTGGCGTCCTCGATGTCGTGGATGCCCTTGATGATCAGCTTGCCCGGCCAGATCGAGCGGATCCAGTCGACGTCCTTCCAGTTCAGCGAGGTGTCGAACTGCGCGGCGGTCCAGGCCGAGAGCTTGGTGAGATCCTCGGTGTTCTTCACGTGGCCGGCGATGTTGCCGAAGGTGCGGCGCTTGCCCTGCAGCACGCCCTGCACCCAGGCCGGCCTGATCGCGAAGTCGAACAGCTTCGACAGCGTCCATTCCGGCGGCACGCTCATGCCGTTCTTGATGTCCTGGTGGCGCTGGCCGATCACCTGCAGGTCGACGGTCAGGCATAGTGCGCTGCACTTCGCAGCGATCGCGCGCTCGACCAGGGCCTTGATGAAGCCGCGGTCCTTCATGACGTAGAGCTGGAACCAGAACGGCTTCTCGACGCTGCCCGCGATGTCCTCGATCGAGCAGATCGACATCGTGCTCTGCGTGAACGGGATGCCGGCGGCCTGCGCCGCGCGGCAGGCGTGAATCTCGCCGTCGCCGTGCTGCATGCCCAGGAGGCCGACCGGCGCCAGGATCAGCGGCATCGACGAGGGCTCGCCGAGGATCGTCGTCGACAGATCGCGCTTGGAGACGTCGACCAGGATGCGCTGGCGGAACTTGATCTTCTGCAGATCCTCGCGATTGGCGCGCAGCGTCTCCTCGGCATAGGAGCCACGATCGGCGTAGTCGAAGAAGGCTTTGGGCACGCGGCGCTTGTGCAGCAGGCGCAGGTCTTCAATGCAGGTGACGTGTTTCATCGCGGTCTTCGGCTCCCCACCGGCGTCTCGTTTCTTAGGGCTGGGGCAGTCATCTAGCATCTTTGCGGCGGCTGCCAAATCCAACTTGGGAACCGCCACGGCGTCTGGGCAAAGCAGGGCGAACTGCGAGCGTCCCGCAACAACATGACGTCAGGGCTGCCGGAGCGAGCACCTTCCTGCTGCGGCGGGGCTCCGACGGGTGAGCCCTCCAGAGCCGTCAGGTCGAATGAAAAATTAGTCTTAACAACGGCTTACAGAGGTCATGGCGGTTTCGTGGTAATGATTCATCACATTTTTTGAAGCCATCTTAGCCTTAAGGCGACTATAACCCGCGGGCTGACCGGCAGGGCGGGTCCTGTGATTCGCGCCCGCCGGTAACGAAATCCAGAAGCCGTTGCTGGGGGTCATATGAGCCGTAACTATTTCGGGACCGATGGGATTCGTGGCCGCGCCAACGGCCTGATCACGCCGGAACTCGCGCTCAAGGTCGGGCAGGCCGCAGGTCTTCTGTTCCAGCGCGGCGAGCATCGCCACCGGGTGGTGATCGGCAAGGATACACGCCTTTCCGGGTACATGATCGAATACGCCATGGTGGCCGGCTTCACCTCCGTCGGCATGGACGTGCTGCTGGTCGGCCCGATGCCGACGCCCGCGGTCGCCATGCTCACCAAGTCGATGCGCGCCGATCTCGGCGTCATGATCTCGGCCTCACACAATCTGTTCGAGGACAACGGCATCAAGCTGTTCGGGCCGCAGGGTTTCAAGCTGTCCGACGATGTCGAGAGGCAGATCGAGCAACTGCTCGATGAATCGCTCGACAAGAAGCTGGCGCAGAGCGCGAGCCTCGGCCGCGCCCGCCGCATCGACGGCGTGCACGATCGCTACATCGAATTCGCCAAGCGCACCCTGCCGCGGGATCTCTCGCTCGACGGTCTTCGCGTCGTGGTCGATTGCGCCAACGGCGCGGCCTACAAGGTCGTGCCCGAGGCGCTGTGGGAGCTCGGCGCCGACGTGATCTCGATCGGCGTGGAGCCGGACGGCTTCAACATCAACAAGGAATGCGGCTCGACCTCGCCGGAGGCGCTGTGCCGGAAGGTACGGGAAATGCGCGCCGACATCGGCATCGCGCTCGACGGCGACGCGGATCGCGTGATCCTGGTCGATGAGCGCGGCCACATCGTCGATGGCGACCAGCTGCTTGCGGTCATCGCGCAGAGCTGGAAGGAGGACGGCCGCCTGGCGCGCGCCGGTATCGTCGCGACCGTGATGTCCAATCTCGGTCTCGAGCGCTTCCTGCAGGGGCAAGGCCTCGAACTGGTGCGCACGCCGGTCGGCGACCGCTACGTTCTCGAGCGCATGCTGGCCGACGGCTACAATCTCGGCGGCGAGCAGTCGGGCCATATCATTCTCTCGGACTACGCGACCACGGGCGACGGCTTCGTCGCCGCGCTGCAGGTGCTGGCGACGGTGCAGAGACTGCGCCGTCCGGTGTCCGAGGTCTGCCACCGCTTCGATCCGCTGCCGCAGATCCTCAAGAACGTGCGCTATCGCAGCGGCAAGCCGCTCGACGCGGACGAGGTGAAGTCAGCGATCGACACCGGACAGAAGCGCCTCAACGGTCATGGCCGACTGCTCGTGCGCTCCTCCGGCACCGAGCCGGTGATCCGCGTGATGGGCGAGGGCGACGACCGTGAGCTGGTCGAGGAGGTCGTCGACGAGATCGTGGCCGCGGTGGGCAACGCGGCCGCTGCCGCAGCCTGATCACCAGCGATCATATTTTCGATTGTGGCCTGTCATCGTCAGATGACAGGCCTTTTTGTTGGCTCACCATCTTCTCGCGTCCGAGCGCGTCGCCAGGATGCATATGATCGCGTCGTTCAACGACTTCGTGCGGCGGGTCGGAATTTGGAGGGCATGACTTTGTCATGAGCCGGGTCGGTCGACTAATTAGTTCGTGTTGCCCGCATCGCCCGGCGCAGCCGCTAACGATTTGTTAGGATGAGTTGTCCGGTCATTAACGGTTCATGCGTGCTCATGGAATGTCAACCTTAATTATTAGGGTTAAGCGCTGCTTAAGCATTTGGTGCGATTGTTCGGCCGTCAGTTGTGATGTGGGGCCAGGTTCTCGATTGCCTCACCGGCCAAAGGGACGAAGCCAATGCGTAGCGTTATGTCTTTGATCGCCGCCGGAGCGGCCTCTCTGTTTTCCACTCTCGCCTTTGCGGCCGACATGCCCATCATGCCGCCTCCGGTCTACGCGCCGCCGCCGGCGGCCGATTTCGGTGGCTGGTATCTGCGCGGCGACATCGGTTTCAGCAATCAGAAGGTCAAGGACGTCCATTATTCGCGCGAATCCGCCTACACGCCGATGACGTCCTTCAACCAGACCTCGGCGTTCGACACCGCGGGCATCTACGGCGTCGGCGTCGGCTATCGCTTCAACAGCTGGTTCCGCGCCGACGTCACCGGCCAGTATCGCGGCAATTCGAACTTCAAGGCCACCGACCGCTTCAACGCGACGGCGGGCGGCGTGCCCTATAGCGGCATCGACAATTACAGCGGCAGCAAGTCGGAATGGCTGGTGCTCGCCAACGCCTATGTCGATCTCGGCACCTGGTGGTGCGTGACGCCATTCATCGGCGCGGGCGTCGGCGGCGCGCGGGTGACGGTCTCGAACTTCACCGACACGGGCATCAACAACCTGCCGTTCACGACCACGAGTTTCGCGACGGCGCCGACCTCCTCGAAATGGAATTTCGCATGGGCGGCCCATGCCGGTCTGGCTTACAACGTCAATCCGAACCTGGTGCTGGAGCTGGCCTACAGCTACGTCGATCTCGGTCAGGGGCAGACCGGTGTTCTGTCCGACTACGTCGGCAACACCACCGGCAACGTCTTCAAGTTCAAGGACATCACCTCGCACGACCTGAAGCTCGGCGTGCGCTGGAATTTCGACAATCCTCCGCCGCCGCCGATGCCGGCGCTGATCCGCAAGGGCTGAATCGAGCGCTCGCCCTCACCGCAAATCGAACGAACGGCGCGGGCCTCCCGCGCCGTTTCGCGTTTCGGATCGAGCGAAGCGCGCGCGTCTTCGCTGAAAGAATTTCCATGCAGAGCGCTGCGACAACGAATGATTAAGGTTAACGCGCGATGATCGGAACAGAGAGTCAAGTGCTGATTGGAGCGTGCGATGCGTAGCCTTGTGGTGGCGGTTTCGGTGTGCGGCATGATCTCCGCGGCCCAGGCCGCGGACTTGTCCGACCTTCCGATCCTGCGCGGCGGCCTGACCGAGGGCCTGAACAATTCGCGGGTCAACTGGGACGGCTACTATGTGGGCGTCCAGGGCGGCTACGGCTCGTCCGATGAGAATTTCAACGGCTCGACCAAGAACATGACGGCGGCGGTGCTGGCCAACACGCTGATCGAGAGCCAGATGCAGGTATCGTCCTGGAACCCGAATCTGGGCAAGCAATCCTCGCGCGCATCGGGCTTCGGCGCCTTCGTCGGCTACAACAGTCAGTGGGACGACGTCGTGCTCGGCGTCGAGGCGAGCTATCTGCACGGCAAATACGGCGGCATGGCCTCTTCGAGCCGCACGCTCGTCAGCACGGCTGCACTGACCGACGGCAACTTCCACGCCGTGACGTCGACGCAGTCCTCGCAGATCTCGATCACCGACATGGCGACGATCCGCGGTCGTGCCGGCTATGCGATGGGTTGCTTCCTGCCCTACGCATTTTTCGGCCTTGCACTCGGCAACGCAGATATCGGCCAGTCCGTGACGGTTCAGGACCGGGTCAGCACGACATTTCTCGGCACCTACACGCCGCTTGCGCCGCTCAGCGCCAACAACCTTCAGCACAATCACCTGATCTACGGCTACAGCGCCGGTCTCGGCGTCGACGTCAATCTGGTCGGCGGCCTGTTTGCGCGGGCCGAATACGAATACGTCCGCTTCACCTCGACGGTCGACACCAGCATCAATACGGTGCGCGCGGGCCTCGGCTACAAGTTCTGAGCTGATTGCAAGCCTGTCCTGTATGCCGATGTCCGTCAGCATCCGTCCTGCGCAGCGCGACGACGTCGCTGCCATTGTCGCCATGCTCGCCGACGATCATCTCGGCCGGGCGCGCGAGCGCCTCGAGCAGCCGTTGCCGCAGTCCTACTACGACGCGTTCGAGACGATCGCGCGGGATGGGAACATCACCCTGATCGTTGCCGAGGAGGCGGGCCGGGTGGTCGGCTGCCTGCAACTCTGCATCCTGCCCGGGCTCAGCTCGCAAGGCGCGTCGCGCGCGCTGGTCGAGGATGTTCGGGTCGCCACCGACCGCCGCAGCCGCGGCATCGGCGAGCAGCTGCTGCAATGGGCGATCGCCGAGGCGCGCAAGCAGCGCTGCAATCTGGTCGAGCTGATGACGCATCAAAGCCGCACCGACGCGCAACGCTTCTACGGGCGGCTCGGCTTCGCCAAGAGCCATTTCGGCATGGTGATGCGGTTCTGATCAGCGCGGCAGGCGGTAGGCCGCGACGGCGTTCGGGCCGAACGCCTTGTCGCGGATGTCCGAGCCGAGCTGTGTCAGGCAGCGCTCGAGCGCCTGCTTGATTTCACGGTAGCTGCCGGCGAGCAGGCAGACCGGCCAGTCCGAGCCGAAGATCAGCCTGTCGGCGCCGAAGCAGCGCGCCACATGTGTCACGTACGGCTGCAGCCGCTCCGCGTCCCAGTCGGTCCAGACGGCTTCCGTGGCGAGCCCCGACACCTTGCACCAGACATTGCTGCAAGCCGCGAGCTCGGCGATGCGATCGGCCCAGTCCTGATCGAAGCCGGTTGCGATCGGCGGCTTGGCGGCGTGGTCCAGCACGAAGCGCGCTCTTGGAAAGGCGCGCACCGTCGCAATCGCCGCTGGCAGCTCTCGCGTGCGCACCAGCAGATCGTACGTCAGGTCGTGCGCGAACACGCTGTCGAGGCCGCGCCTGACGTCGCCGCGAAAGATCCACGCCGGATCGGCCTCGTCATGGACCTGGTGGCGGATGCCGACCAGCCTGTCGCCGCCGGGCAGGCCGCGCAGCCGGTCGATCGTCGACCCTACCGACGGATCGCTCAGGTCGACCCAGCCGACGACCCCGCCGACGAATGGCGTCGCATGGGCGATGCGCAGGAATTCCTCGGTCTCGTCGAGCGACGAGCGGGTCTGCACCAGGATGCTGGCGTCGAGAGCGTTCTCGGCCAGCAGCGGGGCGAGGTCGGCGGGACCGAACGGACGGCGGATCGGCGCCAGCGCGTCGCCGGCCATCCACGGATAGTCGGCGCGACCGGGATCCCAGAAGTGCTGATGCGCATCGATGACACGGCTCATGGCGCGTCTCCCGGCAGCGGCGCCCGGGCATCGACGAGATTGCTGGCACGCAGGTCGCGCCAGAAGGCGGGCGGGATCGGAGCTTGCGCCATCGCGATGTTATCGGCCGCCTCCTGCGCATTGCGGGCGCCCTGCAGGCCGACGGTCACGGCGGGATGGGCCAGGCAGAACTGGATCGCGGCAGCCTTGAGCTCGGTGCCGTGCTGTCTGCACAGCGCATCGAGCTGGCGCGCCCGCGCCACCAGCGCGGCATCGGCATCTTCGTAGTTGAACTTCGCCGGCCCGTGAGGGTTGGCGAGAATGCCGCTGTTGTAGATGCCGCCGAGAATGATGGCGATGTTGTTCTCGCGGCAGATCGGAAAGAGCGTCGTCAGCGCGCCCTGGTCGAGCAGCGTGTAACGGCCCGCCAGGAGAAAGCAGTCGACCGGAACGGCCTGCGCAAAGCGCGTCAGCATCTCCGACTGGTTCATGCCGGCGCCGATCGCCCGGATGCTGCCGTCGTCGCGCAGCCGCTGCAGCGCGCGAAAGGCGCCGGCCACGGCCTCGTCATAGTGATCGTCGGGATCGTGCACGAGCAGGATGTCGATGCGATCGAGGCCGAGCCGGACCAGGCTCTCCTCGACCGAACGCATCACGCCGTCATAGGAGTAATCGAACCGCGGCCGCAGCGGCGGCGTGCCCTTGTAGTGCGGATCGTCGCCCGAGGCGGTCGGGTCCGGCCGCAGCAGCCGGCCGACCTTGGTCGAGATCACATAGCTGTCGCGCGGCTGCCGGCGCAGAAATGCACCGAGCCTCTGCTCGGCGAGGCCGAAGCCGTAGAGCGGCGCGGTGTCGTAGAAGCGCACGCCGCGCGCCCACGCCGCGGCGATCGTGGCTTCGGCATCGCCGTCGCTGACCGGTTCGAAAAGACCGCCGAGCGGCGCCGTCCCGAGACCGAGTCGGGTGATGTCGAGCGGGCTCCTCCCGAGACGGACGCGTTCCATTCTTCTATCCTTGTTGTTCGGCGCGTGCAGATCGCGTCATTGTGCATGGATGCGTTCGACGAAACAATGACGTCGCATGGTGCAGTACAACGAGGAGGAGGGGACGATGTCGGCGATCAATCCACTGACGGCCTTCGGTGTCGTGCTGGCGACGGCAGCCACCGACGCGGTCTACGTCATGTTCACGTCGGCGGTCGTTGCCAAGCGACGGCTGTCAGCGGCGACCTGGAGCTCGATCTGGTACATGCTGTCGTCATTCGCGGTGATCAGCTACACGGAGAACTGGATCTACGTCGCATTCGCGGCGGTCGGCTCCTGGATCGGCGCCTACGGCTCGATGACCTTCCTGCATCGTCCGCCGGCCGGTCAGGCACCGGTCGGCGCCGCGCCGGAATGAATTGCATTCGCTTGCATGCCAGCACGACCGCGTGAACGCAGACAGGCGGCGCGCGAAGTTCCTTGACGCGGAACGACCCTTCCCGTATTCACGCCAGCGGGACACCTCCCCCCAACGGGAGGCTTACTATCTGGAAGGATAGACGATGACTGCAGCGAAACCATCGCAGCGGCCTGCCGTGCCGCACTTCTCCTCCGGCCCCTGCGCCAAGCGCCCCGGATGGACCTCCGAAAACCTCAAAGACGCTCCCCTCGGCCGCTCGCATCGCGCGAAGATTGGCAAGGCGAAGCTCAAGCAGGCCATCGAGCTGACGCGCGACGTCCTCGAAGTGCCCGCCGACTACAAGATCGGCATCGTGCCCGCGTCCGACACCGGCGCGGTCGAGATGGCGCTGTGGTCGCTGCTCGGTGCGCGGCCTGTCACCACGATCGCCTGGGAATCCTTCGGTGAGGGCTGGGTCAGCGACATCGTCAAGGAGCTCAAGCTCAAGGATGTCACCAAGCTGCACGCCGGCTATGGCGAGATCCCGGATCTGTCCAAGGTCGATCCGGCCAGTGACGTCGTCTTCACCTGGAACGGCACCACGTCAGGCGTGCGCGTGCCGAATGCCGACTGGATCAGCGCGAGCCGGGAAGGCCTGACGATCTGCGACGCCACCTCGGCCGCATTCGCGCAAGCCCTCGATTGGCCGAAGCTCGACGTCGTCACGTTCTCCTGGCAGAAGGCGCTCGGCGGCGAGGCCGCGCATGGCATGCTCATCCTCTCGCCGCGCGCGGTGGCGCGTCTCGAGACCTACAAGCCAGCCTGGCCGCTGCCGAAGATCTTCCGCCTCACCAAGGGCGGCAAGCTCAACGCCGGCATTTTCGAGGGCGAGACCATCAACACGCCCTCGATGCTGTGCGTCGAGGACTATCTGGACGCGCTGAACTGGGGCAAGTCGATCGGCGGCCTCAGGGCGCTGATCGCCCGCGCCGACGCCAACACCAAGGTCCTCGCCGACTGGAAGGCGCGGACGCCGTGGATCGACTTTCTCGCCCAGGATCCCGCCATCCGCTCCAACACCTCGGTGTGCCTCAAGGTCGTCGATCCCGCGATCACATCGCTTTCGGCCGATGCCCAGGCGGAGTTCGCCAAGAAGCTGGTGTCGCTGGTCGAGAAGGAGAACGCCGGCTTCGACTTCGCGCACTATCGTGATGCACCGGCGGGGCTGCGCATCTGGTGCGGCGCGACGGTGGAAGCCAACGACGTCGCGCTGCTGACGCAGTGGATCGACTGGGCGTTCGCCGAAGCCAAGGCCGCGCTGCCGAAGGCGGCGTGACGCACGCTCTTCGTGCCGTCATTGCGAGCGCAGCGAAGCAATCCAGGGCCACGAAGAAAGTCTGGATTGCTTCGTCGCTCCGCTCCTCGCAATGACGAAATTCAAGACGCGTAGGGTGGGCAAAGGCGCGAAGCGCCGTGCCCACCATCAACGTCAACCGACGCGAAAGACCGGTGGGCACGCTGCGCTTGGCCCACCCTACGATTCGATTGCTTCCACCCATTCCGGCGCCGATGCGCTGTCCCTCTCTCGCGAGAGGCGTGAAGGAACATCGTCATGTCCAAACCCAAAGTTCTCATTTCCGACGCACTTTCCCCGGCTGCCGTGCAGATCTTCAAGGATCGCGGCATCGAGGTCGACTTCCAGCCCAATCTCGGCAAGGACAAGGACAAGCTCGCCGACATCATCGGCGACTATGACGGCCTTGCGATCCGCTCCGCGACCAAGGCCACGGCCAAGATCATCGAGCGTGCCAAGCGGCTCAAGGTGATCGGCCGCGCCGGCATCGGGGTCGACAATGTCGAAATCCCCGCGGCGACCGCCAAGGGCATCATCGTGATGAATACGCCGTTCGGCAATTCGATCACGACCGCCGAGCACGCGATCACGATGATGCTGTCGCTGGCGCGCGAGATTCCGCAGGCGGACGCCTCGACCCAGGCCGGCAAGTGGGAGAAGAACCGCTTCATGGGCGTCGAGATCACCGGCAAGACGCTGGGCGTGATCGGCTGCGGCAATATCGGCTCGATCGTCTGCGACCGCGCGCAGGGCCTGCGCATGAAGGTGATCGGCTTCGATCCGTTCCTCACCGAGGAGCGCGCCCTCGATCTCGGCGTCGAGAAGGTCGAGCTCGAGGAGCTGCTGAAGCGCGCCGACTTCATCACGTTGCATACGCCGCTCACCGACAAGACCCGCAACATCATCGATGCCGCGGCGATCGCCAAGATGAAGCAGGGCGTGCGCATCATCAATTGCGCGCGCGGCGGCCTGGTCGACGAGCAGGCGCTGCTCGAGGCCCTCAACAGCAAGCATGTCGCGGGCGCGGCCCTCGACGTGTTCGCCGAGGAGCCGGCGACCAGCAATCCGCTGTTCGGCCATGCCAACGTGATCTGCACGCCGCATCTCGGCGCCTCGACCACGGAAGCGCAGGAGAACGTCGCGCTGCAGATCGCCGAGCAGATGTCGGACTACCTGCTCACCGGCGCGATCTCGAACGCGATCAACTTCCCGTCGATCACCGCGGAAGAAGCGCCCAAGCTGACGCCGTTCATCGCGCTCGCCGAGAAACTCGGCTCGTTCGCGGGCCAGCTCACCGAAAGCAGCATCACCAAGATCCAGATCACCTATGAAGGCCACGTCGCCGAGATGAAGACCCGGGCGCTGACCTCGGCGGTGCTGGCCGGGCTGCTGCGGCCGATGCTGGGCGAGGTCAACGTCGTGTCGGCGCCGGTGATCGCCAAGGAGCGCGGCATGATCGTCGACGAGGTGCTGCGCGCCGGCGAGAGCGACTATGAGAGCCTGATCACGGTCGCGGTCACCACCGAGCATCAGGAGCGCGCGGTGTCGGGCACGGTCTACGCCGACGGCAAGCCGCGCCTCGTCGACATCAAGGGGATCCGTGTCGACGCCGAGTTCGGCAAGTCGATGATCTACGTCACCAACGAGGATAAGCCGGGCTTCATCGGCAAGTTCGCAAGCCTCCTAGGCGACGCGAAGATCAACATCGCGACCTTCCATCTCGGCCGTGTCGCGCCGGGAAGCGACGCGATCGCGCTGGTCGAGGTCGACGGTGCGGTGCCGGCGGATCTGCTCGCCAAGATCCAGGCATTGCCGCAGGTCAAGCAGGCCAAGGCGCTGGCGTTCTGATTGCCTGGCCGTATCGGCCGAGCAAAGAAGGCAACGCGGCGTTCCGGCCGCGCTGCCTTTTTGCATTCTCGACTGCATTCGAATGATCGCCTTTCCCCGGGGGCTTCAATTGAACCGGGCTATCTCTCGTCGCGTCTAAAGCCGGGCAAGGGACCGGCTGGTCCGGTCCTGCGGGTGCTGGAAGTGCGGAGGGAGCGATGACGATGCGAACAATATGTCTGGCGACCACGGGGCTCGTTCTAGGCGCGGCCCTGACGGCAGCCCCCGGCCATGCCGCAAACCTGGATGCGAGCTCGACCGTCGATGCCGTCACCGTCTATCCGGACGGCGCGACCGTAACCCGCATCATCTCGCTCGATCTTCCCGCCGGTGACACGACGGCGATCGCCAGGGACTTTCCGCTCGGGCTCGATGTCGCCTCGCTGCGGGTGGAGGGCGAGGCCGGGGCCAAGCTCATGATCGGCTCCGTCGATGCCAAGCCGCCGCGTGCGGTGCCGCCGGGCAACCTGCCCGAGATCGACCGGCGCATCGAGGCCTTGAAGGACGAGCGCGCCAACATCGACGGCGCGATTGCCGCGGCGCTCGCCCGCAAGAAATTCGTCGAGCGGTTTGCGGACGGATCGACCGCGGCGTTGCGGGACAAGGGCGAAGCACGCCCGATTGCGGAATGGCGCACCGCGTTCGCGGCCGTCGGCGAAGAGGTCGGCCAGGCCGATGCGACCATTCGCGAAGCCGAGCGCAAGCAGCGCGACCTGGATCGCGAGATCGCCCGCCTGCAAGCCGATCGCGCGGCTAAGCCGCCGAGCCGGCTGGAAGTCCAGGTCGAGCTGTCGGCTGCGGTCGCAACCAGGGCGACCTTGCGCGTGACCTACGTCGTCCGCAACGCCCGCTGGGTGCCGGTGTACGACGCCCGTCTCGATACCTCGGCAAAGGATCGCAAGTCCGCATTGGAGCTGGTGCGTCGTGCGGAGATTCAGCAGAGCACGGGTGAGGACTGGTCGGACGTCGCCCTCGCGGTCTCGACGGTCCGCACCGATCGCGGCAGCAGCGCGCCGGAACTCAGGACGATGATCGCGCAATATCCGCCGACGGTGCAACTCGGGACATTGTCCGACAGGGCCATGAGGCGCGTGGCCGAACTGCCGGCACCGGCACCGGAGGCTGCAAAGCGCGCCGAGGAGCGTGAGACGACGGTCGAGATCAGCGCCTTCCAGACCGTCTTCCGCGTGCCCGGACGCGTCAGCGTCGCCGCCAATGAGGGCGCGAAGAGCCTGCGCATCTCGACGGCGACGATCACGCCGGAGCTCGTCATTCGTACGGCCCCGGTCGTCGATCCCACCGCCTATATCGAGGCGAGCTTCGTGCTGGGCGATGACGCTCCGCTGCTGCCGGGCAAGGTCTCGATCTATCGCGACGGCATGTTCGTCGGCACTAGCAGATTGGCGTCGGCCGGCAAGGACGAGGTCGTTCATGTCGGCTTCGGGGCCGACGACAAGGTCAAAGTCGAGCGCAGTGTCGTCAAACGGAACGAAGGTTCGGCCGGTCTGATCGTGACGACGGCGAAGATCGACGAGCGCGCCTTCAAAACCACGGTCCGCAACGCGCATGATTTCCCGATCAAGGTCGCGATCCAGGATCAACTGCCGGTCAGCGAGAACGAGGAGATCACGGTTGAGATGCTTCCCGCGACCACGCCGCCGGCCTCGACCAACGTCCGCGACCGGCGTGGTGTCGTCGAATGGGTGATCGACGCCAGACCCGGCGAGGCCAAGGATATCGCCTTCGCCTGGCGTGTGCGCTGGCCGAAGGACAAGTCGATCGTGTTGCAGCCGTCGGGCTGATTGCCCGGCGTGGGATCGGCGCCGTTTGATCCATGACAAGCCGCCCGGTCCCGGCCCTGTTATGCGCGAGTGGGACCCCGTTCGATCACGTCCTGTCCGGCCGTGATCGATCTCGACCGAGAGCGCCGACATGGAATCCGACCCGAACACCCGCAAGCAGGCCGTCGCCGTCGGCTACATCTTCCTCGCCGGCGTCGGCATGCTGCTGCTGCAATGGCTTCTGACGACCTACAACACGGTCGAGACGATTCCCTATAGCCAGTTCGAGCAGCTGATCGAGCAGGGCAAGATCTCCGAGGTGTCGGTCAGCCAGGACACCATCCAGGGCAAGTTCAAGGACAAGCAGTCCGACGGCAAGACGTCGTTCATCACCGCGCGCGTCGATCCGCCGCTGGCCGCGAAGCTTGCCGCAAAGGGCGTGACGGTGACTGGTGTGCCCTCGGGCGGGCTGATTCAGGCGCTGCTGTCCTGGGTCGTGCCGGCGCTGATGTTCTATCTCATCTGGGTGTTCCTCGGCCGCAAGGTGATGGATCGCCAGGGCTTCGGCGGTCTGATGTCGATCGGCAAGTCGCGCGCCAAGGTCTATGTCGAGACCGACACCAAGGTCACCTTTGCCGATGTCGCCGGTGTCGACGAGGCCAAGTTCGAGCTGCAGGAGGTGGTGCAGTTCCTGAAGGATCCGAAGAGCTATGGCCGGCTCGGCGCACACGTGCCCAAGGGCATCCTGCTGGTTGGCCCGCCCGGCACCGGCAAGACCCTGCTCGCCCGCGCGGTAGCGGGCGAAGCGGGTGTGGCGTTCTTCTCGATCTCCGGATCCGAGTTCGTGGAGATGTTCGTCGGCGTCGGCGCTGCCCGCGTGCGCGATTTGTTCGAGCAGGCCCGCAAGGCCGCGCCTTGCATCATCTTCATCGATGAGCTCGACGCGCTTGGCCGCAGCCGAAGCGTCGGCGGCCAGTTTGGCGGCTACGACGAGAAGGAGCAGACGCTCAATCAATTGCTGGCGGAGCTCGACGGCTTCGACCCAAGCTCCGGCGTCATCCTGCTCGCCGCGACAAACCGGCCGGAGATCCTCGATCCCGCGCTCATGCGCGCCGGCCGCTTCGATCGCCAGGTGCTGGTCGACCGCCCTGACAGGGGCGGGCGGCTCGCAATCCTCAAGGTGCATGTCCGCAAGATCACGGTCGCCGACAGCGTCGATCTCGACAAGGTCGCGGCACTGACGACCGGCTTCACCGGCGCCGACCTCGCCAACCTGATCAACGAGGCCGCGATCGCGGCGACCCGCCGCAAGGGCCACGAGGTGACGTTCGACGATTTCACGATGGCGATCGAGCGCATCGTCGCCGGCATCGAGAAGAAGAGCCGCGTGCTCAGTCCCGCCGAGCGCCGCCGTGTCGCCTATCACGAGATGGGTCACGCGCTGGTCGCGGCCAATCTCGTCGGCGTCGATCCGGTGCAGAAGGTCTCGATCATTCCGCGCGGCGTCGGCGCGCTCGGCTACACGATGCAGCGCCCGACCGAGGATCGCTTCCTGCTCGCGGTCAGCGAGTTGAAGAACCGCATCGCCGTGCTGATGGGCGGACGGGCTTCCGAGCAGTTGATCTTCGATGGCGATGTCTCGACCGGCGCCGCCGACGATCTGCAGCGCGCGACCGAGATCGCGATCGAGATGGTCACCAAATACGGGATGGATGCGACCGTCGGGCAGCGCACCTACGCGCCGCGTCCACAGGTGTCGTTCCTGCAGCCACAGGATCAGATCGTGTCGGCCGCGGAGGAGACCGGGCGCGAGATCGACCTCGCCGTCCGGGATCTGATTGCAGACGGCGATGCCCGTGCCAGGGCGATTCTCGAAAGCCATCGCCCGGACCTCGAGCGCGGCGTCGCGCTCCTGATTGCCAAGGAGACGCTGACCGCCGATGAGTTCGCGCCGTTGCGGCCGGCCTCCGCTGCGGTCCCGGTCCGGGATGCCGTTGCCCCGAGCTGATCCGGGATTCTACGGAGGGCGTTCGCAACCGAACTCTAACCATCGCCTGATCAGTTAACCAGCGGCTCACCTTGACAGATCGAGGTCGTCGATCGGGGACCGGGCGGAGTTCGTTGCGTGCTGCTGAACAACCTGAAGATTGCCCCCAAGCTCGCCATCGTCGTCGGCGTGGCGATGCTGGGCCTTGCCGCGGCCGGTACGTTTGCCGGCACTCTGATGCAAAAGGAGATGGTCAATGCCCGCATCGAACAGTGCCGGGCGATCGTCGAGACCGCGCGTAACATGGCCCTCGGCCTCATCAAGGATGTCGAAGCCGGCAAATTGACGAAGGAGGCCGCGCTCGACGAGTTCGTCAATCGCGGGAGAACGATGACCTTCGACAAGGGCACGGGCTATCTGTTCGCCTATACGATGGACGGCAATGTGGTGCTGTCCCAGGATCCGAAGCAGCGCGGCTCGAACGTGATCGATTTCGAGCTCAACGGCCGTAAGCTCGTCGTCGAGCTGCGCGACGGCGTTGCCAAGGATGGCGAAGTCACCTTGCACTACGAATACCTGCGCCCCGGCCAGGAGCAGCCGACCCGCAAGATCTCCTATGCCGTGATGATTCCCGGTTGGAATACGTTCGTGGGCACCGGCGTCTATGTTGACGATCTCGACGCGAAGATGAAGCCGCTGAAGTGGCTGATCTGGGTGGCCTGCGCAGGCATCGCGGTCGTCGCCGGCGGGATCGCCTGGCTGATCAGCCGCAGCATCAGCGTGCCGCTCGATCGTCTCGGCGTCCGCATGCGCGAGATCGCCGATGGCCGGCTCGAGGGCGAGATTCCCGGTGTCGGCCGCGGCGACGAGATCGGCGGGATGGCCTCCACTGTCCAGATCTTCAAGGACAACGCGCTGCGGATGCGCGAGCTCGAGCAGGCCGAGGCCGCCACCCAGCAGCGTGCGGCCGCCGAACGGACCGCGGCCATGCAGAATTTGGCCGCCGACTTCGAGCGCAGCGTCAACGGCATCGTCCGCTCGGTGGCGTCGGCGGCCGAGGGCATGCAGCACACCGCGCAATCGATGACCTCGACCGCGAGCGATGCCAGCTCGCGCGCCTCGACCGTCAGCGCCGCCACCCAGAGCGCCAATGACAATGTCGGCACGGTCGCGGCCGCGGCCGAAGAGCTGTCGAGCTCGGTCAATGAGATTTCGCGCCAGGTCGCCCGTTCCAGCGAGATTGCGAGCAAAGCCGTGGGCGATGCGGAGCGCACCAATGCCACCGTTCAGGTGCTGTCGACCGGCGCCGAGAAGATCGGCGAGGTCGTCAAGCTGATCCACTCGATCGCGGCGCAGACCAACCTGCTGGCGCTGAACGCCACCATCGAAGCCGCGCGCGCCGGCGAGTCCGGCAAGGGCTTTGCCGTCGTCGCCTCGGAGGTGAAGGCACTCGCCAACCAGACGGCGAAGGCGACCGAGGAGATTTCGGCGCAGGTCGCGGCGATGCAGACCTCGACCCAGGATGCGGTCACCGCCATCAGCGGCATCACCCAGACCATTGCGCAGATGAGCGAGATCACCAATTCGATCTCGACCTCGATCGCCCAGCAGGGCGACGCGACGCGCGAGATCGCGCGCAACATCCAGTCGGTCGCCGCCGGCTCGAACGAGATCAGCGCGCACATCGGCGGCGTGACCAAGGCGGCGGAAGCGACAGGCATGGCTGCCGCCGAAGTGCTGTCGAGCGCACGTGAGCTCGACAGCCAGTCGAGCCTGCTGCAGCGGGCCGTCGATGGCTTCATGGCGAAGGTGCGCACGGCCTAGTCGCAGCGGTGATGGACCGGGCCTGGCCTTGAAAGCACGGCGTGAGCTTGCAGGCGCTCACGCGACCTTGGTGCGGCCGGTGCGGGAGGCGATGATCACGCCGGCGATGACCAGCGCGTAGCCGATCAGATGAAACGGCTTCAGCTCCTCGCCGAGCAGCAGGATCGCCAGCACCGAGCCGAACAGCGGCACCAGATGCAGAAACGGCGCGGCGCGGTTCGGCCCGATCAGGCCGATGCCGCGATTGAAGAACAGATAGGCGAGCGTCGAGGCGAACACCACGACGTAGCCGAGGGTCAGGAGCGATAACAGATCGAGCTGCAGCACGAAGCCGGACGCGTATTCCCACGCGGCCAGCGGCAGCAGCAGCAGGGCGCCCAAGGCCGTGCAGCACGAGATCAGCGACAGCTGGTGCACGGCCGGCCGCCGCGTCATGACCGCCGAGTAGATCCCGAACACCAGCAGCGCCCCGGCGAACATCAAGTCACCGCGGTTGAACTGAATGGCGGCCAATGCGCCGAGGTCTCCGCGCAGCAAAATGACCAGCACGCCGGTCAAGGATATCGCGATGCCGGCGAACTGCGCCGCCGTCAGCCTGACCCCGAACAGCACGAGCGACCATAGCGCTACGAACAGGGGGGCCGAGGATTGGATCAGCAGCCCGTTGAGCGCCTGGGTGTACTGCATCGCCCAGTAGGACAGCGCATTGTTGATGGCGAAGCCGGTCAGCGCCAGCACCAGCAGCAGCGGCCAGCTGGCCAGCAAGGTACGCCAGTCGCGTACGAGATGCGTCCGCGCGAACGGCCACAGCATCAGGAAAGTTCCGATCCAGCGGATGCAGGACAGGGTCAGCGGCGGCACGTGCCCGGCGACATAGCGCGCCAGCACGATGTTGCCGGCCCAGAACAGCGAGGCCAGCGTCAGAAGCAGATAGGGCTGGTTGTTGAGCCAGGCCAGCGGCGAGGTCGGATGCGATGCGGTGGGCAAGGAATCGGCTTCTCTTGTTGACCGGAGCTTGTGCCCGAAATGGCGGGCGGGACAAGAGCGCCGGGCGGAAGGCCGCCATGTCGAAACACCAATGGGCCTCCTTTACAAAACGAATATTCGTTTTGTATGCTCGTCGCAGACGGGAACGCCATCGAGCCGACAGCCGCAACCCTGCAACGGCTCGGCAGGAGCTGCACATGCCGAAACTCAAGCCCGAGACGATGGCCGCGCGCCGGGACGAGATCCTGCAGGCCGCCGAGGCCTGCTTTGCCCGGCAGGGATTCCATCAGACCACGATCGCCGATGTCATTGCGCAATCTGGTTTGAGCGCGGGCTGCATCTACGGCCATTTCGCCAGCAAGGAAGAGCTCATTCAGGCGATCGGCGAGCATCGCCATGCCCGTGATGCCGCCCTGTTGGCCACGGCGCGTGAGATTTCTGATCCGTTGGAAGCGTTGCGCGCCATTGCGCGCGCCTTGTTGGCAGACATGCAAAAGGAAGAGGGCCTGCGCCACCGGCGCATCGCGCTGCAGCTCTGGGCCGAGGCGCTGCGGGACGATGATATCCGCGCGCAGGTGACGGACGGTGTGCGCAAGCCGGCCGTCTTGATCACCGAGCTGCTGCAGCGGGGCCAGCGGCTCGGCGTCATCGACCGCTCCGTTCATCCACGCAGCATGGCCCGCACGATCGTCGCGATGTTCCAGGGGTTCGTGCTGCAGCGATTGTGGGGCGAGCCGTTCTCGTCATCCGAAGCGATGGCCGCATTCGAGACGCTGCTGACGGGACTCGCGGCGCGGCGATGACCTGAAGCGACTGCCTCTCCAACCGTACCGGGCGGGTCTCAATGATGAGCGTTCCTGATCTCATTGGCGGTCTCGGCACCGGGCTGGTCGGCGGCTTCACTTCGGGGCTGCTCGGCGTCACTCCCGGCGGTGGGCTCGTCGTGTTCGCGGTCATGCTGCTCGGCGCCGAGCAGCATGCCGCGCAAGGGCTCTCGCTGGTCGCGCAGATCCCGCCGACCAGTGCGGCCGGCATCAGGCGCTATTGGGATAGCGGCAATCGGGTGACCGCGGCGGTGTTGCTCTGGCTCGGCCTGGGATTCCTGGTCGGCGGCATCGTCGGCGCACTGATCGCGAACTGGACGACGGCGGCGGTCCTGCAATGGGCCTATGTGATCTACCTATTCTTGCTCGATGCGCTGCTGCTGCGCAGGCGACGGGCGAAGGAATCCGCCGAAGCAACCGGCGCCGCGCCGGATCCACATCGAGCAGCGCTCCTTGCAGTTGGCTGCGCGGCCGGCGTGTCCTCAGGCTTTCTTGGGATCGGCGGCGGGCTCGCCACGGTGGTTGGCTTGAGCGCGGTGCTGGGCATGGCACAGCACCGCGCCCAGATGATCAGCCTGGCGCTGACGCTGGTGCCCGCGACGCTTCCATCCGCCTGGATCTACTGGCGGCACGGCGCCATGCCGGCCTGGCCCACCCTCGTCGCGGTGATCGTCGGCCTCGCGGTCGGCACCGATGTCGGCGCGCGTCTCGCGAACCGCGTTCCGCCGGAACGGTTGCGCGTCCTGCTGGTGGGCTTCGTGTCGCTGATGGCCCTCTGCATGACGCTCAAGGCGCTCGGATGAACCATTCGCCTCACGTCGCCTGCTTGCGCGAGGCCGCGTAGACGCCGCTCAGGACCAGGGCGAAGCCGATCACGTGGAAGATCTGCGGCCGCTCGCCGAGGAAGACGAACGCCATGATCGAGCCGAACACCGGCACCACGTGGAAGAACGGCGCGGCGCGGTTGGCACCGATCAGAAGAACGCCGCGGTTGAAGCACAGATAGGCGATGGTCGAGGGAAAGATCGCGACGTAGAGCAGTGACAGCAGGTTCTGGGTGTCGAGCGCCATCACCGGGCGCGTGTTGAGCTCCCAGATCAACAGCGGGATCAGGCTCGCGGCTCCGCAGCCGAAGGTGAAGGCGACCATCGACAGGCCATGGATCTGCGGCCGCTTGATCGTCAGCACCGAATAGAAGCCGAACACCGCCATCGCGACCAGGAAGATCAGGTCGCCCTTGTTGAAGCTGATGTCGGTGAGCGCGGCCGGATGGCCGCGCGTGAGGATCAGCAGCACGCCGACCATCGACAGCACGATGCCGATGGCCTGCGCCAAAGTGAGATGCACGCGCAGCAGCAGCATCGACCAGAGCGCCACGATCAGCGGGCCGCCGGATTGCAGCAGCAGCGTGTTGAGCGCCTGGGTGTATTCGAGCGACCAGTACTGCAGCGTGTTGAAGGCGCCGATGCCGGTCACCGACAGCGCGATCATGACGCCGAGCTTGGAGCGGATTGCCGGCCAGTCCTGGCGAAGCTGCTTCCAGGCCAGCGGCAGAATGATCAGGAACGCCAGCGACCAACGCAGGAACGACAGGGTGACAGGCGGAATGTGCCCGGCAGCCAACCGGCCGACGATCGCGTTGCCGGCCCAGCACAGCGCGGTGATGCTGAGCAGCACATAGGGTTGGTTGGCGATCCAGGCGCGCGCGGGCGCGGCGGACGCGGTGGGATCGGCGGCAGACATGCGGCGGTGTTGGCCCCGGTTCGTGCGCCGCGGCATCCGGCCCGGTCATCCCGGCCGCTGGTCCTCCCCGGCCTCGTCGACAGACACCAATTGCAGCTGCCTATCAAGAGGGCAGATGCATCGCGACTATGCAGCGGCGCTGGTCATGAACCGCGGTGGTGATGCCGCCAGTGAGTTCGCAAGGTCGTGGACTGTACGGCGACCGATTTGAGACCTTCGGCGCAGACCAGATAGGCGATAACGAGAGCCGCGATGGTGGCCAGCACGGCGATCGGCGGCACCACGAAGCCGAACCAGGCGCCGGCCGGGGTGAAGGGCACGACGAGCGCGACGGCGAGCCCGGTCAGTGACGACGCAGTCAGCATCGGATCGGCGCGGTTGCTCCATGGCCGTCCGTTGGTCCGGATGATGAAGATGACGAGGATCTGGGTCGCCATCGATTCGAGGAACCAGGCGGTCCGGAACTCGTCGGGCGTCGCATGGAACAAATAGAGCAGGGCGCCGAAAGTGAGAAAATCGAACAGCGACGACAGCGGGCCCATGATCGCGGCAAAGCGCAGCAGCCGCTTCATGTCCCAGCGCTGCGGCCGCGCGGTGGCCTGCGGACTCACACGATCGAACGGGATGCCGAGTTCGGAGAGATCATAGAGCAGGTTGTTGAGCAGGATCTGCGTCGGCAGCATCGGCAGGAAGGGCAGTATGATCGAAGCGACCGCCATGGACAGCATGTTGCCGAAATTCGAGCTCGCGCCCATTCGCACGTATTTCAGGATGTTGGCGAAGGTGCGCCGCCCTTCCTCCACACCGTCGGCGACAACCTCGAGATCGGAGGCGAGCAGGATGATGTCGGCGGCGGATTGCGCCACGGCGGTGGCGCCGTCGACCGACAGGCCGATGTCGGCCACCTTCAGCGCCGGCGCGTCGTTGATGCCGTCACCCAGGAAGCCGACGACGTGGCCCGAGGCCTGCAGCGCTTTGACGATGCGCGATTTCTGATCGGGGGCGAGCCGGCCAAACGCGTCGGCCGAGCGCACCTGCACCGCGAGCGCGTCATCGCTGAGTTCGGCGATGTCGCTGCCGGACAGCACGCGATCCGCCCTCAGTCCGACCAGCCCGGCCAGTCGCTTGACTACGACCGGATCGTCGCCGGAAAGGATCTTCAGCGCGATGCCGGCGCGCGCAAGCTGCGCGATGGCCGCGGCTGCGGTCGGCTTGGGCGGATCGGCGAACGCGCACAGACCCTCGAAGATCAGTTCCTGCTCGTCATCGGTCTCGATCTCGCGCGGCGCGCCGGTCCAGGGCCGTGACGCGATTGCGACCGTGCGCAGGCCCTCGCGCGCCAGCGCGTGAACGCGCGCGCACATCTCGTTGCGGCCGCTGGCGTCGATCGGCGTAGTCGCGCTGCCCTGCCGTTGCTGCGTGCAGAGCTCGATCACCGCCTCTGGCGCGCCCTTCACGATCAGGATCTGATCTGCCCCGCGGATCGCCAGCACCGAGCCGAGCCGGCGCGAGAAGTCGAAGGTCTGCTGTCCGCCCAGGGTCCATCCTGCTGCCGCACGGTCCGCGCCGGCGATGAGCGCGGTGTCGAGCGAGCCCCGATCGCCGCCGAGCGCGGCAGCGATCGCGCCGAGCTCCGCGGCTCGCGGGTCGTCGCTGCCGTCGGGCGCGATGCTTCGGGCGAGCGTGATCTCTGCTGAGGTCAATGTTCCCGTCTTGTCGGTGCACAGCACCGACATCGCGCCGAGATCATGGATCGCCGCGAGCCGCTTCACGATCACCTTGCGGTTGGCCATGCGAAGCGCGCCGCGCGACAGGGTCACGGTGGTGATCATCGGCAGCAGCTCGGGCGTCAGTCCGACGGCCAGCGCCACCGAGAACAACAGCGAGTCGAGCACATCACGGCCGAACACGACGCGCACCGCGAGCACGATCACGACCAGCGCCAGCGTCAGCCGCGCGATGACGAGGCCGAACTCGTGCAGGTCGCGCTCGAACGGCGTGCGGGCCTGCGCTTCGGCCAGCGCCGAGGCGGCAGCGCCGAACATCGTGTTCGGCCCGGTGTTGACGACGAGCGCGACGGCCTCTCCGGTCTGAGCCACGGAGCCACGAAACAGCGCATTCGACGTGTCGTTCTCATCGCTGGGAATACCGGCCTGTTTCGTCACGGGATAGGGCTCTCCCGTCAGCGCCGCCTCGCCGGCAGTGAAGGCCTTGCTTTCGATGATCAGCGCATCGGCAGGAACGATGTCGCCCGCGCGGACGCGCAGGATGTCTCCGGGAACGACGGCGTCGACGTCGATCTCGCGATAGGCGCCGTCCCGCTTGACCTCGGCCTTCAGGGCCACGGAGCGGCGGAGCTCCTCGGCCGCCTTGACGGCATGCCCCTCCTGAACCGTATCGAGTCCGATCGACAGCGTGAGGATGAGGACGATGATGGCGCCGCCGATCACGTCGCCCGTCACCATCGAGATGATGCCGGCCACCAGCAGGATCAGCGATAGCGGCTCGAGCAGGCGGCGGAGCACGGCGCGCATCGGCCCCACGACATGCGATGGGGAGTCGGCATTCCGGCCGTAGCGTTGCAGCCGCTGCTCGGCGTCGGCTCTGCCGAGGCCGTCCAGGTCGCAGCCCAGCGCTGCGCCTGCCTGCGCAGGCGACAGGCGCCAGAACCGGTGCAGGCTGGGGGTCGTATCAGTGCTCACATGCGTCCGTTCATGTTCGTGGATGATTGGTAATGGTCATCATGCCTGATTTGCATGAACGATCGTCCGCCGGTTGACCTAGCGCAACATCCTGCTGTCGCGATCCCCTAGCTTTGTGTGCAATGCGCCGCGGGCTGACGGCCGCACTCAAGGAATGGATGGCGCGCCACTGGGCATCATCCGCATTGACGAGTTTGTGTTGACGACCATGGCCGATCATGCCGCAGCTCTCCCGTCCCCTACGAAAGCCGCCGTTGGTCCGACCGTCCTAGCGGCGGTCTGGGCGCATCGCTGGTTCGCTCTCGCCATCATCGTGCTGCTCGGCCTTGGCGGCTGGCAAAGCGTCCGGGTCATGCTTGGGCCTGCCATCGTGGTCGATCAGGTCCGGCGCGGCGACCTCGTCGAGACCGTCGTTGCCAGCGGTCACGTCGAGACGCCGTTCCGCGTCGAGATCGGCAGCCAGATCACCGGCACCGTCGAGGAGGTGCTGGTGCTGGAAGGCCAGCACGTCACCAAGGGCCAGCCGCTGATCTCGCTGGAGTCGCGCGAGCTGAAGGCTGCGGTGGTGCAGGCACAAGGGCAGGTGGCGCAGGCCGAGGCGCGGATGCGCCAGCTCGCCGAGCTGACCTTGCCGTCGGCGAAGGAGGCTTTGCGCCAGGTGCAGGCGACCTTGCTCAATGCTCAGCAGACCTATGACCGGACGTCGCAGCTGACCGGCAACGGCTATGCCACGCGCGCGGCGCTCGACGAGGCCCAGAAGACGCTCGACGTTGCGCTGGCCCAGAAGCGTGCCGCCGAATTCCAGGTCTTCACGGCGAGCCCCGGCGGCAGCGACTACGTCATGGCCGAGACGCAGCTGAACCAGGCGCGCGCCAATCTCGACACGGCGCAGTCTCGTCTCGGCTATGCGACGATCTCGGCGCCGCGCGACGGCGTGCTGATCACGCGCAGTGTCGAGCGCGGCACCGTGGCGCAGCCCGGCAAGACGCTGCTCGTCCTGGCGCCTGCCGGCGATCTCCAGCTCGTCCTGCAGATCGACGAGCGCAATCTCGGCAAGCTGGCGCTCGGCCAGACGGCGCTCGCGTCGGCCGATGCCTATCCCGACAGGCGCTTCCCCGCTGTGGTCAGCTACATCAACCCCGGCATCGATATTTCCCGCGCGTCCGTCCAGGTCAAGCTGATCGTCAAGGACCCGCCCGACTATCTGCGCCAGGACATGACGGTGTCTGTCGACATCGAGGTCGCCTCCCGCAAGGATACGCTGGAGCTGCCGGTGCGCTCGGTTCACGATATCACCTCGGGACAGCCCTGGGTGCTCGGGGTGAAGGACGGCCGCGCCGCCAAGCAGCCGGTGCGCGTCGGCATCCGCGGCAACAGCCATGTCGAGATCGTCGACGGCCTGAACGCCGGTGACATCGCCGTGCCCCAGAGTTCCGGCATCCTGACCGGCCAGCGCTTCCGCCCGGTGCTGCCGTGAACCGCTGGCTGCCCTTCGAGTGGATCGCGGCGGTGCGTTTCCTGCGCGAGGGCCGGCTGCAGACCTTGTTCATCATCGGCGGCATCGCGATCGGCGTCGGCGTCATCGTGTTCATGTCGGCGATGCTGGCCGGCCTCGAGGCCAATTTCATCAAGCGGGTGCTGACCTCGCAGCCGCAGATCCAACTGCTGACGCCGGATCAGGTTGCGCGTCCCCTGCGCAACGACAGTGGCGTGATTGAGGATGCCATCGTGCAGCGTCCGAGCCAGCGCGTGATCTCGATCGATCAATGGCCGAAGATCCGCAATCAGATGCTGGCGATGCCGGAGATATCGGCGGTGTCGCCGACCATCTCCGGCTCCGCCCTCGCCATTCGCGGCGACGCCAGCCGCGCCGTGACGCTGTCCGGCATCGAGCCGGAGAGCTACTTCACAATCGTGCGCGTGCCGGACTACATCGTCGCCGGCGAGCCGCGGCTGACCAGCGAGGACATCATCATAGGTACCGAGCTCGCCAGGGATCTCGGCGCGATCGTCGGCGACAAGCTCAATGTTCAGGCGGCATCCGGCGCCAACCGCGTGCTGATCGTGACTGGTCTCGTCGATCTCGGCAGCAAGGGCGCCAATCAGCGCTCCGCCTATGTCGCGCTGCGCACGGCGCAGTCGCTGCTCGGCATGGTCGGCGGCGTCACCACGATCGACATCACCGTACGGGACATCTATGCCGCTGAGGACATTGCGCAGCGCATCCAGGCCGCCAATCGCGTCAAGGCCGACAGTTGGATCAAGACCAACGCGCAGTTCTTCACGGCGGTGCGCGCGCAGGCGACATCCAACACGCTGATCCGCGTCTTCGTCGCGCTCTCGGTCGCGTTCGGCATCGCGGCCGTGCTGATCGTCTCGGTGATCCAGCGCTCCAAGGAGATCGGGATCCTGCGTGCGATGGGCACCTCGCGCGGACAGATCTTGCGCGTGTTCCTGCTGCAGGGCGGGCTGCTCGGCTTCGTCGGCTCGCTGTTCGGCGCGGCAATGGGCGCGGGTGCGCTGATCTATTGGCATGCGGTGCAGCGCCAGGCCGATGGCTCGGAGTTGTTTCCGTTGATCCTCGAACGCCGATTGTTTCTCATCACGGCCCTGCTCGCGACGGTGACGGGCCTGCTCGCCGCGACCGCGCCGGCGCTGCGCGCGGCCAAGCTCGATCCGGTGGTGGCGATCCGTGGCTGAGGTCCTGCTGCGACTGGAGAAGGTCTGCAAGGCCTACAATGTCGGGCAGCCGACCGAGACCGAGGTGCTGCACGACATCGACATCGAGGTCGACCGCGGCGAGTTCGTCGCGCTGATCGGTCCGTCCGGCTCCGGCAAGAGCACTCTGCTGAACATCGTCGGTCTCTTGGACCGGCCGACCTCCGGCCGGTTAACGATCAAGGGCCAGGATACTGCGTCGCTCAGTGATACCGAGCTCACCCATCTGCGCGGCCATACCATCGGTTTCATCTTTCAGTCTCATCTCCTGATCTCTGCCTTCACGGCCAAGGAGAACGTGATGATGCCGCTGCTGGTCGATCGCGGCTTCCCGGGCCCCGAGATCGAGGCGCAGGCGTCGAAGCTGCTCGACCAGGTTGGGCTGGCGAAATTCGCCGACCATCTCGCGAGCAACATGTCGGGCGGCCAGCAGCAGCGGGTCGCGGTGGCGCGGGCGCTGGCGATGAACCCCGATCTGGTCCTGGCGGACGAGCCGACCGGCAACCTCGACACCAAGTCTGCCGAGGCGGTCTTTGGCCTGATGCGCGACGTCAATCGGGAGGTCGGCACGAGCTTCCTGCTCGTCACCCACAACCTTGATCTGGCCCGGCGCTGCGATCGCATCATCGAGGTTGTCGACGGCCGCATCCAGAGCTGAGGGCGGGCCGCTTCGATCGTAGATTCGCCGCCGTTCGGGGGCTCAATGGAACTGCCCGGGTCGATGCGCCGCCAGAAGCGCACGGCCGGGTCGCCCGATCCGCAGCCGGGGCGGCTTGAAATTTTGGGGCTTATCAAAGGCTTGGTGGCGCTCTTGTGTGCTCCGAAGGCCCGTTCTCGCTTGCCTAGCCCGGCGGCTTCCTTTATCCGGTGGGTCGCCTCGCAAGCGAGCGGTCCTGGCCGCGATTTGGGCTGGGCGCATGGTTGGCCAGGCTGGCCCCTCATCGGAAGCGATTTCGTCCGAACCGATCGTGCTGTTTTGGATCTTGGCAGAGGAAAGAGCTGCGAATGGCTAACGTCGTCGTCGTCGGCGCCCAATGGGGTGACGAGGGGAAGGGCAAGATCGTCGACTGGCTGTCGGAGCAGGCCGACATCGTCGTTCGCTTCCAGGGCGGCCACAACGCCGGTCATACGCTTGTCATCAACGGCGCGACGTACAAGCTGGCGCTGCTGCCGTCGGGCGTGCTGCGCACCGGCAAGCTGTCGGTGATCGGCAATGGCGTCGTGTTCGATCCGCAGGCCTTCCTGGACGAGGTCGGCAAGCTCCAGTCGCAGGGCGTCGCCATCAGCCCGGACAATCTGCGCGTTGCCGAGAACGTCACGCTGATCCTGCCGCTGCACCGTGAACTCGACGCGCTGCGGGAATCCGCGAGCGCGGCGACCGCGATCGGCACCACCCGCCGCGGCATCGGCCCGGCCTATGAGGACAAGGTCGGCCGGCGCGCGATCCGGCTGATGGACCTCGCCGATCTCGATACGCTGCCGCACAAGATCGACCGCCTGCTCGCGCACCATAATGCGCTCCGCCGCGGCCTCGGCCTCGAGCCGATCGACGGCCAGCAGATCCTGCGCGAGCTGACCGCCTTCGCGCCGAAGCTGCTGCCCTATGCGGAGACGGTCTGGCGGCTGCTCGACATCAAGCGCCGCGAAGGCAAGCGCATGCTGTTCGAGGGCGCGCAGGGTGCGCTGCTCGACGTGGACCACGGCACCTATCCCTACGTGACCTCGTCCAACACGGTGGCGGCGCAGGCGGCCACCGGCGCCGGCCTCGGGCCGGGCGCGATCGGCTACGTGCTCGGCCTGTGCAAGGCCTACACGACCCGGGTCGGGCAGGGGCCGTTTCCGACCGAGCAGGACAACGAGACCGGCCGCAAGATCGGCGAGCGTGGCCGCGAATTCGGAACGAATACCGGCCGGCCGCGTCGTTGCGGCTGGTTCGATGCGGTCCTGGTCCGTCAGGCGGTCCGGACCTGCGGCATTAACGGTCTTGCGCTGACCAAGCTGGACATTCTCGATGGTTTCGACACCATCGATGTCTGCACCGGCTACAGGCTGGACGGCAAGGAGATCGATCATTTCCCGGCAGGTGAGGGCGCGCAGTCCAGGGTCGAACCGATCTACGAGACGATCGAAGGCTGGAAACAGCCGACGGCGAACGCGCGCTCCTGGGCCGATCTGCCGGCACAGGCCATCAAATACGTCCGGCGCATCGAGGAACTGGTGGGTTGCCCGATCGCGCTGCTTTCCACCAGCCCCGAACGCGAGGATACTATTCTGGTCCAGAATCCCTTCGAGGCGTGACGGGACCCGACAGCTGAGCGCGCGAATTGAGTTGATATGGCCGACTACTACCCGCTGATAGCCCGTGCCATTGCCGGATTGGACCCCAACGCTCCCGGGGAAAGCCGGCGTGCGCTTTACGAGCGGGCCCGGGCGGCGTTGATCGCACAGTTGCGCAGCGTCCAGCCGCCGCTCAGCGAGTCCGAGATCACGCGCGAGCGGCTGTCGCTCGAGGAGGCCGTTCGCAAGGTCGAGGCGGAAGCAGCCCAGCGTGCCCGCGAGGCGCAGCGGGCGTCCAGTGGCGCTGCCCGCCCAGGCGATGCCCTCCGGCGGGCCGGTGCGCGCAATTCGGATGCTCCGGCAGCCCCCTCGGCTCAGCCCACTCCGACTCCAGACCAGGCCGCCACTGCCGCCCCCCGGCCACGACCGGCGGGCCCGGCTGCTGCCCGGGCCGAGCGGCCGCCGCTCGGCGCCGAGACGGCCGAGCTGCGTCCGGCGCGCAATCCGCGACCGGAAGCGCCGCCGGCTGCCGCTGGCGCACCAGCTGTGCCACCGCGGCCCCAGCCGCCTCAAACGCCTCCACAGGATGGGGCGGCGCCTCCCGTGCGCGAACGTCCGGCTGCCGCCCGCCGCGGTGCTCAGGACAACGGCAATCCGGCAACGCCGCCCGCCATGCGCGGCTTCCGCGACATCACCGCTGATGTCGACGATCTCGGCAAGGCCACCGCGCAGGCCAACCGCGCGGCGCGCAAGACCTACGCCAACGTTCCGGCCACCGATCTCGATCGGCTCGAGGGCGACGACGATGACCGGCCGCCGCTGCCCGAGGCGCCGTACTCCTATGACGAGTCGGTCCAGGAGGCCGAGCGCTACGCGCTGCCGGCCACCTCGACCCGCCAGCGTGGCGCCGCTCCGGATCGCGAGGGCAAGAAGAAGCCGGAGCGCAGCGGCTCGACCTTTCCGTTCAAGGCCGCCATCGCCGCCGGGATCGTGCTGATCCTGATCGGCGCCGGAATTCTGTGGGGCCGGCCGCTGGTCGGGATGGTCAACGGCCTGTTCAAATCGTCCTCGACGGTCGAGGCGCCCAAGGACACCGGCGCGCCGCTGAGCAAGCCGAAGATCACCGACCGCGTCGGCCAGTCGCCGTCCTCGGACCAGATCGCGCCGGTCGCACAGCGCGTCGTGCTGTATGACGAGGATCCCGCCGATCCGAAGGGCAAGCAGTACATCGGCTCGGTGGTCTGGCGTACCGAGCAGATCAAGGCGACGGGCACGCAGAAGGCCGATATCGCGGTGCGCGCCGACATCGAGATTCCCGATCGCAAGTTCAAGATGACGATGTCGTTCCGCCGCAACACCGACACGTCGCTGCCGGCGAGCCACACCGCCGAGCTCACCTTCATCCTGCCGCAGGACTTCTCGGGCGGCGGCGTCGGCAACGTGCCGGGCATCCTGATGAAGTCCAACGAACAGTCACGCGGAACGCCGCTGGCGGGCCTTGCGGTGAAGGTCACCGACGGCTTCTTCCTGGTCGGCCTGTCCAACGTCGACGCCGACCGGACCCGCAACGTGCAGCTCCTGAAGGAGCGCTCCTGGTTCGACGTTCCCTTGGTCTACACCAATCAGCGCCGGGCCATCATCGCGATCGAGAAGGGCGCGCCGGGCGAGCGCGCGTTCAACGACGCCTTCGCGCTGTGGGGTGACTGAGCAGGCCGCACGCGCCTCGCGCGTTCGGCGAATCGCCGAGGCAGGAGATTGGGCATGAAGCGATATCTCATCTTCGTTGCCGTAGGCCCGGCGCTGGGCGGCTTCGCGCTGCTCCTGGTCACGACCTACATGTCCGGTTATTGGACCAACACCAATCCGGGCGAAGTGGCCAAGCTGTTCAAGGTCTTCGTCACCTCGCTGCAATACAGCTACCTGTTCGGCTTCTTGCCGGCGCTGATGATGTGCGCGATCGACGACATCCTGTTCCACGTCAGGCGCATCGGGCCGACGTTGCGGATGCTGCTGGTGGGCGGCATCGCCTTCCTGCTCGCGGCCTTCAACTACGCCTCGCATGGCTCCGAATACGGCATCGTGCAGTGGATCCTGTACGGGCTGGTCGGCTTCATCCCGGCGACGGTGTCATCGTGGCTGGTGCACAGATTCGTTGAGGAGCCGCAGCCGGCGGTCGTTACTGAGCCGCCGACTGCGTAAGCCGATCGCACGAGCCGATCAGCCCTACCTGCCGTTGCCGCGGCAGCGGCCGCCGGGGCCGATGTGAAAGCCGCGCGGGCAGGCGTGCGCCGCCGGATTGGCGTAGTTGCGCAGGCATCCGCCATAGGGACCGCGGTGCCAGCCCGGGCCGCAGCCGCCGGCGACCTGGATCACCTCAGGCTTGGATCCGGCGTCGATCGGAGCCAGCGGCATCGCAGATGCGCCGACGGTGAGAACTCCCAACAGGAGCGCGCTGGTGAGGATGGTTCGCATCGATGGTCTCCCTGGTGTGATTTGCGAAAGGGTCAGCCGCCGGCAGCGAAGGCGATGCCGGCACGCACCTCGGTGATGGCCTGATCGATCAGCCCCAGCGCGCGCTCGCGATGGCCGCCCTTGTTCGGTGTCGCCTGAGCCAGCTCGGCCCGCGCCGATTGCAGCATGGTGATAGTCGCGGTCATGTGCGGCTGCGCGCCGAGCGCGTAGCCGATCCCGATGCAACCCGCGAGGGCGGCGCCGAGGCAGAGCTTGCGGGCCGCGGAAGACATGGTCATTTCAATCTCTCCTCGTACTCATGGCTGTTCGACTTGAAGGGTGCAGGCCGCAACGCATGTCCGCGTGCGTCCATCGGCATCGCTAGTTGAACCCGTTGCCGCTGTCTTGGACTCATCGGCATGAACGGTCGCGCGACTTGGACTGATCGGCGCTCCCGATCCCGTCTCGATGAGCTCTGCCGACTTCAGCGGCCGTTCATCCCGCCGCTGCCACATTGATCGCGTTGCTTCGGAAATTCCTTTGCCTCGGGTCCGATTTCGATGACCATCGTCAGGAAAATGCTGTCGACCGACATGCTGCCGAAAGGGCTCGACGACAGGCAGCGCTTCTTGTGCTTTGCGGAATTGTTCGAGCACTTCTCCAACACGGGTGAGCTCGATCCGGCCGAGGACGTGCCGTTTCGCGCCGCAATGAACGCGATCCACATCGGGACCACCCTGCTCGGGCGCTGCGACGGCACCTTCACCCGTGTCAGGCGCGAACGGCGCCAAGTGCTCGCGACCAATGACGACCGCTATTGCCTGGCGCGCAACGCCGGCAGCCGCGAGGCGATGGTCGTCCATCGCGGACGCGAGTTCGTTCTGCGCCCCGGCGCAATGGTGCTGCTCAAGCTCGATGAGCCTTTCTTCAGCGCCGACGGCGCCAGCCACAAGCGCTTCGTCAACGTGCATCTGCCGATGATGACGCTGCGCTCGATGGTCTCCGGTGTCGATGATCTGGTCGGACGCGAATTGGCGCCGGGCGGCGCGCTGTCGCTGGCGATGGATTACAGCGAGCTGCTGCTCGCCCATCCCGCCGCGGCCGACGAGGCCGGCCCGGCGATCGCGCAGCATCTGCTCGATCTGGTGGCGCTCGGGCTCGGTGTGCGCGGCGACGCGATGCGCAAGGCCGGCCGCGGCGGCCTGCGCAGCGTTCGCCTGGCGGGGCTGCTGACCATTCTGAACAGCCGCTTCACCGAGCCGGATTTTTCGGCGCAGAAGCTCGCCGTCGCGGCCGGGCTGTCCGAGCGCTACGTCAATGACCTGCTGCATGAGGCCGGCGCCGGCTTCTCGGCCCGGCTGAACGAGCTGCGCCTGCGCAAGGCCATGGACCTGCTGGCCGGCGGCGGACGCCGCATCAGCGACATCGCGTTTGCCTGCGGCTTCAACGACCTGTCCTATTTCAACCGCTGCTTCCGGCGCCGCTTCGGGCTGACGCCGACCGGCGCCCGGGGCCGCTAGGCGAGACAAGGCGACGGTTCGACGCAACTTGTGCCGAGCCCCGCGCGTTGCCATCTCATGGGTATGCAAGACCACATGGCTCCCTCGCCCCGCCGCGGACGCGCCTCGCAGGCGCACTTCGACGCCAATGAGGCGCGCGGACCGATCATCGACCAGGACGGACGTGAGATCCCGCAGGGCTCCTTCCGGTCCTCGTTCAACGGCGCCTTCGTCGGTCCGGACGGTGTGCGCTTCGATTTCAACACCGCCAATCCCTTCGGCAATCTGACCCGTGAGCAGCGCATCGCGCGGCTGGAGGCCGTGGCGAAGCTGCTCGACGTCGCCTTCGTCCTGCCCGGCACCAACATCCGTTATGGCATCGACGGCATCATCGGCCTGATCCCGGTGGTCGGCGACCTCATCGCGACCGCGCTGTCGCTGTGGCTGGTGCGCGAGGCCCGTGCGCTGGGCGCGCCCTGGCACGTCATTACGCGGATGCTGGGCAATGTCGCGGTCGAGGGGGTGATCGGCATGGTCCCCGTCGCGGGCGACGCCTTCGACGTGCTGTTCCGCGCCAACATGCGCAACGCCAAGATCCTGCGGCGGTGGCTGGATACCCAGTCGCGTTGAGGCGCTGCGAGACCGGGCCAAAACCTCGCAAACCGACCCCCATAAAAAAACTGCCCCGCGCGAGGCGGGGCAGGGTGTTGAAGACTGGTCTGGCAGCCGTCAGGCCGCATCGGCGTCCTGCGCCTTGTCGACCCCCCGGCGCGGCAACGGAAACGCCTCGCTCTCATACAAGGTGCGGATGCCGTTCTGGTCGAAGCGGGCTTCCTCGACCTGCAGGTAGGCGCCATTCAGCGAATCCGCAGGCAACTCCTCCATGGCGAAGCGCACGGCTTCAGCCGCGGTGCCGAACCGCCGGTAGGCGAAGCCCGCCCGCTTCTTCTTGCGGATGGCGGCGGGAAACAGTTCGGCAGAGGTGTTGAAGTTGAACGGACGCAGTGGACGCATGGTCTGAGACCTCTTCTTGTCGGCTGGAAGCGCTGACGCGAGCTTTCAAAACATTCAGCTTGGCAATGACGCCAGCGATTGCGGGGGTGGAGGGCGGGATTTGCCGCTCCAGGCGGCCCGGCCCTGCATAGTCAGTTACGGTCTCTAATATAGGCCGATTTGGCAGAAATGCGAATCCTGCACGCTCACATCGTAAATCCGGCCTGGTTCGGGGCCTACTGAAATATCCTATTTTTTCAATGGTTTAATCGATCCACAACTTGTGAATGCAGGAGAGCCCGATCTGCACGGCTAAAATCTCGCCCCTGGTGGCCGGTTTTGGCCCCCGGCGCCGCGCCGGCCGCCAGCCCAGCGGCCCCGATTACCGTCCGTGACGGAACCGGGGCCGATGGAGACGTCACCGCGGCTTCAGCTTCAGGGCCGCCGAGTTGATGCAATAGCGCAGGCCGGTCGGCCCCGGGCCGTCGGGAAAGACATGGCCGAGATGGCCGGAGCATTTCGAGCACAGCACCTCGGTGCGGACCATGCCGTGGGTATGGTCGGTCTCCTCGTCGATGTGGCTCTCCGTCGCCGGCTGGGTGAAGCTCGGCCAGCCGCAGCCGGAGTCGAATTTGGCGTCGGACTCGAACAGGGTCTGGCCGCAGCCGGCGCACACATAGGTCCCGGCGCGATGCTCATGCTCGTATTCGCCCGAGAACGGGCGCTCGGTCGCCTTCTCGCGCAGCACGGCGTACTGCATCGGCGTCAGCTCCTCGCGCCATTCCGCCTCGCTCTTGATGACCTTGTCGCTCGTCTTGGTGTCGCTCATCCCGTTGTCCTCCGGGCGGACCGAACTGGTCCGCTCCCTGTCATTGCGCTGATCGGCCTCGGTCGCGGCCGCAGGTCGTCGCCTCAGTTCGTTACCCAGTTAGTTCGTCGCCTCAGTTCGTTGCCTTGGCCTCGCCGACCAGCGTCGGCTTCTCGACATAGTTCTCCGCGAAGATCTTCTTCAGATTCTCGATCTTCGGCAGGTCGTTATAGGCAATATAGGGCTGGCTCGGGTGCAGCGTCAGGTAGTCCTGATGATAGGCCTCGGCCGGATAGAACGCGTCGAGCTTGCCGATCTTGGTGACGATCGGCTTGCCGAACACCTTGGCCTTGTCGAGCTGGGCGACATAGGCCTCCGCGACCTTCCTCTGCGCCTCCGAGGTGGTGAAGATCGCCGAGCGATATTGCGGTCCCGAGTCCGGGCCCTGTCGGTTCAACTGGGTCGGATCGTGCACGACCGAAAAGAAGATCTGCAGAATCTTGCCATAGGAGATCTTCTTCGGGTCGTACTTGATCTGGACCGATTCCGCGTGGCCCGTCGTGCCGCTCGAGACCGTGCGGTAGTCGGCCGTGGCCTTGGTGCCGCCGGCATAGCCGGACACGGCGCTGACCACGCCGGCCGTGTGCTGGTAGACGCCCTGGACGCCCCAGAAGCAGCCGCCGGCGACGACAGCGGTTTCCAGCGCGTCTGAGGCCGGCTGATCCTGGGCCGGCGGCGGGATCACAACGGCCTGCTCGGCGGCGTGCAGCGGCTGCCAGGCCAGGACGCCGGCCGCCATCGCACCGAGCACGGCTGTCTTGACGAAAAGGGAGCGGGTGAGGCGCATCTTCGGATCCTCGTGAGGGGTGGCTTATCTCGTCTCGCCGGCCGGAAACACTGGCCCGGTCCGGCCTCTGCTGCAAGATACGTCGGTGCCCGGCCGGCGTTACGGGGGACGTGACACGACTGCGTGAACAGGCGGGTGGCGCGAGGCATAAGCAATCGCCCAATGGGTGCCGGGACGACGCTGGAGTTGTGGCGAGACCGTTCCAGGCATGACGATGTGTTCTCGCGGCCCGAATTGCCCGAGGGATGCCGGTTCATTGGCCCTCCGAAAGCGGAGGGCGCAGGGAAGGCCGGACCTCGACTGAGGCCCGTGGCCCGCCTGCGGAAAAAATGCAGGCGGCAGGTACCACAGGTTCAGCCGGACAGATCCGGCCCTCCCTGCGCGATGGTTTTAACGCTTATACGTGCTCTCCCCGGGGACCGGCTGTCTTGCCCCCGTCGCCGGCGGATCATCACCGCCAGCTTGGCCTCAGCGTCGGGAGGCCAGGACCACACGCTTTCGCCGTCCGCGCCATGCCGTTCGTCCGCAGGCGCTTCGCCCGCTGCAACATGTCGCATCCATCGCATTTCGCTGCCAACGTCCGTGACGATCGCGATACGTCCCCTGCCGTGCAACGAAACGCAGGCATCATAAGCCTGATTTGGGCACGGCGCGAAATGATTTATGTTTTTCAGAAGACATTGACAGCTTTTGTCGTCGCCGGCCGATTTGCCCGACGGGCCGAACGGCGCTGCCGCATGCGAGGAAGGTGCAGTGATTCATGCATGGGTGGGCAGCTACGAGATTCACCATAGTCGATATCGTCGACGGCGCGACGCGCGACGTCCAACCCGCCAGGTCACGATCCCATCACGCTTCGCCGATCCTCGAACCATGATGTCATTCCATTGTCGCGGTCGTGATGCCGGCGCGGCGGGACGCCGCGAATATTTCCTCCATCCGATGGTCAATACAGAGGCGGTCGCGCCTCGACCGGCAGGGCCCTGACCAGGGCATCGATCAATCGAGTGCGCGTTCTCCGCCCCTTGAGAACCTGGAGAACAATCATGACAATGTGGAAATCGAAGGCGGCAGCCGTGCTGCTGTCGATGGCGACTGCCGCGCCTGCATCGGCGCAGGGTTGGTTCTACGGCGAGCAGGAGCCGGGGGCGTTTCAGGCGATGTATCCCGATCGCGACGTGCTCAACGGCGGCGCACTGACGCCGGCGGGACGAATGGGCCTGGTGCGCGCCTCCGGCGCGGTGCTCGTGTTTCCGCCGCCGGCTCATCTCCGCCCGTATGATCGGCTGCCGCAGCGGCGATGACGCGTCGCCCGGAAGGCGCCCCTATGATCTGCTGCCCGGACAGCGGCTGCCGCGCTACGTCTGAGCGATGGGCGCGATCACGAACGGCCGTCGGCTCGCGCGGTCGTGATTGGGATGCCGCTTTCGCCTGCCTACATCATCGCCTGCGCGAACTGGTGCGCAACAGGGAAGACCAATCATGATCGCATTCAGGAGCCTGGCGGCAGCTCTGCTGATGTCGACGCTGGCGGCCACCGCGGCATCGGCCCAATTCTCCGAGCCGGCGGCCTATGCGGCCATGCATCCCGAACGCGACGTGCTCAATGGCGGCGCGCTGACGCCGGCGGCGCGGGCGGAACTGGCCCGCCGTGGCACGTCGGCCTTTCCGAATGCAAATGCAGCGATGCCTCCGGCCGATCGCGTGGGGCCGCATCGACGTCATCGGCGCTGAGCGCGTCGCCTCAGTTGGCGTGCTCCTCGCGCTCGTGGATGACGCTGGCGCGGCCGACGATGAGATCGTCGACCTGGCCGATGCGTGAGACGTCCTTGCCGGCATAGGGCAGCGAATGCAGCACGCAGCGCATCGCGTTCAGCCGCGCCCGCTTCTTGTCGTCCGACTTGATCACGGTCCACGGGCAGTCGGCGGTGTCGGTGGAGAAGAACATCGCCTCCTTGGCGCGGGTGTAGTCGTCCCATTTGTCGAGCGAGGCGGTGTCGATCGGTGACAGCTTCCACTGCTTCAGCGGATGCGCCTCGCGCTCCTTGAAGCGGCGGCGCTGCTCCTCGCGGCTGACCGAGAACCAGAACTTGATCAGGTGCATGCCGCTGCGTACGAGGTTGCGTTCGAACTCCGGCACCTGGCGCAGGAACTCGTCATATTCGGCCTGCGAGCAGAAGCCCATCACGCGCTCGACGCCAGCGCGGTTGTACCAGGAGCGGTCGAACAGCACGATCTCGCCGGCGGTCGGCAGGTGCTCGACATAGCGCTGGAAGTACCATTGGCCGCGCTCGACGTCGCTCGGCTTGTCCAGCGCGACGACGCGGGCGCCGCGCGGATTGAGATGCTCCATGAAGCGCTTGATGGTGCCGCCCTTGCCGGCGGCATCGCGGCCCTCGAACAGAAGCACCAGGCGTTGCCGCGCATCCTTCATCCAGTTCTGCAGCTTGAGCAGCTCGGTCTGCAGGATGAATTTCTGCTCCTCGTAGTCCTTGCGATACATCCGGTATTTGTAGGGGTAGCCGCCCTGGCGCCAATTGTCGGCGAGCTCGTCGGAGGTGTGGCGCCTGTCGCGCTTGGCTTGTTTGCCTTCGATCAGCGCCTTCATCAGCTTGGCATCGTCGGGTGCTGCGCCGTCCAGCATGGCCCTGATCGGTGCGCTGTCGGCGTCGAGCGCCGGCGGTCCGTTCAGCACGGTCTCGAACGCCGACAGCCCGGTGATCTGCGCAGCCTGCATCTGTTCGTCGACCAGCGACTGGGCGATCGGATCGAGCCCCGCAGCCGATTGCAGGCGCGGGGCGTGCACGGTGGCGGCTGCGCGCTTCATGCGTCGGCCATTGGAGGCCTTGGCTTTCGTGGTCTTGGACTTTGCCATGCGATTCCGCTGCCTGCTGTTGGTTTAACAGAGATGTGAATCGATTTTTATCCGCCAAGGACCCTGCGTCAGGTTGACGTGGATCAACCGGCCGCAGGTGGGTACCAGCGAGGCGAGCGAAATCGTCTCGCGCGGTAAAGCCGGCGTTACACCACGATCGACAGCCGCTTCGCGGCCCGTGTGATTCCGGTGTAGAGCCAGCGGGCGCGGCTCTCCTGGAAGGCAAAGCTCTCGTCGAACAGCACCACGTCGTCCCATTGCGAGCCCTGCGACTTGTGCACGGTCAGCACGTAGCCGTAGTCGAACTCGTCGTAAGGCTTGCGCTGCTCCCACGGGATGTCCTCGATGCCGCCGCCGAAGCATTCGCCGCGCACCGAGACTTTCGTCACCTTGCGTCCGAGATCCTCGTCGGGCGCAACCCGCATCGTCACGATCTTGGATTTCGAGGTCGCGCGCGACTTCACCCGCCATAGCCCGCCATTGAACAGGCCCTTCTTGCGGTTGTTGCGCAGGCAGACCAGCTTGTCGCCGGCGACGGGGAGGGCGTCCTCGATGTCGAGGCGCTGTCGAAAGCGGTTGTTGTAGGCGCGGCGGGTGGCGTTGCGGCCGACCAGCACCTGGTCGGCCTCCATCACGCGCGACGGATCGAGCTCGCGGCGCTCCACCACCTCGCTCTCGCCGTAGCGGCCGATGTCGAGCGTGTTGCCTTCGCGCACGTCCATCGACATCCGCACGATCGGATCGTCCTTGGCCTGGCGATGCACCTCGGTGAGCATCACGTCGGGCTCGCTCTCGGTGAAGAAGCCGCCGCCCTTGACCGGCGGCAGCTGCGCGGGATCGCCGAGCACCAGCAACGGGCAGTCGAAGGACAGGAGATCACGGCCGAGATCGGCGTCGACCATCGAGCATTCGTCGATGATGATCAGCTTGGCCTTGGACGCCGGCGCGTCGTCCCACAATTCGAAGTTCGGCTGCTCCTCGCCGCTCTCCTGCGCGCGATAGATCAGCGAGTGGATGGTGGAGGCATTGTCGCAGCCCTTGCTGCGCATCACCAGCGCCGCCTTGCCGGTGAAGGCCGCGAACTTGACCTCGCCGTCGACGTCTTCGGCGATGTGGCGGGCCAGCGTGGTCTTGCCGGTTCCGGCATAGCCGAACAGCCGGAACACCTGCGGCGTGCCGTTCTTGCCTGGCTTGGCTTTCAGCCAGTCGCCGACGGCCTTGAGGGCGGAATCCTGATGCGGGGAGAAGGTGGTCATGGCTCAACGAAATGGAGCCGCGAGGCGACTCGGGGACATTCCGTGAACCTAAGGGCTGACGGGGAGAGATCAAGCGCTCGATGTGAATGGGTCCACGCCTCCCCCGCTTGCGGGGGAGGTCGCATCGCATCGGAAGATGCGAAGCGGGTGGGGGAACGCTCCGGCGGGACTGCCCGTGTGGCGCCCCCCACCCCCAGCCCTCCCCCGCAAGCGGGGGAGGGGGCACAGCGTGCCTGCGGCGATCGCTCGTTCCCCTCCAGAGGAAGCCTACTGCCAGCCCGGCACGCCGCGCATGTCCGGCAGGTGATGCGCGATGCCCTTGTGGCAGTCGATGCAGGTCTTCTCGCCGGTGAAGAGGAAGCGCTGGTGGGCTTCGACGGCGCGCGGCGACTGCTTGGTGATGTCCATCGACTGCGCGCTGTGGCAGTTGCGGCATTCGAGCGAGTCGTTCGCCTTGAAGCGCGCCCATTCGTGCAACGCCAGTTCCAGCCTTCGGTCGGTGAACTTCTCGCGGGTGTCGATCGAGCCGAACAGATGGCCCCAGACCTCCTTGGAGGCCTGCATCTTGCGCGCGATCTTGTCGGTCCAGTTGTGCGGCACATGGCAGTCCGGGCAGCTGGCGCGCACACCGGAGCGGTTGGAGAAGTGGACGGTCGTCTTCAGCTCGGCGAACACGTTGTCGCGCATCTCGTGACAGCTGGTACAGAACTTCTCGGTGTTGGTGATCTCCAGCGCGGTGTTGAAGCCGCCCCAGAAGATGACGCCGGCGAGGAAGCCGGCGAGCACCAGCACGCCGAGCCCGAACACGGAGCTCGGCTTCAGCAGCACGTCGATGAGGTCGAGAATGAACTGCCAGGCGCGGCCGGAAAGGCCGAGCCGCTTTTCGGGGACGGGCGCTTTGGCGCCCTCCGGGATGTCGGCGCTGCTCATCGCTTGCCCCCCGGCCTGTCGTGCGCCAGCAGCGTGTCGATGTCGACGAAGTCGTTGCTGACCGGCGGATTGGCGACGCTCTGCGGCACGTGGCACTGGGTGCAGAAGTAGCGCCGCGGCGACACCGACGCCAGGAACTGGCCGTCGCGATCCATGAAGTGGGTGATCGACAGCATCGGCGCCTTCGACTCCGCCGTGCGCGCCCGGGCGTGGCAGGACAGGCATTTGTTGCCCTGCATGTCGACCTGATAGCCGTCGATGGCATGCGGAATCACCGGTGGCTGCTCCGGATAGTTGCGCACCTCCTTCTCGGCGGTGTTCTTCATCGGCTGCATCGGCGGCGCAGGACCCTCGTCGTTGAGCGGTGCAGGACCGCGCAGCGAGGACGAGACGCTCTGGGCGAGCAGGGCGCTCGATCCGGCCGCAACGCTGGCCGCGATCAGCATGACAGCGATTTTTCTCATCATGATGGTCACACCCGCTCGATGCGCACGGCGCATTTCTTGTAGTCGGTCTGCAGCGAGATCGGATCGGTGGCGTCGAGCGTCACCTTGTTGATCAGCTTCGACTCGTCGAACCACGGCACGAAGACGAGGCCGCGCGGCGGCTTGTCGCGGCCGCGGGTCTCGACGCGGGCGCGGATGAAGCCGCGGCGCGAGGCGACCTTGACCTCGTCACCGCGCCTCAAGTTCGCGGCCTCGGCATCGTCCGGATGCATGAAGCAGACGGCTTCGGGGAACGCCTTGTAGAGCTCGGGCACGCGGCGCGTCATCGTGCCGGAATGCCAATGCTCGACCACGCGTCCCGTCGACAGCCAGAACGGATAGTCCTTGTCGGGCGATTCCGCCGGCGGCTCGTAGGGCAAAGCGAAGATGCGCGCCTTGCCGTCGGGGAAGCCGTAGAACTGCACGCCGGTGCCGGCCTTGACGTAAGGATCAGAGCCCTCGCGAAACCGCCAGCGCGTCTCCTTGCCGTCGACCACCGGCCAGCGCAGGCCGCGCTCCCGGTGATAGGCCTCGAACGGCGCCAGGTCATGGCCATGGCCGCGGCCGAACGAGGCGTATTCCTCGAACAGGCCCTTGTGGACGTAGAAGCCGAACGCCTTGGACTCGTCGTTGGCATAGCCCGGCTCGATCTGGTCGAGCGGAAACTTGTCGACCTGGCCGTTCCTGTAGAGCACGTCGAACAGCGTCTTGCCGCGCACGTCGGGCTTCTTGGCGATCAGCTCCTCGGGCCAGACCTCCTCGATCTTGAAGCGCTTGGAGAACTCCATCAACTGCCAGAGATCCGAGCGTGCCTCGCCCGGTGCCGACACGAGCTGGTGCCAGAACTGGGTGCGGCGCTCGGCATTGCCATAGGCGCCTTCCTTTTCCACCCACATTGCCGTCGGCAAAATGAGATCGGCGGCGAGCGCGGTGACCGACGGATAGGCGTCGGAGACGACGATGAAATTGTCCGGATTGCGGAAGCCCGGATAGGTCTCTTCGTTCGCGTTGGGGCCGGCCTGGAGGTTGTTGTTGACCTGCACCCAATAGGCGTTGAGCAGGCCGTCCTTCAGCATCCGGCTCTGCAGCACGGCGTGATAGCCCGGCTTGTCGGGGATCGTGCCTTCCGGCAACTGCCAGATGTGCTCGGCCTTGGCGCGGTGCTCCTTGTTGGTGACCACCATGTCGGCGGGCAGGCGGTGCGAGAAGGTGCCGACCTCGCGCGCGGTGCCGCAGGCCGAGGGCTGGCCGGTCAGCGAGAACGGGCTGTTGCCGGGCTCGCTGATCTTCCCGGTCAGGAGATGGATGTTGTAGACGAGGTTGTTGCACCAGACACCGCGGGTGTGCTGGTTGAAGCCCATGGTCCAGAACGAGACCACCTTGGTCTTCGGATCGGCATAGAGCTCGGCCAGCGCCTCGAGCCGATTCAGCGGCACGCCGGACACCTCGGCGGCCTTCTCCAGCGTATAGTCGGAGACGAACTTGGCATACTCGTCGAACGAGATGTCGGTGGCGTCGTTGGCCTTGGCTGCGCCGGTGGCCTTCTTCTGCAGCGGATGCTCCGGGCGCAGGCCGTAGCCGATGTCGGTCTGGCCCTTCTTGAACACCGTATGCGCCTGGACGAACTCCTTGTTGACGCGGCCGGTCTTGATGATGTGGTTGGCGATCGCGTTGAGGAGATAGAGATCGGTCTGCGGCTTGAACACCATGCCGATGTCGGCGAGGTCGAACGAGCGATGCTCGAAGGTCGAGAGCACAGCGACCTTGACATGCGGCGCCGACAGGCGCCGGTCGGTGACGCGGCTCCACAGGATCGGATGCATCTCCGCCATGTTGGAGCCCCACAGCACGAACGCATCGGTGGCCTCGATGTCGTCGTAGCAGCCGGCCGGCTCGTCGATGCCGAAGGTGCGCATCATGCCGGCGACGGCCGAGGCCATGCAGTGCCGCGCATTCGGATCGATGTTGTTGGAGCGGAAGCCGGCCTTGAACAGCTTTGACGCAGCGTAGCCTTCCCAGATCGTCCACTGTCCCGAGCCGAACATGCCGACGCCGGAGGGACCGCGCTTCTTCAGCGCGTCTTTGTACTTCGCGGCCATGACGTCGAACGCTTCGTCCCAGGAGACGGGGGTGAACTCGCCGTTCTTGTCGTACTTGCCGTTCGTCTTGCGCAGCATCGGATGCGTCAGGCGGTCATGGCCGTACATGATCTTCGAGAGGAAGTAGCCCTTGACGCAGTTGAGGCCGCGATTGACCTCGGCCTTGATGTCGCCATGCGTGGCGACGACGCGGTTGTCCTTGGTCGCGACCATCACGCTGCAGCCGGTGCCGCAGAAGCGGCAGGCGGCCTTGTCCCATTTCAGCTCGCTGGCTTCGCGCTCGGTGACGAGGTTCGCCGCAAGCGAGCTGCCGGGGATGCCGGCGGCGGCCGCGGCAATCGCGGCGGCTTCCAGCTTCAGCATCTGGCGACGATCGATCTTCATGTCGGTCATTGGTGTCTCGTGTGATTAGCCGGCGTCGATGGCGTGGAAGACGAGGCAGGCGGAGTGCACGTGCGGCAGCAGTCCGATCCGGTTCATGGTGGCGCCGAGCGCGCCGGCATCGGGCGCATCGACGACGACGATCAGCTTGCCGCGTGCGTCGCGGCCGTGAATCTCGCAGCCGGACAGCGCGAGGATGTCGGCTTCGACGCGGTCGAGCTGCTCGGGCCGGGTCTGCACGATGATGCTGGCGATCTCGCCCTTGGCCGGTGCGACGACGGGATCGGCGGTGAGGACTCGGCCGGTGATCAGAGCACGGCGGTCGAGGGAGGTGCGGTGTGAGAGCATGGCGGGGTCCTTCCGATCAGTGCGCCGCGGGCGGCCCGGGTGGCCCGGCCATCATCTGGTAAACCCAGACCGTGAGCCCGTAGGAGCCGACGGTGGCGACCGCGAGCGCGGGCATCAGCACAGCGGTGAGAAACAGGAAGGCAACAATTTCCATGCGTCTGCGACGCGCACGCGCGTTCGCATCGCCGCCAACGAGCGACATGAGAGAATTCTCTGCTAGGGGAGGTTCAGTTCAGGAGGGATTGCGGCATCCGGGCCGCGCCTGATCTTATGTTTAAGAAGGCTCCGGAAACCGGCGTTGACCTGGATCAAGCGGGCGGAACCCCGCGCACACCGGCGCACCGCCAGAGCGGAGTCGCGCCGGTCCCCACTGAGCTCTTGGTTGACGGGCTGTGAAGACGCGTGATCGCAGCTTTGCTTGCGAGAAATTCTCGCTGCTCTGCGCCGCGGTCTCGATACGAACATCCCCTCCGGCCGTAAGCCGATAGGACCCGCATCGCTATTTTTCCGGGACGCTCGACACGCGTTGCGCCTGCCACCATCATTCTGTGCATTGCATCAATGCGGATGCAGTCTTGGTCGGAGAGGGCAATGAAGCGTCGTGATTTTCTGAAATTGTCGTTGGCATCGGCTGCGGTGATGGCCTCAGCGGCGCCGCTGCGCGCCGAGGACAAGCCGAAGGAGATCCGCATCGGCACCCAGAAGGGCGGCTTCTTCCCGGCGGTGAAGGCGCGCCGCACCATCGAGGATACGTTCAAGCCTGTCGGCATCGACATCGTCTGGGTCGACTTCCAGTTCGGCCCGCCGCTGCTGGAGGCCATCAATGTCGGCAGCGTCGATTTCGGCTATGTCGGCGACGCGCCGCCGATCTTCGCGCAGGCCGCCGGTGCCAAGATCCGCTACGCGGCGGCCGTCAAGCAGAACGGCAGCAGCCAGGCGATCATCGTGCCCAAGGACTCGCCGATCAAGTCGCTCGCCGATCTCAAAGGCAAGCGGGTCGCCTTTGGCAAGGGCTCGAGCGCGCACAATCTCCTGGTCGCCGCGCTGGAGAAGGCGGGCCTGTCCTGGACCGACATCACGCCGGCGCCGCTCGCGCCCGCCGATGCCACCGCCGCCTTCGTCAAAGGCTCGGTCGATGCCTGGTCGATCTGGGATCCGTATCTCGCGCTTGCCGAGCTCAAGGAGAATGCGCGCGTGATCGTGTGGGACAAGGATGTCCACAAGCCGAACTCATTCTACATCGTCGGCTCCGACTTCGTCGAAAAGTATCCGGCCGTCGTCGCCAGGCTGAACGCGGCTTTCGCCGCCGAAGGCGTGTGGGCCAACAGCCATCACGACGAGGTCGCCAAGGCGCAGGCCGAGGCCACCGGCGTCGATCTTGAGGCGGTCAAGCGCTTCGTCGACCGCTCGGTCTATAGCGTCGTGCCGATCGACGACGAAGTGATCAAGAGCCAGCAGGCCGTCGCCGACCGCTTCGCCCGTGTCGGCCTCATTCCCAAAGCCGTCAACGTCGCCGACATCGTCTGGAAATGGACGCCGTCCACCTGACGGCTGTCCCGCCACTCAAATCCGAAAGAGAACGACATGAGCAACGCTTCGTCGAAGCCCAATGTGCTTTGGTTCCTGCCGACCCATGGCGACGGCCGCTATCTCGGCACCTCGCAAGGCGGCCGCGAGGTCAACTTCAACTATCTGCGCCAGGTGGCGCAGGCCGCCGATCAGCTCGGCTATTACGGCGTGCTGATCCCGACGGGACGCAGCTGCGAGGATTCCTGGATCGTGGCGTCGGCCGTGGCGCCATTCACCGAGAAGCTGCGGTATCTCGTCGCGGTGCGTCCGGGTCTGCAATCGCCGGCCGTGGCCGCGCGCATGACCGCGACACTCGACCGCGTCACCAACGGTCGCCTGCTGGTCAACGTCGTCACCGGCGGCGATCCGGTCGAGAACAAGGGCGACGGCATCTTCCTGTCGCATGAGGAGCGCTACGAGGTCACCCGCGAGTTTCTCACCGTCTACAACGCGCTGCTCGAAGGCGAATCCGTCGACTTCGCCGGCAAGCACATCAAGGTCGAGGATGGCCGGCTGCTGTTCCCACCGGTGCAGTCGCCACGCCCGCCGCTGTTCTTCGGAGGCTCGTCGGATGCCGGCATCGACGTCGCCGTCGATACGGTCGAGAAGTATCTTACCTGGGGCGAGCCGCCGGCAGATGTCGCGGCGAAGATCGCCAAGGTGAGAGCAGTCGCCGACAGCCGTGGCCGCAGGCTGTCGTTCGGCATCCGCCTGCATGTGATCGTGCGCGAGACCAACGCGGAGGCGTGGGTCGCCGCCGACGACCTCATCAAGCACGTCACCGACGACACCATCGCCTCGGCACAGAAGATTTTTGCGCGGATGGATTCGGTCGGCCAGCAGCGCATGTCGCAGCTGCACGGCGGCCGGCGCGACAAGCTCGAGATCAGCCCGAATCTGTGGGCCGGCGTGGGCCTCGTCCGCGGCGGCGCCGGCACCGCGCTGGTCGGCGATCCCGACACGGTCGCGGCGCGCATCCGCGAGTACCAGGAGCTCGGCATCGACACCTTCATCCTGTCCGGCTACCCGCATCTCGAAGAAGCCTACCGCTTCGCCGAGCTGGTGTTTCCCAAGCTTGGGCTGAAGGTGTCCGAGCAGGCCGGCAACGTGACCAAACTGCGCACCAACACCGGCCCATTCGGTGAGACCATCGCCAACGAGCATCGTCCGTTGCAGAGAGCCTCGCAGTCATGAGCCTGATCGAAAGTCTTCCCAAGGTCCGCAAGCTCGTGGTGCCGCGCGCGGATGCGCTGATCCCCTGGCTGGTGCCGCTCGCGATCATCCTGATCTGGCAGGCGGCCTCGGTCGCCGGCCTGGTGTCGCCGCGGGTACTGCCGGCGCCGACCGACGTCGCACGCGCCGGATGGAAGCTGCTGCTATCAGGCGAACTCGGCCGTAACGTCTGGGTCAGCTTCTGGCGCGCCTCGATCGGCTTCTTGATCGGTGGCGGCATCGGCTTCGCCTTCGGGCTCGCCAATGGCCTGTCGCAGCTGTCGGCGAAGCTGACGGACACCACGCTGCAGATGGTGCGCAACGTGCCACATCTGGCGCTGATCCCGCTGGTCATCCTGTGGTTCGGCATCGACGAGAGCGCAAAACTGTTCCTGGTGGCCCTCGGCGTGTTCTTCCCCGTCTACCTCAACACGCTGCACGGGATTCGCACCGTCGATCCGCAACTCATTGAAATGGGCCGCGTCTACGGCATGACCGACGGCGAACTGTTTCGCCGCGTGATCTTCCCCGGTGCGTTGCCGTCGATCTTCGTCGGTCTGCGCTTCGCGCTCGGCATCATGTGGCTCACCTTGATTGTCGCCGAGACGATCGCGGCTTCTTCGGGCCTCGGCTACATGGCGATGCAGGCGCGCGAGTTCATGCAGATCGACGTCGTCGTGCTTTCCATCCTGATCTACGCCCTGCTGGGCAAGGTCGCCGACAGCGCTTCGCGGGTGCTGGAACGGATGACGCTGTCCTGGCATCCGGCCTTCAGCAAACATTGAGGTTCGTAAATGCAGCAAGCGCTCCGAATTCCCGTGTCCGGCGTCGAGGCGATCGACGGCACTGACGTGATCGGGCATGCCGAGGCCTTCCGCCACGCGAGGAAGGCCGGCGTGACCCCGGCCAAACCCGCGACGCGCGGCCTGCCGCTGGTGATCCGCGACCTTCGCAAGGCGTTCGGCGACAACGAGGTGCTGCGCGGCATCGATCTCGAGATTCCGGGCGGTCAGTTCGTGGCGATCGTCGGTCAGAGTGGCTGCGGCAAGAGCACGCTGCTCCGCCTGATCGCAGGTCTGGACAAGCCGACGTCGGGCAGCATCAGCTTCGGTGAAGCCGCGGCGCGGCCCGAGGACGTCCGCGTCATGTTCCAGGAACCGCGGCTGCTGCCGTGGGCGCGGGTGCTCGGCAACGTCGAGGTCGGCCTCGGCCGCGAGCGCAAGGCCGCCGGCGCGCATGAGCGCGCGCGGCAGGCGCTGGAGGAAGTGGGTCTCGCCGACAAGCGCGACCAATGGCCGGCGGTGCTGTCCGGCGGCCAGAAGCAGCGCGTCGCGCTGGCGCGCGCGCTCGTCAGCGGTCCGCGCCTGCTGGCGTTCGACGAGCCGCTCGGCGCCCTCGATGCGCTGACGCGGATCGCGATGCAGCGGCTGCTGGAGCGGGTCTGGGCCGATCAAACCTTCACCGCAATCCTGGTCACCCATGACGTGGCGGAAGCCGTGGCCCTGGCCGACCGGGTTCTGGTCATCGAGAATGGCCGGATCGCCGAGGATATCATGGTCGATCTGCCGCGCCCGCGCCAGCGTGGCTCTGCGGAGCTTGCGGCGCAGGAAGGCTCGATCCTGGGCCAGTTGCTTGGACCGGGCACGGCGGGTTAGGAGAGAATATCGCAATGAACTCCATCGTCCGCCACATGCCCGACGCCACCGCGCTTCAGCCCGATTTCCGCTCCGCGATGCGCCAGCTGGTCGGGGGCGTGAGCGTGATCACCGTCGGGCGCGGCGATGAGGTCACCGGCATGACGGTGAGTTCGCTGTCATCGCTCTCCATCGAGCCGGCGTCCGTGATCGTGAGCCTCAATCGGAACGCCTCGTCTTGGCCGATCCTGCAGCGGGAGCGTGTTTTCGGCGCCAATCTGCTCGCCGCGGACCAGGTCGGCGTGGCCGAGCGGTTCTCGGGTAAAGGCGGTCTCAGAGGCGCCGAGCGGTTCGCCGGCGCGGAGTGGCGCAAGCACGTGACCGGCGTGCCGCTCCTGGTCGGGGCACTCGCCGCGCTGGACTGCGAGGTCGAGGAGATCATCGAGCGGCACTCTCATGGCATCGTGATCGGCCGCGTGGTGCATGTCGAGGTGGCGCCGCAATCGGCAGCCCTGGCATATTGGCATGGCGGCTATGTGCACGTCGACCGCGACGAGGACGTGGCCCGGCTCGCCCCCCTCGGCGGGCCCGATCCGCAGGACGAGCCCTAGGCGGTGAGCGGCGGTTGGCCGCAGGGTGGCGTCCCGAAGCTGGACGCCGTAAAAGCACCGCGGCCTTGAGGCGGTGTTTGCGGCGGAGCTGATGAAACGGATCGGGACCTGGGCGCTCTATGTGATCGGCACGGCCGCGATCCTGTATCTCGCGCTCTATGCCTATGCCGTGCTGACGCAACGCGAGTTCACGCCCGGCGATCCCATTCACATCTTCCGCAATCCCGAGGCGCCGAACTATTCGTGAGGCTGTACCCGGCGACGACGCGCCGGCGTATTCTCGCGAACCCACGGATCCGGGGACTGTTCACAGTCCTGTAGCTGCATCCAATCGTCGGTCAGAAACTGCACGCGGCAGCGGCGCCACACTTTGATGTGTCCGCCATCCGGCGACGTCTCGACATCGGATAGCGACAGGGTGGGCGGCCGCCAGCGATAGCTGCGTTCGTTGTCCCAACCGTCGCAGCCATCCCTGCCACAGGCAACCGTTCGCGAGATCAGCTTGCCCTTGCCTGCGAAGCACCAGCTCCGGGCGCCCCATTCCTGACCCGACGACGGATTGACGAGCGGTGCGTGCGACGTCTGCTCCCAGCAGCCTGACAGCACGCCGCGCGTTGCGGCATCAGCCGGCGAAACGGCAAGCGGCGCGCCGAGGGCCAGCGCGCCGCCGAGAACGAACCGGATGGGCAGATTATACGGGGCTCGGCATGCGCGGCGTGTCGCCGGAGCCCGGCGGCGGGATCGGCACGCCGCCGTCGGCATATTCGTTGAGCTTGTTGCGCAACGTGCGGATCGAGATGCCCAAGATATTGGCCGCATGTGTCCGATTGCCCAGGCAGTGCTTCAGGGTCTCCAGGATCAGGTCACGTTCGACATCGGCGACCGTGCGGCCGACCAAGGCGCGCGTGACCTGCTCCGCCGCCATCGTAGCATGCGCTACGGCGGGTTGGGTCTTGCCGATGTCGAGGCGGGTACCGTCGGGCGTGAGGATGGCATCCGGCCCGATCTCGTCGCCCTGCGCCATCAGCACCGCGCGATGCATCGTGTTCTCCAGCTCGCGCACGTTGCCCGGCCAGCGGTTGGTGGTGAGGACGCGCTTGGCCTCCGCCGAGATCGGCCGCAGCGGTACGGCATTGGCCTCGGAATATTTGCGCGCGAAATGCTGCGCCAGCTCGAGAATGTCGGCGGGGCGCTCGCGCAGGGGAGGGATCTTCAGGTTCACGACGTTGAGCCGGAACAAGAGGTCCTCGCGGAACGAGCCCTCGCGCACGGCGTCGGCAAGGTTGCGGTTGGAGGTCGCGATGATGCGGATGTCGACGGGGACGGGGCGGGTGCCGCCGACGCGGTCGATCACGCGCTCCTGGATGGCGCGCAAGAGCTTCGACTGCAGCCGCACGTCCATTTCCGAGATTTCGTCCAGCAGGAGCGTGCCGCCATTGGCCTCCTCGAACTTGCCGATGCGGCGGGCGACGGCCCCGGTGAAGGCGCCCTTCTCATGGCCGAACAGCTCGGACTCCAGGAGGTGCTCAGGGATTGCGGCGCAGTTGATCGAGATGAAGGGACGCTTGGCGCGGGCCGAGCGGGTGTGGACGTAGCGCGCCAGCACCTCCTTGCCGGTGCCGGACTCGCCGGTGATCATCACCGAGGCGTCGGAGCCGGCGATCTGCTGGGCGAGCTTGATCACCTTCGCCATCGCCTCGTCGCGATAGACGAGGTCGCGGCTGTCATTGGCGACGGCGGCGAGCACGGCGGCGATCAGCTCGGGATCCGGCGGCAGCGGAATGTATTCCTTGGCGCCGGCATGGATGGCGGCGACCGCGGCGCGGGCATCGCTGGTGATGCCGCAGGCGACGATCGGCACGTGGATGTGCTCTGCATCGAGCCGCATCACCAGGTCGCGGATGTCGAGCGCGACGTCGACGAGGAGCAGGTCGGCGCCCTTGCCGCCGCGCAGCACCCGCATCGCCTGCTCGTTGTCCTCGGCATGGGTGACGGTGGCGCCGTTCTCCATGGCGATCTTGGTGGCTGTCGTCAGCTGGCCCTTCAGCGTTCCGACGATGAGAAGCCGCATGTTGGTCTCCTATTCGGTCGTGCCGCTCTCGATCGGCACGCAGGTCATGTCTGTCAGTTGCGGTCGGACTTGATGATTTCGGTCATCGTCACGCCGAGCTTGTCTTCGACCAGAACCACCTCGCCGCGTGCCACGAGCCGGTTGTTGACGTAGATGTCGATCGCCTCGCCGACCTTGCGGTCGAGCTCGAGCACGGTGCCGGGCCCGAGCTTCAGGAGCTCGCCGACATCCATCTTGGAGCGGCCGAGCACGGCCGAGACCTGAACCGGGACGTCGAACACCGCCTCGAGGTCGGCCGCGATGCGCGCGGCATGCTCTTCTTCATTGTAGCCGACGTCCCCGCCCAGCGGAGGCGCGTCCGCCGCATTGAGGTCGGGAAGCGGGATCTCGTTGTCGCTCATGACTTAAACTCCCTCGGCCACCACAGCGGCCTAGTTCTTCTTGGACGCCATGTAGCGTCCGACCAGCTCGTTGATCTTGGCGTCGATCGCAGCGCGCTCCAGCACGACGCCGCCATCCGCCCATTCGATACGGCAGTCGCCGGTCGCGATCTCCGGCTCGGCGAGGATCACGAGGCGCCCCTCGAAGCCGCTCTGCTTGGCGAGCTTCTCGATCTTCTCGCGGGCGAGCTCGTACAGCGTCTCGTTGATGCGCAGCACGAGGTGCGGCGTGGCGACCAAATGCGCGAAGCAGTCGTGCACGAGTCCGATGATCTCGCCGAGCGGCTCCGCCTCGACCAGCGCCGCGCACAGCTTGCGGGCGACGGCGACCGCGACATCGACCGCCTCGGTTTCCATCCGCTGCTCGATGCCTTCGAAGCGGGCGGAGATGCCCTGCAATTGGATGTTGATCTGCTCCAGCGCCGAGGCGACGCGGCGGTCGGCCTCGACCTTGGCTTCGCGCTGCGCCGCCTCGTAGCCGTTGCGATAGGCGGCGGCTTCGGCGGCCGCGACCTTCTGTGCGATTTCCGCGGACGTGGCCGCACGCTCCCGCGTCGTCTTCTCCGGCGCGGCGAAGTCGGTATCGAACAGGAATTTCGCAGGCTGAGCCATCAATACACCAGTTCGTCGTCGGCGCGGTTCTTGCTGAGCATGATCTCGCCCTTGGCGGCGAGGTCCTTGGCGAGATTGACGAGCAGGGCCTGCGCCTCGTCGACGTCGCGCAACCGTACCGGCCCCATGGCGGCCATGTCGTCCTGCAGCATCTTGGCGGCGCGCGACGACATGTTGCCGAAGAAGAAGTTGCGGACCTCCTCGTTGGCGCTCTTGAGCGCCACGCCGAGCTTGTCCTTGTCGACATTGCGCAGCAGGGTCTGCGCCGAGGCGGAATCGAGCTTGATCAGGTCGTCGAAGGTGAACATCAGCGCCTTGATGCGCTCGGCCGATTCGCGGTTCTCTTCTTCGAGCGACGTGATGAAGCGGGTCTCGGTCTGGCGGTCGAAATTGTTGAAGATTTCGGCCATCACCTCGTGGGCGTCGCGGCGGCGGGTCTGCGACAGGTTCGACATGAACTCGACGCGCAGGGTCTGCTCGACGCGCTCGATGACCTCCTTCTGCACCGCTTCCATGCGCAGCATGCGGCCGATGACGTCGAGCGCCATGTCCTCGGGCAGGATCGCGAGCACGCGAGCGGCATGCTCCGGCTTCAGCTTGGACAGCACGACCGCGATGGTCTGCGGATATTCGTTCTTGAGGTAGTTGGCGAGCACCTCTTCCTGGACGTTGGAGAGCTTCTCCCACATGTTGCGGCCGGCGGGGCCGCGGATCTCGTCCATGATGCCGTTGACGCGTTCCGGCGGCAGGTATTGCTGCAGCAGGCGCTCGGTGGCGTCGAAATTGCCCATCAGCGCGCCGGAGGCCGACATGCGCGAGACGAATTCGAGCATCAGGTCCTCGACCACGTCGGCTTCGATGGTTCCCAGCGTCGACATCGCCAGCGACAGTTCACGTACCTCGTCGTCATCGAGCTGCTGCCAGATCTTGCCGCCATACTGCTCGCCGAGCGCGAGCATCATCACGGCGGCGCGCCGCGGGCCGCTCAAGGGCTCGGTCTTCTCGCGCTGCGCCTGGCGGCTCGCCAAGGTCGCGATGACCGTGGAAATGTCGTTGTTGTTGGCGTTGGCGTTCTGGGTCTGCGGCAGCGACATGGCGTCTACGTTCTTTTCAGTTCAGGCGGTTCACGTCGATCGGGTCAGCTCTGCGGCTCGGCGAGCCACTGGCGGATGATGGCGGCGGCTTCGCCCGGGTTGCGGTCGGCCAGCTCGCCCACCCGGTGGACGGACTGAGCGTGGACCTGGCCCTGGACCTGGGCGACGTCGATCATGTTGGCGGTCTGCTGGGCGTGAGCGGCTGCCTGGATGGTTTCGTCGGTGAGGGCCGGCAGGCCGCCGCCCGGGGCGGCGATCTCCTCGCTGGCGATGATCTTCTTCACCAGCGGCCGCACCACCATGAACACGACCACGATGCCGAGCAGCATCATCACCGCGAGCTCGATGACGTACATGACGTCATCCTTGGTGAAGTGGAGCATGCCGAGGAAGCCGGTGGGCTCGTTGATCTGCGGCACGGTGGGAGCGTCGGCGAATTTCAGGTTGACCACCTCGACCTGGTCGCCGCGCTTCTGGTCGAAGCCGATGGCGGAGCGGACCAGGGCGGCGATGCGGTCGAGCTCGTCCTTGCTGCGCTCTTGATAGACCAGCTCGCCCTTTTCGTTCTTCGAGTAGGCGCCGTCGACCAGAACCGCGACCGAGATGCGGTTGACCCGTCCGGCCTCGGTGACTTCGGTCTTGGTGGTCCGGGAGATCTCGTAATTGTTGGTCTCTTCGGTCTTCTTGCTCTGGTCCCGCGGCTGTTGCGGCGGCGCGTTCTGCTGGTTGCCCGGCAGCTCGTTGTTGACCGTGACCTGGCCGTTGTTCTCGTTGGTCGCCGACTGCTCTTCGCGGGTCTGGCTCGAGCGCAGCACGCGGCCTTCCGGATCGTAGCGGTCGGAGGTCTGGGTGATGCGGTTGTAGTCGAAGTCGGCGGACAGCTGGACGCGGGCGCGGCCCGCTCCGACCACCGAGGAGACGATGTCCTCGACCTGCTTGCGCATCCGCTTCTCGAAGGCGTTGCGGCGCTCGTCGCCGACCTGCTGGTCGATGTCGGTCTGGGTGCCGTCGGCAAGCAGCTGGCCGGCCTCGTCGACGATCGACACCCGCTGCGGCTTCAGGCCGTTGACGGCGGAGGCGACGAGGTGGCGGATGGCGCGGATCTGCGCCGGCTCGAGGGTGCCGCGCACGCGCACGACGATCGAGGCGGACGGCTCCGGGGTCTCGCGCGAGAACAGCGGCCGCTCCGGCAGGACGAGATGGACGCGCGCCGCCTGGACACGGTCGATGGCGCGGATGGTGCGGGCGAGCTCGCCCTCGAGCGCGCGGAGATGGTTGATGTTCTGGACGAAGCTCGTGGTGCCCAGCGCGTCCGACTTGTCGAAGATCTCGTAGCCGACGCCGCCGCCCTTGGGCAGGCCGCCCTCGGCGAGCTTCATGCGCAGCCGGGTCACCTTGTCCTTGGGCACCAGGATCACGCTGCCTTCATTGCGCATCTCGAAGGGAATGCCCTGTCGCTCCAGATCCTTGATGATGCTGGAGGAGTCTTCCATCGTCAGGTCGGTGAAGAGGGTGGTCATCTGCGGCGCGGTCACGCGCATGATGACGAAGCCGAAGAAGCCGATTAAGGCAGCGGTGACTGCGATCATGGCGGTGAGCCGCGCGGCGCCCAAACCCTTCAGGAAGTCCAAGAGACCTTGCAAGCAACTGCCCCATAGTTCGGCATTCGACGGGTGGCCGCTGAAAGGTGATTTGAGCTTCGCGGGCCTTTACGGCCGGTTGCATAGATCGCGAAATTCAATCCTTAACCTTCACCAGCACCCGCATTCCAGGTGGCGATCCGATGTCGGCCGCTGCCCCGCCGTTCGCGGGACGGGGCGCGGAGGTTGAATCGAACCACTGGGCAATTATTGCCTATGGGAAGGTTTCGATATGGTTAACGGTGGTTAAAGGGTCCTAACAAAGTGTAGACATGCAAAAAATCGGCTTGGCAGGGCCAAGCCGATTTTCGAAGAAATCCCGTCGCGTCGGCAACGATCTATTGGCGATATTGCTGAATTCGGGTGGTGCGCAGGCCGGCGAGACCGTGCTGGTCGATCGAGAACTGCCACGACAGGAATTCGTCGACGGTCAGGGTGTAGCGGCTGCACGCTTCCTCGAGGGACAGCAAGCCGCCGCGAACGGCGGCAACGACTTCAGCCTTCCGGCGAATGACCCACCTCTTGGTGCCTGGCGCAGGCAAATCCGCGATGGTGAGTGGGCTGCCGTCAGGCCCGATGACGTATTTCACCCTCGGGCGATGGGGTTCTGTCATGGCGTACTCACAAACTCTTAACCACTGAACTCACGGTAAGACCCTACGCCGCCTCGCTTAAAATTTGCCTAAGCCGAGGGCGCGAATCCGGCGTTGCGCGCGAACGCCGCCACTTCCGGTGGCGCTGCGCCCCGGGAGCGGAATCGTGGTGAATGATTGGTTAAGAATTTCCGGCGCTTACGCTGACAGGTCGCCGCGGCGGCTGAGCTTGTTCAAGTCCAGCCGGGATCGGTTCAGATGGGGTGGGAGCTAGCTCACGATCCGCTGGATCTGGTTCACCGTGTAGGTCTGGCCGCCGATCGTCAGCAACGGCGGCTGCTGGGTCAGGTCGACCGAGGACACGGTGCCCTGGACCTGGGTCGAGATCGCCACCGGACTGCCATTGGTCACATCGGTCGCGACCGTCGTGATCTTGTACTGCCCGTCCGGCCATTGGGTGCCGTCATTGCCCTGGCCGTTCCAGTTGTAGGTCTGATTGTTGCCGGCGCTGGCGGTATATTTGCCGGTGAAGACGGTCTGGCCAACGCTGTTGGTGATGTTGACGGTGAGGTTGCAGTCCTTGGGGATGCTGAGGTCCCAACTCGCCTTTCCGCTGGCCATGGTCGTCGTGGAGCCGCTGACCACGGCGGTCTTGCCGACGAAGGCCAGCGCCTGGGTCGCCTGCGTCGCCTGCTGCATCGTGAGCAGCGATGCGAGCTGGTCGTTGGTCTTGAGCTGCTGCTCGACGCCGGCAAACTGCACGAGCTGCTGGGTGAACTGATTGGTGTCCAGCGGATCCAACGGATTCTGGTTCTGCAGCTGCGTCGTCAGCAGCGTCAGGAAGGTCTGGAAATTGCCGGCAATCGTCGAGCCTGTGCTCGAGCCGAGGCTGTTGTTGCCGGTTGACGAATTGGTGTTGGTCGTGCCCGAGACTGGCGGGCTTGACGTGATCGCGTCGCCGATTGCCATGGAAGCCTCCTGTTAAACCCTGATATCCACGCCGCCTTGCGCGCCGAACATCCGTCCATAGGACCGTCCGGCGAGCTGGACCGGGACGTTTTCGTCCTCGGTCACGATCAGGCGTTGTGCGTTGCCATTCTGTTGATAATCGCCGCCATTCTGGCCGGACGAGTTCTGGTCGCGCAGCGAGAACTGCAATCCGCTGTTGTTGCTCTTGAGGCCGGCGTCCTGCAGCGCCTGCTGGAGCTGCGGCGCCGTCTGCTGCAGCATCGCCAGCGTCTCCGGCTTCTCGACCCGCAGATGCGAGGTCACCTGGCCATTGCGGTCGACGTCGATGCGGACGTCGATGCGGCCGAGCTCGGCCGGATCCAGTCGGATCTCGAAGCGGCTCTTGCCGTTGAGCGCCGAGGCTGCGATCTCGACGGCAAGCCCATGAAGCGGCACAGCGGCCGCCGTGGCGGCGGTCGCGGTCAGGTTGGCCGCGGTGATCTGGCTGGTCGATGCGGCCGGCGTCGACAGCTGGGGCTGCGCGGCGGCCGTGGCCTGTGCACTCGGATCGGGCGCCGGCGCGTTGGTCTGGCTGGTCGTCGGCGCGGCGTTGCGATCATGTGAGGCCGGTGCCTGCAAATTGCCGTTCGCCTTCCCGTCGCCGGCCTCGACGGAGTCCGGCTTGGCTGCAACAGCGGGTTGTTGCGCGAGCGCGCCCTGGCCCGGCTGCTGAGTGGACTGGACGTTGCCATTGCCCGGTTCGGTGACCTTGCCGGCTGCGCCGTCGGCGAGCCCCGTCTTAATCTGTGTGCCCGGCTTGCCCGTCGTCTTGGTGCTGCCGGGAACGGCCGTATCGAGCGCGGCGGTGAAGGTCTGATCGGCAGACGCGGCAGCGTCGCCGGAGGCCGCCGCTGCCGTCTCGGGCGCCGTCGCGGTGGATCCGGCTCCGTCGACATCCTTGGCCGCCCCGGTGGATTTGGCTGCGGCCGCCAGCAGACCTGCCGCGGCATCGACCGAGCCCTGCGGGCCAACACCGGCCACTCCGACGGGCGCGGTCGCGCCGGGCGCATTGGTTTTGCCGTCGCCGCCCGCCGTGCCATCGCCGGTGGCGGGGTTGGCGAGGGTGATGTCGGGCTGGATGACGACGGCGACCGGCGTCGGCACGGCCACGGTCTGCTCGGCTATAGCGGTCGTCGCAGCGCTCGCATCCGTGCTGGCCTGATCGCCGTCCTTCTTGTCGCCCGTCTTGCCGTTGCTGGTCTTTCCGTCGGCGGTCCCGGCCGCATCGGTCTTGGTCGGCGTGCCGGTGGTCGCGTCGGCCGTGGTATCGGGACCGCTGGCGTCGGCGCCCGCAGTGCTGCCGTCGGCCTTGTCCGCCGGCTTGTCCTGCGACTTGGCCTGGGTGGTGCGATCGGCGTCGCCGGCCCGCGCCGGCTCGCGGCTCGGGGTGGAAGCGCTGCCGGCGCGCGGTGACGGCGATGCGGAGGTGGGCGGCGACGCTGTCGACGGATCCGGAGTCGCGGCGTCGACCAGCGCCGAGAAGCTGTCGGACGGCTGCGGAGCGTCCTGACGGGACTGTCTCGGCGCCGTGGTCTTGAGAACCGTGCCTGCCTGGATGTCTGACGTGACGCTGAACACCTTGGACCCTCTCGCGATGAACTCGACCAAGCAGTTCAGCAAGGAGCGGGCCAAGCCGGGGCCGCTGAAAATAGTCAATAAATTCAACTACTTATGGAATCGGTCGCGGCGCGGATCCCCCGCCGCGTCCTCGCCATTTCTGCCCGGCCGGCAAGATTTGCCGCCGGCATCTGCGACCGGCGCAATTGCTTCGCAGGAAGTGCGCCTATATTAGAGACAGATGCTTTCGTGTTGTTTCCGATCAGGACATCCTGTCCGGAGATCGCCCGAAGCAAGCCATCCGCAAAGACGGCGCATGCGAGGCGTTCCCGCGCCGGGAACTCGTTGCCTGACGCCGCGATCGCAGTGACCGGATCATGCTCAACAGTCTCGATCTCGAAGGCCGTCCTGAAGACACCAGGGTCGTCGTCGCCATGTCCGGCGGCGTGGACTCCTCGGTGACGGCCGCGCTGCTGAAGTCGGAAGGCTACGACGTCGTCGGCATCACCCTGCAGCTCTACGATCACGGCGCGGCGACGCACCGCAAGGGCGCGTGCTGCGCCGGCCAGGACATCCACGATGCCCGCAACGTCGCCGAGCGCCTCGGCATCCCGCACTACGTGCTGGACTACGAAGACCGCTTCCGCGAGTCGGTGATCGACAATTTCGCCGCCAGCTACGCTTCGGGCGAAACGCCGGTGCCGTGCATCGAGTGCAACCGCGCCATCAAGTTCGGCGATCTCCTGAAGACCGCGCGCGAGCTCGGCGCCTCCGTGCTCGCCACCGGCCACTACGTCGCCTCGCGGCGGCTGGCGGACGGATCGCGCGCGCTCACTTGCGCGGCGGACAGCGATCGCGACCAGAGCTACTTCCTGTTCGCGACCACGCGCGAGCAGCTCGATTATCTGCGCTTTCCGCTCGGCGACATGACCAAGCCGGAGGTGCGCGAGCTCGCGCGCCGCTTCGGACTGGAGGTCGCCGACAAGCACGACAGCCAGGACATCTGCTTCGTGCCGACCGGCCGCTACACCGACATCATCGGCAAGCTGCGCCCGAACGCGATGGAGCCGGGCGAGATCGTCGATCTCAATGGCCGCGTGCTCGGCGTGCATCAGGGCATCGCGAACTACACGATCGGTCAGCGCAAGGGCCTCGGCATCGCTGCCGGCGCGCCGCTCTACGTCGTCAAGCTGGACGTCGCCACCCGCCGCGTCGTGGTCGGCCCGCGCGAGGCGCTGCGCACGCATCGCATCACGCTGCGCGAGGTCAACTGGATCGGTGACGGCGCGCTCGACGCCGCCGCGCGCGAGGGCCTCGAATTGTTCGTGCGGGTGCGCTCGACGCGGCCGCCGCAGCCGGCTTGGCTGCGCGGTGCGGACGGCCGTTACGAGGTCGAGCTCGTCGCCGGCGAAGAGGGCGTCTCGCCGGGCCAGGCCTGCGTGTTCTACGATGCCGCGTCCGGCCGCGCCCGCGTGCTCGGTGGCGGCTTCATCCAGAGCGCTGTTGCGGAAAGCAGCAGCTTGGGCGGCAACGTGATCAGGCCGCAGCGAGTGGCCGAGCCGGTCCGCGGCTGATCAGCATCCATCATTCAGGGCAGGGGGCATGGGGGACATCGACCGCGCGGGGGTCGAAAAGGCCTATGAGCGCTGGGCGCCGATCTACGATCTGGTGTTCGGCAAGGTCTTCGATCAGGGCCGCCAATCGACCATCGCGGAGGCCGATCGCATCGGCGGCCGCATTCTCGACGTCGGCGTCGGCACCGGTCTGTCCTTGTCGGACTATGCCCGGACCACGAAGATCTGCGGCGTCGATATCTCCGAGCCGATGCTGCGGCGGGCGCAGGCCCGCGTGCGCGAGCTGAAGCTCCTCAATGTCGAGACGCTCGCGGTGATGGATGCCAAGCATCTCGCGTTTCCCGACAATTTCTTCGACGCGGTGGTCGCGCAATACGTCATCACCGCGGTGCCGGATCCCGAAGCGACGCTCGATGATTTCATCCGCGTGCTGAAGCCGGGCGGCGAGCTGATCCTGGTCAACCATATCGGCGCCGAGAGCGGCCCGCGCCGCATCTTCGAGCTCGCCTTCGCGCCGATCGCGCGCCGGCTCGGCTGGCGGCCGGAGTTCCCCTGGGCCCGGCTGGTGAACTGGGCCGCAAAGCATGGCGGCGTCACGCTGGCCGAGCGCCGGCCGATGCCACCGCTCGGACACTTCTCGCTCATTCGCTACCGCAAGGGCTGACCGCCAGATCCTCTGGCCGTGCGCTTTGCCACGCCATCCGCGCGGAACGCGAACGCGGGGTTTGCGTTGCCCCGCCATGAGCATCAGGCAATCCTTGTTCCTCTCCTTCGCACTGGTCTCGGCCGCGGCTGCGGCCCACGCCCAGGCGCCGCCGACGGCGGCCACACCTCCGCAGGCGACGGCGCCGGCCCCCGACGCGAATGCCGCCTGTGCGCCGAATGTCCGCGCGACGGCGACGCCCGACGGCATCACCACCGGCAGCGCCAGCGAGCCGCTCGGCGACAAGCTGGCGAAGACCAACGGCGTGTTGTGTCCGCCGAGCGGGGTCGATCCGGAGATGCACGCGCCGACCCCGGAGGGCGGCACGACGCCGGTGATCCCGCCGCCCGGCAGCCCCGGCGGCTATCCTAACGTGCTGCCGAAATGAGCCTCTTGTGATCTGCATTGCCGACCGCCGCTCTTGGCGCGCACATCGGCCTGTGGCCCTCGACGACCAGCGGATACATGCGCAAGGCCTTGGAGAGTCGTCCGGAAATCCCCTGGTCCGAAAACCGCTGCTGCCCGCGAGCTTTGCTTGACAGGGGCGGAGACGCCTCCTTATATGCCGCCCGTTCACAAGGCCCGGCGCCCGCTTCGACCGGTCTTGCCTTGATCGAACATCGTGGCGGGGTAGCTCAGCTGGTTAGAGCACGGGAATCATAATCCTGGGGTCGGGGGTTCGAGTCCCTCCCCCGCTACCACGCGTGACCCACTATTGTAGCTGCCGTCTGGGAACACTCCTTTCCCGAGTAAAGCAGCTAGCTTTCCCTTCACTTCGATCTCAAATCCTTCCCTGGGTCCCTTCGGGTAAATCGTGACGCTGTGCACGAGAGCCCGGAAATCGTCGATGAGCGTGCCTCGGTCGTCCTCGGCAATGGCGTGGTCCGCCAAGGTTTCCGCTAGCGCATCGACGGTTGCGACATATCGGTCCAAGGTTGCCGGGTGAAGGGCAACCGGAACAGGCGCTTCCTCGAGCGCGGCCAGTTCCGCCTCTACCCGCTCTCGCTCCTCTTTGAGCTCGGCGATGCGTTGCCGAGCGTCGTCCTCCGAAATGACGTATCGGACGACAAGATCGATGTTGCGCTGCCGCTCGCCCTCGATCCGATCGCGCTTCGCCTCCAGGCGCGTGCGTGTTGCGGCGGCGTCTCCGGCAAGGCGCTCTCGTTCACGATTATAGTTGCGCACATAGGTCTCGATCAGCCGAGGATCCTTCAGTTCTTCGGCCATGCCGCTGAGGACCAGATTTTCGACGTCGCGAAGGTACAAGATTCTGCGGTTCGAACAGCTGCCGCTTTCGCGCACGGCCGAGCAGCGGACGCGGGTCTTGCCCGTTTTGTCCCGGTCATGCACCGACAGGCCGGATCCGCAGCAACCGCAGCGAAGAAGTCCGGAAAGCAGATGTGGCGTTCGGCGCTTGACGTGGCTGGCGAGACGGCTCTTCTGCGACTTCAACAGATGAGCCTGTTCCCAAATGGACTGTTCGACGATCCGCAAATGGGGGGCTTCGATGCGCTGCCACTCGTCCGGCGGATTGGGCCGAGACAGCCGCTTTCCGGTGTCGGGATCTTTGACCATCCGGACCTTGTTCCAGACGATGCGACCCGCATACAGCTCATTGAAAATGAGGCCGTTCCCGCGCTGCGCGTTGCCGTTGATCGTCGATGCATTCCACCGCGGGCCTCGCGGCGGACGAATTTCCTCGCGATTGAGATCCCGCGCAATGTCGCGAGGTGTTCGTCCGTCGGCATAAGCGGCGAAGATGCGCCGAACGACGGCGGCCTCCTGCTCGACGATTTCGAGCTCGCCGGGTTTGCCGGCGACCGCACGATAGCCATAGGCGCGCCCGCCAGCGTGGCGGCCATCGCGTATCACGCCGGCCATACCGCGCCGGACTTTCTTCGCGCCATCCTCGCGTTGCATCTGTCCGACGAGACCGCGAATCCCTATCAGGATGGAGTCTGCCGTGCCGTCATGCACCGCTTGGATCTGGATCCCCTGAAAGGACAGCCTCTTGTGAATTCCGGCGAGATCCTCCATGTCGCGCGAGAGCCGATCCAACGCCTCCACGACTACGACATCGAATGTGTGCAGGCGTGCAGCATCCATCAGCTGCATCAAGCCATCGCGTCCAAAAACCGAGGCCCCAGACCGGGCCTTGTCCTCGAACGTAGCGACGACTGAGAGCTGATGACGCGCCGCATAGGTCCGACACAAAGCGATCTGATCTTCAGTCGATCTTTCGCTTTGGAGCTCGGTCGAGAATCTGGCGTAAATGGCTGCGCGCTTCATCATGAACACCATTGCTGCGGCACCGAGAGTTGACCGCATCAAGATGGCATTTTGTCAGCGGCTCTCTTTCCCGCAGATGATCGCGCCTCGCATCGGCAATCGCAAGCGCTTCAACGAATTTGGCCAGGGCATTGTCAGTTTCGGCAACACAGCCTGTTGCCCGATGCGATCCCTGTCCGGTCTTTTGTCGCGCCATCTCAACAGGATGCTGCGCGGGGAGAGCCGAGGCGAGATCGGGGAACGATGAAGCGTAGCATTGGATAGAATCGAGAACAGAAACGTCGTTTGGATGCGGATCGCTTTGACCTTGGGCACTGTGCCTGCCGTCGGCACAGTCAAAAGAGGGGTGTCCGGAAACGGAAGAGGATCGGAGACGCGCTCGCCGTTTAGGATGCGCTGGCGAAGGAAAGGGTCCGGGATCGAAAGTGGGCGGTGTATGAAGTGAGGATACGAGAGCACGAGTCTTTACGTTCTGCGGCCGGTTGAAGGATCGGAAATCGAGCTCACCGCGGCTTCCTCGAATCGACCTTCCGCACGCCATCCGGCTGGATCTGCGATCCATCGGTTTATATCGGATTCATGCCAGCCCGAACCGTTGCTGCTGATTTTGAGCTGGGCCGGGAACGTGCCCTCGGCGATCTTGCGGTAGATTGTGGACCGGGACAGCCCGGTCCTGGTGAGGATGGTCTTCAACCTGATGATCTGGTTCGCGCATGGCCGTGATGCCCTTCGCTGGTCGATTCTGAGGTGTTGTGAGACCAGAGAGGCCAAACAGATGCAGGCGGACAATAAGAGTTCGCGCGTTGCCAAGCGTGGCGTAGAGCCGGCGGCAAACGGGATGGGTCAAATTCCAAGGCTTCGGCCTCTGCCGAGATCGATGCCATGGACGAAGGCCAGATCCTGGCCGAGCCGGCGGCCTGATTCGAATGCAATGCCGAGATCGTTCTTGCGACCGGCGAGAATGGATTCCAATTGCGGGTCGCGTTCGAGACTTTTCGCCATGTCGCCCATCGCGGACCGCGTGGCCTTGTAACCGGACATGTCCCCGGCCTGATATTGTCGCTGACTGGTGTGCTCGAGCTTCTGCCAGCGCTCTACGAAGCGATCGGCGCGGCGGCTCGGATCGGTGCGCAGTTCAGTCTCGAGCTGGAGCGCGCGGATGGCGCGGTTGAGGCGTCCGCCAGCGGCCTCGCGGGCCAGCTCGGGGTTCTTCTTGTAGGCGGCCTCAGCGTCGTGGGAGCCATAGGGGCGCACCTTTTCGAAGGCCTGGCGGGCGGTCTGTAGCTCTTTGACCTGTTCGGGGCTCGCTCTGCCGCCCATCTCATGCGCTGCGAAGATCGCATCCACGGCGCGAGCATGGCGCACCAGCGCTCGGGTCCGCACACGACGGGCTTCCGCTTCGGGATCTTGCGCCACGGTCCTTGCCGGCACTTCGGCTTCGCGCCGGTCGGCTGCCGTGCCGCTGTTTTCTTTTTCGGGGGATCCCCGCTCGGGCCGTCGTCCGCCATCCCGGTCGAGCACCTCTCCAGAAACGCTAAGGCCGTCGAACATGCCGCGCAGCGTCTCTGGCACGGCCTTGCGCACGATCTCGGCCACGCGCTCGCGGAACGTGATCCCGCGCCGCTCGGCGTAGCTCTGGACGGGATCGGCACGGTCGTAATCCAAGGCCATGTCCTTCGACCGGTCGCGCGACAGAGCACGGTTGAGCCGATCCGCATCGGTAAAATCGTTGCGGCCATAATGCAGGTCCACGCTGTCGCGATGCCGCGACAGTGCGACATAGCTGCTGTGGGCGTCCATGCCGGGCGTTGCCAGTACATGGACCCGGTCGACCGTCATACCCTGCGCCTTGTGGATCGTCGCGGCATAACCGTGGTCGATCCGGTTGTAATCCTTGAGGTCAAAGCGCACGGACCGGCCATCGTCGATCTGCACGGTCATGGATTGCGCGCTGACCAGTTCAATGGTCCCGAGTGTGCCGTTCTTGACACCAAGCCCACGCTCGTTCCGCAGGAACATGATGCGGTCTCCGCCGGCGAAGCTTCTCGCGCCGCGCTCGACCGTTACACCCACCTCATTGCCCAGAGCGCCGGCGGCCCGCATCCGTCCGCGCGCCGCCTCGTTCAGCGCGCGCACCTCGTCATTGGTATGGGTCAGGATGATCCGGCTCCGGTCCGGCGATACCTGCCGGTCGCGGTCCCAGCGCGCGATCAGATCGCCCCGCGCCTGCTCGCGGGTCATCGCCTCATGCACCATGCCGTTGGCCCGATAGGCTTCTAGCGCATGGCCGACCTTGCCGGTCGCCAGATTGCGCGTGGCGTCGCGCTGCCAGTCTTCGCGCTGACGGCGTATTTCGCCGATCTCCGCCCCGCCGTGACGCTCATGGATCGACCGGAAAGCTGCGCCCGCCTCGATGGCCTGCAGCTGCTGCGGATCGCCGACCAGCACGACCTTGGCGCCCGCCTCGGCAGCACGAGACATCACGCGCTCGAGCTGGCGCGTGCCGACCATGCCCGCCTCGTCGATGACGAGCACCTCGCTCGATTTGAGTAGATCACGGCCCTGCTCCCAGCCATGCTCCAGACTGGCAATCGTGCGCGACGCAATGCCCGACCCGCCTTCGAGGTTTTCTGCTGCAATGCCGGACAGCGCCACGCCCCGGACCTCGAAGCCGGCTGCTTCCCACGCCTCCCGCGCCACCCCCAGCAGCGCGCTCTTTCCTGTCCCGGCATGGCCGACCACGACGCTGAGACCGCGTCCATCCGTGACGTGCGCCAAGGCGTCAACCTGCTCGGATGACAGCACCAGGCCGCGTGCTTCCGCACGCGCCAAAGCGGCCTGGCGATCCTCGTCGCGCACCTGGTGGCGCTCCCGTTCTGCCATCAGCTCAGCGGCCCGGTGCAGGCGCCGTTCTGCTTCGATCATTCCGCGGGTGGTGAACCGATCCTCGCCGCGAGCGTCCTTGCCGAGGTCGACTAGATCTGGCGCTCCCTGCATTGCGCCCAGCACTTCATTGAACTGGTCGAGCCCGTCACTGTGCCGATGCGCAAACTTTGCGAGGTCACGGCGTGTGAAGGTCGATTGCTGTTGGGTGATCGCGTCCAGTCCAAGGGAGGGATCGGCGATGATCCTCCTGCCGTTGTTTCGCGCGATCTCGCGGTGCATCTCGGCCCGGTCAGCCTCAGCGCCCTCGCCTCCGCCTCTCCGCCCCTCAATGCGCTTGGCCGGTGCGCCGATCTGGCTTTGCGGCTCGAGCGCAATGCCCTGGGCTTCCAGGCTGCGGTGATCAATCCGCGCGTCGATGTCGAGCTCGGCCAGCCGCTCGTTGGCAATCTCCGCCCAGCGTTCGCGCCAGCGCTCGACCATCTCCGTGCGGTTCCACTCTCTCACCTTCTGACCAAAGCCGTTCTGATCGACCGAGCGCATTGTCAGCATGACATGGGCGTGCGGCTTGGGCAGGCCGTCTTCGGCCCTGTCCCAATGCACATTAAGATCGGCGATCATGCCGCGACGGACGAACTCGCTCTGAACGAAGTCCCGAGCCAGCTCAATGCCCTGCGCCTCAGTCAGTTCTCGCGGAAGGGCGAACTCGATCTCCCGGGCCAGCTGGGCGTCCTTGCGGACTTCGAATGCTTCGACATCGTTCCAGAGCCGCTCGCGGTCACTCCACGCCTCCGGCGCATTCTCCGGCAGCATCACCTCGGAATGGACGACGCCGCGCTTGGCCGAAAAATCCTGCTCACGGCCCAACCGCTCGTCGCGCAGCCGCGAGCCCGAGCGGTAGGCCGCCGATGCCACCGCGCTGCTCCCGGCCTTCCGGCCAATGACCTTGACGTGAAGATGATAGATCGCCATCGCGAGCAGAGCATCTACACAGCGAAGCGTACGTCGGCACGACGTATAAGCGCGCCCTCCCTCGAAAAAATCTCGGGAGGGATTATCCCATCTCAGCTCGTCCTGACGACCTTACGGCAAGGCGCCGCTAGCCGAGTTATCATTTCTCCGCCGACGTAGGGAGACGACAATGCGCAAACCAAGGGACTTTGATGCGGACCTGAAGGCACTCGACGACAAAGCGCACGAGCTTAAAACCCGCAAGGTGCGGCAGCTAGGCGAGCTCGTCATTGCCACGGGAGCTGACGCGCTTAGCGCAGACGAACTCGCTGGTGCGCTGATCGTGCTGGTCGAGACCAAGGAGGCCGGAAAGAGGGAGGCATGGGCCAAGCGCGGCGTCTCGTTCTTTCAAGGACGGTCGATGCGGAATGCGCCAGCAACTGACCGCGACGCTAATGTGGTTTCGACGCAACCGAGCGGCGCGCAACCGGCAACAAGCCGCAAGGGCACGGCGTGACATGCGCTCTTGGCAGATCACGCGCCGAAAGCGCACCCGCCATCTCATCGAACTCGGTGGCCTCGTCGTCAAAGCCGGTGTCGTGGAGCAAACCGGCGATGATCGCGCCATCATCTATGGCGCGCTGCTCTGGGTTGCTGACAAACTCCAAAGTGATCAGCGCGAACGGGCGCGAGCGCTATGGATGGCAGAGGGGAAGCGGGTGTTTGAGGCGGAAGCGGCGACACCAGACAAGAACGATCAAAATGGCTCAACACCAAGCAAGAGCTGAAACTCTGCCTGCCCAATCGCCAGTGTCCTTGACGCGCAATTGGCGGCTGTGCGGTGTGAGCTTGAGCCGGCGAGAGGCATGGCAGCAATGCCGCTTAGCGCTCCGGCAAGCCGGCGGCGATCATCAGCTTGATCATCCGATCGGCGGCCTGGACGAAGACCGGGCTGGTGTTCTTCATCGGCGGTGCAACGTTGAGGGCCGTCGTGCCAGGCCGCAACCTCAGGCCCTCCTGCATGGCCGCCTTCGCCTCCTCGGTCCGGCCCAACTGCTGGTAGGCCGCCGCCAGATTCATGTGCGGTCGCCCCGAGGCCGCGGTCTGCGCCGCGACGGTGGTCGGCGCATCGTTGCTCAGGCTGCATCAGGGCCACGACGGTCTGATTGGCAACGACCTCGTCACCAGCAACGTCGCCATGCTTGAACATGTCTTCAAGCCAAGTGAGGATCACGGGCTGCGCGTAACAGCTCGCGTCTCAATTATAGAACCGAGCATCCCATTCCTGGAGCTGGACAGCTAGTTTGGAAACCCCTTGAGTTTTCCCCAACGGGATTGGTGTGGAGGCAAAAGGGTGAAGGGCGTAGCGCAAGCAAGTCCGCTAGGAAGCGAAGGCGAAGAATGCGACTCCGGCGTCAACGACACCAGCACGCGCCTTGGGAGCACGTCCGCTGAACGTGTATCGAGATCAGCCTGGATCGCGATCGCGCTCAGCTTCGCAGCGGTCCTGCTCGACGGGCTTGATACCAGTTCGATCGGCGTGGCGGCTCCCGTCATCGCAGCCCACTTCATGGTCTCGCCGGCGTCGCTCACACCTGCGTTCGTGCTGACGAGCGTCGGCGCCGTGCTCGGATACCTGGCGTCCGGCCCGCTGGTCAGCCGTTGGCAGGCGCGTCCTGTCCTGATCGCAAGCGTGGCGGCGTTTGGCGTTCTCTCGCTGGCAACGCCGCTTGCGGGTTCCGTGGAGCAGCTTGCAGCGCTGCGCCTGATCACGGCTATTGGGCTCGGTGCAGCGTTGCCGTCGGCGATTGCCATTGCGACGTCGCAATGTCCGCCAAGGCTGAAGGAGACGGCTGCCGTCATCGTCGGGACCGGGCTCGCCGCCGGCGGCATCCTGGGCGGTGTGCTCGGTGCAGTCCTGACCGCGCGTTTGGGTTGGCAGTCCATCTTCATCATCGGCGGTGCCCTGCCGCTCGGACTCTCCCTCGTTCTGCTGTTTTGGTTACCCAGGCTGACCGCCGCGCGCGATCCGTTGTCGACCAATCAACGCGACCTGCACCTGGGCGGTTTGAAGCTGATCGGAGATCTGCTCGCCACTGGCGTTGCGAGCCGGACCGTCAGCCTTTGGATATTCTCCTTTCTGATCTTCGCTGACGGCTACGCACTGGTGTTCTGGCTGCCGGCGCTGCTCGTCAAGCTCGGATTCTCGACCGAATATTCGCAGCTTGGCATCAGCTTCTTCAGCGCCGGCGGCCTGGTCGCCAACGTCCTCGTGATGCTCCTCGTGAGCAGGCTTCCGATTGCGCGTATCCTGGTGTCGGCCGTGACCCTTGGGGTCATGTCTGCGGCGGGGCTTGCGGCGCACGACGTGGTCCCGCTCGGTGTCTGGCTGCTGATTGCCGGAACCGGTGCAGGTCTGATCTCCTGCAGCGTGGGGCAGTCCGCTCTCGCTGTCGCGATCTATCCCGAAGCGCTTCGCACCCACGGTGTCGGCTTCTCCGCTGCCGCCGGCCGCATCGGCTCGATCGTTGGGCCCGCGTTCGCAGGTCTCCTCGTTTCGAAGGGTGTTGCGCCGAAAGCGATCTTGCTCGCGGCCACGCTTCCCGCATTGCTTGCGATCTTCGCTCTGCTTCCGCACTTGCGGACGACGGAGCGGTCATGATGCGGCGTTTCAAATCTGGAACGCTGCTCGCCATTTTCGGACGCTGGCTGCATTTGGTGAGAGAGCTTAAGCCGTGGGGCCGGGAAGTGCCTTGTCGGAATAGGAATGACCGCTGTGGAGCATGTTGAGCTGGAAACGCCGTTTGGTCGGCTGCGCGGCGCGCGATCAGAAGGAGTGACCGCGTTTCGGAGAGTTCCGTATGCGGAAGCCCCCGTCGGCCCATTGCGCTTTGAGATGCCGTCAGTGCCGCCGCGATGGGGCGGTGTTCGCGACGCCGTCGCGGCCGGGCCGATTCCTCCGCAGAATCCGTCGCGTCTCGACGTGGTGATGGGGACCTACGACGTCGAGCAAAGCGAGGATTGTCTCCATCTGGACGTCTGGACCGGTCATGCGGCAGGCGACCGCGCTCCGGTCCTGGTGTTCATTCATGGCGGCGCCTTCATGACCGGAGGCGGATCGCTGCCTTGCTACGACGGAGGCATCCTCGCGAAGGACAATGGCCTCGTCGTTGTCAACGTCAGCTATCGGCTCGGCATTCTCGGCTTCTTCCCGCATCCCGGCCTCGGCGGTCTGAACCTCGGCCTGCACGACCAGGTCGCAGCGTTGCGCTGGATAGCACAAGCCATCAGCGTGTTCGGCGGAGATCCGCAGCGGATCACGGTGATCGGCCAATCGGCGGGCGCATTCAGCATCGCGGCCCTTGCCGGCATCGAAGCTGGATCGGGGCTGTTCAACCGGGCGATCCTGATGAGCGCGCCGGTCGGCGTCAAGCTGCGTACCGTCGAACAGTCGCGACCGGTCGCCAATGCAATCCTCGATGTTCTCGGCATCGCCGCTGACGAGGTCGACAAACTCCGAACGATCCCGATTGGTCGCGCCCTCGAGGGCTTGCGCATGCTGCAAAGGCGGCCGCCGGCGACCCCGGGAGATATCACGCCTCCCTTCATGCCGGTTCTGGATGATGCCCTCGTGCACCGCGATCCCATCGAGTCAATTCGAAGCGGCGGCGCACGGTGGTGCGACATGATGATCGGCTTGACGCGCGAGGAGTATGCCGCGTTCTCGATCTCGAATCCGTCGCTCGACGAACTGTCCGATGATGCGCTCGAGGACGTGATCCGATCCCAGGGGGACGACGACGCAAGTGCGACGCTGGCACGGCTGCGTTCCTCGCGCGTGCCTGCGACACCTCGCATGCTCCTGGGCGACTTCTACAGCGAACGGATGTTCACAAAGCAGAGCCTGGAGATCGCCGCCACGCAGTCCAGCCTCGGTCGAAAGGCCTTCACCTATCTGTTCGACTGGCAGGCGCCCGTTCCGGGCCTGGGAGCCTGCCATTGCATCGATCTTCCCTTCCTGTTTGGCAACTTCAACATCTGGCAGTCGGCTGCCATGGTCAAAGGCGCGGACCGGCGCGAAGTGCAGGACCTGAGCCGCCTCTTCAGAGGCTCGATCGCCGCGTTCGCGGCAGCGGGAGACCCGAACGCGCGCGGTCTCCCGGAATGGCCCGCCCACGCGGCGGATCAGGCGGTCCTGCATTTTGATCGCCGCATCACGGCATCGCGATACATCGCCTGACTCGAGCAGGAACGGCCGGGAGTTCTCTCAACGCCTGGCCGGTCTGGGCCTGCGCTTCTTCACGGCGCGTTGGGATTTGCGCCTCACGGCGGACGCCGGACCCGATGGCTGCGGACTATCGGACGAGCGCAGCCTGTCCTGAAGAAATTTGGCGAGACCGGCGAGGAACAAACGGCCGGCGACCGTCAGGGATCGGCGCGAAGGATAGAGCGCATAGAACGTCACCGGTGGCGGCGCCCAGTCGGGAAGCGGCAGAACGAGCCGGCCATCGAGCAGGTCGGCGTCGCACATCGGCATCGGCAGTCGCGCGAGACCGAGGCCGCGTAGCGCAGCCTGGCGAATGATGTTGAGGTTGTTGGCTGAAAAGTTGAGCTTGACGTTGATCTCCGTCGTCGCGTCGCTTGCGCCTAACAGACGCCAGCGCGCCATGAAGCCGTCGGCGCCCCATCCGACGCCCGGGAGGCCTTCGAGGTCTGCGGGGGTCGTGCGCGGGCCGAGGCGCGCCATCAGGGCGGGCGCTGCGACTAAGCGGTAAGGCGCTGTCGCGAGCTTCTGGCAGATCAATTCGGAATCCGCCAGATCTTCGCGCACAGGATGGATTGCGAGGTCGTAGTGATCGATCTTCGGGTCGAACGTCCCTTTGGTGTTGTCCAAGGTCAGGCGCACATCCGGATAGGTCTCGGCAAACTGGATGGCAAAATCGGCGACCAGAATCTCGGAGAGGACGGCCGGGCAGGAGATGCGCAGCATGCCCGAGGGGCGGTTCGTGCGGTCCTCCGCAAGCGCCTTGATCGCAACCAGCTCTTCCCTGATCTTCTGGCTCCGCTCGTAGATAGAGAGGCCGATTTCAGTCGCCGCGAAGTTGCGCGGGCCGCGATGAACGAGATGCACGCCGAGCTGACTTTCGAGGTCGCCGATCCGTCTGCTCAAGCTCGACTTCGGAATGCCTGTCTTGCGGCTCGCCGCCGACAGGCTGCCGGCCTCGATGATTTCGACGAGAAGTGTCAGGTCATCGACCGTTCCCATGAGTAATCCTCTGCGGAGATCTCAGACAGAAGTCCGGATTCGATGAGACGATCGAAAGCGGCACTCCAGCAAGCAGGTCGTCGTTCCAATCCTGGAACGTGACTGTACCGATTGCCGGACTTTTTGTCCCGCGTCCACTGCCTATGCTGTTTCACCGAACTGAACGGGGCGGTTCGAGGGACAACACGCCGGACCACGACAGCGTCTGATGTCTTGGACCTGGGCTTAGAGGACATTGGAGGGGGACTTGAGGCATCATATTCAGCCATTACTCATGGCACTGGCTTTTGCGTCGTGCGCAAGCGCGGCAGCTGTCGCGGAGGATTTGCCGGTCAAGGCAAAGCCAGCGGCCTCCGGTCAGCCATTCTTTTCGCTGATCGATGATCGCCTCACCTTCTCCTATATCCCCAAGGCGACGGACCCCGGCGTGTTCTCCAGGAATCCGGACGGGTCGCTCAACAGCACGACCGCGATGCAGGTCTACTCGTTCACGCATTTCGACATCTGGCAGTACGGTACGAACTTCCTGAACATTTCGATGTTCAAGGCGGACCATAACGATCCCGCCAGCCCCTGCACGAACGCGGGCGTCGTGGTCAATCCGGGCACCGGTGTTGCAACACCGGCCAATTGCGCGGGTGCAATCTTTTTCACCGGTCAGAGCCGTTCGACATTTGGCTGGAATGAAATCTTCGATACCAAGGCGTTCACGGTCGGCCCGCTCCGCAACATCTCCTTCGAGGTCGGTTTGGACCTGAGCACGTCGAACTACTATCGCGCCGCCGCTGCGCAGGCCGTATCGGCCGGCCTGCAGTTCCAGTTCGATCTTCCCTACAAGGGTTACGTCAACGTCGCGCCGCTCGCGACATGGATCTACATGGCACACATGGGATTCCTGCAGTGCGGTGGTGGCTTTGCCCCTCCGGGGCCCGGCGTGAGCTGTCTGCCCGACGGCAACCGGCGGTATCAGCCGACCTGGGCGATTGAAACGAACTACTACATGGACCTCGGCTTCTTACCCGAGAGCATGCGCTATTTATCCATCAGCGGCCGCGCCCAGTTGCTCGGCGCGCTCGGCCCCGAGAACAGCCCACTTCCCTATAATCCGCTGCCCGTCGCGGCGCCGGCCAACTCCATGACCAAAGTCTCACTCAACTCCGAGCCGATCCGCCTTACCTTCGATGCCTCCAAAGCGATGTGGGGCCCGAAATTCTCGCACTATCTCGATGTCTGGGTGGCCTATCGCTACTGGCAGAACAAATACGGTCTCGATCACAATGTCAGCAAGCTCTGCACGAGATCGCCAGGGGTGAGCAACAACACCTGCACCGAATCGAGTCTGTCCAGCGGCATCAGCGTGAAGTTCTAGTGCGTCGACAAAACGGGGGAGAGCGGTTTACCTGCCGCGCCTGATGCGACCGTCGTCAGCTTTTTGGCGTCGCACAGCACCGCCCGATGGGAAACGATGTTCGGAGAGGCCTTGTGCGAGGCCGCGGACAGCAAGCAGATGTCCCGCCATGGGTTCGGCACTCAACTGCTTCGGATCCAGGAATTTTCTGGCCGTCGTGATGAACAGCGTTTTGAGGTCGCTGCCTCCAAAGCACACGCAGGTCGGGTTCGTCACCGGCAATGGGACGATGGTGTCGATCTGCCCGTTCGGGCGGTAGCGTACGACGCGGCCGCCCGAGAAGAAGGCTGTCCATAACCCGCCTGCGGCATCGACGCAGGCGCCGTCCGGTCTTTCCTTCGACGTGCTATAATCTGCAAACAGGCGCCGGTTGCTGATGATACCGTCGTCGAGATCGAAGTCGAACGACCAGGTGCAGTATCGCCGCGTATCGGTGAAATAGAGCGTGCGGTTGTCCGGCGCGAACGCGATCCCATTGGTCACGATGACGTCGCCGAAGATGCGCGTCACCTGGCCGTCTCCGGTCACGCGATAGAGCGAGCCGTTCGGGCGATGCAGCTGGTTGTCCATGGTGCCGATCCACAAGCGGCCGCGCGCATCAACCCGGCCGTCGTTGAGGCGGTTGTCGAGGCCGTTTTCGACCTCGACAAACTGCTCCGGATGATCGGCCGCGCGACGGTACAGAGTCAGATCCCGTGCGAGCAGATGCGAGCCGTCCGCCGTCAGCGCCTGGCTGCCAAGGAATTGACACTCATGGGAAACAGCGTGGTGCGCGCCAGTTTCCGGATCGAACGACTGATGCAGCCTGCCGTCGATATCGATCCACCACAGCTTGCGGGTCCGGTCGCACCATAATGGCGTCTCGCCGAGGAGATCGGCGTTGGCCACCGCAATCTCGACCCGATCAGCGGAGATCGAATGAATGGTCATGTCGGAATCCCGTTCCAGCCGCGCGCGCTATCGATCTCAGCTTTTCCAGCGGGCGCATCGCCTGGACGAAGCGGCAGTTCCTTGCGCAGCAGGTCCGCGGCGTCGGCGGAAGGAACGACAACTCCACGCCGACAGCAAGCCCCGGCGTCGCGACGGATCGGACATGCCCGAGCGCGAGCGTCATGGCCTCGACCGAGGTTGACGATCCGAACACGGCCGGCGGCATCCAGTATCCGGCGTCCGTCCTATTGGGGATGCTGTCCCGCTCGTTCCGGTTGGCGGTGTAGACCGTCTTGTCCGGCTCGCCCTTCACATAGATGAGGATCGGCAGGTGCCGGCTGATGCCGATCGCGTCCATGAAGTCGAACTGGAAATGGTAGTAGCCGCCGAGAAGGTACTGATGTTGTGCTTCGACGTGCAGATCAGGACGTCGATGCCGGCCGCGTCGAGCAGGCCGTCGAGCCGGGCGGTCGAGAAGGGAATGTTGGCGCGCATGAATCGTTCTCTGCGTCGACCACCCGGGGGGCGGCAAGGTGAGGGCGATCAATTGCCGGTCCAGGAGGACAGGGCATGCGCGACACAGTTGTTGATGTGCTCGCTCAGGACGGTCCTTGCGCCCTCGATGTCGCGCCTCAGGGCGCATTCCAGCAGCGCCTTGTGCTGGTTGATCGTCTCGCTGCCGCGATAGCGCAGTGCGTAACGGAAATATTTGTCGAACACGATGGAATGCGTATGCATCAGCTCGCGCGACCCGCAACGCGAGATCAGCGCCTGGTGGAATTCGCCGTCGTAGCGCTTTCGCAACTCGGGATCGTCGCCCTCCTTCAGGATGGTGCGCTCGGTCGCGGCCAGCTTGTGATGCGCTGACACCACGCGTCCTTCCCACTCGACGTCTCCGGCGCGGAACGACTCGGCCATGGCGTGATGCTCCAGCAGGATGCGCAGCTCGGCGAGCTCGCGCAGGTTCTGGAGCGAGACCGGTGCCACCTCGAAGCCACGCTGCCCTTCGGCGACCACGAAGCCTTCGGACGCCAGGCGATTGAGGATCTCGCGCAGGGTCGAGATGCTGACGCCGTAATCCTCCTTCATCGCCTCGAGCCTGAGGCGTCCCGACGGCGTGAGCACGCCGAAAATGATGTCGGAGCGGATGCGCCGATAGCCGCTGTCGCCCGCCGACAGCGGCCGTTCCTCAAGATCCGTCATGCCTTCTGATCCCGCTCGCCCGGAGCGCCGCCCTGTGGGAGCGGGCCACTCGCCGGCATTATAGCAGAGTCGCGGCATCTGATGTCCATTGAAATCTCATATGAAATTATGATTGTCGTTTGACATCGATATTGATGTGTGTTTTCTCGATAAACAGAGGGTACGGAAAATAAGCGCTCAACCCGCCGCGTGCCCCGAAGAAACCAGGGAGGACACGATGAGCTTGTTCGCACGGGCGCTGTCTGCCGCCGCGATCTCGGTGGCGCTGACGGTCGGCGCATCTGCCGCCGATGACATTCAGGAGCGGACGATCCGGTGGGGGCACCTGAACAACACCGATCACCCCGTCAGCTTCGGCGTGCAGAAGTTCGGAGAGATCCTGCTGGCCAAGAGCGGGGGTAAGATGAGGGTCCGCGAGTTCGCGGCCTCGCAGCTCGGCAACGAATTGCAGCAGCAATCCGCGCTGCGCGGCGGCACTCAGGAGATGCTGTCGGCCTCGACCACGTCGCTTGCGACCGTCGTGCCCGAGTTCGGCCTGATCGATTTCCCGTTCCTGTTCAACACGACCGAGCAGGCCGATGCGCTCGCGACCGGCAAATTCGGCAAGGCCATGCTTGAGGGCCTGCCGTCGAAGAACCTGATCGGCCTCGGTTATTGGGGCCTTGGCTTCCGCAACGTCACCAACAGCACCCGGCCGATCACCAAGGTCGAGGACTTCGCCGGCCTGAAGCTGCGCGTCATTCCGAACCCGGTCTATCTGGAGAGTTTCAGCGCTTTCAAGGCCAATCCCGTCCCGATGGCGTTCGGCGAATTGTATTCGGCGCTGGAGACTCGCACCGTCGACGGGCAGGAGAATCCCTACACCGTCATCCTCTCCAACAAGTTCTACGAGGTGCAGAAGTACGTCTCGGCCACCAACCACACCTTCACCCTCAACATCATCCTGGTGAGCAAGACGTTCTGGGACAAGTTGTCGCCGACCGAGCAGCGCCTGATGCGCGAGGCCTATGAGGAAAGCCGCAACTATCAGAAGGAGCAGACGCGCCTCCAGACCGAAAAGGCGCTGGCGGAATTGCAGGCCAAGGGCATGCAGTACAATGCGATCGCTCCCGAGGAGACCGAGCGCATGCGCAAGGCGGTTCAACCGGTCGTGGACAAGGTCTCGGCCAATCTTCGGCCCGAGACGGTGAAGCTGTTCAACGAGGAAGTCGAGCGCATCCGCAAGGACGTAAAGTAATCGCCTCTCCATCACGATAGGCGGCGGAGCCGGCCCATGCCGGCTCACGTCCCACATCTGCTCGGACCTGACGCATGGCGCAGTTTCTCGACCTCTATTGCTCGTTTCTGAAAGCCGTCATTGCCGCGTGTCTCGCGGCCATGGTGGTGCTGGTCTTCGGCAACGTAGTGCTGCGCTATGGCTTCAACTCCGGCATCACGGTGTCCGAGGAGCTGTCGCGCTGGCTGCTGGTGTGGCTGACCTTCCTCGGAGCCATCGTCGCGCTGCGCGAGCACGCCCATCTCGGCGTCGACAGCCTGGTGCGGAAGCTGCCGGCCTCCGGCAAGCGCATCTGCTTCCTCATCAACTACGGCCTGATGCTGTTCGCCGATTGGCTGCTGCTCTCCGGCAGCTGGCGTCAGACCCTCATCAACATCGACGACCGCGCGCCGGCGACCGGTCTGTCGATGGCCATCTTCTACGCCGTCGGCGTGATCTTCGGTGTGTCGGCCGCAATTATCCTTCTCTACGACCTGTACCGGGTGATCAGCGGGCAGGCGAGCGAGGAGGACATGGTGGCGGTCAGGGAATCGGAGGAGCAGTGATGGCCTCGATCGTCTTCGCGCCCTCTCACTCTCTCCGCGTCACCCGGATCATGCCATGACGATCGTCGTCTTCACCGTCTCTCTGCTGGGCGCCATGGCGCTGGGCATGCCGATCGCCTTTGCGCTCCTCATCTGCGGCGTCGCCCTGATGAGCACCATTGACATGTTCGATCCCCAGATCGTCGCCCAGAACGTCATCAACGGCGCCGACAGTTTTCCGCTGATGGCCATCCCGTTCTTCATGCTCGCGGGCGAGATCATGAACAAGGGCGGACTGGCCAAGCGCATCGTCAATGTCGCACTCGTGGCGGTGGGGCATTTCCGGGGCGGCCTGGGCTACGTCACGATCCTGGCCGCCTGCATCCTGTCGTCATTGTCGGGGTCGGCGGCGGCCGACGCCGCCGCGCTGGCGGCGCTGCTGGTGCCGATGATGGTGGCGGCGGGACACAAGAAGACCTATGCGGCGGGTCTCGTGGCGGCCGGCGGCGTGATTGGCCCGGTGATTCCGCCCAGCATCGGATTCGTGATCTTCGGCGTGGCCGCCAACGTCTCGATCTCGAAGCTGTTCCTTGCCGGCATCGTGCCCGGCCTTTTCCTGGGATTGGGCCTTTGCGCCGCCTGGTACTGGGTGGTGCGCAAGGAAAACCTGTCGCCGCCGCCGCGCGCCGCGAGGTGTGGCATGCGATCACCGACGGCTTCTGGGCACTCATGCTCCCCGCCATCATCATCGTCGGCCTGCGCTTCGGGATCTTCACGCCAACCGAGGCCGGCGTCGTCGTCGCCGTCTATTCGATGTTCGTCGCGACGTGCATCTATCGCGAGCTGAAATGGTCCGAGATCTACGCGGTCCTGGTCTCGTCGGCCGTGACCACGAGCGTCGTCATGTTCCTGGTCGCTGCGGCCTTGGTGTCGTCCTGGCTGATCACGGTGTCTGAGATCTCCAACCAGGTCGTCGATCTCCTGAAGCCGTTCATGAGCAACAACACCATCCTGATGCTCGCGATCATGGTGGTCGTCGTGATCGTGGGCACGGCGCTCGACATGACGCCCACCATCCTGATCCTGACGCCGATCCTGATGCCAATCATCAAGGCGGCAAATATCGACCCCGTCTATTTCGGCGTGCTGTTCATCATCAACAACTCCATCGGCCTGATCACGCCGCCGGTCGGCATCGTGCTTAACGTCGTCTGCGGCGTGTCCAAGATCAGCATGGAAGACATCATCAAGGGGGTCTGGCCCTTCATGATCGCGCAGCTGATCGTCCTGTTCGCGATGGTCCTGTTTCCCGGCCTGGTGACGGTGCCGGCGCGATGGTTCGGCGGCTGATCGGGCTGCGTTGGCAAAGGAGTCGAACATGGCCGCACGGATCGTGATCTTGAATGGACCCAATCTCAATTTTCTCGGCATTCGGGAGCCCGACATCTACGGCTCGACGACGCTGAAGCAGATCGAGGACAGCTGCCACGCGCTCGCGGACCAACTCGGCGTATCCGTCTCGTTCCACCAGTCGAACATGGAAGGCGAGCTCGTTGGTCTGATCCAATCCGCTCACGGCCAGGCGGATGCGATCATCATCAATCCGGCAGGCTATTCTTTCACATCGGTCGCGCTGATCGATGCGCTGAACATCTTCGATGGGGTGAAGATCGAGCTGCACATCTCCAACATCCATGCGCGGGACGAGCTGCACCGCCATTCGATCACCTCGCGGGCCTGCACAGCGGTGATTTGCGGACTTGGCGCTTACGGCTATCTCGCTGCGATCCTGGCGGTCGTCCAGCGGCTCGGGCAATTGCCTGAAACGATTCCGCCGGCCCTGCACGGGCTTGCGCTAACCGGCAAGATGTAATCAGGAGACAAGCATGCGCGGAACAGGGTTTCTCGCCATCTGGAGCGACGTCGAGGCGCATGATCTGACCGACTACCGGCATTGGCTGACGCGCGAGCACACCACCGAGCGCGTGACGACGCGGGGCTTCCTGGCGTCGCGTGTGTTTCGTGCCGTGCGCAGCGACGTCAACCGCTTCTTCATCCTGTACGAGCTCGAAACGCCCGAGGTCCTCGACGGCAAGGACTATCTGGCGCGGCTCAACGCGCCCACCCCGTGGTCGCAGCGCATCATGCCGAAGCTCGGCAATTTCATGCGTGGCGGCGGTGTGATCGTCGCGCGCGCCGGGCGGGGCGAGGGCGCCACGATCGTGGCGCTGCGGATCGACAAATTGCCCGCCGACCCGCAACGGCTGGCCACCGCGCTCGTTGGCTGCGACGGGATCGCTGCCGTGCAGATCGGGGCGACCGACGCGCCGCGGACATCCGTACCGACCGCTGAAAAGGGCATGCGGAAGCACGAGGGCTTCTTCTCGGGGCTTCTGTTGATCGAGGCGCTCGATGACGCTTCGTTGCAGAGGGCCTTGCGGCAGGCGCGGACACTTGCATCCGATGTCATGGAGGGAGCCAGCGAGCCTGACTTCTATCAGGGCATGTTTGCGCTCGACGCACGCATCGCGGATGCTTGCTGATGGCGACCTTTTCGCTCGCTGCGCTGACCGTGCTCGACTTGGCGCCGCCCGAGATGATCGATCTGGCGGCCCGCTGCGGCTACGACAAGGTCGGCCTCAGGCTGCTGCCGGCCGTGCCCGGTGGACTGGCTTATCGCCTGATGGATGACGCCGCGCTCCTGCGTACGACGCTCCAGCAGTTGCAGTCGACGGGTGTAACCGTTGCCGATCTCGAGGTCGTCGCCTTCAGACCTGAGACGAGCGTCGCGTCGTTCATGCCGTTCTTCGAGACAGGCGCACGCCTCGGCGCCAGGCACATCCTTGTCGCCGGCTATGACCCCGACCTGGCGCGGTTCTCCGATCGTTATCGGCAGTTTTGCGAGGCGGCTGCTGCGTTCGGTCTGACCGCCGATCTGGAATTCATGCCCTGGACCAGCGTTCCTGATCTGACAACCGCGATGCGGATCGTTGACGATGTCGACCATCCCGCGGCCGGCATTCTGGTGGATGCGCTGCATTTCGATCGATCGCGAAGCAAGCTCGCGGATCTCCGCTCCATCCCGGCCGATCGGCTGCACTATTGGCAGCTCTGCGACGGTCCGGCCGAGCGCCCCGCGACGACTGAGCAAATGATCCATGCCGCGCGCGAGGAGCGCATGTTCCCGGGCGAGGGCGGCATCGATCTCGTCGGTCTCACGCGGGCGATGCCGGACTGCCTGACCATCAGCATCGAGGTGCCGACCGTTGTGCTGGCGAAGACCGTCGATGCTGAAACGCGGGCGCGGCGCGCCCTTGCAGCGGGCAGGGCCGTGGTCGAAAAGGCGCAGGCGCTGTGACGGAAGAGGCTGGTGATGGCGCACAACGATCGCCCGTGGGACGTTGAGACCGATCTGCTGGTCGTCGGTACCGGCGCTGCCGGCATGACGGCCGCGCTGGTGGGCGCGCTCGAAGGGCTCGACGTCGTCCTGTGCGAGAAGTCGGACATGGTGGGCGGCACCACCGCAACCTCCGCCGGCACGGTGTGGATCCCGGGCAACCGGCAGGGCCGCCTTGCGGGGACGCCTGATACGGTCGAGGCCGCGCGCACCTATCTCGCTGCAATGCTCGGCGAGCACGCCGCCGACCGCCGCGTCGACATGTTCCTTCGGGCAGGGTGGGTCGTGCTTGATGATCTCGAGCAGAAGACGAGCGTTCGATTTGCGGCGCCTCCGATCCACCCCGACTACAAGCAGCTTCCGGGCGCTGCGATCGGCGGACGCGCGCTCACGGCCATGCCGTTCGAGGGCCGAAAGCTCGGACCGGATTTTGCCCGTGTCAGGCCGCCGCGTCGGGAGTTCATGGTGCTCGGCGGCATGATGGTGAGCAAGGCGGACATCCCGGCGCTGCTGGCGCCATTCCGCAGCTGGAGCAGTCTTAGGCATGTCCTGGGTCTGCTCGCCCGGCATGCGATGGACCGGATCAGCCACACGCGCGGAACGCGCCTGGTCATGGGAAACGCGCTCGTCGCGAGGCTCCTCGACAGCCTCCGCCGCGTCGCCGTCGACCTGCGCTTCGAGACCGAACTTCGCGATCTCGTTTGCGAGGGGGATCACATCATGGGTGCGGTTCTTTCGTCTCCTGGCGGAGAGCTCAGGATAAGGGCCCGCAAGGGCGTCGTGCTGGCGAGCGGAGGCATCGGCTGGAGCCGTGAGCTAAGAGAGCGTCTATTCCCCGAGCCGGCGCGTCGACTTTCGCTCGCGCCCACCTCGAACACCGGCGATGGCATCCTGGCGGCGGAGCGCGTCAGTGCAGCGATCGCCCGAGACCTCGACAGTCCGGCGTTGTGGATGCCGAGTTCGGTGATGACGCAGGCCGACGGTCATGTGTCGATCTTCCCGCACATCATGCTCGATCGCGCCAAGCCTGGATTGCTGGCCGTGAACAGGTCAGGCCGCCGTTTCGTGAACGAGGCCGATTCCTATCATGACTTCGTCGCCGCGATGCTGCGATCGAACGCGCCGTCTTCAAGTCCGGCCTTCCTGATCTGCGATGCGACGTTCATCAAGGATTTCGGCATTGGGCTCGTTCGTCCGGGGACGCGAAACCTGAAGGCGTTCGTGCAAGCCAGCTATCTGGTCGAGGCGGAGACGATCGAGCAGCTGGCGCGAAGGATCGGCGTCGACGCCGGGCAGCTTGCGGCAACGGTCGAGCAGTATAATCGCTACGCGGACAGCGGGATCGACGAAGACTTCGGCCGAGGGTCCAGCGCGTTGAACCGGTTCAATGGCGATCCGGAGACCAAGCCGAACCCATGTCTGCGGCGGATCGGTCAGGGGCGCTATTATGCCGTCGCCGTGTGGCCGTCGGATCTCGCCAGCAGTTGCGGTCTACTTACGGATGAGCGCGCCAGAGTGTTGTCACGCAACGGAACGGTCTTGCCCGGACTGTATGCCGTCGGGACCGATGCATCCTCCATTTTCCGCGGCATGTACCCCGGACCTGGAACGATGATCGGCCCCGCCATGGTCTTTGCATGGTGCGCCGCGCTCGATTGCGCAGGAACGCTCGCTGACCGAATGAGGCTGTCTGAGTGACCAACGGGAGGTTCGCAGGCGATTCTGATTCGCGACAATTTTGCCTTCGGGTTCAGGCGCCGGGTTGGCGCCCCCGGAGTCGCGGCTCGGCTGCGCCGCACAGACCCATGAGCCGCTGACGGTACCGATTGTAGACTAAGGCGGCCCCGGGCTGCCAACAGAGAACGATAAGCAAGAGGAGAGAACTGATGCCGATCGCGCGAGGAATTTTTTGGGCAATGCTGCTGGTGGCTGCGACTTGCCAGGTGACATCGGCGTTCGCCGAGCCGATGGCTTGTGACGACGGCATCAAAGCCGCCTTCCATCCCGACGAGATCACGACCGTGATCGCGGTCCGCCGGGTCAACAAGGGTGAGGAGCTTTTGGCGCCCGATGCGCCGAAGCCGATCACGGCGGCAGCCGATCTTTGCCTCGTGAAGCTGTTGGTCGGTCCCGGCGTCACAGCGGAGAAGGACAAAAACGCGCGCTCCTATTCAGAAGGTATCGGCATCGAGGTCTGGCTGCCGACGCAGGCCAACTGGAACGAGCGCATCCGTAACTATGGCGGTGGCGGCTGGGTCGGCGGCGGCCATCGCTTCGCCGACAAGATCGGGAGCAAGGTGCCGGCAATTGTCAACGCCAATATCGGCTATGCTTCGGGCACAACGGATGCCGGCCAGCCGTGGTATCAGGACGGTTCGTTCGCCTTCCTCTCTGACGGCAAGGTTAACGTCGAGGGCCTCCGCGACTTCTCGGTACGGGCGATGGTCGAGCAGGCGATCAAGACCAAAGCGCTGGTCAATCTCTACTATGGCAAGGCGCCGAAATTCGTCTACTACGATGGACACTCGCAGGGCGGCCGCCAGGGCCTGAAGATCCTGCAGGAATATCCAGAGCTCTATGACGGCTACATGATCGCGCAGCCTGCGCCGAACATCGCGCGGTTCGGCACCACCAGCCTCTATCCGCAGATCGTGATGAAGACCGAGCTCGGCTTCTCTGCCATCAACAAGCCGGAGGCTGCCGCGTTCGCCGCCAAGGTCGACGCTGCCAACAAGCGCGCCGTTGCAACCTGTGACAAGGCCGGGCTCGGCTTCCTGCTTGATCCCTTCGCCTGCGACTACAATCCCGCCCGCGACGCGGTGCTGCTCTGTACGGGCGAAACGAGCGACGGCGTCACCGGAAGCAACGCCGACAAGGCAGCTTGCATGAGCTCGAAGGAAGCGGGTGCGCTCAACAAAATCTGGTACGGCGCGACCCGCGATGGCAGCGTCGATCCGGCTCAGACGGCGGAAGCCCGCAGCGGCAAGGCGCTCGGCGTGAAGCAGATGTGGTGGACCTTTACCAAGGGCACGTCGATCTCAACGCAGATCACGAGCCCGTCGACTGACAATTTTGCGCTCGGCATGGAGGACGTCAGCTACGCCGCTGATGCCAGCGCGACCTCAGCCATTCCGATCACCAACACCTCGACCGCAAGGCGCAACCGCTGGCTCGAGCTCGATTATGCCGCCTTCGCTGCTGGCGTCGACAAGAATGTCGAACTGCAGCCCACGCTGTTCAGCAATCTGATCACCGACAAGGCCGATCTCTCGAAGCTGCGCGATCTCGGCCGCAAGGTGATCATATGGAGCGGCCTTGCGGATGATGCGATCCCGCCGGCCGGCAACGTCAATTATCACGAGCGCGTGCTTGCTGCGATGGGCGGCGACGCCGAGGTCTCAAAATTCATGCGGATGTATCTGGTCCCGGGGGCTGCGCATTCCTCGCAGGGCCGCTCGTACACCGTGACCGGCAAGAACGACGCCGTGCCGCTGCCGAAACTGCCGGGCAATGCCAACCAGACGCCGACCCGCGACAAGGACCAGTTCTTCTCCGCATTGACGGATTGGGTCGAGAAGGGAGTGCCGCCGGGCGAGATCACGTTGACCTCGCGCGATGGCAGCGTGAGCTATCCGGTCTGCGTCTATCCGCAGCGGACGACGTGGGATGGCCGCGGCCCTGCGACGCAGCCTTCGAGCTTCAGCTGCCGCTAGTCACTACAATCAAGAAATTCTCGACAGAGGGGAGACAGACGAGAGGCGATGGCGGTCTCAGTTGTCGTTGGAAGAGCCTGACTCTTTCACCGTTGCATGTCGCAGCTCCGTCGTCAAAATAGGAATGAAGAACCATTGGTTTGGGATTGGCAGCGGACTTCGCTACCAATCCTACTATCTCATGCGCCAAACTACGATTTTTCGTGATTCGTACTCCCGCTGCTGGCAGTCCTCGTCCGCGAACGGCACGCAATTTCCGCCGAAGGACGTTGAAACAGGTCAGTCGCTCTCAGTCGGACGTCCGCGCAGTGAAGTCTCTGCGCTGTCCCAGGGCGGTTCCGGCCGCCAAGCCTCTATCAACGCATCGATGAATGTACGCACCTTCGGCGACAAGTGCCTGCTCGAAGGATAGACGGCGCGAATGGGTGCACCATCGGCGTCGACCTCTTTGAGGATCGGCACCAGCCGACCTGCACGCAGATCGTCGCTGACCAGGAATGTGGCAAGCCGAGCGATGCCGAAACCCGCAATCGTCGCGTCGCGCAAGGCTTCAGCGTTGGTCGCGACGAAACGCCCATTGATGGCGATCACGCGAGCTTGTCCGTTCTCGTTGAATCGCCAGTCGACGGAGCGCCCGCCGTGCACGAAGGCGAGGCAGCTATGCTGCGCCAACGCGTCGATGTTTCTCGGCGTTCCTCGCTCGGCAAGATAGGCCGGCGACGCACAGGTCACCAGGCGATGGCGCGCCAGAAACCTATTCATCAGCCGAGAATCTTCGCTGCTGCCGATCCTGATCGCGAGATCCACGCCCTCGTCGATGAGATCGACATAGCGATCGCCGAAGGAGGCGCTGACGGATATCTCCGGCCATTTGCGAATGAACTCATTGAGGACCGGAAGCACGTGCAGCCGGCCGAAGGATACGGGCAGATCCAGCCGCAACCGCCCCCGCGGCGCCTGCGAGTGACTGAGCATCGCCATCTCCGCTTCGTCGAGATCGGCGAGCAGCCTCACGCACCGCTCGTGGAAGGCGGCTCCCTCTCCGGTCAGTGAGACGCTTCGCGTGGTGCGCTGGAGCAGCCTGACCCCGAGCCGGTCCTCGAGCCGAACGATGCTCTTGCCGACTGCCGATCGCGAAAGGCCGATGCGTTCGGCCGCTGCCGTGAAGCTCTTGGCTTCGGCGACATGGACGAACACGCTGATGTCCTTCATCCGGTCGATAGCCATTGCGCCTCCTGAAACAGCCCCGAGCTGCAGCCGCGGCCATTCAAATCCGCCACGAACGGTCCGATCATTGGGGCAATACGTTCCCCAGTGAAGGGAAATCACCGGATATTGTGGCTCCAAGGCGCCTATTCTAACCTTTTTGAAACTGGCTGCACCAGCATGGGAAGTAAAATTCCCCATTCAATCAGATCAATGCAAACCGGTAACATGGTAGTGCGAGGCCAATAACCTGCCGCGCAGAAGGGGAAGCGCACCGTGAAGGCTGTTCGCTATTACGGACGGAAGGACATCCGTGTCGAAACCGTCGATGAGCCCAAGGAGATGGGCGCCAGCCAGCTCCTGGTGAAGCCGCTGTGGACCGGCATCTGCGGCACGGACCTCCACGAATACATTGCAGGGCCGATCGTCACGCCCGCGTCGCCGCACGTGTTCACTGCAGCAACCTTGCCGCAGATCCTGGGACATGAGTTCTCGGCCGAGGTACTGGACGTCGGGCGCGACGTCACTCATGTGCGGCGCGGCGACCGTATTTCGGTGCAGCCGCTGATGATGCCGATGAACGACTATTACAGCCGGCGGGGTCTCAACCATCTCAGCGAAAAGATGGCTTGCATCGGCCTCAGCTGGGCCTGGGGCGGCATGTCCGATCTCGCCGTCATCAACGACTACAATGCGGCGAAAGTGCCCGACTCCATCACCGACGAGGAAGCCGCCATGATCGAGCCGGCGGCGGTCGCGCTCTATGCGGTCGACCGCGGCGGTGTCCAGGCTGGCAGCACCGTGCTGATCGCAGGTGCAGGCCCGATCGGCGCGCTGACCATTCTGTGCGCCCACGCAGCCGGCGCCGCCAGGATCTACGTGTCGGAGCCCAACGCATCGCGGCGTCGAACGATCGAGAGCTGGGGTATTTGCGCCGGCGTCTACGATCCCAAGACGACGGACGTGGTCGCGCGCGTCAAGGAGCAGACCGAAGAGAATGTCGGCGTCGACGTCGCCATCGAATGCGTCGGTAACGAAAGCGCATTGAACACCTGCGTCGAAGCCGTGCGGCGGCGCGGTGTCGTGGTGCAGGCCGGCCTGCACGTCGGCAAAGCCTCGACCGATCCGATGTTGTGGGCCCTGAAGGACATCACCATCGAGGCAACCTGGTGTTACCCGATCACGATGTGGCCGCGCATCATCGGACTGGTCGAGTCTGGCAAGCTGCCAATCTCGAAGATCATCGATGGCCGTATCCGCGCCGAGGACGTGGTCTCGAAAGGCTTCGACGTCCTCACTGCGCCAAGCAACGACAAGCTGAAGATACTCGTGTCGACGCAGCTGGCGGCACCGTCGTGAGGCGGCGTAGGCAAGACCAGGGTTGATTGTCCAGAGCGACGCTCAAGTCGCCACGATCAGTGAAACCAAAGGGGAGGAACACCAATGAGAGTGACTATCGCGAGCTGCCTGTCACTGGCCTGCCTGGCCATGGTGACACCAATTGCCGTCCAGGCGGAATATTCCGGCGCGCCGCGCACGTTCCTGTTCAATCCAGCGCTCGACGTCTGCATTCGCGACACCGCGAAGTTCAAGAAGGCGCCGCCCTACACCATCGGCTTCTCCAATGCCGGCCTCGGCGACAGCTGGCGCGTGGTTGGCCTGCACTCGCTTCAGAAAGCTGCGCACGACCATGCCGACGTCGTGAAGAAGCTGCTGATCACCGATGCGGGCCATGACGATGCCAAGCAGGTCGCCGACATCCAGGATCTGGTCTCCCGCGGCGTCGATCTCCTGATCGTCAGCGCCAACACGTCGCAGGCGCTCGATCCCGCCGTCACCCAGGCGACCGAACGCGGCATCCCCGTCGTGATGGTGGACCGCCGGGTGGATTCTGACAATTTCGTCACCTTCGTCACAGCGTCCGACGCGATGATGGGGCGCCTGTTCGCGCAATGGATCGTCGAGAAGCTGAACGGCAAGGGCAACGTGATCATCCTCGGAGGCCAGGCCGGCTCCAGCCCGAACGAGAACCGTGTCAAACCAGCGATGCAGGTGTTCTCGGCCTATCCCGGTATCAAGATCCTGGAGACCGTCTACTCCGACTGGAGCCCGGTGAAGGGCAAGCAGGTGATGCAGGCCATGATCGCCAAGTACGGCCATAGCATCAATGCCGTGTTCTCGCCGCACGGATTGCAGGTGCCCGGTGCGATCGAGGCCTTTCTCGATGCCGGCTGGAAGGGAAGCGAAATTCCGCCGATCACCTCGGCCGACATGAACGGACCGATGAAGATGGCTATCAAGAACAAGTTCCCGCTGCTCGACATCGACTATCCGCCCGCGATGATGGGCACGGCGCTCGACGTCGCGCTCAAGGTGCTGTCCGGCGCCGCGGTGCCCTGCGTCTATACCATCAACAGCAATATCGTTCTGACCCACGGTGACGAGACGCCTTCCATTCCGAAGCCTGACATGTATGCGGAGCAGCACATCGTGCCCGACGGTCCCGACGACATGCTCGTGTCCGGCGGCATGGGCCCGACCTACAATCCGAGCACGTTCAAGATCGACTATCCGCACTGAACCCGGAACAATGGCGTACCGGCGAGGCCGGCACGCCAAAGGGGCAAGACGGACCGAATGCTCACACTCAAGGCCATTTCCAAGAGTTTTCCCGGCGTGCGCGCCCTCCACGGCGTAAACTTAGACGTCAAACCTGGCGAAATCCACGGCTTGCTCGGCGAGAACGGCGCCGGCAAATCCACCCTGATCAAGATCATCGCCGGCGCGGTTGCGCCCGACGAAGGCGAGATCACCCTCGCCGGTCAACGCGTGAGATGGTCGTCACCGCGCGAGGCGAAGCTCGCCGGAGTCCACGTCGTCTATCAGGAGTTCGCGCTGTTTTCGCAGTTGTCCGTCGCCGAGAACATCTTCCTCGGCAACGAGCGGCGCAACGCGCTCGGCCTGGTCGATCACGGACGGACACGGAAAGAGGCCGCTGAGCTGATGCGCAAGCTTGGCATCACCCTTGACCCTCGCGAGACGGTGGCCTCTCTCTCGGTCGCCGACCAGCAGATGGTCGAGATCGCGCGCGCGATGACGCACAATGTCCGCCTGTTGATCCTCGACGAGCCCACCGCCGTCATTGCCGGGCGCGAGGTCGAACTGTTGTTCGAGCGCCTGCGCCGGCTGCGCGAGGCCGGTGTGTCCATTCTCTTCATTTCGCATCGGCTCGACGAAGTCTTCGCGCTGTGCGATCGTGCCACGATCCTGAAGGACGGCCGTCTGGTCGGCACGACGGATACCGTCGCCGTCACGCGCGAACGGCTGATCTCGATGATGGTGGGGCGCGATCTCGGCGAGCTGTTTCCCCCGCGCTCGACCGCGTCGCGACCGGATCAACCCGTGCTACGCACCGACGGCATCTGCGTCGGCGACCGGGTCCGTGACGTCTCGATAGAACTGCATGCAGGCGAGGTCGTCGCGCTGGCGGGCATGGTCGGCGCCGGACGCACCGATCTGGCGCTCGGTCTGTTCGGCGCAGCTCCTATCTCGAAGGGCACTCTCCACATCGCCGGCGAGCGCTTTACGGCAATGACGCCCGCCAAGGCGATCGGGCTCGGCATGGGCCTCGTCACCGAGGATCGCAAGTCGCAGGGGCTTGCGATGCTGCTCGACATTGCTGCGAACATCACTGGGCCAGCACTCGGCGAGGTCACCCGCTACGGAGTGATTGATCGCGAGGGCGAACTGGCGATCGCCGCCCACGAAATCGAACGATACCGCATCGCCTGCCGCGGACCGGCAACGCCGGTCGCAACCATGTCGGGCGGAAATCAGCAGAAGGTGATCATCGCGCGCTGGGCACGCCTGTGCAGGTCGATACTGATCCTCGATGAACCGACACGCGGCGTCGACGTCGGCGCCAAGGCCGATATTTACCGGATCATGCGCGAACTTGCCGATTCAGGCCTCGCAATCCTGATGATCAGCTCGGAAATGACCGAGGTCATCGGCATGGCCGATCGCGTGATTGTCATGCGCGAGGGACGGATCGCCGGCGAGCTGCCGGGATGCGACGCCACGGAGGAAAGCATCATGTACCTGGCCACGAGCGAGCGCGCCGCATGACCGCGATCGCCGCCCGTCTCGCGATGCCTTGGTGGCTGCGCAGCAATGCGGGGCTTGCCGGCGTGCTCGTCCTGATCTGCGCGGTATATCTTGTTGGCGCAACGGTCTCCGACCGATTCCTGACGCTGGGCAACCTGCTCAATGTCTATGAGCAGACCACCGACCTTGCGCTGGTCAGTATCGGGCAAACCCTGACCATTCTCAGCGGCGGCATCGACCTCTCGGTCGGCTCGCTGATCAGCCTCACCTCCTGCCTGACATCAGGCCTGATCAACGGCAATCCGGATCGGGTCGTTCCGGTCGTGCTCGGCGTGCTCGCGCTCGGGACATTCGTCGGCGTGCTCAACGCCGGCCTGGTCGTCACCTTGCGCGTTCATCCGCTGATCGTGACGCTCGGCATGGGCGCGGTCCTGCAAGGCGTGACCTTGCTCTACGCACTGGGACCGGTCGGTCGGGTGCCGCGCAGCTTCACCGTGCTCGCCTATGGACGCATCTCGGGCATCCCCATCGGAGCGACGCTTGCAGTCGTCCTTGGCATCCTGGTCGCGCTGCTGCTGCGATATTTGCCGCTCGGCCGCCAGATCTACGCCCTTGGCGATGATGCGAATTCCGCGCGTCTCGTGGGATTGCGGCGGACGCGCATCCTGATGCTGGTCTACGGCATCTCGGGCTTCTGCTGCGGGGCGACCGGGCTTTATCTCGCCGCGAGGTTCGGCGTTGGACAGCCCTACACCGGCGTCAACTACACCTTGGCTTCGATCACTCCGGTCGTGCTCGGCGGTACCTTGCTGAGCGGTGGCAAAGGCGGCGTGATCGGCACGCTGTTCGGCGCCTTTCTGATCACGCTCCTGAACAACCTGCTCAACTTCATGGACGTGTCGAAGCACTATCAATTGGTCGCGCAGGCGGTCATCATCATCCTTGCCGTCTCCATCTATGTCGAACGCCGCAGGATCGGGTGAGCAGGATGTCAGGCTCCGTAGAAATCGCCGGCTCCGTCACCCCGTCCTGGTCGGTCCGCAGCGTCATGGAAAGCTATGGCACAGCCCTCGCTCTGCCGCTGCTGCTCGCGCTTGGTGGCGTGATCTCACCGGCCTTCGTCAGTCCCGGTAATTTGTCCAACCTGCTGCTACAAGTCGCGCCGCTCGCGATCGCAGCCATGGGGCAAAGCCTGGTGATGATCGTTCGCGGCCTCGATCTCTCTGTCGCCTCGATGATGGCGACCGCCGCCGTGATCGCGACCGGTTTCTCGGGCCTCGACCAGAATGTCCCCGCCATCGTCGCGACGGCCTTGGTGGTCGCTGTCAGCGTTGGCCTGCTCAACGGCTTTCTCGTCACCAAGCGTCAGGTGTCCCCGTTCCTGGCAACGCTCGCCACGATGATCCTGCTCCAGGGATTCAGGTTCGCCTACACGCAGGGCGCGCCGTCCGGCAACGTGCCGCCGGTACTGCGGCTGCTCGGCTCCGGAAAATTTCACGGCGTGCCCTATAACGTACTCGTTCTGCTGTTCGTAGCGGTCTTGCTGGCTGGGGTCCTGCACCGTTCCGCTTTCGGAAGGAGGATTTTCATTGTCGGCGGCAATCCAGTGACGGGGCGCCTGTTTGGCATCCGCTCCGACGCGGTCATGATCGGCTGCTACCTGATCTCGAGCTGCCTTGCGGCGCTCGCCGGGCTGATCCTGAGCGGTTATGTCGGGCTCGTCGACAACTGGGTCGGGCAGGGGTACGAGCTCGACTCGATCGTAGCCTGTGTCGTCGGACGGGTGTCGCTGCGGGGCGGCCGCGGCTCGATCCTTGGCGCCCTCACGGGAGCCGCCATCATCGTCATCCTCGCCAACGAAGTGGTGCTGCTCGGCGTGCCGGTCCAGGTCCAATTGATCATCAAGGGCGTCGTCATTGTCCTCGCTGCTGCAATCTACACTCGTAGAGATGCACCATAGCGTTTTCTAAGGATGCGATGAGAGGAAACCCACCATGAGCGAGCATTGAGAGGAAACTGTTCCGGGTAGAAAACCGGGTACTCTCAAAAAAGTCCAATTGATTGTGCCGCTGCACCGAAGTTTGTTGCACGAGCGGACAGACCGGAGCGTTGCACGTGTTGTAGCCCCTGCGGAAGAGGTCTCCACAAGCGCATTGTTATTCGGCGATTGCTGAGGACATTCCGTGTTCATTACGATTGCCGTCAGCGACAATATTGGCTGGTTCATGGAGAACTTGCCGAGCGTTGGATGTCAGCCACCAGCGGCCATGACCCACCCCACCCGCACGTGCACATGATCGTACCGGGCGGCGGCATCTCGCCCGACGGCCAGCGCTGGGTGTCCTGGCGGCCAGGATTCTTCCCTGCCAGTGCGGGCGCTTTCACGCCTGTTCCGTCGGCTGTTCCTGGAGCGCCTGGCCACCCTCCACCAGGCCGGGCGCCTGATCTTCGGCAACGACGCCCACCTCGCCGGAGAACAATCATTAGCAACGTTGCTGGCAGCGTCGGGCAAGATGGAATGGGTCGTTTATGCCAAGCGTCCGTTCGGTGGCCCCGAGGCAGCGCTGGCCTATCTGTCGCGCTATTCCCACCGCGTCGCTATCGCCAACAGCCGCCTGCTCGCCTGCGGCCAGCAAGGCGTCACCTTCAGATGGAAGGATTACCGCGTCGAAGGGCCGCGACCGTCAAAAGCGGATGACGCTCGCGACGGACGAGTTCATTCGCCGCTTCCTCATCCACGTGCTCGCCTCCGCCGCATCCGCCACTACGGCCTGCTGGCGCGAGGCGCCTGCACCGACAACGTCGCACGCGCGCGCGAGCTGCTCTTCTCGCCATAGGCGGCTCCAGTCAGCCCGGCGACCTCCATCTCCATCAACCGCTGGGCGGCAAAGCCGATCATCTCGCGCAGAAGATCCGCGTCCGGGGCCTCCTCGACGAGCGCGCGAAGGTTCATCATCTCGTCGGTCATCGGTGGTTCCTCGAATCGAGTTGGTGTCAGCAACCCGACCCTACCGGGCAATCACCGGTGACCACCGCAAAGCCGTCCGCCCGCTACGGCGCTATGGGAGAGCGCGCGGGCGGACGGCTTTGCTCTACCAAGTTACACCACGCCCGGGAACACCGCCCTTAAAAGTATCGCAAAGCGGCAACCCGGACAAGCGCAACGACGGCTCTGGGTCGCGGGCGGAAGTCTCATGCAGAGTAAATCTCGTCTGCACAACCTCGGGCAACTGATACGCGTGGCCCTGACGGGCTTCACCTGAACCGCCTCCGTACCGCGATAGGAAATCTGTGCGTCTTCTCCGTCGTGACCGAAGCGCGACCCTTCTGGCGCCCTAGCGTCCACCCGAAGTCGCCTCCGGATCCTCACCAAGGGCCTACCTCGCCACCCTCGGTCTCGCCGCTTGGCGCGGCAAAGATCGATGTTTGATAATGCGATAGGCCCCGGACGGCTAAGGCCTTGAGCCGGTTCACGGCCTATCGGGTGCTGCGGCGCTTGGTCCTGCGGCCGAGGTCCATGCCGTCAATTGGCCAGGAGACTAAGGCCGCTATCCTACTCGACTTGCCGGCCGACCATTTGGCGGCCACTGATCGCTCACGAACGGCGGTTTTTGGGCGGGTCTTCGAGATCCGACCTTCCGAATTAGGCTGCTCTCCTGTAACAAAATAGGGCTTCTGCGATAGTGGGCTTCACGATGTAGCGGACCCCCGCTACCACCATTCCCCACACTCCCTTTACTCTGCTTGGGTATGCCTCCCCGCCAATCAGCGAGTTGAGACGGCCAGCAATTTCAACACAGACCCCGCCCGGGCGCGTGTCATCTCTCGACACCGTCACCGTCTCCACAAGATCTCGAATTGCTTCGGCAGCCTCCGTATCGCCTGCGCTCACACCTTTGCCGAGCGCATTTTCGAGCCGCGCCAATTGCTCTTCGTATCGCCTAAGAATGACGGGGTGGAGCGCAATCGGCTGCGAAGCGGAGGGCTGGCTTTGCAATTCAGCCATGATCCGCTTCCGATTGGCATCCAGAGCCGTGGACCGCGGGCCGAGAATCGAAGGATCGCCATGCCCCTTGGCGATGGCGTCAGCTGGATGCCGCAGCGAAGAAAAAGAAGCTCAATTATCCAGTATGATTGCGGGAACAGGTTTGCCGGCCGCTTCACAGACTGCCTCGATAAGCAGGCGAGATCGTGTCCCCAAGCGTGGTGTAGCTGGCGGCCCACCGCGTTCGCCGGCTGGAGCCGGGCCTGTCAGCTGGCGATAGCCGTGAGGCTGACGTTCGGATCATCGCTCAATGGCGCGATGGTTTCCAGCGTCATGTAGCGGGCGCGTTGGACCGCCCATTCATCGTTCTGTTCGAGCAGGACAGCTCCGATGAGGCGGACGATAGCGTCCTCATTGGGGAAGATGCCGACCACCTCGGTGCGCCGTTTGATCTCGCCGTTGAGGCGTTCGATCGGATTGGTGGAGTGCAACTTGGTCCGATGCTGCGGCGGGAACGTCATGTAGGCAAGCACGTCGGTCTCGGCCTCGTCGAGGAAGCCGGCAAGCTTGGGCAGCTTGGGACGGAGCTGATCGGCGACCTTGCGCCATTGGGTGCGAGCGGCCTCGGCATCGTCCTGGGCAAAGGCCGTGGCGATGAAGGCGGAGACCACGCGCCGTCCGCTCTTGCCGGCATGAGCCAGCACGTTCCGCATGAAGTGGACGCGGCAGCGTTGCCAGCTGGCGCTGAGCACCTTGGTCACGGTGGCCTTGATGCCCTCGTGGGCGTCGGACACCACCAGCTTGACGCCGCGCAAGCCGCGGCGGGCCAGCTTGCGCAGGAAGGCGGTCCAGAACGTCTCGGCCTCGGACGGCCCGATGTCCATGCCGAGAACCTCGCGCCGGCCGTCGCTGTTGACGCCGACTGCAACGATCACCGCGACGGAGACGATGCGCCCCTGCTGGCGCACCTTCACATAGGTGGCGTCGATCCAAAGATAGGGCCAGTCACCCTCGATTGGACGGCCGAGGAAGGCCTTCACTTTGTCGTCGATCTCGCCGCACAACCGACTGACCTGGCTCTTGGAGATGCCGGTCATGCCCATCGCCTGCACCAGATCGTCGACCGAACGGGTCGAGACGCCCTGAACGTAAGCCTCCTGAACCACGGCGGTGAGCGCCTTCTCGGCCATGCGCCGCGGCTCCAGGAAGCCGGGGAAATAGGAGCCCTTGCGCAGCTTTGGGATGCGCAGCTCCACCGCACCGGCGCGGGTCTCCCAGATCCGGTCGCGGTAGCCATTGCGCTGGGCCAGACGTTCGGGGCTCTTCTCGCCATAGGCAGCCCCGGTCTGGCTCTCGACCTCCAGCTCCATCAGGCGCTGGGCCGCAAAGCCGATCATCTCGCGCAGCAGATCGGCGTCTGGGGTCTTCTCTACCAGCGTGCGCAGGTTCATCATGTCTTCGGTCATCGGTGGTTCCTCGGTTGCGTTGGCGTGTCGCAACCCGATCCTACCGGAGAACTGCCGGTGACCACCGCAAAGCCGCCCGCCCGCTACGGCGCTATTTGGGAGCGCGCGTCCGGGCGGCTTTGCTCCACCGAGCTACACCACCTCCGGGGACACGACCAGCAGGCGAACCGCTTTGGCATGCCAATAGATTTTCGCTCACGAATGAACGATTTGCGGGATACTGTTGCTCGGAATTTGCGTCGCCTCCGAACGGGGAAGGGCTGGACGCAGGAGGAGCTTGCGTTCCGAGCAAAAGTCGATCGGAGCTATGTCAGTCAGCTGGAGACAGGCGTATACAGCGCATCTGTGACGATGCTCGGTAAGCTGTCCAAGGCGCTCGGCGTAGAGCCCAGCGAATTTCTAAAACCTTGACCAGAGCCTCTGGTGCTCGTTTCGCTGGGGTGCTCTGGCAGAATTGGCGACAATCGCTCGGGCTGTCCCCTATAGTGAAGACCAGCCACGTCGGCCGATCGGCCAGCGCCAGTAGCCCTCTATACTTGGGAGTCGCGCGACCGGGCCCAGCTTGGTGCGGTATTGGTGCGTGAGGATTTGAAGTAAGTACTGATCCCGCTAACGCGTTGATCGTCCGTGAGACCTTATCACCCTAGGGCTGCGACCGGGCCGTTATGGGCGGCAAGCTATCGATCGGCTTCGTTGATTTTGCTGCGTTCTCGTTCGATTTCGATTGAGTTCGTTGCGGCTTGTTCGGATCGTTCTGGTGCGAGACTGGTGCGGCCCGTTGGGGGCAACATCCTCTCTAGGCTGAAACAGAGGGCGATTCTAGGAAACCTTAAGATCACTTGGCAATCAGGGGGCCACCTCGTGTTGTCCGGAAGCCATCATTGGTACACAATGCATTTTCCGAGAGCTGGGAAGCGGGTATCGACAAATTCACGATACACGACTTGAGGCGCAGCTTACGCACCGTCATGCCGCGCGCGTCTACGTCCCATCAATAAGAAGCCCGCCGGCAATCTGGGCCGTCAGCGCGAGAGCAGGGGGGGTCCGGCAGAGGGCAGCGGACGAGGCACTGACGACTGCACAGTCGATGACTGCGCCCGGGGTTGCGAGAGTCTATGCTGCGGGATCGGGGCCGCCTGCTGCTGGGACAGCGACGAAGGCGGGGTTGTTGACATTCTCTGTCTGATGTCGTCTGCGACAGCTTGCAGCGTCGCAATGTTCTGGGCCATCAGCTCTTGCTTGGCGGTGAGTTGCTCTACGCTGCGCCGCACGACATCGAGATTGAACGCCAGGGGCTCAAGCTGCTGCATCGGGTCCGGGGCAGTTGAAGCAATGGCTGGCGACTTCGTCGTCGAGACGGATAACAACCAGCCCAGCGATGGAACCCGGGCCACTACCTTGTCCCTTGCTGCGTCACCGTAGGACTGCCAGGCAAGGGTGGCGCCGATACCGATGAGAACTGCAATAACAAACCGGGCAAGGGTATGGAGTGTTCGCCTGCCAGTCGACGGCCGGTCGCTCGCGATATTGTCGTCGTTGAGGCCGGAGGGGCGAGGAGAACGGCCAGGCGGTTTCATGGGCCGTCCAATCCGCGGATCGAATCGGGCGTTTGGATCGCGCGCAGGCCCGTCCCACGCATTCTCTACGAGAGGTATGCTTTGCGAGTACATAAGTAGCTCCTTCCTGACTATTCACGGATCGTGATCGCGAGCTGAGCCGGCGCGACGAGTTTCAGCACAATCAGTCTCAGCAATGTCGATTTTCCGGACCCGTTCCGATTGTTCCGGGACGTGAAGCCAGGGTCGACCGGCTTGATGCCTTAGTCGTCACGGCATGGCGATAGACAGTTTCGATTCCTTTCCCGAAGGCGTCGACGGAATATTGCGTCGTTGCGCGAAGCCGGGCGGCATGGCCCATGCGCCAGCGCCGCTCCGGATCGCGGAGCAATGTTTCGATCGCTTCCGCCAACCGAACATGATTGCCGGGTGGAACGGTAATGGCCTCGATGCCGTGGCGCGCCACGCGTGGAACGGCCGTGTCAAGCCATGTATTGATGATCGGCCGTCCCGCCGCCATCGCTTCCAGTTGAGCGATGCCAAATGTTTCCGCATTGGTCAGGGACGGCAGGACAAAGACGTCCGCTGTACACATGAGACTGGCGAGTTTGGCCTTCGGAGCGGAGCCGAGCAGGCGGACGCGATCCGCGACGCCGAGGCTATGAATCATTCGTTCAAGCCGTGCCCGTTCTGGACCCTCGCCGATGATCCAGACCTCAAAGCGGTGGCCGACCGCCGCTCGCACCAGCACATCGAAGCCCTTGTAGGGGACGAGTTGCCCGCAAGCCAGCACGAGCCGTCCACGATCGCGTTCGGCAGCGTCATTGTCGCGCGGCTCTGGCCAATCGTACTTCGAGGCATCGACGCCGAACGGAACGACGTGACATTTCTCAGCGAATTCCTGCAGCAGCGGGCTGCTGTACAGCAGAATGGCATTGGACACGATGATTGCGTCCGCCTGCCGCAGCGTCCGGCGCAACAGCGGTTTCATAAACCACCTCAGTCCGGCATGCGAAGCGATGTCCGCATGGTAGTGCACGACCAAAGGTCGATCGCGGCCCAACCCCAGGGCGAGCATGAGATCGGCGAGCGAAAACGGTGCATGAAGCGCGAGCAGATCGTGATCGGCGACCTGGCGCCACAACCGCAGCGGATAAGTCGGCGCGGCCGGAAGCGAACCTACATCGCCGAACGAGCGCACGCGCTCGATCGTAACGCCGTTCACGACGATGCGCCGTTGCCCGTTCGACTTGGAGCAGACCAGCACGCAGGCGGTGAACGCGTTTTTCAGTCCTGCGCATATGTCGCGGATCACCGACGGGGCTCCGCCGAACAGGTCGGGATAGCAGTCATTGAAGATGTGAAGCACCGAGAGGCGCCGAGAGGGAGCGAGCATAGCCGAACTCTCCATGACTGAGCGCCTCCTGTATATGTGGGAAAATTTCACACGTCAATTGATCTCGACGGAAAAGTGGGATTGTATCCCACGGGACTCGCCGCTACAATTTCGCCATGAACGCCAAATCCCGGAGATCGAAGTCGGCTTCACATCAGCCGATTGCGGCGGCGAGCCTGCGCGCGCCCTTGGCGCGCCTGCTGCGCCCGCTGGTGCGGCTATGCATCCGCGGTGGAATGACATTTCCTGAGCTGGCTCAGCTGTTGCGAGAACTCTTCGTCAATGTTGCCGAGCACGACTTTGCCCTGGAGGGAAAGGAGCAGACCGACAGCCGCGTGAGTCTGCTCACCGGAATTCACCGCAAGGAGGTTGCGCGGCTGCGCGGCGCCGGTGCGCCGGTCAATGAAACGCCTGCCACTCTGTCGCTGACCAGCGCGATCATGGCACGCTGGCTCGCCGCTCCGGAGTTCACGGACGCGAACGGCGATCCGCTGCCCTTGCCGCGCATGGCCAGTGGCGATGCGCCCTCGTTCGAGCAGCTCGTCAGTTCGATCACGAAGGATGTCCGCCCGCGCGCAGTGCTGGATGAATGGCTGGACCGCGAGCTCGTGACCATCAACGGCGATGAAGAGATCGTGTTGGTGGATACCGGCTTCGTTCCGCGCGGCGACGACGAGCGCAAATGGCACTATCTCGGCCGTAACCTGCATGATCATATCGCGGCAGCCGCCGAAAACGTATCCGGGCCAGCACCCCGTTTCCTCGAACGCGCGGTGCACTATGACGGCCTTTCAGCCAAGCTCGCAAAACGTCTCGAAGGGCGTTCGCGCGAACTGGCCATGGACGCCCTGAAGATCGCCAACCGGGAAGCAAACCGCGCGCTCGCCAGGGACAAGGGCGGCGACCACCGCTGGAATTTCGGCATCTACATTTACAGCGAAGGTCCGGACGACGCGGCGAATGGTGATGCTGACGAAGGCGGCTCGTCATGACCAGGCAGCCCGTCATCTCGCGCCGCTCGTTGCTTATGGGACTCTGGCTTGCCGGATCGTCCTCCGCCTGGGCGCAGGTGCGCCGCGGCAGCGATCAGGGTATCGGCGGCACCGGTATCACACGTGGCCACGATCAGGGCATCGGCGGCACCGGCATTGTTGGCGTCATTCAGCGTTTCGGCAGCATTTTCGTCAACGGCCAACGCATCAGCTATGCGCCGAACGTCCCGGTGCGGATCGATGGCGAACCGGTATCGGCGAAGGCGCTCAAGATCGGACATCTGGCTCGTGTGCTGGCGCTGCCGCAGGCGAACGGTTCGCTGATCACCCGCGGCGTCAACGTGGTCAGCGAGGTGATGGGGCCGATCGAAAGCGTCAGGGACGGCGAGATGACCGTGCTGGGCCAGCGGATCATAGCGGCCGGCCACGAAAGCTGGCGCCATCCGGGCGTCAATGTCGCGGTCTTCGGGGTGCGCCGCATCGACGGCGTGATCGTCTCAAGCCTGGTCGAGCAACGCCTTAACGCGACAACGCGGGTTTCCGGACCACTCGAACGCGATCGCGGCGGCCTGCGAATAGGCGGGTTGCGACTCAACGGCGCCGATGCCGCACTCGTCGGACAACGTGTTCAGGCTGAGGGCCGCGTTACGCAAGGCGTGATGCAGATCTCGCGCATAAGGGCTGACGACCTCTCTGATTTCTTCGGCGCGAACCGTCTGTCGATCGAAGGCTATGTCCGCCGCGTCGGCAGCTATCTGCAATTCGGCTCGGGCTATGTCGCGCATGACAATAGTCGCTTCGCATCCTCAGGCAATGCCCGCGTGGTCGTGAACGCCACCTTTGACAGTTCCCGTGGCTTGCGGGTTGAATCCATCCAGTCCGTCAACAAATTTCCGGGTGACTCGATCCAAGGTACGAGATCCGAGCAAACTCCGGGCGCGACGCCCGGCGGCTCGGACGTCCCGGGCGGCGCTACTGTGCCAGGCGGCGGTCCTCCCGGGCTGGGCGGTGGCGGTCCTCCAGGCCTTGGCGGCGGCGGTCCTCCCGGCCTTGGCGGCGGCGGTCCTCCCGGCCTTGGCGGCGGCGGTCCTCCCGGCCTTGGCGGTGGCGGTCCTCCAGGCCTTGGCGGCGGCGGTCCTCCCGGCCTGGGCGGCGGCAGTCCTCCCGGCCTGGGCGGCGGCCGCGGCCGGCGATGAGCAACGAAGATATGGCAGAGCGGGCGAGAGGCGCGCGCTCGCAGCGTCGTCCAGCTTCGCTATGCGATTCATCGCGAGCAACTTGCGCTGCGAACAGCTAGCCCGAGTTCGCGGATTCGCGCTCGAAAATCGGGATTTTGCGATTTTTTTGGCGAGCTAAGTAATTGATCTGCAAAGGGTGGGGTGTTCGATTTCGGGCGAGAATGGTTGTAGTGAAGACCTCCCCGATTCCCAAGGGCGTGGCGATGCGGGTGGATCCGCCGCGCGATGTTTCTGCGACGCACGGAGCGACGAGCCCGCGGCTGAGCAGAATATGAACAACCCGACGGCGCTCGCCGCTCTGGCGAGCGCCGTCTCGCAGACGGTGCGACGACAGAAGATTGGCTGAGTTTCCGCTGATCGGCGGAGAGACGTTTGGTGGATCGAAGCGGATGCGGAGAGCACGCTATCTTGCCGGCGATGACAACTCGATTGAGACGTCGAGCGCGCTATTGTGTCTGTGTTGCCCCGCGATCCTGACGAGGACATGTGCGCCCGCTTGGCAGGCGGGGCTGAGCACGGACTCTCGGATGGACCACCAGATGTCATCACCGCGAGATCACGACGGAAGCCGGACCAATGCTATGTTGTCGACCGCTCGTGTGCAGCCGTGTAGTATCGAACAGAGGAGACGATCACGTCGAAGATGAAGGCGGAGAGACGCCCGATGTAAGCGTCCGGCCGCTGCACATGGCCTCAGATCTTGACATGATCGGCCGGCTCGATCGCCGCCGGGTGCACGGTGACGATGTCGGAAGCGGCCGCGATCTGTGCAAGCTCGGCGTCTACGCGCTTACGTTCTGCCGCGAGCTCATTGACCTTCGGGTTGTGCGCTGAGCGGGATCAGCAGTCCGAGACGAGCTATGGACAGTCGTCTTGGTCAGGCCGCGCGCTCGAACTGCGGCTGCCAGCGGAGCAAGTAGGATTGCAGCGACTGGACGGCGAGCGCCAGCAGGATGCCGACGAACATCATGATGAAGATCGCCACCATCATCTCGCTCGCATTGGCGCGGGCCTCGGCCTCGATGATCAGCTTGCCGAGCCCGCGCTCGGCGCCGATGAACTCGCCGACGATGACGCCGACGAGCGCGAAGGAGACCGCTGGAAGCAGCGAGGCGAACACCCAGGCCAGTGCGGACGGGACGACGACGGTGCGCAGCACGGTCAGCTCGCTCGCGCCCAGCAGCCGGGCCGCGGCGATCTGGTCGCGGTCGACCGCGCGGGTGCCCTCGAAGGTGTTGAAGAAGACGACGAAGAACACGACGAGCCATGCGGTCGCGATCTTGGAGAGATCGCCGAGACCGAAGATCAAGATGACGAGCGGCACCAGCGCGATGCGCGGGATCGAGTTGAGCGCGATGATGTAGGGACCGAACACGCGGGCGAGAAAGTCCGACCGCCCGAGCACCACGCCGGCGGCGATGCCGGTCAGCGCGCCGAACAGAAAACCCCACCAGGTGTTCTTGAGCGTGACGAGGGTCGCGGTCCACAGATTGTTGTCGGTGGCTCCGATGCAGGCGACGACTCCGGCGGGGTCGCTGAAGCAGCCGAGGCGCAGAAAACTCTGCCAGATCAGCGAGGGCTTTGCGACGAAGTAGGGATCGAGGATCTTCGGCACATAGGCTTTGGGCAGCAGCGCCTTGCTCCACTCGAAGCCCCATTGCCAGACCACGAGCACAATGACCAGGATGGCGATCTGCCAGAACAGGATGGCGGCGCGACGGGTCGACATGATCGGTCAGCCTTCTCAGTCAGCCTTGGTGCGGCGGAATTCTTCGCCGAGCGAATGCCAGATATGGGAATAGAGCCGGCCGAACTCGGCGGTCTCGCGCAGGCTCACGGGGTCGCGCGGCCTGGAGAATGACACTTCGAAATCATCCTTGAGGCGCCCCGGCCGGGCCGACAGCAGGATGATGCGGCTGGCGAGCGTCAGCGCCTCGCCGAGATCGTGGGTCACGAACAGCACGGTCTGCCGCTCGCGCTCCCAGATCTCGAGCAGGGTCTTGTGCATCTCGAGCTTGGTGTGGGTATCGAGCGCGCCGAACGGCTCGTCCATCAGCAGGATCTCCGGCGCGAGGATCAGCGTGCGCATCAGCGCCACGCGCTGCCGCATGCCGCCGGACAGCATGCGCGGAAAGCTGCGGCCGAAGCCTTGCAGCCCGGCCTTGCCGATGGCCTCGGTGACGCGCTGCGCGCGCTCCGGCTTCGGCACGCCGGCGATCTCCAGGCCGTAGCCGATGTTCTGCTCGACCGTCCGCCACGGAAACAGCGTGTCGCGCTGGAACACGTAGCCGACCCTTGGATTCACCTTGCCGGTCTCGACCGTGTCGCCGTCGATCAGGATGCGCCCGCCCGAGCGCGGCAGCAGCCCGGCGACCATGTTGAGGATCGTGCTCTTGCCGCAACCGGACGGACCCAGGAGGGCAACGAATTCGCCCTCCCGCACATCGAAGGACACGTTGTCGACGGCGACAAATTCGCGGCCGCCGGTGCTGTAGGTCTTCATCAAACCCTGCACCGCGATCCGGGTGCGTTCCGCGGCAGGGCTCTCCGCGCCGCGCACCGAGGCGAGGCCTGCATTGGAGGGCGGCATCATTTGGTCTTCGCCTTCGCCGCCGCGAGGAAGCTGGGATCGACGATGTCCTCGTACTTGATCTCGGGAATGTCCGTCCCCTTGCGGTACCAGGGCTTGGCGCCGCGTGCATAGGACGCGGGGTCGATGCTGCCGTCATAGGCCCAGGTGGCGGTGTCGAAGCCGAGCTCGGCGCTGACCGCTTCGGGATCGATGCCGGAGAAGTACTTCGGCGTCATCAGCGCCTGCACCTCGGCGAGCGGCGTGGCCTTGACCCAGGCCATGGCGCGGGTGATCGCATTGACGAAGGCCTGCACCAGCGCCTTGTCCTGCTCGATCGTGTCCTTCAAGGCGTAGATGACGAGCACCGGGACCGTGCCGCCGAAATCCTTCTCGAACAGTCCGGGCTTGGAGGTGTCGTAGATCACCTTGCCGAAGCCCTTCTTCTCGACCTCGACGATCCAACTCGGCGGCGCCATGATGGCGTCGAACTGCTTGGTCTGCAGCGATGGAAACATCGTGTTCGGTCCGCCGCCTGCGACCCAGTTCACCTTGTCGCCCAGGCCGCGCGACTCGAACACATAGGTGCCGTAGACCCAGGTGCCCGATCCGATCGCCGTGGCGGCGACGATCGGCTTCGCACCGTCGGCGCGCCTGGAGGCGGCGAGCGCCTCGACCGAGGTGATGCCGCTGTCGTAGAGATCACGTCGCACCACGATGTTGGCGTAGGAGCAGACCATCTCGGTTGCCAGCAGGATCTTGCACGGTTTGCCGCGTGCCGTGAGCTGCAGCGGGTGGCTGGCGTCGCCATGCGCAAACAGCGCTTGATCGGCGGCGAGCGTCTGGCGGCCGAAGGTGCCGGAATTGCCGGTGAGGAGCTTGGGATCGAGGCCCTCGTCCTTGAAGTAGCCCTTCAGCTCCGCGATCATTGCAATCGCATAGACCGGCGACACCGGTCCGAACGCGATCGACGCAGGCCGCGTCTCGGCCAGCAGCCGTCCTGGCAGCAGCGAAGCGCCCGCGAAGGCCGCGCCGGACGCGAGCGCGCGGCGCCGTGTGATCGTCATGGAATCCTCCCGCAGTTCTTATGTTCTCGACGATGTGCGACGTGACCGCTCACCCTGGCGGCTTCACAGGCGAAATCGTTCCGTCCGCTTCCAGCATGGCAATCTCGTCGGGCAGCAGCCCGATCTCGGCCAGGACGTCGCGCGTGTGCTCGCCGACATCAGGCGGATCGTAGCGGTTCGGCAGCCGTTGCCCGTCCAGCGACACCGGCAGCACCGGCGTCTTGGCGCGACGGCCGTCGGGCATGCGGATCTCGGTCAGGCCGCCCGATGCGTTGAGATGCGGATCGTCGAACAGGTCGCCGGGCTTGTTGACCGGCGCGTAGGGCAGCTCGAGCCGCTCCAGCACCGCGGCGAGATCGTCCCTCGCCCACGTCCTGAAGATCGCGGCGATCTCGGGGATCAGCCAGCCGCGATGATCGACCCGGCCCTGCGCGGTGGCGAAGCGCGGATCGTCCAGCCATTCCGTGCGCTCGAAGGCGCGGCAGAACGCCACCCATTGCTCCTCGCCGACGATGGTCACGAACAGCTTCGAGCCGTCCTTTGTGTCGAACAGATCGTAGACCGGCCACGGGCTGTCCTTGATCGAATAGGGGATCGAGGGCTGGCCGGTGACGACCTCGTACATCATGGCCTGCGCCATCAGGAACACGTTGTTCTCATACAGCGCGCTCTGCACGTAACGGCCACGCCCGGTGCGCTGACGCTCGGCCAGCGCGGCCTGGATCGCGATCACCCCGAACATGCCGCCCATGATGTCGTTTACCGAGGCTCCGGCGCGCATCGGGCGATCAGGCAGGCCGGTCATGTAGGCGAGGCCCCCCATCATCTGCACGACCTCGTCGAGCGCGAGGCGGTTCTCGTAAGGCCCCGGCAGGTAGCCCTTCAGCGAACAGTAGATCAGCTGCGGGGCGACCGCCGCCACGGACTCGTAGTCGAGCCCAATGCGCTTCATCAGCCCGGGGCGGAAATTCTCGATCAGCACGTCGCTGCGCGCGATCAGCTTGCGCGCAACATTCTGGCCCTGCGCCGTCGACGTATCGAGCGCGATGCTGCGCTTGTTGCGGCAGTAGGTGGCGAAAAAGCCGGCCGCCGGTCCCTTGAAGGAACGGGTGCGATCGCCCTTGATCGGCTCGACCTTGATCACGTCGGCGCCGAGATCGGCGAGGATGAGTCCGCAGCTCGGACCCATCACCATCTGGCTGAACTCGACGACGCGCACGCCCTCGAGCGGCCGAAGCGGAGCGTCGTGCTCTCGGGCCGCGCCCATCACGCTGCCCTCCGCAGCACCTTGGGGATGCCGGCCTCGTGCAGATGGCCGGTGAGGTGCTTCGGCGCGATGTGACGGGCCAGGATCTCGCGCGTGAGCATCAGCCGGTCCAGATCGATCCCGGTCGATAGACCCATGCGCTCGAGCATGAACACGAGATCCTCGGTGACGATGTTGCCGCGGGCGCCCGGCGCGAACGGACAGCCGCCGAGCCCGGAGACCGCGGCATCGAAGCGGCGGATGCCGGCCTCAAGGCCGGCGACCGCGTTCGCGAGGCCGGCGCCGAGCGTGTCGTGCAGGTGCAGGCGCAGCGTGATATCCGGCCCGATCTCGCGCCGGACGGCCGCAACGACCTGCTTGACGAGCGTGGGCGTCGCGTAGCCGACGGTATCGGCAAGACCGATCTCGTCGGCCCCCGCCTCGACGAAACGGCGCGCCAGATCGCAGACCGCCGCCTCGCTGACATCGCCTTCGAGCGAGCAGCCGAACGAGGTGGAGATCGCGCCCATCAATTGCGGCCGCTCGGCGGCCGGCCGGGCATCGATCGCGGCGCGCACGGCATGGAAGGCTTCGACCTGCTCGGCGACCGTACGGCGGACATTGGCGCGGTTATGGGTCTCGCTGGCCGAGATCACAAAATAGATGTTGTCCACGCCTGCGGCGATGGCGCGCTCCGCGCCCTTGAAATTGGGGACCAGCGCGCCGATCCTCGTCTCTCGATGAGACAGCGCATGGGCCATCACCGCATCGACATCAGCGAATTGCGGCACGACCTTCGGCGGCACGAAGGAGCCGGCATCGATCTCGCGCACCCCTGCGGCCGCGATGGCGTCGATCAGCGCGCACTTCGCTTCGGTCGGCACGAACATGTCGAGGTTCTGCAGGCCGTCGCGCGGCGCGACCTCGCAGATATGGACGTCCGGCTCACGGATCATTGGCGTTGCTTCCCCGTCGCTCGCTTCTCGATTGTACATTTTTCATATAAAGAACAATCCGGCCGACGATCTGTCAAGCTGAAAGAGGTTTCCTCGGCATCATGACCGATTGGGACACATCGCCCTCCGCTGCACGGACGGGCACGACCGACCGCGCCGAGCAGCTCGCCGGCCTGATCCTGGCGTTCGCACGCCGCGAAGGCATGAAGGCCGGGGACCGCCTGATCGAGCAAAGGCTGGCCGATGCGCTCGACGTGTCGCGTGCGCCGATCCGGCTCGGGCTGAAGGCCCTGGAGGCGGCGGGGCTGGCGCGGGGCGAGCCCCATCGCGGCTTCGTGCTGACCCAGAACCCGACGAGCGGTGCGGCACGCCCGACGCTCGCCGCGGTGAGCCGCGCCGAGCAGGCCTATGCGGACATCGCGGCCGACGTTCTCGACCGGCGCATCGAGGCCGACGTCACCGAGGCCGAGCTGATGCGCCGCTACGAGCTGAGCCGCACCGAGCTGCAGCGCCTGCTCGATCGCATCGCGGCCGAGGGCTGGATCGCCCGCCTGCCCGGCTATGGCTGGCGCTTCGCCGAGACGCTGTCGAGCCCAGAAGCCCAGGACCAGGCTGCGGCCTTCCGGGCCGTGATCGAGCCGGCAGCGATTCTGCAGCCCGGCTTCGGGCTTCAGCAGGACGTCATCGCGAAGCTTCGCCAGCATCAGCAGCGCGTACTCGGTGGCGAGCTCGACAAGATGACGATCGGCGAGGTCTATCAGTCGGGCTGCGAGTTTCACGAGGAGATCGCGCGCGGCGCCCGCAATCCGTTCTTCGTCGAGTCGCTGCGACGCGTGAACTCGATCCGCCGCCTGTTCGCCTATCGCAGCTTCGCCGATCGAGATGGCATGCGCCGGCACGTCGAGGAGCATTTGCGCCTGCTTAATCTGCTCGAAGCAGGACGTAATCAAGATGCCGCCGAGCTGATGCGAAGTCACCTTCAGCGTCCGCTATCATCGCGCTTGCCTTGAGCTTTTTGGCTCCGCGGCATGTAGTCGGAGCGGAACAGCAAGTAGCAACTTCTGAGCCGTTCGATTGCGATCCCTGGAAGGAGTAACAGCCGGCTATGGGCCGCAAAGGGGAAGCAAGCGTTCGAGGCGGACCCGACGACATACGAGGGGACAGATTGAAGTGTGCCAGAAGTTCGTTGTGATGCACGCCGAATAACACTTTTGAGGTTTTTCTTTTGAGCTTCTGTAGCGCGCAACGATAGTGGTAATAATGTCAATTATGGCTACCGGCACGGCGTTTCCTGATCTCCGCACCAAGTTGATTCATACCACGATCAAGCTGCTGGCCGAGCAAGGTCCGGCGGCCGTTCAAGCTCGGTCCGTGGCCAATGAGGCTGGCGTCTCTACGATGGCTGTTTACAGCCATTTCGGAGGCATGCCGGAGCTATTGCGCGCAGTTGCCGATCAAGGGTTCCGATATCTGGCCTCTGCCTTTGAGGGGACGCCGAAGACCGATGATCCCGTTACAGACGTCTTCCGTTTGGCGTTGTGTTACCGCGACGTGGCCCGGCAGAACCCGCACCTCTACGATCTCATGTTCGGGCTATCAACTCGAGGAGCCTATCGGGCGATCGAGTATGATCCTACTCCGCTGTCTCGCTCGGAATCCCCTGCATTTCAAGAAGCCTTTGGCCATGTGGTTCGAGCCGCGACTCGTCTTATCGAGGCTGGCCGGATCCGCGACGATGATCCGAATGTCATCGCGGTACAGCTGTGGGGCTTCGTTCACGGGTTCATTACCCTCGAATTGGCTGGCCTCTTGGCTCGCTTTGATGACAGCGTCGAACAGATACTTTTCCCGATGGCAATAAATATGTTGGTTGGCCTCGGCGACACGCCGGAACGCGCCGTCACCTCCATGACGCCATGCGTCAGGTGAGGGCATCCGCTCTCTGTTGATCCTTACGCCCGTTCCCTGAAACGAATAGGGACATTCAGCACTCCTTGCGTCTGCACTATAACGATGTTATTGTCGGTTAATAACATCGTTATGGCTGCTCAAGCAGTGACGCCAGCATCTGAACTGGCGCTCGTAACAGAGGGAGGATTTGTATGGCTGTATCAGTTCTGCCTGATTCGCCTCAGGGCCGGTCGACGCCGCTTGTTCGGCTACCAGCAATTCCGTTGCGCATCTGGCTGCTCCGCGCCATCGCGCTGGCGCTCCTCCTGGCTGCGTCCCTTGATGGGTTCGCGGCGATTATGGCGGGGATCGCGTATTACAAAGGAGCCGGGAATTCTGAGATTGCTGCAAAGCGCATCGCGCTGCTGAACGCCGCCGAAGCCGGCCAAGCCGTGGATACTCCCTCAAAAGTCGAGGAGTACGCTGGCAGCACGGTCGCGCTGGTGGGATCGGTCAGTTCGTCCACTTATGCTTATGGCAAGGAGAGCATCGCCGAGCATCTCCTCGTCTACAATGTCATGAGCAAGGAAAAGGCCGCAATGCTCATGGTCCATTCCTTGCTGGGCGGCGTATGCATGCTTTTCGGCGGCCTGCAATTCTGGCCCGCTTTTCGCCGCCGCTTTCCCAAGTGGCACCGCATATCCGGTGGCATCTATATCGTCGTACTGCAGGGCACGATGATCACCGCCATGATCCATCTTGTGCGCACGTCGGTTGCCGACACGCTGGATCATCTGTTTTTCTACGTGGGACTGTGGGGCCTGGCCCTGGGCATATCGTTCAGCCTCTGGATGGCCGTACATGCGTTGTGGCGCAAGCAGATTGCCAACCACCAAGCCTGGATGTGCATAAGCTACGGGCTCTTGCTGAGCACACCCATCCAGCGTTACGGCTGGCTGCTTTTTGGAGCGCTGGATCCGGGCATCCGCTTTACCGAAGCAAATTATGCCGTCACAGGGGTGCTGATCCCCCTTTCTTTGACGGTCGGCTACCTTCTGTTTACGATCAACCGCTGGGTGCAGCCGGTTCGCCGGGCCGAGTCCGCAAGCATGACTGCGGCTTCCGAAAAGCGCGCGCGTCTTGCACGCAACCTCGTGCTCGTGAGTTTCCCTGCCCTCGTCGCCGCCGCCGCCATTGTTGTTCAATACTACATGGTGACCCCCGCGCTGGAGCAGGCTTTCAGCGCCCGAGAATTGGTCCCGGCGGGTGTCATCCACCTTCATGACACCGTGATTGCAAGCGATGTCGTAAGCCGCGCGACGTTTGCTCTGGCGACGTTAGTTGGTTTGTTGAGCGGAGCGCATCTGCTGTGGATCGCCTTCGTCCGACGGCAACCGAACGGTGTTCTGGTTGCGTCGTCCTGGGCGTTGGCGTTCTCCGGCGCCGTCGCGGGAATTGTATTGATGTACTGGGGCCTGCGGATGGGTATGCCGAGCTTCGCTACCCTTGCAGGCGGTTCGATGCACATGATTGGAGGAGCCGCCACTCTGTTGTTCGCGATTCTGCTTGCCTTCGCCTTGCGCCGCGGAGAGGTGGCCTGGGTCAAGGAATGGGGCGTATTCGTCCTCGCCTGCATCGCGGCTACGCCCACCTTCTACTTTCTACTGCCCGTTATGGGCGCGTCCGGATTTGACGCACAGTGGGTGAGGGAGGGCCACATCTTCCGCCTGGCCCTCGCTGGCCAATGGTTGGTGGCGATAATGGGCGCCTTCATCTACGCGGCCTATGGACAAGCAACCCAAAGCAGACTGGCTCGCTGAAACCGGAGCCGCGGTGGCCATCAAGGGCGGGGACGAGTCTTCCTCGCCCACGCGCCGCGACGTGCAGAGCCCGACCCGACGAGTCCAACTGGTGCGATAACCAGAGGGTTTCTCCTGATAGGAGAGGCCACCTACAAAAAGGAGTGATGTCAATGCCAACCTATTATTGCTCCAGCATCGAGGGACGCCTTTCGGGCAGGCAGAAGAGTGCGATTGCGGCTGAGATCACGCGGATCCATGCGGAGGTGACGGGAGCGCCGACCTACTTCGCGCAAGTCATTTTCGACGACGTGAAAGCTGAGAACTACTTCATGGGCGGCGCGCCACTGACGCATGACCAGGTGTTTGTCTACGGTCACATCCGAGGCGGGCGCGCTGCGATCGACAAGACACGAATGATCAAATTGATGGCAGAGGCCGTCGCGGTTGCCGCCTCTGCCGCGGATCACCGCAGCGTATGGGTATATGTCGGCGAGCTTCCAGCGCGGCAGATGATCGAATTTGGTCACGTACTGCCAGAGGCCGGCGATGAACCGGCGTGGACGGCCAATCTGCCGGCAGCGGATCGCGATTTCATGCAATCCGTGGGACCGCAGACAAAGGGCAAATGACAGAAGGGCGGCAACGCCCGCGCCGCGGTTAGCTCGTCGGCAAATAGCGCTCGGACTGCCTGCAAGAGGCTGGCGATTCGATACGCGAAAATGTCAATCAGGGAAGGTCTTCAATGCGTGGCTATACCCGATTCGACATCGACGGCGCTGGGTGGAACCGCTTGGTGGCAACGCGATCCAGGTGATCAATCCCGCCGGCGAGCAGCCGGCAGGACTAATCACTCTAGGAGCGGCTGCGGACGTAGATCGCGCTGTGAAGGCCGCGCGAACGCATTTGCCAGCGTCTCCCGCGGCAGCCGCCAGGAACGGATCGATATCCTTTCCAGAATTTTGAACGTGTACGCGAGGTGTCATGCTGATCTCGGCGCCGCTCGGCAGCAGGTCCCAGCAACAGACCCGGCGGTCGTTGCGCGCACGGTCGGAGATGAACGCGCGGCGCCGGCTCGTCCAGTCCGTAGTAGTTGAGCCGAGCCCTCGCATGGTCGTTGAGGGGAACTCATATCGTGGGCGAGCCTTTCGGCGGCGACTTTGGTCGTCCGAAGGAGCCAACCGAAGTCGGTATGGACGATCAAAATCGAGAGATGTGGCTTGGCTGCGGCGCGTAAAAGCGTGAACGTCTGCTCGCCACCGGTCGGACCCGAAGTAGTTCTATAAAAGAATTGAAATCAGCTTTCGAAGGCGAGCCTCCAGGAGGTACGGTGGCTCAGGGGGCAGCGCACGCATAATCGCGGGCTGCAACAAGTAGATAGTTCAAAGATGACTTCATTTTTCGCTTTTTCGGCCGAAGCGAGCGTGCGCCTAGGTGGTCGTGAGCTTGAGCGGATGGGTCCCGCTCTGGCGATCGAGGGGAAGACTCGGGCGGCTTGACTAGTTCCAAAAAAGAACGTTAGATTGGCGAGGAACGACGGTCGATCAAGGCCGCGCTTTGTTGGATCGTGCCACTCGGGCATGCAATCCTCATTTTTGGGAGGAAGTGATGCTGGGGCTCTTCAGGTCTGCTTTCGCGGTGCTGCTTCTGGCGTTCGGGTCATCGGCTTCTGCTGCCGATATGCCGGGGATCACGCCAACGGAGATCAGGATCGGGGGCATCTTTCCCTTTAGCGGTCCTGCTTCGTCGATCGGTCTCGTTGGTCGAGGGCTTCTCGCGTATGTCCAGTCGATTAACGACCGCGGCGGAGTAAACGGCCGAAAGGTCAACTACATTGCGTATGACGATGCCTATAGCCCACCAAAAGCGGTTGAGCATGCGCGAAGGCTCGTCGAAAGCGATGAAGTGGCCTTCATGTTCAGCCAGCTCGGCACGCCCGGCAACTCGGCCACTGCAAAGTATCTGAAGTCGAGGGGCGTGCCGGCGATCGGCATCGTCTCGGGATCGAACAAGTTCACGAATGTGGCGGAGTTTCCGCTGACGACGACCAGTCTGGTCAGCTTCGACACCGAAGGGAAAATCTACGCCAGGTTCCTGACCAAGACGCTGCCGAACGCGAAGTACGCGATTCTGTATCAGAACGATGATCTCGGAAAAGACTACCTCAACGCTTTCAAGGGGGTCCTTAAAGACGAGTTCGACAAGAAGGTCGTCGCAATTGCCTACGAGGTCAGCGAGCCGACGGTGGATTCGCAGGTGGTGAGTCTCAAGAGTTCGGGCGCCGAGGCATTGTTGGTGGCTGGTACCCCGAAGTTCGCGGCGCAGGCAATCCGCAAAGCTGCCGAAATCGGTTGGAAGCCGATGATCGTACTGAACTACCCATCAAGCTCGGTTGGCGCCACGCTGAAGCCCGCAGGTCTCGACAATTCAATAGGCGTCATCGTTGGAACGGTGGCGATGGACCCGACCGACTCGCAGTGGGATAACAACGACGGAATGAAGAACTTTCGAGCATTTGTCGCGCGGTATTTGCCCGGAATCGATATTGCCGACACGAACTATCTGTTCGGGTATACGCAAGGCATGCTGCTCGAACGCCTGCTCAAGCAGTGTGGGGACGATCTGTCGCGCGAAAACATCATCGGGCAGGCCAAGAACCTCAAGAACGTCGCGCTTTCCACGCTGCTGCCTGGGATCACGGTCAATACAAGCGACAAGATCAACATGAATTTCACGCAAATGAGGCTACAGCGCTGGACCGGAACGCGGTGGGATCAATTCAGCGAGGTTCTCGATGCCAGCTCGGAGTGATGAGGTTGGTGGTGTCTCGCTAACGCCGGTGGCGTCAATCGCTGCAGCTGAAATGAGGTTATCGTGAAAGGATTGATGCAGAACCAGCCTTTGCTACTGTCCTCGCTCTTGAAGCATGCGGAGCGCGTCCATTCGCGGACGGAGATCGTTTCGCGCACCGTGGAGGGCTCGATTCATCGCTATACGTATGGGGATGCGGCGCGTCGCACCAGAAAGCTTGCCGATGCTTTGACCCGCCATGGGATCTTGCAGGGCGATCGTGTCGCAACTCTTGCCTGGAACACGTTCAGGCATTTCGAGATCGAGCATGGCGTCACGGGAATCGGTGCAGTATGGCATGCGATCAACCCGAGGCTTATCCCGGATCAGATCAGCTACATTGCTAATCACGCCGAAGACAAAATCCTGTTCTTCGACAGCTCGTTTCTTCCCCTCGTGGAGAAGCTGGCGGCCGGGCTTTCCTGCGTGAAGATGTTTGTCCTGATGGCGGATCGAGCCGGCATGCCAAGGACGACGCTGCCGAATTTGCTGTGCTACGAGGAATTCGTGGACTTGGGAAAGGAGGAGTTTGAATGGCCGGTATTCGACGAACTTTCGGCCTCCTCCCTGTTCTACACGTCGGGGACCACAGGCAATCCCAAGGGCGTTCTCTACTCGCATCGATCGGATATCCTGCATTGCCTCTGCATCTGCGGTGCGTACGCAATGGGCATTGCGCCGCGCGACACGCTTCTGCCGATGACCCCGATGTTTCACGCGAACGGGGCCTGGGGCCTGACCCATGCAGCTCCCATGGTCGGTGCCAAGCTGGTCCTGCCAGGACCCAAAATGGACGGCGCCGCCATTGCGGAGTTGATCGACAGGGAAGGCGTGACCATGACCGCCGGGGTCCCGACACTCTATTCAAACCTACTCCAGTACTTAGAGTCCAGGGGTACCGGTGCTGGGACGCTCGAGCGCATCATAGTTGCCGGTTCGGCGCCCGCGCCCAGCCTGATCGAGGGTCTTGAGCGCCTGGGCGTCTCGGTCAACCATCTGTGGGGCATGACTGAGACGAGTCCTTGCGGTACGTCTTCGCAGCCGTCGCGACGCACGGCGAGCCTTTCCCCGCAGGATCGGCTTCGACGCAAGACCAGCCAGGGGCAGCCGATCTACGGCGTCGACATCAAGATCGCTGACGAGCGGGGCAGTGAGATGCCACGCGACGGAAAATCCAGCGGCCGATTGATGGTGCGTGGACCGTGGATCATCAGCGGTTACTACGGGGAGGACAAGCCGCTGCTGGAGGACGGCTGGTTCAATACCGGGGATCTCGCTGTGATGGATGATGATAATTACATCCAGCTGACCGATCGCGCCAAAGACGTTGTGAAGTCAGGCGGTGAATGGATTTCGTCCATCGACCTGGAAAACCTGGCGAAGGGATGCCCGGGAGTCACGGAGGCGGCCGTGATCGGCGTTCCTCATCCGAAATGGGAGGAGCGACCGCTGCTTATCGTCGTGCCGACATCCGGAGCGACCGTAACGGCGCAATCGATCAGGGCCTATCTGGACAACAAAATCGCCAAATGGTGGATGCCTGACGATATCGTCTTCGTTGACGCGCTCAGCTATGGCGCGACGGGCAAGATCCAGAAGATGGAGCTGCGCCAACGCTTCTCAGGGCATTATTCCGCGCCAGCGCGAGGGGACAGTGCAAGAGTGCCACAGGGCACTTCAGCGCAGAGCAACGCATCGTGATGCGAACCTCATCGAGCCGTCGCCAGTCCCCGCCGAAAGGCAAACGCCCGGGATCACGCTGCTTGTCTGCGGGTCCTTGCCTTGCTCGGCTTCTGTTCGGGAGAGGCCTTCTCGAGCTTCCCGCGCGCGCCGGGGCCCGGATGGGTATGAACTTCCTTCGCCGACAGCGGTTCGCCGCATTCCGAGCACACCATTACGGGATCGAAGACCTTGCCGCATTTCTTATGCTCATGCAGCAGAGGTCGCCCGCGTTCGTCGACCATGTGCGTGTCGCCCCAATGGACGAGCGCCATCATGATCGGATAGAGATCGAGGCCCTTTTGCGTCAGGATGTACTCATGGCGCTTGGGTGAATCCTGATAAGGAATTCGCCGCAACACGCCGTTCCGCACCAGCTTCTTCAGCCGCTCGGCAAGCAGATGGCGCGTGATCCCGAGCGCAGACTGGAAGCCTTCAAATCGTCGGGTGCGCAGAAAGCATTCGCGTAAAATCAGAAGGGTCCAACGGTCGCCAATTACACCTATGGTTCGCGCCAGTGAACATGGCTCTTCCTCGAGGGCATCCCACTTCATTCGTACTTCTCCACTCTTCCAGCGACGGGTCGCTCGAATCGCCAACGCAACCGTCTTTTCAAGAACCATTCTAGATAGGGACTACGTTCCAAACAACCTCTAACCGATCTGGGCCAAAATAGCAGAAACTGCCAGTTTATTGACAGTTCGTTTTTAGAACTGTATGAGAGTTGGCGATACGGTTCGTGCGGACCAAACATGACCACTTCAACAATGCCTATGCGGGAGAGGCCGGCGTGACAGCTCTGAAGGTTGAATTCCAGTTCGATTTCGGCAGTCCCAACGCCTATCTGGCGGAACGCGCAATACCTGGCGTCGAGCGACGGACAGGCGTGAAGTTTGATTATGTGCCGATACTTCTCGGCGGCATCTACAAGGCGACCGGCAACATGTCCCCGGCGGAGTCGCTGCACGGCATCAAGAACAAGCCCGAATACATGGCGCTCGAGACGCAGCGCTTCATCCGTCGCCACAACATCACGACATTTCGGCAAAACCCGTTTTTCCCGGTGAATACGCTGATGCTGATGCGCGGTGCGGTCGCCGCTCAGTTCGAGGGTATGTTCGAGCCGTATTTCCGGGCCGCTTACCATCACATGTGGGAGGATCCGAAGAAGATGGACGACGTCGAGGTGTTCCGCGCGGCTTTCAAATCCTCAGGGCTCGACATCGACAGGCTGATGGCACGAGCTCAGCAGGACGACGTCAAGAAGAGGCTCATCGACCTGACCACGGATGCGGTCAACCGCGGAGCATTCGGTTCGCCGACGTTCTTCGTCGGCAAGGAGATGTTCTTCGGCAAGGACCAGCTCCGGGACGTCGAGGAATCGATCGTCGAGCAGATGCGACAGCCTGCCGCCAGCATTGCGTGACTCGAAACGCAGCACGAGATAATGCGCCTGGCCGAAGGAGTTGGCGTAATGGCCGGAAGAACCAGCCAGGAGAGGGGAAACGTCATGCCAGGGCCGCTTAGCGGAGTTCGTGTGCTCGATCTGACCGGTGTGGTATCAGGTCCGTTCGCGACGATGTTTTTGGCCGACCAGGGCGCCGACGTGATCAAGATCGAGCCCATTGGTGGCGACATCACCCGCCGCAGCCGCGCCACCATCGACAAGCGCGGTGAGTTCTCGGCGTTGTTCATCTCATCAAACCGTGGCAAGCGTTCGCTTGCGCTCGACGTCAAGAGCGAAGCCGGTCGCGAGGTGCTTGCCAAACTTGTCGCGCAATCCGACGTGCTGGTGCAGAATTTTCGGCCCGGCACGATGGAACGCCTCGGGCTCGGGGCCGCCGAGTTGCGCGGCCGCTATCCGCGGCTGATTTACGTTTCCATCAGCGGCGTCGGCGAAACCGGCCCTTATGTCAAGAAGCGCGTCTACGATCCGATCATTCAGGGTCTCTCGGGGTTCGCCGACATCCAGTCGCAGCCCGTGACCAACCGGCCACAGATGATCAGAACCATCGTTTGCGACAAGACCACGGCCGTCATGACGGCACAAGCGGTTGCAGCAGCGCTCTATGCGCGAGAGAAGACCGGACGAGGGGATCACATCCAGGTCGCGATGCTGGATGCAATGATCTCCTACCTCTGGCCAGAAGGTATGATGCAATACACTGTGGTGGGCGCCGAGGCTGCTGCGGCCGATCCCAATGATCGCCCCGACCTCGTGTTCAAGACCAGCGACGGCTACATCACTTGCGGTACTATCTCGGATTCGGAATGGCAGGGGTTTTGTCGGGCGACAGGTGATCCGGAGCTTGGCACCGACCCACGTTTTGCGACGCCGGCGGCGCGTTCCGTCAATGCGACTGCTCGCATCAACAAGATGGCTGAATACATCGCGCAGCACAACACCGCCGAATGGCTGGAACGGCTCGATGCAGCGGACGTCCCCTGCGCGCCGATCCTGCGCCGTGGGGAGATCATTCACAACGAGCAGGTGATTGCGCGCGATCTCATTGCCGAGTTGGACCAGCCCAGTGTTGGTCGCATTCGACAGCCCAAGCCGGCCGCTCGCTTCGAAGTCAATCCGGCTGCGATCGGTGGCCCTGCCCCCCGAATCGGCGAGCATTCGCGCGAGATCCTGGGTGCGCTCGGCTATGACAATGCCGCAATCGAGAAGATGGCGACCGAAAAATCGGTCCGGATCTCGGGTTAAGCCGGCGGAGCTTTTGGCAGCACCGGCGTAATTGGAACGAGCGGAATGTTAGCTTCCTGGCCGAGCCGATAGGCAGGCCGGGCGTGGATGCGCTCCAGATAGGGCAGGGCGTTATCGCAGACGCCCACCTCATAGGTGATCGCCCATTCGAGACACGTGGTCAGCAGGATATCGGCGCTGGTGAACTGATCGCCCATCAGGTATCGGCGTCCATCGGCAAGCGCGACCTCCACATGGCGCAATTGCTCGCGGAAATACTCGCCTGCCCTGGCGACGACTTCGGGAGCAATGCCGTAGATGGTGCCAAGCCCATCTGCCCGATGGCGCCGCATTACATAGAGGCTAGTGGAATCAAGCTCTGCAACGATGAAGAAGCACCATTCCAGCCAGGCAGCATAGTCGCGCTGCTTTTCTGGGATCAGCGCCCGGTCCCGCGTGGAGTAAGTGCGTGACAGGTACGCGACGATAGCGGCACTCTCGCCGATGCAGAAATCGCCGTCCTGTAGCAGCGGGACCTTCTGCCGCGGATTGAGCGCGGTATATTCCGCCGTCTTGGTTTCCCCAGTACGCGGCCCGATCGGCTTGCTCGTGTAGGCGAGATCGAGCTCGTACATCGCCCAGTGCGCCCGTACGGTCCGGCTGGTGCCTGCTCCCCACAGCGTCAGATTCGGCATGGTGTCCATCTCACCATTTCTCCGCGGAAGGACGGAGGTCGAGTTCATGTGTCCAGCCATCTCTCGTCTGCCCGTGCGCGAACCAATAGGCTTCCGCGATCGATGATGTTTTCGTCAGGCTATCCGGTGGAATCTCGCTCGCCTCCATGCCTTTAGCCGCCTTCATGCGGGCATGGATCGCCGGGCTGTCGACGCCGGCATCGATAATGAGGTGCACCACGTGGATATTTTTTGGGCCCAATTCCCGGGCCATTGACTGCGCGACAGCGCGTAGACCGAATTTCGCGCTGGCGAAGGCCGCATAGCCCGTTCCGCCGCGGAGGCTGGCGGTCGCGCCGGTGAACAGGATGCTGCCCCGACCGCGCGATACCATGTAGCGTGCGGCCTCGCGGCCGACCAGAAATCCGGCGTAACAGGCGAGTTCCCACGCTTTAGAGAACAGCTTCTCGGTTGTCTCCAGTAAAGGCTTGTTGACGTTCGATCCGGCGTTGAAAAGGCAGACCTCGATTGGCCCGATCTCCTTCTCGATGCGCGCGAATATTTCCTGAACCCCGGATTCCTGGCGAGCATCGACACTAAAGGCGTGAATCCTGTGACCCGCCGCTCTCAGCTCCGCCACAAGCGCCTGCGATTTTGCTGCCTCCCGCCTGCAGATACAAACGGTATATCCGCCCTTCGCAAAGCGGCGGGCGACGGCCGCCCCGATCGCGTCGCCAGCGCCGACAAGTATCGCCACTCCGCGGGCTCTCGCCATCTCGATTCCTCCCGATCAGTTCTTATTTGAAACGGTTTAAATAGACTGTGTCGACGATGCTGTAAACGACGTATGCGAGTGATAGAACCAGTTTCGATGCACAGGCCAGATAAATCAATCTGAAAATGTCGATTGACTAGTTCTAAAAAAGAACGTTCAATCGTCGTTAGATGCGGTGAGTGAGCGGGCTGCCGGCGCTAAGCCAAAGACGCCAGATCTAGCCTGATCGGAGGAAAAGCCATGCAAAAGCGGAGCGCGACCGTCGCTGTGATCGGCGCCGGTGACTATATCGGTGCCGAGATCGCGAAGAAATTTGCTTCGGAAGGCTTCACGGTCTTCGCCGGTCGCCGCAACGGCGACAAGCTGGAGCCCTTGGTCAAGGAAATCGAGAAGGCAGGGGGCGAGATTCATGCGCGTTCGCTCGACGCGCGCAAGGAAGATGAGATCGTTTCATTCCTCGGCGATGCCGACAAGCACGCTCCGCTCGAGGTCTGCATCTTCAACATCGGCGCCAATGTCAATTTTCCCATTCTCGACACCACTGAACGGGTGTTCCGCAAAGTTTGGGAAATGGCGTGCTATTCCGGTTTTCTCGCGGGGCGCGAAGCCGCGCGGCTGATGCTGCCCCGCGGCAAGGGCAACATCTTCTTCACAGGCGCGACCGCCAGTCTCCGCGGCGGAACGGGCTATGCGGCGTTCGCCAGCGCAAAGTTTGGCCTTCGCGCGGTTGCGCAGGCGATCGCGCGCGAATTGGGCCCCAAGAACATCCACGTCGCGCACCTCGTCATCGATTCCGGCGTCGATACCGAATGGGTTCGCCAGAGACGGATCGAGGCGCTTGGGCCGAATGCACTGGACAATCCCGACCTGCTGATGCCCCCAGCCTCCGTCGCAGAATCGTATTGGCAGCTCTATCAACAGCCCCGCAGCGCGTGGACGTTCGAGATGGAAATTCGACCGTTCGGCGAAAAGTGGTAACGAGGCCTTTCGATGGAGCTTAAGCTTTCGAAAGAGGATGCTGCTTTCCGCGATGAAGTGCGTGCATTCATCGTGGAGCACTATCCGCAGGAAATGCGGGTGCCGAACCCGGAGACTGACCTGACCAAGGAGCAGACGCTCCTTTGGCATCGCATCCTCTACAAGAAGGGCTGGATCGCGCCGCTGTGGCCGAAGGAATATGGTGGGCCCGGCTGGTCGATCACGCAGCGCTTCATCTTCGAGCAGGAAACCAGCCGAGCCGGGACGCTGCCGCCTTTGGCATTCAGCGTCACCATGGTCGGGCCCGTCATCTACACTTTCGGTAGCAAGGCGCAGAAGGAGAAATTCCTGCCGCGCATTCTCTCCGGCGAGGACTGGTGGTGTCAGGGCTATTCGGAGCCCGGCTCAGGATCGGACCTTGCGTCGGTCAGAACCAAGGCCGTACGTGATGGCGACCATTACGTCGTCAACGGCCACAAGACCTGGACGACGCTGGCGCAGCACGCCGACTGGATCTTTTGCCTGGTGCGGACCGACCCGGCGGCTAAACCGCAGGCCGGCATATCCTTTCTCCTGATCGATATGAAATCGCCCGGCGTGACCGTGCGCCCGATCATCACCATCGACGGCAGCCACGAGGTCAATGACGTCTTCCTGGAAAATGTCCGCGTTCCGATCGAAAACCTGATCGGTGAGGAGAATAAGGGCTGGACCTACGCAAAATTCCTGCTCGGAAACGAGCGCACCAGTATGGCCGGCATCGGCCGTTCGACGCGCTACCTGGATCGGCTGAAGCAAATCGTGAAGGCCGAGATTCCCGAAGAAGATCCGACGTATCTCGAATTCGTACGGGATATCGCACGGATCGAGCTGGACGTGTTGGCCTTGGAAGCAACCGAGCTTCGCGTGGTGGCACAAATGGCCCGCGGGATCGATCCAGGCGCCGCCGCGTCGTTGTTCAAGATTCGGGGTACGGAGATCTTCCAGAACATCACCGAGCTGACGCACCGGGCAATCGGTAATTACGGTCTGGCGATCCGGGAGCATCCCGTCAGTGCCAACCGCTTCATGCCGGGCCCGGCCTACGGTCATACTGCGTCCGAGAAGTACCTGAATTCACGCAAGCTCTCAATCTACGGCGGATCGAACGAGATCCAGCGCAACATCATCGCCAAGGCCGTGCTCGGACTTTAGGCCGAGCGGAGTACGGGGGATCGGATGGATATTCAGTTCACAGAAGAGCAGGCACTATTGCGGTCCAGCGTGCAGCGGCTTCTGCGGGATCGATACGACTTCGAAGCGCGTCGCAAGATCGTAGCCAGCGAAGAAGGCTTCAGTCGCAAGCACTGGGCCTCGTTCGCCGAACTCGGCCTGCTTGCCGCACCTTTTTCGGAGGATGCGGGCGGCCTCGGCGGTGGCCCCCTGGCGACCATGATCGTGATGCAGGAATTCGGCCGTCACCTCGTGGTCGAGCCATTTTTGGAGACGGTCGTTCTGGCCGGCGGCCTGATCGAGAGTGAAGCCTCGCCTGCACAGAGGGATCAGTTCATTCCCAACATCATCTCCGGGAAATCAATCTGGGCGCTGGCCTGGGCCGAAAAGGGCTCGCGCTACGATTTCGCTGACGTCACCACAACGGCGCGCCGCGAAGGTAGTGACTATGTCCTGAACGGCGAAAAGGCGGTCGCGATCGCGGCCCCCTGGGCGGATTACCTGATCGTCTCAGCACGCACCTCGGGCCACCGTCTCGATTCGGAAGGCGTCAGTCTGTTCATCGTTGATCGTCGCGCCGCCAATCTTCACCTGCAAGGCTTCAAGACGATCGACGGCCGCCGAGCGGCCGAGGTCAGCCTCAAGGACGTGCGCGTCGGCAACGATAGCTTGCTAGGCGAAGAAGGAGGGGGCGCTGGCGCGCTAGAGGCGATTTCCGAACGCGTCATTGGCGCGCTGTGTGCCGAGGCCGTCGGCGCGATGGCCGAATTGAACTCGGCGACGCTGGAATACACCAAGACGCGAAAGCAGTTCGGCGTGGCGCTCGGCACCTTCCAGGTTTTGCAGCATCGGATGGTAGACATGTTCATCGCGCATCAGGAAGCGGTGTCCCTGATGCAGCATCTCAACTTAGGTCTGGCGGCAAACGAATCGGGCCTATCGAGACTGGCGTCGGGAGCCAAGGCAAAGGTCGGCTACGCCGCTAGATTCGTGGCCGATCAGGCCGTGCAACTGCATGGCGGCATGGGCATGAGCGACGAGCTCAATGTCGGCCACTACTTCAAGCGGATTTCTTCCATCAACATCCAGTACGGCGATCCCGCCTTCCATGTTCTGCGCTATGCGCAGACCGATGCGGCCGCTTAAATCAGAGGCAAAATATGACAGAAGCAGTCATCGTATCGACCGCGCGCACCGGGGTCGGGAAGGCCTACCGCGGGGCGTTGAACAACACCGACGGACCGACCATGGCGGGCCATGTGATCGCGGAAGCCGTCAGGCGCGCCAAGATCGAGCCCGGCGAAGTCGAGGACATCGTGATGGGTTGCGCGATGCAGCAGGGCACCATGGTTATGAACGTCGCTCGCAAAGGCGCGATCCGTGCCGGATTGCCGGTGACGGTTGCCGGCACGACCATTGATCGGCAATGCGCATCCGGCTTGCAGGCCATCGCGGTCGCCGCGCGCTCGATCATGCTTGACGGCGTCGATGTCGCCATCGGAGGCGGCATCGAATCCATCAGCCTCGTCCAGAACGAGTATATGAACAAGTTTCACGCTGTCGACGCCGATTTGATGGCGATGAAGCCGGAAATGTACATGTCGATGCTGGAGACCGCCGAAGTGGTCGCCGAGCGCTACAAGATCGGGCGCGACCGCCAGGATGAATATTCGCTCGACTGCCAGCGTCGCGTCGGAGCCGCGCTGCAGGGTGGGCGCTTCAGTGACGAGATCGTTCCGATCACGACGAAAATGGCTGTCGTCGACAAGGACACCAAGGAGATCTCCTACCAGGAGGTTACCCTGGCACAAGACGAAGGTCCGCGCCCGGAGACCACGGCCGAGGGCTTGGCCAAAATCAAGCCGGTGTTCGAAGGCAAGACCATCAGCGCCGGCAATGCCAGCCAGCTCTCCGATGGCGCGTCGGCTTGCGTAATCATGAGCGACAAGATTGCTGCAAAGAAGGGAATCCGGCCGCTTGGCATTTTCCGCGGCTTCGTCGCCGCGGGTGTCGAGCCCGACGAGATGGGTGTCGGGCCGGTGGCCGCGATCCCTCGCTTGCTGAAACGGCACGGCTTGCGAATCGACGATATCGATCTGTGGGAGCTGAACGAGGCCTATGCGGTTCAGGTGATCTACTGCCGCGACAAGCTGGGCATTGATCCGGACAAATTGAACGTCAACGGTGGGGCGATCGCCATCGGCCACCCCTATGGCATGACGGGCTCGCGACTGGCCGGCCATATCCTGATCGAGGGCCGGCGCCGCAAAGCGAAATTCGGCGTGGTGACGATGTGCATCGGCGGCGGTATGGGCGCGGCCGGACTTTTCGAGATCGTGCACTGATCGGAAACTGGAGGCTTACGTGAAGACAGCTATCACTGAACTATTTGGCATCCAGCATCCGATTATTCAGGGCGGCATGCATTATGTCGGCTTTGCCGAACTGGCTGCAGCGGTGTCCAACGCCGGCGGCCTTGGCATCATCACCGGCTTGACGCAGAAGACGCCGGAGCTGTTGGCCAAGGAGATCGCGCGCTGCCGCGATATGACGGACAAGCCGTTCGGCGTAAACCTCACCTTCCTGCCGACCTTTTCGGCGCCACCCTATCCCGAATACATTCAAGCCATCGCCGAAGGCGGCGTCAGGGCCGTCGAGACCGCGGGCCGCAGTCCCGAGCAATACATGCCAGCGCTCAAGGCGGCTGGCATCAAGGTGATCCACAAGTGCACGTCCGTCCGGCATTCGCTCAAAGCCCAGGAAATCGGGTGCGACGCCGTCAGCGTCGACGGTTTCGAATGCGGCGGTCATCCCGGCGAAGACGACATGCCCAACATGATCCTGTTGCCGCGCGCCGCCGATGAGTTGTCGATCCCATTCGTGGCCTCGGGCGGCATGGCGGATGCCCGCAGCCTGGTCGCGGCGCTGGCGATGGGCGCGGCAGGCATCAATATGGGCACGCGTTTCATCGCTACCAAGGAAGCGCCGGTGCACGACAACGTCAAGAACGCGCTGTTGGAAGCTACCGAACTCGACACCCGCCTTGTAATGCGCAACTTGCGCAACACCGAGCGTGTGTTGAAGAACAAGGGCGTCGATCGCCTGCTGGAGATCGAGCGTGAAAAGGGCAAGAGCCTGAAGATCGAGGACATCCTCGACCAGGTCGCGGGCGTCTACCCCAGGGTCATGATCGATGGCGACATGGATGCCGGGGCCTGGAGCTGCGGCATGGTCGTCGGCCTCATCCATGACATTCCAACGGTGAAGGAACTGATCGATCGCATCATGACCGATGCGGATGCGATCATCCGTCAGCGACTAACCGGCTTCCTCGACGCCGACGAAAATTCCGCCCGAAAGAGGGCTTGAGGCGACAGACGTCCGCTAACGAGGTGGCGGATTGCCGATGGTCCTGGGCCGGGAGGCTGCGTATCATGACCGATGGATCAATTTCGATTGACACCGGAACGGACGAACTACTCTGCTCGGTCCGAGATCGCGTTGCCATTATCACGCTGAACCGGCCCGAAGCGCGGAATTCACTATCGGACCATTTGACGCCGGCGCTGCGCCGGATGATCAGGCAGACTGGCAGCGATCCTGATGTCGGCGCTCTGCTGATCACCGGCGCCGGCACCGCGTTTTGCTCCGGCGGTGATGTCAAGGGTATGGGCACAAAGTCGTCCACGAGGCCCATGGCCTATGGAGACAAGGTCGTACGCCTGATGGAAGGGCAGCGGACGCTGACCGGGGCGCTTGTTTCTCTCCGCAAGCCAACGATCGCGGCGCTTCCGGGGCCGGCCGCCGGCGCCGGCCTTGCCATCGCGCTTGCTTGCGATATCCGGATTGCCTCCGAATCTGCCTTAATGACTACTGGTTATGCCAAGATTGCATTGACCGGAGACTACGGAATTTCCTGGCTGCTGACCCGGTTGGCCGGAACGGCGCGCGCGCGAGAGCTGATGTATTTGTCAGAACGGATCGATGCCCGCCGCTGCGAGGCGTTGGGCCTTGTCAACCGTGTAGTACCCGATGCAGCTCTGCTGAGCGAAGCGTTTGTCATCGCAAGAACACTCGCGAATGGTCCGGCCCATGCGTATGCAGCGATCAAAGACAATCTCGATCTGGCGCTGTCGACAGATTTTGTGACATCGCTGGACCATGAAGCCAAAAACATGGTCATGGCGGCGGAGACTGCACAGCATGCTGAAGCCGTAAAGGCGTTCATCGAGAAGCGCGCGCCTGATTTTCGAGGCATTCCATGAAGACAGCAATTGTCATCGGAGTGGGCCCAGAGCGGGGACTGGGGGCCCAGTTGTGCAAGAGATTCGCCGCTGAAGGTTTGAGGGTGATAGTCGCCGGCCGTACGAAACTCGCGCTCGAGACGATCGCAAATGACATTACCTCATCGGGCGGACAGGCTCTCCCGATAGTGGCGGATGCGACGAACGAAGCCGATGTAGTCGCAATGTTCGACAGAGCCGGCGATGAACTCGATCTGGCGATCTATAATGCGGGCAACAACACACCCGGGCGTATTCTGGAGATGGAAGCGGGGTACTTCGAGCAAAGCTGGCGTGTCGTCTGCTTCGGTGGGTTCCTGTTTGGCCGCGAGGCCGTTCGCCGCATGCTGCCGAACAAGGCCGGCACGCTTTTGTTTACCGGCGCCAGTGCTTCGCTGCGCGGAAAAGCGGGGTATGGCGCGTTCAATTCGGCGAAAGCTGGCTTGCGGATTCTCGCGCAGGCCATGGCAAAGGAATATGCCAGCGAAGGGATCCATGTAGGGCACGTCGTTGTCGACGGAGCCATCGCCGGTGACAAGATCTTCAAGCGCATACCCGACGCAGCCCAGCGGGAGAACAGCCTGGTCAGTATCGAGGGCATAGTCGACGCATTTGCGTTCCTCTACCGGCAATCACTGCGAGCATGGTCGTTTGAAGTTGATGTCCGTACCTCCCAGGAAAGGTGGTGATCGCCGTCAAGCCGGTGCCTCATTCATGGGAGGCGGGCCCGTGGCCACCTGAAATTTCTCAGCGTCATGACGTGCAATTGCAAGCCGTGGCCTATGCTCCGCTTCACGGTGCAGGAAGGTGATGGACTACGAACTGGCGTTCGGATTCGTCACTAAGCGTAAAGGCGCGAACATGGCTGCGAAGGCGCGCGATCACATATTTGGCTACACGATTTTCAATGGTTTTTCCGCGCGAGATGCCCAGCTCATAGAGATGGCAGGCCGGCTCGGGCCGGCCAAGGGTAAAAGCTTTGATGGGGGCAATGTGTTGGGGACCCTGGATCGTCACGCATGACGAAATTGACGACTCCTACAAACTCAGGATGGAAGCTCGCGTGAACTGAGAACTTCGTTCTCAAGGTACCAGCGAAGGCGTGCTTTTCTCATTCGAGGAAATCATTGCACACGTCACCCTGGATGAGACGTTGATGCCCGGCGAGTTCATCGAGTCTGACACGGTTGGCAATGGCTGCGGCCTCGAACTCGGTGGTACCTCGAGCATGGAGAGGGCATTGAGCTCGAAGTCGAGAAGATCGGCATCCTGAAGAACCGCGTGGAACGCCGGACTGGTTGATATCGATGACGACTTGCAAAACGCAAGTCAACATGTATTGTGCCTGCAAGAGCCGGAGTGTGCATCTGCAGGTGAGGGGCCGGAAAACAGGAGGCAACTTTGTCCGAGGAAGCGATGGTTGCGCGCGAGGAGCGTGGCAATATCTCCGTTTTGACGATGGTTTACCGGCCGTACAATCTGCTCGGCCCGAAGCTCATCAACGCTATCGTGGAGCAGGTGGAAGCATCGCGAAAGGCGGGTAGCCGTGCCATCGTGATCCGGAGCGGATTGCGCCACTTTTCTGCCGGCGCCGACCTGGACATCTTTGACAAGCGCGTAGCGGAGGGCACATCTGATCAGAGCGGTGAAAATCGGCTGCTGAGCGGGGTCGAGTTCCTCCGCTTCATGGAATTATTGCCGATTCCGTTGATCGCCAGCGTTCATGGCGTTTGCCTCGGCGGCGGGCTCGAGCTCGCGCTGTCATGCGACTATGTCATCGCAGCTTCGTCAGCAAAGATCGGCTCGGTCGAGGCGACGCTTGGGTTGCATCCGCTACTTGGCGGAATCCAGCGGCAAGTTCAGCGGATCGGGGCACAGCGAGCCAAAGAGATGTCGATGTTGGCACGGCGCTACGATGCGCCGACATTGGAGAAGTGGGGCCTGATTAATCTTACCGTGCCCGAGGAATCCTTGGAAAAGGCGACGATGTCTATCGCGGAGGAGTTCGCGCAGGGGCCGACGGTAGCGCACGCGGCGACCAAGGAGCTAGTGCATATTGCGGTCAACGACGGTGTGGTGGCGGCAGACGAGGCGATGGCAAGAGTGCAGGCGCCGATCTGGGCATCGGAAGATCTGAAAACCGGTCTTGCGTCATTCCGCAAGAACGGCCCGGGTCTCGCCAAGTTCGCGGGGCGCTGACATGGGCGGTCCTCTCAACGGAATCCGTGTCGTCGACTTCTCCCGTGTGTTGGCAGGCCCCTTATGCGCGCGAACCTTGCAGGATCTCGGTGCCGAGGTCATCAAGGTGGAGCCGCCAAGCCCGGACGTCTCACGCTTCGCGTTTCCCTCAACCGACGGGATGTCGGGCTATTACGCGCAGCAGAACGCCGGTAAACGCAACGTCAGCATCAATCTCAATGTTCCCGGTGCTTATGAACTCGCACTGAAGCTCTGCGATACCGCCGATGTCGTCGTGGAAAACTTCCGCGCGGGCACGCTTGGTTTCTTCGGCCTTGATTATGAAACCCTGTCCAAGCGCAATCCGCGATTGGTATATGCCTCGATCACCGGCTATGGCCAGGGCGGACCCTGGCGCAGCCGGATGGCCTATGCGCCGACCGTGCAGGCCGAGGCCGGCTTCACCGAAAACAGCATTCGTCACTATGGAGAGGCGTTGACTGAACCGCGCACGGACAGCCTCTCGCACGCGGACGTCTACGCCGGCCTGCAGGCCACCATCGCGATTCTTGGCGCGCTGAATAGCCGCCAAAGGACAGGTCAGGGCCAATATATCGATGTCGCGATGGCTGCGACACTGCTCGCGGTCAACGAACGTGCACATGTCGATCTTTCCGACGATGATATTGGAGCCGAGCCCGCCGTGCTCGGCGCGACGGACTGCTCATTCTTTACCGGACCTAATGGAGAGCATTTCACGGTTGCGACGAGCATTGTCGGCAGCCGGACCTTCCCATCCTGGCTGCGCGCGATGCGTCGCGTGGATTTGATGGACGACCCGCGCTTTGCGAGCGCGGCCGCGCGTCGCTTGAATTTCGGTGTGCTGCACCAGATGATCCAGTCGTGGATCTTGACCTTCCCCGACATGGCGACGCTCGATGCCCAATTCGACGAAGCCAAGATCGCGATGGGCGAGATCCGCTCGATCAAGGAACTAAGCGCGTCGGAATGGAGCGATTATTGGGGCGCAGTGCAGCACGTGCCGGACCGCAGCGGCGGCGAATATCGACTGCCGGGTCGGCCGTGGCGGTTCTCGGCGGAGGAGTTGAAGCCGATCGGAGCACCTGCGTTCCAGGGAGAGCACAATTTCGAGGTGTTCAGCGAACTGGGCGTGAGCCAGGAGGAACTGAGACGCTTGAGCGAAGCGGGTGTGCTGGTCACGCATCCCCGCGCTCTGGAGCCCGAGATTGGCGTCAAACCGCCGGCCGAGTCGGGCCGTGCGGCCTGAGATCCGAGAGAACCATTCGGCTGCGAAGGTTTGCAACCCCCTAGCTGGCACTGGACATACTGGGATTCCGCTCAATATGGTATGAGCTGAATTCGAAGCTAGGAAAACGATGTCCGGTGCGAAGCAGAGCCGTCTTGCCAATAAGGAATGCTCCATGGCTCGTGCCATGGAGGTGGTCGGCGACCGCTGGTCCATCCTGATTCTCCGTGAAGCCTATTATGGCGTGAAGCGGTTCGATGAGTTCGAACACTACATTGGTATTGCTCCCAATATCTTGAGCAATCGCTTGAAGAAGTTCGTCGATGCTGGTGTGATGACGCGCGTGCCGCTGCCCGAACATTCCGGACGATACGAGTACGTGCTGACCGAGAAGGGGCGCGCTTTCTTTCCGGCCTACCTGGCTCTCAAGAAGTGGGGCGATGATTGGCTCGCAGAGCCTGAGGGACCGCAGGTCGTCTTCCGCGATCGTGTCGCTGGGCGCCCGATTGAATTTCCCGTACTGCGGACGTCCAGCGGCAAGCCCCTGCGGCTCGAGGACGTCGAAGTGGTGCCGGGCTCGGGCGCCGTTCCCTTCAATCGCAAGCGATTTGGTGGCACGGCTTCTGCGGAAGCCTCGGCTGGTGTGAGGGCAAGCGCCCAAAGACGAAAGCGGAAGTAGCGGCTTGCCAAGATGCGGCTGAGGCGGCCGGGAGAACGCAGCAGCCGTGGCCCGCTCCGCTTTTACCGGAGCTGAACCCCGCTCTACTGCCAGCGCCGAAAAATGATGCTCGCGTTGACGCCTCCAAAGCCGAAACCGTTGGAGATCGCATGCTCCATCGTCATGGGCCGGGCCTGACCGGCGACAAGGTCGACACCTGCCGCGGCGGCATCGCAAGTTTCGAGATTGAGAGTAGGTGGCGCGACTTGATCGCGCAGCGCCAGAATCGTGAAGATTGCTTCCGCTCCGCCGGCCGCTCCGAGCAGATGGCCAGTTGCGGATTTGGTGGCACTCACGGCAATCTGCCCCTCGCGGCCGAAGACCGCCTTGATCGCCTCCAGTTCGGAAACATCGCCAACTGGCGTTGACGTGGAATGCGCGTTGAGGTGCTGGACGTCACCGGGTTTGAGGCCGGCCTGCCGCAATGCGCCTTCCATGGCGCGGCGCGCACCGTCGCCGTCCTCGGGCCCTGACGTGATGTGGTACGCATCTGCCGTCGTTCCGTAGCCGACGATTTCCGCAATCGGCTTTGCGCCGCGGCGGATCGCATGCTCCAGCTCTTCTATGACCAGGACGCCCGCGCCTTCGCCCATGACAAAGCCGTCGCGATCACGGTCGAAGGGACGGGAAGCGCGGGCGGGCGTTTCATTGAAGCCGGTCGAAAGCGCACGCGCAGCGGCGAACCCGCCCAGGCTCACGAGATCGATGCAGGCTTCCGAACCGCCGCAAACCGCGGCGTCGGCTTCTCCAGATCGGATCAGGCGTGCGGCATCGCCGATTGCCTGCACGCTCGCGGCGCAGGCGGTGACCGGCGCGCCGATGGGACCCTTGAAGCCGTAGCGGATCGAGATGTGGCCAGCCGCGAGATTTGCGAGAAAGGACGGCACGGTGAAAGGCGAGAGACGCCGGACCCCGCGCTGGTCTGTGGTGCGGACCGCTTCCACGATCGCCGGAAAGCCTCCGATGCCGGAAGCGATCACTGTCGCCGTGCGCTCAAGCGAATGCGCGTCGGACGGAGTCCATTCCGCCTGGGCAATGGCCTCGGCCGCGGCGGCAAGCGCGAACAGGATGAAGCGATCCATCCTTCGCTGATCCTTAGGCGCGACGGTCAGATCCGGATCGAATCCGCCCTCTTGATCTTTGGCCCTTGTCGGCACCATTCCTGCGACCCGCGCCGGCAGGGCCGCCGCCCACTCGGGAAGGGCGGCAAGCCCCGAACGGGCCGCGAGCAGCCGTGACCACGCCAGCTCGCTGCCGCAACCCACCGGCGATACCAATCCCAATCCCGTAACGACGACTCGGCGCATCACGGATTCCGTCTCACGAGGAAAGCGCAAGTAGCGCGCGTCTGGTCTCGGTCCGGATCAGATTCGCCCGATACTCCGCCGAAGCGTAGCGATCCGAGAGGCATTCGGTGGTCTCGCTCAGCAATGTGGCCGCCTGGTCGATATTCTCCCGCGACAATGTCTTTCCGGTCAGGAAATCGGCAGCGGCCTGGCCGGCGAAAGCGTGGTTCGCCGCGCCTGTCACGCCGAGGGAGACCTCGGCCACCACGCCGTCTCGCATGCGCACGCCGACCGCAATGCCCACGACAGCAAAGCCGCTCGCGGGATGCCGGATCTTTCGGTATATGAAGCGCATGCCGGCTGTCGGCCGCGGGATATGAATGCTGGTGAGAACCTCGTCCGGTTCCAGCACAGTAGAAAAGATATCGACAAAGAAATCCTGCGCCGCGACCCGTCTGTGGCCGTTCGCGCCAGCGATCTCGATCTCTGCCTTCAGCGCGACGACGACCGCCGGCCAGTCAGCTGCCGGATCGGCATTCGCAAGCGAGCCGCCGATCGTGCCACGGTTACGCACCTGGGGATCGGCTATCAGACTCGCCGCCTGGCGAAAGATGGGCAATTCCTCGAACAGCGTCTCTGATGCAAGCAGGTCGGCATGCCGCGTCAGCGCGCCGATCCTGACTCCGGCTTTGCCGATCTCGATGCCCTTGAGCTCGGTGATGCCTCCGATATCGATCAGAAGTTCGGGCGACGCCAGCCGCAGCTTCAGGGCCGGAAGCAAGGTATGGCCACCGGCCAGGAGCTTCGTTCCGTCGGGATCTTCCCGTAGCAGATCGATGGCCTGGGCGAGCGAAGCCGCGCGGACATAGTTGAAGGCTGCCGGGATCATTGGAGTTCTCCCGAGCTCGCCTCTTGTACCGCCTTCCAGATTCGCGGCGGCGTCAGCGGCATATCGAGATGTTTGATACCGAACGGTGACAACGCATCGAGTACGGCGTGGACCATGCAGGGGGGCGCCGCGATCGAGCCACTCTCGCCGATGCCCTTGACGCCAATCGGATTGGTCGGCGAGGGCGTCTCCTGGAACTGCGAGCGGATGTTCGGCACGTGCTCGGCGCGCGGAACGGCATAGTCGAGCAGCGAGCCGGTCAGGAGTTGTCCATTGTCTGGATCGTAGCTGACCTCTTCATAGAGCGCCTGCGCGATGCCCTGCACGACGCCACCATGAATCTGGCCCGCCGCGAGACGTGGATTGATCAGGGTGCCGACGTCGTCAACCGCGACATAGTCGAGAATGTCGACGATGCCAGTCTCAGGATCGACCTCGACGTAGGTGAGGTGGACGCCTGACGGCGAGCCCATACCGGTTGGGTCGTAAAACTCCGTTTCGTCCAGGCCCGGTGTAACGCCATCCGGCAGCTTGTGGCCGACATAAGCCATGCGGGCCACCTTCGAGAACGTTAACGGCGCGATATCCGTGCCAGGCACGCTGAACGCACCGGCGGAATAGGAAACGTCCTTCTCATCCACTTCCAGCATGCTCGCCGCGATCTTCTTTGCTTTGGCCACGACGCGCTGCGAGCATACATGCACACTGGATCCGCCGACCGCCATCGAGCGGGAATTGAACGTGCCGTGGCCGGCCTGCACTTGCCGCGTGTCCCCCTGCACGATGTCGATGTCCTCAACGGGAATCTGCAGCACGTCCGCGGCAATCTGCGACAGCGACGTGATATGGCCCTGACCCTGGTTCATCGAGCCTGAATAGATCGTCGCCCGGCCGCTGGAATCGATGCTGACCCGCGCACTTTCCCAGCCGCCGCGATCAAATCCGCTGAGCGCCAGCCGCCGCGACGGCGCCATGCCACACATATGCGTATAGGCGGCGATGCCGACGCCGCGATAGACACCGTTGGCACGCAAGGCATCACATTCCTTTCGGCGCCCTTCGTAGTCGAAGGCGGCAAGCGCCTTGTCGAGCAGTCCCTGATAATTACCGCTGTCGTACATCACGCCCGTGCTGCCATACGGTCGATACGGAAATTCCGCTGCTTGAACGAAATTCTTCCGCCGCACCTCGACTTGGTCGAGATGAAGGTGACGCGCGACCGCATCGATCGCCCGCTCGGCGATATAGGCGCCCTCTGGCCGTCCATAGCCGCGATAGGCATCCACCGGCACCGTATTGGTGACAACGACTCGGGATATCGCCTCGTAGTTATCGATCTTATAGGTTCCGGTACCGAAGTTGACGGTGTTCACGGTGGGACCGCCGCTCGCCATGTTCGACAGATAGGCGCCGACATTACCAAGGGTTTCGACTTTCAGGCCCAGGATATTGCCGTCGTTTTTGAACGCGATCTCGATATTCTCCGTGTGCGCGCGACCGTGGCTGGTCGATTGATGGCTTTCGGAGCGGCTTTCCCACCATTTGACTGGCACGCCGAGCTCGCGTGCGAGATAGGGGCAGAGCAAGTCTTCAGGGTAGAGGTGCATTTTGGCGCCAAACCCACCTCCGATATCAGGCGCGATCACCCGCAACTGATGCTCGGGAATACGAACCGTCTCGGCGATCCAGCGCCGGTGCATGTGCGGAACTTGGCTGCCAATATAGACCGTCAGCGTCCCGTCTGGCTCCGGCGTGGCAACGATCGCGCGCGTTTCCATGCAGGTCGGGATCAGGCGGTTGTTGACGACGCGCAGTCCGATGACCTGATCGGCCTCGTGGGCGGCCTTCTGGTAGTCGCCGCCACGCACCTTGTAGATCGTAGTGATGTTGCCGGGAACGTTGTCATGAAGTTGCGGCACGTCCTGCCGGATTGCGGTCTCTTCGTCGATCACGGCAGGCAGCACTTCGTAACCGACGTCGATCAGCCCGACGGCGTCGTAGGCTTCGGCCAACGTTTCCGCCACTACCAGCGCTACGCATTCGCCGACAAAGCGGACGCGGTCGGTCGCGACTACAGGGCGGAACGGCACCTTGCTGCCCGGAAGAACCCAGTTCGGAACAATCGGGCCAATCTTGCCGGCGAGCGCCATCCCGGAAAGGACCAAGCGAACCCCTGGTGCGGCTTTTGCTGCAGAGAGATCGACGCTTCTAATCTCGGCGTGGGCGTGCGGCGATCGCAGTACCGCCATGTGCAGCATGCCCGGCAGCCTGACGTCATCGACGTAGCGGCCCTTGCCAGCGAGCAGCTTGAAATCTTCGCGCCGCTTTAAGGGCCGACCGATATGGCGGATCGCAGGCGTGTCGTTCAAGGCTGCTGCTCCTTCGCTGCGAGGCTTTCAACGGCGCGGACAATGTTGTGATAGCCGGTGCAGCGGCAGATATTGCCGGCAAGTCCATGGCGGATGTCGTGCTCGCCGGGATTGGGATGATCCCTCAGGAGCTGCCGTACGCTCATCACCATGCCCGGCGTACAGAAGCCGCATTGCAGCGCGTGATGTTCGTGAAAGGCGGCCTGAACAGCGCTGAGTTCGCCACCGGGATCGGTCAATCCCTCGACCGTGGTGATCGACGCGCCGTCCGCCGTCACGGCCAGTACCGTGCAGGATTTGACCGCCAGTCCATCGATTTCGACGGTGCAGGCACCGCATTGGGAGGTGTCGCAGCCGACATGGGTGCCGGTGAGGCCAAGATCCTCCCGGATCAGATGGACCAGCAACTTTCGCGCTTCAACGAAAACCGTCTTGCGCGATCCGTTTATCTCGAATGTCACCAAGTGCCGGCTGTGAGGGTCGGGCATTTATCCTCCTGGGATCGGCGCGCGGTTTTTGTTATCCAATAGTCACTCTAATAATAAGAGTGACAAAAATGCAAGACATTTCTTGTCGATGTTCGCGGCTTGGCGCTTGGATGGCGTCCCGAGCATGATTATTCTGCTGAGAAGTGTTGTTAGGAGGGATGATGCGCTCGAAGGGCTTTGAAGGAATGGCGTGCTCGATCGCCGGCGTATTGAACGCTGTCGGTGACCGCTGGGCCATGCTCATCCTGCGCGATCTGTCACTGGGATTGAGCAGATATGACGAGTTGAGGAAGTCGACCGGCGTCACACATGCCACCCTGTCCGATCGGCTCAAGCATCTCGAAGAAAATGAACTGCTCGAGCGGCGTCGGTATCAGACCGGCCCTGAACGCTACGAATACCTTCTGACCCGAAAGGGCAGGGACATTATCCTGGTGATCCAGGCGCTTGCCCAGGTCGGGGACAAGTGGGCGATTACGGGGGATGCGGGTCCGCCGCTCAAATTCATCAACAAGAACAGCGGACGTCCGGTTAAGCTCGCTCTTGTCGATGACAAGTCGGGAGAATTGGTGCGCATGAGGGATGTCCGGCCGTTGGCCGGACCAGGGGCTGACGACCTTGTTCGGTGGCGGCTCGCCAAGTTCGACCAGCGATGATTCGGATTGCAGAAGGTGGACCGGGGGTGAGCTTCCCGATAGAAAATCGGCAAGCGACACCATGTGGGCCGCTTGCCAAGTTCTTTTTGCGAGCTGGCCTCGACTAGCGAACGATGCGCTGGACGGCGATTGCAGTGGCTTCACCGCCGCCGATGCAGAGTGCGGCGACGCCGCGTTTGAGGTTCTGCGCTTCCAGCGCATGCAGCAGCGTCACGATCAATCGCGCGCCGGTGGCGCCGATCGGGTGGCCGAGCGCGCAGGCGCCACCATGGACGTTGAGCTTTTCGCGGGGAATGCCGAGGTCCTTCTGCGCGGCCATCGCCACCACCGCAAAGGCTTCGTTGATTTCAAACAGGTCGACGTCGCCGACGCTCCAGCCGACCTTGTCCAGGAGCTTGCGGATCGCCGGGATCGGCGCGGTGGTGAACCATTGCGGTTCTTGGCTATGGGTGGCGTGGCCCCTGATTTCCGCCAGCGCCGGCAGTCCCTCGCGATCGACGAGCGAGCGCTTCGCCAGGATCAGGGCGGCGGCTCCGTCCGCGTTCGCCGAGGAGGCGGCAGGCGTGATGGTGCCGTTGGCGCGGAACGCCGCCTTCAAGCCTGGGATCTTGGCAGGGTCTACCTTCAGCGGATGCTCGTCATTGGCGATGACGCGCGGCCCTGCTTTTTCGGCCAGAGTGATCGGTGCGATTTCGGCCTTGAACGCGCCGCTTTCCACGGCCTTGCGTGCTCGGATCAGCGTCTCCATCGCATAGGCGTCTTGGTCCTTGCGGGTGAACTGATAGGCTTCGGCCGTGGCCTCGCCGAAGTCACCCATCGAACGGCCGGTCTCATAGGCATCTTCCAGGCCGTCCATCAACATGTGGTCGATGATCCGGTCGTGGCCGGCCCGATAGCCGGCGCGCGCCTTTGCCAGCAGATATGGCGCGTTGCTCATGCTCTCCATGCCACCGGACAGCACGATGGCGGCAGAGCCCGCATTGATGATGTCGTGGCCGAGCATGGTCGCCTTCATGCCGGAGCCGCAAACCTTGTTGATCGTGGTGGCCCCGGTCGCATCAGGCAGTCTGGCGCCGCGCGCAGCCTGGCGGGCCGGCGCCTGCCCCTGGCCGGCCGGCAGCACGTTACCCATGAAGACCTCGTCGATCCGCTCCGGCGCGAGCTTGGCACGCTCCAGCGCTGCCGCGATCGCGTGAGAGCCGAGCTTATGTGCCGAGAGCGGCGACAACTCACCCATGAAACGTCCCAAAGGCGTGCGTACGGCCGAAAGAATGACAACGGGATCGGTGACTGCGGACATGGTGAAATCTCCCCGACAAGCGGTGTTGTTTGTATGACAATAATCATATAATTTGGCTCATCTTGCAATGAAATGTTGCGGGGAGGCATGGCGCAAAATCCAGGACTGAAACGCCGGCGCCGATGCTTAGATGTCGGCTGGAATCGGAGCGGCCGGCCATGGGGCGTTTGGTGTCTGATGAGCCGCCCAGCAGATCTTCTGCAAATCGGATGAAGCACGATGCGTTACGTGAAAGATCATAAGCGTCAGACCCGCGACCGGATCGTCGAGAATGCCTCCTACGGTCTGCGCAAGAAAGGTGCCGAAGCGCTCAGCGTTGTCGATTTTATGCAGCTCGTCGGTCTGACACATGGCGGCTTCTATAACTATTTCGCGTCCCGTGCGGCTCTCGTTGCTGAAGCAACCGGCTTTGCAATGGATCAGACTATCGAGCGCTGGAAGCGGCTGACGAATGGGAGCGCTGTCCCGACGTGCGTTGATGCGATCGTTGCCGATTACCTCAGTCCTCGCCACCGTGACGATCCCACGCACGGTTGCGCGCTTCCGGCGCTCGCCGCCGACATCGGGCGATCAGAAGCGCGGGCACGCCGGAGCTTTGAGCGTAAGCTGGATCAAATGGTCGACGTCCTAGCTGAGCTAAATTCCGGCGCTTCTTCTCAAGAGGCACGCCAGATCGCCACAGGCATCATCTCGACCATGGTAGGTTCAATTCTGCTCGCCCGTGCTGTCAACAGCAAAGCGGCTTCTGACCATATTCTTGGGGCCGGTCGAGAGATCATTGGTGAACTTGGTGCTCGACGGTCCGACCGCGCGGCCAGGAGCTTAGTTCAAAAAAAATGATCGTGATGGCGCCTCTGTTCCACACCGAGGTGCTCGGTGAGGCCCGCTCCTATGTTTTCGCCGGATCTTCGCGCCCCACGTTCTCCGGAGATTTCGGTAGTGTAGGATAGTCGGTATAACCGTGGGCATCCGGACCGTAGAAAGTTTCGGGGCGGGGCTGATTGAGCGGCGCGCCGAGCGCCAAGCGCTTAGGCAGATCCGGATTGGCAATGAATGCCTTTCCGAAGGCAACCGCATCGGCCCAACCCGCATCGAGAACCGCCTGGGCGGTTTCCGCAGTGAAACCTTCATTTGCAATATACTTTCCGCCGAAGGCGGCCTTGAGAGACGGTCCCAAGCTGTCGGGTCCCAAGCGCTCGCGAGCGCAGATGAAGGCGATGCCGCGCCGTCCGAGTTCAGCTGCCACGTATCCGAACGTCGAGGCACGGTCGGAGTCGCCCATGGAATGCACGTCAGCCCGAGGCGCAAGATGCATTCCCACCCGGTCGGGTCCCCATACCGACACTGCAGCATCTGTGGCCTCGAGCAAGAGCCTGGCGCGGCTTTCGATTGAGCCTCCGTACCGATCCGTCCTTTGGTTGGAGCTATCTTGGAGGAATTGGTCCAGCAAATACCCATTCGCGCCGTGTAGCTCCACGCCATCGAAGCCAGCTATCTGGGCAAACTTGGCAGCATTGCGAAATGCTTCGACAACCTCCAAGACTTCTTCTGTCGTAAGCGGGCGCGGCACGCTGAAAGCCCGTTCCGGACGGACAAGGCTGACGTTGCCTTTCGCGGCGATCGGGCTGGGGCCGACCGGCGCCTGACCATCCAGGAATATTGGATCGGAGATCCGGCCGACGTGCCAGATCTGCATGAAAATCCGCCCCCCACGTGCCTTCACCGCGCGTGTAACGGCTTTCCAGCCCTCGACGTGGTCTGCCGACCAAATGCCGGGAACGCCGGCATAGCCCACTGCCTGAGGCGAAACAGGAACACCTTCTGTGATGATCAGACCCGCCGAAGCCCTCTGCGCGTAATACTCCGCCATGATCGCATTGGGGATCCGGCTCTGGCCTGCGCGTAGCCTGGTCAGCGGGGCCATGATGACCCGGTTCGGCAGATGCAGATCGCCAATAGTTACGGGGTCAAACAGCGACGGCATTTAGCCTCCGGAATGCGGTTGCAAGGCGTTCGCGCGAAGTTGTTGATCGGGAGGTTCAAACATCCTGTCGCGGCGATCGTGGAAATCGCTCGCGATCGACTGTTTCGACGGGATCACCCCGGCAGCCCCATCTGCTTGCGAAGGCTTTTGTCGAACATTCCTTCAGGCACAAAACGACGAAGGATGCTCACCTGGCGCGCAACCTTTCCGCAGGTGTATCGCCGACGAGGTGATGGCGTTGTCGCGGCCAAAATCACCTTCTCGGCAACAACCTCGGGACTCTCGGCTGTATTCATCACATCGCGTAGCAGCGCGCTGGCTCGGGTTCGCGCCGACACATATTCCTTCAGGTTCCGGTCCGGAAGCACCATGTTCTGCTCAAACGAGGTGCGGGTATAGGCCGGCTCAAGCAGGCAAACGCGAACGCCAAAGATCCGCACTTCGTGGTCGAGAGATTCGGAGTAACCCTCGATGGCATGCTTCGTAGAAGAATAGAGGGCGGAAAACGGCGCAGGTATCAATCCCAAGACCGAACTAATGTTGATGATCCGTCCGGCTTTTCGATCTCGCATGGTCGGGAGGACCGCATTTGTCATGCGCATCACTCCGAAGACGTTCACGTCGAACAAGGCCTTGGCCTGATCGGCCGAGGATTCTTCGGCCCCGCCCAGCAAGCCGAAGCCTGCGTTGTTCACCAGAACATCGATCCTGCCGGTCGCAGCCAGTACCTTGTCGACGGCCGCTTTCACCGAGGCGTCGTCCGTCACATCGCAGCTTAGCATCTCAGGATCGCTCGCGGCAGCTCGTCGGCTGGTCCCGAACACCCGGAATCCCGCCTCGCGCAATGCTCTTGCGGAGGACAGCCCGATTCCCGTCGAAGCCCCGGTCACAATCGCCACTTTTCCGTCCTGTCGCACAGAAGCTCTCCGTTGACGCAGTTGAACCCTAGGTTAGATTAAGGTATACATATCACATGATTTACATCATACAATAGGCTGTTCGTTCGGAGGGCCTGCATGCGGTATGCCAAGGGGCACAAGGATAGTTCGCACGAGCGGATACTGAAGGTCGCCGCAAGGAAATTCCGGCGCCAAGGCATTGCGGCGACTGGAATGACGGGAATTATGTCCGAGGCGGGCCTTACGAATGGCGGCTTCTATTCTCACTTCGGCTCGAAAAGCGATCTCGTTCGGGAAGGGCTTGAGCGGGCGCTGGACGAGCAGTTGCGGCGACTGAGCGAAGCCGACGTTGTCCCCGGGGAACTGAGCACGCTGATCCGGTCTTACCTGTCTGCGGAGCATCGCGATCGGCCGGACGTTGGATGCGCCTCGGCTGCACTGCTTCCAGAGATCGGTCGCCAACCTCGATCCGTCCGAAAGGCCTACACAGCTAGATTGCGCGAAATATTCGAGCAGCTAAAGAGGCGATTGCCGCGGAAAACGTCCAGCCGCGCCGCGCAAGAGGCCGCAATCGGAATTTTCGCTGTACTCGTCGGCTCTCTCCAGCTTGCTCGTGCCGCCGAAGACTCGTCGATGTCGGATGCGATACTTGCGGCTGGCATTCATGCAGCAAATGCGCTCGCGCTCGTACCTCAACAAGAGCGCTGAGCTTGTCTCGTCCGGCTTTCAGATAATCAGACCAAGTAAACGATCGAGATCAGGGAGGACACGAGTATGAAGAGCAAGGCGCCAATTCTGGTGACGAGCGCCGGTGGACAAACCGGCTCGGTTGGCCGAACCATTGTTCGCGGCCTGCTGCACCGCGGCCTTCCCGTCCGTGCGTTCGTGCGGAAAAATGACGAGCGGGCGCAGAGTTTGCGCGACATGGGAGCCGAGGTGTTCGTGGGCGATCTCCTAAATCCGCGTGACGTCACGCAGGCCGTCAAGGGTGTGCGGCGCATCTATTTCAGCATGAGCCTGAACCCGTCCTACGCCGATGCCACCATCTTAATGGCCGCAGCGGCCAAGAAGGAAGGAGGCACCGAGATATTCGTCAACATGTCGGACTATGAGCAATGTCACATGACGCTCGAGACCATGTCGGCGCCGGACGCGGAGCGCATCGCCGTGCTGGGCGTGGACGTCCAGTGGTCGCCCCAGCAAAGGGCGCATTGGGCGGGCGAGCGAGCCCTCGATTGGTCAGGCCTGCCGATCGTTCATATCCAGGCGGCGATGTTCGTCGAGAACCCAATCACACTGTGGGTGCCGGCTATGACCATCAAGGAGGACGGCACGATCCGTCTGCCATTCGGCCTGGGAAAGACCGCGCCGGTGGCAACGGCCGACGTCGCTGATGTCTGTATTGAGGTGTTAGCTGACCCAGCCGGCCACGCTGGGAAGTCCTACGAGTTGACGGGGCCGGAACGAAAGGACATGTACGGGTTTGCCGAGGATTACTCGGCGGCGCTCGGTCGAAAGATCGAATACCTGCCGACGACGATGGAAGAGTTTCGGCAACGTATGCGTAAGCTCATGCCTCATATCGCTGAGCATCCTGCGTTGCATCTGGAAAACCTGTGCATGCAAAATGGCGGTGATCGGTATATTGCCGAGGTAACGCAGGACGTCGAGAAGCTGCTCGGCCGGCCGGCCACCACATTCAGGAAGGTCATTGAAAAGGAGGCGTGGCGCTTCGAGAGGGGGACGCCAAACCATCTGCAGCACCGCGAAGTGAAGGATCTGAACCCGACCCGTGTCTTGCAGGCATAGCGGCTTTGCCTCGCTCAAAACTCCGGACCTGAAAGCCCTAGAATGGAAAGCAGCGCATATAGGCGGCGAACAGATCTGCATCGCTTGGAACGATGAGCCGCGACTCGATCGCCTCCGCAAGCTCGAGATCGCGGCTAAGCACTCGGAGCCATGCCTCGCTATCGGCCGTGATCGAAAGCCGGGCGTCGCCGGCATGGGTTCCGGGCGTTACATCCAGAATCTTGTCGTTGATGCGCACTGTCCCTTGGAACGGAGTTTTTCCCGTAAAGGTCCAATGAGTGACCAGATCGAGCTTCTTTGCCTTTCCACGCTGGAAGCCGAGCCTCAGTGTAAAGAGGTACGCCTGAACGCTTCCGATCGGACGTCCTGCGCGCACATGCCGGATCGTCTTATTCGGGAACCGTCGTGGCGCACTCTCCTCGGCGTCCGATCCAGGAATCACGAACAGCGTCTCTTCTTTCTCGAGCAGAGGTTTGACCACATCATTCACATAGGACACCCGGTCATCAAGATATGGTCCGATTACATCCTCGCCAGCCGGGCAGACCGATACGCAATATGCAGCCTTGTACCCGGGCTTGAATGAGAGAGATTGCCAAATGCTCTGAGTCTCGGAAGGGCTCACGCGGGACCTGTAGTCCTTCGCATCACGCGAGTCCGCAACCTCTTCGACCCATTTGGTAAAGTTTCCGAGAAAATCGTGGTAGTTGTGCGTGAAGCAGGTCTGAAAATCGAAGTACCCATCGTGCTTTATCGCGCCGACGGGGCAAGCTCCGACACATAGTCGGCATTCCAAGCAAGGATTATAGTCGATCGGCTGGTCATAGGCATCGATCTCGTCCGCCAGCAAGATCGTTCCAAGCAGGATGAAGCTGCCAAATTTCGGGTGGATGATGTTGCGATGAATCCCCATGCGACCCAGCCCGGCCTCGACGGCGACCGGCTTGTGCTGCACCATCATGATGCGTGCCTGGTCCATCTCCATGGGAAATGCGGCAACCGAATTGCAGGCCGCGATGCCGTGCTCCGCCAGGGCGCGGACAATTGCGCGCGAAGTCTCGTTCACATGGTCATAGGTTCCATGAAATTCCTCATTAGCCACCGAGCGAGTGGGAGAGCGTACCGGCTCGCGATTCATATGACATGCGATCGCCATCAAGGACTTCGTGCGGCCATAGACCTTTCGGATGTAGTCGACTTGGGGACTGATTGCCGGACGGCCAATCTCGACCAGCCCGACATCGTCCGCTCCACAGCTCATCGCGATCCTCTTGACGAGCTCCGCCGACAGCGGCGCCGCGTCGGTCCGGGCCAGGCTGCGCGACCGAAAGGCCTTTACCGTCGGATGATCCTCAATGGTCAATTTTCGTCTCCTCAGATGCGTCGAGTGTCATTCCGACTGGGAAGCGACCTGCGATTGATGCAACGAAAGAATGCTGAGACTGCCACCAGGCGCTGCTCCATCCTCGATAGCGCTTGGCCCTGCACATCACACGGCAAATGACCAAACATTGCGCGGACGCTCATGTGTTTTCGCGACATCGGCGCCCTCTGATGACGGGGTAGGCCATCGACAGAGAGCCCAGCCGTGGTTCATGATCGCGCCGCTTCCTGCGGCTCCGAGAGAATGGCCTGCAGCTCTCCAGACCGGAACATCTCCGTCACGATATCGCAGCCACCTACGAATTCGCCCCGTACATACAGCCGTGGAATGGTCGGCCAGTCCGAGTAGTCCTTGATACCCTGCCGCAACTCCTCCGACTCGTAGATGTTGTGCGATTTGAACGAAACTCCCAGATGATCGAGGATGCGAACTACCTGCGCCGAGAACCCGCAGGCCGGCGACGAGGGCGTACCTTTCATGAACAGGACGATCTCGTTGGACTCCACCTCACTGCGAATGAACTGCGCAACGCTCATGTTGGTCTCTCCATCTGTCCGTCGCATCAGTTCGAATTTAGAACTTAATGGTCGGGCCAGAAAAGAGCGAAATTGCCTTGAAGCCTGCTTGGCCGGCCTCGCGCTAAGGCGCGGTAGCTATTATTTTCCGCAGAGTCCACGAAGGATGCCGGTCGATCGGACAGTCGACCATCGCTTGGAGGGATTAGAACGACCGGGCGCTCGATTGGATCGAATATCAATTCTAAAAAGGAATTGACGAGCGTTCTGTGGCAGCTAAAGTCGGGTCAATCACAAGAAGAGACTGATGGCTGTCGTCTGCGCCGAAGCCACTGTTTCAGGAGGGAAAATGGGCGCTCGACCCCAATTTTTGGAATTTGGAGGTTGTCCGCGCATCAGGGGGCGGCAAGCTCAAGGCGACCGGGGCGGTCGAATTCGTCTGGCCCAGACTCAAGGCGTCTTAACATTCCGTCTTGGCAGGCTCCGCTGCTTCTGCCGGGGAGTTGGATGACGAGCGCAATGACCAGCATCGACTTCTATTTCGACTTTCGCAGTCCTTATTCCTATCTCGCCCACTCTCAGCTCGGCACGCTGGATGCTGAGCTGAGCTACCATCCTGTAGATATCGTCGCAGCCATGAAGCAGGGCGGTAACACGCCGACGACCTTGACCTGTCCGGCCAAAGGCAAATACGCCGGCGCAGATCTACAGCGCTGGGCGAAGAGATACGGCGTACCGCTGAGCCGGCATAAGGACATAAAATCGATCGACGGCCGCAGGCCGCTGCGCGCGGCGGAAGATTGCGGTCTCGCCAAGGAGGTCGTTGCGGCGATCTTTCCGGCGTTCTGGCGACATGGCTTGCCGCTGAGCACAGCCGGGGATCTGGTGCGGATCCTTGAAGCTTCCGGAATACGTGACCCCCAAGTTGCTTCCAGTGTCGATAGCAGCGAATTGGATGATCGGTTGACGCAGAGAAATGAAGCAGCGGGAGCGCGTGGCATCTTCGGCGCGCCGACTTTCATCGTGAACGACGAAATGTTTTTCGACAATGACCGCCTTGAATTCATTCGCGAAGAACTGAGGGCAGCATGAGCAAGATTGATGCGCAGCCGCTGGCAATTGTCACCGGAGTCGGACCTGGTACCGGCTCTGCTATCGTCAGGCGGTTCGCGGCCGGAGGGTATCGCGTCGCGATGCTCGCGCGCGACAAGGCGCGCCTGGACGCGCTATCGGCGGAGATTCCGTCGAGTATTCCGATGGCGTGTGACGTCTCGGACTCGGCAGCGCTCGCGCGGGTGCTCGACGAGATCGACCGGCGGTCCGGCCCGCCGAAGGTCGTTGTCCATAACGCGGTTGGCGGGGCGTTCGGAAAGTTTCAGGAGGTAGGTCCCGAGGTTCTCCGAGCCAATTTCGAGACGAACGTGATGGCACTGCTCCATCTCGCGCGGCACGTCGCGCCCCCAATGATAGCGGCTGGCGGCGGAGCGCTCCTCGTAACGGGCAACACGTCGGCTCTGCGAGGAAAGGCGAACTTCGCGGGTTTTGCGCCGACGAAGGCAGCCCAGCGTATCCTCGCCGAGTCGATCGCGCGCGACCTCGGCCCGCAAGGGATTCACGTGGCTTATCTGGTCATCGATGCGGTCATTGACGTGCCATGGCAGCGGGAGCGAATGAAGGACGCGCCCGACGAGTTCTTCATCAAACCCGCGGCGATCGCCGAGGAAATCTACCACATCGCGCATCAGGACCGCTCGGCGTGGTCTTTCCTCTCGGAAGTGCGACCGTACCGCGAACCCTGGTAGATCCAGGGCGAGCGGTCCGTCGTCGTTCGCGGTGTTGGCGCCGCGCTCCACATCTGAACGTCATCGGGCAGCCCGCCTGACTGATCGGGAGGAAACAGCCAACTCCCGGTTGGTGCGACGACAACCTCTTTTTAGGAGAGAGCCCATGATCAAGGTTGGACTTCATCAATATCCCCCGATGGATCAGGTGATCTTCGGAAAGCCTGCCGGGCAAGCGCTGGCCGAGGAGGCGGAGCGGCTCAACGCGCACAGGGTGTTTCTGATTGCCAGCCATACGTTGAATACGAAAACCGACGAGATCGAAAAGATCCGCAAAGCATTAGGTTCTAGGTATGCGGGGACGTTTGATGGGGTCCCGCAGCACACCACCCGTACGTCTGCCGTAGCTGCAGCCGCAAGGGCGGTCGGGGCGGGCGCCGACCTGATCGTGGCCGTCGGCGGTGGTTCTGTCGTCGACGCGGCAAAAATCGTTCTGATGTGCATTGAGCACAAGATCACCGATGAGGGCGGCCTCGACGGGTTTGAAGTAGTCTCGACCCCGGAGGGCCCGCGCCCTGGTCCGTTTCGAGCCCCGCGCGTCAGGATGATCGCCATCCCGAGTACATTGTCCGGCGGCGAATACAACGCCGGTAGCCTCGTTACCGATACACGGCGGAAACTGAAGCAGATCTTTCACCATCCCTTGATGATGCCTCGTTCGATCATCCTCGATCCCGCGATTACGGTTCACACGCCCCAAAACTTGTGGCTCGGCTCCGGAACGCGCGCGATGGACCACGGGATCGAAGCCGTCTGCTCGCCGAGAGGCGATCCCCTCGTCGAAAGCGTTTGCCTGCGAGGACTGCGCTATCTCTATGACGGGCTGCTCGCGACAAAAATGAATCCGGACGATCTTGAGGCCCGGCAATCCTGCCAACTCGGGTCGTGGCTGTCCGCCTTCGGGCTGCAGTGTCGGGTTCCGATGGGGGCGAGCCATGCTATCGGACACGTGCTTGGCGGTACATGCGATGTGCCGCATTACTTTTGCACCGCGGTTATGATGCCCAGCGTGCTGGAGTTCAATCGCCCGGATACGGCTGGAGCACAAGACAAGCTCGCCGAAGCTTGGGGAGTGCCGGGGGCGAAAGCAAGCGAGACCTTCGCCGAATTTATACGACAGTTGGAGCTCCCGCGTCGATTGTCTGAAGTTGGCGTGACCGAGGACAAATTCGATCTGATCGGACGGAACGCGATGCTTTCGGTTTTCACGCGCGCAAACCCGCGTCCGATCAAAGGCCCCGAAGACATCGTTAAGATTCTCCGGATGGCCGCTTAGCGCGTGTCAGCCCGGCGGCCAGGGGATGCGGTGGGCCGTACGGTCGGTACAAAGCTCGTCTATTTCAATCGGATAGACCGGCCGAACGGAAGGCGAGCAAATTGCAGAGTGTTCAAGTCGCTCGTGAATGGGAGCGGAGGAAATCCATGACGACGAATGTTGCCGCGCGCGCCACGTCTGACGTCAACTTCGCTCCACGCGAGGTCAGTATCGAAGCGCATCCCGATGGAAGCCTCATCCTGAGGTCGCCGATCAACTTCGTCGAGCCGAGCTGGTCGGTCACCGACTTTCTACCCGTATGGGCGATGCAGGAGCCCGATCGCGTCTTTCTGGCGCAACGCGAAGCTGCCGGGTGGCAAAAGATATCGTATCGGCAGATGTGGCTACGGACTCAGTCCGTAGGTCAGGGGTTGATCGATCGCGGAGCTCAGCCGGGCGACAGGATTGCAATTCTCTCCGGGAATTCGATCGAGCATGCAATCGTCATGTTCGCGGCCATGTCGATCGGGATGGCCGTCGCTCCCATTTCGCCCAACTATACATTGATGCCGGGCGGGCTGTCCCGCTTGACGGACATCGCTCGGCTGCTCAAGCCATCATTTGTATTCGTCCAGGACGGCAGCGCCTTTGCGGCAGCCCGATCAGTTAGTGGGCTGGAGGAGGCGACTTGGATCGCATGCGGTGGATCCGACGGGCTTCTGCCGCTTGAGGCCCTGTACGAGGGACGACCAACCTCGGAGTTTCAGCGGCGGTTCGGAAACCTCGATCGTGACGCCATCGCAAAAATTCTGTTCACGTCGGGCTCGACCGGCCTGCCGAAGGGCGTCATCAACACGCATCGCATGATGGCATGCGCCCTCGAAATGGGCAGTCTGCTGGCGCCGGCAAACCAAGCTCCGGTTCAGGTCGAGTGGTTGCCCTGGCATCACACGATGGGGGGCAATGTCATTCTGCAGGGCACCCTGAAGAATGGGGGGACGCTCTACATCGACGACGGACGCCCCGTCCCGCAACTCTTCCATAAGACCGTCGCCAACCTGAGGGAAATTTTCCCCACAGCGATGTTCAACGTGCCCGGCGGCTACACGCTCCTGTGTGATGTTCTCGAAGCGGACGAGCATTTCAGAAATACATTCTTCAACCGCATGGAGCGAATGACCTACGCCGGAGCGGCAATTCCGCAGTCCACACTGGACAAGCTCTATGACCTGTCATTGCGTGCGACCGGCCGCCGCATTCCCGTCATGTCTGGGTACGGCACGACCGAAACGGCGCCAACGATCAGCACGACGCACTGGGCCACCGAGGAACCGGGAGAGGTCGGCCTTCCTGGACCTGGTCTCAGGCTCAAGTTGCTGCCTGCGGGAGACAGTTACGAGGTTCGCGTAAAGGGGCCGAACGTCACGCCGGGATACTTCGGCAGATCCGATCTCACGGAAAGTGCATTCGACGAGGAGGGCTACTACCGGGTCGGAGACACCGTGGCTTTCCTCGATCCGAAGCAGCCGCATCTCGGATTGAGATTCACGGGACGTCTTTCCGAAAACTTCAAGCTCACGAACGGGACCTGGGTGGTTGTCGGGAACCTCAGGGCGACCATCCTGGGCGCAACGCGTGGCGTTCTTCAGGACGTCGTCATTGCGGGCGAAAACCGGGACCAATGCGCGGTTCTCGCCTGGCTAAATCCCAGCCAAGCCAAACAACACGCCTCCGCGCCCGTTGGCGATCTCGAGCGAGATCCAGGCGTGCTGGCATTCCTGAGAGAGTGCTTTCGGGCACACAACGAAACAGTCGGAAGCAGCGAACGAATCCGCTCATTCAAGTTGCTGAAGGAGCTTCCGTCGCTTGCCGCTGGTGAAATCACCGACAAGGCCTATGTAAATCAGCGGGCTGTACTCGGCCACCGAGCGCATAGCGTTGAGGAATTGTATGCCGGGTCACCTGCTGAAGATGTGACCTTCATCTGAGTGCCCCAACTTCGCAAGGAGTGCTCCTGGAAGTGAAGGTCCGAGGTGGCGCTGAACCGGCTCTGAGCAAGGTCCGTCCATCTCAGACGTTGTCGTCGCGGCGAAGCCATCGGCTGAAGTTGAGACGCTCGTCGGCGCCGGACAGTCGACCTCATCAGAGGAGAGCCGATGGTCGGTGCGGCGCAGACTCGGCTCACGCGGAATAAATCATCGGTCTCTAACGAGGAAGAGGGCAATGAAAGGATCGAGCCTGCCTGACATTTCGCCGAAGGAATATGCGGCAATGGTGGGCAAGGAGGTCGGCGTGTCACGCTGGTTCGAGATTGACCAATCTCGCATCGACCAATTCGCCGACATTACGGAGGATTGGCAATTCATCCACATAGATCCGGTGAAGGCCGCCGAGACGCCGTTTGCCGGAACCGTCGCTCACGGCTTCCTGACGCTTTCTTTGCTTGCGCCGATGGCGTTTGACGCGCTTCCGAAGCTTTCGGGGAGAGTCATGGCGGTCAACTATGGTTTCGACAGGATACGATTTGTGTCCGCCGTACGATCCGGAGGTCGGGTGCGGGCCAGATTCAAACTTCTGGATATGACGGCTCGCAATCCGAAGGAGGTGGCCACCAAGTTGGAGGTCTCTGTTGAGATCGAGGGGGCGCAAAAACCCGCGTTGATCGCCGAATGGCTCGGAGTGGCCTATTTCGCCGAAGCAGTCGTCGTCTAATTTGCCGCGGATACTTTCCACCTGCGTCCGGTCGACATAGCAAAGAAGAGCCGCGAACATTATGCTCTGCTCGCAAGGTCTGCCGCGGAAGAGAGGGAGCAGTTAGCGGTTATCTCTTTTGTCCAACTGCCCCTCGCTCCGCGCCCTCGAAGATGTTCAGCCCTTGCTGGTGGCCTTGATGAAAGCGCCGATTTGGGCGGAAGCCTCGTCCGGATATTGATGATGCGGCCCGTGCCCGGCTCGCGCATAGGTGATCAGATGAAGGGTCGGCAGCTGTCGATTCAACGCATACCAGTTCTCGATCGGGAACACGATGTCGTGGTCGGCTCCCAGGTGCAGGATCGGAACCGACGTCGTCTTCAAGAGCTGCAAAATCTGGTCTGATGGAAACACCGGGTTACGCGGCGTGTTGCCGATCTGCGCCATGGCCCAGTCGGCCGGAACGTCGGGGCTGCGGTCTTTCTTTCGCGCCATGATGCGATCGAACGAGCGCTTTGAAGCCGCCCGGCTGCCTGCGTCCGCAGGTTCGAAGAACACAGTCGTGAACTGCTCCAATGCGATGCCGGGGATTGCCGCGGTATCATAGAAGAGTTGTTCGCCCGTCTTGACCAGCGGGCCCGGAGGTGTCGTGGCCAACAGAACCACATGAGTTGCCATCGGCCCGGTCATTGCCAGCAAGATCTGCGCGGCGATCCCACCGATCGACCATCCACCGATCGCGACGTCCTTGAGGCCGAGTGCCTCGATGAGATCCTTACCATCCTTCGCGAGCGACATCGGATTGTAGGATTTTTCGCCAGTCGACTGGCCGAGACCTGAATAGTCGAAGGTTACGACCTGAAAGCCCTGAGCGGCCAATCCGTCGATGAAGGCGGGATCCCAAAGATCGAGGACGCCTCGAAAACGGTTGCACAGGACCAGCGGCTTGCCCGTGCCGACGGATCGATAGGCGAGGCGGCGTCCGCCAACGTCGACGAACTGGGTGGAGGCGGTCGCCGAACTGGCGGCGGCCTGCGCCTTCAGCGGTAGCGCAAGTGCCGCAGCGCCCAGCGCTCCGGCGGTGATCATCGTGCGACGAGATTGAGAGTTCATGTCCGCAATTCCTGATGAGGCAGCATTGAGGCTGCACGCTGGATCGAAGGGATGGCTACGCGTTTCGAGATGAGGAGCGGGAGTACCGATCGGCCGGTATCGCCGGCCGATCGGAGCGTTGTGACTAGGCGCTGGCGCGCGCGCGGTAGCGCTCGGCGGGCTGCGCACCCAAACCTGAGGGCAGAACCGCTCGTGCGCCCTCGAACGCCTCCCAGAGGCCCAGGTCCGAAAGGGGCGGTATCGTCACGGCTTCGCGGCGATCGAAGCCGACCAGCGCCGCGTCGACCAGGTCCTCGACGCCCATGAGATTGGGAATTTTCGAGAGATCGGCACCCGCCCGTTCCCAGATTTCGGTCCTGGTTGCCGCCGGTACCACGGCCTGGACGTAGACGCCCTTGGGCCCGACCTCGGCCGCCAGCCCCTGCGAGAACGTGAGCACGTAAGACTTGGTCGCCGAATAAATCCCCGGAAAAAACGCGGGCATGAACGACACCACCGAACCGAGATTGATGATGGCGCCGCTTCCGCGTTTCACCATGCCCCCGATCGCCGCCGAAGCCAGCAGCGTCGGCGCAGTCACATTGAGCTTGAGCAGTTGCTCCATGGCGGCGGGATCCGCCGCCTCGAACGGGCCGAGCAGCGCCGCGCCAGCGTTGTTGACCAGAATCTCGACTGGGCTGCCCGAATGGAGCCGGTTCGCCACCATTTGCAGCTGCGCGGCATCCGTCAAATCCGCTGTCAGGACTTCGACGGCAATCCCGTGCGCCTTGCGCAGTTCCGCAGCCAGGGCCGCCATTCGCTCCGTCGCGCGAGCGACGAGGACGAGGTCATGGCCGCGCGCGGCGAGGCGCCGCGCATAGACGGCGCCGATGCCGCTGGAGGCGCCAGTAATGAGTGCAGTGGACATGTCTTCTTCTCCGTGGGAGGGGCCAATCTGTCCCCAAAATGTAGATGACAATCATCATCTACTTGCAAAGATGATGTTTGTCATCTACATTTTTTGAACTGAGGGAGATTTATTTTGGCGAGAAGCCGGGAGCAGAAGGCGGAGAGCAGGCGGGCGATCGTGAACTCGGCCGCTAAGTTGTTCCGGGAAAAGGGAATTGACGGTGTTACCGTCGCCGAGATCATGGACGCAGCGGGGCTGACGCACGGCGGCTTTCCAAGGCACTTTGCGAGCAAACAGGAGCTCGTGACCGAGGCCCTGGCGGACGTTTTCGAGGCCAGCAGGCGTCAACCCCTGCTGCCGACGGATGTCCGTGGCTTCGCCCGCGCGTATCTGCGGCCAGAACATCGGGATGCGGCGGGGGCGGGATGCGTCTTCGCGGCGCTCGGGCCCGAGATGTCGCGGGCGCCGGCGCCCACACGCCGCGTCCTGACCGAGGAGATGCGACGGCAGATCGAACAATTCATGGCCTCGGCGCCAGGTGACGATCCGCACCAGAAGCGTGTCGCGGCGATCGGCAGTTGGGCAGCGATGATTGGGGCGATGTTGCTCGCGCGCATCTCCGATTCAGAAGAACTGTCGGACGAAATCCTACAGGCGACCCGCGCGTTCCTCGGCGCGGAGCCCTGAGAGCTGGAATTCCCAAAGCGCGGTCATAATCGCCTGTCCAAAGCCGTCGCGCAGATCCTCGCTGGCGAAGCGGGCGGTCAATTCGATACGTGCTCGAAGAGGGCGCAACGCCGAAGATCGCCAAAAGGCGGTCCTGAAGGTGCTCCGGTCTAGTAGGCGCCAAACCTTTCTGTGCGCATCGCAATCACCTCTGCCGATGTCGGAACGCTTCATGGACCCCTTAGCGCAGAAATCCAACGGCGGCCCGAGCCTCGCCTGGAACGCGGGTCCGAGGCCGGAAGCGATGGTCCAGCATGAGGTGCTGACCGAGCCAGCACCAAGGAGCCTCGGTATGCGTAGGATTGCAGGAAGTATCGTAGGTCCGCCGGCTGTGGGGAAAGGCGGTAGCGCTCCCCCGCGACCACCTTTCCCTGCACTCGCTTCATTCGGCTCGGATACGCCTCTCCGCCAAGCGGTGAGGCTGTGACCGTTTCCACCGGGTCCGGTTTGCTTTCCTCAGCATCGCCCGCGATCACGGCTTTGCCGGCCGCACGTTCCAGGGCCGATCGGTTTCGGGGCGTCCCAGCGACTGCCACACGGGGTGGGTGTGCGGCGGAGAAGAACTATATCGACGGCACCGTTTCCGTACTCTGCTGATTTGCCGTTCCCAACAGAGGGGCAGGACCGATCGCAAAAGAAGCCTACGAGCCGGGATCGTCGATCAGGGGCTTTGGCCGGGCAAACAGCTCCAACTGCTCCTTGTGGTCGATGACGATCTCTCGTCCGCGGACGCGAACCCCATGGCTCGTAAGTTGGGCAAGACTGCGTGACAGGTTTTCGCGCGTCGTGCCGATGTGGGAGGCCAGCGTGCCGCGGTCGAATGGGATGACGATATTCGCATGCCCCGGTTCGCGCTGGGCTTCGGCGAGGATCCAGTTGGCGAGGCGCTCGATGCTCGACCGGGCCAGGGTGCCCTTCAGTTTCTTGACAGAAGCGCGATAGGCATACGCCAGCTCCTGAGCAACAATCCGTGCGAATGCGATGTCTTCGTCGAAGAGTGCCCTTACATCGCGGGCCGGGATCAGCAGCACCCGCGACTCCGTCAGCGTGCGGGCTGAATTGAGATACGCCTGATCGACCACGACTGCAGCAAGTATGAAGGTCGACACGGGACGAAGCAGTGAGATGCCCCACTCGGCCTCGTCCTGCTCGGTGTAGATTTCCACCAACCCGCCAATCAGCACATGCAGGAAGTCGGCCTGATCTCCCTCGCGAGCCAACCGCACCCCGGGCGGAAATTGCTGCAGCAGAGCCGCGCCGAGCAACCGCTTCAGGTTCTCCTCGCTGAGGTCCGCAAACAGCGGCAGCGTCTTCAACTGGGCGAGTTCGTCGGGGCGCAAGCGAAGCTCCAAGAGTCACTCACCCGCTATCGCGCCGAACTGTGACAAAAGTCAATTGTATACGTGCAGTCTGACAATTCGATCTGGGACATTTGGCAGATTGTGGCCGACCGGACCGTCCGGTTGATGCATCGCAAAACATTTTCCTGGTCCCCCGAATAACTGCTGCGGCGTCGAAGCCATACGTCGAGGCCACCATGGACGCCGTAGATTTCAGCCCTGAGCACCGAACGCGAGCACTCTGGCTCTCAACAATCTCGTTCACGATCTGCTTTGCGGTGTGGACGATCTTCTCGATCATCGGCATCCGGATCAAGCAAGAGCTGGATCTGAACGAAACCGAGTTCGGTCTCCTGATCGGCACCCCGATCCTGAGCGGCTCGCTGATCCGGCTGATGCTCGGCATCTGGACCGATCAGTATGGCGGGCGCCGCGTCTACACCGTCGTGATGCTCGCCGCGGCGGTCGCGACCTATCTCCTGACCTGGGCGCATACCTATCCGCAATTTCTCGTCGCCGCGCTCTTCGTAGGAATCGCCGGTGGCTCGTTCGCGGTCGGCGTCGCCTATGTGTCGCGGTTCTATCCGACGGCCAAGCAGGGCACTGCGCTGGGAATCTTTGGCGCCGGCAATGTGGGCGCCGCCGTCACCAAGTTCGTCGCGCCGTTCGTGCTGGTCGCCTATGGCTGGCAGACCGTGGCCCAGATATGGGCGCTCGCGATCGGCGTCATGGCGATCGTCTTCTGGCTGTTCTCCGAGGAGGACCCGGTGGTCCGCTCGCGAAGGCAGCGCAAGCAGAAGGCCGGCAGCGCCTGGCTCGAGCTCGCGCCGCTCAAGAACATCCAGGTCTGGCGCTTCGCGCTGTACTACTTCTTCGTTTTCGGCGCCTTCGTCGCGCTGTCGCTGTGGCTGCCGCAATACCTGATCAAGGTCTACGGCGTCGGAATCCAGTCGGCCGGCATGATGGCCGCCATGTTCTCGTTTCCGGCCAGCGTGTTTCGCGCCTATGGCGGACACTTGTCCGATCGCTTCGGTGCCCGCCGCGTGATGTACTGGACATTTCTGGTCGGTGTCGCGGCGACCTTCCTGTTGTCCTACCCGCCGACGGACTACGTCGTGACGACCGTCAACGGAAAGGTCGGCTTTCATCTGGAGATGGGGCTCGTCCCGTTCGTCGTCATCGTCTTCGTGCTCGGCTTCTTCATGGCGCTCGGCAAGGCCGCCGTCTACAAGCACATCCCCGTCTACTATCCGAACAATGTCGGAGCCGTCGGCGGCCTGGTCGGCATGATCGGCGGGCTCGGCGGATTCGTGCTCCCGATCGCGTTCGGCGCGCTGGTCGATCTCACCGGTCTGCGAACCAGCTGCTTCATGCTGCTCTTCCTGCTCGTCGGGGTCGCGCTGGTCTGGATGCATCTCTCGATCCGGCAGATGGAGCGCGGCGTTGCCGGCGAGGCGCTGAAGCGGCTGCCGGAGCTGCCCGAAATGGAGGAGATCCACCGGCCCGAGCACATCGGAGCCCTGTCCGGCGCGGTTCTCACCGACTGGCGGCCTGAGGACGACACGTTCTGGAGGGAGCAGGGCCGAGCCATCGCGCGACGCAATCTCTGGATCTCCATTCCGGCGCTGCTGTTGTCCTTCGCGGTCTGGCAGGTCTGGTCTGTCGTGGTTGCGAAGCTGCCTTCGGTCGGCTTCAAGTTCACGACCGATGAGCTGTTCTGGCTGGCGTCGCTGCCTGGGATCTCCGGTGCAGTTCTGCGCATCTTCTACTCCTTCATGGTGCCGATCTTCGGCGGCCGGCTGTGGACCACGCTGGCCACGTGGTCGCTGCTGATACCCGCGATCGGAATCGGCTATGCGGTGCAGAATCCCGCAACGCCCTATCCGGTGTTCCTGATACTGGCGCTGTTGTGCGGCTTTGGCGGCGGCAATTTCGCCTCGTCGATGGCTAACATCTCCTTCTTCTTTCCCCGCGCCGAGAAGGGCAACGCGCTCGCGCTCAATGCCGGCCTCGGCAATCTCGGCGTCAGCGTGGTCCAGTTCGTGGTGCCAATCGTCATCACGGTCGGCGTGTTCGGCTGGTTCGGCGGAGATCCGGCGATGGCAACGAGCGGGTCGCAGCCGATGCCGATCTGGCTTCAGAACGCCGGCTTCGTCTGGGTGCCGTTCATCGTCGCCAGTGCTTTCGCCGCCTGGTTCGGGATGAACGACATCGCCTCCGCGAAAGCGTCCTTCGCTGATCAGGCCGTCATCTTCCAGCGGCGGCACAACTGGATCATGTGCTGGCTCTACACCGGCACGTTCGGCTCGTTCATCGGCTATTCTGCGGGCTTCCCGCTGCTGGCGAAGACCCAGTTCCCGGCCGTCGACGCGTTGCAGTTCGCATTCCTCGGGCCGCTGGTGGGTGCCTTGTCGCGGTCCGCGACGGGCTGGATGGCCGACAAATGGGGCGGCGGGCGCGTGACCGTCGGGGTGTTCCTGCTGATGATGGCCGGCGTGCTCGGGGTGCTCTACTTCCTCGGCATCAAGGATCAGCCCGGTGCATTCTGGGGCTTCTTCGCGATGTTCCTGCTGCTGTTCTTCGCGACCGGCGTCGGCAATGCATCGACCTTCCAGATGATCCCCAACATCATGCGCCAGGAAATGACCCGGCTCATGCCGACCGCGGACGCGGAGACGCGGCTGCGCCAGGCCGAAAAGGAATCCGCCGCCATCACCGGCTTCACCTCCGCGATTGCCGCCTTTGGCGCATTCTTCATTCCCAAATCCTACGGCACCTCGATCGACCTCACCGGCGGCGTGCAGGCCGCCCTATGGGGCTTCTTCGGCTTCTACGTCACCTGCGTGCTGATCACCTGGGCCGTCTACACCCGCAAGGGCGGCGTCCTGCACGATGTCGAACGGCGCCGGGCGATCGCGGCCGCTGCCCAACCCGCTGAATGAGGACGTAAAAGATGAGCCATTTTCTCGATAGGCTGACCTTCTTCACCCGGGCCAAGGAGGAGTTCGCAGGCGGACACGGCGTGACGACGACCGAGGACCGTTCCTGGGAGGAGGGCTATCGCAAGCGCTGGCAGCACGACAAGATCGTGCGCTCGACGCACGGCGTGAACTGCACCGGCTCCTGCTCGTGGAAGGTCTACGTCAAGGGCGGCATCGTCACCTGGGAGACCCAGCAGACCGACTACCCCCGGACGCGCCCTGATCTTCCCAATCATGAGCCGCGCGGCTGCGCCCGCGGCGCGAGCTACAGCTGGTACCTCTATTCCGGAAACCGGGTGAAATATCCGCTGGTGCGCTCGCGGCTGCTCAGGCTGTGGCGCGAGGCGCGAGCGCGGATGACGCCGGTCGCAGCCTGGAAGTCGATCGTCGAGAATCCGGGCAAGCGCTCGGACTATGTGCAGAAGCGCGGACTGGGCGGCTTCGTGCGGGCGAGTTGGGCCGAGGTCAATGAGCTGATCGCGGCAGCCAATGCCTATACGGTCAGAGCCCATGGTCCGGACCGCGTGTTCGGATTTTCGCCGATCCCGGCGATGTCCATGGTGAGCTACGCGGCCGGCGCGCGCTATCTGTCGCTGCTCGGCGGCGTCTGCATGTCGTTCTACGATTGGTATTGCGACCTGCCGCCGGCCTCGCCACAGACCTGGGGCGAGCAGACCGACGTACCTGAAAGCGCGGACTGGTACAATTCAGGCTTCCTGATGCTGTGGGGCTCCAACGTGCCACAGACGCGTACGCCGGATGCGCACTTCTACACGGAGGTACGCTACAAGGGGACCAAGAGCGTCATTGTCTGCCCGGATTATTCCGAGGCTGCGAAATTCGCCGATCTCTGGCTGTCGCCGAAGCAGGGCACCGACGCGGCGCTCGCGATGGCGATGGGTCACGTGATCCTCAAGGAGTTTCACATCGACCGGCAGACGCCGTACTTCAACGACTATGTGCGCCAGTATACGGATATGCCATTTCTGGTGCGGCTGGTGAAATCCGAGGGACGGCTCGTTCCTGAGCGGTTCGTGCGCGCCTCGGATTTCGCCACATCTCTCGACGAGGCCAACAATCCCGAATGGAAGACCGTCGCCTATGATGAGATCAGCGGGGCCATTGTCGTGCCCAAGGGATCGGTCGGCTTCCGCTGGGGCGAAAAAGGCAAGTGGAGCCTGGAAGAGAAGAGCTCGGCGAACAACGACACCCGGCTGCGGCTGTCTCTGGCCGGCATCGAGGACGACATCGCACCGGTGGGATTCCCCTATTTCGGCAACCGTCAGCACGATCACTTCAGCGGCACCAATCATCCGGATGTGCTGACCCGCAACGTGCCGGTGAAGCGACTTCGTCTTGCCGATGGCGAGGCGGTCGTGGCCACTGTGTTCGATCTGTTCGCCGCCAATTATGGCGTCGATCGCGGCTTCGGCGGCGACCACCTCGGCAGGAGCTACGACGATCTGGAACCGTACACTCCGGCATGGGCCGAGGCGATCTGCGGCGTGCCGCGCGGCCAGATCATCGCGGTTGCCCGCGAGTTTGCCTCGAACGCGTCCAAGACCCGGGGGCGCTCGATGGTCATCGTCGGGGCCGGTCTGAACCACTGGTACCACATGGACATGAACTATCGCGGCATCATCAACATGCTGGTGATGTGCGGCTGTGTCGGCCAGTCCGGCGGTGGCTGGTCGCATTATGTGGGGCAGGAAAAGCTGCGGCCGCAGTCGGGCTGGACGCCGCTCGCCTTTGCGCTCGATTGGGGGCGCCCGCCGAGGCAGATGAATTCGACTTCGGCGTTCTACGCTCACACCGACCAATGGCGCTACGAGACGGTCAATGTCAGCGAGATTCTCTCACCGACCGCACCGGCCGGTTCTTGGGAGGGAGCGCTGATCGACTACAATGTCCGCGCGGAGCGCATGGGATGGCTGCCGTCCGCGCCGCAACTGCAGGCCAATCCGATCGAGGTATCGAAGCGCTCCGCCGCCGCGGGCCTGGAGCCGAAGGACTACGTCGCGAAGGCCTTGAAGTCGGGCGAGCTGAAGCTCGCCTGCGAGGATCCCGACCATCCGAAGAACTGGCCCCGCAACCTGTTCGTCTGGCGCTCCAATCTGCTCGGCGCCTCAGGCAAGGGCCACGAATACTTCCTCAAGCATCTGCTCGGCACCAAGCATGGCGTGATCGGCAAGGATCTCGGCGACCAGGGCCACAATAGACCGGTCGAGGTCGCTTGGCACGAAGAGGCCCCGGAAGGAAAGCTCGATCTGCTGGTCACGCTCGACTTCCGGATGTCGACCACGTGCATGTATTCGGACGTCGTGCTGCCGACGGCCACTTGGTACGAGAAGAACGACCTCAATACGTCCGACATGCATCCATTCATCCATCCGCTCTCGGCGGCGATCGATCCGGTGTGGGAATCGCGCAGCGATTGGGACATCTACAAGGGGATCGCCGAGGCCTTCTCCAGGGTCGCGCCCGAAGTGCTCGGGGTCGAGAAGGACGTCGTGCTGACGCCGATCATGCATGACAGTCCGGGCGAAATCGCGCAGGCGTTCGACGTCAAGGACTGGAAGCAGGGCGAGATCGATCCGATCCCCGGCAAGACCATGCCAGCGGTCACCGTGGTCGAACGTGACTATCCGAATCTCTACAAGCGCTTCACCTCGCTTGGACCGTTGATGAACAAGCTCGGCAATGGCGGCAAGGGGATGGCCTGGAACACCGACCATGAGGTCGAGCTTCTGAAGCGCCTCAACGGCGTCGTCGCTGACGACGGACCGACCCAGGGGCTGGCTCGCATCGACAGTGCGGTCGACGCTTGCGAGGTGATCCTCAGCCTGGCGCCGGAAACCAATGGCGAGGTCGCGGTCAAGGCGTGGTCGTCCCTGGAGCAATTCACCGGCCGCGACCATGCTCATCTCGCCATTCCGAAGGAAGACGAGAAGATCCGATTCCGCGACGTCGTCGCGCAGCCGCGCAAGATCATCTCGTCGCCGATCTGGTCGGGGCTCGAGTCGGAGAAGGTCTGCTACAACGCCGGCTACACCAATGTCCACGAGCTGATCCCCTGGCGGACGCTGACCGGCAGGCAGCAGCTCTATCAGGATCACCTATGGATGAGGGCCTTCGGCGAGGGCTTCTGCGTCTACCGGCCGCCGATCGATACCAAGACCGTCAAGCCGGTGATCGATCGCAAGCCGAATGGCAATGCGTCCGTCATCCTGAACTTCATTACGCCCCACCAGAAGTGGGGCATCCACTCCACCTATACCGACAATCTCCTGATGCTGACCCTGTCGCGCGGCGGTCCCATCGTGTGGATCAGCGAGATCGACGCAAAGGCTGCCGGTATCGCCGACAATGACTGGATCGAGGCCTACAACACCAATGGCGCGCTGGTTGCGCGCGCTGTGGTCTCGCAGCGGGTCAAGCAGGGCATGTGCATGATGTATCATGCTCAGGAAAAGATCGTGAACGTGCCGGGCTCCGAGCAGACGGGGCTGCGCGGCGGCATCCACAATTCGGTCACGCGTGTCGTTCCGAAGCCGACGCACATGATCGGGGGCTACGCTCAGCAGGCCTATGGCTTCAACTACTACGGCACGGTCGGCGCCAACCGCGACGAGTTCGTCATCGTCCGGAAGATGTCGAAGATTGATTGGCTGGACCAGCCGACTGCTGACCGGTCGGCCACGACCCCCTCGGAGGCTGCAGAATGAAGATCCGTGCTCAGATCGCAATGGTGCTCAATCTCGACAAGTGCATCGGCTGCCACACCTGCAGCGTGACCTGCAAGAACGTCTGGACCAGCCGCGAGGGGATGGAATACGCGTGGTTCAACAACGTCGAGACCAAACCAGGCGTTGGCTATCCCAAGGATTGGGAGAACCAGTCCCGCTGGAAGGGAGGCTGGTCGCGCAATCGCGACGGGTCGATCCAGCCGCGGATCGGCGGCAAGTGGCGGGTTCTGGCGAATATCTTCGCCAATCCCGACCTCCCCGAGATCGATGACTACTACGAGCCGTTCACCTTCGACTATCAGCACCTGCAAAGTGCGCCCGAGGTATCTGCGATGCCCACGGCACGGCCGCGCTCGCTGGTGTCTGGAGAGCGGATGGAAAAGATCGAGTGGGGACCGAACTGGGAAGAGATCCTGGGCGGCGAATTCGCCAAGCGCTCTCAGGACATCAATTTCGACGGCGTGCAGAAGGAGATCTACGGCCAGTTCGAGAACACCTTCATGATGTATCTGCCGCGGCTGTGCGAGCATTGCCTCAATCCGGCATGCGTCGCATCCTGCCCGTCCGGCGCGATCTACAAGCGCGAGGAGGACGGCATCGTCCTCATCGATCAGGACAAGTGCCGCGGCTGGAGAATGTGCGTCTCCGGCTGTCCATACAAGAAGATCTATTATAACTGGTCCTCGGGAAAATCGGAGAAGTGCATCTTCTGCTATCCTCGGATCGAGGCGGGGCAGCCGACCGTGTGCTCCGAGACCTGTGTCGGGCGCATTCGCTATCTCGGTGTCGTGCTGTATGACGCGGACCGCATCGCAGAGGCCGCGGCCAAGCCCGACGAGGGCGATCTCTACCAGGCCCAGCTCGACATCTTTCTCGATCCGAACGATCCGAACGTGCTTGCGGAAGCCGAGCGCCAGGGCATCCCTCATGCATGGCTGGAGGCGGCGATACGGTCGCCGATCTGGAAGATGGCGATGGAATGGAAGGTCGCCTTCCCCTTGCACCCGGAATATCGGACCCTGCCGATGGTCTGGTATGTGCCGCCGCTGTCGCCGATCACGTCGGCGGCCTCGTCCGGCAAGATCGGGCACGATGGCGAGATGCCCGACGTCAAATCCTTGCGCATTCCGATGCGGTACCTCGCCAATCTGCTGACTGCGGGCGACGAGAAGCCGGTAACGTTGGCGCTCGAGCGAATGCTGGCCATGCGTGCCTATATGCGGGCCAAGACCATCGACGGCGTGGTCGACGAGGCGATCGCGAGGCGCGTCGGCCTGAGCGGCCCGCAGATCGACGACATGTACCACATCATGGCGATCGCCAACTACGAGGACCGCTTCGTGATCCCGACCGCGCACCGCGAGCTCGGTGCCGACGCGTTTGATATCCGCGGCTCGTGCGGCTTCTCGTTCGGCAACGGCTGCTCCGGGGGCGAAAGCGAAGTCAACCTGTTCGGATCGCCGCGTAAGGCCAAGAACCCGATGGAGGTCGCCTGATGAAGACGTTCAAGGTGCTGTCGGCATTGCTGAACTATCCGAGCGGGGAATTGATCACGGCCATCCCGGAGCTCGCGCGGGTGCTCGACCAGGAAGGCCTCGTCCAGCCCGGCATTCGCCGGGAGCTCGATGTGCTGCTGCAGGAGATCGCCACGGGCGACGTCTACGACCTGCAGGAGCGCTACGGCCTGCTGTTCGACCGCAGCAAGACCCTGGCGCTGCATCTGTTCGAGCACGTCCATGGCGAAGGCCGCGACCGCGGCCAGGCCATGGTCGACCTGCGGGCCATGTATGACCGTGCGAACCTCGTCATCGCCGGCAACGAGCTGCCGGATTATCTGCCGCTGTTCCTCGAATTTCTCGCCACCCGGGAGCTTGCGGACGCGCGCGAGTTGCTTGGCCAGACCAGCCACATCATCGCCGCGCTCGCGGAACGATTGGGGCGTCGGCAGTCGAGCTATCGGGCGGTGTTCGATGCGCTGCTCCAGATCGCCGCGGATCAGCCCCGCGCGGAGATCGTCGATGAGCTGCTGAAGGCGGCGGACGTGGATCCGATGGACCTGCACGCGCTCGACGCGGCCTGGGAGGATGAAGAGGTCAGGTTCGGCCCGGGAGGGGGCGACCAGGCAGCCTGTGGGCACGACAATCTGATCGCAAAACTGCGCCACGCCAAACGTGCGGTCAACGCGCCGCCGTCACAGTTGCAATGAGGGATTGGCCATGCAAACACTCAATGCCATCGTCTTCGGCTGGTATCCCTATCTCTGCCTGACAGTCTTTCTGGTCGGCAGTCTGATTCGGTTCGACCGCGAGCAATACACGTGGCGCTCAGGCTCGAGTCAGCTGCTTCGGCGGCGCCAATTGATCTGGGGCTCGAACCTTTTCCATGTTGGGATCCTCTTCATTTTTGCGGGTCATTTCGTCGGGCTTCTGACGCCGATCTGGGTGTTTGACATGCTCGGCGTGTCCCACGGCTTCAAGCAGATGCTCGCGATCGTCGCCGGTGGCGGCGCCGGACTGATGTGTCTGGTCGGCATTTCACTCCTCGCGCATCGCAGGCTTTTCGATCCCAGGATTCGCGCGACGTCGTCTTTTGCTGACACGGGTATCCTTCTGGTGCTGTTCGTCCAGCTGCTGCTTGGCTTGGCGACCATCCCCGTGTCGCTCGGTCATCTCGATGGTCATGAAATGGTCAAGTTCATGGCCTGGGCGCAGGGCATTCTCACGTTGCAGCCCGGAATCGCCGCCAACATCGTCGACGTCCATCCGATCTTCAAGGCGCATCTGGTCCTGGGAATGACCATCTTCCTGCTCTTCCCCTTCACCCGCCTGGTCCACATCTGGAGTGCGCCGGTGTGGTATCTCGGCCGCCGCGGCTATCAGGTGGTGCGCAGCCGCGACGGACGCCGTCATCTTGTGCAACCAATTCAGCCCGCGGAGTAGCCGATGGACTGTTCATTGGGCGCGGCGCTTCCAAAGCCGAAGCTGGTCAGTGTGAACGGGGTCGTGATCGAACGCGACGTCATTGCCCGGGAAGTTCAGAACCATCCGTCGGACAAGCCGATCCTCGCCTGGCAAGCGGCGGCGCGCGCGCTTGCGGTGCGCGAATTGCTGAGACAGGAGGTCATGCGGCTCGGCATAACGGCCGCTCCTCTGCGCGATGCCGAAGGTCGCAGCGAAACCGAGGAAGAGGCGGCGATGCGGGCGCTGATCGCGCGTGAGGTTCTGATACACGAGCCGGACGAATCGACGTGCCGTCGCTTCTACGATCAGAACAGGCAGCGGTTCCTGGTTGGAGAACTCTACGAAGCGTCTCACATCCTGCTGATCGCGCCGAGCAGCGATTCGCTGGCTCGGTCGGCTGCGCGAGACGAGGGGCGGACGATCGTGGAGGCCGTGCAGAGAAGCCCGGAACTGTTCGAGACCATCGCGCGCGATCGCTCCGATTGCAGGGTCTCGGCGGAGAATGGTGGCAGGCTCGGGCAGCTGTCGCGTGGGCAGACGACCGCAGAGTTCGACGCCGCGCTGGCCCGGATGTCGGTTGGAGAGGTCGGTCTGATTGAGACACGCTTTGGTATCCATGTCGTGCGCCTCGACCGACGGGCCCTCGGACAAGTCCTGCCGTTCGACATGGCAAGGGCGCGCATTTCGCAATATCTCACCGAGCGTGTGCGGCATCAGGCGCTCGCGCAATATGTAGCCAATCTGGCAGACCGCGCGGAGATCGTTGGCGTGACGTTGCCGGCGCCGCAATCGGTACTGCCGCAGTAGGGGGGCGATCATGCTGCTCGGGGATCTCATTCACGATCTCAGTGACGACGCGAAGTCGAGTGCGGTGTTGCAGGGGTGCGGCGACCTCACGCTCCTGGTGCGCATCAGCTCTGTCGCGGGTCGCCTCGGCGAGGATGTCGGTGAGTATGCGTCGGCTGCTGTCCGGCGCTTTGCAAATCTCGCAGAGAATGAGGATTGGCTCGGGTTGATGAGCGCTATCGACCGCGCCGCCGACCCCGCGATCGTCTGTCTGACGTCCATGATCAAGTGGTCGCTGCAGAGGGATGAAATCGAGCTCTCCTAGAACGGATCCACCGCAGGCTATCCGTGCTGGAGGGGCGGGTCAAAAATGTCGAAGCGTCAAATTGATGTTGGGATTCGCATGCACGATGTGATGGTAGAGAAAGTCGGCGTTGCGGCCGCGCCGCTGGTGGCGCTCGTATACGACGACGGGAAATATCCTTACGAGACGTTCGATCACCTCGTGGATCACTCGCGTCGAGCGCGATTGAAGGTCGCCGGCGCACTGCAGCGAAGGCTGTTCCTCGACGAAAATCGCAGGTGCGACGTCCTGCTCGAGGAGATCGACACGGCAAATCAAACCCCGATCTTCGAGGATCGTGGATCGGGAGCGAGAGGTTGCCGGCTGGATGAATCGGCGCTTGCAGAGGTGACAGTTCGGGTCCTCGCCAGCTTGGATGCACGTCCAAACATCCTGGTGTTGAACAAATTTGGTAAGGCAGAGTGCGGGGGAGGCGGAACGCTTGATCTGATCGCCCGCGCGTTGGACCTTGCGATACCGACGATTGTCGGCGTGCCGCGCAGCAATATCGATGCCTGGAGAGGTTTCGCCGGAGATATGGGGGTTGAGCTCGAAGCCCGCGGAGACGTGGAGCGGTGGCTGGAAAGTGTTCGGCAGGATCGAACCATAGACTCAGCCAGCCAGCTGCGCTGATTGCGATTGCGATTGCGAGCAATCGAGGGGTCGGGGACACAGAACTGCCAAGCCAGACCGTCGAAGATGTCTGCCGGCTGACATGGATGTTCCTCGACGAGACAGGAAACCCGCCGGTCGATCTGGAGTGGTCATCACGACGCTGATGACACGGAATGTTGCGCTCCGACAAAGAATGGCCGGTCGCGCCAGTTTAGCATCTTTCCGATCGCCGGGGATTGTATGGCGCAAGCTCATTGTTCGCGCCCCCTTGGCTGCGTTCCTCCGGGCGCCACGGCAACTGCCGAATGGCGCATCGTCGTGGCGAGTGCTGCGTCCGCGATCAACAACTGGAGCCGCTCATGATTGGGGCGAAGATCTCGCGCTGGACGATGAGCTATTTCGCGGCAGCGCTGGGGTGGCTGCTCGTTGCCTTGGCAATGCTGGTCGGCGGACTCGGTTACCCCGCCGCAGAGCTCGGCGCTCCCGATACGCTTGTCGTTGTGCATGCGGTCTGTATCGGTTGGCTCAGTCTCTCGGTATGCGGCGCCTTGTTCCAGTTCGTTCCCGTTCTCGTCGCAAGGCCGCTCCCCTTCGACAAATGGGCCTTGCCGGCCTTGTTCCTCATCAACGTCGGTCTGGTCTGCTTGATATTGGGCTTCCTCTCACTGGCCGGACGAATTGCTCCAGCCGTTTGGCTTCTGCCGGCCGGCAGCGTGGTGCTCGGCGCGGGTCTGGCGATGGTCGCGCTCGATCTGGGCCTGACTCTCTTCAGCCAGCCGAAGGGATCTGCTCTCTTTGTCATCGCCGGACTTGGCGCGTTATGCGCAACTGTCGCGCTCGGCGTCGCGTTCGCGTTTGCTCTCGCCGGATCGGCGGGCGCCTACGGCGACGCGCTCCTGGCCGCGGCGATTCCGATCCATGCGATTGCCGGGCTGGGAGGCTGGCTGACCCTGACCGCCATGGGGGTGAGCTATCGCCTGCTGGCCATGTTCATGCTCTCGGCGGACCTCGGCGAGCGACAGAGCACATCCGCGCTGAAATTTGGTGCGCTCGCGCTATCGGTCGCTGTCGTGGGCGGATTGTTCGCGATCGGCCTCGAGGCCGGGCTCGGAGCCGTGCTCATCGTCGCCGCCGTTCTTGGGGTGATCTCGCTTGCGCTCTATGGACGGGACATCGCGACGATCTATCGCTCGCGCAAACGGCGCCAACTCGAGTTGAACATGCGGATGGCAACCGTGTCTTTCGCCAACCTGGCGGCGACGGTGACGCTCGGCACCGTCATCATCGTCAGCGGAAAGGTCGGCGTTCATGTCGGCGCGTTCGCGTTCTTGGCCGTGTTCGGCTGGCTGTCTGGTCTCATATTCGCGAAGCTCTACAAGATTGTCGCCTTTCTGACCTGGCTCGAAACCTACGGTCCCGTGATGGGGCGCGCCCAGACGCCACGGGTTCAGGACCTGGCGGTGGAACGTCGGTCCGAGAAGTGGTTCATCATCTATTTTCTAGGCGTCTGGGCGGCGACCATCATGTTGATGATGGGCGAGGGCCAGGCGTTTCGCGGCGCCGCGGCGGTCATGGCCGTGGGCAGTATTGGAATCATACACGAGCTTGTGCGAGTCCGACGTCTTTCCGATGTTGCGGGCTCCCGTAGGCTTCCGGCCGGAGCCATCGCGCCAAGCCTGTTGTTCGCCAGAAACTAGGAGGAGAGCCATGACCGCGTACATTGACGTCGACGTCCGACCGATTCTCAGGGCCGGAGGCGAACCGTTCTCCATCATCATGGACGCGGTCGACCGGCTGGCGCCAGGCCAGGGTGTGCGGCTGATCGCGAGCTTCAGGCCGGTTCCGCTGCTCTCCGTCATGGCAAGAAAGGGCTTCGCCCACACCGATCGACCGCTCGACGATGGCGATTGGGAAGTGCTGTTTTCGCCGCTGGCTGCCGAGGACGCCGGTCAGGAAGACGCTGGTGCCGGCCTCGCCTTCGAGCAATGGCCAGATCCCGTAGTCACGCTCGACAACCGAGAGCTCGACCCACCCGAGCCGATGGTGCGCATCCTCGCGGCTGCGGAGGAGCTGGGCCCTGGAGAGACCTTGTCGGCACTTCTGGGCCGCGAGCCGGTCTTCCTGTTCCCTGAACTTGAGAAGCGCGGCTTTCGCTGGCTCGGCGGGTTTACGGCGGATGGATCGACCTACGAACTGTCGGTGAGGGCTCCGCTATGAGCCGCGATGTCATCGACCGCATCCGCGACGCAATGCGCGTGGTCATCGATCCGGAACTGGGGGAAAACGTGGTCGATCTCGGCTTCATCTATGAGATCACGGCGACGGATGGCGTCGTGCATGTCACGATGACGGCCACAACGCCCGGGTGCCCCGCAACAGTTTTTCTCAAGGAAGGGGTCGCAAGCAGCATTGCGGAGATTGCGGGCGTCGAAGCCGTGGACGTGACGATGACATTCGATCCGCCGTGGACCCCATCCAGAATTGATCCGGCCGTTCGTGCTGCGCTGGGTTTCGACAACGTCAATTGACCGAACGAAAGCGAAAAGCTGGCAGCGCTCGGCCGGAGAGGCGGCGTCGTTACGCCCGCTCGTCGAAGAACACGTCAACCGTCGTGGACGCCTTCGGCCCATCGCCCGAGTGGATCTGTCGTGTTCTGTCTTCAAATCCTATTGCCTGTCTTGCTTCCCTATCTCAACAAGGTTGCCTGCTTCGGTCGTCCGGTCCGAAAGCCACTCCCGCGCGTTGGCGCGGAGCCCGGGGACGCCGAGCAGGTTGATCGCGCGACAGGCGATCTGCTCGATGACGTCATCGAGCGACTGGGGCTTCAGGTAGAACGCCGGCATTGGCGGCGCGATGATCGCGCCGATCTCGGTGGCCTGCGTCATCGCTCGGAGATGACCGAGATGCAGCGGGCTCTCCCGCACCAACAGTATCAGCCGGCGGCGCTCCTTGAGTTGAACGTCGGCGGCGCGGACCAGCAGGTTGTCGAGCTGGCCCCAGGCGATCGCCGAGAGGGTGCGGATCGAGCAGGGCGCCACGATCATGCCGGCTGCAGAAAACGAGCCGCTGGCGATGCTCGCACCGATGTCGGCGACATCATGAGCATGCGCCGCCAGATCACGCAGCCGCGCGAGGCCGCCCTGGCCGACCTCCTCGTGCAAGGTGCGCACGGCAGCGCCGGACACCACGAGATGGACCGCGCATTGCGGCTGCTCCGCGAGCCGTTCGACGATGCGCGCACCGATCGCGGCGCCCGAGGCGCCGCTGATGCCGACGATGACGTGATGCCGCCCGTTCATGTCGAGGCCGTTCGGTCGGCCATGGCGTCGCCGAGGCCGAGGCTCGGCCACATCGCGTCGATGCGCGCGGCTACAGCGGGGTCCATCGCCAGCACCTCGCCCCAGGGGCGTTCGGTCTCGACCCCGAGCTTGGTTGTGGCGTCGATGCCGAGCTTCCCGCCGAGGCCGGATTTTGGCGAGGCGAAGTCGAGATAGTCGATCGGCGTGTTGGCAAGCGGCACGAGGTCGCGCGAGGAGTCGCTGCGCGTCGCGACGGCCCACATCACCGCGCGCCAGTCTCGGACGTCGATGTCTTGGTCGACCACGATGAGGAGCTTGGTGTAGCTGAACTGCGGCAGCATCGACCAAAGGCCGAGCATGATGCGGCGGGCCTGGCCCGGATAGCGCTTCTCGATCGCTACTACGGCGATCCTGTAGGAGCAGGCCTCCGGCGGCAGATAGCAGTCGACGACCTCCGGGAATTGTCGTCGGATCAAGGGGACGAACAGCGTGTTCAGCGCCTCGCCAATTCGAGACGGCTCGTCCGGCGCGCGTCCCGTGAACGTCGACAGATAGAGCGGACTTCGACGCGTGGTGATCGCGGTGACCTGAAGCACCGGAAAGCTCTCGACGGCGTTGTAGTACCCGGTGTGATCGCCGTAGGGCCCCTCCGGGGCGGTCTCCGTGGCCGACACGATGCCCTCGATCACGATCTCGGCGGCCGCCGGCACCGTCAGGGGCACGGTCAGGCATTCGACCAGCTCGGGACGGTCGCCGCGCAGGACGCCGGCGAAGCGCAGCTCGGAGATGGTCTCGGGCAATGGCAACACGGCGCTGAGGATGGTGGCGGGATCGGCCCCGATCACGACCGCAATCGGCATGTCGCGCCCCTGCGCCTGCCACTGCTGGTGGTGGCGGGCGCCGCCGCGATGGGCGAGCCAGCGCATGATGGCGCGATCGCGGCCGAGCACCTGCATGCGGTAGACGCCGACATTTTCCTGCTCGCCGGCGGACGCGTCCGGCGGCACGGTGATGACGAGCGGCCACGTCAACAGCGGCGCCGGCTCGCCCGGCCAGCAGATCTGGGCCGGCAAGGTGGTCAGGTCGATGTCATCGCCCATCGTGACACGTTCATGCACCGGCGCGGCTGATCGCAGCCTCGGCCGGGTCGACAGTGCTGCGCGTGCCAGCGGCAGCTTCTGCAGCGCTTCCCTGATGTCGCGCGGCGGCTGCGGGGCGCGCAACTCCGCCATCATCTCGCCGAGCTCCGCCAATCGTTCCGGCTGCACGCCCATGCCCCAGGCCACCCGCTCCACGGTGCCGAACAGATTGGTGACGAGCGGCATTGCCGAGAGCGATCCGCATGCCTTGATCGGCCGTTCGAACAGCAGCACGGGCCCTTCGGCGGAGATGACGCGGCGATGGATCTCGGTGATCTCGTGGACGACCGAGACGCTGTCGCGAATGCGTCGCAGCTGTCCCCGCTCGTCGAGAAAGCGCAGGAAATCCGACAGCTCGCGGAAGCGAGGGACATCACGTCGCAACGATAGGCTCCGTTCAAAAAACGCCTCGTAGCTGGAACAATCAGTGTGATCTTTGTTCCGGGTCAAATACTTCCCCCGCCGATCCGGCCAGAGCTTGTGCCATGAGCTCTCTTCAGGACGCGTCTTCGACCTCACTGCCCCTGTTGCCGCCACTGCTCAGGCAGGTGCTGCGTCCGTTGCCGTTGCTGCCCGTGCAGATCGCGCTCGGCGCTTTCCTGCGTGGGCTCTTGCGCCGGCATCCGCATCTGCTCGACCGGCTCGGGTCGCATCGCGGAAAGCGCTTTGGCATCAAGCCGACCGATCTGCCGTTCGCATTCGTGATTCAGGCGGGTCCACAGCAGCCGCAACTCGCGGCGGTGCGCGAGCTGCCCACCGGCCTCGATGCCTCCATCTCCGCGTCGATCGTGAGCCTGCTGGCGCTGGTCGAGGGCCGGCTCGACGGCGATGCGCTGATGTTTTCGCGTCAGCTCGTCATCGAAGGCGATATCGAGGCGGTGCTGGCGCTGCGCAACGCGATCGACGATGCCGGTCTGGATCTGGTCGGCGAGATCGCAGCGCTTTCGGGGCCGTTCGGCGTGCCCGCGCAACGCCTGCTGGCGGCCGCGCGTGACTCGCTGCTGAGATCAACGACGAACGAAAGCGGGATGCGACGATGGAGCTGATCTGTCCGGCAGGGACGCCGGCGGCGCTGAAGAGCGCGGTCGAAGCCGGCGCCGATGCCGTCTATTGCGGTTTCGCCGACGAGACCAATGCCCGCAACTTTCCCGGGCTGAATTTCAGCCGCGAGCAGATGCGCGAAGGAGTAACGTTCGCGCATCGGCGCGGCGCCAAGGTGCTGGTTGCGATCAACACCTTCCCGCGCGCCGGCGCCGTCGAGCTGTGGCGTCGCGCGGTCGACGATGCCGTCGAGGCCGGGGCCGACGCGCTGATCCTTGCCGATGTCGGGCTGATGCACTATGCCGCGCGGCGCCATCCCGAACAGCGACTGCATGTCTCGGTGCAGGCGGCGGCGGCGAATGTCGACGCGATCGCGTTCTATGTCGAGAATTTCGGCGCCCGCCGCGTGGTGCTGCCGCGCGTGCTGAGCGTGCCCGAGATCGCCGAGATCACCCGTGAGACGGCATGCGAGACCGAAGTGTTCGTGTTTGGCGGACTATGCGTTATGGCGGAGGGGCGTTGCTCGCTGTCCTCCTACGCCACCGGCAAGTCGCCGAACATGCAGGGGGTGTGCTCGCCGGCCAGTCATGTCGTCTATCAGGAGACGATACTGGGCACGACCTCGCGGCTTGGCGCTTTCACAATCAACCGATTCGGACGCAACGAACCTGCCGGCTATCCAACACTGTGCAAGGGGCGTTTCTCGACCGCACAGGGCTCTGGCTACATCTTTGAGGATCCGGTCAGCCTCGATGCCACGACCCTGCTTGCAGGCTTGCGCGAAGCCGGCGTCACCGCGCTCAAGATCGAGGGCCGCCAGCGCGGCCGCGCCTATGTCGACGGGGTCGTGCGGCATTTCCGCAGCGTGCTGGCAGCGCTCGATGCCGGGCGGCCCGCCGACGCGTCCGACCTCACGGCGTTCACCGAAGGGCAGGCCACCACGCAGGGCGCCTACCGCAAGACCTGGCGCTAGGACGACATGACAATGGCGGAACAAGGCGCAGGCCGAATGCAGCTCACTCTGGGGCCCGTGCTCTACAATTGGCAGCCCGAGCGCTGGCGTGATTTTTACTTTCGCATGGCCGACGAGGCCCCGCTCGACCGCGTTGTGGTCGGCGAGGTCGTCTGCTCGAAGCGCGCGCCGTTCTTCGAACCCCATTTGCCTGAAGTCATCGAGCGGCTTATGGCTGCCGGAAAGCAGGTGCTGCTGGGTTCGCTGGTCCTGGTGTCGTTGCGACGCGAGCGCCGGCAGACGGCAAGCCTCGCCGAGTTTGGCCACGGTCTGGTGGAGGTCAACGACCTCACCTGCCTCAAATCGATCGCCGGTCGGCCGCATGCCATCGGGCCATTCGTCAACATCTACAACGAGGCCAGCGCCGCGTTTCATGCCGCCCAGGGCGCTACCCGGATCTGCCTCCCGCCGGAGCTGCCGCTGTCCTCGGTTGCCGCGATCGCCGGCGCCGTGCCGCAGGTGGCGATCGAAGTGTTCGCCTTCGGCCGTGTGCCGCTCGCGATCTCCGCGCGCTGCTATCACGCCCGCCTGCACAAGCTAGCCAAGGACAATTGCCGCTTCGTGTGCGAGCAGGATCCGGACGGCCTCGTCGTCACGACGCTGGACGATGAAGCGTTCCTCACCATGAATGGCGTGCAGACGTTGTCGCATGGTTGCTGCAACCTGCTCGGCGATCTCGATCGTCTGACGCAGAGCGGCGTGAGATCGCTGCGGCTGTCACCTCAGGCCTGCGACATGGTCGCGGTGTCCGAGCAATTCCAGGCGGTCCTGGCGGGCCGCATGGAGGCTGAGGCCGCCAGGGACCGCTTGCGCGAGATCTATCCGGACGTGCCATTCGCCAACGGCTTCTTGCACGGCGCCCCCGGTGCCTCCTACGTCTCGGGGTAGGTACTGCCGTGTCCTTCTGTCGAGGTGAACTCGGATGTGCTCAGTGTGCATGTCGACCCATCTCAAATTGACTGACCACGGATGGACGACGTTGAGAGACGGCGCGCAGCCCGTTCTTGCTGGCGTGCTGCAGATTGCCGACCGCGCCAAGGCGGAAGCCCAGGAAGCCGGGGAAATCGTGGTCTGTCCCCGATTTCCCCTCCCAAGCCGGCTGGCGTCCTACGCGCCGACCGCAGAGCCCAGCTGACGGCCGACGCCTCATCCCGATTTGTCGCTGAACGCGGCGGGAAGCGTAGCGAGGAACGCCATGACGCGCTGCGTGCGCAGCGGCGGCCGGCGGTCCGAGGTGCGCAGCACCCATAGGGGCTCCGCCGGCGCGCGCCACGGCTCAAGCACTTCGACGAGCCGACCTGTGCGCAAGTCGTCGTGGACGAGCCATGCCGGGCCCCAGCCAATGCCGAACCCATTCGCGATCAAAGCGACTGAAGCGTGCGCGTCGTCGCAAATGTGCTTGGGCTTGGGCGCGACGCGAACGAGTTTTTTGCCGCGCGGGTCGGTGAAGCGCCAGGTCAGGATCTGCCCGCTCGCGGGATTGCGGAAGCCGACGTGGTCATGTTCGGAAAGCTCGTATGGAGTCGCCGGCGCACCGCGCGCGTTCAGATAGGCGGGCGAGGCGCAAGCGATCCAGGAGAACGTGCAAAGCCGCCGCGCCAGATGACCGGGCGCGCGAGCGAGGGGTCCTGAGCGGATGGCGACGTCGACACCTTCCGCCGCGAGATCAAGAATCTCGTTGCGGAATTTGATCTCGATCTCGATTTCGGGCCGCTCCCGCAGGAACGCAGGCAGTCGCGGCAGGATGCAGGCACGCGCGAAAGAGGCGGGGGCGGTCACTCGCACCCGTCCGCCATCGTTACGCGCGGCTTCGCTGAGCGCGGATTGGACGCGATCGAGACTTTCGGCCAGCGCGCGTCCCGCCGCCATCAGCCGCTCGCCCTCTTCGGTCAGCGCCAGCGAATGGGTCGTGCGATGCAAAAGCCGTATCCCGCGAGCCTGTTCGAGGCGGGCGACCGCCTTGGACATCGCCGAGGTGGTCGTCCCCGCCCGCCGCGCGGCTTCGGCGAAGGAGCCCGCCTCGACGACGCGGACGAAGGCGAGGAGGCGCGAGAGGTCGGGAGGCAAGGCCGTTGTGGACATCCAGTCCACATAGTCATGGCGACGGGGTCGCTACAAGAGGCCGTTCCGATGGACCAAATGGGGAGCGTCAGCGCGCATGCTGCGCCGCTAGAAACCGCGAGAAGTCCCATGAACCCCATCGAAATCACGCTGCAAGCCCTCGACGTCGCCGAGCGCGCGCTTCCCCCCGGCCAGCCGGTCTACATGCTCAATCTGTTGCGCTACCGCGCTTATGCGCGTTATGAGGACGGCTTCGACGCCGCGCCCTGTTCGGGCCGCGAAGCCTTTAACGAACGCTATAGACCGGCCTTCCGGCGTCTCGCAGCCGGTAAGCCGCTGGTGCGGATGTTTTCCGGGCCGGTCCTGGCGAGCCTGGCCGGCCCGCAAGGCGAACGCTGGGACGAAGCGGCGATCAATGAATACGGTGATTTCGCCGCCTTCCGCTCGATCGTCGACACCGAGACCTACCAGCGCGACGTCGCTCCGCATCGGCACGCGGCGCTCGAGGATTTCCGGTTGTTCGCGCTCGCCAAGGCGATGTGAACGCATTGAGGCGGCGGCCTCATGCATTCGCCTTAACCAAGCGTGACGCTCCGACGAGCCCGGGAATCCGTTCCACCGATCGCAAGAATTGGTGTCGCGGGCCCTGGGGATTTGGACTTGTCCATCGGCATTTGGGCTACCCGCCGATAGAAAACGGGGATTCCGAAATAGTGGGTCTAGCGATGTAGCGGACCCCTGCTACCAATGTTCCCCGCGTTCCCTTTTTGCTGGGCTCGACATGTCTGTCCGCTGATCGGCGGGTTGAGATAATGAGACCCGGTCCGTTTCCACGGGTCCGGGTTGCTTCTGATGGCTGTCGCGCGTCGCCCTGGAATGGCGGCGAGGCGCCGACAAAAAAACGGCGGCCGGGGGGCCGCCGTTGGAGTCGAGACCACGCGACGCTAATCGTGGTGCTCAGGAGGTTCGGAGCTGGACGCGCTGGATCTTGCCGACGATCAGCAAGTAGGCACACGCCGCGACCAGGGCGTTGAGGCCGACGAACACCAGCGCGCCGTTGAAGGAGCCGGTGGCCGACAGGATGTAGCCGATCACGATCGGCGTCGTGATGCTGGAGAGGTTGCCGAAGGTGTTGAACAGGCCGCCGGAGACGCCGCCGGCTTCCTTCGGCGAGGTGTCGGAGACGACCGCCCAGCCGAGCGCGCCGATGCCCTTGCCGAAGAACGCCAGCGCCATCAGGCCGACCACCAGCGCCTGGCCGTCGACATAGTTGCAGCCGATGATCGCCATCGACAGCAGCATGCCGCCGACAATCGGGATCTTGCGGGCGAGTGTCAGCGATCCCGTCTTGCGCAGGATGGCGTCGGAGATGAAACCGCCGAGCACGCCGCCGATGAAGCCGCACAGCGCCGGCAGGGTGGCGACGAAGCCGGCCTGCAGGATCGAGAGGCCGCGCTCCTTGACGAGATAGACCGGGAACCAGGTCAGGAAGAAATAGGTCAGCGTGTTGATGCAGTACTGGCCGATATAGACGCCGAGCATCATGCGGTTCGACAGCAACTGCCCGATATGCGACCAGGTCGGACCACCGGAGCTGGCCTTGGCGTCTTTCGCGCCTTCCATGTCGACCAGCGCGCCGCCGTCCTTGATGTAGTCGAGCTCGGCCTGGTTGACGCTCGCGTGCTCCTTCGGTCCGTACATGGTCCTGATCCACATTAGGCCCATGAGAATGCCGAGCGCGCCCATCACGGTGAAGACGTGGCGCCAGCCGAATTCATGCGCGATCCAGCCCATCAGCGGTGCGAAGATCACTGTCGCGAAATACTGGCCCGAGTTGAAGAACGCCGACGCCGTGCCGCGCTCGTTGCTCGGAAACCAGGCGGCGACGATGCGGGCATTGGCCGGGAAGCTCGGCGCTTCGGCGAGACCGACCAGGAAGCGCAGCGCGAACAGCGCGGTGACCGCGGCGGCGCCGGAGAAGAAGCCGATCCAGCCCTGCATCATGGTGAAGATCGACCAGATCACGATGCTGCAGGCATAGACCCAGCGCGAACCGAAGCGGTCGAGCAGCCAGCCGCCCGGCACCTGCGCGAGCACATAGGACCAGCCGAAGGCGGAGAACACATAGCCCATCGCGACGGGATCGAGATGCAGCTCCTTGGACAGCGAAGGTCCTGCGATCGACAAGGTCGCCCGGTCGGCGTAGTTCACGGTCGTGACCAGGAACAGCATGGTCACGATGAATAGCCGCACGCGCGATCGGCGCAATTCGGCCGTGGTTACGATTGCGCTCATGCGCTCCACCTCTCTTGTCACGTTCCTCGATGACTGTCCTAGAGGAGAGGGAGGGCCGGGGTCCAAACCGAAGCCTGTATCGATCGATCCAAATTTTGGATCAATCCCGGGGTCTCCATGCCGGACAAAGGCGCTCTTTCGTGAGCAGCCGCGGCGTGCGACGCATGAGCCGATCAGGCTTGCACGTCGAGGTTTTGCAGATTTCGTCGCGCATTCCGACGGCCGTCGCGGCAATCGCCAGCATGCGGATCTCTCCTCACGTCCACCGCGCTTCGCGCCAGATCGCCCGGATCCCGGCGAACCCGCTGCCGGCAAGATGCGAGGCGCAGCGTTCCGTTCCGCCGGTTGGAAGCTGCGGGCACGGACCAACGGACGTGCGAACCATCTGTGCTTGTATCGGCTGCGACTGCGTGCACAATCGTCGGTGCAAGCGAACAGGAGCCACTGCGCGTGAAGGCCGTCTACACCGAGCTGCATCGCAGCCATGATCCGCAATTCTATCTGGTGCGCGGCGTCGTCAAGCGCACCACCGAGCAGCCCGAGCGGGCGGATCGTCTGCTTGCGGGATTGAAGGCCGGCCATCACGAGGTGGTCGCGCCGCTTCATTTCGGCCAGGAAGCTCGCGCGCGCGTGCACAGTCCGGAATACCTCAGTTTCCTGGAAGAGGCTTGGGACGCTTGGGCCGCGCTCGGCGATGCCGGTGCGGAGATGATCCCGAACATCCATCCCGTTCGCAATGCCGCCACCTATCCGACGCACATCGTCGGGCGGCTGGGCTGGCACACGACCGATACCTCGGCGCCGATCGGGCCGGGGACGTGGGAAGGCGCCTGCGCCGCGACCGACGTGGCTGCGACCGCGGCGCAACTGCTGCTCGATGGCGAGGATGCGGTGTACGCGCTGTGCCGGCCGCCGGGCCACCATGCCTATCGAGACATGGCCTCGGGCTTCTGCTTCTTGAACAACTCCGCCATCGCGGCCGCGCATCTGCGTCAGCGCTACGAGCGCGTCGCCATCCTCGACGTCGACGTCCATCACGGCAACGGCACGCAGGGCATCTTCTACGAGCGGCCCGACGTGCTCACCATCTCGATCCACGCCGACCCCACGCATTACTACCCGTTCGTCTGGGGCTATGCGCATGAGCGCGGCGCAGGCGCGGGGCTTGGCGCCAACCTCAACATTCCGCTGCCGCTGAAGAGCGGCGACGACACCTATCTCAAGGCGTTCGAGACCGCGGCCAAGACGATTCATGCGTTCGCGCCCGGCGCGCTCGTGGTGGCGCTCGGTCTCGATGCCTCCGAGCACGATCCGCTCAAGGGGCTCTCCGTGACGACGCCGGGTTTCCGTCGCATCGGCGGCGCGATCGCGCGGCTCGGCCTTCCCACGGTGTTCGTGCAGGAGGGCGGCTATCTCTCGGACATTCTTGGGCAGAACCTGACCGCAGTGCTCGGAGGTTTCGAGGCCGCGCGGTAGGCCATCATCTCTTCCTCGCGATCTCTTCTTGGTGTGTACCCCAGAACGCCATCGCAAATCATTCGCATGGCGGCATCTGACGTGTGGAGGCGAGCCGCGACGCGACCACTCGAGGCTCGACGGTGCAGGCGACCGTCGAAACATCCGGCTCCAATTGCTGCACCATTTAGCAAGTGCTAGGCTTTGTGAACTACCCTCGGCTGTAGGCGGCTCGGAGGGACGTGATGAAGCGGCGAATGATCGGCCTGGAGACCCTGGTCACGGGATCCGAAGAGGCGTTGGCTCCGCCGAAGTCCAAGCCGACCGGGCCGGAGCTCAGCTCTGCAGCCTCGGCCGGCCGGCCATCCCGCCGAAGGCTGCTGGCCTCAGCCGGCCTTGGCTTCGGCGCTGCGGCATTGTCGTTCTCCGCCGGCCCGGCTGTCGCGCAGCCAGGTGACGGCGCAAGCCTCGGCCAGCCGGTGCGCGTCAGCAAGGATCGGCTCGATGCGCTCGCAGCGAAGCTCCACGCCGTCTTCAATGAGCACAATATCTTGCCGCCATTCTCGGCCGACAAGCACGGGGCGCGGGTCGACGTCGAACTGCGTCGGCTGACGACCTACACGCGCATTCCCGGCACCGGTGAGCGCGTCAAGGTCAGCGGCCTGCTCGCGCTGCCCGCCGATCACAAGGGCGCACTGCCGGTCGTGTCGTGGCAGCACGGCACCATCCTGTCGTTCGACCAGGTCCCGTCCAATCTCGTCAAGCTGGCCGATCCGAACTACGAGCCGCGCGACAATGTCGATTCGATCGAGACGCTGTTCAACGTCCAGCGCCTTGTCGGCAACGGCTTTGCGTTGATCGCGGCCGACTATCTCGGCAAGGGACCGTATCGCCAGGGGCGAGGCGAGGCCTATGCGGTGAAGGACGCGACCGTGCAGTGCTGCCTGGACGTGCTGAGCGCGGGTCTGCTCGCGCTCGATCATCTCCGCCTGCGAAAGTCCGGGCTGTTCCTGAACGGCTGGTCGCAGGGTGCCTTGAACACGCAATGGCTGCGCCAGGAATTGCAGCGGCGGCGCGTCGCGGTGGCGGCGAGCGCCACGCAGAGTCCGTTCAACAATCTTGCGGATTCGATGCGCTATTGGGTGTCGGCCCAATCGGGCAGCGCGTCGACCGACAGCACCTATCCGAAGCAGCCGATCTGGATAACGCCCTGCGTCATCGTCCTCCTGGGCAGCTATCGCCAGTATTACCGGCTCGGCGACCTGTTCAAGACTGCGATCAAGCCGCAGCACCTCGCGCTGGCCGAGAAATACTGGGCCGACTACAGCATGGACGAGGCGTTCAGCAAGTCGGTGCCGCAGCCCTCGGACCTGCTGGTCGACGGCTTCTTCGAGCGCTTCACCCACGAGACCAACAGCCGCTTCCTCCGTCGTCTGGCCGGCAATAGCTCGACCTATTGGGACTATGACGCCCCGATGCGGTTCTATTACGGTCTTCTCGACGAGGCGCTACCGCCGAGCCTCGTCAAGATGCCGCTGGCGGCCGACGGCCGCTTTGCGCAAGGCATCGCGGTCACCGGCGCCAGCCATCGCGGCACGTTCCTGGCAAGCCTGTATGGCGGCGGCGACGTCGTCGGCGGCGCTTCGACCGTGCTGGACTTCTTCAAGAGCAGCTCCTGAATTTCGGCCATGATCAGCTTGCCAGCGCTTGCGGCGTGTGGGTCGCGAGCTCCCGCTCAGCGGTACGGACGATCTCCATGGTGCGCACGATGCTCGCCGGATTGACGCTGATCGAATCGATGCCGAGTTCGGCCAGATAGCGCGCGACTTCCGGATAGTTTGCCGGCGCCTCGCCGCAGATGCCGACATGGCGATGGTTGCGGTGCGCGCCCTCCACCGCCATCCGCAGCATCGCCAGCAGGCCGGGATCGCGCTCGTCGAAATCGAACGCGACGATGTCGGAGTCGCGGTCGACGCCGAGCGTGAGCTGGGTGAGATCGTTGGAGCCGATCGAGAAGCCGTCGAAATGTTTGGCGAACTCATCGATCAGGATCACGTTGTTCGGGATCTCGCACATCATGTAGATTTCGAGCCCGTTTTCGCCTCTGACGAGGCCATGCCCGGCCATCGCCGCGATCACCTTGCGTGCCTCCTCGACCCGGCGGCAGAACGGGATCATGATCTTCAGATTGGAGAGCCCCATCGTGTCGCGCACGCGCTTCATCGCCGCGCATTCCAGCGCGAAACCGGCGGCGTAGGCGGGATGCGCATAGCGCGAGGCGCCGCGGAAGCCGAGCATGGGGTTCTCTTCCTTCGGCTCGAAATCGGAGCCGCCGATCAGGCTGGCATATTCGTTGGTCTTGAAGTCCGAGAGGCGCACGATCACCGGCCGCGGGTGGAATGCCGCGGCGATGGTGCCGACGCCTTCCGACAGCCGCTCGACGAAGAAGTCGGCGGGCTTCTTGTAGCGCGCGGTCAGGCGCTTGATCGTCGCGCGGTCCTTTGCCGCGGTCACCTTTGCGGGCGTCGCCAGCGCCATCGGGTGGATGCCGATCGCCTGGTTGATGATGAACTCCATGCGGGCGAGGCCGACGCCATCGTTCGGCAGCAGCGCGGTCTTGAAGGCCAGTTCGGGATTGCCGAGATTGACCATGATCTCGGTGCGCGGCTTCTCCAATCTGTCGATCGCCAGGCGCTCGACATCGAACGGCAGTGCGCCGTCGTAGACATGGCCGGCGTCGCCCTCCGCGCAGCAGACAGTGACCGTCGTTCCGGTCTTCGCGCGCTTGCTGAAATCCTCCGTGCCGACCACGGCCGGCACGCCGAGCTCGCGAGCGACGATCGCGGCATGGCAGGTGCGGCCGCCATGATCGGTGACGATCGCCGCCGCGGTCTTCATCACCGGCTCCCAGTCCGGACTGGTCGACGCGGCGACCAGCACCTCGCCGGGGCGGAACGCGTTCAGATCCTTGGGAGTGCGGATCAAGCGGATCTTGCCGGTGGCGATCTTTTCGCCCACGGCGCGGCCGGTTGCCAGCGTTCTGCCGGTCTTCTTCAGAACGTAGGTCTCGATCGCCTCGGGCCGCCGCTGCGAGGCCACCGTCTCCGGCCGCGCCTGGATGATGTAGAGCGCACCGTCGCGACCGTCCTTGGCCCATTCGATGTCCATCGGCGTCGGCCTGCCGGCCTTCTGCGAGTAGTGCTCCTCGACTACGATGGTGGCCTGCGCGAGCTCCAGCACGTCGGCATCGCTGATGCAGAATTTCGCCCTGTCAGCCGGCGGCGTCGCCTCGGTGCGCGTCGTCGGGCCACGGCTGCGCGCGCCGGCCTTTGCGCTGGCTTTGGCATAGACCATCCGCTTGTCCTTGGCGCCGAGCCGGCGCGACAGCACGCTGCGGAAGCCGGCCGCGAAGGTCGGCTTGTGGACGTAGAACTCGTCCGGATCGACCGTGCCCTGCACGATGGTCTCGCCGAGGCCGTAGACCCCGGTGATGAAGGCGACGTCGCGAAAGCCGCTCTCGGTGTCCAACGAGAACATCACGCCGCTCGCGGCGCGGTCCGAGCGTACCATCTTCATCACGGCCACCGACAGCGCGACCTTGTCGTGGTCGAAGCCGTTGTCGATGCGGTAGGAGATCGCGCGGTCCGTATAGAGCGAGGCGAAGCAGCGGCGGCACGCCTCGAACAGGTCCTTGGCGCCGCGAATGTTGAGAAAGCTCTCGTGCTGGCCTGCGAAGCTCGCATTCGGCAGGTCCTCGGCGGTGGCCGAGCTGCGCACGGCAACCGCGACGCCGCGGCCATACTCCTGCTCCAGCTGCTTGTAAGCCTCTGCGACCTCGTGGCGTAGATCGTCACGGTCGGTCGCCGCGAACACGATCGCGCGCGCCTTCGCCGCGCGTTTGGCGAGATCGGCGATGCGGCGCTTGTCGAGGCCGGCGAGCAGCTTGCGCAGCGCGTCGTCGGCGCCGGTCGCGCGCAAGGCGTCGCGATAGGCGGCGGCCGTCAGTGCGAAGCCGTTGGGTACGCGCACGCCTTGCGACGCCAGCGCCGAATACAGCTCTCCGAGCGAGGCCGTCTTGCCGCCGACGCCGGGCACGTCCTCGATACGAAGGTCCTTGAACCAGCGGATGTAGCCGGGTGCCGTCATCGGTGATCTCCCGCATCGCAGCGCGAACTTCAGTTTGTCGCGGCGGGCGGCGACTGCCTTGCGCAAGATCAAGCAAGGCGCTCCGCGAGCCCCTTAAATCGCGGGATGACAACGGTTCCACCATAGGCGAGGATGTTTGTTAAGACCCATCAATCGTACCCATCCGGATCACCAATGATCTCCGACGACGAGAACGAGGACGGCAATCGCGAATGGTCGCGGTTCTGGCTCACGGCGCGGCAATTCTGGCTCGGATCGACGGCATGGCGGGTCTGGCTGCTCTGCGTCGCCCTGATCGTCCTCGTGGTGCTTCAGCTCTACGTGCAATTTCGGTTCAATTACTGGAACAGGGATTTCTTCGACGCATTGGAGGGCCGCGATCCGACGCGGCTGCGGCAGCAGGCCGTTCTGCTCATTCCGCTTTGTCTGGCGAGCGTCGTGCTGGCGATCGTCTCGGTGTGGGGCCGCATGGTGATGCAACGCAACTGGCGGCAATGGTTGAGCGCCAAGGTGATCAACTACTGGGTCGAGAACGATCGCTATGCGCGGCTCGCGACGGTGCAGGGCGATCTGAAGATTCCGGAGTATCGTATTGCCGAGGATGTCCGCATCGCCACCGATGCACCGATCGACTTCGTGGTCAGTGTGATCTCCTCGCTGCTGACGGCGGTCGTGTTCGTCCAGGTGCTGTGGCAGGTCGGCGGATCCATCGGCTTTGCCGTGGCCGGGCACCAATTGTGGATTCCAGGCTACCTGGTGGTCAGCGTCGTCATCTATTCCGGGCTGGTGACCGGGGCCATGCTGTGGGTCGGTTCGCCACTCACGCGCGTCATCCAGACCAAGAACCAGGCCGAGTCGGAGCTGATCACCGCAGCCCATCACTTGCGCGACATCGGCGAAGGCATCGCGCCCAAGCAGGAAGAACGCAGCGTCGTTGCCGGGCTGTGGATGGCGCTCGACCGCACGATCCAGCAATGGAAGCGGCTGTGCTGGCAGCTGATGCGCAACACCCTGGTGTCTCATCTGAATACGCTGCTCGCGCCGATCATCGGCCTCGTGCTGTGCGCGCCGAAGTTCCTCGGCGATCAGATGACCCTGGGCGAACTCACCCAGGCAGCCGCTGCGTTCACGCTGGTGCAGGGGTCGTTCAATTGGATGGTGGACAATTTCAACCGCCTCGCCGAGTGGATGTCGTCGCTGGAGCGCGTCGGCGGGTTGCTGCTCTCGCTCGATCGGCTCAACGGTGATGCGGCGAGCGATGTCACGCCGTCTCAAGCCGCACGTCAGCCTGCAGACGGCTGACGTCGGCGGGATCGGACAGCGCGGTGCCGGTGCGCAGCAGCGCCGCGGCACCTGCGGCGACCGCAAAGCGAAACGCGTCGTCCAGCAACTCGCCCGCGGCGAGCTTCGCGACCAATGCGCCGAGAAAACTGTCACCGGCGCCGACTGCGTTGACCGGCACCATCGTCAGCGGCTGAGCGCGCAGCACGCGGTCGCGGGTGACCAGCAGGGCGCCGAGATGACCCATGGTCAGCGCGACGGTGCCGGCCTTGCCGCTCGCGACCAGCGCGTGGGCGGCTTTCTCCCACGCCGTGGCATCGGGCAGCGCGCCGCCGACCAGCTCTTGCATCTCGTGCAGCGACGGCTTCATCAGGTCGATGCCGCCGGCTACCGCCGCGGCCAAAGCTGGCCCCGAGGTGTCGAGCACGAATTGCGCGCCGCGTGACCGTGCAAGCGTCGCAACGCGCGCATAGAAGTCGGTCGGCACGCCGCGCGGCAGGCTGCCGCTGCCGACGACGAAGCGGGGAAACGGATCCTGGGCTGCGAGCAAGGCAAGGCCGGCCTGCCATTCGGCCTCGGTCAGCGTCGGACCCGGCAGGATGAAGCGATAGGGCTGGCCGCTGACGCGCTCCTGGACGAAGAAGTCCTCGCGCGTGTCCTCGGCCGTTGCCCAGGTGCGGCTGGCGACGCCTTCCTTCTCGACGAGCTGCTTCAGCAGCAGGCCGGTCGGACCGCCGACCGGATAGAGCGCGGTGACGTCGCCGCCGAGGCGGGCGATGACGCGGGCGACGTTGATGCCGCCGCCGCCGGGATCTCGCTGTTGCGTCGTGCCGCGCAGCTTGGCCACCGGCACGATTTTCTCGACGGTCGTCGAGACGTCGACGGCCGGGTTCGGCGTGATCGTGACGATGTCGCTCATTCGATCTCAGTGCGTCGGGGAGCCGCCGCTCGCGGTGATGCCGGCCTCGAAGAACGATTTGAGACCGAGAAAGCTGATGTCGGGCTTGATAACGAGATGAACCGGGATCGGACGCAGATAGCTGTCATAGCGCCCCTTGCCCTCGAACTGCCGGCGGAAATCGGATCTGGCAAAGTAGTCCGGAAACCGCGGCGGGATGCCGCCGGCGATGTAGACGCCGCCGCGGGCGCAGAAGGTGAGCGCGAGGTTGCCGGCGACGGCGCCGAGCCAGGCGCAGAACATGTCGAGAGTCGCGCGGCTGGTGGCGCAACTGCGGTCCAGCGCGGCGTGAGTGATCGCTGCGGCATCGCGCGGCGGCACCGTGACCCCGTCGACCGCGGCAATGGCCTGATAGACGTTCGCAAGGCCCATGCCCGACAGCGCACGCTCGATCGAGACATGGCCGAAGCGCTCGCGCATCTTGGCGAGCACGGCGGCCTCGCGCGCCGTCGTCGCCGGCAGCGTGGCATGGCCGGCCTCGGTCACGGCAACCGTGGGACGGCCTTCTGCCGGGAGATAGCACGCGGCGCCGAAGCCGGTGCCGGGGCCGATCACCAGCATCGGCGCGCCGTCGACCGCGGCGCTTCCGCCAAGCGGAAACAGGTCGTCGGGATGCAGCACCGGCAGCGACCAGCCGACCGCCTCGAAATCGTTCAGGAGCTTGGCCGAGCGCAGCTTGAACCGCTCCGCCAGCTCGGCGCCGTCGATCACCCAGGTCGAGTTGGTGAGCATGCCGCGATTGCGCTCGATCGGGCCGGCGATGTCGAGCACGGCCGCGGTGGGCGGGCCGCCGGCGGCGTGTCGCAACAGGAAGTCGGTGATCGCGTCCGTGATGGTCGGGAAGTCGGCGACCTTGAGATGCGCGACCTCGCCGATGACGTGGCCGTCAAGCAGCGCGAACCGCGCATTGGTGCCGCCGATGTCGCCCAGAAGAACGCGTTCGCTCATCCTCACTCTTCCGCCCGGTTGTGCCGCCCGGCGGGATCGTCGGATACCCGGTGAGCGGCAATCATGTTCGAATACCACCGCGCCGACGCCTTGGGAATGCGGCGCTGGGTGGCGCGATCGACATAGACAATGCCGAAGCGCTGCGAATAGCCCGCTCCCCATTCAAAATTATCCAGGAGCGACCAGACGAAATAGCCGCGCACGTCGGCGCCCGCCGCGATCGCCTGTTCCATCGCGGTCGTATAGGCCTTGAGATAGCCGATCCTGCCGTCGTCCTGGATGCAGCCGGATGCATCGACGGTGTCATTGGCCGCCGTTCCGTTCTCCAGCACGTAGATCGGAAGCCGGAACCGGCTGTGGATGTCCAGGAGCGTATCGCGGAACGCCTCGGGCACGACGGGCCAGCCGATTGCGCTGCGCGGCACTGCCGCGGGAGGCGCTCCGAAGCTGGCGCCCATCAGGTTGCTGCCCGCCTTGATGTAATGCGGCGAATAGTGATTGAGCCCGAACCAGTCGACGGGGCGGGCGATCTGCGCCATGTCGCCGGGTGCGATATAGGGCGCGACGGCGTCCTGGAGCTCCGGCGGGTAGCAGGCAAAGGCCTGCGGAAACGGGAAGGCATCGTTCCAATAGGCGGCGAGCCGCAAGGCGGCCGCGGCGTCCTCCGCACTGTCGCTCGCAGGGTAGCAGGGCTGCCGATTGTGGATGGCGCCGATCGAGGCGCCGGCCACGTCCCTGCGCAGCACGTCGACGGCGCGGCCGTGGCTGAGATTGACGTGATGAATGGCCTTGTGCAGGGCCGCTCCGTCGGCGATCCCCGGCGCGTGCCAGCCGAGGCCGTAGCCGAACAGCGTGAACACGCAGGGCTCGTTGAAGGTGGCGAAGCGCTTGACCCGGTCGCCATAGCGCCGCGCGACCAGCGCGGCATAGTCGGCGAACCAGCCGACGATGTCGCGGTTCTGCCAGCCGCCGAGCGCCTCCAGCGCCTGCGGCAGGTCCCAGTGGTAGAGACAGAGCCACGGCTCTATCTCAGCGGCAAGCAGGGCGTCGATGAGGCGGTCGTAGAAGGCGAGGCCGGCTTCGTTGGCCGCGCCGCGGCCTTGCGGTAGCAGCCGCGGCCAGGCGATCGAGAACCGATAGGCATTGAGGCCGAGATCGCGCATCAGCGCCACGTCCTCCGCGTAGCGATGATAGTGATCGCAGGCGGTCTCGGCGGTGTCGTTGTGGCTCACCCGGCCGGGGGCGCGCAGATAGACATCCCAGATGCTGTCGGCGCGGCCGTCGAGGTGCGCCGCGCCCTCGATCTGGAAGGCCGAGGTCGAGGCGCCCCAGAGAAAGCTCGGACGGATGGTCATGATCGAGATGGGCCCTTGCGTTGTTGCGATCAGCCGCATGATGGCGGTCGCCGGCGCTCCGCCGTTGACCGGGATCAAGCCGGCGATACCCCGGCGGATGCGGTGTGTGAAGGTGCCTCCGCCCGGCAATGGCAATCATGCAGGCAACGGGCTTGCATCGGAGCCGAAAGCTGTGGAACGTGCGGCCGCCGAAAACTGGAGTCCCGGCGCGAATGAGCGTTTTTCTGCTGCGGCGCTTCCTGACCTTGCTGGCGACCCTCGTCGGCGCGTCACTGATCATATTCCTGGTGCTCGACGCGCTGCCGGGCAATGCCGCCCAGATGCTGATGGGCGCGGATGCCTCGCCGGATGCGGTCAGGGCGCTGACCGTCAAGCTCGGGCTGGATCAGCCGCTGGCGTTGCGTTACCTGCACTGGATCGGCGGCCTGCTGAGCGGCGATCTCGGCAACAGCTACGCCTATGGCACGCCGGTGGCCGAACTGATCCGCGAGCGGCTGGCGATGACCATTCCGCTCGCGATCCTGGCCATGGGGCTCACGACCGTGCTGGCGCTCACGGCCGGCATCTACACGGCCGCCAATCACAACCGTCTCGGCGATGTCGGCGTCATGTCGCTGACCCAGATCGGCATCGCCTTGCCGAACTTCTGGTTCGCGATCCTGCTGATCCTCCTGTTTGCGGTGAAGCTGCAATGGCTGTCGGCCGGCGGCTTTCCCGGCTGGGAGGACGGCATCTGGCCGGGTCTGCGCGCGCTGCTGTTGCCGGCTGTGGCGCTGGCAGTGGTGCAGGCCGCGATCCTGGCGCGGGTGACGCGCTCGGCCGTGCTCGACGTTCTGCGCGAGGATTTCGTCCGCACCGCGCGCGCCAAGGGCCTGACGAAGCGCGAGGTGCTGTGGCAGCACGTGCTGCGCAACGCCATGATCCCGGTGCTCACCGTGATGGGGCTGCAATTCGCCAACCTGCTCGCCGGCACCATCGTGATCGAGAACGTGTTCTATCTCCCGGGCCTGGGGCGCCTCATCTTCCAGTCGATCGCCAATCGCGACCTGATCGTGGTGCGCAACTGCGTGATGCTGCTGGCGGCCATGGTGATCATCGTCAACTTCGTGGTCGATGTCCTGTATGCGGTGATCGATCCGCGCATCAAGGTGCACGAGCTGTGAGTTCCGCCGTGGTCGTTCAAACGGGCGCTGCGCCTGCGTCCAACGCGTTCTGGCGCCGCGCGCTGCGCCATCGCAGCTTCACGGTCGGCGCGCTGCTCTGTCTGCTGGTGCTCGGCGCCGCGCTGCTGTCGCTGCTCTGGACGCCATGGTCGGCCTATGAGATCGATGTCGCGTCCAAATTGCGGCCGCCATCAGCAGCGCATTGGCTGGGCACCGACGTGCTCGGCCGCGACATCGTCTCGCTATTGCTGGTGGGTGCGCGCGCGACCATTCTGGTCGGCATCATCGCCGTCGGCATCGGTCTCACCTGCGGCGTCTGCCTTGGCCTGGTCGCAGCCGCGCAGCGCGGCTGGACCGAGGAACTGATCATGCGCTTCAGCGACTTCACCTTCGCCTTTCCCGCGGTGCTGTCGGCGATCATGCTGGCGGCGGTGATCGGGCCGGGCATGGTGACGTCGATCACCGCGATCGGCATCTTCCAGATCCCGGTGTTCGTGCGCGTCACCCGCGGCTCCGCCGGTGCGGTCTGGGCGCGCGAGTTCATCCTGGCTGCGCGCGCCGCCGGCAAGGGCCGCTTCCGCATCACCATCGAGCACGTGCTGCCGAACATCTTGTCGATTCTGATCGTGCAGGCGACGATCCAGTTCGCGCTGGCGATCCTGGCGGAAGCGGCGCTGTCCTATCTGGGCCTCGGCACGCAGCCGCCGCAGCCGTCCTGGGGACGCATGCTGAACGATGCGCAGACCCTGTTGTTCCAGTCGCCAAGCCTCGCCGTGTATCCCGGTGCCGCCATCGCGCTCGCGGTGCTCGGCCTGAACCTGCTCGGCGACGGCCTGCGCGATCTGCTCGACCCACGGCTGGCGAGGCAGCGATGACGGTAGGCGATCAGCCTCTGCTCCATGTGTCGGGTCTCGGCATCCGCCTCAATACCAGCCGCGGCTCGGCGCAAGCCGTGCGCGAGGTCTCCTTCACGCTCCGGCGCGGCGAGACGCTCGGCATCGTCGGCGAGTCCGGTTGCGGCAAGTCGATCACGGCGCTCGCTCTGCTTGGCCTTCTGCCTGACAGCGCCGTCGTCAGCGGCAGCATCACGCTCGATGGCCGCGAGCTGGTCGGTCTCGGTGATGCCGATTACTGCAAGCTGCGCGGCAACCGCATCAGCATGATCTTCCAGGAGCCAATGACCGCGCTCAACCCGATGCATACGATCGGTCATCAGGTGGCCGAGCCGCTGCTGCGGCATATCGGCTGCACGGCGACCGAGGCGAAACGACAGGCGATCGCGCTCCTCGACCGCGTCGGTCTGCCGGATCCCGCCCGACGCTACGGCGCCTATCCGCACCAGTTCTCCGGCGGCCAGCGCCAGCGCATCACCATCGCGATGGCGCTCGCCTGCAAGCCCGACGTGCTGATCGCCGACGAGCCGACCACTGCGCTCGACGTCACCATCCAGCGCCAGATCCTCGACCTCATCGCCGATCTGGTCGCCGAGCGCGGCATGGCGATGATCTTGATCTCGCATGATCTCGGTGTCATCGCCGAGAACGTCCAGCGCATGATCGTGATGTATGGCGGCACGGTGGTCGAGAGCGGCACCACGGACGCCGTGTTCTCGCGCATGGGGCATCCCTACACGCAGGGCCTGTTCCGCGCGCGGCCGCGGCTCGGGGCCCGCAAGGGCACGCGCCTTGCGACCATCGCGGGTACCGTGCCGGAGCTCGCCGATCTTCCGGCCGGTTGTCCGTTCGCAGATCGCTGCGGGCTGGCGATCGACGCCTGTCGCACGGCGCTGCCGCCGTCGATCGAGATCGGCGCCGGGCACGGCGTCCGGTGCATCCGGACCGGCGTCGCGCTCGCGTGTGATCCGGCGGGAGTGGTCGCTTGAGCACCGCCGCGCAAGGAGTTGCAGAGACGCCGCTGCTCGAGGTCAGGGATCTCGTACAGCGCTACACGCTGCCGCGAGAGAGTCTGCTGCGGCCGCCCGGCGAGGTGCTCGCGCTGAACGGCGTGTCGCTGTCGTTGAAGGCGGGCAAGAGCCTCGGCATCGTCGGCGAGTCCGGCTCTGGCAAGTCGACCCTGGCGCGGCTGATCATGGCGCTGGAGCGGCCGTCAGCGGGATCGGTGCTGATGGTGGGCCGCGATCTCAACCGCCTCCCGGTGGATGAGCTGCGGCGGGCGCGCCGCGATTTCCAGATGGTATTTCAGGATCCGTACGGATCACTCGATCCGCGCCAGACCATTGCGCGCATCGTCGCCGAGCCGCTGACCGCTCTCGAACACTCGGATCGCGATTCTCTCCGCAGGCGCGTCGCGAGCGTGCTGCGGCAGGTCGGATTGCGCGATGCCGACATGGACAAATATCCGCATGAATTTTCCGGGGGGCAGCGCCAGCGCATCGCGATCGCGCGGGCCCTGATCACCCAGCCGAAGCTGATCGTCGCCGACGAGCCGGTGTCGGCGCTGGATGTCTCCGTGCAGGCGCAGGTTCTCAACCTGATGCAGGATCTGCAGGAGCAGTTCGGCCTGAGCTACGTGCTGATCAGTCATGATCTCGCGGTCGTCGACTATCTCTGCGACGAGGTTGCGGTGATGTATCTCGGCCGCATCGTCGAGCGCGGGCGGCCGGAGGACTTGTTCGGAAGTTGCGCGCATCCCTACACGCGGGCGCTCCTCGACGCCGTGCCGCGGGCCCAGGCCGGCGCGGTCCGGCGCCGTCGCGAGAGCGTTGCGATCGCTTCGCAATCCCTCGGCGCGGCCGGATGCGCCTACGCGCCCCGTTGTCCGCTCGCCGATGCCCGGTGCCGCGCGACGGCCCCCGCGTTGCGAGCGCTCACCGGACAGCATTCCGCTGCCTGCCATCGGGCGGAAAGCGTAATGGCGCTGCCGGCGCTCGTCGCAACGGAACTGCAGCCACTTGTCTCGAAGCCGCTTTGACGCGTAATTTGGCTTCCTCAGGGAGAAACAAACAATGTTCAAGAAACTATCGATCATCGCCATGGCCGCGCTCGTTGCGGCCGTCGCGCCGGCTCTCGCGCAGAGCAAGAAGGATAGCGTCGTTGTCGGCATGACCTTGGAGCCGCCGGGGCTCGATCCGACCAGCGCGGCCGCGGCGGCCATCGCCGAGGTGACGCTCTACAACGTCTATGAGACGCTGACCAAGATCAACGAGGACGGCTCGGTCTCGCCGCTGCTGGCCTCGAGCTGGCAGGCCTCGTCCGATCTGAAGAGCTACACGTTCAAGCTCGCCAAGGGCGTGAAATTCCAGAACGGCGAGGCGTTCGATTCCGCCGCGGTGAAGTTCTCGTTCGAGCGCGCCGGCGCCGCCAACAGCACCAACAAGGACAAGGCGCTGTTCCAGGCGATGGAGTCCGTGACGGCTCCCGACGCGGAGACCATCGTCGTCAAGCTGAAATATTCTGAGCCCAACCTGCCGTTCCTGCTCGGACAGGCCACCGCCTCGATCGTCGAGCCGAAGAGCGCGCCGACCAACGCGACGCAGCCGGTCGGTACTGGACCGTACACGCTGGGGAGCTGGGCCAAGGGCTCGTCCCTGACCTTGAACAAATGGCCCGACTATCGCAACGCCGCAGCCGTGAAGCTGTCCAAGGTGACGATCCGCTTCATCTCCGATCCGGCAGCGCAGGTCGCTGCGCTGTTGTCGGGTGACGTCGATGCCTTCCCGCGCGGCACCACGGCGCGCACCATCGCGCAGTTCAAGTCCGACCCGCGCTTCACCGTGCTGATCGGCGGCTCAAAGGCGAAGACGATCGTCACCATCAACAACAAGAAGAAGCCGCTCGACGACGTCCGCGTCCGCCGCGCGATCCTTGCTGCGATCGATCGCAAGGCGATGGTCGAAGGCGCCGTCGACGGCCTGGGTACGCCGATCGGCAGCTTCTACGTGCCGGGCTCGCTCGGCTATGTCGACACCACCGACATCAATCCCTACGACCCGGAGAAGGCCAAGAAGCTGCTCGCCGAAGCCGGCGTGACCACGCCGCTGCAACTGTCGCTGCGGCTGCCGCCGCCGGCCTATGCCCGCCAGGGCGGCGAGGTGCTCGCGGCTCAATTGGCCAAGGTCGGCATCGTCGCCAAGATCGAGAATCTCGAATGGGCGGCGTGGCTGTCACAGGTCTTCAACGGACCGCATGATTTCGACCTGACCATCGTCTCGCATGTCGAGCCGTTCGATCTCGTGAAGTTCACCGACAAGAATTACTACTTCGGCTATCAGTCCGAGGCCTTCGACAAGCTCTACCAGTCGATTGTCGATACGCCGAACGAGACCGAGCGCGCCAAGCTGCTCGGCGATGCCCAGCGCATGCTGGCGACCGATGCCGCTGCGGGCTTCCTGTTCCAGCCGCAGTGGATCACAATCATCAACAAGAAGCTCAAGGGTGTCTGGAAGGACGTGCCGCAGTTCGAGAATGATTTCTCGAGCTGGTCGTGGGAATGATGACGACCCCGCTTCGCGCGGCTTTGCGGTGACACTGCAGAATACAGCGCCCTCTCCCCTTGTGGGAGAGGGCATCGCAAGCCCGTCCGCAAACTCTGTCCTACTTGCCTCCCACAAGGGGAGAGGGCGCAATAACGACCGCCGCGCTGTCTGGTCGAACGCAATACTTCAACTTGAGCGCTGAGGTGAGCCCCACGATCCCTTGCCCAATCAGTTCGGCCAATCGATCGGCGTGAAGCGCAACTGCCGCCGCCGCATCTCGGCCTGGAGCTCCTGCGCATACTGCTTGGCCCGATCGCCGATCAAACGGTAGGGGCCCCCGATCCGGCTGTCGGCGGCCACCTGCTTTCGGACACTTTCGTAGTACGCCATCAAGCTTTCATCAGTCGAATTTACAAATCGCATCCACGCGCCCTCGCAACAAATCCCCTCGCTGCCAAGTTTGCACGGCTTTTCCGCCGCGGCAGTGACATAGGTTAACGTCCCTCAGTGGCAAAAGTTCCACTTGTGTTCCAGAGAGTTCCGGGTCGATTTCATCGACACGTTTGCCGAAATGTTTTCCGCGCGAGAACTTTCTGCTCCGATGCAGCTTGAGCCAGGACTGGAGCAGGGCGGCAATGCGCACCGAAGTCCTCGTCATAGGCGGCGGGCCAGCTGGACTGATGGCCGCGATTTACCTGGCCCGGTTCCGGCGTGGGGTCGTGGTCGTCGATGGCGGCGCATCGCGGGCGGCGCTGATTCCGCGGAGCCACAACCTGCCGGGGTTCCCGAACGGCATGCCCGGAAGCGAGCTGCTCGCACGAATGCAGCGGCAGGTCGAGGAACTTCACGTTCCTATCGTCCGGAGGACGGTGAGCGCTCTCGAGACGCATGACGGAGATCTGGTCGCGACTCACGAGCGCGGTGCGGTCGCGGCACAGCGCGTCATCCTCGCGACGGGTATCGTCGACAAGCAGACGTCGCTCGCCGATTGGAGAGCGGCGGTCCGTGACGGCGAGCTGCGCTATTGTCCGGTCTGCGACGGCTTTGAAACCATCGACCACAAGATCGCCATCGTGGGCGCGCTCGGTCACGCCGCTGGCAAGGCGCTGTTCATGCGCGTCTACAGTTCGGACGTCACCTTGATCCCGATCGATGATGAGCAGGATGCGGCGAAGCGGCAGGAGCTCGCCGCCGCCGGCGTTCGGGTGACGCCACAACTTCATGCGTTGCAGCGCCAAGACGGTGCGATCGAGGCGTCATTCGTCGACGGCAGCAGCGAACGGTTCGAGATCGTGTATCCTGCGATGGGCGCCGATGTTCGCTCCGAGCTCGCCATCAAGCTCGGCGCGCGGCATACATCCGATGGCTTTCTCGAGGTCGATGCCAAGCAGCGCTGCGGCGTCGCGGGACTCTATGGCATCGGCGACGTCGTCACCGACCTGCATCAGATCGCGGTGGCATTCGGCCATGCCGCGGTCGCCGCCTGTCACGCGCATCATTCATTGCCGATGCGTCATGCGGAAGCGTAGCGGCTAGGCAGCATCGAATTGATCGCAATCTGAAGTCGCGATATTATATGTAAGTGCCGTTTAAGTTGATGTTTCGGACCATGATTCATGGACAGAAGATCGGCGTGCATGACTGCGGCATTGAGCTGTCGCGAGGAGGCCGAACGCGATCCGGCTCGCCGCGATCAGTGGTTGCAGCAGGCGTCGAGATGGATGGCGCTGGCGGGCGAGCAAGCGGGGCATGCCCTGATCATCTGCGAGCATAGTGCCGCGGCGAGTCACGAGGCTCGTCGCTGATCGAGGCTATTGCAGCGTCGGATCGAGCCGGTCGCGCAGCCAGTCGCCGATCATCGAGACGGCGAGCGTCGTCACCACGATGGTGATCGCCGGTGCCAACATGATCCATGGTGCGCGCGTCAGATATTCGCGGCCATAGCCGACCATGTTGCCAAGGCTCGTCATCGGCGGCTGCACGCCGAGGCCGAGGAAGGAGAGACCGGACTCCAGCAGGATGACTTCGGGAAACACCAGCGTCATCGACACGATGAGGGTCGAGGCGATGTTCGGCAGGATGTGCCTGAGATAGACGCGCTGCGGCGTTGCGCCGAGCTGTCGGACGGCGGCGGCATAGCCTTGTGCATTGGCGGAGATGGCGAGGCCGCGCGCGATGCGCGCATAGCGCTCCCAGCCGAACAGGCCCATCAACCCGATCGAGAGCGGCAGCGAGTTGCCGAAGAAGGCGAGCACGGCGAGCGCCAGAATCAGGAACGGCATGCTGGCCTGGAAGTCCGCCAGCATCAGCACGGCCTGCTCGACCAGGCCGCGGAAATGCGCGGCGAGAAAGCCGAGCGTGGTGCCGGCGATGGCGGAGATCGCGGTCGCGCCGAACGCGATCAAGAGCGAAATCCGGATCGACACGATCAGACGCGACAGCACGTCGCGACCGAGCTCGTCGGTGCCGAGCCAATGCGCCGGGTTGCCCGGCAGCGACAGGCGATGGCGCAGATCGAATTTGGTGAAGCCATGCGGCGCGAGCTGATCGGCGAAGATCGCCAGCAGCAGCATCGCGACGATCCAGCCGACTGCGATGGTCACGGAGACGGGAATGTTCGGCCAGCACAGCCGCCGCGCGGCAGGCGATTTCAATGCAAGGTCGGTCATGCCTCGGCTCCCTTGCTGCGCAGCCGCGGATCCAGCAGGCCGTAGAGGAAGTCCACCATCAGGTTCGACGTGACCATGGTCATCGCCACCAGCAGCAGGATGCATTGCACGACCGCGAGGTCGCGGTTGGCGACGGCGACGACCAGGAGACGGCCGACGCCGGGCCAGGAGAACACGCTCTCGACGACGACCGCGCCGGCGATCAGGCTGCCGACCATGAAGCCGAGAATGGTGACGGTGGGGATCGCCGCGTTGGGCAGCGCGTGATCCGTGATCACCCGGCGCCACGGCACGCCCTTGGCCGACGCCGTTCTGATGTAGGGCTGGCCGAGAATTTCCAGCATGGCGCTGCGCGTGAACCGCGCCAGCACCGCGGCGCCGCCGAAGCCGAGCGTCACGATCGGCAGGATGGCGTGCCGCCACGAGTCCTGTCCGCCCGACGGCAGCCAGCCGAGCTGCACGGCGAAGATCAGCACCAGGATCAGGGCCAGCACGAAGCTCGGCACCGTGAAGCCCGCCACCGCCGTGATCATCACGGCGCGGTCGATCGCCGATCCGCGGTGCAGCGCGGCGTAGATGCCGGCGGGAATGCCGAGCAGCACTTTCAGCAGGAACGCCGGAATGGTCAGCGCCAAGGTCGCGGGGATGCGCTCGATGACGAGCTGGATCGCGGGCCGGCCGTCGCGCATCGAGCGTCCGAGCTCGCCCTGGCCGATCGCCTTGAAGTAGTCGAGATACTGCATCCAGATCGGATGATCGAGACCCCACGCCTTGCGGAAGGCGGCGATGACCTCGGGCGGCGCCTCGGGCCCCATGATCATCAGCGCGGGATCGCCCGACAGCCGCAGCACGATGAAGGCAAAGGTGACGACGAGTGCGATGGTCAGCAGCGCACGCGCCAGGCGGATGGCGAAATAGCGCAGCATCACGCGGCGACCTCGGTCTGCGACTGCAGCCCCGAAACGAGATGACAGGCCACCTGGCGCTGCCGATCCAGGGCGGCGAGCGCGGGCAACTCGTTGGCGCAGCGGGCGGTCGCGTGGCTGCAGCGCGGGTGGAAGGCACAGCCGGCGGGGCGCGCCGCCGGATTCGGCGGGTCGCCCGTCAGTACGATGCGGCTGGTGCTGCGGCGTCCCGGAGCAGGGGAAGCGGACACCAGCGCCTGCGTGTAGGGATGTTGCGGCCGCGCGAACAGGTCGTCGGCATCGCCATATTCGACGATGCGGCCGAGATACATCACGGCCACCTTGCTGCTGATCTGCCGGACGACGCGCAGATCATGGCTGATGAACAGCATCGTCAGACCGAGCCGGACCTGGAGATCGACCAGCAGGTTCACCACCTGCGCCTGGATCGAGACGTCGAGCGCGCTGACCGGTTCGTCGCAGACGAGGAAGTCGGGCTTGGTCGCCAGCGCACGGGCGAGCACGATGCGCTGGCGCTGACCGCCCGACAGCGCGCCGGGATAGCGGGCGCCATGGCCGTCGTTGAGATCGACAGCCTGGAGCAGCTCATGCACGCGCGCGTCGCGCTCGGCGGCCGTGCCGATGTCGTGGATGTCGAGCGGCTCGCGGATCTGCGCGGCAACGGGAAGTCGTCGATCGAGCGCGCCGAGCGGATCCTGGAAGATCATCTGCATGCGCGCGCGCTGGGCGCGCCACGCCGCCGAGCCTGGTGCTGCGATCGGGGCGCCGTCGAAGCGCACACTGCCGCGGTCGGGCGGCTCGAGACCGAGCACCATGCGGCCGGTGGTGGATTTGCCGGAGCCGGACTCGCCGACGATGCCGAGCGTCTCGCCCTTTTGGATCGAGAAGCTCAGGCCGTCGACGGCGTGGACGGATGCGGCGCGTCCGAACAGGCCGGTCCTCATCCGATAGGTGCGCGAGATCGCCTGGACCTCGACCAGCGGCGCTGTCATTCGGCGGCGAGCTCCATCGGCAGGCGCTGCGGCCGCAGGCAGGCCACCGCGCGGTCCGGCTCGACCGGCGCCAGCGGCGGCACGCCGGCATGGCAGCCGTCGCCGGCAAACGTGCAGCGCGGCGCGAAGGCGCAGCCGCTGGGCAGTGCGCGCGGATCAGGCACTGTTCCGGGAATGGCCTGCAGCCGCCGCCTGACGCCATCGAGCGGCGGCAGCGCGCCGATCAGGCCCTGCGCATAAGGGTGCCAGGGATCATCGAACAGCCGCGTCGCGGGCGCGCGCTCGACGATGCGGCCGGCATACATCACGCAGACGTGGTCGCAATTCTCCGCGACGACGCCGAGGTCATGGCTGATCAGGATCATCGCCATGTTGAACTCGCGCCGGATGGCCGACAGCAGATCGAGGATCTGCGCCTGGATGGTGGCGTCGAGCGCGGTGGTGGGTTCGTCGGCGATCAGCAGCTCGGGCTGTCCGGCCAGCGCCATTGCGATCATGATGCGCTGGACTTGGCCGCCGGAGAACTCGTGCGGATAGGCGGACAGCCGGCGTGCCGCATCGGGGATGCCGACGAGATCGAGCAGCCTGAGCGCCTCGGCCCGCGCAGCCTCGCCGCGCAGCCCGCGATGCAGCGCGAGGCTTTCGCACAACTGGCGCCGGATCGTGAGCACCGGATTGAGCGCGCTGGCGGGATCCTGGAAGATCATCGCGATGCGGCGGCCGCGCACCTGGTCGAGCACCTTGCCGTCAGCGCCGAGCAGCTCGCGGCCTTCGAGCCTGGCCGAGCCTGATACTTTCGCCTTGCCGGGCAGGAGACCCAGCGCCGCGAGCCACGTCACCGACTTGCCGGATCCGGACTCGCCGACGAGGCCGATGGCCTCGCCCCTACCGATGTCAAGATCGATGCCGTGCAGCACGGGCGTGCCGTCGAAGGCGACCTTCAGTTCGGAGATGCTGACCAGCGGCGCCACGGCGTCACGCACCGTAGTTGCCGGTGCGGAAGTCCATCGCGAAGGCCGGCGAGGCCTTCCACTTGATCGACTTCGGCTTGGCGGTGAAGGTCGCGTTCTGGTGCAGCACCGTGTAGGCGGGGTCCTCGCGCTCGGCGATCTCCAGCATGCGGCGGAACGCCTTCTTGCGCGCCTCGCGATCGGTCGAGGTCTCCAGGAATTCGGAAAGACGATTGAGCTCGTCATTGCTCCATTCGCCGACCTGCTGCTGCTGGCCGTTGGGGCCATGCTGGGCGACGAGCGAGGAGACGGGATCGTTGAACGCGGCCGAGTTGGACCAGTCGCGCACCGCGCGGGTCGGAGCGCGCTCGAGAATCTGGGACCAGTTCTCCTTGGTCTCGATCTGAACGTTGAGGCCGACCGCCTGCCACATCTCGACCAGCACCTGCGCGGTCGCGACCTGGTTGGTGTAGTAGTTGTTGAGCAGTCGATACGGGATCGGGTCACCCTTGTAGCCGGCCTGCTTGAGCAGGTCCTGTGCCAGCTTCGGATCGAATGCCGGCACGCTCCAGTCGGCGATGAACATGTCGCCGTAGAATTCCCACTGCAGGCCCTTCGGCACCCGGGTGCGGCCGGCCCACAGGCTGTCGACGATGGCCTGGCGGTCGATCGCATGGGTGAAGGCGCGGCGCACCAGCGGATTGGCGAGCTGCGGGTGGTTCTTGTCGAACACGGTGAGACGGTGATTGAGGATGGTGCCGCCCTGGACCTCGAACGCCGCGTTCTTCTCGATGCCGGCGATCTGGTCCGGCGGGATGTCGCAGGCGAACTGATATTCGCCAGACAGGAGCCCGTTGATGCGGCTCGCGACCTCCGGCACTTCCAGGAATCGGATGCGCTTCAGCGGCGGACGGCCACCCCAATATTCGTCATGGGCTTCGAGCGTCAGCGACACGTCCGGCTTGAACTCGACGATCTTGTAGGGACCCGTCGTGATCGGCTTGCGCGCCCAGTCGAGATAGCTCGCCGCTTCCTCCCAGCCGCGCCGGCTCATGATGTCGGAGCCATAGCGCATCAGGCGGCCTTCGATGGTGACGTCGGGCGTCGCGTTGACGAAGCGCACGGTGTATTTGTCGACGGCGTCGACGCGAACCAGGTCCGGCCACATCCGGCGCGCGACGCCAATCACGTCCGGCGGCAGCTCCTTGCCCGGGCGCGGCGTCGGGATCTTCTCGAACGCCTTGATGGTGGTGCGGCTCTTGGCCTCGCTGTCGCCGAACATGCGCTCGCGGCTGAACGAGAACACGACGTCCTCGGACGTCATCTCGTCACCATTGTGGAACTTGACGCCCTGGCGCAGCTTCAATTCGACGGTCTGGTCGTCGATGCGCTTCCACTCGGTGGCGAGGCCGGGGACGGCTTCGAGATTGCCGCGGAAGTTCTTCGAGATCAGGCTTTCCCACAGCGACGAGTAGAACACGCGCTCGCCGACATTGGACTGCTCGCGCAGCACGTCGAGCACGTTCGAATTGGTCACCTTCTGCACGGCGATGGTGACCGAGGGACGGTTGTCTCCCTGCGCGATCGACACGCGCGGCAGGATGAAGCTGCCGCCGATCGCGGCGCCGGCGCCGAGCAGGCCGCGGCGGGTGAGCTTGGTCATGGCAATCTCTCTGTCGTCTGAGGTTGTCTGAAACGATGGGATCGGGTCGCGCGGACGCGTTGGCCTATCGGGCGAGGCCGAGCGAGGCGAGATACGCGGCGCCGGCCTTGACGTGATCATGGTTGCGCAGTTCGAGGATCAGGCGCGGATTGGAATTGAGCTTCGCCAGTGCGCGGAACACGGCGACCCAGCGGATGTTGCCTTCGCCCGGCGCCCAGTGACGGTCGGCGTAGCCATCGGTGTCCTGCAGATGGACATGGGTCAGCATGTTGCCGGCAGCATCAACGTAGTAGTCGACGGGTGGCGCGCCGGTCGAATGGTGCGCGTAGTTGGCATGGCCGGTATCGAGCGAGACCCGCACCTTGCTGCTGCCCAGCGCCTTGGCCAGGGTGACGCGGTCCTGCGGATCCTTGTCCTCGATGTTCTCGATCACGATCTCGCAGTTGGCCTGCTCGGCAGAGGCAATGACGTCGGTCAAGGTCGCCCTGACACGCTCGATCAGCGCCTCGCGATTGTCCGGCAGCATGTCGATGTTGTTGGCGTCCCACGTCGTGTAGGGCGAGTGGATCACCATCTGCGTGGCGCCGAGAAACTCGGCGACCTCGAGCCCCTGCAGCAGGCGCTTGGTGACGGCGCGGCGGATCATCGGATCGTGGCTGTCGATCTTGAAGCCCCAGAACGGACCGTGGATGCCGAGCCGGCCGGTGTGGCCCGACAGCATCGACTTGATTTCCTTGGCGGTGCTGCGCCAGTCGCTGTCGAGAAGGTCCGCGCGGAAGAAGTCCTGGATCTCCAGATCGCGTTGATGTTCGAGCAGCCAGTCGCAATGCGCGGGAATGGACTTGACGGAGAGGGCGGCGCCGAGCACCGGCAGCGTGGTGGTCATGTCGAGGAAACCCTTTCGAGGAAGCCCTTGCCTGCGTGGGGCCCGGCAAGCGCTAGCGGAGTTCGATGACGCGCCCATGAAGGGCTGTGGAGGACGACCGCGACATGTTGTGTCCTCGCGGGCATGAAGGCGGTCAGCGGATCAATCTCTGGGGTAGTCGCGTGCCGGCTGCTGCTACTTGACGTAGCCGCGGGAATTGCAACAATGCGGCGAAAACGGGGAATTGGGATGACGGTACGGCGTGCAATCCTTGGAATGGTTCTTTCGCTCGTGGCGCTGACGATAGGCGCGTTGATTGAGCCTGCGCATGCAAAGGGGCCTTACGGCTCCATCTCCGTCGCCGGATGGTCAGGCGGTGCCTACACCGACGACAAGACCGGACGGTTCACGAGCTGCATCGCGAGCGCGAGCTACCAGAGCGGCATCACGTTCGGTGTGCTTGCAACGCCGACATATGGTTGGGCTCTCGCCTTCATCCATCCGGGCTGGGCGCTATCCCCCGGGCAAAAGTTTCCGATCGTTCTGAGCTTTGACGGAAAGGCGTCGTACAATGTCGAAGGCGCGGTCTGGACGGCCAACATGGTCGCCGTGCCAATGCCGAACGACTCCACCCTGATCAAGGCGTTCCGCGCCGCGCGGACGATGTCGGCCTTCGCGCAGGGCAACCTGTTCCAGTTCAATCTGAACGGCACGGCCGTGCTGATGCCCACGCTTGCCAATTGTGTGCGCGTGATCAACGCCGGCGGGCTGGCCGCCGCGACCAATTTCAACGCTCAGCCGGCGGCGGCGTCAGTGCAGCGTCCGGCGGCGCCGCAGGCCGCGGCTGCGCCGACGGCCAGCGCGCCGCCACAGCGGATGTCGGAGGACTCTCCCGAGCTGCAATTGGAAGCGATGCAGATCGCCTCCAACTTCATCCTCAAGGCCTCGCTGTCGCATCCGGCCATTCTGGGCGGAGGCGAGCGGCCGGTGTGGCTGACTTCGGGCGGGGTCGCCTGGAAGGCGGACAACGCCACCGGCTTCGTTCGCATCGTGCCGCCGCAGCGCAATGTCGACGGCCTGGAAGTCGCAGCCACGATCATCGGCAACGATGCGCGCGACTGCAAGGGCAAGTTCATCTCGGCGCGCAACAGCGAGCTGGTCGACAGCGCCGTCGTGTTCCGCGGCATGTCCTCCTGCGAGGACAGCGAGAAGTCGGATATCGCCGAGTACTTCATCTTCCCGCGCAAGACCGGCGGCTTCGTGCTGTTTTCGGTCGTCACGCCCACCAAGCCGGTCGGTGGCGGCGGTGGCCAGCAGCTGCAGACGCGCGAGGAAGCCAACGCCAATTTCCGCAAGGCGGCCTACACGTCGATCGGCAAGTAGGCCACTTCCATTCGCGGAGCCGTCAGCGGCTCACCCGCGCACCCGCTTGGGGCGCCTGATCGCGCGCACCTTGCCGCTGTCGCCGCCGCCGCAATACAGCGTCTCGCCTCCGTCGGATTCCATGCCGGAGACGCCGGTGCCGGCGGGCATGTCGAGCTGGTCGAGCACCTCGCCGGTCTCGGGATCGATGCGCCTGATGTCGCTGACGTCGTCTTCCCAGGTGCCGTGCCAGAGCTCGCCATCGACCCAGGTGACGCCGGTGACGAAGCGCGTGCACGGGATGCTGCGCAGGATCTCTCCGGTCGCAGGGTCGATCTGGTGGATCTTGCGATCGCGATAGGCGCCGACCCAGAGCGACCCCTCGGCCCAGGCGAGCCCGGAGTCGCCGCCGCCCGAGGGCGCCGGGATCGTCGCGAGCACGCGGCCATTCTCGGGATCGACCTTGTGAATGCGATCTTCCGCGATCTGATAGAGGTGCCGGCCGTCGAACGCCGTGCCGGCGTGAGAGGGGAGATCGAGCGACTTCCGCACCGTGCCGTCGGCCGGATCGAACGCCTTGATGCTGCTGCCGGTCGCGATCCACACCTGCCGGCCGTCATAGCTGACGCCGTTGACGCGCCCGGCGTCGTCGAAGGGGCCGTACTCGTGAATGATCTCTGCGGCTGCTCGTGTCATGCCTGCCATCCTCTGCTTCCGATGGACCCACGCTAGTCGAGCGACGACCACGCCGGGAGTAACAACGCAGTCGCGAATTCCGGCACGACCGGGCAGGTCCAGCGTTGCGCGCGGCCGCGGCCGAACGACTGCACCTTGCTCGATGATGCGAGCTCATCGAGGGCACGCTGCACCGTCCGCTGGCTCGCGCCCAGCGCCAGCGCAAGGGCGGAGCTCGACCATGCCTCACCGTCGGCGAGGCAAGCAAGCACCGTGGCATTCTCGTCCTCGACCGGCTGTGCCAGTACGACGACGTCGTGATCGCGACGCGGCACCAGGGCAAAGCCGTCTCGCGTGGCATTGATCTCGGCCAAGCCATGGAGCAGCTGGCGCAACCGTCCGATCTCGACGCGCAGGCGGGCGCGGTGCGACTCGTCGGCTTCCTTGCCGTGGAATGCGTGCGCGATCAGCGCGGCCCGCGGCACACCATCGGGGACCCCCTCGGCCAGCCGCCGGGCGAGTGCAAACAGCACCGGCCGCCGCGCCAGCGGCACGATCCGGCTCCCCTGACGTACCGCCAATCGGCAGGCATCGACGATCAGCCGGTCCGACCGGAACAGCGCCTCGACATCGTCGAGCTGTAGCAGTCGCTGCTCGCCGCGCAGGATCATCCGCGCCGCCGGTGCCGACAGAGCCGACGAGGCCCGCTCGATCTCCGCCTGAAGCTCCGGGATGCGGGCCTGCCGCGCCGACCGCGTCGCGCGTTCGAGCGCCGATCGCGCGGTCTTTGTTTGCAGCCGGCGCAAGGCCAGGCCGGCTACGATCAGCTCGTAGATCGTGCGGGCCGCCGGCAGCAGCGGCGAGGGATCGAGCTCGGCGAGGCCTCGCTCGGCGTCATCGAGCTGCCCGACCAGGACCATGCGGCGGATCTCGAGGCTGCGCGCATAGGCGGCATTGGCGCGGTCGCCGTGCTGCTCCAGCGTTTCACGCGCCGCCGCGAGCGACTTCGTCGGCCAGCCGAGATCGCGCGCCGCGAGCGCGATCTCGGCCTCTGCGACGGCGCAGCGGGCGCGGGCCAGCACGGCCCTGGGCCCAAAGCTTCGCGCGGCCTGCCGCAGCAGCGCCTTCGCACGCCCGAAATCGCCAAGCCGCGCCATCGCAATACCGCGCAACGCCAGCGCCGGCGGATCATCGCGCAATGCGACGCGGTTCAATGCGCCGAGCGGGTCGCCGGCGGCGAGCGCCTGCGCCGCCGCCGAGATCAGCGAGTCCATGCAAATCCCGCCATACTTGTCACTCCCGGTCGCTCTCCTGCCGATCCTAGTCTGAGCTGCGGTCAACACGCAAAAAGGATGACGACCATGACCATGCATATCACCGGAACGCGCGAAGATTGGTTGAAGGCCCGGCTCGACCTGCTGCAAGCCGAGAAGGAACTCACTCGCCGCAGCGACGAGCTGGCGGAGCGCCGTCAGGCCATGCCATGGGTGCGCGTCGACAAGGCCTATCGCTTTGACACCGAAGACGGGCCGGCGACGCTGCCCGACCTGTTCAAGGGCCGCTCGCAGCTGCTCGTCTATCACTTCATGTTCGGCCCCGACTTCCAGGCCGGCTGCCCATCCTGCTCGATGATTGCCGACGGCTTCAACGGCTTCCAGGTCCATCTCGCCAATCACGACGTGATGCTGTGGGCGGTGTCACGCGCGCCGCTGGCGAAGCTGAAGGCCTACAAGGCGCGGATGGGATGGTCCTTCCCATGGGCGTCATCGGCGAGCAGCGACTTCAATTTCGACTTCAACGTCGCGATCACCGAGGAGCAGCAGCGCCAGGGCGGCAGCGAGTACAATTATCGCACCAGTCCTCCGCTCGGGACATCGGACGTGCCGGCGATGGTGGCGGAGATTGCCGCGGGCGCCGGGACCGACGGCGCCACGTTCATGCGCGATCGTCCGGGCATGAGCGCCTTCGTCCTCGAGGATGGGGACGTCTATCACACCTATTCGAGCTATGCCCGCGGCCTCGACGGCCTGTGGGGTGCCTATCAATGGCTCGACCGTGCGCCCAAGGGACGCAACGAGCAGGGCGTCTGGTGGCGCCGCCGCGACGAATACGGCAAGCGCTGACGACGGAGCGGAGCCATGGCGTTCTTCCCGATCAGGATGCGCGCGATGCCCGGCATCGCCACTGGTCTCCGCTACGCGGCGGCGCCGACCTTCGCGCTGATGGCGGTGCTGAACGCCATGGCCCGTGACGGCCGTTCAGACGTGATCTGCTCGGCCATGCCGGCGGGCGCACCGCTCGGCGACATGACCGTGATGTACCTCCTGATGAGCGCGTTTCATCTGGTGCCGTGGTTGAGGCGCATGGGGCGGGGCATCACGGGTGCGCGGTCCGACGACGTTCGCGTGCGGCAGCCTAGGAGTTAATTGTCGAGCAGCTTTGCTCGCGGAGAGAGACCCCTCACCCGAGCGGGCCTGCAGAGGGGCCGGCGATGCCCTCTCCCACAAGGGGCGAGGGCACTGTACCGCGCAGTCTTGCCGTGGCGATTTTGGAAGGATACAGCTCGCGATTTCAAGTCAGTACGGTGCCCGTTACTGCGCCTTCTCCCCTTGTGGGAGAGGGCATGTAGGACAGCGCGACAATCTCACTCGGGTGAGGGGCATGTCTCTGCATCCATCACCGAAAATTGAGAGCGTTCAGCCGAACCAACGCATAGCCGACGAAGAGAGCTCACGCCTCCGCCGCGACCTTCAGCGCCTCGGCGCGGATCTCCTCGACCAGCCGCTCCTTGAGCGCGACGAACTCCGGCGAGGTCTTGATCTTGTAGGAGCGGGGATGCGGCAGCTCGATCTTGATGTCGGCCTTGATGCGGCCCGGGCGGGCGCTCATCACCAGCACGCGGCTGCCAAGGAAGATCGCCTCCTCGATATCGTGGGTGACGAACAGCACCGTCTTCTGGTCGCGCTCCCAGATGCCGAGCAGCATCTCCTGCATCAGCACGCGGGTCTGGTTGTCGAGCGCGCCGAACGGCTCGTCGAGCAGCAGGATTTTGGGATCATTGGCGAGCGCCCGCGCGATCGCGCAGCGCTGCTGCATGCCGCCGGAGAGCTGCTTGGGCCAATGGTTCTCGAAACCCTTCAGGCCGATCTGCTGGATGAAGCGGTCGGCGACGGCGTTGCGCTTGTCCTCAGGCACGCCGCGCTCGCGCAGGCCGAAGGCGATGTTCTCACGCACGGTGAGCCAGGGAAACAGCGTGTAGGACTGGAACACCATGCCGCGGTCAGCGCCGGGTCCGGTCACCTCGCGGCCGTCGAGCAGCACCTTGCCGCTCGTCGGATGATCGAGCCCGGCGACGATGCGCAGCAGGGTCGACTTGCCGCAGCCGGAGGGGCCGAGGATGGTGACGAAATCGTTGTTGCCGATGGTGAGCGCGACCGGCTCCAGCGCGCGCGTCGGCGCGTGGCCCTGGCGGGCCGGGAACGTGCGTGAGACCTTGTCGATGACGAGCGTGGTCATGCGAGCTTCCACGGGAACAGCCAGGCGTTGAATGCCTTGAACAGGAAATCCGAGATCAGCCCGATCAGGCCGATGATGATGATGCCGAAGATGATCTGTCCGGTGTTGAGCAGCGCCTGGCTGTCGGTGATCATGTGGCCGATGCCGGAGGACGAGCCGATCAGTTCGGCGACGATGACATAGGTCCAGGCCCAGCCGAGCACGAGCCGCAGGATCTCGGCAATCTCAGGCGCAGCCGACGGCAGCAGCACGCGCGCGATGATGCCGCGATCGCCGGCGCCGAGCGTGTAGGCGGCTTCGACGAGGTCGCGCCGTGTGTTGCCGACGGTGACGGTGATCATCAGGATGATCTGGAACACCGAGCCGATGAAGATGATCAGCAGCTTCTGCAACTCGCCGATGCCGGCCCACAGGATCAGGAGCGGGATGAAAGCGGAGGCGGGCAGATAACGCGCGAACGAGACGAACGGCTCGAGGAACGCCTCGATCGGCTTGTAGGCACCCATCAGGAGGCCGAGCGGAACGGCGATGATGGCCGCGAGCACGAAACCGCCGACGACGCGCCAGACGGTCATGCCGATGTCGGTGAGGAAGCCGAACTTGACCAGCAGGTCCCAGCCCTCGCGCAGCATGGTCAAGGGATCTGCCAGGAACGTCTTCGGCACATAGCCGCCAACCGTCGCCAGCGACCACGCCGCGACGAACACGACGAAGAAGGCAAGGCCGAGCGCGGTTCTCGATCTGGCGCTGACGGGTTCGAGAGGTCGGATCACGGATCGGGCTTTCGTGTTGGGTGCGGCTCGCGAGGGGGTGGGCCGCTCATGTTGAGTTGGCTTCGGAATACGCTGCTCAATATCGGGCAGGATGCCTCAACACCGTCATTGCGAGGAGCGAAGCGACGAAGCAATCCAGAGTCTCACGCTGGGCCCTGGATTGCTTCGCTTCGCTCGCAATGACGGATCGTGCGGGGCACGCTTCAGCGCCTACTTGATGAAGCTCGCATCATACAGATCCTCGATCTTCGGGATCTGCTTGATGATGCCGACCTCGAGCAGGAGCTCGGCCGCGTCCTTGTTGAAGGTCTTGAACTCCGTTTCAAAGAACTTCTGGCTCGCGGCCTTGTCCTGCCAGCGCAGATACTTCGCGGAGTTGCCGAACTGCTCAGCCGTCTGCTTCACGTCGGCACCCATGATCTCATAGGCCTTGGCCTGGTCCTTGGCGATCATGTCCAACGCCTCGAAATAGCTGTCGGCGAGCGCCTTGGCGGCCTTCGGATTCTCGGACAGGAACTTCGGTGTGCAGCCGAAGGTGTCCATCACCATCGGATAATCCAGGGTGGTGGCGATGATCTTGCCCTTGTCAGGGGCAGCTCGGACGGTCGACAGATACGGCTCGTAGGTCATCGCCGCATCGTTCTGGCCGGAGACGAAGGCCTGCGCAGCGGCGGCCGGCTCCAGGTTCACGATGGTGACGTCCTTCACCGTGAGGCCGTTCTTCTTGAGCATCCAGGCCAGCCCGAAATAGGGCGAGGTGCCGGGCGCGGATGCTGCGACGGTCTTGCCCTTGAGGTCCTTGATGGAGGCGATGTCGTTGCGCACGGCCATGCCGTCGGCGCCGTAGCTCTTGTCGAGCTGGAAGATCTGCTTGGTGGCGACGCCGTTGGCGTTCCAGGAGATCCAGGTCTCGACCGTGGTCGCCGCGCACTGCACGTCTCCAGCGGCGATGGCGAGGTGGCGATCCTTCTGCGGGATCTTCTTGATGGTGACGTCGAGGCCGTTCTTCTTGAAGATGCCGGCTTCCTTCGCCAAGGTCAGCGGCGCAAAACCGGTCCAGCCGGAAATGCCGATACCGACCTTGACGTCGTCGGCATAGGCGGTCGTCGAGGCCAGGAGCGCGGCAGTTACTGCGAGTAGCCCAAATCTGCGCATCGTCATCGTCCTTTGCTGTGAGAAGAAAGCCCTTCGTGCGGCTCGCAGCCGTGATGGCTGCGATCTCCGCTCATCTCTGCAAGCGTGCTTGCAAATCCCATGCTCAGTTCGGGCGCGGGTGAGCTGTCTCATTCGCTGCCCCTGAACCGCGCCACGAGGCGATGCTGCTCGCCGGGATAGATCAGCCTGACAGCCGTGAGCGGCTGCCCCTTGCGCCAGGTGTGGCGCTCGATCACGAGGCAGGGTGCGCCGACCGCGATGTCGAGGCCTTCGGCGATTGCGTCGTCGGCGACGATGGCGCTGATCGCGTGCTCCGCCTCGGTCCAGGGCACGTGATGCAGCAGCCAGGAGCCCGGTGGATCGATCTTGAAATTGGCCTTCGCGGCATCGGGTACGGCGTCGAGATCGATCAGCCGGTCCTCGATCGCGAACGGGACGTTGTCGGCGCTGTGCCGGCAGCGGATCGCGATGACCTTGCACGGTGTCTTGACGCCGAGGCGCTCACGATCGGCGGCGTTGGCGGTGCGGCGCGTCGATGAGATCAGTTCATAGCCATAGGCGCGGCCGAGCGCGCTGATCTCGGCGCGGATGTCCGGGATCTTCAGCACCGCCGACAGGAACTGCGGACGCCGCACGAACGTTCCGGCACGGCGACGCCGCTCGATCAGGTCGGCCTGGGCGAGCTCCGATAGTGCCTTGTTCACGGTCATGCGTGAGCAGCCGTAATGCTCCATGATCTCGTGCTCGAACGGGATGCGGTGGCCGGGCGGCCATTCGCCGGTGAGGATGCGGCGCTCGATGTCCTGCCGGATCGTCTTGTAGAGCGTGCCGGCTCCCGGCTTGGCGCTGTCATCGGCGAGGCTCATGCGAGCAGCCTCCGCACCGCCGTGTTAAAGCCGCGCCTTGCCGCCTCGCGCGACCGATGATGGCCTCCCTGCACGACCTTGGCGCCGCCGGCCCAGACACAATCGATGGCGCCGTGCGACGTCGCGAAGATCCAGCCGTCGAGCAGCGCATCGCGCGTTCGCCCTGCGAGCGACGGATGCGACAGATCGAGCGTGAGGATGTCGGCGCGGCCGCCGACCTGCAGGCCGGCGAGCGGTTGCGCCAGCGCCTGTGCGCCGCCAGCAAGAGCGGCATCCAAGAGCGTGCGGCCTGTCGACGCATCCGGACCTGACGTCAGCACGTTGCGCTCACGATGCGTCAGCCGCTGGCCGTATTCGAGCTGGCGCAACTCGTCGCTCACGCCGACCAGCACGTTCGAGTCGGTCCCGACGCCGATGCGCCCACGCGCGCGCAGATAGTCGCGCGCCGGGAAGATGCCGTCGCCGAGGCTGGCTTCGGTGACCGGACAAAGGCCGGCCGTCGCGCCGCTCCTCGCAAGCGCCGCGGTTTCGTCCGCCGTCATATGCGTCGCGTGGATCAGGCACCAGCGGTCATCGACGTCGTGGTGATCGAGCAGCCATTGCACCGGGCGCTGGCCGGACCAGGCGAGGCAGTCCTCGACCTCCTTCACCTGTTCGGCGGCGTGAATGTGGATCGGGCCACCCTCGGCGAGCGGCAGCAGCGCGGCCAGTTCATCCGGCGCGACCGCCCGCAGGCTGTGTGGCGCGATGCCGAGATTGGCGCCATGAAGCGAGCTGATCGCCTTGCGGGAGGCCGTCAGCAGTTTGGCGAACTGATCGATATCGCAGATGAAGCGCCGCTGGCCGTCATGCGGCGCCGCGCCGCCAAAGCCGCCATGCGCGTAGAAGCTCGGTAGCAGGGTCAGGCCGATGCCGGATGTCTGGGCCGCCGCGGCGATGCGCCCCGCCATCTCGGAGACATCGGCGTAAGGCGTACCGTCGCGATCGTGGTGCAGATAATGGAATTCACCGACCCGCGTGAAGCCGCGCTCCAGCATCTCGACATAGAGCAGGACCGCGACCGCCTCGACATCCTCGGGGCGCATCGACAGGGCGAAACGGTACATCGTCTCGCGCCAGGTCCAGAACGTATCCGTCGAGTGGCCGCTGATCTCGGCAAGCCCGGCCATGCCGCGCTGGAACGCGTGGCTGTGCAGGCTGGCGATGCCGGGGATCGCGACCTCATGTTGCTCGTCGTCGGAGGTCGGAGGCACGCCGGCGGATACCGACTCGATTGCGCCATTGCTGATGACGACCTGCACGTCCTCGGCCCACCCCCTGGGCAGAAGCGCGGATGCGAAGTGCAGTGACGCCATGATCGATAAGCCCGCTGGACAGGACGGCGGAGCTAAGTTTATGTATAGACATATCGCCCGTCAAGCTTTCGTGAAGGGGGAGGCAGCATGGCCCAGCGTTTCGACCGGATCTGGCAGAATGCGCGGCTCGCGACCTTGTGCGAGGGGCAGCCGGGCCTCGGCGTGATCGAGCAGGGCGTGATCGCTGCGCGCGATGGCCGCATCGCCTTTGCCGGTCCGCAATCGGAGTTTCCGGCAGATGGAGATGCGCCCGAGCGCATCGATTGCGAGGGACGCTGGATCACGCCGGGTCTCGTCGACTGCCACACCCATCTTGTCTTTGGAGGCGACCGTGCGCACGAGTTCGAGCTGCGGCTCGCCGGCGCGAGCTATGAGGAGATCGCGCGTGCCGGCGGTGGCATCGTGTCCACCGTCGCGGCGACGCGCGCCGCCAGCGAACAGGAATTGATCGCCCGCGCGCTGCCGCGGCTCGATGCGCTACTCGCCGAAGGCGTCACGACGATCGAGATCAAATCCGGCTATGGCCTGGAGGCCGCGACAGAGCTGCGACAATTGTCCGCAGCCCGCGCGCTCGGCAGCCAGCGGCCGGTCAGCGTGCGCACCAGCTTTCTCGGCGCGCATGCGTTGCCGGTCGAAGCCGGTGGCGACAAGGACCGCTACATCGACCTCGTCTGCAACGAGATGCTGCCGGCGGTTGCCAGGTCAGGCCTCGCCGATGCGGTCGACGCGTTCATGGAAAATATCGCTTTCTCCGCTGCGCAGACATCGCGCGTGTTCGCGGCGGCCAAGGCGCTCGGCCTGCGGGTCAAGCTGCATGCCGATCAGTTGTCGAACCTCGGCGGCGCCGCGCTCGCGGCCGAGTTCGGCGCGCTGTCCGCCGATCATCTCGAGCATACCGACGAAGCGGGTGCTGTTGCGATGGCGCGGAGCGGCACGGTGGCGGTGCTCCTGCCTGGCGCGTTCTACTTCATCCGCGAGACGCAGAAGCCGCCGGTCGAGCTGTTTCGCAAGCACGGCGTAAAGCTCGCGCTGGCGACCGACTGCAATCCGGGCTCGTCGCCGCTGACCTCGTTGCTGCTGACCATGAACATGGCGGCGACCTTGTTCCGGATGAAGGTCGATGAATGCATCGCCGGCGTCACGCGCGAAGGCGCCCGGGCCTTGGGCTTGCTGGCCGAGACCGGCACGCTGGAGGCCGGCAAGTGGTGCGATCTTGCGATCTGGGACATCGGCCGTCCCGCGGAGTTGGTCTACCGCATGGGCTTCAACCCGCTGCACCGGCGCGTGTGGAGGGGCCAATGAGCACGATCGTCGCAGAGCCCGGCCACGTCAGCCTCGATGATCTCGTGCGCGTCTACGCAGGCGCGTTGCTCACGCTGGATCCGGCGTATTGGCCGCGTTTCGAAGCGGCAGCAGGGATTGTGGCGAAGGCGGCGCAGGGCGCCGAGCCGGTCTATGGCATCAACACCGGCTTCGGAAAGCTGGCCTCGAAGCGCATCCCGCCTGACCAGACGGCCCAGCTCCAGCGCAATCTCATTCTCTCGCATTGCTGCGGCGTCGGCCCCGCGACGCCTGAGCCGGTGGTGCGGCTGATGATGGCGTTGAAGATCATCTCGCTCGGTCGCGGCGCCTCCGGCGTGCGCTGTGAGATCATCGAACAGTTGCAGGCGATGCTGGCGCAAGGTGTGTTGCCGTTCGTGCCGCAGCAGGGCTCGGTCGGCGCCTCGGGCGATCTCGCGCCGCTCGCGCATATGACCGCCGTCATGATCGGCGAAGGCCAGGCCTTCGTCGGCGGCCGGCTCGTGCCGGGCCGCGAGGCGCTGGCGCGCGCCGGCCTCACGCCGGTTACGCTCGGGCCGAAGGAAGGGCTGGCGCTGATCAACGGCACGCAGTTCTCGACGGCCTATGCGCTCGCCGGCCTGTTCCGCGCGCATGATCTGCTCAACGCTGCCCTGGTGACGGGCGCACTGTCGGTCGATGCGGCGATGGCTTCGACGGCGCCGTTCCGGCCCGAAATTCAGGCGCTGCGCGGTCATCCCGGCCAGATCGCAGCCGGCCGCGTGCTCACCGAACTGCTCGACGGCAGCGCCATACGGCTGTCGCATCTCGAAGGCGACGAGCGCGTGCAGGATCCGTATTGCCTGCGCTGCCAGCCGCAGGTCGCCGGCGCTGCGCTCGATCTGCTGACACAGGCCGCGCGCACGCTCGTCACCGAGGCCAATGCCGTCACCGACAATCCGCTGGTGCTGGCCGACACCGGCGAGATCATCTCCGGTGGCAATTTTCACGCCGAGCCGGTGGCGTTTGCCGCCGACCAGATCGCGCTGGCATTGTCCGAGCTCGGCGCGATCAGCGAGCGGCGCATCGCGACGCTGGTCGATCCCGCGCTGAACTTCGGCCTGCCGCCGTTCCTGACGCCGGAGCCGGGCCTGAACTCCGGCTTCATGATCGCCGAGGTGACGGCCGCGGCGCTGTTCGCCGAGAACAAGCAGCGCGCGCTGCCGTGCTCGATCGACTCGACGCCGACCAGCGCCAACCAGGAAGACCACGTCTCGATGGCTGCACATGCGGCGCGCCGGCTGTACGACATGGCCGACAATCTCGCTGCTATCATCGGCATCGAGCTGCTCGTCGCCGCCCAAGGCATCGAGCTGCGAGCGCCGCACGGCACCAGCGCGGCGCTGTCTGCTGTCATTGCTGCGCTTCGCGCGCATGTGCCGGCGCTGGGGCACGACCGCTACATGGCCGACGATCTCGCCAAGGCGGCCGCGCTCGTCGGTGGCGGTGTGCTGGCCACGGTTGCAACGCATGCACTCGGACGCGATCCGTTTCCCAAGCTTGGATGAGAGGGACCCATGAACCGACGCCTGGACAACGAACGGGTGATCCGCGCTCCCCGTGGCAGCGACATCAGCGCCAAGAGCTGGCTCACCGAAGCGCCCTTGCGCATGCTGATGAACAATCTCGATCCTGATGTGGCGGAGAAGCCGAGCGAACTGATCGTCTATGGCGGCATCGGCCGCGCCGCGCGCGACTGGGACAGCTTTGATCGCATCGTCGCATCGTTGCGCAAGCTCGAGGCGGACCAGACGCTGCTCGTGCAGTCGGGCAAGCCGGTCGGCATCTTCCGCACTCATCCGGATGCGCCGCGCGTCCTGATCGCCAACTCCAACATCGTGCCGCATTGGGCGACGCTCGATCACTTCAATGCGCTCGATAGAATGGGCCTGATGATGTACGGCCAGATGACGGCCGGCTCCTGGATCTATATCGGCAGCCAGGGCATCGTGCAGGGCACCTACGAGACATTCGTCGAAGTCGGCCGCCGTCACTACAACGGTGATCTCTCCGGCAAGTGGATTCTGACCGCGGGCCTCGGCGGCATGGGCGGCGCGCAGCCGCTTGCGGCGACCATGGCCGGCGCCTCGATGCTCGCCGTTGAATGCCAGCCGAGCCGCATCGAGATGCGGCTGCGCACCGGCTATCTCGATCGCCAGGCCACGACGCTCGACGAGGCGCTGGCGCTGATGGCCGACGCCGCGACGACCAAGAAGGCGGTGTCGGTCGGCCTGCTCGGCAATGCCGCCGAGATATTCCCCGAGCTCGTGCGTCGTGGCGTGCGGCCGGATATCGTCACCGACCAGACCAGCGCGCATGATCCGATCAACGGCTATCTGCCGAAGGGCTGGACTCTCGCAGAGTGGGAAGCCAAGCGTGCTTCGGAGCCGAAGGCGGTCGAGCAGGCGTCGAAGACGTCGATGGTCGGCCACGTCCAGGCCATGCTCGATTTCCACGCCATGGGCATCCCGACGCTCGACTACGGCAACAACATCCGCCAGATGGCGAAGGACATGGGCCTCGCCAATGCCTTCGACTTCCCGGGTTTCGTGCCGGCCTATATTCGCCCGTTGTTCTGCCGCGGCGTCGGCCCGTTCCGCTGGGCGGCGCTGTCCGGCGATCCCGAGGATATCTACAAGACTGACGCCAAGGTGAAGGAGCTGCTGCCCGACAACAAGCACCTGCACAACTGGCTCGACATGGCGAGGCAGCGCATCAAGTTCCAGGGCCTGCCGGCGCGGATCTGCTGGGTCGGCCTCGGCGATCGCCATCGCCTTGGGCTTGCCTTCAACGAGATGGTCGCCCGCGGCGAAGTGAAGGCGCCGATCGTGATCGGCCGTGACCATCTCGATTCCGGCTCGGTGGCGAGCCCGAACCGCGAGACCGAGGCGATGAAGGATGGCTCGGACGCAGTGTCGGACTGGCCGCTGCTCAACGCACTGCTCAATTGTGCGAGCGGCGCCACATGGGTGTCGTTGCATCATGGCGGCGGCGTCGGCATCGGCTATTCGCAGCATGCCGGCATGGTGATCGTCGCCGACGGCACGGCGGACGCTGCGCGGCGGCTGGAACGCGTGCTGTGGAACGACCCGGCGACCGGCGTGATGCGCCACGCCGATGCCGGCTATGAGGACGCCATCGCCTGCGCCGAGGCCAATGGTCTCGATCTGCCGAGCCTCGTCCGTTAAGCGCTGATGGGTTGAAGAGCGGCCCCTGATTGTGGTCTCATGCTGGCAACGCGGCGGGAACGCGTCGCGGCGCAGGGGACGCTCATGGGAATCGCCTTTCCGTTCTCGGCCATCGTCGGCCAGGACGAGATGAAGCTGGCGCTGATGATCGCTGCTGTCGATCCCAAGGTCGGTGGCGTGCTGGCCTTTGGCGATCGCGGCGCCGGAAAATCCACCGCGGTGCGGGCGCTCGCCGCGCTCTTGCCGCCGATGAGCGCCGTGATCGGCTGTCCCTATCAATGCGATCCGGCCGACGTCGCCGCGCAATGCGCCGCGTGTCGCGCGCGCTCCAAGCCGAGCGGCAAGACAAAGAAGCCGGCGGCGTTGAAGGCGCACCAGGTGCCGGTTCCGGTCATCGACCTGCCGCTCGGCGCCACCGAGGACCGCGTCGTCGGCGCGCTCGATCTCGAGCGTGCGCTGGCTCATGGCGAGAAATCATTCGAGCCGGGGCTGCTTGCTCGCGCCAATCGCGGCTTTCTCTATATAGACGAGGTCAATCTGCTGGAGGATCATCTCGTCGATCTCCTGCTCGACGTCGCCGCGTCAGGCGAGAACGTGGTCGAGCGCGACGGTCTCAGCATCCGCCATCCCGCCCGCATCGTGCTGGTCGGCACCGGCAATCCGGAGGAGGGCGAGTTGCGGCCGCAATTGCTCGATCGCTTTGGCCTATCGGTCGAGGTCAAGACGCCCAATGATCTGCCGACGCGCATCGAGGTGGTCAAGCGGCGCGATGCCTTCGAGACCGATCCCACCGCCTTCGTTGCACATTGGGAGAAGGAGGAGGCGAAGCAGCGCAAGCGTATCCTCGCGGGCCGTGAGCACATCGGAGCGGTCAAGGTCGCCGATCGTGAGCTCGAGCAGGCCGCACGCCTCTGCATGGCGCTCGGCACCGATGGCCTGCGTGGCGAACTCACCTTGATGCGGGCGGCGCGCGCGGTAGCGGCGCTGGAGGGCGCAAAGGCGGTCGATGACCGCCATCTGAAGACGGTCGCGCCGATGGCGTTGCGGCACCGTCTCAGGCGCAATCCGCTCGATGATTCCGGCTCGTCGGTGCGGGTCGAGCGCGCGCTCGACGAGCTGTTCGCGCCGTGAGCGATGGCGCCGCGATCTGGGCCGATGCGATGATCGCGGCCGCTCTGGCCGCGATCGACCCGTCCGCGTCGGTGCTGCTGCGTGCGGGCGCAGGTCCGGTGCGCGAGCAGTGGCTGGAGCTGTTGCACGAGCTGATGCCGCCGTCGACACCCTTGCGCAAGCTGCCGCCGTCGATCTCGGACGATCGCCTGCTTGGCGGCCTCGATCTCGCCGCGACGTTGCAGGCGGGGCGGCCGGTGCTGCAACGTGGGCTGCTCGCCGATGCCGATGGCGGCGGGCTGATCGCCGTGATGGCCGAGCGCATGTCGCGGTCGACGGTCGCACATCTCTGTGTTGCCGTCGACACCGGGGCTATCAGCATCGAGCGCGATGGCATGTCGCTGCGCGCACCGGCTCGGCTCGGACTGATTGCGCTCGACGAGGGCATCGGTGATGAGCGCGTGTCGCCTGCCTTGGCCGACCGCCTGGCCTGCCATCTCGATCTCAGCAAAGTTGCGCGCGTCGATCTCGGCGAGAGCCTGTTCAAATCGTCCGACATCGCAGCAGCGCGTGCGCTGCTGCCGCGGGTCCGTTCGTCGGACGAGGCGGTCGCGGCGCTGACGATGACGGCCGGCGCGCTCGGCATCGACTCGCTGCGCGCGCCGCTGCTCGCCTGTCGCGTCGCGCGCATCGCAGCGGCCCTTGATGGCGAGGTCGAAGTCGCCGAAGCGCACATCGCCTGCGCCGCGCGGCTGGTGCTGGCGCCGCGCGCCACCCGGCTGCCCGCAGCAGATGACGAGACTGAGAACAGCGAGGCGCCGGAGCCCGAGAATGAGTCGGCCGAGAGTGAGGACGACGACCGCAGCGAGGACGGTCCGCTCGAGGATCGCGTGGTCGAAGCGGCGCAGGCGGCCGTCCCAGCCGACCTGCTGAAGCGGCTGCAGGAGGAACGCGCGACCCGCGTCCGCAGCAGCAGCGTCAGCAAGCAGGGCGCTGCTCAGAAGGTGCCGAAGCGCGGCCGTCCGATCGGCGCGCGTCGCGGCGAATGGCGCGCCGGCGCGCGGCTCAACGTGCTCGAGACCTTGCGCGCGGCAGCGCCGTGGCAGCCGCTGCGGCGGCGGACGCAACATTCCGGCAAGAGCGGCCGGCTGATCGTGCACAAGGACGACATTCGGATCACCCGCTTCAAGCAGCGCTCGGGCACCACGACCATCTTCGTCGTCGATGCTTCCGGCTCCTCGGCCTTGCAGCGGCTTGCGGAAGTGAAGGGCGCCGTCGAGCTGCTGCTGGCCGAATGCTACATTCGCCGCGACGAGGTCGCGCTGATCGCGTTCCGCGGCAGGGGCGCCGAGCTGCTGCTGCCGCCGACGCGCTCGCTGACGCGCGCCAAGCGCAGCCTCGCGGCGCTGCCCGGCGGCGGCGGCACGCCGCTGTCGGCAGCGATCTTCGCCGCAACCGAGCTCGCGCTCGCCGTGAAGGCCAAGGGCCAGACGCCGACGATCGTTTTGATGACCGACGGCCGGGCGAATGTCGCGCGCGATGGCGGCGGCCGCAGCGAGGCCGAGGCGGAGGCGCTGGTGGCCGCACGGCAGCTCGCGCTGACCGGCATTCCGGTCGTGCTGGTCGATTCCTCGCCGCGCCCGCAGGACAAGGCCGCGCAGCTCGCCGGTGCGATGCAGGCGCGTTACGTCGCGCTGCCTCATGCCGATGCCGTACGGTTGTCGCAGGCCGTTATGGCGCAAGCCGGCCGCGGCTGATTGCGGTGGAACCCCCGGCGTCAAGCTGCGTTCCCAACGGCGACTGACAAGAGGATCGGTCATCGCTATGCTCACCCACTCGTATGGCAGCGCTTGCCTGCCGTCGCCCGATATCGTCACACAGGAGCACGCCATGCAGGTCGCCTCGACTACACAGAGTGATCATGCGGCTGACACGCGCGCTGTGACGATGCCGCCGCCGCTTGCAGCGCCAAGCTTCGAACTCGCCGATCTGCGTACGGGCCGCATCACCTGCTATGGCGACGGCCCCGCCGCCCCGGCGGAGCAGCGGCCGCTGCTCTTGATTCACAGCGTCAACGCCGCGGCGACGGCCTACGAGATGAAGCCGCTGTTCGAGCACTACCGCCAGACGCGTCCGGTCTATGCGCTCGACCTGCCGGGCTTCGGCCTGTCGGACCGCGCCGACCGCATCTATACGCCGCGCATCATGACCGATGCGATTCTGCTCGCCACGAACGAAATTCGCCGCCGTCATGGCGACGTCGCGATCGACGCCATCGCGTTGTCGCTCGGCTGCGAGTTCGCCGCGCGCGCCGGCACCGAGGCGCCGAACCTGTTTCGCACCTTGGCGCTGCTCAGCCCGACCGGCTTCGATCGCCGCGCCGAGGCCGCGGCCGAGTCGGCGGGCACCAAGGACACGACCCGCGCCATGCCGTGGGTCCGCAACATCCTCAACGTCCCGCTGTGGAAGCACGGCTTCTTCACCCTGCTGACCTCGCGCGCCAGCATTCGTTTTTTCCTGCAGAAGACCTTCGGCCGCAAGGACATCGACGAGGGCCTGCTGGAGTATGACTACATCACGACCCATCAGCCCGGCGCCGAGAACGCGCCGTATTCCTTCGTCTCCGGCTATCTGTTCAGCACCAATGCCCTGAAGCTCTACCAGGCACTGGCGATGCCGGTCTGGATGGTGCATGGCGTGCGCGGCGATTTCGTCGACTATCACGGCAAGCACGCCGTCGAGGCTCTGCCCAACTGGCAGATCGAGGTGATGCAGACCGGCGCGATGCCGCATTTCGAACAGCTTGATAAAGTCGTCGCCAGCTACGATGATTTCCTGACGCGCGCGGCCGATCGTTGACGATGCCGGCGGCGTCCAACCGCGTGGGCCGGCATGAGCGACAAGCCGAACTGGAGCGTCGACGGCAGCGACTGGCCCAACCGCGCAGCCAGCCGCTTCGTCGAGGCCGCGGGCCTGCGCTGGCATGTTCAGATCATGGGCGAGGGGCCCGTTGCGCTGCTCGCCCATGGCACGGGAGCCGCGACCCATTCCTGGCGCGATCTCGCGCCGCTGCTCGCCAGGCACTTCACCGTCGTCGCGCCGGATCTCTCCGGCCACGGCTTCACCTCCACGCCGCATGGGCGGCGGCTGTCGCTCGACGGCATGTCGCGCGATCTCGCTGGCCTCTGCGAGAAGCTTGCGATCGCGCCTGAAATCGCGATCGGCCATTCCGCGGGCGCGGCGATCCTGACGCGCATGACGCTCGACAATCTCATCAGGCCGAAGCTGATCGTCAGCCTCAATGGCGCCTATCTGCCGTTCGGCGGCGCGGCCGCGCAGTTCCTGTCGCCGCTCGCCAAGATGATGGCGCTCAATCCGCTGGTGCCGCGGCTGTTCGCCTGGCGGGGCCGCGATCCGGCGGCGGTGCATCGGCTGCTGAAGGGCACGGGCTCGACGATCGACGCGACAGGCGAGCGGCTGTATCGGCGGCTGGTCGGCAGCCCCGGCCATGTCGGCGCCGCGCTCGAGATGATGGCGAACTGGGACCTGCATCCGCTTGGGCGCGAGCTGCCGCGGTTGAAGACCGCGCTGCTTCTGGTCGCGGCCGCGAATGACCGCGCCATCCCGCCAGACGTCGCGCGTCGCGTCCAGCGATTGGTGCCCCAGGCGCAGCTCGAACTCATTGATGGCCTTGGTCATTTGGCCCATGAGGAGCAGCCGGCCAGGATCGCGGGCCTGATCGTCAACGCCGCCGAGCGCGCGGGCGTCCTTGCAGCGCAGCAGGAAGCGTCCAGTTAAATTGACATTTTTGGCTGGCGAAAGCGTCAATTTCAATTTACGCTTTCGCCCATGCTCGACGTCTCCACCATCAAGGCCGCTGTCCCGGCTGTGCTCGGAGACCGGCCGCATGCGGTCGTGATCGGCTCCGGCTTCGGCGGCCTCGCCGCAGCGGTCCGGCTCGGTGCGCGCGGTTATCGCGTCACGGTCTACGAGCAACTCGATGCGCCCGGCGGCCGCGCCTATGTGCATCGCCAGGACGGCTTCACCTTCGATGCCGGCCCGACCATCGTCACCGCGCCGTTCCTGTTCGAGGAGCTGTGGCAGCTGTGCGGTCGGAAGATGTCCGACGACGTCACGCTCAAGCCTATCTCCCCATTCTATCGCATCCGCTTCGACGACGGCACCGTGTTCGACTGCTCGGGCGACCCGGCCGAGATGCGTGCCGAGGTGGCGCGCCTGGCACCCGGCGACGTCGATGGCTACGAGCGCTTCATGAAGGCGAGCGAGGCGATCTTCAGAAAGGGTTTTGAGGAGCTTGGCGACGTGCCGTTCCTGTCGTTCATGGACATGGCAAAGATCGCGCCGGCGATGATCAAGCTGCAGAGCTTTCGCTCGGTGTATGGGCTGGTCTCCCAGCATGTGCGCGACGAGCGGCTGCGCGTGATCTTGAGCTTCCATCCGCTGCTGATCGGCGGCAACCCGTTTACGACCACGTCGATCTACTGCCTGATCGCCTATCTCGAGCGTCGCTGGGGCGTGCACTTTGCGATGGGCGGCACCGGCGTGCTGGTCAACGGCCTCGTCAGCCTGATCGAGGGGCACGGCGGCCAGGTGCGCTGCTCGGCGCCCGTGGCCGAGATCACCACGAAGAACGGCGTTGCGACCGGCGTGCGGCTCGCATCCGGTGAGACGATCGCCGCCGATGTCGTCGTCTCCAACGGCTGCGCGGCCTGGACCTACAAGCATCTGCTGCCGAGCGTGCCGCGCCGGCGCTGGACCGATGCGCGCATCGACCGTGCGCGCTACTCGATGAGCCTGTTCGTCTGGTATTTCGGCACGAAGCGCCGCTATGATGACGTTCAGCATCACACCATCCTGCTCGGCCCGCGCTATCGCGGCCTGCTCGACGACATCTTCCGCCGCAAGGTGCTGGCGGATGATTTCAGCCTCTATCTGCATCGCCCCACCGCGACCGATCCGTCGCTGGCGCCCGATGGCTGCGATGCTTTCTACGTTCTGTCGCCGGTACCGCATCAGCAGAGCGGCATCGACTGGTCGGCGACGGCCGAGCCGTTCCGCCAGCGGATCGAGACCGCGCTGAGCGACACGCTGCTGCCGGACCTTGCCGGCCAGCTCGTTACGTCGCGGCTGCTGACGCCGGATGATTTCGAGCATCGCCTGTCGTCCTATCGCGGCGCGGCGTTCGGGCTCGAGCCGGTGCTGATGCAGAGCGCCTGGTTCCGGCCGCACAACAAGAGCGAAGAGGTCGAGCGGCTCTATCTGGTCGGCGCGGGCACCCATCCCGGCGCCGGCCTGCCGGGCGTGTTGTCCTCGGCGCGTGTGCTCGATGATCTCGTGCCCGCGCCGCATGAGCTGGAGCGACGATGAGCTGGCAAACGGACATTGCGATCTGTCGGCGGATGTTGCGGGGCGGATCGAAGACGTTCTTTGCCGCCTCGAAAGTGTTGCCTCGCGCGGTTGGCGATGCCGCCGTCGCGCTCTACGCGTTCTGCCGCGAGGCCGATGATGCGATCGACGGGCCCGGCCGCCGCGTCGACGCCGTCGAGCTGCTGCACGAACGGCTCGACCGGATCTATCATGGCACGCCGGACGACAGTCCCGTCGATCGCGCGCTGGCCGGTGTCGTGGCGCAGTTCACGATTCCGCGCACGCTGCCGGAGGCGCTGCTCGAAGGTCTCGCCTGGGATGCGCAGGGCCGCCGCTATGAGACCCTGAGCGACGTGCTCGCCTATGCCGTGCGCGTCGCCGGCACGGTCGGTGTGATGATGTCGCTGCTGATGAACCGGCGTGAGGCCGAGACGATCGGACGCGCCTGCGACCTCGGCATCGCCATGCAGCTCACCAACATTGCCCGCGACGTCGGCGAGGACGCGCGCGCCGGCCGGCTCTATCTGCCGCGGCAATGGCTGCGCGAGGCGGGTCTCGATATCGAGACCTGGCGTGCCGCGCCGTTCTTCGACGACCGCATCGGGCGGGTCACGGCGCGACTGCTCGCGGTCGCCGACGTGTTCTATGCGCGCGCTTCTGCGGGCATCGCCGATCTGCCGTGGACCTGCCGGCCCGGCATCCATGCGGCGCGGCTGATCTATGCCGAGATCGGCCGCGAGGTCGCACGTGCCGAATTCGATTCGCTGTCGCGGCGCGCATTCGTCTCGATGCCGCGCAAGCTGCAGCTTCTCGGCAAGGCGGCGGTGATGTCGCTGCTGCAGGAGCAGCCGTCGCTGGCGCCGCCGCGGCCGGAGGCGCGCATTTTGATCGAGGCGGTCGTCGCGGCGGATGCGCAGCGCCCGCACGCGATCGCGCCGCCGCGCCGGACTGTTCACGATCGCGCGCTGTGGGTGCTCGATCTGTTCGAGCGCCTGGAGCGACGCGATCAGTTGCTGCGCTCGGGGCGGATGTCGTAGCGAGGCGAGGTCGTCGCCATCACGTATGAGACGACTCGCGGACGACGGTACGACCGCGTTGGCGCGACCAGTGTGGCTCGGCTGCGATGTCATGACACGCGAAGTCATGAGCTGGACACCAGGTGAGACGCGATGAGTGACGCGCCATGAGCGAGATGGGCGGCCTGCTCGAATTCGTCGTCGTCACCATGTGTGTGCTCGGCTGGCTCGTGCTCGAATGGCAAGGCCGCCGCCTCGACCGCCAGCGCGCCGAGCGCGAGGCCAGGGAGCGCGAGGCGGAGAAGCGGTAGGGTGGGGGAGGCGGATTCACGTCTCAAACAGCGATCGACATGGCTTCGCGTTCTCGCGGCAGAGGTTGCCCGAGTCTGCGATGATCTTGTCCCTCGCAAACAGTGCAGAGGGCGCAGGGAATGCCGGGTGAAGGCCTCACCCATGGCCCGCCTGCAGAAAAAATGCAGGCGGCAGGTACCACAGGCAAAGCCGATTCAACCGGCATTCCCTGCGCGACGGTCTTCACGCTTATACGCAGTCTCCCTGGTGCGCCGGGCTTGTTGGCCACCATCACCACGCGGCACATGAGCGCCATCGCGGCTTGATACCAGCGTCGGGGTATCAGGACGCTGCGACTTCACGTCCGCAAGACATCGTTCGTCGGCACCCTCGTCGAAGAGAATGCTGCGATCTCTCGCGGCCATCGCATCCCCACCTCGCGTGTCGTGACGATCGCGCGCTACGCCCCTCTGCGGTGAGGCGGGATGCGCGTAGACAATCATGATTTCAGATAAATAGCAAGAGATTTATTATTATCGGAATCTGTCTCGCCGCATTCCGCCGTCGTTCCGCGACCATTGCAGGTCCGCTGCGCTCGCCAGCGACTGCAGCCAACGTCGCCCCTGTCCCATCCTCACCACCGCGGCATCCGGAACGGCAGCATGGCCTGGACGATCGGCATCTGGAAGCGGTCGAGCGACAGGCTCTCATGCATCACCTCGACATCCTCGCCGTGCAGACGGGCGGCGAGATGGGAGCGCGCGTAGAACGGGGCGTCCTCCAGCGTGTTCACGACGCGCACCGGTGCGCCGGCGTCGGCGCGGGCGCTGCGGTCGACGCGCCACAGCGTCTTGCGCAAAGGCGCCTCCGTGAGCGGCGTGATCGATTCCAGACGGCCCGCGGGGTCGACGTGCAGCGCGAGCGACGTATTGGCGCCGTCGCGTGCGACCGTGTCATACGAGATCACGGTGCCGGTGCGCGTCGCCGCGCGCGACCATTGCCAGCTCTGGAAGTCGCGCTCCAGCGGCGCGTCGCCATGGTTGGTGTCGAAATAGCCGTCGCCGCGCCAGCGCAGATCCGGATGATCGAAATCGACCGACACGCGGCAGCATGGCGCGATCGGCTGCCAGCGATGGCGTCCCTCGGCATCGAGCGTGAACGCGATCTCGGTCAGCGCCGTCGGCACGACGCGGACGCGACCGCGCAGTGGCAGCGGCCAGGGCACGCTGACCTCGCTGATCTCGATAGTGAGTTCGCGGCCGTTCCAGGCGAGGCTGCTCGGACCGAGCCTGAGGCTCGCAGGCTCACGCGTGATCGCGCCGCGTCCGCGCTCGGTCATGGCCCAGCGCCGCGCGCGCGCGCCATAGAGCGCAACGTTGAGCGCACAGTGATTTTCGGGATCAGCCGCTCCCCGCCGCCGCGACCACGCGTAGTACGGCGAGAACACGCTGCCGACGAAGGCAATGAGCGTAATGCCGAAGCGGCCGTCATCGCTCAGCGCGTCGACATACCACCACGCATAGCCGTGTTCCGGGACAAGGCGGTCGAAGCGAGGTCCGCGATCGCCCGTGCAGCGGCCATCCGGCCCGACAGCGCCGCCATCGGCACGCCCGGTCCCGGATGTGCGCTGCCCCCCGCCACGTAGAGCCCCGGCAGCTTCGTCGGCGCGCCCGGCCGCTGGAACGATGCCATCCAGCCGTGCGAGCTGCGGCCGTACAGCGCGCCCCCCGTGCCCGGAAACATCCGGTTGAAGTCCGTCGGCGTCGTCACGCGGGTCAATTCCGGCGTCGTCGCGATGCTGAGGCCGCAGCGCTGCAACAGGTCGAAGGTCTGGCGGGCACATTGGCTGATCTCCGGGGGAGCAAAGCTGTGATGGTCGCCGGTGGCGGGGGCGTTGATCAGCACGAACAGCGGCTCGCTCGTCGCAGCCTTGCGCGGCTGGTCGTCGCGCGCCTGCGCGCAGACATAGACGGTCGGCTCCTGCGGCATCGTGCGACGGTCGATCAACTGCTCGAACTCGGCGCGGGAGTCGCGCGAGAAGAACACGTTGTGACGCAACAGCGGAAAGCCGTCGGCGCGCGCCATGCAGCTCCAGGTCATCGCCGAGAGCGAGCGCGCCGATTCCGGGATGGCGGGGAGGGCTCGCGCCGCCTCGGGTCCGAACAGGCCCTGCGCCAATGCCGCGACATCGGCGGTGGCGATGACGGCGTCGGCGGCGATCTGCTCGCCATTGGCGAGCCGCACGCCCGCAGCGCGGCCGGCGTTCGTCGCGATGCCCGCGACCTCGGCGTCATAGCGGATGGTGACGCCGCGGCGCCGCGCCAGCGCCGCGAGGCACGCGGCGAGCTCGTGCATGCCGCCGTCGATCAGCCAGACGCCGGACTGCTCGACATGGGCGACCAGCATCAGCGTCGCCGGCGCATGGAACGGCGACGAGCCGCAATAGGTCGCGTAGCGGCCGAACAATTGCTGCAGGCGGGCATCGCGGAAATAGCCGCCGAGCGCCTTCCACAGCGTCTGGAATGGGCGGATCGCGGTGAGGTCGCGAAAGCCGGCGGTGCGCAGGAGATGCGTCATGCTCGGCGCCGGCGTGCGGATGAACGGATCGCGCAGGACCTCGAAGATGCGGCGGGCATCGCGGCAGAAGGCGCGATAGCCCTCGGCCTCGCTGCGTCCGGCGAAATGACCGATGGCGTCGGCCGATTGCTCCTCGTCGGCGAACAGATCGAGCGTGCGGCGATCGGTCCAGGCGTGACGAGCGAGAACGTCGAGCGGCGTCAGGGTGAGATGATCGTCGAGTGCGGTGCCGATCTCGGCAAATAGCTCGTCGAACACCCAGCGCATCGTGAACACGGTGGGACCGGAGTCGATGCTGACAGGTCCGATCGCGATCTGGCGCATCTTGCCGCCGGGCGCGGGCGCGCGCTCCAGCACCGTCGCCTCGGCGCCGCGCGCGGCGAGCGTGAGCGCAGCGGCCAGCCCGGCGATGCCGGCGCCAACCACGATCAGGCGGTGATCGGCCATTTCCTCGCACCTCCCGTCCGCAGGACCTGACACGGGAAATGTCTAGCATGATTTACATTATGGGTGTAAGCTGTAATTTACATAAGCGAGGGCCGGGTGGACCTCGCGATAGGGGAGGCGGACATGGACGTGGTGGCCCGGATCGAGAAATCCCTCGTCGCAGCGGTCGCTTTGGCCGACCGGCCCGGATGTCCGCCACGGCTGTCGGCGGCGATGCAGGCCGCAGTGTTCCCCAAGGGCGCGCGGGTCCGGCCCCGGCTCTGTCATGCCGTGGCCGCAGCCTGTGGCGACGACGAGCCCGCGGCGACCGACGCCGCCGGGTCGGCGATCGAGCTGTTGCACTGCGCCTCGCTGGTGCATGACGATCTGCCGTGCTTCGACAACGCGGCGCTGCGACGCGGGCGGCCCTCGGTGCATGCCGCGTTCGGCGAGCCGCTCGCGGTGCTCGCGGGCGACGCGCTGATCGTGCTCGCGTTCCAGACGCTGGCCAAGTCGCGCTGCTCGCCGCTGCGGCTGGCGCAGCTGATCGCGACCATCGGCGATGCCGTCGGCGTGCCGCATGGCATCTCGGCTGGGCAAGCCTGGGAATGCGAGCCGCAGATCGATCTGTCGCGCTATCACCGCTCCAAGACTGGCGCGCTGTTTGCGGCGGCCACCGTGTCGGGTGCCGCTGCGGCAGGGCATGAGAATCCGGAAGCGTGGCGCACGCTCGGCGAGACCATTGGCGAGGCCTATCAGGTCGCCGACGACATTCGCGATGCCGCCAGTGATGAAGAGGAGGCGGGCAAGCCCGTCGGCCAGGACGCCGCGCATGGTCGGCCCAACGCCGTGCTGATCTATGGGCTCACCGGCGCCGTCAGCTATCTGCACGACCTCGTCGCCGACGGTATCCGCACCATGCCGCCCTGCGCCCACGCGCACGAGCTGCGTTTGCTGATGGAGCAGGAAGCCAAGCGCCTCGTGCCGCGCCGCCTGGCGGCGTCGGCGGCGTGATTGTTCGGCCGCATGGGATGGCGACGGTCTCACCACACGAGCGTTGCTCACCCTCCCCTGGAGGGGGAGGGTCGAAGCGCGCGAAGCGCGCGGCGGGGTGGGGTGACAGCCCATCCGCGCGCGCAGTGCCGGTGATACCCCGCAGGCTTAGGCAGGCGCAGCGAAGGGCATCGGGACTCATAAGCACCAATTTCCGAGCCCACCCCACCCCGCCGCGCGCTTCGCGCGCGGCGACCCTCCCCCTCCAGGGGAGGGTGGGCACCTGCGTGTGTCGAGCCATTCGGACCAATCAACTGCGTCAGCCAGCGCAACCTTCGTGGTTGGAGCCGTAGCGCCATGCCTGGGGCCATCCGCCACAACACGCCGGCGCCGGTCAGCTTCGGCGATCGCTGGCGCGGCTGGCGGGACGGGCTGCTGGCGAGTGCGGCATTCCAACGCTGGGCGGCGGCGTTTCCGTTGACGCGGCCGATCGCGCGCAAGCGTGCCGCGCAGCTGTTCGATCTCTGCGCCGGCTTCGTCTATTCGCAGACCTTGGCGGCCTGCGTGCAGCTCGATCTGTTCGAAGGCTTGCGTTCCGGCCCCCGCGATGTCGCGACACTGGCGTCGCGCGCGGCGATGGCCCCCGACGCGATGCTCAGCCTGTGCGAGGCGGCGTCCGCGCTTCAGCTGCTCGAGCGCCGCGGTGCGGCGCGCTACGGGCTCGGGCCGCTCGGCGCGGCGCTGGTCGGCAATCCCGGGATCGCCGCCATGGTTCGACATCACGCCGCGCTGTATGCCGATCTCACCGATCCCGTGGCGCTGCTGCGCGGACATGACCGCCAGCGCCGGCTCGCGCAGTACTGGCCGTATGCGCTGGACAAGACCGGCGATGCGCTGACACCCGACAGCGTCGCGCCCTACACGGCGCTGATGGCGGCGTCGCAGCCGATGATCGCGGACATCGTCCTCGCAGCCTATCCCCTGAGCGGCCACCGTTGCCTGCTCGATGTCGGCGGTGGTGACGGCAGCTTCCTCGCCGCCGCCGCGCGGGCTGCGCCGCAACTGCAGCTCGAGCTGTTCGATCTGCCCGGGGTCGCCGCGATCGCGCAGGAGCGTCTCGCCAGGGCCGGGCTCGCCGATCGCGTCACGATCACGGCCGGCAGCTTCTACGATGATGCGCTCCCGACCGGCGCGGACGTGATCTCGCTGATTCGTGTCGTGCACGATCACGACGACGACGCCGTGGCGCGGTTGCTCGCGAAGGTGCGCGCCGCCTTGCCTGACGATGGCGTGCTGCTGCTGGGCGAGCCGATGCGCGAGGCGGCCGGCGGGGCCGACGGCGTCAGCGCCTATTTCGAGATCTATCTCCGCGCGATGGGACAGGGGCGGCCGCGCAGCGCCGCCCGCTTGCGCGACCTGCTCCAGGCGGCGGGTTTTTCGCAGGTGCGAGTGCTTCGTACGCGAATTCCGCTGATCGCAAGCGTGATTGTCGCGAAAAGCTGACACCCGGACTGTAAATAAATATTGACACTTCTTTCAGTCAGGCTAACCTGACACCCGTAACTAAGCGGGCGTCGCTGGGGAGTTGGGCTATGGACGCGATCGCCGTCGTACTGGGGAGGCCGAGGCAATTGTCGCTGCAGCACCTGGTGCTCGCAGACGTCCCGGACTGCCTGACCGTCGACATCGAATGGAGCGCGATCAGCACCGGTACCGAACGGCTGCTGTACGAGGGCCGCATGCCCCAGTTTCCCGGCATGGGCTATCCGCTCGTGCCGGGCTACGAGGCGGTGGGCCGCGTCGCGCACGCCGCCCCGCATTCCGGTTTTCGCAAAGGCGAGCGCGTGTTCGTGCCGGGCGCGGCGCGCTGCTTCGGCGAGGTCAGGAGCCTGTTTGGCGCCGCCGCCTCGCGCCTCAACGTTCCCGCGCAGCGCATTGTTGCGATCGATGAGACGACGGGCCGGCGCGGCGTGCTGCTGGCGCTGGCGGCCACCGCCTATCATGCATTGTCAATCGGTGGTGACGGCCAGGCCGAATGCGTGGTTGGCCATGGCGTGCTCGGCCGTCTGCTGGCGCGGCTGATCGTGGCGATGGGCGGCGATCCGCCCGTGGTGTGGGAGAGCAATCCGGAGCGCGCCGTTGGCGCGACGGGCTATCGCGTCATCGATCCCGCAGAGGACAGCAGACGCGACTATCGCCTGATCTTCGATGCCAGCGGCGATGCCGGCCTGCTCGACAGCCTCATTGCTCGCCTGGCGCCACGTGGCGAGATCATCCTCGCCGGCTTCTACAGCGCGCCGCTCTCCTTCTCCTACCCTCCGGCCTTCATGCGCGAGGCGGCGATCCGCGTCGCCGCCGAATGGAAGCACGAGGATCTGCTCGCGGTGCGCAATCTCATCGACACCGGCAGGCTGTCTCTGGATGGGCTGATCACGCACCATGCCGACGCTCTGTCCGCGGAGAGCGCCTACCGGACCGCGTTCGACGATCCGTCATGTCTCAAAATGGTCTTGGACTGGAGAGCTGCAGCATGAACGCCCCGATCAAGATCAGTGCCGAAATTAGTGAGATGACCGATGCCCTGCGCGCCGAAGCGGCGATCGAGCCGGATGCGCCGTCGACGGCTGCACCGAAGAAGGCCACGCAGATCATCGCGATCTACGGCAAGGGCGGCATCGGCAAGAGTTTCACGCTCGCCAACCTGTCCTACATGATGGCCCAGCAGGGCAAGAAGGTGCTCCTCATCGGCTGCGATCCGAAGAGCGACACCACCTCGCTGCTGTTCGGCGGCAGGGCCTGCCCGACCATCCTCGAGACCTCCTCGAAGAAGAAGCTTGCCGGCGAGGAGGTCAAGATCGGGGACGTCTGCTTCAAGCGCGACGGCGTGTTCGCGATGGAGCTCGGCGGGCCCGAGGTCGGCCGCGGCTGCGGCGGACGCGGCATCATCCATGGCTTCGAGCTGATCGAGAAGCTCGGCTTCCACGATTGGGGCTTCGACTACGTGCTGCTGGACTTCCTCGGCGACGTCGTCTGCGGCGGCTTCGGCCTGCCGATCGCGCGCGACATGTGCCAGAAGGTGATCATCGTCGGCTCCAACGATCTGCAATCGCTCTACGTCGCCAACAATGTCTGCTCGGCGGTGGAGTATTTCCGCAAGCTCGGCGGCAATGTCGGCGTCGCCGGCATCGTCATCAACAAGGACGACGGCACCGGCGAGGCCGCCGCATTTGCCGAGGCGACCGGCATTCCGGTGCTGGCCTCGATCCCGGCGGACGACGACATCCGCCGCAAGAGCGCGAGCTATCAGATCATCGGCCGGCCTGGAACGCCCTGGGCGCCGCTGTTCGAGCATCTCGCCAAGAACGTCGCCGAGGCGCCGCCGCAGCATCCGCACCCCCTGACGCATGACGGCCTGCTCGGTTTGTTCAAGGGCTCGGATGTGGGACGCGGCGTCGTGCTGGAGCAGGCGACGCTCGAAGACATGTGTGGCAGCGCCGCGGTGACCAAGCCGTCGCTCGAAGTGATCTACGACAATTTGTGATGGGATCGGCCGACGAGCGGAATGTAATGCAATGAGCGATCCTGTGGTCCATCAGGCAATGAGCGCGCAGAGCGGCGCAGAGGCAGGCCTCCTGCCGGTGCAGCCCGAGGCGCTCGGCTGTCATGCCGGCAAAGCCGAGCTCAAGAAGGCGGCGGATGCCGCCGGCAAGAGCGAGGTGCTGGCGCGCTATGCCGCGGATTATCCGGCGGGACCGCACGACCAGCCGCAGAGCATGTGTCCGGCGTTCGGCTCGCTGCGCGTCGGCCTGCGGATGCGGCGCACCGCGACCGTGCTGTCGGGCTCGGCCTGCTGCGTCTACGGCCTGACCTTCACCTCGCACTTCTACGGCGCGCGGCGCAGCGTCGGCTACGTCCCGTTCAACTCGGAGACGCTGGTCACCGGAAAACTGTTCGAGGACATCCGTGAGGCGGTCTTCAAGCTGGCCGATCCCGCCAACTACGACTGCGTCGTCATCATCAATCTCTGCGTCCCCACCGCCTCGGGCGTGCCGCTGCAGATCCTGCCGAAGGAGATCAACGGCGTCCGCATCATCGGCATCGACGTTCCAGGTTTTGGTGTGCCGACCCATGCCGAGGCCAAGGATGTGCTCGCCGGCGCGATGCTGAACTACGCGCGCCGCGAGGCGGAGCAGGGCCCGGTGCAGGCGCCGCGGGCGCCACGCGGCGACAAGCCGACCATCACCCTGCTGGGAGAGATATTCCCCGCCGATCCCGTCGGCATCGGCATGATGCTGGCGCCGCTTGGCCTCGCCGCAGGCCCCACCGTGCCGACGCGCGAATGGCGCGAGCTCTATGGCGCGCTGGATTGTGCGGCGGTGGCGGCGATCCACCCGTTCTATACGGCTTCGATCCGCGAGTTCGAGACGGCGGGCCGTCCGATCATCGGCTCGGCGCCGGTCGGCTGCGATGGCACTGCGGATTGGCTGGAAGCTGTCGGCAAGACCTGCGGCGTCGGGCGCGCGCAGATCGATGCGGCCAAGACCGCGGTGCTGCCGGCAATTCGCGCGGCGCTTGCGGCCACGCCGATCCGCGGCCGCATCACGCTGTCGGGATATGAGGGATCGGAGCTGCTGGTCGGGCGTCTGCTGGCCGAGAGCGGCGCCGATCTGCGCTATGTTGGCACCGCCTGTCCGCGCACGCGCTGGTCGGAGGCCGATTGCGCCTGGCTCGAGAGCCGCGGTGTGCGCGTGCAGTACCGCGCCTCGCTGGAGCAGGATCTCGCGGCGGTCGATGAGTTCGCGCCGGATCTCGCCATCGGCACCACGCCGGTCGTGCAGAAGGCCAAGGCGCGCGCGATCCCGTCGCTCTACTTCACCAATCTGATCTCGGCGCGGCCGCTGTTCGGCGTGTCCGGAGCCGGCTCGCTGGCGCAGGTCGTCAACGCGGCGATCGCAGGCAAGGCGCGCTTCGACGAGATGCGCGACTTCTTCGAAGGTGTCGGCGAGGGCGACAATGCGGGCGTGTGGCAGGGCACACCGGTCGAACGTCCCGAATTCCGCGACAAGTTCCGCAAGGCGGTCGCGGCGCAGGCCAGGAAGCGCACGTCCGGGGAGATGGTGTGATGCTGATCCTCGACCACGATCGCGCCGGCGGCTATTGGGGGGCGGTCTACGCCTTCACCGCGATCAAGGGCCTGCAGGTCATCATCGACGGCCCCGTGGGCTGCGAGAATTTGCCGGTGACCTCGGTGCTGCACTACACCGACGGCCTGCCGCCGCATGAGTTGCCGATCGTCGTCACGGGTCTCGGCGAGGACGAGCTCGGCCAGAAGGGCACCGAGCAGGCGATGAAGCGCGCCCGCGCCGCGCTCGATCCGGATCTGCCGGCGGTGGTCGTCACCGGCTCGATCGCCGAGATGATCGGCGGCGGCGTCACGCCGGAAGGCTCCAACATCAAGCGCTTCCTGCCGCGCACGATCGACGAGGACCAGTGGCAGAGCGCCAACCGCGCGTTGAGCTGGCTGTGGAGCGAATACGGCCTGCGCAAGATCCCGGAGCGCAGGCCTCGCAAGGACGGCGAGAAGCCGCGCGTCAACATCATCGGCCCGATCTACGGCACCTTCAACACGCCGTCGGATGTCGCCGAGATCCGTCGCCTGGTGGAAGGCATCGGCGCCGAGATCAACATGGTGTTTCCGCTCGGCAGCCATCTCGCCGATGTCGGAAAGCTGGTCGATGCCGACGTCAACGTCTGCATGTATCGCGAGTTCGGGCGGCTGTTGTGCGAGACCTTGGAGCGGCCTTATCTGCAGGCGCCGATCGGGCTGCATTCGACGACGAAATTCCTGCGCTCCCTGGGCGAGATGCTCGGCCTCGATCCCGAGCCGTTCATCACCCGGGAGAAGCATACGACGATCAAGCCGCTGTGGGACCTGTGGCGCTCGGTGACGCAGGACTTCTTCGGCACCGCGAGCTTCGGCATCGTCGCGTCCGAGACCTACGCGCGGGGCCTGCGGAATTTCCTGGAGACCGAGCTCGGGCTGCCCTGCAGCTTCGCGATCTCGCGCTGTGCCGGCGCCAAGACCGACAACGACGCCATCCGCAAGCTCGTCCATGAGCGGCCGCCGCTGGTGCTGTTCGGCAGCTATAACGAGCGCATGTATGCGGCGGAAGCCGGCGACCGGTCGATCTACATCCCGGCCTCGTTCCCGGGCACGGTGATCCGCCGCCACACCGGCACGCCGTTCATGGGTTACGCCGGCGCGACCTACGTGGTGCAGGAGGTCTGCAACGCGCTGTTCGATGCGCTGTTCAACATCCTGCCGCTCGCAACCCAGCTCGATCAGATCGCAGCGACGCCGGCGCGGCTCGAGCGTGAATTGCCGTGGGATGACGGGGCCAAGCTCGCGCTCGACCAGATCATCGAGACACAGCCGGTGCTGGTGCGGATCTCGGCGGCCAAGCGGCTGCGCGACGCGGCGGAACGCGGCGCGCGCCAGGCGGGGCTGGACAAGGTGACGGAGGACGTTCTCGCGCATGCGCGGTCGCAGCTCGCAACGGGCCAGGCCGCGTAGGGCACGAGGATAGCGGACAGGGAGAGGACGATGTCGTTATACGAACGCATGGATCGTGACGTCGCACCGAGATCGCGCGAGCGCATCGACTATCTCCTGGTCTACGCGGTGTGCTTCGCCGTGCTGATGGTCGAGGGCGTGCTGCGCCGGATCGGCTCCATCATCACCGGCCACCGGCCCGCGCCGCTCGGCGCGATCGTCGGTGAAGCAAGGATCAAGGCCGCGAACTGCGCGACCTCGTCCTTCATGGGACTTTGAGTTCGGGAGCTGTGAGTTCGCTCTCTCAGTATTGCAGGGAATTCGTGCGGCTCGCCGCATGGATGTCATCCCGGTGACGGGATGGCGCTTCGACGCCGCTCATCTCGGTGAGTGGCATCCGGCCGAAAGGCCAACACCAGGAGGTACCACTATGGTGGACGTACCAAACAAGGGAGGCTCTCTGTCGGGGCTGACCGAAGCGGAGGCGAGGGAATTCCATAGCATCTTCATGACGAGCTTTGTGGTCTTCACGGCGGTTGCGATCGTCGCCCACATTCTCGCCTGGATGTGGCGTCCCTGGCTGCCCGGGCCGACTGGCTACAAGGCGGCGGCGCTGGATGGGGCGACCCACTACGCCAATATCGTGCTCTCCTACCTGACCTGATCGAAAGGAGAAAACTATGTGGCGCTTGTGGTTGTTGTTCGATCCCCGCAGGGTTCTCGTGGCTCTCGGCGTGTTCCTGTTCGGGCTGGCATTGGTGATTCACTTCATCCTGCTCAGCACCAACCGGTTCAACTGGCTGGAGGGACCGCGTGCAGCGAAGACGTCGTCGATCTCCGAGCCGGCGACCCCGCTGAAGCTCAGCTAACAGCTCGACGACCAGAGGGAAGCGGACGGGCGACGGCGGCAGACCCCGTTCGCCCGCTTCCCAAATCCTCTTGTCCACGAATTCACGACACGACGATACGACACGCAGCATATCGAGCGACGGGCAGCGGAGGCAGGACCGATGGCAATGCTCAGCTTTGAACGAAAATACCGCGTCCGCGGCGGCACGTTGATCGGCGGTGACCTCTTCGATTTCTGGGTCGGACCGTTTTATGTCGGCTTCTTCGGCGTGACGACGATCTTCTTCACCTTCGTCGGCGTGGCGCTGATCCTCTACGCCACGGCGCTCGGACCGACGTGGAATCTCTGGCAGATCAGCATCAACCCGCCCGATGCCAAATACGGGCTGTCGTTCGCGCCCCTCACGGAGGGCGGCTTCTGGCAGCTCATCACGGTGTGCGCGCATGGCGCATTCGTCTCCTGGGCGCTGCGGGAGGTCGAGATCTGCCGCAAGCTCGCGATCGGCTATCACGTACCGTTCGCCTTCGGCTTTGCGATCTTCGCCTATTTCACGCTGGAGGTGATCCGTCCGGTGCTGATGGGCTCGTGGAGCTACGCCTTCCCCTACGGCATCATCACCCATCTCGATTGGGTGTCGAACACCGGCTATCAGTTCGGCAACTTCCACTACAATCCTGCGCACATGATCGCGATCACGTTCTTCTTCACGACGTGTCTCGCGCTCGCGCTGCACGGCGGACTGATCCTCTCGGCGAGCAATCCGGGCCGGGGTGAGGAGATGAAGTCGCCGGAGCACGAGAACACGATGTTCCGAGATCTGATCGGCTATTCGGTCGGCACGCTCGGCATCCACCGGGTCGGCCTGTTCCTGGCGTTGTCGGCCGTGTTCTTCAGCGCGGTGTGCATCGTCATCTCCGGTCCCGCCTGGCTGCTGCCGGAAGGCAATGCCTGGTCGGACTGGTGGGAGTGGTGGCGCAGGGTCCCGATCTGGTCGCCGCCGCAATGAGTTCAAGGAGAGGTCACCATGGCCCAATACCAGAACATCTTCACGCAGATCCAAGTTCGCAGTGCGATCTACCCGGGCATCCCGATCGAGCCCGGAATCTGGGAGCGGCTCGGCAAGGGCAGCTTCAACTACTGGTTCGGCAAGGTCGGCGACGCACAGGTGGGGCCGGTCTATCTCGGCTTCCTTGGCCTCGCCTCGCTGATGTCCGGCTTCGTCGCGATCGAGATCATCGGTCTCAACATGCTGGCGTCGGTGAACTGGAGCCCGCTCGAGTTCATTCGACAGTTCCCGTGGCTGGCGCTGCAACCGCCGGCGCCGGAATATGGCCTGCAGATCTTCCCGCCGCTGCAGGAGGGCGGCTGGTGGCTGATGGCCGGCTTCTTCCTGACGACGTCGATCCTGCTGTGGTGGGCGCGCACCTATCGCCGCGCCCGGGCGCTCGGCCTCGGCACGCATGTGTCGTGGGCGTTCGCGGCGGCGATCTGGCTCTATCTGGTGCTCGGCTTCATCCGGCCGATCTTCATGGGGAGCTGGAGCGAGGCGGTGCCGTTCGGCATCTTCCCGCATCTCGACTGGACCAACAACTTCTCCATCACCCACGGCAATTTGTTCTACAACCCATTCCACATGCTCTCGATCGCCTTCCTGTACGGATCGGCGCTGCTGTTCGCGATGCATGGCGCGACGGTGCTCGCGATCAGCCGCTACGGCGGCGAGCGTGAGCTCGAGCAGATCGTCGACCGCGGCACGGCCTTCGAACGCGGTGCGCTGTTCTGGCGCTGGACGATGGGCTTCAATGCCACGGCCGAATCGATCCATCGCTGGGCCTGGTGGTTCGCCGTGCTTTGTCCCTTGACCGGCGGCATCGGTATCCTACTGTCGGGCACCGTCGTCGACAGCTGGTTCGACTGGGGCGTGAAACACGGGCTGGCGCCGCCGCGCTGACTGCTGCAGGTCGAGGCATGTTGGACAGAGTCGAATTGGATCGGATCGAGACGGCCGGACGCAGCGCGCGCCCGGCCAGTCTCTTGCAGGCGATGCGCGAGCGTACCAAGACGCTGCACGTCACCGCGGAGCGGACCGGGATCGTCGCCGAGCTGCTGCGGGGACGCGGCACGCGGCAGGCCTACGCGTTGTTGTTGCGCAATCTGCTGCCGGTCTACGAGACGCTCGAAGCGGAGCTGCTCCGCCATCAGGGAACGCCGGTGATGGGCCGCATCGTGCGGCCGGAGCTGCATCGCAGTGCTGCGATCAAGCTTGATCTTGCGTGGTTCGATGCGAGCCCTCTGCCGCTGCTGCCCGAGGCCATCGCCTATGTCCGGGTCATCCAGGAAGCGGGAGCCGGCTCCGGCCATCGGCTGCTGGCCCATGCCTATACGCGCTATCTCGGTGATCTCAGCGGCGGCCAGATCATCAAGAAGATTCTCGCGCGTTCGCTCGAGCTACGGCCCGAGGCGACGTCGTTCTACGAATTCCCCGAGATCGCTGATATCCCGCGGTTCAAGGACGACTACCGCGACGTGCTGGAGCAGGCCGGCGCGGCGATGGCGGAGCATGAGACCGTCGTCGAGGAGGCGGCATTGGCGTTCGAGATGAACATCACGCTGTCGCAAGCGCTGCAGGAGGCGGCCGGGCTGAGAACGTGATGTGCGAAGGCCTGATTGATCCTTCGCCATCGGTTTGGTCGAATACGATCGCGTGAGACCCCGCGTCCTCCCCCGGGGGCGGTGGGCTCCGCTCCTCCTTTCCGGCAGGGCAATCGCATATGCCCTTCCAATTCGGCCCAGCCGCAACTTGGATCGCAGAGGCCGACGTCGGGAGATTTTCGAATCCAGATTGGCTCTCCGGAGGCAGGACGGACAAGGCAGTCGAGGTCGCCCGGACGAGAGCTGCGGCCCGCCGTCACTCTTCGCTCTGCGAGCGGTACCACACCAGGTGCTCGAGGATCTCCAGTGTCCGCGTGGTCGAATTGCGGATGCTCTCCAGCATCTCCGGCATGCTGCCGGCCTGTGCTCCGTGCGTCACCTCGAGCGCCGCGAGCTGCGCGTTCTCCACGGTGGAGGCAGCGAGCTCCTTGTAGATCAGGCTTGCGCTCTGATCGAGCCGCAGCGTCGGCCGGCGGGCGCCGTCGATCTCTTCCTGGAAGCGCGCGCGGGCCGCCTCGGCGGTCTTGCGCTCGGTCAAGTCCGAGAAGATCAGCACGAAGCCGAGCACGCGATCATACGGTGCGATCACCGGGTCGGCGCGCACCATCAACGGCCGTTGCGGCGAGGCGCCGCCCGTCAGTGTCAGCTCGCCGCGCCAGCTCCGCTTGTTGCGCATGAGGTCGTCGAGATTGGCGCGGAATTCCGCCGGCGCCGTGCAGTAGCTGCCGAGATCGCGCAGATGCGGGATGTGCGGATGCGGGGCGCGCAGCTGCTGCTCGAACGCTTCGTTCATCAGCAGGATGCGGCCCTCGACATCGGCGATGATGACCGGCTGCTCCGAGCGCAGCACCTGAGCGCTGATCGTGGCGAGCTGGTCCTGCGCGATCACCATGCGGACCGAACGCAGCTGCAGCGCCACGTCGGCGACCGTTTCGCTCACCGCGCGGGCGGAGGCGAGCTCGGCGCTCGACCACGGCTCGGACTTGCCTTCGACCAGCTGATGCCATTTCGCAAACGAGCGCCGCGGCGACAGATCCGACGGATCGTCGCCGATGATGACGGCCTTGAGCGGATCGCCGCCCCAGGTCACCGTCCGGACCTGCTCCGGCCGGAACCACAACAGATACTCGCCCTCGCTCGCCGACAGCGGAGCGGCGATCAAGCCGCTGGCGATCGAGCGGATGTCGGCAAAGGACGGCTCATCGAGCGTCAGCGAGCTGGTCGCCGTCAAGCCCTCGGGGGCTGCTCCCGGAGTGTTGCGCCGGCGATCGAGCCAGGCGGCGAGGTCGCGGATGCGCTGCGTCGACGGGACGTCGCCGGCGGTCGTGACTTGGCCCTCGAACAGCAGCGCCGCGCCGCTGGCACCGAGCGGCTGCAGCAGCGACTGCGAGCCGTCGAACAGCGCGGCCTGCCATTCGCCGTCGCGCGACACCGCTTCGACCAGCCGCTGCTCCAGCCGGCGCACGACCAGCTCGGACTGGCTTTGGGCAAAGCTCTCCAGCGCCGCGATCCGGATCGCGCAGGTCTCGGCCAGCGCCTCGCCTGCCGCGCGAATGTCGAACGGCACGAAGCGCGGCTCATAGTGATGGCAGGCGATCAGTCCCCACAGCCTTCCGCTGACCATCAGCGAGCACACCAGTGTCGCGCCGACACCCATGTTCTGCAGATATTTCTGGTGGATCGGCGACATGCTGCGCAGGCAGCTCAGGGACATGTCGAGATCGCGGCCGTTGAGCGGCGAGATGCGCGGCTGCAGCGGCACAGGCCTGTAGTTGACGTCGACCAGGAGGCGCACCCGGTTGCGCTCGTAGAGCCGGCGCGCGATCTGCGGAATGTCGGACGCCGGATAGCGGTTGCCGAGAAAGGCCTCCAGATCCGGCCGCCGCCGCTCCGACAACACCTCGCCATGGCCATCTTCGTCGAAGCGATAGACCATGACGCGGTCGTAGCCGGCGATCTCCCTGAAGATGGTCGCCGTCTCGTCGCACAGGCCGAGCAGCGATGAGGCTGAGGTGATGCGGTGGAAGGCGCCGTCGAGCGCAGGCGCGATGTTGGTCGTCTTCGTCGCCGGCTCCAGCTCGACGATCAGCCCGCCATTCGAGGGCCGGTGAAGCGTGCAGTCGACCCGGCGCGGCGGCGCCCCGGCGGTGCATCGCAGGGTCATCGGAGCCAGATGGAGCGGGCTGTTGAGATGCGGCAGGATCTGCAGCGCGAGATCGCCGCCAAGATCGCGTAACGGACGTCCGACCACGGAGCCGGTGTTGAGGAAGGCGGCCGCATTGGTGCTGGCCTGGATGACGATGTTGTCGGGCTCCTTGACCGCCAGGAGAATGCCGTGCGGCTGGATCGAGCCTGCGAGATGAATCTGTTCACGCTCGCAATCCGCAAGAGTAGCGTGGCCGAAGGCCGGCGTTGTCAGCGGAACGGGCAACTATCTCCCCTTTTCGGTTTCCTCGTCGCTTTCTTCGAGCTGGCTCAGATTATACCGATCGAGCTTGGCGTAAAGACTCTGGCGGCTGAGGCCGAGAATTTCGGCAGCCGACGTCCGGTTTCCGTTGGCGAGCTCGAGCGCAGCGCGGACGTAATGCTGCTCGACGACTTCGACCGTGCTCCTCACCAGGTCGCGCAATGGTGTTTTGCCGACCGATTCGTTGATGCCCGCGAGGGCGACCCGCAGATTGTCATGCTCCGCCGTGGGCGACAACCGCCTGGCGATGTTGCGCAACACAAGGCCGATCCGGCGCTGGCCGTCGAGGCCATGGGCGGCGGCCGAGATCTCGACCTCGGTCTCGGTTCCGAGCTCGCCCTGGATCGTGGTCGACAGCAGTCGGACGGCTCCATGGCGCTCGACGTTGGAGATCAGCACCGAAAGGTCGGCGCCGGGGCGCGTCAGCCACCGGCTGAGCTTCTCGCCGATCAGCGCCTCTTTCGATCCGACCTCGACCAGCTCCAGGAAGGCCCGATTGGCGCGCTTGACGGCACCGGTGCCATCGATGCTGATGACGGCATCGGGAAGATTGTCGATCAGCGCCTCGGGATCGTCGGGCAGCGGACCGGGCTGCGCGGCCTTGCCGATCGGCGCCATCTGCAGCAGGAACATCGGGGCGGTGTCGCTGCTCATCAGCGATCCCCGGAGCATCCAGGGGGCGGTGTCCTGGCCGAGGTGAATCACGATGCCCGGCGCCTTGCCCTGGTCGCGGACGCGCCTCAGCATCAGCTCCACCGGCTCGCGATCCTTTTGCGGGATCTCCTGCAGGAACTCGCGGCCCACCAGATTGTCCCGGCGCCGGCTTGAAACGCCGAGCGCGGCTGCCGCCGTCCGATTCGCTTCGACGATGCGCAGATCTGACACCTTCGTCAGCAGCACAGCCTCGTTGGAATCCTCGATGACCAAGCGGTAGCGCGTCTCGATCTCGCGCAGCTTCCAGTAGTCGCGCTCGATGGTCTGCTGGGCCGAGATCAGCCGGGCCTGGAGCTCCGCGACCGCCTGCAGATTCTTGCCGATCGCCAGCATGCCGGCCCGGCCGCCGAGCAGCACGGTCGTGAATTCCATCGGCAGCTCGAGACCGCTCGGGAATCGCTGCGTGATCTGTCGGAACGCGGAAATGCCGGTCCGCCTGGTGTCCTGCATGATGCGCTCGATCTTCTCGCTCGCATCATCGACGATCTCGGACCAGGGACGGCCGAGCCAGATGTCGACATTCTCGGCTGACATGTTCGGCGACAGCGTCGCCTCACGGATCACGCCGTCCATGTCCAGCAGCAATGTCACGTCGGGTCGTGGACCGTGAAACTCGGCCATGGTCTTGGCACCCGTTATCTTGGCACCCTCTTGAGACGCTCGGGGGATCGCGGCCAGTTCATTTGGCGCGCATTTTGAAGGTGTTGCGCCCCATCCCGCTAACGTATTGAGAGTCTTGAGAATGTCGTTAGCCCATGCAGGGCGCTCGCTGTCAAGGCTTATTTCAGAGCATCCAGCTTTCGTTGGTATCCCTGCGCTTATTGCATGTTCGAGCTGCGACTTAATCACTCGGGTGAGAATGACAAGATATCATGACACTGATAAATGTAACGATGAGGTCACATGGGCTAACGGAACGACAAATTGGGAGGATGCACATGCTCAAGGCGGGTTTGGTTGCGGCAGTCGTGGTTGCAACGTCGGGAGGCGCCGCATTGGCGCTGGACGGCGGCGACGCTGCGAAGGGCGAACAGGTCTTCAAGCAGTGCATGACCTGCCATCGGATCGGACCGGAGGCGAAGAACGCGGTCGGTCCCGTGCTCACCGGCGTGGTCGGCCGGCCTACCGGGACCTATCCGGGCTTCGCCTATTCTGAGCTGAACAAGCATGCCGGCGAGGCCGGGCTGGTCTGGACCGAGGACAACATCTTCGCATACCTCCCAGATCCCAACGCCTTCCTGAAGAAGTTCCTCACCGACAAGGGCAAAGCGGATCAGGCCACTGGATCGACCAAGATGGTGTTCAAGCTCGCCAACGAGCAGCAGCGCAAGGACGTCATCGCGTATCTGAAGACGTTCTCCGAGAAGAAGTGATCGGTATCGGCCGCCCCCTCATCGCCAGCGCTGCCGCAGATCGGCGGCGTTGGCGAGACCCGAGGCCGCCAGACAGCCTGCGAGCCAGAACCAAGGCGCCCCGATCAGCGCGCAGCGCAGCGCCAGCAGCAGGAACACGCCGGCGAGCAGGTTGGGCAGCAGTCCAAGCGGGCTGATGCCGCGGCGGTGCCGCTGCCAGATCCACGCCACGGCGGCGAATTCCACGGCGACCACCGCGAGGATCAGGTCGACCAGATGCGGGCTGCGAAACAGCTCACCCATTGCGCGAGCCGCTAGGCGGCCCTCGCGAGCCCGGTGAGGTGCGCGATGTTCTTGAAGAAGATGCGCACATGCGACAGCGGCTTGGCGCGGACCAATTCCTTGTTCATGTAGGCGTCCCAGGTCAGCTGCTGGACGTCCTTGTCACGGCAGATCGCGACGAAGCGCTCGCGGCGGGCGTCGTTCGTGTACCAGTAGCGCTGCATCATGCCGAGGATGAAGAACACGGCGCCATGCTTGCGCATGAAGGATTTGCGGGCGGTGGCCAGGGCGGCGGCATCGCCGGTCTTCAGGAACAGGGCGACGGCCTGGGCCGCGGCGCGGCCGCCGGCCATCGCGTAGTAGATGCCTTCACCGGAGGCCGGGGCCACCACGCCGGACGCATCGCCGGCCAGCACAACGTCGCGGCCATTGTCCCACCGCGACAGCGGCTTCAGCGGGATCGGCGCGCCTTCGCGGCGGACGGTTTCGAGATCGTCGAGCGCGGCGGCCTTGCGGAATTCGGCGACTGAGCCCCGCAGCGAAAAGCCCTTATGCGCGCTGCCGGTGCCGATGCTGGTGGTCGGTCCGTGCGGAAACACCCAGCTGTAGAAGTCCGGCGACAGCCGGCCGCGATAGACGACATCGCACCGCGCGGCATCGAACACCGGATGGCTGCGGTCCGGCGAGCGGACGATCTCGTGATATGCGAACACGTAGCGCATCTCGCTGGCTTGGGGGATGCACTGGCGCGCCACGGCCGAGACCGCCCCGTCGGCGCCGATCACGGCGCGGGCCCGCACACGGTCCTCGCGCATGCTGCCGTCGTCCATGCGCCTGACATAGTGCACCACCGACTTGCCGTCGTCGTCGCGCGCGATATGGCTGAAGGTCCCGGTGCGGCGGATCGCGCCGTTTGCGGCGGCGCGCGCGCGCAGCCATTCGTCGTAGTGCTCGCGATCGACCATGCCGACGAAGCCGCCGTCGATCGGCATGTCGACGTCTCGGTTGCTCGGCGACACCATGCGGGCGGACGAGATTCGGGCCACCAGCAGATGGTCGGGAATCTCGAACTCGGCGATCAGCCGCGGCGGAATGGCGCCGCCGCACGGCTTGATGCGGCCGGCCTTGTCGAGCAGCAGCACGTGATGACCCTGGCGGGCCAGATCATTGGCGGCGGTGGCGCCGGCGGGACCGCCGCCGACGACCACGACATCAAAGCATTCCGGGCTGGAGGAGGGGCTCATCGGTCATGCTCCCAGATTGGCCGGCTGCGCCGCCAGCGTCGGTGATGGCTCGCGCGGGCGCTTGATCCAGATCGCGAGCCAGGCGGAGAGGACGAACAAGGCCGCTTCGGCGGCGAACACCGCCGCGTAGGCCGAGGCGGTCGTCGGCATGAAATGGCGCGCGGCGTCGGCCGCCGCGGTGCCGACAAAGCCGCCGATGCCGAACGAGATTGCCTGCGAGGCGCCCCACAGGCCCATGCGCGTGCCCTCGCGGTTGTCGCGGCCCTCGCTGACCATGTTCATCATCGCGCCGATCGCGGCGATGGCGTAGACGCCGTTGGTGATGCCGAGCAGCAACACGGACGCGCGCAGTGGCCAGGCCGGGCCGACGGTCGCGGCCGCAACCAGGCTGAGCAGCGCCAGCGCCGAGGCGAGGCAGCCGCCGATGATCCACGGCTGCGGCCGCATCCGCCAATCGGCATGCAGGCTCGCCATCGCCGGCATCAGGATCATGCCGATCAGTGCACCCATGTGTTGCACCGATGAGAGCTGCGTGGTCTGGCCCGGCGTCATGCCGAACACGCTGCCGGCGAACGGCTCCAGGATCAGGTCCTGTGCGCTGTAGGCGAGCATCGAGACGAAGATGAAGATCGCGAAGCGCCGCGCCTGCGGCTCCCGGCAGATCTCGCGGAAGTCTTGCATGAAGCCCGACCGCTCCGCGATGGCGGAGGTCGTCTCGGCAGAGGTGTCGGGCTGCTCGATGCCCCAGACGCCGAGCAGCGTCAGCACCATGGCGATCGCCGACACCGTGCCCGACACCGTCATCAGCCGCTCGCCGGAGAACGGATCGAGCGCCTTGCCGGCCACCGCCGTGGTGACGATGAAGCCTGTGATCATCATGATCCAGGCGATCGAGGCGGCGGCGCTGCGCCGCTCTGGCGCGGTGCGCTTGGCGAGCAGCACCAAGAGCGACGTGCCGGCGGCGCCGACCCCAATGCCGATCATGATGAACGCGATCACTGCGAGCGCCAGGCCGAGGGCGAGGTGGGCCGCCATCAGCGCGGTGGCGGCTGCGGCCAGCAGGCCGCCAGCCGCGAGCACGGCCATGCCGCCGACGATCCAGGCGAAACGACGCCCGCCGACATCGGAGCCGTGGCCGAGCCAGGGCCGCAGCACCTGCATCGCATAGTGGATCGCGACCAGCAGGCCGGGGATCATCGCCGGCAGCGCCAGTTCGATCACCATGACGCGGTTGAGCGTCGAGGTGGTCAGCACCACGACCGCGCCGAGCGCGGTCTGCACCAGGCCGAGTCTGACGATGCCGAACCAGGACAGAGGAGCGGGCGCAGCGTTGCTCATGCCGACAACCCCGCCAGCGCGAGGGCCGTGACCAGCATGCCCAGCACGTAGAGCAGCACGCCCGTGCCGTTGTACCAGGGCGCGAGCTCGCGCGGGTTCGTCATCAGCCGCCGCATCAGCACCAGCTGGGCCGCGATCAGCGCAACCACGATGATGGCATGGGCCGGGCGGCTCCAGACAATGAGCAGCGTCAACACCGCAACCTGCGCCAGCGCCATCGTGATGCAGGCGAGGCGCGCGGCGCGCTCGGCGCCGAGCAGCACCGGCAGCGAGTTGACGCCGCTGACGCGGTCGCCGCCGATCGACTTGAAGTCGTTCAGGGTCATGATGCCGTGCGCGCCGGCGCTATACAGCAGGGCGACCGCGAGCACGGGCCAGGACGGCGCCTGCGCGCTCATGATCGCTGCCGCCGTGATCCAGGGCAGGCCTTCGTAGCAGAGGCCGACGGCGCTGTTGCCCCACCAGCCGTTCTGCTTGAGCCGGATCGGCGGCGCGCTGTAGGCCCAGGCCAGCGCGAGGCCAAGCGCCGCAGCGGCAAAGCCCCAGGTGCCGAGCAGGGTGGCGACGCCGAGCGACAGCACCGTCCAGATCAGCGCAATATAGAGACCCCAGCGTCCGGGAATGCGGCCCGACGGGATCGGGCGGTCCGGTTCGTTGAGCGCATCGACATGGCGGTCGAACCAGTCGTTGACGGCCTGGCTGGTGGCGCAAACCATCGGCCCGGCGAGCATGAGACCTGCGATCACGACCGGCCAGCGCGGCGCCAGTGGCGCGCCGGACGAGATCACGCCGCAGCTGAACGCCCAGATCGGTGGAAACCAGGTGATCGGCTTCAACAGCTCGAGAACGGCCGAGGGATGAAGCCGGGGAGCGAGGGGGACGGGCGCGATCTCGGTCATTGCAACTGTTCCCCCTATTCCAACTGGCTGTCTTCTTCGCTCGGCTCGGCCAGGCCATAGCGCCGCAGCTTGACGTAGAGGCTCTGTCGGCTGAGGCCGAGCATCTCTGCGGCGGTGGCGCGGTTGTCGCCGGTCAGCTTGAGCGCGGTCTCGATGCACATCCGCTCGATCACGTCGGTGGTCTCGCGCACCAGCTCCTTGAGCGGCACGCGGCCGATGAGCTCGGCGAGCTGCTCGCGGGAGCGCGGAATATAGCCGTGGTCGCCGCCGTCGCCGGAGATGCGCGGGCCGACGTTGCGGATGGTGAAGCCGAGCCGGGCCTGGCCGGGCGCCCCGACCGTGCTGGCGGAGATCTCGACGTCGACCGGCGAGCCGTGCTCGCCGCGGACGACGCTGGAGAACAGCTTCACGCTGCCATGCTGGCGCAGATTGGCCAGCATGACCGAGAAATCGATCGCCGACTTGCCGATCCAGCGGTCGATCGTCTCGCCCATGATCTGGTGCATGTTCTCGATCTGAGCAAGCTGGAGGAAGGTGGCGTTGGCGTGCAGCAGGCGGCCGTCCATGTCGGTGATGACGAAGCCGTCGGGCGCCGATTCGACGAACTGCACGAGCTGGGTGTTGACGTCGGACGTCCTGGGGAGCGCAGGCTGCGACGTCTGCGGAGAGAACCGCAGCAGGAACAGCGACGAGTTGTCCTGCCGGAAGAAGGTGCCGTCGAGCAGATAGTCGCGGCCACCGTCGAGCCGGATCTTGGCGCGTTCGATCTTGCCCTGCGAGCGGATCGCCAGCGACAGGGATTGCGACATCGCCATGTCGTCGAGCAGCAGCACGTCGGGAAACAGCTTGCCGATCAGATTGGCGGCGCCATGGTCGAGCAGGGCGGCCGCGGCCGGATTGGCCTCGACGATGCGATGGCTCACCGCATCGACGATCAGCACCGGCTCGGCCGTGATCTGAAACAGGATCCGGTAGCGCGATTCGGCGTTGCGCATGCGCGAGTAGTCGCGCTCGATGGCAACTTGCGCCTCGATCAGCTTCTGCTGGAGCGCGGCGGTGGCGCGCACGTCGCGGCCGACCGCGATGAAGCGCGCCGCGCCCTTGATCGCCACCACCGCGAACAGGATCGGGATGTCCGGTCCGCGCGCGGCCGGATAACGCACCTCGCGCCAGCGCGACACCTTGCGCTGGGAGGCTTCGGCGAGCAGCAGCTCTGGCTTGGTCTGGCTTTCCTCGGACACTGTTGCTTGCCAGGATCGGCCGATCCACGCGTCTGTGTTTCTCAGTTCAAGCGGCAGGCCGGCTTGTTGAAAAGCCAGGTCCTGAATGTTGCCGTCGGCGTCGAGCGCGAGCGCAATGTCGGACGCTGCGGCCACCAGCATGCCCGCAACATCCGCATTGAGGTCGCCAAGCGACTCTTTCGGAGCTCTGAACGCCCTCACCAACGCCGTTGTCCTCCCAGTCAAGGAGCCTTCGCGCGGCAAGTCTCGTTCCAGCATTCATCTTCACTGCACCCTCAGCTATCGCCGTTCGGTCAGAAGACTGACGACGTGCCGGGCTTGCGAAGCCTCTCTGCTCGGATCGGAGACGACACCGTCGCCACCGACCAGGAGAACGAGTTCAGGCCGTTCAATAAAAGCAGGACCGCAGACCAGCACGCCGACGTCCTGGTTGGAGGACTCGCGCCGGACCATCCTTATGTTCGAGGCGAGAGCGTCAAGCTTCTTGTCGCTGTTGGCGAAGAACTCGACGACGTTGAACCACTGCGAGCGAAGTGTCTCGACGAAGCCGCGATCGGCCGTGTCCGGCTCGATCCAGGTCTCGAAGCCGTCGCGACGGAAGAACTCGCCGGCCAGCACGAGACCGAACATCATGTGGCCCAGCTCGCGCCTGTCGCCCGGCGCCGTGGTCAGCAACACGCGCAGCCCCGCGGGCGCGACCGAGAGCTCGGCGCAGAAGGCCGGGCTGAAATGCCGCAGCAACTGCTGCAGCCGCCACAGCGCGAGCGTGACGTCGGCGAAGTCGCGCTCGTCGTCGGCCCACAGATGGCGCAGATGGTTCGCGGTGGGGACCAGGAGATCGAGATAGATGCGCTCCAGGGTCTCGCCGTGATCGCGATGCGCCTGGATGCAGGCCACCGCGCCAACATCGTCCGCATCGAGCACGAGTTCGGCGAAATCAGCCGCCTCCTGCGCCGAGGCCGTGATGATTGCCGGGACGCGTTCGAGCGCGGAGGCATGGGCCATCACGAGCCGCGGAATGATCTCGGCTTCGATCGCGTCGTTGAGTTGAGGGTGACGTGTGTTGCGCAGCGGCGCGATGATGCGTGGCGATGCAGGCGCATGAAAGCCGGGCTGCCCACGCTTCGTCCGAAAGCGGGCTCGCGGAAATCGGGCTGTCTCATTGAGCTCGGTCATAAGCGCCTCCCCTCCATATGAGCGCACGTCACTCGTTGCGTCAATATTATTTGACGTCAATTTTGATTGACACTCTTCCTGCCCAGGTCTAGCGTTTCCCCATCGGGCTCGCACTCGGGGATTTGCGATGCGCCACCTGCGAACTGCACAACGTAGCGCTGATCAGACCGAGTGCGGTGCACCACAAATCCCCCTGTGGTTGTCGTCATCGCATCACTGGGCACCGATGTTGTCAAATCATCTTTACACATGGTGTGGCGCCCAGTTCACATCCGTCACCGATCCGTCGCGCTGGAGCCAGCTCTGCTTCACGCCTGAACCGGCGCCGCGTGCAAAGCGGCAAGCGCTTTACACGCCTGAGGAAAGGCGCCGGCGCGACGCCACGCCATGGACCCTGGTGCAGGGCATTCTGGCGCCGCTGCAATTCCTCGTCTTCCTGATCAGCCTCGGACTCGTGGCGCGCTATCTCGCGACCGGCGAGGGACTCTGGCTCGCGACCGCCTCGGTCGTTCTGAAGACAGCGCTGCTCTACACCATCATGATCACCGGCTCGATCTGGGAGCGGGTCGTGTTCGGGCGTTATCTGTTCGCACCGGCCTTCTTCTGGGAGGACGTGTTCTCGATGCTGGTGATCGCGCTGCATACGGCCTATCTGGCCGCGATCATCGGTCATATCGGCGGCGCCCAGCAGCAGATGCTGCTCGTGCTCGCCGCCTACGCCGCCTACGCGATCAACGCCGCGCAATTCCTGCTCAAGCTGCGCGCGGCGCGGCTGCAGGGCGAGGCGATGGCGCCGGCCGCCGTCACCAGCGTGGAGCGCGCGTCATGACCATTCACGCGCAAGCCTGCACCGTTTCAGCTGCATCGTCACCGGATGGCGTGCTGCGTGAGCGCGGCCAGCGCGAGGTGTTCTGTGGCCTGACCGGCATCGTCTGGCTGCACAGGAAGATCCAGGACGCGTTCTTCCTCGTCGTCGGCTCGCGCACCTGCGCGCATCTGATCCAGTCGGCCGCCGGCGTCATGATCTTCGCCGAGCCGCGCTTCGCCACCGCCATCATGGAGGAGCGCGATCTCGCCGGCCTCGTCGACGCCAATGACGAGCTCGACCGCATCGTGGCGCAGCTGCTGGCGCGTCGGCCCGAGATCAAGCTGCTGTTTCTGGTCGGCTCCTGCCCGTCGGAAGTGATCAAGCTCGACCTGTCACGCGCGGCGCTGCGGCTGTCGCAGCGCTTCTCACCTGATGTGCGCGTGCTCAACTACTCCGGCAGCGGCATCGAGACGACGTTCACGCAAGGCGAGGATGCCTGCCTCGCGTCGCTGGTGCCGGTGCTCCCCGCAGCCGATCGGGCTGCGCGGCCATCGCTGCTGGTGGTCGGCGCGCTCGCCGACGTGGTGGAGGACCAGTTCAGGCGGACCTTTGCGGCGCTCGGCATCGACCAGGTCTCCTTCCTGCCGCCGCGCCGCTCCTCGGAGCTGCCCGCGATCGGCCCGGAGACGCGCGTGCTGCTGGCGCAGCCCTTCCTCGGCGACACCGCGCGTGCGCTCGAGGAGCGCGGTTGCCGCCGCATCGCTGCGCCATTTCCGCTCGGCGGCGAAGGCACCGCGCTGTGGCTCGCAGCCGCCGCCGCCGCCTTCGGTGTCTCTCGCCCCCATGTCGAGCGGACCATCGCGCCGCTGAAGGCGCGGGCCGAGCGCGCGCTGGCGCGCTACCGCGCGCAGCTCGCCGGCAAGCGCGTCTTCCTGTTTCCGGACTCCCAGATCGAGATCCCGCTGGCGCGTTTCCTGGCACGCGAGATCGGCATGGAGCTGGTCGAGGTCGGCACGCCCTATCTGCACCGCGATCATCTCGCCTCCGAGCTGGCGCTGCTGCCTGATGGCACGCAGCTCAGCGAAGGCCAGGACGTCGAGCGCCAGCTCGACCGTTGCCGCGTTGCGCGGCCCGATCTCGTCGTCTGTGGGCTCGGCCTCGCCAATCCGCTGGAGGCCGAGGGTCTCACCACCAAATGGTCGATCGAGCTGATCTTCACGCCGATTCAGGGGTTTGAGCAGGCCGGCGATCTCGCCGAGCTGTTCGCGCGGCCCTTGCTGCGGCAAACCCGACTGGCGGTGTGAGATGCAGCTGTCGGTCTGGACCTATGAAGGACCCCCGCACATCGGCGCGATGCGCATCGCGACCGCGATGCGCGACGTGCACTACGTGCTGCACGCGCCGCAGGGCGACACCTACGCCGATCTGCTGTTCACGATGATCGAGCGCCGTGACCGCCGTCCGCCGGTCACCTACACCACGTTCCAGGCGCGCGATCTCGGCGGCGACACCGCGGATCTGCTTCAGAGCGCGGCGCGCGCCGCTTACGAGCGCTTCCAGCCGCAGGCGATGCTGGTCGGCGCGTCCTGCACGGCCGAGCTGATCCAGGATGATCCCGGCGGGCTCGCGCAGGCCTTGAAGCTTCCCATTCCGGTGATTCCGCTCGAGCTGCCGGCCTATCAGCGCAAGGAGAATTGGGGCGCCTCAGAAACGCTCTACCGGATTGTACGGGCGTTGGCTGCGTCTTCCGCTGATGGCTCCCCCCGCCGTGAAAGGAAGACAGGCGCCCGTCCAGTCTGCAACCTGCTTGGTCCGACGGCTCTCGGCTTCCGTCACCGCGACGACCTCGCGGAAGTGACCAGGCAGGTTGTGGAGCTCGGCATCGAGATCAACGTCGTCGCGCCGTGGAACGCGACGCCGGCCGATCTCGCCCGCCTTCCCGACGCCGATTTCAACATCGTGCTGTATCCCGAGATCGCGCTGACGACGGCGCAATGGCTCAATCGCCAGTTCGGCCAGCCTTTCACGCGCACGATCCCGATCGGCGTCGGCGCGACGCGCGACTTCATTGCGGAGGTCGCGGGCCTCGCCGGCGTCGATGCCGCGCCGGTGCTGGCGCGCAGCGAGAGCCGGCTGCCGTGGTACTCGCGCTCGGTCGATTCGACCTATCTCACCGGCAAGCGCGTCTTCATCTTCGGCGACGCCACCCATGCGGTCGCTGCGGCGCGCGTCGCGACGCAGGAGCTCGGCTTCGAGGTCGTCGGCCTCGGCACCTATGCCCGCGAGTTCGCCCGCGAGATCCGCGAAGCCGCCGCGATCTACGGCGTGGAGCCGCTGATCACGGATGATTACCTGGAGGTCGAGGCCCGCGTCGGCGAGCTGCGCCCCGAGCTCGTGCTCGGCACGCAGATGGAGCGCCACATCGCCAAGCGGCTCGGCATTCCCTGCGCCGTGATCTCGGCGCCGAGCCATGTGCAGGACTTCCCCGCGCGCTACTCGCCGCAGATGGGGTTCGAAGGCGCCAACGTGCTGTTCGACACCTGGGTGCATCCTTTGATGATGGGCCTGGAGGAGCATCTGCTCGGCATGTTCCGCGAGGACCATGAATTCGCCGATCACGCGCCGTCGCATCTCGGCGCAGCACCGGCCGCGCCGCCGCAGCAGCCGCAGCTGCGCGTCGTCGAAACCAACGTCACCACCGAGCTTGCCTGGGCGTCCGACGCCGAGCGCGAACTGACCAAGATCCCCTTCTTCGTGCGCGGCAAGGCCCGCCGCAACACCGAACGATTCGCGCGCGAGCGCAACGTCAACCTGATCACGCTCGAGACCTTGTACGATGCCAAAGCGCACTTCGGTCGCTGACGTCACACCCATCCGGGTGGTGATCGTGACGATGGACAGCCATCTCGCCTCGGCTGCCGTGCGCGCGCGCACGGCGTTGCAGGCGGAGCTGCCCGGGCTCGATCTGAAGGTGCATGCGGCCGACGAGTGGGGCTGCAATCCGACCGCGCTCGAACATTGCCTTGCCGATATCGCCACCGGCGACATCGTCGTCGCCACCATGCTGTTCATGGAGGATCACATCCAGCCGGTGCTGCCGGCGTTGCAGGCGCGCCGCGACCAATGCGACGCCATGATCGGCTGCCTCTCGGCCGGCGAGGTGGTGCGCCTGACCCGGCTCGGCAAGCTGACGATGTCGGGCTCCGCCACCGGCGTGCTCGGCCTCTTGAAGCGGCTGCGCGGCAGCAACCGCTCCGGCAATTCCAGCGGCCAGGGCCAGATGAAGATGCTGCAGCGGATGCCGCGCCTGCTGCGCTACATCCCCGGCACCGCACAGGACCTGCGCGCCTACTTCCTCACGCTGCAATATTGGCTCGCCGGCTCCGAGCAGAATTTTGCGAACATGGTGCGCTTCCTGGTCGGCCGCTACGCCGACGGCCCGCGCGCCGCGCTGCGTGGCAAGACCAGCGCGGCCGAGCCGGTGACCTATCCGGATGTCGGCCTCTATCATCCGCGGCTGTCGCCGCGGATCATCGAGCGCGCCGACCAGTTGCCGGCCCTGGCGAAGCCGGCCGGCCGCGTCGGCGTGATCTTGATGCGCTCCTATCTGCTCGCCGCCAACACCGCGCATTATGACGGCGTGATCGCAGCGCTGGAGGCGCGCGGGCTTGCGGTCATTCCGGTGTTCGCCTGCGGGCTAGACTCGCGCCCGGCGATCGAGCGCTATTTCCAGAAGGACGGCGTCGCCACCGTCGATGCCGTGATCTCGCTCACCGGTTTCTCGCTGGTCGGCGGCCCCGCCTACAATGACGCGCGCGCCGCGGAAGAGGTGATGGCCGGCCTCGACGTGCCGCTGATCGCGGCGCATCCGCTCGAATTCCAGACCGTCGAGCAGTGGCGCGATGACGCGCGCGGGCTGACGCCCGTCGAAGCCACCATGATGGTCGCGATTCCCGAGCTCGACGGCGCCGTCGGCCCGACCGTGTTCGGCGGCCGCTCGGCGGTGGCCGATGCCGGCCGCGACATGGCCTCGCTGCCGGAGCGCGCGGCGCAACTCGCCGCGCGTGTGGCCAGGCTCGTCGAGCTGCGCCGCTCCGCGCGCGCCGAGCGGAAGCTCGGCGTGGTGTTGTTCAACTTCCCGCCGAACGGTGGCAGCGCCGGCACCGCCGCCTATCTCTCGGTGTTCGAGTCGCTGCACAATGTGATGACATCGCTGCGCGCGGCAGGTTACACGATCGACGTCCCCGACACCGTGGACGCGCTGCGCGCGCGTGTGCTCAAGGGCAATGCCGAGCGCTTCGGCACCGCCGCCAACGTCGCGGCGCGCATCCCGGTGGATCAGCATGTCCGGCGCGAGCGCCACCTCGCCGAGATCGAGAAGCAGTGGGGGCCGGCGCCCGGCCGCCACCAGACCGATGGCGCCAGCCTCCTGGTGCTCGGCGAGCAGTTCGGCAATCTGTTCGTCGGCCTGCAGCCCGCCTTCGGCTACGAAGGCGATCCGATGCGGTTGCTGTTCGAGCGCGGCTTTGCGCCGACGCATGCGTTTGCGGCGTTCTATCGCTGGCTGCGCGAGGATTTCCGTGCCCACGCCGTGCTGCATTTCGGCACCCATGGTGCGCTCGAATTCATGCCGGGCAAGCAGGCCGGGTTGTCCGCGGAATGCTGGCCGGAGCGCCTGATCGGCGACCTGCCGAACTTCTACATCTACGCGTCCAACAACCCGTCCGAGGGCGCTCTGGCGAAGCGGCGTGGCGGTGCCACCCTGATCAGCTATCTCACGCCCTCGATCACCAGCGCCGGCCTCTACAAGGGGCTCGCCGATCTGAAATCCTCGCTCGACGCCTGGCGCAATCTGTCGCCGGACGCGACCGAGCAGGTGAGGGGCGACAGTGCGGCGCTGATCCAGGCGCAGGCGGCGGCGGTCGATCTTGCCGCGGCCGAGCCGCTGTGGGGCGGCGAGCGCGATGCCAGCATCGGCGCGCTGTCCGCGAGCGTGCTGGAGCTGGAATACTCGCTGATCCCGCATGGCCTACATGTCGTCGGCGCGCCGCCGCCCGAGGGGCAGCGGACCGAGCTGCTCGACCTCGCCGGCATCGCCGATCCGGCCAAGCGTGCCGAGCTCGACAGGATGCTCGCCACCGACAGCGAGACGCCCGCGATCCTGCACGCGCTCGACGGCGGCTACGTCCGCCCCGTGCCCGGCGGCGATCTGCTGCGCAACACCGACGTGCTGCCGACCGGCCGCAATCTCCATGGCTTCGATCCCTTCCGCATTCCCAGCGCCTTCGCGCTCAAGGATGCCGAGCGCCAGGCCGCGCGGCTGCTCGCCCGCCATGCAGGTGAAGGCCATAAGCTGCCGGAGACGATCGCACTGGTGCTGTGGGGCACCGACAATCTCAAGACCGAGGGCGGGCCGATCGCGCAGGCGCTGTGGCTGATGGGTGCCGAGCCACGCCATGACGGCTATGGCCGCCTCTGCGGCGCGAAGCTGATCCCGCTGGAGCAGTTGGGCCGCCCGCGCATCGATGTCGTCATCACGCTCTCGGGCATCTTCCGCGACCTGATGCCGTTGCAGACCAAGTTGCTCGCCGAAGCAGCGCTGCTTGCGGCGTCTGCCGACGAGCCGGCCGACATGAATTACGTGCGCAAGCACGCGGTCGCGTTCCAGGCCGCGCATGGCGGCGAGCTGGCGGATGCGTCGCTGCGTGTGTTCGGCAATGCCGAGGGCGCCTATGGCGCCAACGTCAACCACCTGATCGATTGCGGCGCCTGGACCGATGAGGACGAACTCGCCGACGTCTACACGCGGCGCAAGGGCTTTGCCTACGGCACCGACGGACGCCCTGTCCGGCGCGACGCGTTGCTCGGCCATGTGCTGGCCGGCGTCGATGCGGCGTATCAGAACGTCGACTCGGTCGAGCTCGGCGTCACCACCATCGATCATTATTTCGATACGCTCGGCGGCATCAGCCGCGCGGTGAAGCGCGCCAAGGGCGAGGCGGCGCCGGTCTATATCGGCGACCAGACCCGCGGCGAAGGCACGGTGCGCACGCTGTCGGAGCAGGTGGCGCTCGAGACCCGTACCCGCACGCTCAATCCGAAATGGTACGAGGCGCTGCTCGCCCACGGCTATGAGGGCGTGCGCCAGATCGAGTCGCATGTGACCAACACCGTCGGCTGGTCGGCCACGACAGGGCAGGTGGCCCCGTGGGTCTATCAGCAGATCACCACGACCTTCGTGCTGGACCCCGCGATGCGCGAGCGGCTTGCCTCGCTCAATCCGGCCGCGTCGGCGAAGATCGCCAACCGTCTGATCGAGGCGCATGAGCGCAATTACTGGACCCCGGACCCTGACATGCTCGACGTGCTGCGCAAGGCCGGGGAAGAGCTCGAAGATCGCCTCGAAGGCGTGGGAGTGGCCGCATGAATGTGACATTACGACCGCCGCTGACAACGGCGCCGCGGCGCCCCGATGGGGCCGGCAGCGTCCAGGTGCAGCTCGATCCGAACGTCGTCATCGACACCGCGAAGGTGTTCTCGGTGTATGGCAAGGGCGGCATCGGCAAGAGCACGACGTCGTCGAACCTCTCGGTCGCGCTGTCCAAGCTCGGCAAGCGCGTGCTGCAGATCGGCTGCGACCCCAAGCACGACTCGACCTTCACGCTCACCAAGCGACTGGTGCCGACCGTCATCGACATTCTCGAGCAGGTCAATTTCCACGCGGAGGAGCTGCGCCCGGAGGACTTCGTCTACCAGGGCTACAACGGCGTCATGTGCGTGGAGGCGGGCGGGCCGCCGGCCGGCACCGGCTGCGGCGGCTATGTGGTCGGCCAGACTGTGAAGCTGCTCAAGGAGCACCACCTGCTGGAAGACACCGACGTCGTGATCTTCGACGTGCTCGGCGACGTCGTCTGTGGCGGCTTCGCAGCCCCCTTGCAGCACGCCGACCGCGCGCTGATCGTGGCCGCCAATGATTTCGACTCGATCTTCGCGATGAACCGCATCGTCGCCGCGATCCAGGCCAAGTCGCGCAACTATCCGGTGCGGCTCGGCGGCGTCATTGCCAACCGCAGTGCTGCGACCGACCAGATCGACAAGTTCAACGAGCGGGCCGGATTGAAGACGGTGGCGCATTTTCCCGATCTCGACGTCATTCGGAAGAGCCGGCTGAAGAAGTGCACGCTGTTCGAGATGGAGGCCTCGCCCGACGTCGAGCGCGCCCAGAACGAGTATCTGCGCCTCGCCGCCTCGCTGCTCGCCGGCAGCGAGCCGATGCAGGCCGTGCCGCTGAAGGACCGCGACATCTTCGATCTCCTTGGCTTTGATTGAGTGGAGCCAGCCGATGACGACAGCGGAATATCTCGCCCGCCGCAGTGAAGTGGAGACGTATTTCGACCGCACCGCGGTCGCCGCCTGGACACGGCTGACGTCGGATGCGCCGGTCGGCCGCATCCGCGCCACGGTGCGGGCCGGCCGTGACGAGATGCGGCGGACGCTGCTGTCATGGCTGCCGCTCGATCTGCGCGGCGCGCGCATTCTCGACGCCGGCTGCGGCACCGGCAGCTTCTCGATCGAGGCGGCCCGTCGCGGCGCCGATGTCGTCGCCGTCGACATCTCGCCGACCCTGATCGAGATCGCGCAGCGCCGGTTGCCCGACGACATCAGCCGCAACGCGATCCGTTTCGTCGCCGGCGACATGCTCGATCCCAAGCATGGCGGCTTCAACTTCGTGGTGGCGATGGATTCGTTCATCCACTACCGCGCCGAGGATGCCGTGCGCATCGTCGCGGGCCTCGCCGCGCGCACCTCCGATGCGATCCTGATGACCTACGCGCCGCGCACGCCGTTGCTCGCCGTCATGCATGCGGTGGGCGGCGTGTTCCCGCGCGGCAATCGCGCGCCGGCGATCGAGCCCGTTGCCGAACAGAAGCTGCATAGGCTGATCGCCGACCATCACGGTCTCGCCGACTGGCGCTGCGCGCGCAGCTGCCGCGTCGCCAACGGCTTCTACATCTCGCAAGCGCTGGAGCTTCGCCCGTCATGAGCGCGCGTGCACCATCGGTCCTGCAACTGTGGACGCGGCTGTCGTCGCGCTATCTGCCGTTTGCGGATGCCGCCTCGACCGAGCTGCCGCTGTCGCGCCTGATGCGGCTGTCGCTGTTCCAGGTCTCGATCGGCATATCGGTGGTGCTGCTCAACGGCACGCTCAACCGCGTCATGATCGTCGAGCTCGGCGTGCCCTCCTGGCTGGTCGCGACCATGGTGGCGCTGCCGCTGGTGTTCGCGCCGCTGCGGGTGCTGATCGGCTTCAAGTCCGATCATCACCGCTCGGTGCTCGGCTGGCGCCGCGTGCCCTACATCTGGATGGGCACCCTGCTGCAGTTCGGCGGCCTCGCGATCATGCCGTTCGCGCTGCTCCTGCTGTCCTCGGGCGATGCGCCGGGCCAGGTGATCGCAGGCCGCACCGGCGCGGCCTTGGCCTTCCTGCTGGTCGGCGCTGGGCTGCACACCACGCAGACCGCCGGCCTGTCGCTCGCCACCGACATCGCGCCTGAGCATTCGCGCCCGCGCGTCGTCGCCTTTCTCTACGTGATGCTCATGTTCGGCATGATGGCGAGCGCGCTCACCTTCGGTGGGCTGCTCGCCGAGTTCAGCGAGATGCGGCTGATCCAGGTGATCCAGGGCGCGGCGCTGACCGAGATGGTGCTCAACGTCATCGCGCTGTGGAAGCAGGAGGCGCGTGATCCGTCGCGCACGTCGGCGGCCCGCGAGCGGCCGCGCTTCGGCGACTCCTGGCGACGCTTTCGGGAGGCCGGCGGCTCGGCACGCGTGCTGGTCGCGGTCGGGCTCGGCACCGCCGGCTTCACGATGCAGGACATCCTGCTGGAGCCTTACGGGGCTGAGATCCTGCATCTGACCGTCGGCGAGACCACGGCGCTGACCGCCTTGTTCGCCGCGGGCACGCTGGCCGGCTTCGGTCTCTCCGCGCGCCGCCTCGGCAAGGGCTCCGATCCCTATCGGATCGCCGCCCTCGGCGGACTGGTCGGGCTGTTCGCCTTCTCTGCTGTCATCTTCTCGGCGCCGCTGGCCTCACCCTTGTTGTTCCGGATCGGCACCACGCTGATCGGTTTCGGCGGCGGGCTGTTCGCCGTGGGCACGCTGACGGCGGCGATGGCACTGGTGCAGAACGGCGAGAGCGGGCTTGCGCTCGGGGCCTGGGGCGCGGTGCAGGCGACCGCAGCGGGGCTCGCGATCGCCGGCGGCGGCGCCATTCGCGATGTGATGTCGCAGCTCGCGCTGGATGGCCGCCTCGGCGTCGCCCTTGCCGGTCCCGCGACCGGCTACAGCATCGTCTACCACGTCGAAATCGCGCTGCTGTTCGTCACGCTTGCGGTCATCGGACCGCTGGTGCGGCGGCGAGCGGCGGAGCCGCAGCAACTACAATTCGGAATCGCGGAATTTCCAGGTTAGCCCGGTCGGGGAGGAAACCATGCAGACGTCTTTCACGAGCTACATCGATGTCGCCCAGGTGGTGCTTTACGGGTTCTGGGTGTTCTTCGCAGCCCTGATCTTCTACCTGCGCACCGAGGACAAGCGCGAAGGCTATCCGCTGCAGTTCGAGGGCCGCGTCGGCCGCCGGACCGCCTCGAGCGGTCACGGCTTCCCGACCCCGCCGAGCCCGAAGACCTACCACATGCATGGCGGCCGCACCGCGACCCTGCCGAACTGGGACAACGACCGCGCCGATGCGCCGGTGACGCCGATGTATCCCTGGCCGGGCACGCCCTACCTGCCGACCGGCAATCCGATGCTCGACGGTGTCGGTCCGGGCTCCTTTGCCGCGCGCAAGGACGAGCCGGAGCTGACCATCGACAACATCCCTGCGATCGTGCCGCTGCGCGTCGACGGCAGCATCTTCATCGCCTCCGAAGATCCGGATCCGCGCGGCATGCCAGTGCTGGGTTGCGACGGCAGGCTCGGCGGCAAGGTTCGGGAGGTCTGGGTCGACCGCGCCGAGATGCTGATCCGATACCTCGAGGTCGAGGTCGACGGCATCGTCGGACGTCACGTGCTGCTGCCGATGACCATGGCCATCGTCGACAGGTCGCGCAAGGCGGTGCTGGTCGATGCCATCCTCGGCTCGCAGTTCGCCAGCGTGCCGGGCCTTGCCAACCCCGACCGGGTCACCAAGCTCGAGGAAGACAAGATCGTCGGCTACTATGGCGGCGGTCATCTCTACGCGACTGCTGCACGGCAGGAGCCGCTGCTGTGAGTACGCGCAAGGAGATGGATACGCTGATGCTGCCGGAGGGCGAGCGGCTGCTTTGGCAGGGACAGCCCACGGTGAAGGCGCTGCTGCTGCGGGTGTTCCACCTGCGCCTGGTGCTGGCTTATTTCGCGGCGCTGTTCGGCGCGCGCGTTGTGGCGGGCGTGCTCGATCATCAGCCGCTCGCGGCCTCGGTCGCCAGCGCCTCGTCGCTGGTGACGCCGGTGGCACTGGCGACGCTGCTGCTCACCGGGCTCGCGGTGCTCTACAGCCGCACCACGCGCTACACCATTACCAGCCGGCGCGTGCTGCTGCAGTTCGGCGCCGTGTTGCCGATGACCCTGAACGTGCCGTTCAAGCAGGTGGCACGGGCGGATGCGAAGCTGTTCTCCGATGGCTCCGGCGATCTGCCGCTCGGCGTCACCGCGCAGCAGCGGCTGTCGTATCTGCTGCTGTGGCCGCATGCGCGGCCGTGGCGGCTGAACGAGGTCGAGCCGATGCTGCGCGGCGTTCGGGACGCCCGCAACGTCGCCGAGATTCTTGCCAAGGCGCTGGTTGCTGCGTCGGATGGCGCCGTCGCCGCGCAGCCGCTGCCGGCAGCCAATGGTCAGTCGCAAGGCGCACCGCCGGCGGCGGTCGCCAGCGCGGCGTGATCGGGAGGAGGGCGCGATGAGCAACGCCGATAGCCATGCCGAAGCCGAGATCATCATGCCGAAGGGCGCGCTCCGCGCGGCCTTCGCCCTGGTCGCCTTTGCCCTGCTCGCGGCCGGCGTCGGCCGGGTCACGGGTATCGGCACGGTGCGCAACGACCACGTCACGGCGGTGCAGTCGACGGCGCTGCGGTTCGAGGACCGTGCCGATGGCGGCATTGCGGTGGTGTCGCCCGACAGCGGCAAGCTCGTGACCGTGGTCGAGGCCGGCGGCGATGGCTTCCTGCGCACCGTGCTGCGCAGCATGGCCTTCGACCGCCAGCGTCACGCGATCGGATCGGGCCCGGCGTTCACGATCAACCGCTGGTCCGACGGCCATCTGACACTGGACGATCCCGCCACCGGCCGGCGGATCGATCTCGCGCCGTTCGGCGCCGACAACATGCGCCGGTTCACGGGATTGATGGCGATGGGAGAGCCGCGATGAGAGGATTATGGGCCACTGGGCCGCGCCGCTTCGACATCGGCTGCAGCATCGAGATCGAGCAGACCTCCGAGACCTTGCATGCCCATGTCACGCTCGACCGCGACGTCAACATTCGTCCGGGCGACGAAGTGCTGATCCAGGGCGCGCCGATCGTGGTGAAGTTCGGCGAGCAGCTCAACCTGCGCCGCACCGCCACGGTGGTGCGGGCAGGTCCCTTGAAGCGCCTGATGATGCATGTCGCGGGTTATCTCGAGCTCACGGAACTGTACGACGTCAGCTTTTCGGACGGGAGGGTCAGATGATCGCGATGGAAGGCGGAAGCGGCAACATCTCCACCAAGATGGCATTGGAGGACACGATCCTCACGCCGCGCTTCTACACCACAGATTTTGCGGCGATGGACCGGCTCAACGTCGACCTGGTGCGCCGCGAATGGGATGCGGTCATGGCCGAGCTGCGCGCCGACCACAACCGCAAGCACTTCGTGCGCACGCCGGAATTCGAGAAGGATCTGAACGAGCTGCCCGAGGCGCTTCGCGTGGAGTTCAAGGACTTCCTGGTGTCGTCCTTGACCGCCGAGTTCTCCGGCTGCGTGCTCTATGCCGAGATCAAGAAGCGGATCACCAATCCCGACATCCGCGAGCTGTTCCAGTTCATGAGCCGCGACGAGGCGCGCCATGCCGGCTTCATCAACGAGATCCTCAAGGATCACGGCATCGGCGTCGACCTCAGCTTCCTCACCAAGACGAAGAAGTACACCTACTTCAAGCCGAAGTTCATCTTCTACGCGACCTATCTCTCCGAGAAGATCGGCTATGCCCGCTACATCACCATCTATCGCCAGATGGAGCGGAATCCCGAGCGCCAGTTCCACCCGATCTTCAAGTGGTTCGCGAGGTGGTGCAACGACGAGTTCCGCCACGGCGAGGCGTTCGCGCTTCTGATGCGCGCCGATCCGAAGCTGCTCAGCGGCCTCAACAAGCTGTGGATCAAGTTCTTCCTGCTCGCGGTGTTCGCCACGATGCATGTCCGCGACCACATGCGCCCCGCCTTCTACGAGGCGCTCGGCATGCCGGTGGACGAGTACGACATGCGCGTGTTCCGGATCACCTCGGAGATCTCGCGCCAGGTCTTTCCGGTCATGCTGGACATCGACAATCCGCGCTTCTGGGCCGGCTTGAAGCAGCTGCGCCAGGTGTCGGAGGCGATTGCCGATGCCAAGGCACAGGGGGGCATCATGGGCACGCTGAAGCGCGCCGTGCTGCCGCTCAAGGCGGCGCTGACCTTTGGCCGGCTGTACATGCTGCCGGCCAAGAGCAACGAGCTGCCACGGGAGATCAGGCTGCAACCCGCCTGGTGACAAGGAGCCGGCCATGGGCGCGACCGCGATTGCCATTCCCTACGTCGTGTTCGTCTGGTGGTTCTCGACCGGCGCCGTGCTGGCGCTGGTCGGGCTCGCCGCCCGCCATCCGGCCGCGTTCAAATGGGGCACGGCCGCAGCGTTCGTCGCGGCCCTGTCGGGCGTCGCGGTGTCGAGCCAGGCGGCGGAGGATGCCAACGCCTATTGCGCCTTCACCTGCGCCATTCTCCTGTGGGGCACGGTCGAGATGTCGCTGCTCGCCGGCTGGATCACCGGCCCGCGGCCCGAGTCGTGCCCGCGGAACTGCACGCCGGCCTCGCGCGTCGGTTTCGCGCTGCAGGCGATCGCCTATCACGAGTTGGCGCTGATCGCGACCGCGGGCCTCGTCTTCGCGGTGACATCGGGCGCGCCCAACCGTCTCAGCTGGTGGACCTTCGCCGCGCTGCTGGTGCTCAGGCAGAGCGCGAAGATCAATTTGTTCCTTGGCGTGCGCACCCTGAACGACGAGCTGCTGCCGCAGCAGGTCCGCTTCATGCGCAGCTATTTTGCAAAGAAGTCCACCAACCTGTTGTTCCCGTTCTCGATTGCCGCGGCGACCACCGCGACCGTGATGGTCGCCGCTGCCGCGATCGGCGCAACGTCATCGTTCGACGGCGTCGCGCTGTCACTGCTTGCATCGTTGATCGCGCTCGGCCTGCTCGAGCATGGCTTCATGGCGCTGCCGATGCCGGTGATCAATCTGTGGCGCTGGAGCGCGCCAGTCGAGCCTGCCGTGCCAGCGATGGCGGTCGTGGCTGCCGCTCCCGCACCAGTGCCCGCGACGCCTTTGGTCCGGCCGGTGCTCGCGGTAGTCTCTCCTGCGCCGCAGGCCGAGCGTCCCGTCTCTGTTCAGAAGAATGCAGCAGCCGCAGCACGGCAGCGGCTCGAAGAGCAATTCCGCCAGGCCTATCGCCAGGCCCGCGCTGACGCGCAGGCGCAAACCATCACCGGGCTGGCCGCGGTGCCGGTCACGCCGCCGGTCGATCCGAACACGACAGCACAGGGGGGAGTACCATGAACTACGAAGACTATTTCCGCCGCCAGCTCGACGGTCTCAGGCGCGAAGGACGCTATCGCGTATTCGCCGACCTCGAGCGCAAGGCCGGCGCCTTCCCGCGTGCGACCTATCGTGGCCCGCATGGCGAGCGCGATGTCGCGGTGTGGTGCTCCAACGACTATCTCGGCATGGGCCAGCACCCCAAGGTTCTGGAGGTGATGCACGAGGCGCTCGACCGCTGCGGTGCCGGCGCCGGCGGCACCCGCAACATCAGCGGCACCAACCACTATCATGTCCTGCTGGAGGAGGAGCTCGCCGATCTCCACGGCAAGCAGGCTGCGCTCTTGTTCAACTCCGGCTATGTCTCGAACTGGACCTCGCTGTCGACCTTGGCTGCGCGCATGCCCGGCTGCGTGATCCTGTCCGACGAATTGAACCACGCCTCGATGATCGAGGGCATCCGCCACAGCCGCTGCGACACCCGGATCTGGCGCCACAACGACGTCGCCGATCTCCGCGACAAGCTGTCGGATCTCGATCCCAAGGCGCCGAAGCTGATCGCGTTCGAGAGCGTCTATTCGATGGACGGCGACATCTCGCCGATCTCGGACGTCTGCGACGTCGCCGACGAGTTCAACGCCATGACCTATCTCGACGAGGTCCACGCCGTCGGCCTGTACGGTCCGCGCGGCGGCGGCATCTCGGAGCGCGACGGCGTGGCCGATCGCCTGACCGTGATCGAGGGTACCCTGGCCAAGGCGTTCGGCGTGATCGGCGGCTATATCACGGCCTCCAACACGGTCTGCGACTTCGTCCGCAGCTTTGCCTCCGGCTTCATCTTCTCCAGCTCGCTGCCGCCGGCGGTCGCCGCGGGCGCGCTGACCAGCATCCGGCATCTGAAGGCCAGCAATGCCGAGCGCGCCCGGCACCAGGACCGCGTCGCTCGGCTGCGCCGCCGGCTCGACGAGGCCGGCGTCAGCCATCTCGACAATCCCAGCCATATCGTGCCGGTGATGGTGCGGGATCCTGTGCTGTGCAAGCGGATCAGCGACATCCTGCTCGACCGCTACGGCATCTATGTGCAGCCGATCAACTATCCGACGGTGCCGCGCGGCACCGAACGGCTGCGCATCACGCCGTCGCCCTATCATTCCGATGCGGATATCGAGCATCTCGTTGCGGCACTCTCGGAGATCTGGGCCGAGATGGGTCTCGCACAAGCGGCATGAGGTGACGCTTTCGCGCGGCGTTTGAGTCAGATCAAATTGTCAATCTATCTTGACGTTAAGATTGATAGACAAATTGATAATCGGGGAGAACGCCGTGCGGATCTTGTTGCTGCATCCGAATTATCACTCCGGCGGCGCCGAGATCGCCGGCAACTGGCCGCCCGCCTGGGCGGCCTATATCTCTGGCGCGCTGAAGGCGGCCGGCTTCACCGACCTCCGCTTCATCGACGCGATGACCAACGATCTCTCCGAGGATCAGGTCCGCGCCATCCTGCGCAGCGAAAAGCCTGACGTGATCGGGTGCACCGCGATCACGCCCTCCATCTACAAGGCCGAGCGTCTTCTGGAGATCGCTCGGGAGGAGCACCCGGACGCACTGACCGTGCTCGGCGGCATCCACGCCACCTTCATGTATCAGCAGGTGCTGACCGAGGCGCCGTGGATCGACGCCATCGTGCGCGGCGAGGGCGAGGAGATCATCGTCGACCTGATGCGCGCCCGCGAGGACGGCCGCTGGGCGACGGACCGCCGCAGCATCAAGGGCATCGCCTATCGCGACGGCAGCGAGGTCGTGGCGACGGTGGCGGCGCCGACGGTGAAGAACCTCGATGCGATCACGCCGGATTGGAGCGTGCTCGAATGGAGCAAGTACATCTACATCCCGATGAACAAGCGCGTCGCCATCCCCAACATGGCGCGCGGCTGCCCGTTCACCTGCAGCTTCTGCTCGCAATGGAAATTCTGGCGCGACTATCGCATCCGCGACCCGAAGAAGGTGGTCGATGAGATCGAGACATTGATGCGCGAGCACGATGTCGGCTTCTTCATCCTGGCCGACGAGGAGCCGACCATCAACAAGAAGAAATTCATAGCCTTCTGCCAGGAGCTGATCCGCCGCGACCTCAAGATCCTCTGGGGCATCAACACCCGCGTCACCGACATCCTGCGCGACGAAGCGCTGCTGCCGCTGTACCGCAAGGCCGGCCTGATCCACGTCTCGCTGGGGACGGAAGCCGCGGCGCAGATGAAGCTCGACCGCTTCAACAAGGAGACCACGGTCGCGCAGAACAAGAAGGCGATCCAGCTCTTGCGCGACGCCGGCATCGTCGTCGAGGCCCAGTTCATCGTTGGCCTTGAGAACGAGACCCGCGAGACCCTGGAAGAGACCTACCAGATGGCGCGCGACTGGAAGCCGGATCTCGCCAACTGGGCGATGTACACGCCCTGGCCTTTCTCCGATCTGTTCCGCGACCTCGGCGACAAGGTCGAGATCTTCGACTACGAGAAGTACAATTTCGTCACCCCGATCATGAAGCCGGACGCGATGGACCGCGGCGAGCTGCTCGACGGCGTCATGAACAACTATCGCCGCTTCTACATCCTAAAGGCGCTGTTCTCCTATCCCTGGGCCGGCTCCGGCGAGCGCCGCCGCTATCTGCTCGGCTGCCTCAAGGCGTTCCTGAAGTCGGGCTTCGAGCGGAAATTCTACGATCTTGGCCGCGTCAATTACTGGGGGCCGCAGTCCAAGGGCAAGGTCGATTTCGGCTTCGATACGTCGCGCAGGCGCGCCGATCCCGGCAAGGTCGAATGGAAGACGAGCCATAATCGCAAGCTGAGCGGACCGCAGCAGGCGCAGGTGATGGCCTGTGGCGGCGGTGCCGGGCAGATGAACGACGAGACCGAGACGCGGGTGCATTGAAATGCACGGCACGTGCGCCCGGCACGTTCCGCTGCCGCGTGCTGACGCCGCGCCTGACCATCAGGACGGCGTTGCTGAAGGCCACATCGCCGGCCGCATCGGTCCCAACGCGATCATCCAGACCGCGGAGGCCTTGCGTCAGCTGCACGGCGAGGAGGCGGCGCGCCGCGTCTTCGCGGCCGCGCGGCTCGACACCTATCTCGCGACGCCTCCGGCGGCGATGGTCGACGAAGCCGAGGTCACGCGGCTCCATCGTGCGCTTCGGACCGAGCTCGACGACGATGCTGCGCGCGCCGTCAGCACCAGGGCAGGGCGGCTGACGGCGGCCTATCTGCTCGCGCATCGCATCCCCTCCGCGGCGCACCGCGTGCTCCGGCTGCTGCCGGCCCGGCTCGCGAGCGGCGTGCTGACGCGGGCGATATCCGCGCATGCCTGGACGTTTGCCGGGACCGGCACCTTCACCGTACGCCCAGGTCGGCCCACCATCTACCAGATCAGCCATTGTCCGCTGTGCCGCGGCCATCACGGCGATCACGCCATCTGCGACTTCTACGCTGGGACGTTCGAGACGCTGTTCGCAAGGCTCGTGCATCCCGACGCCCATGCGCGCGAGATTGCCTGCGAAGCCTGGGGTGACGAGGCCTGCCGGTTCGAGATCGGCTGGTGAGACGGCGCCATGCGAGACGTGACACCGCAATGGCATCGGTTGTCGCGCTCAGCTCGGCAGAAACCGCGCTCCTTCCTTGCCGAAGAAGTCCAGCATCGCCTGGGCCGGCGGCAGCAGCAGCTTGTCGGCGCGCCGCACCGCGTGCCACTGGCGGATGATCGGCAATCCCGCGACCTTCAACGTCACCAGCCGCCCCTCGCTGAGCTCATGGGCGACGGTGTGCTGCGAGATGAAGGCGATGCCGAGGCCGGCGATCACGGCCTGCTTGATGGTCTCGTTGCTGTCCATCTCCATGCTGGTCTTCGGCTTCAGACCATGCTTCTCGAAGAATGTCTCCATCAGCAGCCGGGTGCCCGATCCCGGCTCCCGGGTGATGAACACCTCGCCGGCGAGATCCTCGGCCGCGATCCGCTTGCGGCGCGCCAGCCGGTGGTTGGCTGGGGCGATGATGATGTGCGGGTGCTTTCCGAACGGCCGCATATCCACGGGAACGTCGGCCGGTGGCCGGCCCATGATGGCGATGTCGAGATCATAGCCGCGCAGTGCCTCGCGCAGGCTGTCGCGATTGCCGATCCGCAAGGTGACGTCGATCTTGGGGAAGCGCCGCGAAAATTCCGCGATCGCAAACGGCACGAAATATTTCGCGGTGCTGACCGCGCCGATCGCCACGCGGCCGCCGCTGCGTCCCGCCAGAATGTCGAGCGCCTGCTCGCAGTCCTGCAGCGCGGCTTCGACGCGCTCGGCGAGTGCCAGGACGCTGCGGCCGGCCTCGGTCAGGATCATGCCGTCGGTGGTGCGCTGGATCAGCGGCAGCCCGGCGAGCTCCTGAAGATTGCGAATCTGCAGGGTCACGGCAGGCTGAGTGAGGTTCAAACGGCCGGCCGCAGACGTCACCGACCCCGAGTTTTGCACGGCAGCCAGCGCCCGAAGCTGGCGGATGGTGAGATCGCGAGAGAAGTGCCGGCTCATGGAACCCTCGATGAGATCGCCAGTATAAGGAAAACTTTGGTCTATCCAAAGATAATGAAATTTCCCTAATTAGGCAAATCGAGTGTTGATAGCAGCGCGGCACGACGCATTCGTGCGGCTTCATCAAGTTCCCGGCAGAGGAGCTGATGGCGAGGGAGTGGCCCATGAATCACCAAATGGATCAACATCAGACATTGCAGGCACATCTGGCGGCGCAGGGTGCCGACGCCGATTGCGCCGCGGTCATCGAGGCTCTGGCCGGGGCGGCGCGCGAACTCGCGCGGCAGATCGCGGTCGCACCGCTGTCTGGCGTCGACGAAGGCGCCGCCACCGTGAACGCCGACGGCGACGTCCAGAAGGCGCTCGACATCGTCGCCGACAATCTGATGCGGGATGCGCTGCGCCGGGCTCCGGTCGCTGGCATCCTGTCCGAGGAGGTCGACCGGCCGGAAACGGTCAATGCTGCTGCCCCACTTTGCGTGGCGATCGACCCGCTCGACGGCTCGTCGAACCTGCAGAACAACATCTCCGTCGGCACCATCTTCTCGATCCGCCCGCGGGGCCGCGACGTGCTCTCCAGCTTCTTCGAGCCCGGCACGGCACAGCTTGCCGCCGGCTTCTTTGTCTATGGACCACAGACCTGCCTGGTGCTCGCGATCGACCATCGCGTCGATCTCTACGTCCTGCATCCGACCTTGCACGAGTTCATGCTCGCCAAGTCTGGCATCCGCATCCCGCAGGATACGCCGGAGTTCGCCATCAACGCGTCGAACCGCCGGCACTGGAGCGGGACCGTGCGCAACTATGTCGACGAATGCCTGTCGGGCGCGGCCGGCCCGCGCGGCCGCGACTTCAACATGCGCTGGATCGCCTCGCTGGTCGCCGAGGCCTATCGTATCCTGATGCGCGGCGGCGTGTTCCTCTATCCGGCCGACTCCCGCCCCGGCTATCGCGAGGGCCGGCTGCGGCTGGTCTACGAAGCGCATCCGATGGCGCTGATCATGGAATGGGCCGGCGGCTCGGCCTCGAGCGGCCGTTCGCGCATCCTCGAACTGTCGGCGCGCTCGCCGCATCAGCGCGCGCCGCTGATCATGGGCGACGTCCGCCTTGTCCGCGACGTCGACCAGTTGCATGAGGGCATCGAGCCGCTGTTCGAAACCAGCGATGCGCCCCTGTTCGCGCGGCGCGGCCTGTTCCGCTGAGCCCGCCTGCCGAACGCGCCTTCCGGAGAAAGTTCATGTCACGTCGTCATCCCATCATCTCGATCACCGGCTCGTCGGGCGCCGGCACCACGTCCGTCAAGAAGACCTTCGAGAACATCTTCCGCCGCGAGAACGTCAAGGCGGCCTATATCGAGGGCGACGCCTTCCATCGCTACAATCGCGAGGAGATGCGCCGCAAGATGGTCGAGGAGGCCGAGATCGGCAACAAGCACTTCAGCCATTTCAGCCCCGACACCAATCTGTTCGAGGAGCTCGAGAAGACTTTTCGCGATTATTCCGAGACCGGCACCGGCATGACGCGCCACTACGTCCACGATGAGGAGGAGGCGCGGCTCTACGACACAAGGCCCGGCAACTTCACCGAGTGGAGCCGGCTGCCGGAGGACTCCGATCTGCTGTTCTACGAAGGCCTGCACGGCGCCGTTGTCACGGACAAGGTCAACATCGCGCAGCACGCCGATTTGAAGATCGGCGTTGTTCCGGTGATGAACCTGGAGTGGATCCAGAAGCTGCACCGCGACCGCGCGTCGCGCGGCTACACCACCGAGGCGGTCACCGACACGATCCTGCGCCGCATGCCGGACTACGTGAACTACATCATCCCGCAGTTCTCCGAGACCGACATCAACTTTCAGCGCGTGCCGACGGTTGACACCTCGAACCCGTTCGTCGCCCGCTGGATCCCGACGCCCGATGAATCGATGGTCGTGATCCGGCTGAAGAACCCGCGCGGCATCGACTTCCCCTATCTGCTCTCGATGATTCCGCAGAGCTTCATGTCGCGCGCCAATTCGATCGTGATCCACGGCGCCAAGCTCGATCTCGCGATGCAGCTCATTCTCACCCCCATGATCATGCAACTGATGGACCGAAAGAGGCGCACGCTATGACCGCCACCGCCGTGCAAACGCTGGCTCCGAAAGCCGATCCCAGCCATGCCGAGATGGCGAATGCCATCCGCTTCCTGGCCATCGACGCAGTCGAAAAGGCGAAATCGGGTCATCCGGGCATGCCGATGGGCATGGCCGACGTGGCAACCGTCCTTTTCTCACGCTTCATGAAATTCGATCCCGCCGATCCGGCCTGGCCCGATCGCGACCGTTTCGTGCTGTCGGCCGGACACGGCTCGATGCTGCTCTATGCGCTGCTGCATCTGACTGGCTACGAGGCCGTCACGATCGATGAGCTGAAGCGGTTCCGGCAATGGGGCGCCAAGACGCCGGGGCATCCTGAGTATGGCCACACGCCTGGTGTCGAGACCACCACCGGTCCGCTCGGGCAGGGCATCGCGACGGCGGTCGGCATGGCGCTCGCCGAGCGCCTGATGAACGCGCGCTACGGCGACGATCTGGTCGATCACTATACCTACGTGATCGCCGGCGACGGCTGCCTGATGGAGGGCATCAGCCACGAGGCGATCTCGCTCGCGGGCCATCTCAAGCTGAATCGCTTGATCGTGCTGTTCGACGACAACGGCATCTCGATCGACGGCTCGACGGGTCTTGCCTGCTCCGACGATCAGCTCGCACGCTTCGCGGCGTCGGGCTGGGCGACGTCCCGCATTGACGGCCATGATCCCGAAGCCATCGAGGCTGCTATCGCGGCGGCGCGGCAGAGCAACCGCCCGAGCATGATTGCGTGCCGGACGACGATCGGCTTCGGCTCACCCGGACGGCAGGGCTCGGAGAAGGCGCATGGCGCGCCGCTCGGGCCGGAGGAGGTCGAGAAGACCCGCGCGGCACTGCACTGGCCGCACCGTCCGTTCGAGGTGCCAGCCGATGTGTTGGTGAGCTGGCGCGAGATCGGCGCGCGCGGCCGCAGCGTGCGCCAGGCCTGGAAGGAGCGTGCGCGCAAGCTGTGCACCGCGGACCGATCGCCGTGCCATGACGCGCTGAACAAGAAGCTGCCGGCCGCCTATACCGAGCGCATGGCGCAGTTCATCGCGCAGCTCACGGCCGAGCGGCCGAAGATCGCCACCCGCCAGGCCTCGCAGAACGTCATCGATGTCATTGCGACAGTGCTGCCAAATCTGCTCGGCGGCTCGGCGGACCTGACTCATTCCAACCTGACCAAGGCAAAGACGCACAAATCCGTCACACCGGCCGCAATGGATGGCAACTACGTGCACTATGGTGTGCGCGAACACGCGATGGCTGCGGCCATGAACGGCATCGCGCTGCATGGCGGTTTCATTCCCTATGGCGGCACCTTCCTCGCGTTCGCCGACTACAGCCGGCCGGCGATTCGGCTGGCCGCGCTGATGGGCATCCGCGTTATCCACGTGATGACCCACGATTCCATCGGCCTCGGCGAGGACGGCCCGACGCATCAGCCAGTCGAGCATGTCGCGAGCTTGCGCGCCATTCCGAACCTCCTGGTCTTCCGCCCGGCCGACGCGGTCGAGACGGCGGAAGCCTGGGACTGCGCGCTGCGCGCGGAGACCTCGCCGTCGGTGCTGTGCCTGTCTCGGCAAGCCCTGCCGGCCTTCCGCACCGAGGCATCGGATCACAACAAGGTCGCGCGCGGCGCTTACGTGGTCATCGAGCCCGAGGCTGGGCGCGATGTGACCTTGATTGCGACCGGCTCGGAGGTGGCGATCGCGCTGGAGGCGGCCAAGCTGCTGGCGGCCGAGGGCGTCCAGGCGGCGGTGGTGTCGGCGCCGTGCTTCGAGTTGTTTCGCAAGCAGTCGGCAGAGTATCGCGCCGCGGTGCTCGGCCACGTGCCGCGCATCGGCGTGGAGGCCGCGATCGAGGGCGACTGGGCGCGCTGGCTCGGCGATGCCGGCGAGTTCGTCGGCATGCACGGCTTCGGCGCCTCGGCGCCGGCCGAGGTGCTGTACCGCGAATTCGGCATCACGCCTGCGGCGGTGGCCGATGCGGCGATGCGCAACATCATCCGGGCGCGGGCTTCCTGAGCCGCGCCACCAAGCAGAACATCGAACCAGGGACGGAGACCAACATGGCGCGGATCACGCTCAGACAATTGCTGGACCATGCGGCCGAGCGCGGCTACGGCGTGCCGGCGTTCAACATCAACAACATGGAGCAGGGGCTGGCGATCATGGAGGCGGCCGCGGCCGTCGATGCCCCCGTGATCATCCAGGCCTCGCGCGGCGCGCGCTCCTATGCCGGCGACATCATGCTGTCCAAGATGATCGACGCGCTGGAGGAGATGTATCCGCAGATCCCGCTCTGCCTGCACCAGGACCACGGCAATGACGAGGCGACCTGCGCCACCGCGATCAAGTACGGCTTTACGTCCGTGATGATGGACGGCTCGCTCAGGGCCGATGCCAAGACCGCGGCCGACTACGACTACAACGTCGACATCACCCGCCGCGTCACCGATATGGCGCACTGGGTCGGCGCCTCGGTCGAGGGCGAGCTCGGCGTGCTCGGCTCGCTCGAACATGGTGGCGGCGAGCAGGAGGATGGTCACGGCCTCGAGGGCAAGGTCAGCCGCGAGCAGCTGCTGACCGATCCCGACCAGGCGGTCGACTTCGTCCGCGCCACCAAGGTCGATGCGCTGGCGATCGCGATGGGCACCTCGCACGGCGCCTACAAATTCTCGCGCAAGCCGGACGGCGAGATTCTCGCCATGAACGTGATCGAGGAGATCCATCGCCGGCTGCCGAATACGCATCTCGTCATGCACGGCTCGTCCTCGGTGCCGCAGAGCCTGCAGGACATGTTCAACCAGTTCGGCGGCGAGATGCCGCAGACCTGGGGCGTCCCGGTCGAGGAGATCGTGCGCGGCATCCGTCACGGCGTGCGCAAGGTCAACATCGACACCGACTGCCGGCTGGCAATGACCGCCATCTTCCGAAAAGTCGGCGCGTCGTCGAAGAGCGAGTTCGATCCGCGCAAATTCCTGAAGCCCGCGATGGATTCGATGCGCGAGCTCTGCCGCGAGCGGTTCGAGCAGTTCGGCGCCGCCGGCAATGCATCCAGGATCAAGGTGCTGCCGCTGTCGGAGATGGCCAAGCGCTATCGCTCCGGCGCGCTCGATCCACGAATTGGGGGAATGACCGAAGCTGCGTGACGTCCACAGCCACAACGAAAATCCAGGAGGAACACATGAACGACCAATCGATCACGGTGCGCGGCAAGGATCGCTACAAGTCCGGCGTGATGGAATACAAGAAGATGGGCTATTGGGAGCCGTCCTATCAGCCCAAGGACACCGACGTCATCGCGCTGTTCCGCGTCACGCCGCAGGACGGTGTCGATCCGACCGAGGCCTGCGCCGCGGTCGCCGGCGAATCCTCGACGGCGACCTGGACCGTGGTGTGGACCGACCGGCTGACGGCGGCCGAGAAGTATCGCGCCAAGTGCTACCGCGTCGAGCCGGTGCCGGGCTCGCCCGGCAGCTATTTCGCCTATATCGCCTATGACCTCGATCTGTTCGAGCCCGGCTCGATCTCCAACCTGACCGCCTCGATCATCGGCAATGTGTTCGGCTTCAAGCCGCTGAAGGCGCTGCGGCTGGAGGACATGCGGCTGCCGGTGGCCTATGTGAAGACGTTCCAGGGGCCGGCGACCGGCATCGTCGTCGAGCGCGAGCGGCTCGACAAGTTCGGCCGTCCCTTGCTCGGCGCCACCGTCAAGCCGAAGCTCGGCCTGTCCGGCCGCAACTACGGACGCGTCGTCTACGAGGCGCTGAAGGGCGGGCTCGACTTCACCAAGGACGACGAGAACATCAACTCGCAGCCGTTCATGCATTGGCGCGAGCGCTTCCTGTACTGCATGGAGGCGGTCAACAAGGCGCAGGCGGCGACCGGCGAGATCAAGGGCACCTACCTCAACGTCACCGCGGCGACGATGGAGGACATGTATGAGCGCGCCGAGTTCGCCAAGGAGCTCGGCTCGACGATCGTCATGATCGACCTCGTGATCGGCTACACCGCGATCCAGTCGATGGCGAAATGGGCGCGCCGGAACGACATGATCCTGCATCTGCATCGTGCCGGTCACTCGACCTACACGCGGCAGCGCGCGCACGGCGTGTCGTTCCGCGTCATCGCCAAATGGATGAGGCTCGCCGGCGTCGACCACATCCATGCCGGTACCGTGGTCGGCAAGCTCGAAGGCGATCCGAACACCACGCGCGGCTATTACGACATCTGCCGCGAGGACTTCAATCCGATGCGGCTGGAGCATGGCGTGTTCTTCGACCAGAACTGGGCCAGCCTGAACAAGCTGATGCCGGTGGCCTCCGGCGGCATCCATGCCGGCCAGATGCACCAGTTGCTCGACCTGCTCGGCGAGGACGTCGTGCTGCAGTTCGGCGGCGGCACGATCGGCCATCCGCGCGGCATCGCCGCCGGTGCGACCGCCAACCGCGTCGCGCTGGAAGCGATGATCCTCGCCCGCAATGAGGGCCGCGACTACGTGCATGAAGGTCCGGAGATCCTGGCCAAGGCGGCACAGACCTGCACGCCGCTGCGCGAGGCGCTGGAGATCTGGAAGGACGTCACCTTCAACTACGAATCGACCGATTCGCCGGACTTCGTCCCGACAGTGACGCCTGCCGCCTAACAATCGTTCGATGCGACGCCGCGATGCGAGCCGGACACCGGCTCGCCCGTTTCAGCGATATCGGGAGACATCAACATGCGCGTGACCCAGGGTTGCTTTTCTTTCCTGCCCGATCTGACCGACGAGCAGATCTCCGCTCAGATCCAGTATTGCCTCGAGAAGAATTGGGCCGTGAACATCGAGTTCACCGACGATCCGCATCCCCGCAACACCTATTGGGAGATGTGGGGCCTGCCGATGTTCGACCTGCGTGACGCCGCCGGCATCATGCGCGAGCTGACCGAGTGCCGGAAGATCTACGGCGACCGCTACATCCGCATCTCGGCCTTCGATTCCAGCCATGGCTGGGAATCGACCCGGTTGTCCTTCATCGTCAACCGGCCGCAGAACGAGCCGGGCTTCCGGCTCGACCGGCAGGAAACCGTCGGGCGCAATCAGCGTTATTCGACGCGGTCCTACGCGGCCGAGCGCCCGGAAGGCCAGCGTTACTGATCCCTGGCGGGCGGAGGTCGCTGCTGCGTCTGCGGGTCTGCGGCGTGGCAGGGATCTCCGCCCGGAGCGGCCATATCACCTTCTATTTGCCGTTGCTTCGTTGCTGCCAGGTTCGCAATCGAACGCACGGCGATCTGATGCGAACGTCCAGAACGGAGCACCAGCCGATGATGCAGGCCACGCAGACGGACACCACCGAGGCGACGCCGGTCGACACCGTCGACCTGCGCCGCGAGTTCGAGAGCGTCGATATTGCGCCGGTGCTGGAGCAGCTCGACCGCGAGCTGGTCGGGCTCACCCCGGTCAAGACGCGAATCCGCGAGATCGCGTCGCTGCTGATGATGGAGCGGATCCGCCGCAAGATGGGGCTGGCGACGACGTTTCCGACCCTGCACATGTCGTTCACCGGCAATCCCGGCACCGGCAAGACCACTGTCGCGCTGCGCATGGCCGGCATCCTGCACCGGCTCGGCTTCGTGCGCCGCGGCCACGTCATCAGCGTCACCCGCGACGACCTCGTCGGCCAGTATATCGGCCACACCGCGCCGAAGACCAAGGAGGTGCTGAAGAAGGCGATGGGGGGCGTCCTGTTCATCGACGAGGCGTATTATCTCTACCGTCCCGAGAACGAGCGCGACTACGGCCAGGAGTCGATCGAGATCCTGCTGCAGATCATGGAGTCGCAGCGCGAGGACCTCGTGGTCATTCTTGCCGGCTATGCCGACCGGATGGAGAAGTTCTTCCAGAGCAATCCCGGCTTCCGCTCGCGCATCGCCCATCACATCGACTTCCCCGACTATTCGGAGGCCGAGCTGCTGACGATCTCCGAGATGATGCTGGAAGGGCAGAATTATCGCTTCACGCCGGAGGCCCGCGCCGCTTTCGAAAGATACATCGCCGTCCGGCGCACTCAGCCCATGTTCTCCAACGCGCGCTCGATCCGCAATGCGCTGGATCGGATCCGCCTGCGCCAGGCCAACCGGCTGGTGTCGCGGCTCGACCGCGTGCTGACGTCCGATGACGTGATGTCGATCGAAGCCAGCGACGTGCTGGCAAGCCGCGTGTTCGCCAAGGGGACCGACGCGGGAGACGGCAGGGTGGAGGTGCAACCATGAGTCTGGCTCTGGTGAGGAACGCGCCGCTCGACGACCTCCGGCGCCGCATCGCCGACGCCGGCGCGCTGATCTTCGACGTCGACGGCACGATGGCCGAGACCGAGGAAATCCATCGCGAGGCCTTCAACGAGGCGTTCGTCGCGGTGGGCATCGACTGGCACTGGGGCCGCCGCATCTACAAGGAGCTGCTGCGTGTCACCGGTGGCAAGGAGCGCGTTCGTGCGTTCGACCAGATGCGGCGCACGGGTCCTCCGCTCAGCGACGCCGTCGTTGCCCGGCTTCATCGCATCAAGACGGAGCGGTTTGCCGCGCTGATGGCCGACAAGGGCTGCCCGTTGCGTCCGGGCGTTCAAGCATTGCTGGAGGCTGCCTCGGCCCGCGGGCAGCGGCTCGCGATCGCGACGACGACCACGCGCGCCAATATCGATGCCCTGTTGGCGCCCGCGCTGGGCGCGAACTGGGAGGCAGGATTTGCCGCCGTCGTGGCGGCCGACGATGTCGTGCGCAAGAAGCCTGCGCCCGATGTCTACCTGGAGGTCTTGTCGCAGCTCGATCTACCCGCGGCCAGTTGCATCGCGATCGAGGACTCCGGTAACGGGTTGATGGCTGCGACCCGCGCCGGCGTTCCCGTGCTGATCACGCGCAGCCTCTACTTTCATGACGACGCGTTCGACGGTGCGCTCGCCGTGTTCGACGATCTCGGGGAGCTTGTTACCTGAGGTATTTTGAGGTGCTTGTGCTGATGCGTTGCCGATTATGTACGCCACCATGCGCATAGCCGCGTGGCGTGGTCGTTCTATTGCCGTCTCGACAAGAACGTGTAATCCCTTGACGACATATCTTCATGTCGAGTCGAGGTCGTTGAGTATGGCCCGCACGCAGGCCAAATTGAAACGTACGGACGTTGCACGCACGGAAGCGTTTCGCGGGCGGGTGGGACGGCCGCCGAAGGCGCTGGCTGGAAATATCGAGGAACGTATTCTGGACGCTGCGCGCGCGGTGTTTCTCGAGCGCGGCTTTGACGGCGCCAGCATCGACGAGATCGCCGAGCGCGCCCCCGCCAGCAAGCCGACGATTTATGCCCGATACACCGGCAAGGCCGCCTTGTTCGCCGCCGTCGTCGCGCGGTCCATCAACGACGTGATGAATCTCGGGTCCTACACGCCGGTGGCCGGCACCGCACAGGAAAAGCTGGTTGGACTGGCCATCGCCATCGTCGATCGCGCGCTGAAGGACTCGCTGGGATTGTTACGGGTCACGATCGGGGAGGCTTACCGGTTTCCCGATCTCAGTTGTCAGTTTCATGACGTCTCGCGCAAGCGGGCCACCCATGCCGTGGCGGTGCTGCTCGGCGAGACGATCGGCGCCTCGGCCACGACCGCTCGCCGGACGCCGTCGAAGGCGTCGGCCGTTTCTGCCGAGATCTTCATCGATCTGATCGTCATGCCGGTGATCATGCGCTCGCTCATGGGTGAGAGCGAAAGGACGATCCGCAGGGAGCTGCCCGGCTTCGTCCGTGACCGGGTCAAGACGTTCCTGGCGCTGCAGCCGAAGGTCTGAGCAGCGCGATCAGCGTCGCCGGAGCGATGACGGTTCGAGCGTCACCTGCTTGAGATCGTTGCCGCTGACGACGACCACGACGAAGGCGAGCTTGCCGTCCTTGTTCATCAGGCCGCCACTGATCGCCCGGCCGGCCGCCGAGCGCTCGGCGATCCGAATCGCATCCGACATCTTGAGCCGGACCGTGGTGAGGGCAGCCAGGCTGTTACGATCGCTTTCGCTCAGTCCATCCACGGTGGAGAACAGCACGCTGTTGCGCACCTTCGCCGTGGTGCCGTCGATGTCGGATTCCCAGATCCGTCCGCTCTGCAGGGTTCGGACCTTGTAGACGGGCGCGTCGAGCCCACCCTCGAAGCTGATGTCCGCGGTCTTGGAGCCCGGATGAATCCTTTCGGCGATCCGCAGCGCCTGGTGCAGTGACACCTCCGTCCGCCGGAACTTGTCGAGCTCGCGATCGATCGTCTCCTGGCTCAGTGCCGGATCGGTGGAGGCTGACGGATCCCTCTCGGTCTGCATGCCGGAGCCGGTCCCGGCGACCGCGTGCGCCAGGGGCGCCCATGACAGCAGGATCAAGGTCAACAGAATGATTCGTTTCATGACGGCCTGCTGTCTCCGATCTCGGTCGGTGCTTGTAGAGCATTCCCTCGGAAAACGGTTGTGATAAAACGAAACTGTATCGTTTTATAATTAAGGGCAGCGTATATGTCAAGGTTACGGTACCGGCGGCGTCATGTAGTCGGTGTCGAAGCCGACGCCGTGGCCCTCGGGGATGGAGGGGCGATCGCCGTCACGTTGAAGGCCAAGCCATTGTGCCTGGCGAACTGATAGGTGGCGGGAGATAGCTCTGGATCTCGCGTTTGCTCGTCATGGCCAGCGAGCGGATCGCGATCGCCTTGGCGCTGTTTTCGACCGGCTGGAAACCGGTGGACGTCCGGCAGGTCATGATGATGTAGATGGCGCTGATCACGATTGCGGGAGCTGCGTCCTTGGAACCCGCACGGCCACGCATGTCGATGGGCGGCTGCGCAATCACGGGTGCTCGGCGCGTTCATCTGCGGCTAATGCGCCGCCGGCTATGATTTTCTTCCATTTCCGATAGGTTGTCGCCGTTTCAACCGGGAGCGGCCGATATTGCCGCGCAGCGGCGTCCGATGTCCCGACAGGGGTCACGATGCAGGCCGCATCGGCGGACGCGATCAGAGGAGTCTGAATGATTAAGCGCCGGGCCATGATCACCTTCACGTTCACCGTCGCGACGCTGCTCGCAGCCTGCGGCGGCGTTGCGCAAGCGGCGCAGTGCGGTTCGTCGCCGGCGGGGTTCGAGGCGTGGAAGCGCGAATTCAGCGAGGAGGCGCGGGCGAAGGGCGTCGGCGGCGCCGCGATCGCCGCGCTGATGCAGACCAACTACGCCTCCGCGACGATCGCCGCCGATCGCGGCCAGCGCAGCTTCTCGCTGTCGCTCGATCAGTTCCTCGCCAAGCGCGGGGCTGCTGCGATCGTCGCGCGCGGCCGCCAGCTCAAGCAGTCGCAGGCGGCGATGTTCGCCTCGATCGAGCAGCGTTACGGCGTGCCGCCCGGACCGCTGATCGCGATCTGGGGCATGGAGAGCGCGTTCGGCAGCCAGCGCGGCAATCAGCACATGCTGTCGTCGATCGCGACGCTCGCCTATGACTGCCGCCGTCCGGAGTTCTTCACCGACCAGCTCTATGCCGCGCTCAAGCTGATCGACCGCGGCGTGCTCTCGGGCAACACCCGCGGCTCGATGCATGGCGAGGTCGGGCAGACGCAATTCATGCCGAAGAACATCCTCGCTTACGGCGTCGGCAATCTCGACGTCGCCGCCAACGCGCTGGCCTCGACCGCGAACTTCCTGCGCGCCAACGGCTGGAAGGCAGGCGCCGGCTATCAGCCGGGCGAGCCGAACTTCGCCGCCATCGAGGCCTGGAACGCCGCCGGCGTCTATCAGAAGGCGATCGCGCTGATGGGCCGCCAGATCGACGGCGGCGGCTCGGCCGCGGCGCGCTGACGGGCCCGCGACTGATAGACATGTCCAATGAAAAAAGCGGCGCTTCATCACTGAAGCGCCGCTTCTCTTTGGTGTCGGTCAGTCGGCTTGTCGCCTCAGGCCTTCAGATCGAACCGGTCGAGGTTCATCACCTTGGTCCAGGCGGCGACGAAGTCCTTGACGAACTTCTGCTTGGCATCCGAGCTGGCATAGACCTCAGCCAGCGCGCGCAACTGCGAGTGCGAGCCGAAGATCAGGTCGGCGCGGGTCGCCGTCCACTTGATCGCGCCGGACTTGCGGTCGCGGCCCTCGAAGGTGTGCTCGCCCTGATCGACCGGACGCCAGGCCACGCCCATGTCGAGCAGGTTGGCGAAGAAGTCGTTGGAGAGCGTCTCGGTCTGCTCGGTGAACACGCCATGCTTGGAGCCGTTGGCGTTGGCGCCGAGCACGCGCAGGCCGCCGACCAGCACGGTCATCTCCGGCGCGGTCAAGGTGAGCAGTTGCGCCTTGTCGACCAGCAGCTCCTCGCCCGACAGCCACTGCTTGCCGCTGAGATAGTTGCGGAAGCCGTCATGGGTCGGTTCGAGCACCGCGAACGACTCGACGTCGGTCTGCTCCTGCGAGGCATCGGTGCGGCCGGGCGCGAACGGCACGGTCACCTCGACGCCGGCCTTCTTGGCGGCCGCCTCGACGCCGGCATTGCCGGCCAGCACGATCAGGTCGGCGAGCGAGATCTTCTTGCCGCCGGAGGCCTGCGCGTTGAACTCCTTCTGGATGGCCTCGAGCGTCGAGAGCACCTTGGCGAGTTCGGCCGGGTTGTTGACCGCCCAGTCCTTCTGCGGAGCCAGGCGAATGCGCGCGCCATTGGCGCCGCCGCGCTTGTCCGAGCCGCGGAAGGTCGAGGCTGAGGCCCAGGCCGTCGACACCAGTTGCGACACCGACAGACCCGAGGCGAGGATCTTCGCCTTGAGCGCCGCGACGTCCTTGTCGTCGACAACGGGATGATCGAGGGCCGGCACCGGATCCTGCCAGATCAGATCCTCCTTCGGCACCAGCGGGCCAAGGTAGCGCACCTTCGGACCCATGTCGCGATGGGTCAGCTTGAACCAGGCGCGGGCGAAGGCGTCGGCGAACTGATCCGGGTTCTCCAGGAAGCGGCGCGAGATCTTCTCGTAGGCCGGATCGAAGCGCAGCGCGAGGTCGGTGGTGAGCATCGACGGCGCATGCCGCTTCGACTTGTCATGCGCGTCCGGCACCGTGTTGGCGCCGGCGCCGTGCTTCGGCTTCCACTGATGCGCGCCGGCCGGGCTCTTGGTCAGCTCCCATTCGTAGCCGAACAGATTCCAGAAGAAGTTGTTGCTCCACTTGGTCGGCGTCGTCGTCCAGATCACTTCGAGGCCGGAGGTGATGGTATCGCCGCCCTTGCCCGAGCCGTACTTGCTGGCCCAGCCGAGACCCTGCTGCGCGATGTCGGCGCCTTCCGGCTCGGCCCCGACCAGCGACGCATCGCCCGCGCCGTGGGTCTTGCCGAAGGTGTGACCGCCGGCGATCAGCGCCACCGTCTCTTCGTCGTTCATCGCCATGCGGGCGAAGGTCTCGCGGATGTCGCGCGCGGCAGCCAGCGGATCGGGATTGCCGTTCGGGCCTTCCGGGTTGACGTAGATGAGGCCCATCTGCACGGCAGCGAGCGAGCCCGCGAGCTCGCGGTCGCCGCTGTAGCGCTCGTCGGCGAGCCACTTGCCCTCGGGACCCCAATAGATGTCCTGCTCGGGCTCCCAGGTGTCGGCGCGGCCGCCGCCGAAGCCGAAGGTCTTGAAACCCATCGATTCCAGCGCGACGTTGCCGGTCAGCACGAACAGGTCGGCCCAGGAGATTTTCTGGCCGTACTTCTGCTTGATCGGCCACAGCAGGCGGCGAGCCTTGTCGAGGTTGGCGTTGTCTGGCCAGCTGTTCAGCGGCGCGAAGCGCTGCTGGCCGGTGCCGGCGCCGCCACGGCCGTCGCCAATGCGATAGGTGCCGGCGGCGTGCCAGGCCATGCGGATGAACAGCGGACCGTAATGGCCGAAATCGGCCGGCCACCAGTCCTGCGAATCGGTCATCAGCGCGTGCAGGTCCTTGACCAGCGCGTCGAGATCGAGGCTCTTGAATTCCTTGGAATAATCGAACGCCTCACCGAGCGGATCGGAGAGGTTCGAGTGCTGATGCAGGACCGAGAGATTGAGCTGGTTCGGCCACCAATCCTTGTTCGAAAATCCCTTCAAGCCGCCCGAAAACGGGCACTTGCTGACGTCATCCATGTTTCTCTCCTGACGTGATCGTCATGGTTCCCCCCTGGGGTGGGAGCCGGGACCCTACGCGGCTGCTTCGATCAGGGGAAATTGAGATTGGTGATCGCAACGATAAGATTATCTGATGAACCTGGTCTGACGCCATTCAAACGCATATGGACACGGTGCATGACCGCTGCATCTCAAGATTGTGGTCAGGGAAAATTGACTCCGCGGCGGTGAACGATAAGATAAACTGATGATACATTTGACGATGCGGCAGCTTCGCTATTTCGATGCGCTGGCGCGTCTCGGCCATTTCGGCCGCGCCGCGGAGGCCTGCGCGATCTCGCAGCCGGCGCTGTCGATGCAGATCAAGGAGATGGAGGACGCGCTTGGCGGCGTGCTGCTGGAGCGCAATGCGCGCCAGGTGGTGCTGACGCGATTCGGCGAGCAGCTCGCCGAGCGCGTGCGCGAGATCCTGCGCTCGGTCGATGAGCTCGGCGATTTCGCCCGCGCCTCGCGCGACAAGCTCACGGGCCGGCTGCGGCTCGGCATGATCCCGACGATCGCGCCCTATCTGCTGCCCAAGGTGATCGGGAACCTGACGCGCAGACATCCCGAGATCGACATCCACGTCCGCGAGTCCAAGACGCCGAAGCTGATCGAGGAACTGGTCGAGGGCCGGCTCGATGCCGCGATCGTCGCGCTGCCAGTGTCGGAGCCGTCGCTGACCGAGGTCGCGCTGTTCGCGGAGAATTTCCTGCTGGTCCGGCCGCCGGAATATGAAGGCGCGGCGGTGCCGAGCAGCGAGATGCTGCGCGAGATGCGGCTGCTGTTGCTGGAGGAGGGGCACTGCTTCCGCGACCAGGCGCTGTCGTTCTGCAACATGCAGGCGCCGCGCGAGATGCTCGATGCTTCCTCGCTGTCGACCCTGGTGCAGATGGTCGGCGCCGGCATGGGCGTGACGTTGATTCCGGAGATGGCGGTCGGCGTCGAGACGCGGTCGGCGTCGGTGTCGCTGGCGCGCTTCGCCGATCCGCAGCCGCAGCGCACGGTCGGCATGGTCTGGCGCAAGACCAGCCCGCTCGCCAAGCAACTGATGCAGATTTCCGAGATCGTCGGCAGCGCGGCCGAGGGTCTGCGCAAGCAGGCCGCGGCAGCGCAGGGCCGCAAGCGGCGCGGCTGATCCTTCGAACGTCCCATCCGAGGCGGCCTTGTCCTTCCTTAAGGAAGGACCTCCTCATGAAATTGGCCTTGATCGCATCCGCTGCTGCGCTCGCGTTGCCGAGCCATCTCGCCTTGGCTGATAGCAGCGGCACGGGTAGCAGCAGCGCCGGCGCCTCCCGCGACGCGACAACCTCAACGCCGGGCGGACCCGGAAACGCGACGGGGACGACCGGAATGGGATCGGGCGCGGCGGGGAACGGATCGGGGCGCACGCCATCGGCGCCGAACGACGCCACCGGCTCGCTCGACAACAACAGCCCGAGCACCGGCGACGACAATTCCGGCAGCTCGAGCAATCTCGGCCGGCATTGAAGGATGACATCGATGTCTCGCCGGCGATCGCGCTTTTGCAATGGAACGGTCGCGTCGACAGGTGGTTCGTAGCGACGAGCAACTCATTTGCTCGTCGCCGCGATCGCGGCGGAGGACTGCGCCGGATGACCTTCGCGGGCAGTCATGCGTGATGACCTTGGTCGAGGAGTCCTTGCGATGCGAAGCTTGAACTATGTGGGAGCGCTGGCCCTGTCCGGCGCGCTGCTGGCCGGAGCGAGCGCTCCGGCGTTGTCTGCACCCGTCACTGCGCTGTCGGCCGCGGCGAAGGCCGACGTTGCGCCGCTCAGCACGGTTCAGGTCCGCTATGGCGGCTGGCATGGCGGCGGCTGGCGTGGTGGCGGTTGGCGTGGCGGCGGCTGGGGCTGGGGAGCAGGCGCGCTCGCGGCCGGCGCGCTTCTCGGCGCCGGGATCGCGGCGACGGCATCGCCTTATTACTACGACGATCCCTATTATTATGGTCCGCCCTACGGCTATGTCGGCGTCGGCTACGGGCCGTATTACGGCCGTCCCTACTATGCCCGTCCGTATTGGCGGCATCGCTATTATGGCTGGGTGGTCCGTGGGGCGGCCCCTGGTGAGATCGGCTGATTGGTTCCGGATGCCCTGGCGTCTGCGCGAGCGATCGCGCAGACGATTTCGTGTTTGCTGCGAGCTGATCGTGATCGCGTGGCAGCCAGAACGCTAAAGGCAAGTTGATCTTGCTCAAAGCTGCTCCTCGCTCCCGTGGTCCAATAAGTTCGACACGGGAGAGGAGCCGGAAATGCAAACACCAGTTCAAATCGAATTTGAAGGGATTCGCGTCTCCGCTGAAATCCGGGCTGCCGTTGAGCAACATGTCGCGGAACTGGAGAGCCGCTTTGGCCGGATCACCGCGGCGCGCGTCATGGTCAAAGGTCCGGGCGGTCATCACCAAACCGGCGGTCAATATCTGGTGAGCGTTCGGCTGGCGCTGCCCGACGGTCGGGAAGTCCACGTTGGACGTACCCCGAAGCTGGATGAACGGTACGTCGACTTGACCTTCGCCGTGGACAACGCATTCAAACGCGCGCGTCGACAACTGCAGGACCGGGCGCGACTGATGCGTGGCGATGTCAAGACGCACGAGCCTCAACCGATCGGAACCGTTGCGCGTATCGATCCAAGCGGCCAGTTCGGCTTTCTGGAAGCCGCCGACGGCCACGAAGTCTATTTCAACTGTAATAGTGTCGTTGATGGTGGACCAAGCATCGTGCCCGGCGCCCGCGTAAGCTACGTCGAGGAGATCGGAGAAAAAGGACCGCAGGCGAGCACGGTCAGATTGCTCGGGAAACATGGGCTGCGGGCTTAGATCGGCGGCCGAGACGCGAGCGGCGAGCAGGTTTGACGTTGGAGGTAACCGATGATTGGTGATCGCCTGCGTTTGTTCTGTCTTCATGGCACGGAAGGGCTTGGCGAAAAAATCGCTCACGCGCTCGGATGCCGTCTCGCCGCTGTCGAAGAACGCAGCTTCGAGGACGGCGAACACAAGGTGCGGCCGCTGGAAGTTGTCGCCGGCTGCGACGTCTACGTTCTGCATAGCCTCCACGGCGGTCCTGACGAGAGTCCGAACGACAAGCTGTGCCGGCTGCTGTTCCTGGTCGGAGCGTTGAAGGATGCCGGTGCTGCGCGGGTGACGGCGGTCGCACCGTATCTGTGCTATGCGCGAAAGGATCGTCGCACCAAGGCCAATGACCCCGTCACGATCCGTTATCTTGCGACCATGTTCGAGGCGATCGGTGTTGACGCAGTGGTGACCCTCGAAGTTCACAACGAGGCCGCGTTCGAGAACGCGTTCCGTTGCCCATCGGTAGCGCTGAGCACGGCGCCGCTCTTGATCGGCAGGATCAAGGCGATCGCGGCTGATCGGCCGATTGCCGTGGTTTCGCCGGATCTCGGAGGCGGCAAGCGCGCGGACCTGCTTCGCGAGGTTCTGGGGAAAGCGCTCGGCCGTCCGATCGGCAAGGCATTCGTGGAGAAGCATCGCAGCTCCGGCGTCGTTTCGGGCGATTTGTTCGCCGGGGAGGTGGCGAACGCGCTGTGCGTAATCGTGGATGATCTCATCAGCAGCGGTGGAACCCTGGTGCGGGCGGCGAAGGCGGCCCGTGCCCATGGAGCCGAAGAGGTGATAGCTTGCGTCGCGCACGGCCTGTTCATGCCGGGCGCGGCAGCGACGCTCGCCGACCCTGCGATCGGCCGCATCATCGCGACCGACAGCGTGCCACCGTTCAGGCTTCCGCCGGGCGCGGTTCGCGATAAGCTCGAGATTGTCTCGGCGGCGTCCCTTCTCGGAGAGACCATTCGTCGGCTGCACCACAACGAGCCGCTGACGGAGCTGCTTCCGTATCAGGATTGATCCCCGCAATTCAAATTCTGGCTCACGCCGTGAGCTGCCGCTCAAGCTGCGCTGCGTCCGCCTTGGCAAGTTTGAGATAGGTGCGCGCCAGCCGCGGCCATTTTTCCGGCGTCCGTGGATGGGCGTCGACGAGATGAGCGATGGATAGCCTGGCGCGCAGCATGGCGCGGCCAATCCGATAGAACAAGAACAGTCCGCTGGCCGGGTCATCATTGAGCTGGACGGCCAGATATCGCCGAAGCCTCTCACCGACCCACGGTCCTCCCAGTCGAGCGCATTCCAAGTGCAGGAAGGCAATTTCGTCCAGTGCATCCGACGTCCGCAAGCGCGCATTGAACTCCAGGCAGTCGATGATGGGGAAGGGAGGGCTCAACCAGATATGTTCCGGCCGCAGATCGCCATGGCCGTCGAGGACGAGCCGGTGATGCACCCGCTGCGCCAGTAGATCGGTCCGCTGCCGCAGGAAACGGCATTGCAGGTTGGCGATGCGCTCGATGGTGCCGCGGGGCAGGTCGAAGGCCGACTCGAGCAAACCTCGCCGATCCGCCAGAACTGCCTTTTGCAGGGTCACCATGTAGCTCTCCGGATTGATCATGATCCGGCGCGCATGCGAATAGAAGCGGCTCAAGCGACTTGCCAAACCATCGATCTGGGCCCGGGAGACCTTGCGATCGCGAAGCCCGACTTCGAGCGTTTGGCCTTCGTCGAGCCGGCGCATGACGACGAGCCAATCAACGATGTGTCCGCCTCCTCCGATGGCGTAGCCACCCGGCGCAGCCGTCAGCGGCACCACGCCGTGATAGACGTCGGGCGCCAGCCTTCGGTTCAGCGAAACCTCAGCGCGGCAGGCCTCTGCGCGGCGCTCAAGGCTGGAGAAATCGAGATATGGAAAATGAACCGGCTTCTTGAGCTTGTAGACGCGCTCGTCAACCATGAAGACCCAGGACATGTGGGTCTCCCGCGTGATCACAGCGTCGGGCGCCGGGACATAACTGTTCGGCCGGCTGAGAAACGCCACCTTGCGAGCAAGAGCGCTCGCGCTGCCGTTCTCAGCGTCCTCGCCCCAGGGTTCATTCTGCCATCCGGGCATATGATGCCTATCGCCAATCGAGGCAGCCGGCAGCTTGATACGGATCAATAGCAGTGGTTGTCCGGCTCATATCCTGCCTCTCTTCCGCATGAGGTCTGCCATGCTGTTCCAGAACCGAACCGATGCCGGCCGGCAACTCGCCGAGGCGCTGCTCAAATACAAGGGGCGGCACCCGGTCGTTCTTGCGCTGCCACGCGGCGGCGTGCCGGTTGCGGCGGAAGTCGCAGCAGCCCTCAATGCGCCACTCGATCTGCTGCTGGTCCGCAAGATCGGGCTGCCGGGGCAGCCGGAGCTCGCAATGGGCGCCATCGCGGATGGTGAGGGCATGACCACCATACGTAACCAGGACGTGATCGAGCTATCCGGCGTCACCTCCGAAGAATTTGAGGTCGTCTGCAGGGAGGAACGTGCTGAGATCGAACGGCGCCGCAAGCGCTATCTGGGCGATCGGGCTCGCGCCGAAGTCAAGGGGCAGGTTGCGATCATCGTCGATGACGGCGTTGCGACAGGCGCAACCACGCTTGCTGCCATCAAGGCTGTTCGGAAGCAGGAACCGAGAGAGCTCGTGCTTGCGGTCCCGGTCGCGCCGCCGGACGCCATCAGGAAATTGCATGCGGAAGTCGATGCCGTCGTCTGTCTGCATGAGCCTCAGGAGTTTGGCGCGATCGGCTATTTCTATCGCGACTTTCATCAGGTCAGCGACGACGAGGTGATTGCCACTTTGAGGCAGTTTCCATCAAGCAGATCCATGCACGCCTCCTGACGAGCCGGCATCTAATGGTCGTGGGGCAGCGGTTCCCAGCGGTCGTCGACCTTCACGTAGGATCGCTTCACCGCTGCCCAGGCTGTGCGGTGAGCAATCTCTTCCTGCCGTTCGTCTTCCGCATGGGAGGCAAAGGCGTGGTTGAATGCTTCCCGATAGATGTCCTGCGCGTGCGATGGGAGGTGAGCGCGAACAGCAGGGGGAAGATCGATGTTTGTGCGATAGGGCATGGCTCTTGCCTCGGACGCTCACTGCCGCGCCTTGCTCGCGACGCCGCGGCGTTTCCACCAAAGAGGATAGAGGCAACTTGCTTCCGCCTCTTGACCGGCGTCAAATAGGGATGCGCAGACATCGACAGGATGGCTGACGTCATGTGAGCGCCGAGGACATCGATGGACCCGTTACCGAGCGCGCTGCTAACCGATCTGTATCAGATGACCATGATCGAAGCGTACCTTGAATCGGGCCAGACTGATACAGCCGTATTTGAGTTCTTTGTGCGCAAGCTGCCGCCTCAGCGCAGCTTCCTGATGGCGGCCGGACTGGAGCAGGCGCTCGACTTCCTGCAAAACATACGGTTCTCGCAAGACGAACTCGGCTGGCTTGAGCGAACGGAAAAATTCAGCAAGTCGTTGATCGACTATCTCGCCAATTTCCGCTTCACCGGCGAGGTTCATGCGATGCCGGAAGGCACCGTGTTCTTTGGCAACGAACCGATCCTTAGGGTTACGGCTCCTTTACCGGAGGCGCAGCTTGTCGAGACGCGCCTGATCAACATCCTGCATTTTCAGACGCTGATTGCGTCCAAGGCCGCGCGCATGGTCTTACTCGCGCCAGACAAGCTCCTGGTCGATTTTGGCTTGCGTCGCTCCCATGGTGCCGAGGCAGGGCTGCTGGCCGCCCGCGCGAGCTATGTCGCTGGATTCTCCGGTACGGCAACCCTCCTGGCCGAGAAGTCATTCGGCATTCCGACCTATGGCACCATGGCGCATTCGTTTGTTCAATCCTTTGATGACGAAGCTGCAGCATTCGAGGCGTTTGCGCGCGCCAGGCCAGAGAATCTCGTCCTGCTGATCGACACTTATGACACCGAGGCGGCCGCGAGGAAGGTCGTCAAGCTGGCGCCCCGATTGAAGGAGCTTGGAATTGCGGTCAGCGCCGTGCGGCTTGACAGCGGGGATCTGTCTGCGCTCGCCAAGAAGGTGCGCTGCATTCTGGATTCCGGCGGACTCAAGGACACCGGCATCTTCGTCAGTGGCGGGATAGAGGAGGGTACCCTGATTGCCTTCGCTCGGGATGCGGCGCCGATCGACGGTATCGGCATCGGCACGGGCCTCGTCACGTCGTCCGATGCGCCAGCACTCGACTGTGCCTATAAGCTGCAGGAGTATGCGGGCTTGCCCCGTCGCAAGCGCTCGACGGGAAAGGCCACCTGGCCCGGCCGCAAGCAGGTTTGGCGCCGGTATGACAGGAAGGGCCGCATGCTCGCAGACATTCTTTCGACCGAGGAGGACCAACAAGAGGGGGAAACGCTGATCCAGGCGGTGATGCTCGGCGGACGCCCTATCGCCTCTCAACCTTCACTTCACGACATCCGGGCTCACGCGCGCCGGCAGCTCGATCTACTGCCTCCGGAGCTGAGAACCTCCAAAGCGGTCGCGCCCTATCCGGTGCAGATTTCAAGCCATCTTGAACAGCTGGCAGCTGTCGCCGACCGGATAGGCTCGCGTCCCTGAATTCTGATCTGCATCAAGGGAAGCGGCTCGATCCCTCTCTAGCTTGTCAAGCGACGGAGGTGCATCGATGCCGGTACAGAATGCCGAAATTGCAGAGATGTTCGACCAGACCGCCGAACTTCTCGAGATCAAAGGCGACAATCCGTTTCGTTCGCGGGCCTATCGCAATGCTGCGCGGGTGATTGAACGTCTGCCCAGGAGCATCACCAACCTCTTGAAGGCGGGTGAGGATCTTTCCGAGCTGCCAGGGATCGGCAAGGATCTGGCCGGAAAGATCGAAACGATCATCGCGACCCATCATTTCGATGTGCTGGACAAGCTCAAGCGTTAACTGCCCGGCGATCTCGGAGAGATCGCGGCACTCCCGGGCTTGGGTCCGAAACGCGTCAAACTGCTCTACGACAAGCTGGGCGTGCGGTCACTCGCGGACCTCAGGCGCGCGGTGAGGTCGGGTCGCCTGAGAGAGCTTCGGGGCTTCGGTCCCAAGAGCGAGGAAAAGCTCACCGCGGCGTTGGCCAAGCCTCGAGCCGAGAGGCGCTTCCGACTATCCGAGGCCGAAGCCGAAGCGGAAGCACTCCTCACTTATCTGAGGCCAGACGCGACCGATGGACAGGTGATCGTCGCCGGAAGCTACCGTCGCAGGCGCGATACCGTCGGTGATCTTGATATCTTGATGGTGGCACGTGACGGCCACGCCGCCGGCGGGAGACTCTCTCGATACGACAATGTCGCCAATGTGCTCGCTCATGGCGATACACGGACGGCAGTGGTGCTGCGCTCCGGGCTGCACGTCGACCTGCGCGTTGTTCCTGAGGCCAGCTACGGCGCCGCGCTGATGTATTTCACCGGATCCAAGGCGCACAACATCTCCTTGCGCGGACTCGCTAACGATCACGGCTGGAAGCTGAACGAATATGGCCTGTTCGCCGGCAAGCGGCGCATCGCCGGAGCAACCGAGGAGGAGATCTATGGCAAGCTCGGGCTGCCCCTGATTCCGCCCGAGATGCGCGAGGATCGCGGCGAGATCGCGCTCGCAAAAGCAAAAAAGCTCCCGAAACTGATTACGCTGTCCGATATTCGAGGCGACCTGCACGTCCATTCCAAATGGACCGACGGCACCGCCGCGATCGCCGAGATGGCGACGGCCGCCAAGGCAAGAGGCTATGCCTATATGGCTCTGACCGACCATAGCCAACACGTCACTGTCGCCCATGGTCTCGATGCCGGACGTCTGTCGCGTCAGATCGACGAGATCGACCGTTTGAACGACCGGCTGGATGGATTTACGGTGCTGAAAGGCGCCGAAGTCGATATTCTGGCGGACGGACGGCTTGATCTGCCCGACAAGATCCTGTCGCGGCTCGATCTGGTCGTTGCTTCCGTTCACTACAAGTTCGAGCTCTCGCGCAAGATGCAGACCGAGCGCATCATCCGGGCGATGGACAATCGCCATGTCTCGATTATCGGTCATCCGACCGGACGGTTGATCGGGGACCGCGAGCCTTACGAGATCGACATGGAAGCCGTCATTGCGGCGGCGGGCGAGCGCGGCTGTCATCTCGAGCTCAACGCCGACCCGGACCGGCTCGATCTCAACGATATCCATGTTCATGCCGCCAAGTCCGCGGGCGTCAAGCTGGCGATCTCGACGGACGCACATTCGACCGCTGGATTCGCCAACATGCGTTTCGGCGTCGATCAGGCGCGCCGAGGCTGGCTCGAAGCCGCAGACGTCATCAACACTCAACCCTTGTCGCGGACGAAGAAAATGCTGAAGCGCTAGCCGGATTGCTTGATCCTTCGCAACGTGGCGCACGCGAAGTTGCGCTCATCTTAGATGACAGCACAGGAGGGTGAAATGAGCTTCGGGAAGAAGATTGGCACGGTTGCGACCGCGGCCGTCCTGACCCTCGCGCTGCTTGCACCCACGGGTGCCGACGCTCGCAACGGGCGCATTGCCGCGGGAATCGTCGGCGGCCTGGCTGCCGGCGCGCTGTTCGGCGCGGCCCTCGGCGGCGGCTATTGGGGGCCGTATCCCTATTACGGCTATCCGGGGCCAGCCTATTACTACCCACCGGCACCGTATTGGGGGCCAGGTCCGTTCTGGGGACCGTACGGATACGGCGACTGCTATGTCCGAGCTGTCCGGCACAGGCGGCATGTGCATTACGTGCGGGTCTGCTATTAAATCCGCTTGCACTCGAGCAACGGGCGGGGCTGTTATATTGCCGCGGAGAGCCAGACGCATGTCGGGGCGTTTCAAGTTTCGGGCTCTGGGCCTCTTCGTCGGACTGCTCTCGTGTTGGCCGACAAACGTGGATGCCGCGAACCTCAGCAAGGCCGCGCAACGAGGCAGGACCATCCTGCAGGAAAGATGCGGGCGCTGTCATGCGATCAAATCGGTTGGCGAAAGCCCGCTCGAGAATGCTCCGCCGATGCGCGATATCTACGCCCGGTTCAATCGGCGCGAGTTGCAGGCGGAGCTGTCGGAAGGCATGGTGTCGAAGCACAGGGACATGCCGCAAATCGAATTTTCCGACGAGGACGTCTACGCGATCATGAGCTACCTCTACATTCTTGCAGTCAGGAAATGAATGCTCGCTGCTCAGGAAAGCGCTGATCCCTGCACATCGAAGCTCACTTGGGAAGCTCACTTGGCCGGCTGCGCGGTCCATTCGACGGTCTGACGGCATCGCCGCTGGTCTGGCGACACGCGATTGGGCCGGTACGAAGGCGTCCCGTCGCTGAGTGCGCGGCGGACGTGCCGGGCGGGGCCAGATGACCGGATTACGATTTCAATTCGCGGATCTGCACCGGCAGATGGTGCATCAGTTTCTCAAATTCACCGGGATCGAGCTTCTCCCACGCGATCTCGAACACCCCGCGAATGACGGTCAGCGGCGCGATGGGAAACTGCTGGGGCAGCTCCATGGCGACGTGATCCGCGAAGTCGCTGGCATGTCGCTCCTTGGTCGGCGTTCCCGCCGCGTGCCAGTTCTCGTAGTAGATCCCGCGCAGGAGGATCGGCAGCTGGGCGCCAAGCTTGATCGCCACCTCCGGAATTACGCGATCGCGCAACGCATGCAGAACAGCCCGGAGCGCGTTGTAGGCCTGTTGACGACTACCGAACTCCAGCTTCTCCTCGATCGCCTTGAGCCAGAGATTGGTCTCCTGAATGGTGTGATCCAGCGCGGTGACGCCTGTTACGCTCATGATGCGTTCTCCTAGATTGGCCACAATAGCGGCATCCAGGATCGACGGCGTCACCGCAATCACGTCCGTTGTCATGATCCGGCGAGCACGGATGCCGGCCTCGATTCAATGCGACAGCAGGGTCGGGATCGTCATCGTCCTCAGCATTTCATGGGTGACGCCGCCGAAAATGCCTTCCCGCAGGCGGGAATGCCCATATGCCCCCATCACCAGCATGTCGAGACTTTCGTCGGCGGCCAGGGACAGGATGGACGGCTGAATTTCGGAATGCTCTGCCGTCAGCTCGAGCAGCGTTGTCGTAAGTCCGGCGCGAGCCATGTGTTCAGTCAATTTCCGCGCTGAGGCCTCGGTGGGAGCAACCTGCGCCTCATTGATCGAAATCGTGACCAGCGCTTCTGCTTGAGAAAGAAACGGTCTTGCGTCCTTGAAAGCGCGGGCGGCAAGGCGGCTTCCATCCCAGCAGATGCCGATACGGTTGGCTCTGAAGGTGCCGCGGAAGATATGCGGCACGAACAGGACGGGTCCGCCCGCCTGGAGCAGGATCTCCGTCGCAGTCCTAGTGTCGTAGCTGTCCTGTGTTGCGTCCGTCTGCAGGACCACCGTCAGTCCATAGAGCCTGGCCGCAGCGCCGAGCGCGGACGCGGCTTCACCGGGCAGGTCCTCGACCGAGCGGCTTGCGTGAGAGATGTTCGCATTCCGGGCTTCCGTCTCGAAAATGGCGAGTGCAGCCGCGCTGCGTTGGGCGGCGCGTTGCCGCTCCATTTCGAAGATCTCTGAAGCGGCGACTGCTGCGCCCGCGCCTCCATCGACCACATACGCGCTACTGGGCGGGATGTATCCGACTGCAATCGCATCGAGATGGGCGTCGAACCGGGCAGCCAACGAGACGGCGGCATCAACGACAGGCTGCGGTGGCTGCTCGGTCGGAATATGCACGAGAATGTCGTTGATATTGATCACGACGACCTCCCTCCGGGACCCAATCCATACTCTCCGTCGGATGAAGCGGCATGTTGACTTGAATCAACAGTCAATGGCCGGCCGTCACTAACCGGTCCGCCGCAAAGTTGTGCTCCGCTCGGGGGAGGGGGCACGGCCCCGTTTCGTGGTCTAGCGTCACACCGGAATTTCGGGTTCCGCTAACCGTTCGCGCTTTGGCTCCGCGATTTCGGTCATCGTCGCCTCGGTGAGCAGGAGGATGCCGGCAACCGACACCGCGTTCTCGAGGGCTGTCCGAACGACCTTCGCGGGATCGACAATGCCGGCCTCGACGAGATCGACATATTGCTTGCGCGCGGCGTCAAACCCGAAACTGCCGACGCCACTCAGCATGCGCGCCACGACCACGCCGCCATCCGTTGCCGAGTTCTCCGCGATCTGGCGAGCGGGGGCCTCAAGCGCGCGCTTCAAGATCTGTACACCGGTCTTTTCGTCGCCTTCGCAGAGTGCTTCCTCCTTGCCGACGGCTTCGATGCATCGAAGCAAGGCAAGCCCGCCGCCCGGCACGATACCTTCTGCAACGGCCGCCTTCGTCGAACTGATGGCGTCGTCAAGCGCCTCTTTTCGTGATTTCATCTCAGCTTCAGTCGGCGCTCCGACACGGATAACGGCAACCCCGCCCGACAGCTTGGCGAGCCGCTCCTCAAGCTTCTCCTTGTCGTACTCGCTGGTCGTTTTCTCGATCTCGCGGCGGAGTTGTTGCAGCCGCGCATCGATCTGGCTGCGTTCGCCCTTGCTGCCGATCAGCGTGGTGTTTTCCTTGTCGGCAACCACACGGGCGACATGTCCCAACTGCTGCAAAGTGGTGTTTTCGAGCTTCGAACCGAGATCGTCGGAGATGACCTGGGCGCCAGTGAGGATTGCAATATCCTGCAACATCGCCTTGCGTCGCTCACCAAAACCGGGCGCCTTGACGGCGCAGCCTTTGAGCACGCCGCGAAGCTGATTGACGATGAGCGTGGCCAACGCCTCGCCTTCAATGTCTTCGGCGATGATCAGGAGCGGTTGTGCCGACTTTGCGATCTGTTCGAGCAGCGGAATGAGGTCGCGCAGGGCGCTGATCTTGTGGTCGCACAACAGGATGAATGGCTCTTCAAGAACCGCTTCCATGCGATCGGCATCGGTCACGAAGTAGGGCGACAGGAAGCCGCGGTCGAATTTCATCCCTTCCACCACGTCGAGCGACGTTTCGGTGGTCTTGGACTCCTCCACCGAGATCACTCCATCGCTGCCGACTTTCTCGAGCGCATCGGCGACCAGCGCGCCAATCGATGGATCATTGTGAGCCGAGATGGTGGCGACCTGAGCTCTTTCCGCCTTTGTCTTGACGGGGCGCGCCATGGCATGGAGGGCCGCTATCGTCGCGTGGGCAGCGCGGTCGAGGCCCCGTTTCAGATCGATGGCACTGGCGCCGGCGACCACGTTCCTGACGCCGTCGGCAAGAATCGCATGTGCCAGGATCGTCGAGGTGCTTGTTCCGTCGCCAACGAGATCGCCGGTCTTCTCCGCGGCCTGACGCAGCACCTGCGCTCCGAGATTCTCCTCCGGATCCTTGAGGTCAAATTCCTTGGCGATCGTGACGCCGTCGTTGCATACGATCGGGGTGCCCCAGCTCTTCTGGATCAACACTGATTTTGATTTGGGGCCGAGCGTCACGCGCACGGCGTCCGCAAGCAGCGAGGCTCCGCGCAGGATCTTTTCACGGGCCGCGGAATGAAACAGCACCTGCTTGTGAGGCATCAATCGCTCCTCAGAAGGACGGCTTTCATCGAATCAAGATAGAAGTGACGCCGTTTTGAACGCTTGATCCTGATCAAGCCTAGGCCTGGGAGCAACTCGCCGGTCGGATGCCGAGTGGCCTTGCATTGCCCCCCGAGCAAGCCTACGCTGTTGCAAGCTTTAGTAGAAAACAGGTTTGCTGCAGTAACGCGCCGCGCAGCTTGCGCTGCGAAATTCATTGGGAGCGGGACGTGCGCTCTATTCCAATTCCTCGGCTCAATGGGGCTTTTTGGACCATCGTCCTTCAACTGGTGGCCTGCTTGCTTCCCGGCCTCACCTGGGCCGATGCTCCCGGCAAGCCGGCGTTGACGGTTATTCTCGCGCGCAATGAAATCCTCGCCGGCCAGACGATGGGCTTCAGCATATGGATCGAGAATGCGACCGAAGCCAGGATCATGGACGCGGGTCTTAGCTTGTTTGGTCCTCCTTCTTTGAAGATCGGAAGCCTCGGGCCAGACGGCACATGCGACGTAAAAGACACCATCGGTCTCGGCACCGTTGAGCCCGGTTCGACCTTGGTGCGCAGCAGAATGTGCCTCAAGGCCGATTCCAGCATCGCAGAGCGGGACGAGAACCTGGCGTTCAGTGTCAGTTATTCGCTCCAGAACGTGAAGGACAACAAAACGATCGCCGGCGCATCTGTTGCGGAAAAGAAGATGAGCATCGGTCTTTTCGGGACTGAGAGCGTGGGCGGTGTTTCGCTCCGCCTCGCGTCGTACGTCATTCCCGGCACGTTCTTCTTGATGATTTTGCGGCTATTCGCCCCCAAGGAGTCAAGAGTTGAACTGGGCGCGACCGAGTCCGTTACACTCAGCATCTTTATCTCGACTCTTTTGTTCCTTGGGACGGCGTACCTCATTCCTTCCTTGCAGCTGCATTTTGCGGGGATCGGATCGACTGTGAGCGCGATCGCGTTTCTCGCGCTGTGTGGCGCTGCAATTGTGCTTGGCGGAATCTTGGCTGCCGTCTTGCAAGGTATTTCGATGATCGGCGCCCGGGAGCGCAACGCGCGCATTGTCCAGGAAACCGACAGGGTCGGCCCGATCATTCAGAAAGCCGTGCGTGCGGCCGGGGGCAAGCTCGATCCGGTTATGATGATCGCGGATGGCAAGCAATATTTCGGCTCGCTTGTCGTGCCTGCAAGCAATGGCGGCAGGATTTTGCTCGGCTGGTTTCAGCTCAAGGCGCCTGATGCGAAGTGCCGATCGGAAATGAAAGAATGGTTCGATAAAGACGAGTTCATCAAACCCATTGATGCAGCAGCCCGATGGGGGGTCGAACCGACCATGTTCGACCCGATCAAGGAATCAAGAGCCGGCAATCTTGAGCCGACCGAATTTCTCTGGATGTACTTTGACGAAAAGGCAGCGCGGTTGCCGGCCGGGCGCGAGGATCTTGCACAAATGAAACCGCTCACCTTAACCTGAAGAGCCGGCCGGGACCGGCCTTGCGGCCGGTCCCAGGAGATCGCTGCCGCCTTGCTCGCCTGGTCGGTAAGCACTGGCGACATATTTGGGCAGTCGCCCAGCTGTACAGCTCGTTGAGAATAGCGCGCAAAGCGCGAGAAGACAATGGTTTGCGGATGACCGGCGAAGCGAGATGCCGGGGATGCTGCGCTTGTGAGGAAATCGATCTTGTGAGGAAATCGATAATGGCGCGCGCTGTCTATTGTGTTTTTGACGTTCACCTCTGGTCGCAGCCGTTCGTTGCGGCCGATTTTGATCCACGGGTTCACTTCCTTTGGTCCTCTCGTGATTATCGCGAGATGCGCAGCCAGGGGGCCAAGATCGAGCTCGCGAACCTTGTCCTTCTTCCACTGAATGATGAATTCGACCTGCGCCGGAATCACTTCTGGCCGCGCTATCAGGCGGTCGCTAGCAATATCCCGGGGACCATAACCTCGTTTGGAGATGCCTGCGATCTCGTGTGGCCTCTACGCTGCAGGCCCAAGAATCTCGACTTAACGCTGAACGAGGCCGTGTGGCACACGACGGGGAAAGTGCGGTCAACCATCTGGCTGTGGCCGTTCGGCTGGTCTTCCACGCTCGAGATCGACCTGCCTGCAGACGATGAATTTGACGGCCTGCTGGATATTGGAATCGCGTTGCGTGAGAAAGACCCGGCGCCTTTGCTCTTGAAGGGGAAGGCGGTCGGGGTATCAGGCGCGCTCGCTCATCTCTCCCAACTCGTCAGGCAGGATCTGTGCACGCCGGCCGCACAGGGAAAGGCGATGGAAACGACCCGCCTTCCGCGCTACGTAGTCTGCGCGCTTGAACTGTCGAAAGGATTTCAGATCCGTGAGAACATTCCTGTAGCGGATCAGATGCTGCTGATCGGGGCCGTGCGTGGACAGGAGCTCGACCTTGCCAAGTTTCTCAGCAATCGTCCGCTATTTACTCGGCTCGGCTACGGCAATTTTGCCGTTACAGATTTCGATGCGGGGACCGCAATCGTGCAGCGGCATTGGCAGGACCGGCCGGGCACAAAGCTCGAAAGCAATCATTGCTTCTACGTCAATACACGGAACTTTTTCTCGATTTTTCTGACACTTCACCGAATGATCGCCTACATCACCGTGAAATCAAAGGACGATGCAAGGGCGGTGGCGGCCGCATCGGTGCTTGCGTCGTTACCTATCGAGTACCAGAACAAGCTCTGCTCGGATTTCGCAGCCAACTACGCGCCGCTGCACGGTGTTCCTGTTGCCGGAAATAAGAGTCCTGCTGGGCCAGCTTCTTGAGGCAACCGTATGCAGTATCGATCCGCTGATCGTTCAGTGGATCGCAGGTTGAAGTGCAGGGACATACGAAGCGGTCTTGCGCGAGGTGCGCCTCTGCTGGAATTCGCCAACAGCGCTCCCGGATGCATCGGAACAGGCGTATCGGCAGCAAGCCGGAGCGACCTGATGAGCAGGTATGGCCACAAATAGTGCGGTGGGTCGGCCGGTTGGTCGATCACCCGCGCATTGTCTTTCGGACAGCGCTCGACGATTGAGCCCTTGACCCCGATAACCCCGTGCACGAGCGCACCATCGATCGCCTGCACTGAGAAGAGGTATGTTCCGGACTTGCCCGGAGCAAGCTTTTGCTCGAATTTCCACTCACCCCGCGGCTCCCGCCACGATGCCAGCAGCTATCCATCTGGATCAAACAGCTCGATCGCTATCGTTCCTTGCTCAGTCGCAAGCCAAAGCGAGATTACGTGCTCAGCGTACGGCGCCACCGACAACTCGAACTTTTTCGGTCCGTCCGATGTAACGACATATGGAACGAGGAACTTCTGCTGCCCAAGATCGGCGCTGACCCGATTGGTCTCCTGAGCGAGCCGCATCTCGCCGGCCGTCGAAGCCCGCGAGGCGTCCGGCTCGGAAATACTCTCTTCCGCAGCCGCACTAAAGCCAGAGCCGTACGCGAGGAAGAGTCCAACGATCGCAAGGAATCCACGAAGCTTAGACATCGCGACCTCATTCCGCAAAACCGGACACCGGAACGATTGCGCTGAAGAAACAGCCCGGCCTATTCTCGACAGGTTACCTGACTTGCTGCGACGGATGTCCACCGTGGCAGCTCAAGACCGCAATTACCAATATCGAACCCGTTTCCTCCGGGCTCTTAGGATCCGAAATGCAGTTCGCAGACGACCTAGATCAGTCTCTATCAGAGGAAATAACACGGTCAATCCAGTCCCGGTAGGCGCTTACTCGGGTATAGACGCCATATTTATGCTGCAGGGCGCAGCCCTCGCCGAAAGAGACCACGCCAACCAAGATTGCCCTGCCATTCAGACGCCAGACAAGGGGCCCACCGCTGTCTCCACCGCAGGAGTCCTTTCCACCTTTCGCATAGCCCGCGCACATCATGCTGGGCTTGATGGCGCCGTTATATGAGTTCTCGGCGTTGCATGTGGCATTGTCAACGTAGGGCACCGTCGTCATGCAAAGTGTGTCGGATGGCGTCCCTGTCTCAGTGATACCCCAGCCTGTAACTTGAAGGATCTGGCCGACGGAGAGTTTCTGGTCATTTTCGATGAGATCGATCTGCTTCCCTTTCGGCGTGCTTCTTAGTTTTACCAGCGCAAGATCGTTCTCTTGAGTTTTGGCATTATAATCTTCATGTCGAACAACGCGCGCAATCTCAGTCCACTCGCCGTCGAGGACAATATTGGTCACGCCTGTTTTGGCGCGGCCATCGCGAGGCTTGTCGGGTGTGGGAAAGCAATGCGCCGCTGTCAATACCCACTTCCCGTAGATGATTGAGCCCCCGCACAGGTAAGTCTTGCCGTCGGGGTATTTCACATTAAAGGCAACTTGCCAGTTATGGTCTTCGATGCGGCTTGGCTCACAACTGATGATGCGTTTTTCGAACGGGTGGATCTCCTCTTGCGCCGCAGCCTGGGGGTTGACGACGAGAAGGCCTATCGAAGCTAACGCGAATCGCATGGGCATGGCCGGTCTCCTTGCCACTCAATTCAGCCGTTGCACATCCTTGGCGGGGACATAGCCCTTCGCAACTCCGTGCCTGGCGATCTTGGTCCAGCTACCCAGAAACTCGATGACTTGAACTTCCGTGCAGCCGACCCCGCTCTCATTCAGGATCTCAACTGGACTTTCCTCTTCCGGAGACGCCTTGGAGCGCACCTCGATCTGGCTACAGATGACGTATTTGCCGGGCTCGACGTCGACCGGTTCGAAAGGCGGCGGTGGAAAGCCAGAGGGAGGAAGGCCAACCGGAAAGTATCCACCGATCTTATTGTAAACTTGTTGCTCTCTGTTCAGGAGCTGGCTGAGGCGCTTCACCTCGGGCTCGACCAGACGATCGATCGCCTTCACGTCAAGCAACTCGTTTCCCGGTTGCGGCTTGGCCAAGGCTTCCAACACTGCATAAGTGAGTACTCCATGACCAAGCGCATGTCCCTCCAGAGCGGCGTCCCTAGATGCAGTGAATACGCTCTCACCAATGGCGTGCTGCAGGCGAGTGGCTAGCGATTCCTGTACAATTCGCTCAGCATCCATCGCGCGCACGGTGCCGATAGCTCCCCAGCTCTTACAGGTATCGACGATGACCAGCTTCTTGGAGACTTGGACTTCCGCTATCCAGCGAGCCCAGGTCTCGATCCCGATGCCATCGGTCTCGACCGTATGCTCGCCGCCAAGTTCGGCGTCGCTTGGATAGTAGAAGTAACGCGGGACGACAATATCACCCTGTCGAGATTCGACCGATTCGCCGTGACCCGCGAGCAGTACGATCAAGGCGTCCTGGCGCCGCACCCGCTTAGCGAGATCCGCAAAGGCCAGTGAGATATTGTCTTTGATAGCACGCTCTTGCGTCAGATCGATAATCTCGACGGGCTTCTCATATCCGCCCGCTTCGGCCACGTTCTTAAATGCTTCAGCGAGCGCGCGCACGTCGTTAACAGGAAAGTCGAGATGCTTCAGTTGGTGTGCTTTGTAGTCATTAACGCCGATCTCGACGATGAACATGCGCGAGCGCGGTTCGGTCTCCTTGCTCTGCACGCCGAAGCGATTAATCTTGATCGGGTAAGGTTCGGTCGCAAGCAGATCTGCTCCATTGTAAGCCGTAACTGTAACGATGTTGTCCTTGCTAGGATCAACCTTGATTCCTTGAGAAACCGCAATTGGCCCCCTTGCATCCTTTGCATCTCGCAGCTCAGAAGGCTCGGTCTCGCCAACGGGCGTTCCGTTCAGGCGCCAGATTAGCCGTCGGCCGATACCTTTGCCAATTGTATGAGAGAGTTGCACCGTTACTTGGATGGTTTCGCCAGCTGCATCGGTGCGCAATTCCAAATGCTCGATTTTCGGCACGGGTCCGGAATCCAGAATCTTCTCCAGGTCGAGTCGAGCCTCCGCACTTTGATAGCGGCCCGTCACATCGCCTGTTAGTCGTTCCTGCACAAGTTCCGGAGCGTAGAGCTGGTCATAGAACTGCATCACCGAGTAAGTCTTGAGACCCCGAACGACCGCGAGCAATTTGTCAGCCCCATGGTCTGATGCCGCAAAGAAGCCAGCCGGTGTAATGACAAGCCATTCCCCGGTATCGTCTGCCAGCATTGCAACGAGCTCTGACCGTTTTCCGGGCTCCTTGCTCGTGATCGTCGGCTCCAAATCCCAGAGTCGGACTGTACCGTCCCAGCTCCCTGAGAGCGCCTGCCTGCCATCAAAGGAGAATGATATAGAGGTGACCATAGCCTTGTGGCCGTTGAGGCTTCTGAGTTCACGTCCACTAGCCACGTCCCACAGCTTCACTGTACCGTCCGCGCTTCCCGAAAGCGCCATCTTGGAATCGCGAGAGAGGGCAACCGCGATGATCGATTCGACATGGCCGGAGAAAGTCCTGAGCTCACGCCCCGAAGCGACGTCCCAAAGTTTCAACGTCTTATTGAGACTCCCCGAAAGCGCCTGCCTGCCGTTAGTGGAGAAGGTCGCAGATGAGATCACCTCATGAGAGCCGGCAAAGGTCCTGAGAATGCGCCCGCTGCTGAGGTCGAGGAGCTTTAATGTACGTTCGCCCAAGAGGGAGTCGCCTAATAGCGCCAGCTTACCGTCGGGAGAGAAGGCCACCGCCGTGACGGTGACTGGAACGACGAGGCTCTTAAGCTCGCGGCCGCTCGCCACTTCCCAAAGTTGAATAGTCCCCCAGAAGCACCAGGATAGCGCCAGCTTACCATCCTCAGAGAAGGCCAAGGACCAAACAAGCGGACCCCCTGTACGGCGATCAAAGGTCTTAAGCTCGCGCCCAGTCGCCACGTCCCAGAGTTTCAGCGTCCTGTCCGTGCTTCCCGAGAGCGCGAACTTGCCATCCGGCGAAAACGCAACGGACTCAATCGAGCCCGTGTGACCAGTGAACCTTCGCAGCTCCCGTCCTGAGACCACATCCCAAAGCTTCAGGGTGTTGCCGTTGCTGCCAGAGAGTGCCAACTTGCGATCTGGCGAGAAAGCCACCGAGTGAACCTGGTCCGAATAGCCGGCCAAGCTCCTAAGCTCGCGCCCCGACGCGAGATCCCAAAGTTGCAGCACGCCGTCCGAGTTCCCCGACAACGCCAGATGGCCATCCGAGGAGAAGGCTATGGCAGAGGTGAAACCATGACCCGAGAAGCCTTTGACCTCATGCCCGGTCGCCACGTCCCACACTCTCAGGGTCTTGTCGCTCGCCAGCGCCATGCTGTCCGAAAGCGCCAGCGTGCCATCAGGGGAAAGGGAAACCGAGTAAAACTCGTCCGCTTGCCTGGCAAAGCTCTTCAGCACGTGCCCCTTACCTACGTCCAACAGCTTCAGTGAGCCTCCTGTGCAAAGCCCATCCCGGTCTAGCGCATCGCAGCCGCCCCACAGCGCGAGCTTGCCGTCTCGCGAGAAGGCGACCGAATTCGTACTCCAATTAATATGACCGAAGAACCGTCTCAGCACCTGCCCGCTTGCCACGTCAATCAGTTCTAGAGAACTTCTCAGGCACGTCCCGCGGACCAGCGCGTCGCAGCCGCCCCACAACGCCAGCCTGCCGTCGCTTGAGAAAGTTGCAGAATTGAGTAGGGTCGCGTGGCTGCGAAAGCTCTTGATCTCGCGCCCGGTTGCCACGTCCCAGAGCTTCAACGTCTTGTCAGCGCTTGCTGACATAGCCAGACTACCGTTGGACGAGAAGGCTACGGCAATGACGGCGTTCGTATGGCCATCAAACCTCCTGATCTCGCGTCCCGTTGCCAGGTCCCAGAGCTTCAATGTCTTCCATCCAGCCGACAACGCCAGCGCCCCATCGGGAGAGAAGGCGACGGCGGTCACGCTTTCCGCCTGACCGTTAAAGCTCCCTATTTCGCGCCCCGTCGCCAGCTCCCACAGTTTCATGTCGTCGCCTGCGGAAAGCGCCAGCGTGTCATTGGGGGAGAATGCGACCAGGGAGATTGATTTCGTATGGCGGAGTTGCGTTACGACCCTTACGGGCGGACTTTCCGAAGCGGACGTTTCGATGGCTCCCATCCATAAGAGCGGAGCCATTCCAAACGCAACTAGCGAAACGAACGTCCGCGCGTGCATTTCCTCGTCTCCAAACAGTTGCCATTTAGTCAGGAGCGCTTCAGTTCCGCCGTCATGCTATTTGCGAACCTATTCAGCGCTTGTTCGCTGCGGATGGAAGCAAACTGCGGCAGGCTCGCGATACTTCTACTCCTCCAGAAAAAGTGCCGGGGATGTCATCACACGGGGACGAAGGCGCGTTGATGCAGATCAACATATGGTTGAAATCGGCTTCGGGAACGCGGAGGAAGTCTGTCGTCAAAAACAGCATCTCGGCAAGCAGCAGCGCCGCCGATCGAAGACGATGCCTGTGTCATTTCTATCACTGATTGCATTTATCCATTCGCAGGATAAAACTCCCGGTTGCCAGAGGTGCTTCCATTGATACGTTCTCGCAGTTGTCTCCGACGCGGTGCTTGCTGTGCGATCGATATTTGGTCCCCTTGCGGTCTGTCTGTTGGTGGGTGGTTGCGGGTCGGTCCTGCCCGTGATGGATTTTCGTCATCCCGAAGGCAACCGTTTTGACACGTTCGTTGAGAGCGTCGCCCAACACGTCCGGTGTGAACTGAGGCGCGCCATAAGGGCGAACGTCTATCGCGATCCGAAACGGCTCGCCGTGCTGCGAGGCTGGGCCGCCAAGATCGCGCTGAACCTGAAGGCGGTCGACGAGGGCTCTGTCAATCCATCCATAGCGGGCTCCAACGTGCCCATGAGCTTCGTTTTCACGGCGACCGGCCAATACAAGGGGGACGCGACGCGGGAGATGACGATGACGTATTTCCTTCTGTTTAGTGAGTTGCTCGACGAGGCTGATCCGGCTGCGCTGGATGCCAATCATATGCCCGTGCCTTGCCGGACGGCGAACGATGGGCTGGCTCCAATTGGAGGCGACCTGGGCATAGAGCAAACATTGCAGTCCTCCCTAAGATCCTGGGATTCGATGTATGTCCTGTCCGATCAGGTTCAGGGGGGGCCATTCGACACGATCAGCCACCACGTTCAGTTCGTCGTCGTCGCGGGTGGAACTGCAACACCTACATGGAAGCTCGTCAGGGTAGCGATAGATCCGTCGGGGACATTGCTGAACATAAATCGCACCACGACGGACGATTTGCTGATCACCATGGGGCCGACACAACTCGGGTCAAGGAGAGTCGCCAAGGCTGAGCGCCTGCCTTCAACGGAGCTCGACCAATCGTTTTTCACCGAGAGGCTCCGAAGTGCAATCCGGCCGCCAGGTCAATAGCGGGGCATCTCGATGAAGCTATCTCCCTCAGACGTCGCGCTCATGTTGTTCGTCGCGGCAATCGGAAACGGATTTGCACAAGCTGCGCCGAAAAGTCTTCACCCCGGCCACAGCTGTGTCAGCCATGCTCAGATCCCGATGAGCCGAGCGGTCGCGGCGGCGAATGGCTGGACGTGTATAAATTGTAATGGCGAGCTGCTGCCCAAGTCTCTTGCAACGCCCGACAAGAAATGGGGCCCTCCCTACGTGGTCGACAGGATATGTAAGGTCTACGTCAGTCCGCAATCAAACACCTGGTATGGGGACGGATCAACCTGCGCCTTTTCTTACGTCAAGGGCGCTGATCCCTGCTGATCATGAGGGGCTTCGCGCGTGCATAAGCCACGTCGCCGCCGTCTGGCGCAGCGTGTGCGGCGAGATATTCCCCGCCTGCAGCGGCGCGCTATCCGTGGCAGGTCTCAGGCCTTCTCGGAATGTCGGTCAAGGTGCTGCTCGACACCTTCGGCCATCATCATCCCGGACTGCATGCGCGAGGCCGCGGCCGCGATTACCTCGAGGGATCGCAAGCAGAACGTATCGGTGGTCGAAACGGTGGTTCACCTCGAAAAACACTTGGCGCGTGAGCCGTAAACTCTTGAGCTCATTGGTGGGCCCGGCAGGACTCGAACCTGCAACCAGACCGTTATGAGCGGTCGGCTCTAACCATTGAGCTACAGGCCCCGCGACGCTGAGGTCTTGCCGGCGGCGGGCAGGAGCGGGCCTGTCCGGCGCGGCGTCGGAACCCCAACGACGGCTCGGGCTCCGTTTACAGCCTGGCCAGCCATCCGGCAATGCCGCTGCCCGATTGTTTTGGCGCGCTTCCGTCGACGCCGGTCTGTCCCGGCGCGCCGCGACGCTAGTCCACCGAAACCCCGGCGAATTCCACCACCTTGCGCCACTTCTCGGTCTCGTCGACGACCAGCTTGCCGAACTCTGCCGGTGTCATCGCGCGCGGGATGCCGCCGGTCTCGGTGAGACGCGCCACCAGCTTGGGGTCCTTCAGCGCCTCGCCGACCGCCTTGTTGAGGATCTCGACGATGTCGGGCGGCGTGCCCTTGGGCGCCGAAATGCCGTAGAAGCCGACCGATTCGTAGCCCGGCACGGTCTCGGCGATCGCGGGCACGTCCGGCACCGTCGGCCAGCGCTGCGGCGAGGTGACGCCGAGCGCGCGGACGCTGCCGCCGCGCGACTGTTCCAGCGCCGTCGGGAGGTTGTCGAAAATCAACTGCACCTTGTTGGAGATGATGTCGGGAAAGGCCAGCGCCGAGCCGCGATAGGGCACGTGCAGCATGTCGCATTTGGTCATCGCCTTGAACAGCTCGGCCGCCATGTGCACCGAGGTGCCGTTGCCGGAGGACGCGAAGGCGATCTTGCCCGGGTTGCCCTTGCAGTAGTCGATGAACTCCTTGACGGTCTTGGCCGGTACGTCGTTGCTCACCACCAGCATGTTGGTGAGCTGCATGATGCTGGCGACCGGCACGGTGTCACGGATGAAGTCATAGGGCAGCTTCTTGTAGAGCGAGGTGCTGATCGCGTTGTTGGGCGCGACGAACAGCAGCGTATAGCCGTCGGGCGGCGAGTTGATCGCGGCGGCGGCCGCGATATTGCCGCCCGAGCCGGTGCGGTTCTCGACCACGACCTGCTGGCCCAGGTGGTCGGACAGCCACTGCGCCATGATGCGGGCGACGATGTCGACGGGCCCGCCGGGGGCGAAGCCGATCAGCCAGCGGATGGGACGGTCCGGATAGGCGGCGAGCGCCGGTCCCGGTTTGGCGGCGAGTCCCGCCGCGACGATCAACCCGAACAGCAGCGCGCGCGCCAGCTTCATGCTCGTCTTCCCCCATTGATTGTTGTCGTTCAGCTCGCATGCGGCGGCCCGGTCGCCCCGGCCGCCGATCGTTCAGTGCGCCGTCACTTCTTGATCAGCGGGCACGCCGGATCCGGCGGGCCGAACGCGTCATCGCCTTTGATGGTCGCGAGGATCTTGTAGTAGTCCCAGGGATATTTGCTCTCCTCCGGCGATTTGACCTGCGCCAGCACGAGATCATGCACCATCAGATTGTCGGCTCGCAGCTTGCCGTTGCGGGCGAAGAAGTCCTCGACCGGCGTGTCCCGCATCTTCGCGGCGACCGCGAGGGGATCGTCGCTGCCCGCCGCCTTGATGGCGTTGAGATAGTGCATGACGGCGGAATAGACGCCGGCCTGCCACATCGTCGGCATCCGGTTCATCTTGGCGAAATAGCGCTTCGACCATTCGCGCGTCTTGTCGTCCATGTCCCAGTAGAACGAGGTGGTGAGCAGGAGCCCCTGCGCCGCCGGAAGGCCGAGCGAATGGATGTCGGTGACCAGCGCGAGCAGCGCCGCCATCTGCTGGCCTCCCTTGAGCAGGCCGAACTCGGATGCGGTCTTGATCTCGTTCATGTTGTTGGGCGGGCCGGCGGCGATGCCGATGATCTTGGCCTTGGAGGCCTGCGCCTGCAGGATGAAGGACGACAGATCGGGCGTCGCGAATGGCGGCCGCACCGCGCCCACGACCTTGCCGCCATTGGCGATGACGACGCTGGAGGCGTCGCGCTCAAGCGAATGGCCGAAGGCGTAGTCGTCGGTGATGAAGAACCAGCTGTCGCCGCCGCGCTTGACGACCTCCTTCGCCGTGCCGGTGGCGAGTGCGCGGGTGTCGAACACCCATTGCATCGCGTAGGGCGAGCAGAACTTGCCGTGAAAATCGGCGGCACCGGTCGACTGGGTGATGAACAGCTTCTTCTTCTCGGTGGCGATGGTCTGCACGGCGAGGCCCACCGCGGAGACCGGCACGTCGACGATGAGATCGACCTGCTCGGTGTCGTACCAGCGGCGCGCGATCGCGGCGCCGATGTCGGGCTTGAGCTGATGATCGCCGACGATGACGCTGATCGGCTTGTCCAGCACCTTGCCGCCGAAATCATCGACCGCCATCTGCGCCGCGGTGACGGAGCCTTGTCCGGTCGGCGTCGAGGCCGGGCCGTTCATGTCGCTGAGCACGCCGATCTTGACGACGTTGTCGGAGATCTCGGCCTGCGCGGCGGTCGTGACCAGCAGCGCGGCTGCGGCCCACGCCGCCCGCTTCAAACAGCTGAGTTGCAATCAGTCCTCCACCGGTAGCGGCGTGACGCCGTTGTTTGTTCCGGCTCTGCCGGCCGGTCCGCCTATCTGCAATCAATCCAGGGCGGCCGTCAATCATGCCGGACGGCGGAGCGGTGGAGCGATCCCGTGCGCTGCAATGCCGCAAGCAGTGAGGTCGTCGCGCGCGCGCAGGATTCTCGGCCGTTCAGGCCTTGGCGGTCTTTTGCTCTTCGTGCGCAGCCTCCCACACCTCGCGCGCGGCGTCCGCATTCATGAGCGCGATACCGACGCCCACGATCAGGTCGGGCCAGATCGAGGGCCACACAAAGGCGGTCACGAGACCGACCGCGATGATCGCGATGTTGGCGAAGGCGTCGTTGCGTGCGGACAGGAAGGCGGCGCGGGTGAGGCTGCCCTGGTGGTCCCTGACCCGCGCCAGGATCAACGCGCAGCCGAGATTGACGATCAGCGCGCCGAGGCCGGTCACGGTGAGCGGCAGCGGTGCGGGTACGATCGGCGTGAAGAACTTCTCGCCGGCGGTCCACAGTCCGGCGACCGCCGGCGCCAGCAGGATCAGCGCCAGCACCTTGCCGAGCAGCGCCCGCCGCGGCGCGCTCCAGCGCAGCGCCAGCGCAATCAGGATGTTGACCGAGGCATCCTCCAGAAAGTCGACGCTGTCGGCGAACAGCGACACCGAGCCGATCGCCAGCGCCACGGCGAACTCGATGCCGAAATATCCGAGATTGAGCGCGGCAACGGCAAGCACGGCGCGGCGAACGATGGTTGTCGCGTCCATCAGGCGTCCTCAATCCTCGAGAGCTGCGAGCCGCTCCGCCTCGGCGAGGTCGACTGCGGTATTGGCATTGAAGAACGGATCCAGCGGCACCGTCGGCCAGCTCACGGTCGCGACCTTGTAGCGCGCCGTGAAGCGGGTGACCTTCCGGATGTCCTCCGCGACCAGGGCGTGCCGGAGATCCTCGCGCAGCCCGACCGGCCACAGTCCGATCACCGGGTGGATCTGTCCGCCGGACGCCGCCAACGCCAGCTTGGCCTGCTCGGCCGCCCGCGCTGTCGCCAGCCGCGCGACGAGATCACGCGGCAGGAATGGGCAGTCGCCGGCGGCGCTCAGCATCCACCGGGCCTCCGGCATGTGCGCCGCAACCCAGTCGAGGCCGGCGAGAATGCCGGCGAGCGGGCCCGGGAAGCCTGCGACGCCATCCGGAACGACGGGCAGACCGTTGCCTGCGAACCGCGCGGGGTCGCCATTGGCGTTGAGGATCAGTCGGCTGCACTGCGGCGCCAGCCGCGCGATCACGCGCTCGAGGATGGTGCGGCCGTCGACCATGCGCAATGGCTTGTCGCCGCCGCCCATCCGCTGCGCGCGACCGCCGGCGAGCAGCACGCCGGGGATCGAAGTCGAGGTCATGGCTGTCATCGCGGGTTCGTTACCACGACTGCTGCCAGGGCGTCAGTGTTGCGCCGCGCGCGATCCACCCATTTGCGCCTGCCCGGCGGCCATGCCGGCATGGCCCTCCCACGGCCCTTGCCTGGTCCATGGGGCTGCTGGCATGACATCGCCAAGAGTGGACGTGGCGTTCCACGGGGCCTTCGGGCCATCGATCGATCCCGCGCTCCTGGCTGTGCGAAAAACGCCGGGGCCTTTCTGGAGACCGCGATGAAAGTCATCGGCCTCGCCGGCTGGAGCGGCGCCGGCAAGACCACGCTGCTGACGCGGCTGATTCCTCATCTCAGGGGGCAGGGACTGCGCGTCTCGGTGATCAAGCACGCCCATCACAAGTTCGACGTCGACGTCCCGGGTAAGGATTCGTGGCGGCATCGCGAGGCCGGGGCCGAGGAGGTCCTCGTCGCGTCGGGCACGCGCTGGGCGCTGATGCACGAGCTGCGCGGCGCAAGGGAGCCGGCACTCGCGGAGCTTCTGGCGAAATTGTCTCCCGTCGATCTGGTCGTCATCGAAGGGTACAAGGCCGGGCCGCATCGGCGCATCGAGGTGCATCGCACGGCCAATGGCAAGCCGCTGCTGTTTCCCGACGATCCAGGCATTGTCGGGCTCGCCAGCGACGGCGATGTCGAGACGGCGTTGCCGCGCGTTCATCTCGACGACATCCCGGCGATCGCGGCGCTCGTCCAACATCTGGCGACGCCGCGGGCGGACGTTCTCGCGCTGTGCGACAAACCTGGTGTTCCGTGATGGAACTCGCTCGAGCTCGCACTCATCGCTTCTGGCATCCCAGGAACCCTGCTCCGAGTTCCATAGGATGGTGCCGCCCCGGTTGACGTGCCGGAACCGCTTCTCCATGGTCGCCCGCATGATGACGAGGCTGGATCTGACGGGCCTGAAGTGCCCATTGCCGGTGCTGAAGACCCGGAAGGCGCTGCAGACGCTCAAGGCGGGAGAGCGGCTCGAAGTGTGCTGTACCGACCCGCTTGCTGTGATCGACATCCCGAATCTGGTCCGGGAGACCGGAGATCGGGTCGAGAGCGTCGATCGCACCGAGCGCGGCATCCTATTTCGGATCGAGAAGGCCGCGGAATCGGCCGGATCCGTGCGGCGGTGAACATCCTCTGCTGCGGGTTGCTCGAACTACGTAGTTCGCGCGCGGTCTTGGTCGGACTGTCAAGAGATCGCGCTGCTTCCTATCGTCGCAGCGGCGCCAACCCGAGCTCACAACAATGCCGCGTTCTCAGTCCAGGCTTGCGACGCTGTTGCAAGGCAAGGACAAGTTGTTCTTCTTCACGTTTCCGCGAGCGCGTGCATGCTGATGGTCGGCCCATCTTATTAGTTGATTTCATCAGGTATGGTCGTGACGCGTCGAGAAAGTAATCGAGAGCAACATGACTACAGCCGGGAGTGGCGGTCGCGTTGGTTGCACGTGAATTTGTGTGTGTGCTAGCAACACATTCGCGCTGCAGTGCGATCAATCCACCAAGATTGACCGATTATTACCATTTTACTATCGACAATTTGCCTCGGTTCTGCACCAATTGGGGCGCTTCCGCGGAGGTTGCGGGGGGCGAGTCATGCCCGCTGGGGAGCGGGCCAGGCAGAACAGCGGCACAAGAAGCGGCACAAGAATGGTGAGGGCATAACGTCTCGGGTGGGGTGTTATGCGCATCGAGGCAGTGATGAGCGTTTGTGCGTTGCGAGACTGCTCTGGTACGCGATAGCGGGCGGGGTGAGTGGGCGTATTGATTCTGATCAAGGGGACAGAACATGACGTTGTTGCGTTGGACGAGAGTCCGTAGGGGAGGGATGCATGGCTACCATTGAAAGCGCGGGCACGCTCCCGGGCGCGCAGGCGGGGATCTTCGATCGTGAGCACACGGTCGCCAAGGCGGGGTTCAACCGCTGGCTGGTTCCTCCGGCTGCGCTGTGCATCCATCTCTGCATCGGCATGGCCTATGGCTTCTCGGTGTTCTGGCTGCCGTTGTCGCGCGCGATCGGCGTGACCAAGACCCAGGCCTGCCCGGACATGACCCTGGTGCAGGAGCTGTTCACGACGACCTGCGACTGGAAGGTCGCGAGCCTCGGCTGGATGTACACCCTGTTCTTCGTGCTGCTGGGCGGCTCCGCTGCCGTCTGGGGCGGCTGGCTCGAGCGGGCCGGACCGCGCAAGGCGGGTGCCGTCGCGGCCTGCTGCTGGGGCGGTGGCCTCCTGATCGCGGCGCTCGGCATCTATGTTCACCAGCTCTGGATGATGTGGCTCGGTGCCGGCGTCATCGGCGGCATCGGCCTCGGCCTCGGCTACATCTCGCCGGTGTCGACCCTGGTGAAATGGTTCCCGGACCGGCGCGGCATGGCGACCGGCATGGCCATCATGGGCTTCGGCGGCGGCGCGATGATCGGTGCTCCGCTCGCCAACCTGCTGATGAACTACTTCAAGACCCCGACCTCGGTGGGTGTCTGGGAGACTTTCGTCACGATGGGCGTGATCTACTTCGTCTTCATGATGATCGGTGCCTTTGCCTATCGCGTCGCTCCGGTGGGCTGGCAGCCCGAAGGCTGGACGCCGCCTGCGGTCAAGAAGGCAATGATCTCGGAGCACCATGTGCACCTCGACAACGCGCACAAGACTCCGCAGTTCTGGCTGGTCTGGTGGGTGCTCTGCTTGAACGTGTCGGCCGGTATCGGCGTGATCGGCATGGCCTCGCCGATGCTGCAGGAGATCTTCGCCGGCAAGCTGATCGGTTTGCCCGACGTCAGCTTCAACCAGCTCGACGCCGGCCAGAAGGCCGCGATCGCGGGCATCGCGGCAGGCTTTGCCGGCCTGTTGTCGTTGTTCAACATCGGCGGCCGCTTCTTCTGGGCGTCGCTGTCGGACCACATCGGCCGCAAGAACACCTATTACTGCTTCTTCCTGATCGGCATCGTGCTCTATGCGCTGGCGCCGACCTTCGCAGCGATGGGTTCGAAGCTGTTGTTCGTGGCGGCCTTCGCCATCATCCTCTCGATGTATGGCGGCGGCTTCGCGACGGTGCCTGCCTATCTGGCCGACCTGTTCGGCACCCAGTTCGTGGGCGCCATCCACGGCCGTCTGCTGACGGCCTGGGCGACGGCCGGCATCATCGGTCCGGTGGTCGTCAACTACATCCGCGAGTTCCAGCTTGCCGCCGGCGTGCCGCGCGACCAGCTGTACAACACGACGATGTATATTCTCTGCGCCATGCTGCTCGCCGGCCTGATCTGCAACTTCTTGATCAAGCCCGTCGATGACAAGTGGAACATGAGCGCGGACGAAGTCGCGAAGTACCAGGCAGAGCTCGCCAAGAACGAGTCGGCGATCCAGCACGGGTCGTTCGGCATCGGCAAGGGCGGTCTCGACGTCAAGGCCGCCCTGTTCTGGGCCTTCGTCGGCGTGCCGCTGGCATGGGGTGTCTGGAAGACGTTGGAAAGCGCGGTCAAGATCTTCTGACCGATCGGCGATGAGACAAGCGGGGCGGCCGGATCGGCCGCCCCTTTTTTTGCGGCGCAGAGGCTTGGTTTCCGGACGACTGGATCAGCGCCATCGTCGCGCAAAAGAGCGCGGTGTAGCCGATCATCTCGTCCCAATGGTTCAGGCCCGCGGCGAACACGCCCTTGCGGCGCAGCACCGCAAGCATGGCACACAGGATCATGGTCATCCAGAGCAGGGCGGCGAGGCTGCGACCGAAGCCGATGCGGCCGAACGTGGCGAACAGGATGAGGATTGCTAGTCGCAGCACAACTCGCAGCAGGACCCTGGCCGCCGGACGCTCAGCGGGCTTGTCGGTGGAGATCAGCGTCGCGCAGGTAACACCGGCTCAGAAGTTGTCGCAGCAGAGCAGGTCGGCAAGCCCCGGTTCGGCCTGGACGCCGCGCCTTGCGTCAGTCTGCGAGACGCCGGGCTCGAGACGGCGGGCCTCGGCCGCTGCGTGGAGAATGGCGAGGGCGAGATCGGCGTGGCGGGCTTCGACGCAATGATCGAGCCAGTCCGGCAATTCGCGCTGTTGCGACAATGCGCAGTGCCATTCGCCGTCATCATAGGCGATGCGCCGGAGCTGCCATCGTGGCAATTGCAGCGCGACCAGCTCCAGCGCGGCATCGATCCGCGCGTCGGTCTCCAGCAATCGTGCGATCCGCAGCCGGCGTCGCCCTCGCGCCGACAACGGTGAGACGTCCTCGTCTTCGCCAAGCAGGGCCGTCAGCATCGCCGTCGTGGTCTGCGCGAGTTGTACCCGCTCGGGCACATCCGGTCGTGTCGTCAAGGCAGCCATGCCGGCCTCCCGTCGTCAGTGAGCGATGGCCCGATGGGCCTTGATCGGCAATGTGGTCGACGGCGGCGTAGGAATGCGAGAGGGGCGAAGGCGCGAAGAAATAGCCGGCGCATAAAGACGCCTCGGCGGCATGGCCGGTTCATATGCGGCTGCGGCCGCGCGGTTCTGCCGGGGGGCGCGAGAACGCCGCGGTCTTTATGAGATTCCTATAACTCTGTCGGCAGTGCTGTCTCGAAAACCTATGAGGCCGGATGCCATCTGTCCGCCATGGAACGGACCGTGGCCGCAGCGGCGCTCCCGGCCGCTCCAAGCGTTGCGCGTCTTTCGCGCGCATGAGGAGCACACCATGCTGGACATCCTGATGCTGGCGCTGGCCGCCGGCTTGTTCGCCCTGGCGATCGGCTACACCTACGCCTGCGAGCGGCTCTAGGAGACGAGCCATGATCTTCGACTATTCGCTCGCCGGCGCGGTATCGCTCGGCCTTCTGATCTACCTCACCTACGCGCTGTTGCGGCCCGAGCGGTTCTGACCGCCACCGTCGCACCTTCAAGGACAACATCCCCATGACTGTGATCGGCTGGATCCAGATCCTGCTCTACTGCGCCGTCATCGTCGCGCTTGCCAAGCCGCTCGGCTGGTACATGACGCGCGTCTTCAATGGCGAGCGCACCTTCCTGTCGCCGGTGCTGCGGCCGGTCGAGTCCGCAATCTACTGGATCGGCGGCGTCGACGAGCGCCGCGAGCAGCATTGGCTGACCTACACGGTCGCGATGCTGCTGTTCCATGTCGGCGGCTTCCTGATCATCTACGGCGTGATGCGCTTGCAGGCCGTGCTGCCGTTCAATCCCGCGGGACAGTCTGCGGTCGCCGAGGATCTCTCCTTCAACACCGCGATCAGCTTCCTGACCAACACCAATTGGCAGAACTACGGCGGCGAGAGCACGCTCTCCTATCTCGTGCAGATGCTCGGGCTCACGCACCAGAACTTCCTGTCGGCCGCGACCGGCATCGTGCTCGCGATCGCGCTGATCCGCGGCTTCTCACGCGCCTCGGCGCGGACCGTCGGCAATTTCTGGGTCGACGTCGTCAGATGCACGCTCTATGTGCTGCTGCCGCTCTGCATCGTCTACACGCTGTTCCTGGTCTGGCAGGGCATCCCGCAGACGCTCGGGCCCTATGTCGGGGCCACGACGCTGGAAGGGGCGAAGCAGACCATCGCGGTCGGCCCGGTGGCTTCGCAGGTCGCGATCAAGATGCTCGGCACCAATGGCGGCGGCTTCTTCAATGCCAACGCCGCGCATCCGTTCGAGAACCCGAACGCGCTGTCGAACTTCATCCAGATGCTCTCGATCTTCGCGCTCGGTGCCGCGCTGACCAACGTGTTCGGCCGCATGGTCGGCAACCAGCGCCAGGGCTGGGCGCTCCTCGCCGTGATGGGCGTCCTGTTCATCGCCGGCGTCGTCATCACCTACTGGGCCGAGGCCAACAGTACGACCACGTTGAACGCGCTCGGACTGACGGGCGGCAACATGGAAGGCAAGGAGGTCCGCTTCGGCATCGTCGCGTCGTCACTGTTCGCCGTGATCACGACGGCCGCCTCCTGCGGCGCGGTCAATGCCATGCATGACAGCTTCACCGCGCTTGGCGGCATGATCCCGCTGATCAACATGCAGCTCGGCGAGATCATCATAGGCGGCGTCGGCGCCGGGCTCTACGGCATGCTGCTGTTCGTGGTGCTCGCGATCTTCGTCGCCGGCCTGATGGTCGGGCGCACGCCGGAATATGTCGGCAAGAAGATCGAGGCGCGCGAGGTCAAGATGGCGATGCTGGCGATCCTGGTGCTGCCGCTGATGTATCTCGGCTGGACCGCGGTCGCGGTGGTGCTGCCGTCGGCCGTCGCGTCGATGGCCAATGCCGGTCCGCACGGCTTCACCGAGGTGCTCTACGCCTACACTTCCGCGACCGCCAACAACGGCTCGGCATTCGCAGGACTCACGGGCAACACCTTCTTCTACAACCTCACGCTCGCGTCCTCGATGTTCGTCGGCCGCTTCTTCATGATCATTCCGGCGATGGCGATCGCGGGCTCGCTCGCCGGGAAGAAGTCGATCCCGCCCTCGGCCGGCACGTTCCCGACCACGGGCGGCCTGTTCGTCGGCCTCGTGGTCGGCGTCATCCTGATCATCGGCGGCCTCACCTTCTTCCCGGCTCTCGCCCTCGGTCCGATCGTCGAGCATCTCGCGATGGCCGCCGGCACCGTGTTTTGATCTCGGAGCAACCTCCATGGACACCATGAAACTGCAGAAGCGCTCGTCGATGTCGACGATGCTCGACCCGAAGATCGTGCTGCCGGCCATCAGGGCCGCGGTTGTCAAGCTCGACCCGCGGCTGATGATCAGAAATCCGGTGATGTTCGTGGTCGAGGTCGTCGCCGCGCTCACCACGGTGATCTTCCTGCGCGACGTCGTGACCGGCGGAGCGGATCTCGGCTTCACCTTCCAGATCATTCTCTGGCTGTGGTTCACCGTGCTGTTCGCCAATTTCGCCGAAGCCGTCGCCGAAGGCCGCGGCAAGGCACAGGCGGATTCGCTGCGCAAGACGCGCACCGAGAGCCAGGCCAAGCTGCTGACGGGCACGAACCCGGCCGATCACACCTACAAGCTCGTGCCCGGCACCAGCCTGAAGGTCGGCGATCTCGTGCTGGTCGAGGCCGGCGACACCATCCCTTCCGACGGCGAGGTGATCGAGGGCGTCGCCTCGGTCAACGAGGCTGCCATCACCGGCGAATCCGCGCCCGTCATCCGCGAATCCGGCGGCGACCGCTCGGCGGTGACCGGCGGCACGCAGGTGCTGTCGGACTGGATCCGCGTCAGGATCACGGCCGCGCAAGGCTCGACCTTCATCGACCGCATGATCAAGCTGGTCGAGGGCGCGGAGCGGCAGAAGACGCCGAACGAGATCGCGCTCAACATCCTGCTCGCCGGCCTCACCATCATCTTCGTGTTCGCGACGGTGACGATCCCGAGCTACGCGGCCTATGCCGGCGGCTCGATCTCGGTGGTGGTGCTGGTGGCGCTGTTCGTGACCTTGATCCCGACCACGATCGGCGCGCTGCTGTCGGCGATCGGCATCGCCGGCATGGACCGCCTGGTGCGCTTCAACGTGCTGGCGATGTCCGGCCGCGCGGTCGAGGCCGCTGGCGACGTCGATACGCTCCTGCTCGACAAGACCGGCACCATCACGCTCGGCAATCGCCAGGCGACTGCATTCCGTCCCGTCAAGGGCGTGAGCGAGCAGGAGCTCGCCGACGCGGCGCAGCTCGCCTCGCTCGCCGACGAGACACCGGAGGGCCGCTCGATCGTGGTGCTGGCCAAGGACAAATACGGCATCCGCGGCCGCGACATGGCCGAGCTCGGCGCCACCTTCGTGCCGTTCACGGCGCAGACCCGCATGAGCGGCGTCGATGCCGGCGGCTCCTCGGTGCGCAAGGGTGCGGTCGACGCCATCCTCAATTCCATCGGCGGCGGCCCGACCCAGCCCGTCTCCGGCAACACGGTGCGCGCGGTCCAGCCGGTCGAGAGCGAGCTTGTCCGCGAGATCCGTGCAATCTCCGACGACATCGCCAAATCCGGCGGCACGCCGCTCGCGGTCGCCAGGGACGGGCGCCTGCTCGGCGTCGTCCAGCTCAAGGACATCGTCAAGGGCGGCATCCGCGAACGCTTCGCCGAGCTGCGTCGGATGGGCATCCGCACCATCATGATCACCGGCGACAACCCGATGACCGCGGCGGCGATCGCCGCCGAAGCCGGCGTCGATGATTTCCTGGCGCAGGCGACGCCTGAGGACAAGCTCAAGCTCATCCGCGACGAGCAGGCCAAGGGCAAGCTGGTGGCGATGTGCGGCGACGGCACCAACGATGCGCCGGCGCTGGCGCAGGCCGATGTCGGCGTCGCCATGAACACCGGCACGCAGGCCGCGCGCGAAGCTGGCAACATGGTCGATCTCGACTCCAACCCGACCAAACTGATCGAGGTGGTGGAGATCGGCAAGCAGCTCTTGATGACGCGCGGCGCGCTGACGACGTTCTCGATCGCCAACGACGTCGCGAAATATTTCGCGATCATCCCGGCAATGTTCCTGGCGTTCTACCCACAGCTCAACGTGCTGAACGTCATGAACCTGGCGAGTCCGCAGAGCGCGATCCTGTCGGCGATCATCTTCAACGCGCTCGTCATCATCGCGCTGATCCCGCTGGCGCTGAAGGGCGTCGCCTACCGCGCCATCGGCGCCGGCGCGCTGCTCGGCCGCAACCTGATGATCTACGGGCTGGGCGGCATCATCATCCCCTTCATCGGCATCAAGGCGATCGACCTGATCGTGACCGCCTTGCATCTGGCTTGACAACCACAACCGCTGTCATTGCGAGCGAAACGAAGCAATCCAGGACTGTCTCGGACCACGCGACTCTGGATTGCTTCGTCGCTTCGCTCCTCGCAATGACGGGAGAGACACAGGAGATTCCCATGCTCAAAGAAATCCGTCCCGCCATCTTGGTCCTGCTCGCGCTGACCCTGATTACCGGGCTGCTCTACCCGCTCGCCATGACCGTCGTCGCCGGCACCATCTTTCCGGCGCAGGCCGAGGGCAGCCTGATCACGCGCAACGGCAAGGTGATCGGATCGGCGCTGATCGGTCAGGAGTTCAAGGACGACAAATATTTCCACGGCCGTCCGTCGGCGACCTCGGCCGCCGATCCGAACGACTCCACCAAGACGGTTTCTGCGCCCTACAACGCCGCCAACTCGTCCGGCTCCAATCTCGGCCCGACCAGCAAGGCGCTGGCCGACCGCGTCAAGGAGGACGTCGACAAGCTGAAGGCGGAGAATCCCGCGCAGGCCGTGCCGGTCGATCTGGTGACGACCTCGGCGAGCGGGCTCGATCCGGACATCTCGCCGGAGGCGGCGCTGTTCCAGGTGCCGCGGGTGGCCAAGGCACGCGGCTTGCCGGAGGCGAGCGTCCAGGCCGTGATCGCCCGGCAGACCCAGGGCCGTCTGCTCGGACTGCTCGGCGAACCCCGCGTTAACGTGCTTGCGCTCAACCTGGCACTCGATGCTGCCAAACCGCAATGACGCCCTGAAGGTCTTGGCCTTGAAGGTCTTGGCCTTGGCGCCGAGGTCCCTCCGTCTATAATGCCGCATGGCCAGTCAACGCCGCGATCCTGACCAACGTCCCTCGCCGGAGGCCCTGCTCGAAGCGGCCCGGCGGGAGGACAGTCCTGCCGGCAAGCTCAAGATCTTCGTCGGCGCCGCCCCCGGCGTCGGCAAGACCTATGAGATGCTGTCGAGCGCGCATGCCAAGCTGAGGGCCGGCGTCGACGTCGTGATCGGCTTCGTCGAGACGCATGGCCGCGCCGAAACCGAGGCGCTGGTGCGCGGCCTGGAGGTCGTCCCGCGCAAACGTATTTCCTACAAGGACCAGATCGTCGAGGAGATGGATCTGGATGCCGTGATCGCGCGCCGCCCCAAGCTCGCGATCGTCGACGAGCTCGCGCATACCAATGCGGCGGGCAGCCGCCACCCCAAGCGCTATCTCGACGTCGAGGAGCTGCTGTCGCACGGCATCGACGTCTACACGGCGGTCAACGTCCAGCACATCGAGAGCCTCAACGACGTCGTCGCCCAGATCACCCATGTGCGCGTGCGCGAGACCGTCCCGGACTCGGTCCTCGACCGCGCCGACGCCATCGAACTGATCGACCTCACGCCCGACGATCTGATCCAGCGACTGAAGGAGGGCAAGGTTTATGTGCCCAAGCAGGCAGAGCGGGCGCTGGAGCATTATTTCTCGCCCGGCAACCTGACCGCGCTGCGCGAGCTCGCGCTGCGCCGGACGGCCGAGCGCGTCGACGAGCAACTACTCACCCACATGCAGGCCAATGCCATCGCCGGCCCCTGGGCAGCCGGCGAGCGCATCCTCGTCTGCGTGTCGGAGGACCCGCGAGCGACAGGGCTGGTGCGCTACACCAAGCGGCTCGCCGACCGCGTCCACGCGCCGTGGACCGCCGTTACCATCGAGACCCGGCGCAACCTGCAGCTCACGGACAAGCAGCGCGACCGGCTCGCCGATACGCTGCGGCTGGCCGAGACTCTCGGCGGCGAGGCGCTGACGATTCCGGGCGTCGGCCGGCGTATCGCGGATGACCTCATCAACTTCGCGCAGGCCAACAACGTCACCCAGATCATCATCGGCAAGTCGAGCCGCTCGCGCCTGTTCGAGATCATCAGGGGCTCCGTGGTCCACGACCTCGTCAGGGGCGCCGGCAACATCAGCATCCACGTCATCGCCGGCGAGGAGGCGCCGGACACCACGAGCAGCTCGGTGCAGACGCGAGCGCGCAGCGAGCCGCTGCAGCCGAAGCCCTATCTGAAGGCGCTGCTGATCACGGCTGTCGGCCTTGGCCTCGCCGAGCTGATCCAGCCCGTCTTCGGCATCGAGAACGTCGATCTGGTGTTCCTCACGGCCGTGGTCGGCGTCGCCGCACGCTACGGCCTGTGGCCGTCACTGCTGGCGAGCCTCGCCGCCTCGCTCTGCTACAACTTCTTCTTCCTGCCGCCGCTGTATACGTTCACGATCACCGATCCGACCAACATCGGCGCGTTCTTCTTCTTCATGTTGATCGCGATCCTGGTGTCCAACGTCGCCGCGCGCGTTCGCGTTCAGGCTGACGCCGCCACCCACCGCGTCCGGACCACCGAGCAGCTCTATGCCTTCAGCCGCAAGCTTGCGGGCACCGCGACCCTCGATGACGTGCTGTGGGCCACGGCCTATCAGGCGGCGTTGATGCTGAAGGTACGGGTCGTGCTGCTGCTGCCGCAGGACGGCAAGCTCACGGTCATGACCGGCTACCCGCCGGAGGATCAGCTCGACGACGCCGACCTCGCCGCCGCGAGCTGGGCCTGGAGCAACGACCGCGCCGCCGGCCGCGGCTCCGACACGCTGCCGGGCGCCAAGCGGCTGTTCCTGCCGATGCGCACCGGGCGCGGCTCGATCGGCGTCATCGGCATTGATGACGATCGCACCGGGCCGCTGCTGACGCCGGACCAGCGCCGGCTGCTCGATGCCCTGGTCGACCAGGGCGCGCTCGCGATCGAGCGCGTGCTGCTGGTCGAAGACATGGACAAGGTCAAGCGCACCATGGAGCAGGACCGGCTGCGCTCGGCGCTGCTCACCTCGATCTCGCACGATCTGAAGACGCCACTCGCCTCCGTGCTCGGCGCGGCCTCGACGATGCGCGATCTCGCGGCCCGGCTGTCCGACAAGGAGAAGCTCGACCTGCTCGCCACCGTCATCGACGAATCCGAACGGCTCAACCGCTTCATCGCCAATCTCCTGGACATGACCAGGCTGGAATCGGGCGCAATCGTGCCGAACGCCGCGCGCCACGACGTCGGCGAGATCGTCGGCAGCGCGCTGCGGCGCGCGAGCAAGATCCTCGCCGGTCATCATGTCTCGCTCGAGCTGGCCCCCGATCTGCCGATGGTCGAGGTCGACGCGGTGCTGTTCGAGCAGGTGCTGTTCAATCTGCTCGACAACGCCGCCAAATATGCGCCTCCCGAGACCTCGATCGCGATCCGCGCGGCCCGCGACAACAACTGGGTCATGCTCGAGATCCGTGACGAAGGCGACGGCATTCCCGCCGCGGAGGTCGAGCACGTGTTCGACAAGTTCTATCGCGTGCAGAAGGGCGACCAGGTGCGGCCCGGCACCGGTCTGGGGCTCGCGATCTCGCGCGGCTTCATCGAGGCGATGCATGGCCGCATCTTCGCCGGCAACCGCACCGATCGGCCCGGCGCGGTCCTCACCATCCGCCTGCCCGTGCCGGCGCAGGCCAGACCGCTGGATACGGCCGCATGACCGGCGCTCCGATCAAGGTGCTCGTGATCGACGACGAGCCGCCGATCCGCAAGCTGCTGCGGATGGGCCTGACCACGCAGGGCTACGAGATTCTCGAAGCCTCGAACGGCAGGATCGCGCTGGAGCTGTTGGGCCAGGAGCCGGCGCTGATCATTCTCGACCTTGGCCTGCCCGACGTCGGCGGGCTCGAGCTGCTGCGAACCATCCGTGGCCGCAACGAGGCCGTGCCGGTCGTGGTGCTGTCCAGCCGCGGCGACGAGGCGGGCAAGGTCCAGGCGCTCGATCTCGGCGCCGACGACTACATCACCAAGCCGTTCGGCATGGATGAGCTGCTGGCGCGGCTGCGCGCGGCGTTGCGGCATCAGTTGCAGGTGCAGGGCGAGCGTCCGGTGTTCCGCACCGGCGATCTCTCCGTCGATCTCGTCCGCCGCATCGTCAAGGTCGGCGACCGCGAGATCAAGCTGTCGCCGAAGGAGTACGATCTGCTCCGCGTCCTGGTGCAGCACGCCGGCAAGGTGCTGACGCACCGCTTCCTGCTCAAGGAGCTGTGGGACGAACTGACCGACGCGCAATATCTGCGCGTCTATGTGCGTCAGCTGCGGCAGAAGATCGAGGCCGATCCCGAGCGCCCGCAATTCGTATTGACCGAGACCGGCATCGGCTATCGGCTGCGCGCGCCGGACTGAGCTTTGGCCGTATCGGCCGACTGGTCCTGTGTGTCAGGGGCGTTGGCATCGCCATTCGATGGGCGAGCTTGCGTGTCCCGCGGGCGGCATCAGCTCGTTTCGTTATATTTTCGAGCAATTTTGACCAGCCGGTCATCTCGCGCTGCGGCACAGTACGTCCGCAGGCGCCCGTTCTCTGGATCAACGGATGATCGAGACCGCGGTCGTGCCACCTCATCGGCGCAGCTGATCGTGCGTTTGCATGCACGACGGTGTAAACACGGGACGTGCCATGTCTCGGCTTGTCAGAACACGATCTGAATTTGGGGGGGCGAGGCTGCCGACTGCGGCGCAGAGATTGTCATCGGCGATACTGGGAAGAGCATCATGCCCGAAATTCATCTCAATCAAGGTCAGCCCGACGCGTTGCGGTGCCGCTTTGGCATGAAGGCCGGCCTATGTCCCGGTGAGGGGTTCTGCGCGTTCGATCTTTCAGCCTGCAGGGACTGTTCGAGATCGCAGCACAAGATCCAGACCTTGACGGGTTCGGAAGACCCGATGAGATCAAAGATATTGCACACCTGGATTTCGTTTGCCGTTCGTCCATCGACGTCGTTCTTGGCTCCCATCAGTGAGGTCGGTCATGGAAGAATACATTCATCTGCAGAACCTCATCCTGTTCAGGAAACGTCTCGCTGAATTCAACGATGAGTCCAAGCGGACGGTGCTCCTGAAATTGCTGACTGAGGAAGAGGCCAGGGACGCATCATTCGGACCGTCGCCTTGTCCAGTTGCGCCTCATGCAGCGGATCAGAACGTCTGATTGGCTTCTCGGTCTATCCGTCATCGAAACGATGAGCGCGAAGCTGCATTGGAATCTCGATGTATCGACGGGCTTCGATTCCCGCGATCGTGAAAGCATGGGTGGAGGTACGCGGCATCAGCTTGCGCTTTGGAACTTTCGTCTCGCCGACGCGGTTTACGTGTCGCAATCGGGAGGATGTTCATGGCACGACAATACTCGCGCAAGGCATCGGCCAAGGTCGGCCGGGCCATGAAGAAGCGCAAGGCCGGCACGCTGCGCAGCGGCGGTTCCGGTCGCAAGGTCAAGAGCCGCAAGCAGGCCATCGCGATCGGCCTGTCGGAGGCGCGCCGCGAAGGCAAGAAGGTGCCCGCGAAAAAGAGCGCGAGGGCCTCGGCGAAGAAGACGGCCAAGAAGGCGAGCAAGAAGAGCACGAAGAAGACTACCAAGAAAACGACGAAGAAGAAGTCGAAGAAGAGCTGACGAGGCGATCATTCGGGCTACGATCATCGCGCACGCCATGACCCGCAGCCGTCGCAAAATTCTCCGCTGTCGTCCCGGCGAACGCCGGGACCCATAACCCCAGGGAGATGTTATTGCGCGGGATGTGGGACAAGTCTTACAACACCCGCCGCGGAGTATGGGTCCCGGCGTTCGCCGGGACGACGGCGGTGGGTGTGGAGGCCGCTTGCGCCACGCAGGCAGCTGCTGGCTTTCACCCCGCCTTCCTCTGCCGCGCCGCCGACCGATGCGCCTTCTTCGCCGGGCGTCGATGCGTGCTCGTCCGCCGCGACGCCGCACGCGCTGTCTTTTTTCCGCTCTTGCCGTCCAGGCTCTGCTTCAGCGCATCCATCAGGCTGACGACGTTGTCGGGCCGTTCCGCGGGCTCCGGCAGCTTGATCGGCTTGCCCGAGGCCTTGCGCTTCACCAGCGCCTTCAGCGCGGTCTCGTACTGGTCCTTGAACTCCGAGGGGTCGAAATGGGCTGCCTTGGTCTGCAGGATGTGGCCGGCCAGCTCGACCATGTCCTTGCTGATCTTCGGCGCCCTGATGTCGTCGAAGAACTCGGCTTCGTCGCGCAGCTCATAGGGAAAGCGCAGCGTGGTGCCGAGCATGCCCTTGCCCATCGGCTCGATGGCGATGACGTGCTCGCGGTTGGTCAGCACGATCCGCGCCAGCGCCACGCGCTCCTGGTCCTTCATGGCGTCGCGGATGACCGCGAAGGCGTCGAGCGCCGCCTTGCCGTCGGGGGCGATGTAATAGGGGTGGTTGAGATAGCGCTGGTCGATCTCGTCGCGCGGCACGAAGCTGTCGATGTCGATCGTGTGGTTGCTCTCGATCTGGACCGCCTCCAGCTCCTCCGGCTCGATCTCGACATACTGTCCCTTGGCGAGTTCATAGCCGCGGCCCTTCTGGTCGCCCTCGACGATGTCGCCGGTCTCGGCGTCCACCATCTGCTGCTTGAGCCGGTTGCCGGTCTCGCGGTTGATCAGATGGAAGCGCGTCTTCTCGACCGACGTCGACGCCGGATAGAGCACGACGGGGCAGCTGACGAGCGAGAGTTTGAGCGAGCCTTTCCAGTAGGCGCGGGGGGCCATCGTGGTCTCCTTGGACAATCCGGACGAGGCTGCAACGGGCAAGCATCGGTGTGGGTTCCATGGGCCCGGCGAAGGTCGCTTCGGGAAAAAATAATTCGCTTGACGACTTCGTAAAATCAGCATTATGGTCCGGCCCGTTCCGTTGCGTCGGAGGGGACGTATCGCGGTCGTCACGGACGTCGGCAGCGGAATGCGATGGGTATGTCGGATTGCAGCGTGGTTCAGTCGCGCCGACGAACAATCCGGCATGCACGGTCAAGTCGCGCGGTCCTGATACCCCGATGCTGGTATCCAGCGCAATGCGCGCAGGCGCATTGTCGTGACACGGTGGCCAACAAGCCCGGCGCACCGGGGAGAACGCGAAGCAGCCGTTAAAGCCGTCGCGCAGGGAGGGCCGGGATGTCTCGGCTGCACCTGTGGTACCTGCCGCCTGCATTTCTTTCTGCAGGCGGGCCATGGGGGCGGCGAGCTCCCGGCCTTCCCTGCGCCCTCTCGACTGGAAGAGGGCGGACGCCAGCACAGCCTGGGCCTTCATGAGCCGCGGGAACGCGGAACTTTGCCCGAAGTTATCCTGCCGATGCGGCCGGTTCCACGAGTTCGCCGGCTTTGCTACGCTACCACTCAACGCGAGGGATCACCGTGGCGCTCGGGAAGCTTTCCACCTATCGCAAGAAGCGCGATTTCGACAAGACGGCGGAGCCGTCCGGCGACGCCAAGGTCGCGCGTACGGCGCGGCCGCGCTTCGTCATCCAGAAGCATGACGCAACGCGCCTGCACTACGACCTGCGGCTCGAATTCGACGGCGTCTTCAAGTCGTGGGCCGTCACCAAGGGGCCGTCGCTCGATCCGCACGACAAGCGGCTGGCGGTCGAGGTCGAGGATCATCCGCTCGACTACGGCGATTTCGAAGGTACGATCCCGGAAGGCGAGTATGGCGGCGGCACCGTCATGCTGTGGGACCGCGGCTATTGGGACAGCGAGGACCCGGAGCGCGGGTTCAAGAAGGGCGATCTCAAATTCACTCTCGAGGGCGAAAAGCTGCATGGCAGCTGGGTGCTGGTGCGGATGCGCCACGATCGCACCGGCGGCAAGCGGACCAATTGGCTGCTGATCAAGCATCGCGACGAGTTTGCCCGGGAAGGCGAGGCCAACGATATCCTGGATGCCGACAAGTCGGTCGCCTCGGGCCGCACGATGGAGCAGATCGCGGCCGGCAAGGGCAAGGCGCCGAAGCCGTTCATGCTCGCCAAGACGCAGCGCATGAACGCGGATGCGGTGTGGCACTCCAACCGCAGTGACAGCGAAACCAAGCCGACTACGAAGGCCTCATCACCGAAAGCGAGGGCCGAGAAGGGAAACGGCACCAAGGCCCGCGTTGCGCCGAAGACGGTATCGTCGCTGCCCGACTTCGTGCCGCCCGAGCTTTGCACGTCGGTCGCGCAACCGCCGAGCGGCGAGGGGTGGGGGCATGAGATCAAGTTCGACGGCTACCGCGTGCAGATCAGGGTCGAGGGCGGCGAGGCAACCCTGAAGACCCGCAAGGGCCTGGACTGGACCGCCAAGTTCGGCGCGATTGCGGAGGAGGCTGCGAAGCTGCCGGACGCGATCATCGACGGCGAGATCGTCGCGCTCGACAAGGACGGCAATCCGAATTTCTCCGCCCTTCAGGCGGCGATCTCGGCGGGTGAAACCGACGAGCTGATCTTCTTCGCCTTCGACCTGATGTTCGCCGAGGAGTTCGACCTGCGCCGCCAGCCGTTGCGCGAGCGCAAGGCACGGCTGGCGAAGCTGCTGAAGGCGCATATCAAGGGCAAGACACCGCGGATCCGCTACGTCGAGCACTTCGAGAGCGACGGCGAAGCCGTGCTGGAGTCGGCGCGCAAGCTGAACCTCGAAGGAATCGTCTCGAAGAAGTTGGACTCGGCCTATCATTCGGGACGGACGGAGAGCTGGACCAAAGCCAAGACCAGGCCCGGCCACGAGGTCGTCATCGGTGGCTGGAAGACGACCAACGGCAAATTCCGATCGTTGATGGTCGGCGTCAACAAGGACGATCATCTCGCTTATGTCGGGATCGTCGGCACCGGCTTCGGCCAGGACACGGTGAAGGAGATCATGCCGGCGCTGAAGGCGGCGGCATCCGACAAGAGCCCGTTCAGCGGCAAGAACGCGCCGCGCAAGTCGCGTGACGTGCATTGGCTCAAGCCCGAGCTGGTCGCCGAGATCGAGTTTGCCGGCTTCACCGGCGAAGGCAATGTCAGGCAGGCCTCGTTCAAGGGACTGCGCGAGGACAAGCCGGCCCGCGAGGTCGTTGCCGAGGCGCCGGTGGTGACGACGAAGGTTGCCAGGCCGGTGGCGCGGGCCGCCGCGAGCATCGCGACCGTCGGCACCACGCTGCACAAGACGCCGTCACGCACGAAGGGCTCGGCGACCGTGATGGGCGTTGCAATCTCCAAGCCCGACAAGGCGCTGTGGCCGGACGCCGGCGACGGCGAGCCCGTCACCAAGCTTGATCTTGCGACCTATCTGGAAGCCGTCGGCAACTGGATGATCGGGCATCTGAGGGGGCGGCCGTGCTCGATCGTGCGTGCGCCTGATGGCATCGGTGGCGAAAAATTCTTCCAGCGGCACGGCATGCAGGGCATGTCGGACCTGCTGGAGCTGGTCAAGGTCTCGGGCGACCGCAAACCGTATCTGCAGATCGACCGCGTCGAGGGATTGATCGCGGTGGCCCAGGTCGCCGCCGTCGAGCTGCATCCATGGAATTGCGCGCCGGACGCCTATGACGTGCCGGGTCGGCTGGTGTTCGATCTCGATCCGGCGCCGAACGTCGCGTTCGAGGAGGTGATCGCGGCCGCCAAGGAGATGCGCCAGCGCTTGAAGAGCCTCGGACTCGAGAGCTTCTGCAAGACCACGGGCGGCAAGGGTCTGCATGTGGTGACGCCGTTGCTGCACGGCGCGCGCGACAAGGTGAGCTGGCCCGAAGCGAAGGCGTTTGCACAGGGCGTGTGCCAATGGATGGCGAACGACCGCCCGGAGCAGTACCTGCTCAACATGTCGAAGAAGCTGCGCAAAGGGAAGATCTTCCTCGACTATCTGCGCAACGACCGGATGTCGACGGCGGTCGCCGTGCTGTCGCCGCGCGCTCGCGAAGGCGCCACCGTGTCGATGCCGCTGACCTGGGCGCAGGTGAAGAACGGGCTCGAACCCAAGCGCTACACGGTCCGAACCGCGCCGGCGCTGTTGCCCAAGACCAAGGCGTGGGAGGGCTATGACGACGCGGCCGGAGCGATCAAGCCGGCGATGAGGAAGCTCGCGAACGAAGTGTAAGGGATGCGATGCGGGGGCGCAATCAAGGCCAGGCCGACGTGGCGCGGCCACGTCGGCCCGAGCTGATCAGTTGGATGGCTATGAGATCGATCGGATCAGATGCGTCCGAGCAGGACGAGAATCAGCACGATGACGATGATCAGGCCGAGGCCGCCGCCGCCGTAGTAGCCGGTGCCGTAGAACGGACCGCCGCCGATGCCGGAAAAGCCGCCGAGCAGGGCGATGATGAGAATGATGAGGATGATAGTTCCGATGGACATGTGCTTCCCTCCAGTGCCCGGCAGCGGGGCGACAACGTGCTCTGCCTTCGCCGAGGAAACTGGTTGGAACTTCGAAAGTTCCGCGTGGGAACAAGTAAAATGCAGCGTGTGTCTTTGCGGTCGTAGCCACCGATGACTACGTAGAGAGGGTTGTTAGTCAGGAGATCGCGATGTCAAGACCGCTTGTCGTTTCCATTCCGCATCGCCTCGGCAAGGACGAGGCCGTGCGCCGGCTCCAGGCCGGTCTCAGCCGCGCCGCGACCAGCGTTCCGGTCCTGAAGGTCGACGAAGAGCGCTGGGAGGGCGACAAGATGATCTTTCGCGTTCGCGCGCTCGGTCAGGCGGCGTCGGGCCATGTCGACGTCGCCGACGATCACGTGCGTGTCGAGGTCGTGCTGCCCTGGCTGCTGCAGCGCTTTGCCGAGGCGGCGCAATCCGCGATCCGCAGCCGCGGCCAGCTGCTGTTGACGAAGAAGAGCTGATCAGGTCGGCGCCGCTGCTGTCCGACGTCGACCAGGCGGGTGGGCTGCCGCGTCGGTCCGCGCCGGGATCGCCGCTGCAGGCAAATGCGTGAAGATGGAGGACACCGCCAGGATGCCGTCCTGCATGTCCGCCGGTATGTAGCCGCGGGCATGAACCTCGGCTTCGAAACCATCTGCGTGGGGCCACACCCGGCCACCGTCGGTGAAGGGTGCAAAGTTGCGCACGGTGACGACGACGACGGCGTCGCGCCCACGCCGCCGTGCGAAGGCAATGACGTGATCGGCATGACGTCCGCTCACCTCGAGCGGCTCGTAGGAGCCGTCGGTGAACACGGCGGGCATCTGGTTGCGAAGCTTCAGCAGCTCCCGCGTCCAGGCGAGCTTGATGCGGCCGTCCGGCCATTGGTCCGCGAGGTGGGCCCAGTCGGGAGTCTCGCACGCACGCAGCGCATGCTCACGCGCGGCGAAATCGACCGGGCGGCGGTTGTCGGGATCGACCATCGAAAGGTCCCAGAACTCGGTGCCCTGATAGAAATCCGGCACGCCGGGCATCGTCGCCTTCAGCGTGAGCTGGGTCAGCGAGTTCAGCGCGCCGAGCAAAGCGAGTCGCCTGGAAAGCGTCTCCAGCGACTGCAGGAACTCGGGCGAGCGCTCGCGATCCAGGATGCGGTCGATGAAGGCGCGCAGGCCGTTCTCATAGGCCTCGTTCGGATTGAGCCAGCTGGTCTCCTCCTTGCCCTCGCGCGCGGCCTTCAGCGCATAGGCCTGCAACCGCTCGGGCAGGGTGCCATCGGTGCCGCTTGCCGGCCAGATGCCGACGAGTGTCTGATACAGCATGTATTCGAACGCCGCCGAGGGCGCGCGCATCTTGCCATCCGTGATGACGTGCGGCGCGTTCAAGGTCTTCCAGCGCGCCATTGCGGACGTCCAATCGTTGGGCAGCTCGGTGATGGCGGCGAGCCGCGTGCGCGCATCCTCGCCGCGCTTGGTGTCGTGGGTAGCAGTGGCGGTCATGCCGTGCGGCCAATGCCTGCCGCGGTCCCGCATCAGCTTGTGGAAGTCGGCGATCGCCAGAGCATGCGCCGCTGGATCGCCACCGACCTCGTTGAGCGCGAGCAGTCGGTGGAAGCGGTAGAAGGCGGTGTCCTCCAGCGACTTCGCCATCATCGGCCCGGTGAACTGCTGCACCTTGAGGGCGAAGCGGCGCACACGCGGGACGCTGTGGTTGGTGCTGCGGTCGCGCTTGATGAGATCCATGGTCAGCGCATCGCGCAGGAACTCGAAGATCGAGCCGTCGGAGGCGAACCATTCGGCCCGGGCGCCTGCGATGGCGTGGTCGATCAGCTTGCGGTCGGTCTCGGTCGGGCCGGCTGTGGTGAGATAGGTGCGATAGACCGGGAAGTGAAGAACATACAGCTCGAGCGCCTGGCGCAGGATGTCTTCCGAATAGTCGCGCGTCGAGTAGTGGCCGTTGGCGATGCGCGCCAGCAGGCGGGTCAGCACGGTGAATTCGCTGGTCAGCAGCGTCTCCAGCACGCGCCGCTTGGCCTCCTTGATCACAGGCGCGAGCTTCGGCGGCTTGTTGCTGATCTGGCGCCAGATCTCGTCCAAGGGCTCCAGACCTTTGCCGTCGATCAGGACCTGGGTGATGACGTTCATCCACTCGTAGCCGGTGGTGCCGTGCACGCCGGCAAAACCCGGCAGCTTCTCGTGCTCGCAGAGAATCTTCTCGATGACGACGTAGAACGGCCCGGCTGCGGGCCCCCGAGCGTCGCGGATCAGCCGGCGCAGGCGCTGAAAATATTGTGCGGGATCGCGCAGGCCATCGATATGGTCGAGCCGCAGACCCTGCAACTGACCATCCGCGATCAGCTTCTTGACCAGCCGGTGGATCGCCTTGAACGTGCCGGCGTCCTCGACGCGCAGGCCCGCCAGCGTGTTGACGTCGAAGAAGCGGCGGTAGTTGATGTCGCTGGACGCAAGCCGCCAATGGCCGAGCTTGTAGTGCTGTCGCTCCAGCAGATGATGCAGAGCGAGCGTCTGCGCACCACGGTCGGGGCCGGCCTTATAGGCCGCGATCCCCTGGGCAATGACGTCGGCCGCGCCGGGAATGGCCTTGAGGGCCGCCTTGAACGCCGGCGCTTCCTTGCGGTTCGGATGGCGCAAGCCGCGATAGCGCGACGCCAGGTCGAGGATCGCCTTGCCGGCCTCGCTGCTCTCCTCACCGGCCTCCTTGACGATGATGCGCAATACCTCGCCATAGCGCTCGGGCGCGATCGGCAGCCGATGTTCGAAGTACCAGCAGGAGAACGAGCCTTCGTCCGGGTCGTAGCGTAGCTCGATGTCGCCATGTTCGAGCGCGTGGCCGTAGGAGGTGCCGATGATCGGCAGCAGCACGCCGCCGCGCGCGCGGTACGGCAACTGGTCCCAGTCGATGTCGAACGAGGCGGCGTGCGGCGAAGCCTGGCCCCATTCGAGCACGTCGAGCCACCATGGATTGTCGTCGAAATGCACGCCGACATGGTTCGGCACGAAGTCGAGGATGAGGCCGAGATCGTGCTGCTTCAGCGCCGCGCACAGTTTCGCAAAGCCGTCCTCGCCGCCGAGCTCGGGATTGAGCTTGGAATGATCGGTGATGTCGTAGCCATGCGTCGAGCCCTTCCGCGCCGTCATGAAGGGCGAAGCGTAGACGTGGCTGATCCCGAGCGCCTTCAGATACGGCACGACGCGCGCGGCCGATTCGAAGTTGAAATCACCCGTGAGCTGCAGGCGATAGGTCGCGAGGGGAATGGCCGGAGGCATGCTATCCCCCGATGCTCCAGAACACCGACCACGGCGGCAGGCGGTCTCCAGGCGTGTCGCCCCAGATCGGGGTGCCCGGGACGCCGGTCGGCGAAGCCGCGAGCTCCTTGTCGGAGACGTTGGCAAGCAGATTTAGCCGGCTGCCATCGCCCATCAGCCAACGCGCGCTCAGGCGACCGTCATCGGTCACGTCCGCCTCGCCGAATTTCGCTCCCGGAAGCCGCGGCGCCACCTCCTTGTGACGCACCGCAAGGAGCGCGCGCACCAGCGCGAGACGCTCGCGCCCCGGCGACTCATTGCGGGAGTCCCAGTCGATGATTGCGGACTTGAAGGTTTCGATGTCGAGCGGATCGGGAACCTCGTCGCCATATTTGGCGTACGCCCACTCATACTCCCTGCGGCGTCCGTTGCGCACGGCATGCGCGAGGTCGCCCTGGAAGTCGCAGAAGAACGGGAACGGCTGCTTCGAGCCCCATTCCTCGCCCATGTACAGCATCGGGACGGTGGGCGCGAGCAGCGTCACCGCGAGTGCCGCCGCGATCCCTTCCGGCGACGCCAGCGCCTCCAGGCGGTCGCCGAACACGCGGTTGCCGATCTGGTCGTGGTTCTGCAGGAAGTTGACGAACGCGCCGGGGGCCAGATGACCGCTCGGCTCGCCCCGCGGATCGCCGCCCCAGAATGCCGCCGGTTCGCCTTGGTAGACGAAGCCGGAGGCGAGCGCGCGAGCGAGATCGCGGCGCGGCGCCTGCTGGTAGTCGCCGTAATAGCCGCCGCTCTCGCCGGTCAGGATCACGTGCCAGGCGTGATGATAGTCGTCGTTCCACTGCGCGCGGAATTTGCCGCGCGGCGGCTCCTCTGCGGAATCCAGCATGCTGGCGCGGTTGTCGCCGTTTTCGAGCACGAGATGGATGTGCCGCCCGGTTGCTTCGACCAGCTTGCCCACGGCGGCGCTGAGATCGTGCAGCATCGGGATCTCACCCTCGTTGGACAGGATGTGATTCACGGCGTCGAAGCGCAGGCCGTCGAAGCGATAATCCGTCAGCCAATGCAACGCGTTCTGAATCGCGAAGGCGCGCACTTCGGAGCGCCGGTAGTCGATCGCGCTGCCCCACGGCGTATGCGCGTCGGTGAAGAAGGTCGGCGCATAGCGGCCGATGTAGTTTCCCTCCGGGCCGAAGTGATTGTAGACGACGTCGAGAAACACCATGATGCCACGCAGATGCGCCTCGTCGATCAGCGCGCGCAGATCATCGGGACGCCCATAGACGCTGTCCGGGGCGTAGAGCAGCACGCCGTCATAGCCCCAGTTGCGGGAGCCGGCGAAGTCCGCCAGCGGCATCAGTTCGAGCGCGGTGATGCCGGTCTCGACGAGATGATCGAGCTTGTCGATCATTGCGCGGTAGGTGCCTTCCGTCGTGAAGGTGCCGACATGGCTTTCGAGGAACACGGCATCCTGCCATGGACGACCGCGCCAGTTTTCGGAGCGCCAGGTGTAGGCACGGTGGTCGATGATTTCGCTCGGGCCGGAGACATCCTCCGGCTGGAAATCCGAGCCGGGATCTGGAACGTCGAGCTCATCGTCAATACGGAACTTATACCGCGTGCCGGCGCCGGCGCCGGCGACGTCGAGCGAATACCAACCGCCATCCCCGCGTTGCATCTCATGCTTGACGTCGAGGATCAGATCGACGCGCCTGGCGGCAGGCGCCCACAGCCGGAACGTCGTGCCGTCCTGCGTGAGCCGAGGTCCGAATTGACGGCCGTTCATGACTGGCCCGCATACGCCAGCACGGAGCGGGACGGGGCCTTGAGGTCCGCACCGGACGCGAAATCGATCGGCGTCTGCTGGGCTTCGGTGGTGTTCAGGACCTGTTGCCACGTCTTGTACTCGGCAAGCTTGGGCAATTTGAATCCGATCTCTTCGGGGGCCGCGTTCAGAACGATAAAGATCGGAGCCTGTTCCTGTTCCACCGGAGCGAGCACATAGGCGAGAAATCGTCCGTCAGGAAAGGTCCAGTCGGTTTGCGTCATCTCCTCCGCCGAAGGCGTCAGCCACAGCACGCCGAAGCTGCCGTCCGGGCGGCGGCCATCGAGCCAGCGGCGCGCGCGAATCTGGCCGAAGCGGCGGCGCAGCTCGGTCATGTGCGCGATGAAGTCGATGAGATCATCGCCCTCGCGGCCCATGCCGCTCCAGTCCACCCAGCCGACCTCGTTGTCCTGGCAATAGGCGTTGTTGTTGCCATGCTGCGAGTTGCCGACCTCGTCGCCTGCGAGCAGCAGCGGCAGGCCCTGTGCGAGGAACAGACAGGCGAGCTGGTTCTTGCGCGACTGCCGCCGCAGCGCCGTGATCGTCACGTCGTCGGTCGGCCCCTCATGACCGAAATTGTTGCTGTGGTTGTCGTTGGAGCCGTCGCGATTGTCCTCGCCGTTCGCTTCATTGTGCTTGCTGTTGTAGCTGAAGAGATCGGCCAGCGTGAACCCGTCATGGACGGTGACGTGATTGACGCTGGCGCGCTGGGTGCGGCCGTCATGGTTGAAGATGTCGGACGAGCCGGTCATGCGGCTCGACACCTCGCCGATCAGGCTGCCTTCGCCGCTCCAGTAGCGACGCATGGCGCTACGATAGCGGTCGTTCCATTCGGACCATTGCGAGGGAAATGCGCCGACCTGATAGCCGCCGAGACCGACGTCCCAGGGCTCTGCGACCAGCTTGACGCTCGCCAGTACCGGGTCCTGGCGGATCGCGGTGAGAAAGCCGCTGCGCCGGTCGAAGCCGTGCTTCTCGCGCGCCAGGGTGGTGGCAAGGTCGAAGCGGAAGCCGTCGACGTGGCAGACCTCGACCCAGTAGCGCAGCGAGTCCATCACCATCTGGAGCACACGCGGATGCGTCAGGTTAACGGACGAGCCGCAGCCGGTGAAGTCGTCGTAGAAGCGCGGATTGTCGGGCTTCAGCCAGTAGTAGGACGCGTTGTCGATGCCGCGATAGCACAGGGTGGGTCCGAGATGGTTGCCCTCGGCGGTATGGTTGTAGACGACGTCGAGCATGACCTCTATGCCGGCATCGTGCAGCCTTGCCACCGTCGTCCGGAAGGCATCGAGCGGATTGTCCTGCGCGTAGCGAAGCTCCGGCGCGAAGAACGAGATCGTGTTGTAGCCCCAGTAGTTGACCAGCTTCTTCTCGACCAGCATGCGGTCGTCGATGAAGGCGTGGATGGGAAGCAGCTCGATCGTCGTGACGCCGAGCCGCTTCAGATGCTTGATCATCGCCGGCGACGACAGCCCGCCATAGGTGCCGCGCAGATTGGGTGGGACGTCGTCGCGCTTGTTGGTCAGGCCCTTGACATGGGCCTCGTAGATGATCGTGTCCTCCCACGGGATCTGCGGCCGCATTTCGCGCCGGCCCCAGTTGAAGGTCTCGTCGATGACGACAGCCTTGGGCATGCCGCGGGCGTTGTCGCGCCGGTCGAACGAGAGATCCTCGCGCGGCGAGCCGGCGCGGTAGGCGAAATGGGCGTCGCTCCAGACCAGCCGGCCGGCGAGCCGCTTGGCATAGGGGTCGAGCAGCAGCTTGTTGGCATTGAAGCGGTGGCCCTGCTCCGGCTCGTAAGGACCGTAGACACGGTAGCCATAGAGCTGCCCCGGCGAGACATCGTTGAGATAGCCGTGCCAGACATCCTCCGTCCGCTCCGGCAGTTCGATGCGCTCGATCTCGCGCCGGCCCTGGCTGTCGAACAGGCAGAGCTCGACCTTCTCGGCATTGGCGGAGAACAGGGCAAAATTGGTCCCCCGCCCGTCCCAGGTTGCTCCGAGACGGGCGTGGCTTCCAGCGGCCAGGCGCATTGCGTCAGGCTTCCGGGAGGAGAAATACCGCTGCCATGGGCGGGAGGATGAGGTTGAGCTGGTGTTCTTCAGAGGCATGGACCTGGCCGACGTTGCCGACATTGCTGCCGCCATAATGCAGGGAGTCGGAATTGAAAGCTTCCCTCCATCTGCCGCCGAACGGCACGCGGACCCGGTAATTGTAATACACGTTGGGCGAAAAGTTCACGACGACGACGCAGCGCGCGTGCTCATCGAAGCCCTTGCGCACCCAGGCGAAGACGTTTCGGTCGGAGTCGTCGGTCGTCAACCACTCGAAGCCGTCCGGCTCGCAGTCCCGCTCATGCAGCGCCGGCACGTTGCGGTAGAGGTGGTTGAGGTCGCGGATCAGGGCCTGGATGCCGGCATATTTGGCGTCGCCGAGCAGATGCCAGTCGAGCGAGGCATCGTGATTCCACTCGCGCTCCTGGGCGAGCTCGCAGCCCATGAACAGGAGCTTCTTGCCGGGATGCCCGAACATGAAGCTGTAATAGGCGCGCAGGTTGGCAAAACGCTGCCAGTCGTCGCCCGGCATCCGGCCAAGGATGGAGCGCTTGCCGTGCACGACCTCGTCATGCGACAGCGGCAGGATGAAGTTTTCCGAAAAGGCGTAGTGCAGGCCGAACAGGATCTCGCCGTGGTGATATTTGCGGTGGATCGGGTCCTTGCTGATGTAGCGCAAGGTGTCGTGCATCCAGCCCATGTTCCACTTGTAACCGAAACCGAGCCCGCCCATGTCGACCGGGCGAGACACCTGCGGCCACGCCGTGGATTCCTCGGCAGCCGTCGTCGCCTGCGGGAAATGGCCGAACACGTCGATATTGGTCCGGCGCAGAAACTCGATGGCCTCGAGGTTCTCGCGCCCGCCATATTTGTTCGGAATCCAGCCACCGGACGGACGGCTGTAGTCGAGATAGAGCATCGAGGCTACGGCGTCGACGCGCAGACCGTCGATGCCGTAGCGCTCCAGCCAGAACAGCGCGTTCGAGCGCAGGAAATTGGCGACTTCGGTGCGGCCGTAATTGTAGATCAGCGTGCCCCAGTCGAGATGCCGGCCCTGCATCGGGTTGGCGTGCTCGTACAGCGCGGTGCCGTCGAAATGGCCGAGGCCGTGCGGATCATCCGGGAAATGGCCCGGCACCCAGTCGAGCCACACCGCGAGGCCCTCGCGGTGGCACGCATCAACCAGCGCACAGAAGTCCTCAGGACTGCCGAAGCGGCTGGTCGGCGCGAACAGGCCGGTCGGCTGATAGCCCCAGGAGCCGTCGAACGGATGCTCGCTGACCGGCAGGAATTCGATGTGCGTGAAGCCCATGTCGCGTGCATAGGCCGGCAGTTGCTCTGCGAGTTCGCGATAGGTCAGCCACTGGTTATTGTCCTTGCGCCGCCACGAGCCGAGATGCACCTCATAGATCGAGACCGGCCTGTTCAGCTTGTTGATGTCATGCGGCGCGGGCCGAGGTCGCGGCAGGCTGGACTCGTCGACCACGATCGATGCGGTCTTGGGACGCATCTCGGCCGCGAAGGCCATCGGGTCCGATTTCAGCGGCAGGTGCTCGCCCTGCGGGCCGATGATGTCGAACTTGTAGTGGTCGCCGGCCCTGGCGCGGGGAATGAACAGCTCCCAGTAGCCGTTGCCGCGGACCCGCATCGGGTGGCGCCGCGCATTCCAGAAGTTGAAATCGCCGACCACGCTGACGCGACGCGCGTTCGGCGCGAGCACGACGAATCCGACGCCGTCGACGCCGTCGAGCACCATTGGATGCGCGCCGAGCTTGTCATAGAGCCGCTCATGATTGCCTTCGCCGAGCAGATGCAGGTCGAAGTCGCTCAGGATCGGCAGGAAACGATAAGGATCTTCGAGGTCGGTGACGTGGTCGCCGAATGTCGCCCGAAGCCGATAGCGCTGCAGCGAGGGCATGGTCCCGGTGAACAGGCCGGCATCATGGATGCGCGTCAGCGCGACGACGTCGCCGTGCTCGCCGACCACCTCGACGCGGGAGGCCTCGGGCAGGAACGCGCGCACGACGGCCCGCCCGTCGACATTGTGCTGACCGAGATAGCGAAACGGGTCGGCATGCCGACCTTCGATGATCGCAAACGCCTCGGGAGAAAGATGGGTCATGAGGACTCGCTGGCTGATGCTGGCTCGGACAGGACGCGAAGCAGGTTGCTCAATGCGATGCGCAACCAGTCCGGCCGGTGAGCCAGATCATATTCGAGCGCTCCGAGGGCTTTTTCCAGCATGAAAAAGTTAAGGAGCGCCTCCGCCGTATGCGGATCGTCCGGCCAGAGGCGCTGACTGGCCTTGATCTCGCGATAGCCAGCCAAGAAGGCGGTCGCTGCCTGGTCGCGCCATTCCGACAGCGCGGCGGCGATACGGCCGTGATCGTCCTGGCTCGCCCTCAGGGCGCGCTCCTGGGCGACGCGGACCGAGCAATCGATCGAGCGCAGGAAGCCTGCGATGTCGCGCGCCGGCGGCGCCTTGCGCCGACGCTCCGCAAGCGGCTGCTCCTCGTCACCGTCGAAGTCGATGATGAAAATATCGTCCTTGACGATGAGGATCTGGCCGAGATGGAAATCGCCATGCAGCCGGATGTCGCAGCCGCCGATATGGTGCGGGATCAGGCTGCTGAGGCGCTCCGACAGCTCGCCGCGCCTGGCGAGCACCTGGTCGACCAGCCCTCGTTCCGGATCCTTGAGGTGATCGCGGCGCTCGCTCAGGCCCGTGAGGATCCGGTCAGCCTGGCCGCGCAGCCGGTCGATCCAGTGATCGAGATGATCTGCGTTCGTGGGCTCGGGTGCGAAATCGACGATGTCGCTGCGCGAGGCGAGCGCCGCATGCAACTCGCCGACGCGACGGCCTGCCTGCGCCATGTAGCGCAGATAGGGCGACAGCTCCTCGCTCTGCCGCTCGTCGCCGCTCGCGGCGAACACGCGCTGGTCGTCGACGTAGCGATCGAGATAGGCGGCGCTGACGGTCCAGCCGTCGCCCTGGTTCTCGACGAAGCCGTGGACGCAGCCGACGGTCTGCCGCTCGCCCTCCTGGATCACCTCGACACTGCCGAGCAGCGGCGGGACATTGGCGAAGCCTACGGTCTCCGTGAGGAAACCGCCGATCTCGATCTCCGGGTGCGGACCAGCCTCCAGCTCGCGGCGGAGCTTGATGAAGAACTCGTTGTTGACCACCGCCTTGCTGCTGCAGCGGTCGGTCTCGACCACGCGCACCTGCTCCGATTCGCGGATCTGCTTGTCGGGAAACCGCGACGTCGGCCGGAATTCGAGGCGCACCCCGTTTTCCTCGACCGTCAACGCTTGCTTCAGATTGTGCAGGAGCAGCGCAAGAAAGATCGGGCTCGTCGCTGCATCGAGCAGCGTTCCCTCGCGGGCGCCCTGGCGCACGGCGGCGAAGGCCTGCGGATTGTAGCGATCGCGATCGAAACGCACCCACTCGATCTGCATCGGCAGCAGATAGCGCCGCTTCTCGTCGCGCTCGGCGGCCTTGAAGAAGATCAGCCAGGGCCGATTGTCGCCGATGTCGCAGAACGGGATCGCCGAGGTCAGCGTCGGATGGATCGCGTCCGCCGAGCGCTCGGGGTACCATCGTGCGCGCGCCAGATGACCGGGCAGAACGTCGCGTTCGAACACGCTGCGAGTGCGAGCCAGCGATACCCAGGTCGAGCCGAGCGGCACGACCAGCGTCTCGAACTCCGGTACCGCGCGCTGGATGATGGGCTCCGACTTCTCGCGCTCCTTGAGCTGGAACCAGTAGAATCCGTAGGGCGCGAGCGTGATCATGTAAGGCAGCTCGCCGATGGCGGGAAAGCGCGAGCGGCCGAGCATTTCGATCGGGACGCGATCCTTGAACGGCGAGAGATCGAGCTCGGTCGCCTGCGCCGAGCGCGACAGGTTGGCGACGCAGAGGATGACCTCGTCCTTGTATTGGCGGACATAGGCCAGAACCGACCGGTTGGCCGGGCGGATGAAGGTCATGGTGCCCCTGCCGAAGGCCAGCGTCGACTTGCGCACCGAGATCAGCTTCTTGGTGGCGTTCAAAAGCGACGACAGGCTGCGCGACTGCGCCTCGACATTGACCGCCTCGTAGCCGTACACCGGGTCCATGATCATCGGCGCGTAGAGCCGCGCCGGGTCGGCGCGCGAGAAGCCCCCATTGCGGTCGGGCGTCCATTGCATCGGCGTTCGTACGCCGTTGCGGTCGCCGAGATAGATGTTGTCACCCATCCCGATCTCGTCGCCGTAATAGATGATCGGCGTGCCGGGGAACGACATCAGCAGCGAGTTCATCAGCTCGATCTTGCGCCGGTCGTTGTCCATCAGCGGCGCGAGGCGGCGGCGGATGCCGACATTGATGCGCGCACGCGGATCGTTGGCGTAGGTCGACCACAGATAGTCGCGCTCGACGTCGGTGACCATCTCCAGGGTCAGCTCGTCATGATTGCGCAGGAACAGCGCCCATTGGCAGGTCGCGGGAATGTCGGGCGTCTGGCGCAGGATGTCGGTGATCGGGAAGCGGTCCTCCTGGGCGATCGCCATGTAGATGCGCGGCATCAGCGGGAAGTGGTAGGCCATGTGGCACTCGTCGCCCTGGCCGAAATACTCCTGCACGTCCTCGGGCCACTGGTTGGCCTCGGCCAGCAGCAGCTTATCCTTGGCGTAACTGTCGAGCTCGACACGCAGGCGCTTGATGATCGCATGCGTCTCCGGGAGGTTCTCGTTGTTGGTGCCGTCGCGTTCGCAGAGATAGGGAATGGCGTCGAGCCGGAAGCCGTCGACGCCGGCATCGAGCCAGCGCTTCATCACCTGGACGATCGCGTTGACCACGCGTGGATTGTCGAAGTTGAGGTCCGGCTGGTGCGAGAAGAAGCGGTGCCAGTAGAACTGGCCGGCCTCCGGATCCCAGGTCCAGTTGGACTTCTCGGTATCGGTGAAGATGATTCGGGTGCCGAGATATTTCTGGTCGGTGTCGCTCCAGACGTACCAGTTGCGGGCGCTGGAGCCGGGCGGGCTGCGCCGGGCGCGCTTGAACCAGTGATGCTGGTCGGAGGTGTGGTTGACGACGAGTTCGGTGATCACCCGCAGGCCGCGCCGCTTGGCTTCCTGGATGAAGCGCTTGAACTCCTTCATCGTCCCGAAATCGGGATTGATGCTGCCGTAATCGGCGATGTCGTAACCGTCGTCGCGGCCGGGCGAGGGGTAGAACGGCAACAGCCACAGCGTGGTGATGCCGAGGTCCTGCAGATAGTCCAGCTTGTCGGTCAGGCCGGCGAAGTCGCCGACGCCGTCATTGTTGCTGTCGGCGAACGCCTTGACGTGCAGCTGATAGATGATCGCGTCCTTGTACCAGAGACCGTCGCCGTCGGGCTCGGTCTGCAGGCTGGGCGAATCCAGGGATGACATCAGGTTCATGAGGCCCTCACCTAGGAGAGAGGATGATGATGCGGCTGCGATCGGAGGCGTCTCGAAAGATGTCTCGGCCTCGACAGATGCGGCTCTCCTCAAAAGAGGGCAGAATAGGGGAGAAAGCGTCTTTGAGGGCGACGCTCTCGAACGTGTGCGCAAATTTGTTCACGGTGATGCCATTGACAATAAAACGGCGTCCCGGTTCGCTAGAAACCGAGACGACCCCAAATTACAAAGCCGCAAGGCTCGTTTTGTTCCCCGGGGAACGACGGCCTTGCCGCGGCGTTAGGGGCTTATCCTCTTGCCGTCCCACAACAATTTTACGACGTACGACTTGCCGTTACGTCCAGATCGCGTGCCGAATGGATCTCTACAGCGAAGCCCATGGTCTCGGAATCCTGACAGAATTCTACGATGGTCAGGGGCACCGTCGTGTGACCGACGAAGCGGCCCTCAAGATCATCGTGGAGGCCTTTCCCCGGCCCACGCCGCATCGGCTGCTGAGCGATGCGGTGGTGATTCGCTCCGGGCAGCCCGCGCGCAGCCGCCTGACCGAGGCGGCGAAGCTGCCGGTCAGGTGGACCATCAGGCGTGGCGACGCTGAGATCGCGAAGGGAGACGCCGGCGAGGCCCTGGTCGAGTGGCCGGGTGATCTGCCGGTCGGCAGCTACCGCCTCGAGCTGGTGGATGCGTCGTCGTACCGCGAGGAGCTGCCGCTGCTCGTCGCACCGGCGAAGGCCTTCGCCGGTGATTTCGACCGCGTCTGGCTGCTAGCGGTCCAGCTCTACGGCATTCGATCCGGCCGCAACTGGGGCATGGGCGATTTCACCGACCTTGCCAATCTCATCACGCTTTGCGCCGAAATCGGCGCCGATGGCGTCGGCCTCAATCCGTTGCATGCGCTGTTCGACGATCGGCCGGGCGATTTCAGCCCTTATGCGCCGAACAGCCGGCTGTTCCTGAATGCGCTCTATGTCGATGTCGAGCAGGCCCCGGGCTTCGCGAAGGGGCCCGGCAGCAAGGTGCTGGAGCCGCTGCGGCAGGCCGAGCTGGTGGACTACAAGGGTGTGGCGGCGTTGAAATGGCCGGCCCTGCGTGCCGCCTTCGACGCTTTCATGGCTGCGCCCGACGCCGCGGCCGCTGCGGAGTTCAAGGCCTATCGGGCCGAGCGTGGCGAGCTGCTGGCCCGCTTCACCTGCTTCGAGGTGTTGCGGCATCGCTTCCAGAAGCCCTGGTGGGACTGGCCCGAGGAGTGGCGGCAGCCCGATGCTGCGCGCTGCGCGGCGCTGCTCGGCGGACCCGACCGGAGGGAGGCCGAGTTCATCGCCTATGTGCAATGGCTCGCCGAGCGACAATTGCGCCATTGCCGGGATCTCGCGCATCGGCTGGGAATGAAGGTCGGCTTGTATCTCGACGTCGCGGTCGGCGTTCAATCCGACGGCTTCGATGCCTGGAACGAGCAGGGCGCCATTTCGCGCACGCTCTCCGTCGGGGCGCCGCCCGATCCCTTGAACACGGTCGGGCAGAACTGGGGGCTCGCCGGGTTCAACGCGCCGGGACTGGCGCTGAAGAATTTCGAGCCGTTCCGGGAGATGGTTCGGGCGTCGATGCGGCATGCCGGCGCGATCCGGCTCGACCATGTGCTCGGTTTGAAGCGGCTGTACCTGGTGCCGCACGGATTTCCGGCCAAGCAGGGCGCGTACGTGCAGATGCCGTTCGAGGCGCTGCTGGCCGCGACCGTCATCGAGAGCGTCGCCAATGAATGCATCGTCATCGGCGAGGATCTCGGCACCGTGCCGGAGGGCTTTCGCGAACAGATGGCCGATTGGGGATTGTGGTCCTACAAGGTGATGATCTTCGAACGCGACGACAACGGCCGCTTCCGCGATGTCGACTTCTATCCGCCGAACGCGCTGGTGACGCTGAATACCCACGACCTCTCGACCTACGCCGGCTGGCGCTCGTTCGGCGATCTCAAGACCAAACGCGGGCTGGGCATCGATCCCGGTGAAAGCGACCAGGATCGCTGGGATGCGTTGGGGCTCTGGGACGAGGTGCTCCGCCAACACGGCATTCAAGCCAACGACGTCCACTCAGCGATCGCCTTCCTGTCGCGGACGCGGTCCCGGCTGCTGGTGATTTCCCTGGAGGATCTGCTGGAGGTGGTCGATCAGCCCAATATTCCCGGCACGATCGACGAGCATCCGAATTGGCGCCGCAAGATGCCGATCAAGCTCGAGGACATCGCCGGTGCGACCAGCGTCGCGGCGTTGAAGGCGGCGACCGCCGAACGGATCAGCCCGGCCGGCGTTTAGAACGGGGGGATTGCGGGGGGCAGTTGCACGCGGATGCCAAATGTCCTGCAGGATCGAAGACTACGCCCTGATTGGCGATTGTGAGACGGCTGCCCTGGTGAGCCGGAACGGGTCGATCGACTGGCTGTGCTGGCCGGCGTTCGATTCCGACGCCTGTTTCGCCGGCCTGCTGGGTGATCGCAGCCACGGCCGCTGGCTGATCGAGCCGCGCGGCGACGTCCGATCGACGTCTCGACGTTATCGCGGCGACAGCCTCATCCTCGAGACGCGATACGAAACTGCGACCGGCACCGTCGAGATGATCGATTTCATGCCGCCGCGGGGCAGGGCCTCCGATGTCGTTCGGCTGGTCCGCGGCGTCTCCGGCCGGGTCGCCATGCGGATGGAGCTGATCATCCGCTTCGGGTTCGGCATCGAGATTCCCTGGGTCAAGCGTTCCGAGGATCGCTCCGCGCTGCTCGCCATCTGCGGCCAGGACATGGCGGTGCTGCATACGCCCGTCGCGACCCGCGGCGCGGACATGACCACGGTGGCGGAGTTCGAGGTCGCTGCCGGCGAAACCGTGCCTTTCGTGCTCACCTACGGTCCGTCGCATCTGCCGGCGCCCAAGGCGATCGATCCGGATCAGGCGCTGGATGACACCGAAACGTTCTGGGCCGACTGGTCGCGGCGCTGCACCCATCAGGGCGAGCATCGCGCACTCGTGATGCGCTCGCTGATCACCTTGAAGGCGCTCACCTACGCGCCGACCGGCGGCATCGTCGCGGCGCCGACCACCTCGCTGCCGGAGAAGCTCGGCGGCCGGCGCAACTGGGACTACCGATTCTGCTGGCTGCGTGACGCGACGTTCACGCTGCTCGCGTTGATGAACTCGGGTTACACCGAGGAAGCGCTGGCCTGGCACAACTGGCTGCTGCGCGCCGCGGCGGGCGCTCCCGCCTACATGCAGATCATGTATGGCATCATGGGCCAGCGGCGGCTGATGGAGTGGGAGGCCGAGTGGCTGCCGGGCTACGAGGGTGCCCAGCCGGTGCGGATCGGCAATGCCGCGCATGCGCAGCTCCAGCTCGACGTCTACGGCGAGCTGATGGATGCCTTCCATCAGGCCCGCATGACCAAGCTCAAGCTGGACGACGGCACCTGGGACCTGGAATGCGCGGTGCTCGACCATCTCACCGACGTCTGGGACCAGCCCGACCACGGCATCTGGGAACGCCGCGGCGATGGCCGTCACTACGTGTTCTCCAAGGTGATGACCTGGGTGGCGTTCGATCGCGCGATCAAGAGCGCGGAGAAATTCGGGTTCAAGGCGCCGCTGGAGCGCTGGCGGCGGCTGCGCGAGACGATTCATCACGATGTCTGCGCCAAGGGCTACGACGAAAGCCTCGGCAGCTTCGTCGAGTCCTATGGCTCGCGGCTGCTCGATGCCAGCCTGCTGCTGTTGCCGGCGGTCGGCTTCCTGCCGTGCTCCGATTCGCGCATTCGCGGCACGGTCGACGCGATTGAGGAGCATCTGCTGCGGGACGGCTTCGTGCTCCGGCACGATCCGCGCGAGGTCCCGCCGGACGAGCAGCAGCCGATCGAAGGCGCGTTCCTGGCCTGCACGCTGTGGCTGGCCGACGCCCATGTCCTGGCGGGCGATACGGAGAAGGCCGAGACGCTGTTCCGCCGCGTGGTGAACATCGCCAACGACGTTGGACTGCTGGCCGAAGAATACGACACCGAGGCACGGCGGCAGACCGGCAACTTTCCCCAGGCGCTGACCCATATCGCGCTGATCAACACGGCGCAAAATCTGAGCAGCGCCAAGAAGGCCAGCGACAAACCCGCAAGGCAGCGGTCGGGAGCCTGAGCTGCCGCGCGTCAGCTTGCGGATGAGCCTTGCGCGTTTTCCGCCAGGATCATCTCCATGGCATTGGCAAAGCCTTCGTCCTGATTGGACGTGGTGATGCGCTTGGCTTTGCTCTTCACCTCGTCGCTGGCATTGCCCATGGCGATCGACAATCCGCTCACCTCGAACATCGCGACATCATTGTGCATGTCGCCGATGGTCGCGACCTGGTCGAGCGGAACGCCGAGCCGCTTGGCCATCGCCGTGACGAAGGTGCCCTTGTTGCGCCCGGGCGGAGTGATGTCGAGATAGTAGCTCTGCGAGCGGACCGCCGTCGCCTCGGTCCCCAGCGTCTGCTGCATCTGGCTCTCGCAGTGCGCCAGCAGCTCGAAATCGCTGCTGGCGCCGACGATCTTGCAGGCGTTCGACAGATAGGGGGAGAAATCGTCGACGATCGTCGGCTCCGCGCGTATCGCGCGCCGCTCGTTCGGGACGTACTCGCCGTCCGGATTGCGCGTCAGCCAGGCATCATTGGTGAAGACCCAGATGTCGACCCTGGATTGTTGGAGAAGATCGACGCAGCGCGCGGCGGCCGCGGGCGGGATCAGGCTCTGCTCGAGCGGGCGCATGTCAGCGCCGATGATCGAGCTGCCGTTGAAGGGGCCGACCGGAAGGCTGATCTGCAGCGGCTCGATCAGAAAGCGCATTCCGATCGCTGGGCGGCTCGAGGTGAGCGTGAAGGCGACGCCACATTCGTGCAGCCGTCGCGCCACCTTCGCGGCCCGCTCGGTCAGAACCTTGTCCTTGGTCAGCAGCGTGCCGTCGACGTCGGATACGACGAGAGCGATGCGGGTCATGAGCCCTTCCTGTTCGCGGGTCAGGCGCAGCCCCGACCGGCGTGAAGCTGTTGCATGATGTCGTCCACGATCGCCGCGACTGGCGCGTCGACCGAGACTGTAATGGGACGCTCGGCGGCGTCAGGTGGTTCCAGGGTGGCGAATTGGCTGGCGAGCAGGCCCGGCGGCATGAAGTGCCCCTTGCGATGGCTCATCCGTCTGCCGATCAGCTCCTGACTGCCTTGGAGATAGACCATGCGGACATCGTTACAGCCGCCGACCAGGATATCGCGATAGGCCTTCTTGAGTGCAGAGCAGGCGATGATGATGTGCTGGCCCGCAGTACGGCAACGCGCGATCTCCTGGGCAATCGCCTGCAGCCAGGGCCAGCGATCCTCGTCCGTGAGCGGGTGGCCGGCGCTCATCTTGGCGACGTTTGCGGGCGGGTGAAAGCTGTCGCCATCCTCGAAGCGCCAGCCGAGGCGTTGCCCCAATGTTTTCCCGATCGTGCTCTTGCCGGAGCCGGACACGCCCATGATGACGAGCGCATGGGGCAGGTCAGATGTCGCCACTTCGCCCCTCCGGCCAGGCCTCGCTGTCGATGAGCAGGATCGTCTCCCGATTTGAGCGGGCGCGATTGGCCGGCAGGTCCTCACCGGCCAGCACCCGCGTCATGATCGCGCGCTTGTCGGTACCGGCGATCTCAAACAGCATGGTTCGGCAGGAGGCGAGCGCAGGCAAGGTCAGGCTGATCCGCGGCACGAAGGGAGCGACGTGAGCCTTGTCGACGCCGACGACCCAGCGATCGGCGACATCAACGGCGGGAAAACCGGGGAATAGCGACGCGACATGGCCGTCGGGGCCGATGCCGAGCAGCACAAGGTCGAACAGCGGCCGCGCGGGGGCGAGCCGCCCGGCGCCGTAGAACGCTTCCAGCGTGCGCTGATAGTCGCGGGCACTGGCCTCCGGGTCCGACCTATCGGTCGCGATCGGGTGGATGTTGGCGGCCGGCGCGCAGGCATCGAGGAACGCGTGGCGGGCCATGGTCATGTTGTGCAGGGGATCTCCGGCCGGAACATAGCGCTCGTCGCCGATGAACCAGTGCACGCGCGGCCATGCAATCCGCTCGCGATAGGCGTCCGTCGCCAGCAGCTGATAAAGCTGCCTCGGGCTCGATCCCCCGGTGAGGCAGACGGCTATGGTCCCCGGATTTGCGTCGATGCGGGCCAGGAGATGTTCGGCCGCGACCCTCGCCATCGTCGCCTGGTCCGCGACTCGCACGAGTTTGCGGTTCTGCGGCCCGGCCACGGCTAAATCAGCTTGCGCCAGCTGCGGCCGTCGCGGGCCAGGAGATCGGCCGCCGCCTCAGGTCCCTCGCTGCCGGCCGCGTAGGAATGCAGGCCATCGCGGCCGGCCTTCTTCCACGCCCCGATGAACGGCTCGACGGCCTTCCAGCCGGCCTCGACGCTGTCGGCGCGCTGGAACAGGATGTTGTCGCCGATCATGCAGTCATAGATCAGCGTCTCGTAGCCGGTGGCGGGCTCGGCCTGGAAATAGTCCTTGTAATTGAACTTCATCTGCACGCCATCGGTGCGGATGGTGGGGCCGGGCACCTTGGTGTTGAACTGCAGCGTGATGCTCTGGGTCGGCTCGATGCCGATGACCAGATAGTTCTCGGCCAAGGTCTCGATCGGCGTGCAACTGAACATCGCGAACGGCGCCTGGCGGAACTTGATCGCGACCTCGGTGCGCTTGGCGCCGAGCGCCTTGCCGGTGCGCAGATAGAACGGAACGCCGGCCCAGCGCCAATTGTCGATCGTGAGCTTGAAGGCGGCATAGGTCTCGGTGGTGCTGTTGGGGCGGACGTCCTTGCTCCTCAGATAGTCGGGCAGCTCGGCGTCGCCGATCATGCCAGCCGTGTACTGGCCGCGCACCGAATTGAGCAGCGCCTCCCGTTCGCTCAACGGCTGGATCGCCGACAGCACCTCCGCCTTCTCGGAGCGGACGGTATGCGCATCGAACCGTGCCGGCGGCTCCATCGCCACCAGCGACAGCAATTGGAAGAGATGGTTGGGGACCATGTCGCGCAGCGCGCCGGTCGCGTCGTAGAAGCTGCCGCGCGTGCCGACGCCGAGCTTCTCCTCGACGGTGATCTGCACGTGGTCGATGTGATGCCTGTTCCAGATCGGCTCGAACATGCCATTGGCGAAACGCAGCACCAGGATGTTCTGCACCGTCTCCTTGCCGAGGTAATGATCGATCCGGTAGATCTGGTGCTCGGTCACGAGCTGCAGAAGCTCGTCGTTCAGCTTCTTGGCCGAGGCGAGGTCGGTGCCGAACGGCTTTTCCACCACGAGGCGGCGCCAAGCCTTGCCGTCCTCGCGCAGCAACCCGACGCGCCCGAGCTGTTGCGCGATCGGCGCAAAGGCGCTCGGCGGCGTCGCGAGATAGAACAGCCGATTGCCGTGGGTCTCCCGCGCGGCTTCCAGCTTTTCCAGCTTCGCCTTCAACTGATCGAAGCTTTCCGGCTCCTTCGGATCGGCCTCAATCGCAGTCACGCATTGCAACAGGCGCTGCGCGATCTCATCCTCGATCGGGCGTGTGGCGTATTTGCGTAGGCCTTCCATGAGATTGTCGCGCAGTTGCTCGCTCGACGTGCCCTTGCGGGCAATGCCGACGATGCAGAACCTGTCCGGCAGCAGATGATTGGCCGCGAGATTGTAAAGCGATGGCAAGACGAGCCGATGGGTCAGATCGCCGGTCACACCGAAGATCACGAAGGCGCAAGCGTCAGGCTTCTGATGTTGCGGCTGGTGCGGATGCAGCGGGGTCACGCGCGGTCGTCCCTGGGCTTGACGATCTCGGGCGCGCTCTGGCGCGCCGGGTCTGGGTGCTGTTCAGGCTCCTTGTGCCCGCCAAAGCCTTCGCGCATCGCCGAGAGAATCTTTTCCGCGAAGGTGTGCTCCTGGCGCGAGCGGAAACGGGCGAACAAGGCGGCGGTCAACACCTCGGCCGGCACCGCTTCGTCGATCGCCGCATTCACGGTCCAGCGGCCCTCGCCGGAATCCTCGACATAGCCGGAATATTTCTCCAGACCGGGCTGCCGCGCGAGCGCGCTGGCGGTGAGGTCGAGCAGCCAGGACGGAATGACGCTGCCGCGGCGCCACACCTCGGCGATGTCAGCGAGATCGAAGTCGAAGCGATGCGCCTCGGGCAGCGCCGCGCTGTTCGCATTCCTGAGGATGTCGAAGCCCTCGGCATAGGCCTGCATCAGGCCATATTCGATGCCGTTGTGGATCATCTTGACGAAATGGCCGGCGCCAGTCGGCCCCGCATGGATGTAGCCCTGTTCGACGCGCGGGTCGCGGCCGTCACGGCCCGGTGTGCGCGGGATGTCGCCGATGCCTGGCGCTAGCGTCGCGAAGATCGGATCGAGCCGGTCGACGACCGGCTTGTCGCCGCCGATCATCATGCAGTAGCCGCGGTCGAGGCCCCAGACTCCGCCGGAGGTGCCGACGTCGACGTAGTGCAGACCGCGCTCCTTGAGCGCCTTGCCGCGGCGGACGTCATCCTGCCAGAAACTGTTGCCGCCGTCGATGACGACGTCGTCTCGGCTCATCAGCTTGGTGAGCTGCTCGACGGTGGCTTCCGTGATCTTGCCGGCTGGCAGCATGATCCAGGCGTGCCGCGGGAGGGCGAGTTTGCCGACGAACTCCTCGAGGCTCGCGGCGCCGGTGGCGCCCTCGGAAACCAGCGCGGCGACGGCCTTTGCGTCGCGATCATAGACCACGCAGGCGTGTCCGGCGCGCATCAGGCGGCGCACGATGTTGCCGCCCATCCGCCCGAGACCGATCATTCCCAATTGCATCGACGATGCCCTTCCTAGCTCAGCGCTTCACTGATCGCGCTGTCGAGCATCTTCAGGCCCGATTTCAGATTGCCCTTGAGATGGACCCGAAGAGCCCTACGCCCGCGCTCGGTGAGTACGTCGAAGTCGCCGCGCGCCTGCGCCGCCTTGATCACGCCGAAGCTCGCCTTCTGCCCGGGGATCGGCAGATCCTGGGCATCGTCGGCCGTGATCTGGAGAAACACGCCGCTGTCCGGACCGCCCTTGTAGGCCTGGCCGGTCGAGTGCAGGAAGCGCGGACCGAACTCGGCGCAGGTGGCGAGGTGCTTGGCATCGCGCAGCCTCAGCCGGATCCGCTGCAGCGTGTCGATATTGCCTGCGTTGTGGTCGATATAGCCGAGCAGGGCGATGTAGTCGCCGTCGCCGGCGCGGCCGAGATGCGCCTTCAGCCAGGACGCGAGCGTGCCGTCGGCGCCATGCTCGCGCAGGCTCTCGACGTTCTGTGCATCCGTGTAGAGCTCGCAGCCCTTGATCGAGACCACCGGCTCCTCGGCCGGCAGCGCGCCGCTCTGCTCGAACGCCGCCGTCAGTTCGCGGGTCTTGATCTTGGCCGATTCGACGTCGGGCTGGTCGAACGGGTTGATGCCGAGCACGGCGCCGGCAACGGCGGTCGCCATTTCGAAGCGGAAGAATTCCTGGCCGAGCTGGTCGATCGACTTCATGACGATGCGCACGACCGGATGGCCGGCCTCCTCGAGCGCGGCGAGCTTTGCATCATGGCCGGCCACGTCGTCGCCGCCGATCCTGATGTCGATGAAGAAGCGATCATGACCGTAGACCTCGGGCGAGGCGACTGGCTCGCCATCGATCGGGATGAGGCCCTTGCCTTCCTTGCCCGTGGACTCCGCGATCAACTGCTCGGCCCAGGCACCGAAATCGGCGATCTTGGGCGAGGCGAAGATCGTTATCTTGTCGCGGCCTTCGAGGCCGGCGAGACCCATCGCCAAGCCGAGCTGAACGCCCGGGTTCTGCAGCGGCGGCACGTCGGGCCCGCAGGAGCGCACCATTGACAGCGCCTGCGTAATCAGCCTGCGCACGTCGATGCCGGCGGTGGCGGCCGGCACCAGGCCGAACGGCGACAGCACCGAATAGCGGCCGCCGATGGTCGGCTCGCCGTGGAAGATGCGGGCGAAGCCTTGCGCCTTGGCCGCCTTCTCCAGCGACGAGCCGGGATCGGTCACGGCAATGAAGCGATGGCCGGCCTTCTTCGGCCCGATCGCCTCGGAGACGCGCGCGAAGAAGTAGTCCTTCATCGCGTTCGGCTCGGTGGTGCCGCCCGACTTCGAGGAGACGATGAACACCGTACGGGTGATGTCGATCGCCTTCTCCATCGCGCGCACCTGCGCGGGGTCGGTGGAATCGAGTACGTGCAGCCTGGGGAAGCCGGCCCTGCGCGGGAACGTCTCGGCGAGCACTTCCGGCCCGAGGCTGGAGCCGCCCATGCCGAGGACCACGGCGTCGGAAAACTTCTGTCCCTTCACCCGCTGCGCATAGTCCTCATAATCGCCGATATCGGCTTTCTCCGCGCTGGTCAGCCAGCCCAGCCATTTGTGCTCGTCATGGCCGGTCCAGACGGTCGCATCCTTATACCAGAGCCGGCGGATCCTGGCGTCCTTGCGCCAGTCCTCGGTAGCGGAGGCGACCTTCTTCTCGAGATCAGCAGCAACGGCGATCGTCTGCTGCCCAAGTCCTGTCCCCAGCACGACGGCGCGCTTGTGCGCAACCGCGCCGTAGAGCTTGTCGGCGGCGTCCGCGAACTGCCTGACGCCGTCGACCACGAGATCTGCGGTGATGTCGTCGAGCGAGATGCCGGTCTTCGCCAGATGCTCCAGGGCGGCCTGGGCGGCATCGACGTCTTCCTCCAGACTGTCGCGCACCTCTCCGTGATCGCGGAAGGCGTCCAGCGTGGCCGGCGGCACAGTGTTGACGGTGTTCGGCCCGATCAGCTCCTCGACATAGAGGACATCGCTGTAATCCTTGTTCTTGGTACCTGTGGAGGCCCAGAGCAGCCGCTGCGGCTTGGCGCCTTGCTCGGCCAGCCGCTCCCAGCGCGCGCCTGCGAACAGCCGCTTGTAATCCTGATACGCCATCTTGGCGTTGGCGATGGCGATCCTGCCCTTGAGCGCCGCCAGCCGCTCCTTCTCCGAGGGATCGTTGGCCTGGGCGATCTTCTCGTCCAGTTGCTTGTCGACCACGCTGTCGATGCGGCTGACGAAGAACGACGCCACGCTGGCGACATGCGACGGATCGCCGCCGGCGCCGACGTAGGCCTCGAGGCCGGCAATGTAGGCTTCGGCGACCTGCCGGTAGACGTCTTGCGAAAACAGCAAGGTGATGTTGACGCTGATGCCCTTGGAGATCAGGTGCTGGATGGCCGGCAGGCAGGCGTCGGTCGCCGGCACCTTGATCATCAGATTCTTGCGGTCGACCGCCTTCCAGAGCTGTTCGGCCTCGGTGATGGTCGCTTTGCTGTCCATCGCCAGATAGGGCGAGACTTCGAGGCTGACGAAGCCGTCATTGCCATCGAAGCGGTCGTAGACCGGCCGCAGCACGTCGGCAGCATTCTGGATGTCCTCGACGGCGACGGCCTCGAACAGCTGCGTCGGCGATCGATCGCCGTTCTTCAGCGCCGTGGCGATCGGCGCGTCATATTCATCGGAGCTGCCGATCGCCTTCTCGAAAATCGCGGGATTCGAGGTGACGCCCTTGACGCCATCCTCATCGATCAGCCGCTTCAGGTCGCCTTTGGCGACGAAGCCGCGTGCGAGGAAATCGAGCCAGACCGCCTGGCCGTGTTCTTCGAGAGCTTTGACCGGATTCATGATGCCTATCTATGTGCGTCGGCTTGCTTTTTCGGGTTCCCGCCTGGCGGCCTGCCAGGTCGTGGACGTCACATGAACAACTATGCGCCAGCCCACAGGAGAACGCCATTCATAATGGATTGATCCCTCTGGAATCCCAAGAGCTTCGCGCCGGGCTCGACGTGCCGGCGGCGCGCGCCCCGCGGGAGACGTGCAGGCAGCCTGAAGCCTGCTGCCGACCGTTCGACCAAGGCGTGGCGAAGGTTCGCCAAGCGCGGCCAGCGTTCGGCTCGCGTCGGCCTCCGCGACACCCGCGCGCCGGAGGTCTCCCATCGTCGCGAGCAAATGCCGTCGATCAAACCTTCTCCGCCTTGCAATGCCGGAAAGCGGCCACATGTGTTCTGGGTAATGGTGCCTCACGTCACGGATCAAGGCGAGCGTCTTGCGATTGTCGCGTCGGCTGCGGCTCGTGATCGGCGGATAACCCATGATGCTTTCTGCTTGCAGACATTCGGTGGCGAGCCGCAACCTGATCATGGCAATGATCAGCATCGAGTGATCCGTCCGGTTTCGGCCGCGCGTTACGTCACGGCATTCGGTTCTAGCGGTGAACATGTGTGCAGATGGCTGTGAGATGCGCGCGTTCATCGCTCGCCTGATCACGATGGCGTCGCGTGAGCGATGGTTGATGTGCTCGCAGCGGGGCCATCTGTTCGACCACCGTGGCCGGCGCGCATCATGTCGCTCCGCGAATGAGACATTCGCTGCCTGGCGCAGCTGCGCGACCGTTGGCGTTCACTCGCGGTTCACTTCCGGAAGACAGACTGATCCCGGTGCTGTCTCGCCGCCAGTTCACGTGGCTTCACAACACCTTGTGCGGCGCAGGAAGACTACGGTGCCGGGGTATTGCGGATGTTGCGAAGCAGAGACAATGGGGTACAAATGGAGAGAGTCGGCCGGCTTTTGCCGAACTATTGAGCGAAGTGCATGTTGATAGGGCATATGCTGCATGCACTTTGCGTTGCGGAAAAGGACGAAGACGGTGCCCAATGGGGGCTAGCGCGCTTCACTCTGAGTCGGTTCGGGATCAGCAGGAACGTACTTGGATCTCGGCCCGTTGCAGCAGTGCAGCGGAACCTACGTGGAGAGGGATCATGTACAACGATTCGTTGTTCAACGCGTTCGCAAGGTCGTTCGAGGCACGCAGCCAGACCGACATGTCGATGCAGGAATATCTAGAATCGTGTCGAACCGACCCGATGCGATACGCGAACGCCGCTGAACGACTACTAGCTGCGATCGGTGAGCCTCAGATGATCGATACGGCCAAGGACCCACGCCTTGGCCGTATTTTTTTGAACCGGACGGTTCGGCTGTATCCCGCGTTCGCCGGCTTCTACGGCATGGAAGACACGATCGAGCGCATCGTCGGCTTCTTCCGGCACGCCGCGCAGGGTCTCGAAGAGCGCAAGCAGATCCTCTATCTGCTCGGACCGGTCGGCGGCGGCAAGTCGTCGCTCGCCGAACGGTTGAAGCAGTTGATGGAAACTCATCCGATCTACGTGCTCAAGGCGGGAGATGAGTTGAGCCCCGTGTTCGAGTCGCCGCTCGGCCTGTTCGATCCCGACACGCTGGGCCCGATGCTCGAGGAGAAATACGGCATTCCGCGCCGCCGCCTGTCGGGCCTGATGAGCCCGTGGTGCTACAAGCGGCTCGAAGCCTTCGGCGGCGACATCTCGCAGTTCCGCGTCGCCAAGATCCAGCCGTCGCGGCTGCGCCAGATCGGCATCGCCAAGACCGAGCCCGGCGACGAGAACAACCAGGACATCTCCTCGCTGGTCGGCAAGGTCGACATCCGCAAGCTCGAAACCTACGCCCAGAACGATCCCGACGCCTACTCCTATTCGGGCGGCCTCAACCGCGCCAACCAGGGCATCCTCGAATTCGTCGAGATGTTCAAGGCGCCGATCAAGATGCTGCATCCGCTGCTGACGGCGACGCAGGAGGGCAACTATATCGGCACCGAGAACATCGGCGCGATTCCCTACAATGGCGTGATCCTCGCCCACTCCAACGAGGCGGAGTGGCAGAGCTTCAAGACCAACAAGAACAACGAGGCCTTCATCGACCGCATCTGCGTCATCAAGGTGCCGTACTGCCTGCGCGTCACCGAGGAGCGCAAGATCTATGAGAAGCTGATCCAGGGCTCCGAGCTCTCCGCCGCGCCGTGCGCGCCCGCGACCTTGGACACGCTCGCCAGATTCTCGGTGATGTCGCGCCTGCGCAAGCACGAGAATTCGACGTTGTACGCCAAGATGCGGGTCTATGACGGCGAGAGCCTCAAGGAGTCCGATCCGAAGGCGCGCAGCGTGCAGGAATATCGCGACGCCGCCGGCGTCGACGAGGGCATGGACGGCATCTCCACGCGCTTTGCCTTCAAGGTGCTGGCTGCGACCTACAATCACGACACGGCGGAAGTGTCGGCCGATGCCGTGCATCTGATGTACGTGCTGGAACAGTCGATCAAGCGCGAGCAACTGCCCGAGGAGATCGAGAAGCGCTACCTCGAATTCATCAAGGCGGATCTGGCGCCGCGCTACGCCGAGTTCATCGGTCACGAGATCCAGAAGGCCTATCTGGAATCCTACTCCGATTACGGCCAGAACCTGTTCGACCGCTACGTCGACTACGCCGATGCCTGGATCGAGGATCAGGACTTCAAGGATCCCGATACGGGACAGCTGCTCAATCGCGAGCTGCTGAACCAGGAGCTGACCAAGATCGAGAAGCCGGCCGGGATCGCCAACCCGAAGGATTTCCGCAACGAGGTTGTCAAGTTCTCGCTGCGCTTCCGGGCCCAGAATGGTGGCAAAAATCCGTCCTGGACCTCCTACGAAAAGATCCGCGAAGTCATCGAAAAGAGGATATTCTCGCAGGTCGAGGATCTGCTTCCGGTCATCTCGTTCGGTACCAAGAAGGACGGCGAGACCGAGAAGAAGCACGACGACTTCGTCGCGCGCATGGTCGAACGCGGCTACACCGAGCGGCAGGTCCGCCGGCTGGTCGAGTGGTACATGCGCGTGAAGCAGGCCGGTTGATCGTGGTCCGGCGCCGATGTTCACTGCAGGTGCGGCAGGCCATCGGTCTGACGTCGGCGCCAGGGCTACGAAACGAGCGAAACGTTCGACGCTGAGCTTCGCTGGGAGGCGTCGGACAGGCAGAGGGTGCCGTTGCAGTGTCGGGTCCGATACTGCACCGCGGCATCGCGGCGGGGGAGAGCAGGAGTCGAAGCCGCTGCAGCAGGAGGCGTATGGAACGTGGTCATGCACATCATTGATCGGCGCCTGAATCCGGGCGGCAAAAGTCTCGAAAATCGCCAGCGATTTTTGCGCCGCGCCAAGGCCCTGGTTCAGGGAGCGGTCAAGAAGACCTCGCAGGACCGCGACATCAAGGACGTGCTGGAGGGCGGCGAGGTCTCGATCCCGCTCGACGGCATGGACGAGCCTCGCTTCCGCCGCGAGGGCGGCACCCGCGACATGGTGTTGCCCGGCAACAAGAAGTTCGTCGAAGGCGACATCCTGCCGCGCTCCGGCGACGGCAGCGGCCGCAAGTCGGCGCCCGGACAAGGCGACAGCGAGGACGCGTTCCGCTTCGTGCTGAGCAAGGAGGAGTTCGTCAACCTCTTCCTCGACGATCTCGAACTGCCCGATCTCGCCAAGCGCAAATTCGCCGAGGCCGAGAGCGAGGGGCTGGTACGCGCGGGCTATTCGACCTCGGGTTCGCCGGCCAATATCTCGATCAGCCGCACCGTCACCCGCGCCTTGGCCCGCCGCGTCGCGCTGCGCCGTCCACGGCCGGAGGCGATTGCCGAGCTCGAAGCCCAGTTGGAGCAGGAGACCGACGACGACAAGCGCGCCGCGCTTCTGGCCGAGATCGAGGCGCTGAAGGCGAAGGCCAAGCGCATCCCCTTCATCGATCCGATCGACATCCGCTACCGGCGCTTCGAGGCCGTGCCGAAGCCGATCGCACAGGCCGTGATGTTCTGCCTGATGGACGTGTCCGGCTCGATGTCGGAGCACATGAAGGACCTCGCTAAGCGGTTCTACATGCTGCTCTACGTGTTCCTGACCCGGCGCTACCGCCATGTCGAGATCGTCTTCATCCGCCATACCGATCGCGCCGAGGAGGTCGACGAGCAGACGTTCTTCTACGGACCGGCGTCCGGCGGCACCTTGGTGTCGAGCGCCCTGCAATGCATGCACGACATCGTCCGCTCGCGCTTCCGCCCCTCGGACTGGAACATCTACGCGGCGCAGGCCTCCGACGGCGACAACGCCACCTCGGATTCCGAGAACGTCGCGCGGCTCTTGACCGACAACATCCTGCCGGTGTCGCAGTTCTTCGCCTATCTCGAGGTCGGCGAATCCGGCACCTATTCGTTCGAGATGCCGGACTCGGCGCTGTGGTCGCTGTATGAGCGGCTGCGCGCCAATGGCGAGCCGCTGTCGATGCGCAAGGTCCGCGACCGCAGCGAGATCTTCCCGGTGTTCCACGACCTGTTTCAGCGTCGCGGCACCACGCAGGAGAGGGCGGCGTCATGAGCGGGCTGCTGTTCGAGGGCGCAGACTGGAATTTCCTCACCCTGCAGCGCATCCACGATGCCTGCGAAGCCGTCGCCGAGAAGGAGCTCGGGCTCGACACCTATCCCAACCAGATCGAGGTGATCACGGCCGAGCAGATGCTCGACGCCTATTCCTCGGTCGGCATGCCCCTGTTCTACAAGCACTGGTCGTTCGGCAAACACTTCGCCTATCACGAGGCCTCGTACCGCAAGGGCCTGATGGGCCTCGCCTATGAGATCGTGATCAACTCCTCGCCCTGTATCTCCTATCTGATGGAGGAGAACACGGCGACGATGCAGACCTTGGTGATCGCGCACGCGGCGTTCGGCCACAACCATTTCTTCAAGAACAACTACCTGTTCAAGCAGTGGACCGACGCCGACGGCATCCTCGACTATCTCGATTTCGCCCGCGGCTACATCGCGCAATGCGAGGAGCGTTATGGCCGGCTCGCGGTCGAGCATACGCTCGACGCGGCGCATGCGCTGATGTCGCACGGCGTCGACCGCTATCCCGGCAAGAAGAAGCTCGACTTCCGCGAGGAGGAGAAGCGCGCGGGCAAGCGCAGGCTCTACGAGGAGGGCCAGTTCAACGATCTCTGGCGCACGGTGCCGACCGGCCCGGTCAAGACCAATGCGATGCTGAACGTCGAGCGCCGTCGCGCGCTGCTCGGCCTCCCGCAGGAGAACCTGCTCTATTTCCTGGAGAAGACCGCGCCGCGGCTGGCGCCCTGGCAGCGCGAGTTGCTGCGCATCGTTCGCCACATCGCGCAGTATTTCTATCCGCAGGGCCAGACCAAGGTCATGAACGAGGGCACGGCGACCTATGTGCACTATCGCATCATGAACCGGCTGCACCAGGACGGCCGCCTCACCGACGGCAACTTCCTGGAGTTCCTGCAGTCGCACACCAACGTCGTGTTCCAGCCGGAGTTCGACGATCCGCGCTTCTCCGGCTTCAACCCGTATGCGCTCGGCTTTGCGATCATGCAGGACATCGAGCGCATCGTGAAGGACCCGACCGACGAGGATCGCGAATGGTTTCCGGACATCGCCGGCACCGGCGACGAAATGGCGGTGCTGCGTGACGTCTGGGCGAATTATCGCGACGAGAGCTTCATCAGCCAGTTCCTCAGCCCCAACCTGATCCGGCACTTCAAGCTGTTCCATTTGCATGACGATCCGGCCGAACGTGCCGGCATCCTGGTCGACGCCATCCATGACGAGCGCGGCTATCGCCGCATCCGGCGCGAGCTGTCGAAACAGTACGATGTCGGCTACATCGACCCGAACATCGAGGTGGTCGATGTCGATCTCGCCGGCGATCGCCGCCTGATGCTGCGGCATACGGTGGTCAAGGGCGCCCAGCTCAACGAGACCGACACCAAGCGCGTGCTGCAGCATCTCGCCGATCTCTGGAGCTACGACGTGTCGCTGGTCGAAGTCGACGCCGCCACCGACAAGGTGCTGAAGGAGTACGTGCTCAATCCCCGGATACAACCGGCGGCCGCCTAGCGCGGCCGCCAAGCCCTGAGCGACGTCAGATTTCCGCGAAGATCTCCAGCAGATTGCCGTCGGGATCCCTGAAGAACAGCGTCCGATGGCCGAAGGGCTGGTCCCTCGGCTGCTCCAGGAGCGCGACGCCCTTCTCCGTCAGCTCGGCCGCGCAGCGGTCGACGTCGTCGCGTCCCACCTTGAAGGCGAGTTGAAGCGCCGCGCTTCCCGGCGGTGTCGGCCGGTCCGATGTCAGCCGCTGCGGCCGAGCGAGCGCGAGCGTGTTGGGGCCGATCTGAAATTCGATCCACCCCTGCGACAGTTCCCGGAGCAGCGGGAAGCCCAGGATCTCCTCGTAGAACTGCCGCATGACGTCCCAGTCGCGGGCGAGGATCACCGTGTAGTCGATGGCGCGAATGGCGCGAAATGCGGACGCCCTCTTTACATCATTGGTCACGATCTCTCCCTCCCTCCCGGCCGGCCTCACCGAGCTTTTCCATCCCGCGTCGAGTGGCGCAAGGCTGATGAGCCCGCTATGGTGCCGGCCGTTGGCCGGGTGGTTGCAGCCGGCCGTTGCGGACGATGATCAAAGCTCGGGCGTAAGGCGCGTGGTTGGACCAAAGCAGACGGCGGCAACGGATCGGCGGGACCGGTTCATTCCGATACGCAAGTCCGACGTCCTGGACACCGTCATTTCGCATGGCGGTCTGGATGACGCCCTGGCGGCCGACCTGCGCCAGCTGGCGCACATGCTCGGCGCCATCCTGCACCACGAATATTTCGACGAGCTCGATCGGCTGCGCGACGTCTATTTCGACTTCGATCCCGAGGTCCCCGCCGGCCGCCATCGCTCCGCTCAGGAGCTCGACACCGCCTATTGCAACCTCACCGACGAATTCGTCCGGGTGCTGAGCGAAGCGAACTTCATCGAGATCAGCCACGATGAGATCGAGCGCGCCTTCGCCGAGCACGCGCTTGTCAGGGTCAAGCTGAGGGCGCCGGTCTCCGACTTTCGCGCCGTCCGCATGTTCCGGCGCGGCACGCATCAAGAGACCATCGAGGTCCCCATGCTGTATGGCCTGCGGAGGCGCAAGCAGGAGATCGAGGTCTACGACGACATCATCCTGATGGTCGCGACCAGGCCAGACGAGCCGTCTCAGAAGAAGCGCAAGACCGCCGCCTGGCGTGGCCGCAACAAGATCCGCGGCGGCGCGGTGCTGTTCAAATATTTCCGCCACATCGCGCGCTTCGACCTCGAGGCGCTGCTGCCGAACGTCCGCGTCGTCATGGGCCTGCGCGAGCAACTGACGCTGGGCGTGCCGGCGCTGGTCGGCGGCGTACCGATCCTGCTCAAGCTGGCTTCGACGCTCACCGTGCTGTTCATCGTCGCCGGCTTTTATCTCGGCCTCAGCGGCACCGTGCACGACAACGATACGGAGCAGGCGCTGGCGGCGCTGTCGGGATTGTTCGCGCTCGGCGCCTTCATCCTGCGGCAATGGGGCAACTTCCATCGCCAGTCGCTGATCCATCAGAAGCAGGTCACCGACAACATCTACTTCCGCAACGTCAACAACAATTCCGGCATCTTCAACTATTTGATCGGCGAGGCCGAGGACCAGGACTGGAAGGAAGCGATGCTGGCCTATGGCGGCCTGCTGCTGGCGTCGGTGCCGCTCTCGCGTGCAGCATTGTGCAGCCATGTCGAGGAGTTGCTGCAGCAGATGTTTGGATTGAGCCGCGCGTTCAATGTCGAGGAGGCCTTGATCAGGCTGCGGGAGTTCGGCCTTGTGACCGGCGGAGATGACGCGCTGTCCGCGCTGCCGCTGCGCGAGGCGATCGCGCAGCTCGATCGCGTCTGGGCAAGCGCGTTGCGGGCGTAATCGTCATCAACGATGACGGGCCTCATGGTTCAAGACGCGCCTGCGGCGCTCCTCATGATGAGGAGCGAGGGCGCGGCTCACCAGGATATGCCGAGCTGTCGCAACGAACGATCTGATAGTTAGTTACTCCGTCATGGCCGGGCTTGTCCCGGGCATCCACGTGGTTATCAGCGTGCCGAACGACGTGGATGGCCGGGACAAGCCCGGCCATGACGTGGAGATAGACAAGCGCAAAACTCCGATTGTGAAATGCGATAGCCCCGCCAGAAGCGGGCGCAATGCACTCCACCTTTGTCCTGAGGAGCCCGCCGGAGGCGGGCGTCTCGAAGGACGGCTACAGAGCACACGCTTTCCACGCAGCGGTCTGCCTAGCGCAGACTCGCATTGATTTTGTCGAGCGCGGCCTGCCCAGGGCACAGATCCGCTGCCTCCAGCCGGTTGAGCGGTCGCTCCACCGTGTTGAGGTGGCTGTGCAGATCGTCGGCCTCAGGGTCGACATAGAGCAGGCCGGTCACGATCTGGCCTTGCGCGGCATGTTTCTGGAGGAAGGTCATGGCGCCGAGCCGGTCGTGCGGGTCGTAGTCGGCGTCGATCTTGCGCAGCGCCAGCCTGGAGCCGTCGTGCTGCTCGACGATCTGCACCGTGCCCGGATCCTGGTCGATCTCGATCGGATCGCGCCCGGTCAGCACGTCCAACCGGTTCACGGCATCGTTGTGCTCGCGGACATAGTCGAAGCTCTTGGTTGAGCCGGCGTGATTGTTGAACGCGATGCACGGGCTGATGACGTCGATGAACGCCGCGCCCTTGTGCCGGATGGCGCCCTCGATGATCGGCACCAGCTGCTTCTTGTCGCCGGAGAACGACCGCGCCACATAGGTGGCCCCGAGCTGCAGCGCGATGCCGACCAGGTCGATCGGATTGTCGGTGTTGGTGACGCCCTTCTTCGACTTCGACCCGCGGTCGGCGGTCGCCGAGAATTGGCCCTTGGTTAGGCCGTAGACGCCGTTGTTCTCGACGATATAGGTCATGTTCACGCCGCGCCGGATCGCGTGGGCGAACTGGCCGAAGCCGATCGAGGCGGAATCGCCGTCGCCGGAGACGCCGAGATAGATCAGCTCGCGGTTGGCGAGGTTGGCGCCCGTCAGCACCGAGGGCATGCGGCCGTGCACGGTGTTGAAGCCGTGCGAATTGCCGAGAAAGTAGTCCGGCGTCTTCGACGAGCAGCCGATGCCGGAGATTTTTGCCACCCGATGCGGCTCGATCGACAGCTCGAAGCAGGCCTCGATGATCGAGGCCGTGATCGAATCGTGGCCGCAGCCGGCGCACAAGGTCGAGATCTTGCCCTCGTAGTCGCGATGGCTGTAGCCGAGTGCGTTCTTCTTGATGCCGGGATGCTGGAATTTCGGCTTTGCGATGTAGGTCATGAGAGCACCCTGTCGCCCAGTGCCGTCATGGCCGGGCTTGTCCCGGCCATCCACGTGGGAGTCCGAGGAAAGAGAGGCGTGGATGCCCGGGTCAAGCCCGGGCATGACCGTGGAGAGAGTGGCTGTAAAGTCATGACACCGCCTTGCGCAGCGGTGTGACCTTGATGTGGTCCTGGTGGTCGCCGATCGCATCGGCGATGAAGCGCGCCGTGATCGGCGTGCCGTCATAATGCAGGATCGGCACCAGCCGGACCGGGTCGATGCCGTTCTCGGTGACGATCAGCTGGCGCAGCTGCGCGTCGCGGTTCTGCTCGACCACATAGACGAAGTCGTGCTCGGCGATGAAGCTCGCCACGCTCGAATGGAACGGGAAGGCGCGGATGCGCAGGCGGTCGAGCTGACAGCCGCGCGCCTCCAGCAGTCCGATTGCCTCGTCCATCGCCGGCGCGGTCGAGCCGAAATAGATCACGCCATATCTGGTCGGCTTGCTCGCATTGGCCTGCAGCGGCCGCGGCACCATGTCCTGCGCGGTCTGGAACTTGCGCAGCAGGCGCTGCACGTTGTCGGCATAGACGGCGCCTTCCTCGGAATAGCGCGCGTAGCGGTCACGCGAGGTGCCGCGGGTGAAGTAGGAGCCCTTCGTCGGATGCGTGCCGGGGTAGGTGCGGAACGGAATGCCGTCGCCGTCGACGTCGAGATAGCGGCCGAAGTCGCGGCCTTCGTCGAGCATTTCCGCCGTCATCACCTTGCCGCGGTCATACTGCTTGGCGTCGTCCCACTTCAGCGGCCGGGACAGCCGCTGGTTCATGCCGATGTCGAGATCGAGCATCAGGAAGATCGTGGTCTGTAGCCGCTCGGCGAGGTCGAACGCCGCAGCGGCAAACTCAAACGCCTCCGCCGGATCTTCGGGGAACAGCATCACATGCTTGGTATCGCCGTGCGAGGCATAGCCGCAGGCGATCAGGTCGCATTGCTGCGTCCGCGTCGGCATGCCGGTCGAGGGGCCGGCGCGCTGCACGTTCATGATCACGGCCGGGATCTCGGCAAAGTAGGAGAGGCCGATGAACTCGGTCATCAGCGACACGCCGGGGCCCGATGTCGTGGTAAAGGCGCGGGCGCCGTTCCAGGACGCGCCAACCACCATGCCGATCGAGGCGAGCTCGTCCTCGGCCTGCACGATCGCGTATTTGGCCTGCCCGGTTTCCGGATCGTGCCGCAGTTTCTTGCAGTGGTTGCTGAACGCTTCGGCCAGCGACGACGACGGCGTGATCGGGTACCAGGCGCAGACCGTGGCGCCGCCATAGACGGCGCCGAGCGCGGCGGCGTTGTTGCCCTCGATGAAGATGCGGTCGCCGACCTTGTCGGCCTTCTTGATGCGCAGGCCGATCGGGCACTTCAAATTCTGCAGCGCCCAGTCGCGGCCGAGATGCAGCGCGTGGACGTTGGAGGAGAGCAGCTTCTCCTTGCCCTTGTACTGCTCGCCGATCAGTTGCTCGATCAGCTTCGGATCCATGTCGAGCAGCGCTGAGAGCGCACCGAGATAGATGATGTTCTTGAACAGCTGGCGCTGGCGCGGATCCGAATAGGTCGAGTTGGTGATCGCGGTCAGCGGCACGCCGATGACGGTGATGTCGTCGCGGAACTTGGTTGCCGGCATCGGCTTGGTGGAATCGTAGAACAGATAGCCGCCCGGCGCGATACCGGCGACGTCCTTGTCCCAGGTCTGCGGGTTCATCGCCACCATCAGATCAGTGCCGCCGCCGCGGGCGCCGAGATGGCCCGCTTCGGTGACGCGCACCTCGTACCAGGTCGGCAGGCCCTGGATGTTCGACGGGAAGATGTTGCGCGGGCTGACCGGCACGCCGTGGCGGAGCACGGCGCGCGCGAAGAGTTCGTTCGCGCTGGCCGAGCCGGAGCCGTTGACGTTGGCGAAGCGGACGACGAAGTCGTTTACGCTGCTGAGCGGCGCTTGCTGGGACATGCGTTACCTGCGTGAGTCGTCTCGATGAAATATTTCTGCATGTCCCACGCACCGGTGGGACAGCGCTCGGCGCACAGGCCGCAATGGAGGCAGACGTCCTCGTCCTTCACCATCACCCGCCCGGTCTTCAGATCCGAGGACACGTAGAGGCTCTGGTCGGGATGCGGCGCCGGCGCCTTCAGGCGCGAACGCAGATCCGCCTCCTCGCCGTTGTCGGTGAAGGTGATGCAGTCCATCGGACAGATGTCGGCGCAGGCGTCGCATTCGATGCACAGCGTGTCGGAGAACACCGTCTGCACGTCGCAATTCAGGCAGCGATGCGCCTCGCCGAGCGCGAGCTTGACGTCGTAGCCGAGCTCGACTTCGGCGCGGATGTCCTTCAGCGCGACCACCTTGTCGCGGTGCGGCACCTTGAAGCGCTTCTCGGACGAAACGTCGTTGTCATAGCTCCATTCATGGATGCCCATCTTCTGCGAGGAGACATGCACCTCGGGCAGCGGCCGCTCGGTGATGTCCTCGCCGGACAGCAGGCGGTGGATCGACAGCGCCGCCTCGTGGCCCTGGGCGACCGCCCAGATGATGTTCTTCGGACCGAATGCCGCATCGCCGCCGAAGAACACTTTCGGGTTGGTCGAGACGAAGGTTGTCGGATCGACCACCGGCATGTGCCATTTGTCGAACGCGATGTCGCAATCGGCCTCGATCCAGGGGAACGCGTTCTCCTGGCCGACGGCGACCAGCACGTCGTCGCAGTCATAGGTCACATCGGGCTCGCCCGACGGCACCAGCGAGCGACGGCCGCTGGCGTCATATTCGGCCTTCACCTTCTGGAAGGTGACGCCGGTGAGCCTGCCATTGTCGTGATTGAAGGCGACCGGCACGAGATAGTTGAGGATCGGAATGTCCTCGTGCAGCGCGTCCTCCTTCTCCCAGGGCGACGCCTTCATCTCCTCGAAGCCGGAGCGCACGATGACCTTGACGTCCTCGCCGCCGAGCCGTCGCGCGGTGCGGCAGCAATCCATCGCGGTGTTGCCGCCGCCGAGCACGATCACGCGCCTGCCGATCTTGTCGGTGTGTCCGAACGAGACGCTGGAGAGCCAGTCGATGCCGAGATGGATGTTCGCGGCGGCTTCCTTGCGTCCGGGAATGTTCAGCTCCCGGCCGCGTGGCGCGCCGGAGCCGATGAAGATGGCATCATAGTTCTCGGCCAGCAGCGTCTTGAGGCTGTCGACGCGATGGCCGGCCTTGTAGTCGACGCCGAGGCCGAGCACGTAGCCCGTCTCCTCGTCGATGACGCTGTCGGGCAGGCGGAATTTGGGGATTTGCGAGCGCATCATGCCGCCGGGCTTTGGGTCGGCATCGAACACGGTGCAGTGATAGCCGAGCGGCGCGAGATCGCGCGCCACCGTCAGCGAGGCCGGGCCGCCGCCGACCAGCGCGATGCGCCGGCCGTTCTTCGGGGCAGGGCGCGGCAGGCGCTGATGGATGTCGTCCTTGAAATCGGCCGCAACGCGCTTCAGGCGGCAGATCGCGACCGGGCTTTCCTCGACACGCCCCCGTCGGCAGGCGGGCTCGCAAGGGCGATCGCAGGTGCGTCCGAGAATGCCCGGGAATACATTCGATTTCCAATTGATCATGTAGGCGTCGCTGTAGCGACCCTCAGCGATCAGGCGGATGTATTCAGGGACCGGAGTGTGTGCGGGACAAGCCCATTGGCAGTCGACCACTTTGTGAAAGTAGTCGGGGGCCGAGATATCAGTCGCTCTCATTCATACCCTGTCCGCGCGGCGAACCATGAGCGCGCGGCCTTCCTGACGTGAGGACGACTGCTTGTTCAGGATCGGCTAGGGATCGATGTGGGTCCGGAGCAGGTCCTGTTCGTCGCCCTTCTGTTTTTTGAATGGCTCAATTGAATAGTCTTATCAGACTAGAGCCATTCCAAGGCGCGCACAAAGGCAAATTTGCAAAGCTGCCCCTCATGCACAGTGTGCGGCGCCGCATTGCCGGCCTGATGCTGCCACGTGTTGCGATGCGGCATTTTCGGTGACGATAGATTGCGAGGATGATGATAAATTAAAGAATGGAGGGTGGAGCACGCGGGCTGCCACGCGCTCCACCGTCATGCCCGGGCTTGTCCCGGGCATCCACGTCGTTCCCAGGATGCCGCACAACGTGGATGGCCGGGACGAGCCCGGCCATGACGATGTGGAGAGAGGCGGGATCTAACTCACTTCGCCGCCGCGATGTCGGCGCGGCTCAAGTCCCACATCAGGCGATAGATGCCGGCCGAGATCTGCGTCGCCAGCGGACCGTCGATCGCCGCGAAGCGGGTGGTCATCAAGGTGGCGATGGCATGACTGTCGGTACCGTCGATGAGGATGAACCAGTCGGCATCGCGCGAGCTCGCAGGAACTCCGGCCGCGGGACCGGAGAGGTCGGCATCGCCTTCGAGCAGATGCATTGAGATGATGCCCCTCAGCTTGCTTGGGTCGAGCTCGACCTGCAGCGCGTCGCGCAACGCTTTGTCCTGCCCGGGTTTGGGCCGCAGGCGGATGATGCCCAGCACGGCGCCGCGACCGGCGCCGATCGAGATCGTGATGCGCGCGACGCTGCGGATCATGTTCTTGAACCGCGCCATCACCGCCTTCGACCATTCCGTCGGCGACTCCAGCCGGGCGCGGTAGGCCGCGCTGTCGAGCACGTCGATCGTTTCGGTCGAATATAGGCAGAGATATTTCGGGCTGCCCTGCTCGGCGACATAGCGTCGCGCCTCGATGAAGCCGGGGATGGCCACGCGCTCTTCGAGATGTTCGCTGTCATACCAATGGTTGAAATCGGCTTCATGCTCAGCATCGATGTTCATCGATGTCAAAAGCATGCCTTTCCCGGCGATGGGCATTGCAGATGTCCTTGTTCAGCGGCCAATCCTCATGGTGAGGGCGTCACTTGGCGCGTCTCCCGGACAATGCTGCGCATTGCCTGGTGAACCATGAGGCGGGGGATGTCTGGGGCCTCATCCTTTGAGACGCCATGCCGCGCATGGCTCCTCAGGATGAGGAGAGATGACCATGTGTTTAAGGCGCAGTCGTGCGCGTCGCCATATCGCAGATGGCTTTCATGACCGCATCGCGGATGCCGGGATCATAAAGATTGTGACCTGCGGCTTCGACGACACGGATTTCGGCGTCGCGCCAGATTTCGGCCAGGCGCGCGGCGGTGGAGGGCGGACAGAGCAGGTCATAGCGGCCTTGCACGATGATTCCGGGAATCCCGCTGAGCCTGCTCGCATCACGCAGCAACTGGCCTTTCGCCATGAAGCTGTCCTGCGAGAAGTAATGCGCCTCCATGAACGGCGTCGCCGGCAAGGCGGTGCCGGAACGGATGGCGAGCCGATCCAGATGGGCGCGGGCCGGTTTGATCTCGGACAGCGCCCGCTCGGTGTCGTGCCAGGCGCGCGCAGCCGGGCCATGAATCGCCGGATCGGGATCGAGGATGCGGCGGAAATAGGCGTCGCACGGGTTGGCGCGTTCGTTCTCCGGCAGCACCTCCAGGAAGTCGCGGTGCAGGGCAGGGTGAAAGCGCGCCAGCGTCTCGCCGAAGGCCGTCTCCACTTCCGCACGGGTGCCGAGGAACGTCGCCCGCAGCACCAGCCCCGTGACGCGCGTCGGGTGCGCCTGCGTATAGGCCAGCGCCAAGGTGGCGCCCCAGGAGCCGCCGGCGACGATCCAGCGGTCGAAACCGAACTTTTCGCGGATCGCCTCCATGTCGGCGATCAGGTCGGGCAGGGTGTTGTTGTCGCGGCTGCGCGCAGGACGCGAGCGGCCGGCGCCGCGCTGGTCGAACAGCACGGCATGGAAGCGCTCGGGATCGAACAGTCGGCGGTGATCCGGCTGGCATCCGGAGCCCGGCCCACCATGCAGATAGACCGCGGGGATGCCGGCGGCGCAGCCGCTGCTCTCGACGTAGATCTGGTGACCGCCGGAGACATCTAGCCATTCCGACGTCAGCGGCGCGAACGGATCGCTGCGGCGCGCGGAGGCGCGGCCGGCTTCGGCGTCAGGCATCATTGCTCTCGGGCGTGCCGCCGGCGAAATTGCGATAGAGGAAGCGGTCCTGGCCCGAGGCCGCGTCACGCTCGGCCTGCTTGAAGATGCTCTCGTGCAGCGGCGACAGCGTACAGGCCGGATCGGTATTCCCCGCATCGCCGGTCAGCGCGAACGCCTGGCAGCGGCAGCCGCCGAAATCGATCTCGCGGAACTCGCAGGACTTGCACGGCTCCTTCATCCAGCCGGTGCCACGGTAGCGGTTGAAGGCCTCGGAGTTCTGCCAGATCCAGGCGATCGAATGGTTCGACCGCACGGACATGAAGTCGAGCCCGGTGATGCTCTCGGCGGCGTGGCAGGGCAGGATCTTGCCCGAGGGAGAGATGTTGAAGAACTGCCGGCCCCAGCCGCCCATGCACTTCTTCGGCCGCAGCGCGTAGTAGTCCGGCACGACGTAGTCGATCGTCAGCGTGCCCTTCAGCCGCTCGCGCGCCTCCTCGACCATGCGGTCGGTCTCTTCGAGCTGGGCGTAGGTCGGCATCAGGCTGGCGCGATTCTTCAGCGCCCAGCCGTAATATTGCACGTTGGCGACCTCGAGCCGGTCGGCATCGAGATCGATCGCCATCTGGATGATGTCGGGCAGCTGATGCAGGTTCTGCCGGTGCATCACGGCGTTGACCGTCAGCGGCAGGTCGAGCTCGCGGGTCCAGCGCGCGACCTCGAGCTTCTTGACGTGGCCGCCCTTGTAGCCGCCGACGCGGTCGGCGATGCCGGCCTCGCTGCCCTGGAAGCTGATCTGGACATGGGACAGCCCGGCATCGGCCAGCTCCTTCAGCCGCTCCCGCGTCAGCAGCACGGCCGAGGTGATCAGGTTGGTGTAGAGGCCGACGTCGTTGGCATGCTGCACCAGCTCGACCAGATCCTTGCGCGCGGTCGGCTCGCCGCCGGAGAAGTGGATCTGCAGCACGCCGATCTCGGCGAGCTCGGACAGCACCTTCTTCCATTCCGTGGTGGTCAGCTCCTGTCCGGCGCGATCGAGTTCCAGCGGGTTGGAGCAATAGGGGCATTGCAGCGGACAGCGATGCGTGAGTTCGAGCAGCACGGCGAGCGGAATGCCGTAGGTTTCGGCCACGGAACCGCGCCGCTCCAGCACGGCGAGGCCGTCATTGCTGTCGATGGGCGGTGAGGTGTCGGTCAGCTCGGTCATGATGTCGTCTCCCGAACCTCGGTCAGGAATCCCTTGTCGGCGAGATCCTGCAGCATGGCAACCACATCGGTCGCGATGACGTCGCGAGGCGCGGCATATTTCGCCGCGAGCTCGTCGATGATATCAGCAACGCTGCGCGCGCCATCGCACAGCTTGAGCACCTCGATTGCGATCTCGTCCGGCGCCAGCACGCGTTCCGGCGCCAGGATCACCCAGACCTGCCGGGTCTCGTCGAACTTCAGCTTGGCATGCCGCGGCAGCACCACGCGGCTGGTCTCGGCAACTTGGATGTGACGCGGGGCCATGGCGGGTCTCTAGCCGATGATTGTTGCGTTCTGTCCGATGCTGCGGCATCGGCGGTGCCCACCCTCCCCTGGAGGGGGAGGGTCGTTGCGCATCGCCCGCGATGCGCAACGGGGTGGGGTGATCTCTCCATACGCACCGCGGCAGGTGGCTTCACCCCACCCCGCCTCGCGCTTTGCGCGAGCCGACCCTCCCCCTCCAGGGGAGGGTGGCACCGGTACCCTTGAGAGAGCCGCGAAGACCACGCTCAGCCCTCCTTCGGCACGAAGGCGCCGGGCGGGATGTGGCCCTCGACATAGGCATGATACAGCGCGTCGAGCTGCACCCACAGCACGTTGGTCTTGAAGATCAGCGCGTTGCACACGGCGGCGCGCTGCTCCGGCGTGGTGGCGTGCTCCTTGACGTAATGCAGCGCGAAGTTCGCGTCGCGCGGCGCCTGGGTGAGACGGCGCTTGAAGTAGCTCATCGTGTCGTTGTTGACGAAATCGTAGTGCTCGAGCATGCCCGAGATGCGCTCTTCATGGATGCTCGGCGCGAACAGCTCGGTCAGCGACGAGGCGATCGCCTCCAGCGGCGAGCGGTCGCGGCAGAAATGCACATAGGCTTCGACCGCGAAGCGGGTGGCCGGCAGGATGCCTTCGGTCGATTCGACGTAGGCCGTGTCGAGGCCGAGGCCTTCGGTCAGTTTGATCCAGCGCTCGATGCCGCCCTCGCTGCCGACATCGCCATCATGATCCTCGATGCGGTGCCGCCATTCCAGCCGCGTGGCGCGGTCGCGGAAGCGCGTCATCACCATCGCGTCCTTCAGCGGGATCGTCGACTGGTAGTAGTAGCGGTTGAGCGCCCAGGCCTGCACCTGGCCCTTGTTGAGCTTGCCGCCGTGCAGCAGCTTATGAAACGGGTGGTGGTTGTGATAGCGCGTCGCGCCGATATGGCGAAGTGCTGCTTCCAATTCGCTTGCACTGTTCAGCGTCACGCCGCGTCCGATCGACAGCGCCGTCATTCCGCTCAGATTGACCTCACTCACAGTACGATCTCCATCCCTTCAGCGGGGATTTCCCATCCCTCGCGTTCCAACGTTTGCCGCTCGGGTGAGGCGTGCAGCCACGCCGGATTGGAGTTGTTGATGTGCAGGAAGACCTTCCTGCCGATCGCGAGGTCCGCCAGCTGCTTGATCGCGCCGCTTTCTCCGGACATCGCGATATGTCCCATGCTCTGCCCGGTCTTGTTGCCGAGTCCGGCCTGGATCATCTCGTCGTCGCGCCACACCGTGCCGTCGAACAGCACCAAGGGCGCGCCCCTCAATCTCGTTCTCAGATCATCGTCCACGCCGGCACAGGCGGCGATGACGTAGCAATATTGCCCGCCTTCGAGATCGGCGATCTTCAGGCCCAGCGTGTCGCCGGTCGAGGAGCTGCCGCCGGGATGCTGCTTGTCGCGCAGATACCACGCGCTCGTTCCCGAGACGGCGAAGGCCGTGATCTCCAGGCCCGAGGGCCGGCCGTCCTGCAGCAGCGGCCGGAACGGTACGTCGATCACGATCGGCACGCGCTTGACGGTCTCGTCCTTCAGCACATCGAAGATGTTGTTCGATCTGAGGATCGCAAGCACCTTGGGGTGCGCATGGATCGAGAAAGGTGAACTCTCGCGCATCGACAGCAGCCCCGTGACCGCGTCGATCTCGCCATTGGTCAGGATCACGCCGGCGATCGGACTGTGGCGCAGGGCGCCGGGCTTCGGATGCAGTTGCGGCGTGCGGGTAACCTGCTGGCGCAGATCGGGCGAGGCGTTGATCAGGAACCAGTTGGCGCCATCAGCGCTGACCGCGACCGAGGCCTGGCTGTTGCTGATCTCGGGATGATCGGTGCGCGCGGCACGGCACACGGCGCAGCCGCAATTCCACTGTGGCACTCCACCGCCTGCGGCGGCGCCCAGGACGACGAGGCGAAGCATGAGCCGTCTCCTGGAATTCAGCTGTGGTGGCGCACGCGATTACCAGCGGCAGGATCTCCGACAGGCAGGCTGACCAACGGTCAGGACCGCCCGCAGGGAAGGTGACGAGGGTGGGACATCCGACCAGCGTACGGGCTGGCACATACGCAGTCGCTGATCCCCACCCTCAAGCGTCGACGTCCTGATCGCCGAGACCTGGACGTCACACCCGCGAATTATTTGCGGGCCGCGCAGGCGTACATGTTGATTTCCATGCCGACCGGCACTTCAACGATCTTCGGTGCTTTCCAGGCCATTGTCCTCTCCTTCAAGTCGGGACGGTTATCGTCCTCAGCAATAAACTACCGTGCTACGAAAAGTTCGCCAGTGGAATCTTTTTGTTTGAGCCTCTCAGGCCTGTTTATTGCAGTGCGAAGTTGCAGATGCGAGTTGCTGCCGTTTTCGTCGGAACGAGCCGTGAAAACAACGAATTCGTGATCGATGGCTTCGCAACACCGTTCAATTCGGTCCCTAGCTTGGGGGGCTGAGCTGGCCGGATAAAGCAGTCGTGAGATGTTCGAGACTTCAAAACCCCAGCGCGCGACCCCATTGGAAGCTGATGATGCCTAGATATTTCTTCAACACACGGATCGGCGAGGAACTGGTCTCCGACACCGACGGCGAGGTGCTGCGCAGTCCCGACCGCGCCTGGGAAGTCGCGCGCGACATGATCAAGGAACTGCTGCGGACCGAAGGCGGCAACGCGGCGCTGATGACGGCCGTCATCGAGGTGACCGACGAGGACGGTGAGATCGTGCTGGAGTTCCCGTTCTCCGAAGCGATCTTCAACATGCCGGCGCAATCGATGACGCGCCATTGAGCGCAGAACGGCCGCATGGCCGTTTCCCGAACGCCCGCGTGCTTGCGGCCGAGATCAGACCGAATGGCGCGGGCGCGCGATGTCGCCGCGCGTGCTGGCGATGCCCATCTCGAAACTGTCGGCGATGCGGCGGGCGCGGACGATGAAGAGCTCCGCGAGCTCCGGCGCGAACAGGTCCTTCGCCGTCGCCTCGAACAGTTGCAGCCAGCGGTCGAAATGCGGCCCCTGCAACGATAGCAACAGATGCGGCCGCATCGGCGCGCCGCTGTAGCGGCCGGTCTTCAGGAACATCGACGACCAGAAATCGCTGATCCTGCCGATATGGTCGTCCCAATCCTCCACGGTACGGTTGAAGATCGGGCCGATCAGCTCGTCCTCCCTTGCGCGCCCGTAGAAGGTCTCGACCAGCAGGCGGATCGAGGCGTCGTCGAGTTCCGGATGTTGAACTGCGAGGGGATGGCGGTCAGGCTGGGCGGCAGGCATCGTCATGGCGTTGCATATAGGCACTCGCAGCGCCGATGGAAACGCCGGGCCGCCACGTCCGATCTCGTGGCGGCCCTGTCGTTCGGTCACGGCAGGCTGACGAACTCCACCCAGTTCGGCTTCTTGCCCACGGCGTAGGATTTCAGGCTCGTGAGCGCGCCGCTGGCCGGGTCGATCCGATACACCGTCATCCCGTTCGACACTTCGCCGACGGCGGCGAGATAGCGCCCGGTGGGATCGATGGCGAAGCCGCGTGGCTGGGTCTCGGTCGGCACGCTGCCGATCAGGCTCACGCGCCCGCTGGCCGCATCGACCTTGAAGCCGGCAATCGTGTTCGAGCCGCGCTCCGAGGCGTAGAGGAACTTGCCATCCGGCGTCACGTGCAGATCGGCCGCCCAGGGCTTGCCGGTGAAGCCTGAGGGCAGGGCGGTGGTGCGCTGCTGCTCGCTCCAGCTGCCGTTCTCCGCGTCATAGGCATAGACCGCGAGATCCGCGTTGAGCTCGTGCAGAAGGTAGATGAACTTGCCGTTCGGGTGGAAGATGAAGTGGCGCGGCCCTGACTTCTCAGGCGTCTTCACCGTCAGCGCCTCGTTGGCCGTCAGCGTGCCCGTCGCGGCGTCGAAGGCGAAGCCGAGCACCTGGTCGGAGCCGAGATTGGTCGCGAACACGAAGCGGTTGTCGGGCGAGGGCAGGAAGGCGTGGGCGTTCAGCCCGGTCGGGATCACCTGGCTCGGCGCCGCGACGACGCCATTGGCCTGGATCGGATTCACCGCCACCTTGTTGCCGCCATAGGAGGCGCTGAACAGCACCTTGCCGGTGCGGTCGAAGGCGATGTTGGCCATGCTGTCGGCGAGCGGGCCGTTGCCGATGTGGCTGAGCTGACCGGTCTTGGCATTGATCGCAAAGCTCTCGGCCTGGAACGGTTGCGACCGGATGCCGGCGATCAGCACCGTCTTGTCCGGGCTGACCGCGAGCGGGGTCGACGAGCCCGGCTTGTCGACGCCGACGAAGGAAGCCGTCTGCACCGGGATCATCTCGCCGGTCGCGGCATCGAACTTGAACACGTTGATGTCGTTGCTGTCGGCGTTGCCGACATAGGCATAGGTCTCGGCGTGGCCCGCGCGCGGCGCCAGCGTTGCTGCAGCGGCGAGAACGAATGTTGCGGCCATGATGGTGCCCGGTCTGATCATGTGGTTTCCCCCTTTTGTGATGTTGTTGCTTGAGGTCTTAAAGTCGAACGTGAAGCTTGACCAAGCCTGATTCCGGATCGATCGATGCAGGATGGGTATTGATCGCGACCGCACTTCGCACCCATGACACGCGGCCAGTTTGTCTCTCCGTCATGCCCGGGCTTGTCCCGGGCATCCACGTCGGTCCACGCGCGCTGCACGACGTGGATGGCCGGGACAAGCCCGGCCATGGCGAGGAGGAGAGGGCGAGTGCAACAAGACCCATGCGGTTTGCTGCCGAAGCTATGCTGGAGTGCCGCGCCGCGACGGCTTTCTCCCGGTAAGTGCTCGCGCTAGAACAAGCCCCGACACCACGGAGCTTCCCATGACCGATCTCTGGCGCCTGCCGGCTGCCGACCTTGCCGCCCTCATCAAGTCGAAGCAGGTCTCCGCCCGCGATGCCGCGACCGCGGCGCTGGCGCGGCTCGATGCGGTCAATCCCGCGATCAACGCCGTGATCGACCATCGCCCCGAGGACGTGCTGCAACAGGCGGATGCCATCGACGCCGCCTTGGCGCGCGGCGAGGATCCGGGGCCTCTCGCCGGCGTGCCGGTGACGATCAAGGTCAATGTCGACCAGGCCGGCTTCGCCACCACCAACGGCCTCAATCTGCAGAAGGACGCGATCGCCTCGGCGCACAATCCGGTCGTCAACAACCTGGTCAAGGCCGGTGCCGTGCTGCTCGGCCGCACCAACACCCCGGCGGTGTCCTATCGCTGGTTCACCAGCAACCTCATCCACGGCCACACCAAGAATCCGCGCGACCCCAGCATCACGCCCGGAGGTTCGTCGGGCGGCGCAGGATCGGCCACCGCGGCGGGCATCGGCCATATCGGGCATGGCACCGACATCGCCGGCTCCGTCCGCTATCCCGCCTATGCCTGCGGCATCCACGGCCTGCGCCCGACGGTCGGCCGCATCCCGGCCTTCAATACACAGTTCCCCGAGCGCCCGATCGGCCCGCAGATCAGCGCCGTCTCCGGCCCGCTCGCCCGCACGGTCAACGACGTCAGGATCGCGCTGGCCGCGATGTCGGCGCGCGACGTCCGCGATGTCTGGTGGATGCCGGTGCCGCTCGAGGGCCCGCCGCTGCCGAAGCGCGTCACCCTCTGCGTCAACCCGGACGGGCTGAACCCGGTGCCGGAGGTCGTGGCCGCCTTGCGCGATGCCGCCGGGCGGCTCGAAGCCGCCGGCTGGACCGTCGAGGAGATCGCGGACACGCCGCCGATGCAGGAGGCCGCGCTGCTGCAGACCCGTCTCTGGCTCGGCGACGGCTACGAGGCGCAACTCGCAGCGGCCGAGAAGGAGGGCGACCCGGGCGCGCTGGCCTGCCTGCGCGGCGTCAGCGACAAGGTTCACCCATTCGACCTGTCGCAGACGCTCGCGCGCCGCGCCGCGCTGACCCGGCAATGGCTCCTGTTCATGGAGCAGCATCCGCTGCTGCTGATGCCGGTGTCGGGCATGCTGCCGTTCGCCGATCAGCTCGACCGCAAGGACGAGGAGTCCTTCCAGCAGGTCTGGCACGCCCAGCTCACGCAGATCGCGATTCCGTTCTTCGGCCTGCCGGGCCTGACGGTCTCGACCGGCATGGTCGGCCGCGTCCCGGTCGGCGTCCAGCTGGTCGGCCAGCGCTTTCGCGAGGACGCGTGCCTTCTCGCTGGCGAAGCGATCGAGGCTGGCGGTACCCCGCCGTCGCCGATCGATCCGGTGCTGGGCTGATGGCCGGCATCTATGATTTCACCGCGACCTCGCTGAAGGGCGAGGAGGTGCCGCTGAAGCGCTTCGAGGGGCAGGTGCTGCTGATCGTCAACACCGCCAGCGCCTGCGGCTTCACGCCGCAATATCGCGGCCTCGAGGCGCTGCACCGCGCCTATGCGGACAGGGGCTTTGCCGTGCTCGGATTTCCCTGTAACCAGTTCGGCGCCCAGGAGCCCGGCACGGCCGAGGAGATCGGCGCGTTCTGCGCCGGCAAGTACGACGTCACCTTCCCGCTGTTTGCGAAGATCGACGTCAACGGTACCGATGCACATCCGCTCTACAAGTTCCTGAAGGGCGAGAAGACCGGCCTCTTGGGCTCGGCGATCAAATGGAATTTCACCAAATTCCTGGTCGATCGCCGTGGGAATGTGGTGTCGCGCCATGCGCCGACCACCACGCCCGAGGCGTTGAAGAAAGAGATCGAGGCACTGCTGTGAGCGACAACGAGACGACTGCGACCCCATTTCCTGACCGGCTGTCGGTCGATCCGAAGAGCCCCTATTACAATGCGGAGATCCTGTCGCGCGACGTCGGCATCCGCTTCAAGGGCGCCGAGAAGACCAATGTCGAGGAATACTGCATCAGCGAAGGCTGGATCCGCGTCGCCGCAGGGAACGCCAAGGACCGCCACGGCAACCCGCTGACCATCAAGGTCCACGGCCCGGTCGAGCCGTATTTCAAGGATTGAGGCGACTGCGCTGCGGGCCTCTGGTGGTCGTATCCGCCAACCTCTGGCCTCAGCGATGAGGCAAACCGCCAACCCAGGACTCATCATGCCCGGGCTTGTCCCGGGCATCCACGTCGTCATTCCAGGCGCACGACATGGATGGCCGGGACAAGCCCGGCTATGACGGTGTGGAGAAGGGCGGGGTCGAAGCAGCTTTAGCACCCGCGTCGCGATGGGTAATTTTGAACGTTGGTCGTAGATATTTGAGCGTCGTTCAAAATTATATTGAACGTCGCTCACATTCCGCTACACTCACCCATATCCGCCCCGTCGGCACCGGTTCCGACGCGCGACGTCCCCAGGCGTTTGCGCGATCGGACCCCTGCGTGCCGTCTCCAGCGAGATCACAGAGGGTGAAGACGATGTCCTATTCGGAACAAGATCTGCGCGCCGCAGCCGGGGCCGGCGCGATCGGGCCCGACGAGTTGCAGCGGTTGCTGACTTACCTCGAGCAACAGGCGAAGGCGGGTCCCGCGGCGCACGCCAAATTCGATGCCGCGCATCTGCTCTGGTACGCCGGCGCGCTGATCGTCATCGGCGCCATGGGCCTGTTCTCGACCGTGGCGTTCTCGCAGATGGGCGGCCGCGCCCTGACGGCCTGCGCGCTCGCCTATGCCGCCGCCTTCGGCTTCGCCGGCGACCACCTCTGGCGCCGCGACCTGCGCGTCCCAGGCGGCCTGCTGATCGCTATCGCCGTGTCGATGGCACCGCTCGCCGTCTACGGCGTCCAGGCCGAATTCGGCTGGTGGGGAAAGTTCGGCAAGCCCGGCACGGTCCACGACTTCTACGTCTGGATCAAGGGCAGTTGGCTGTTCATGGAGATCGCCACCATCGCGGCGGGCGCGATCGCGCTGCGCTTCTATCGCGTGCCCTTCATCGTCGCGATCATGTCGGTCGCACTGTGGTTCATGTCGATGGACCTCACGCCCTGGATCTTCAACGTCAGCCATTTCGACTGGGAGATGCGCCGCATCGTCTCGATCTGGTTCGGCCTCGGCATTCTCGCGGTGGCGTGGATCGTCGACTACAACAGCCACAGCCGCGACTTCGGCTTCTGGATGCACTTGTTCGGCCTGATGGCCTTCTGGGGCGGCGTCAGCGCCACCGAAGGCGCCACCGAGCTCGGCAAGGCGATCTACTGCCTGCTGAACGTCGGCCTGCTTGCGATCGCCGTCATCATCGTCCGCCGCGCCTACGCCGTCTTCGGCGCGATCGGCATCACGATGTATCTCGGCCACCTCGCCGACGTCGTCTTCAAGGACTCGCTGCTGTTCCCGTTCGCACTGTCGCTGATCGGCATCGCCGTGGTCGCGGTGGGGCTGGCGTATCACCGGAAGCAGGGGGCGATTGCGGAATGGCTGGCCGCCAATTTGCCGGCGTCGGTGTTGCGGCTGCGACCGCAGGGCGCGGTGGAATAACGCTTGGACGCCTCTGAGCGCGCCTCCGTCCTTCGAGACGCCCACGGTCGGCGGGCTCCTCAGGACGAGGTCCGTATCGGCAGCGACAGCATAAACCCTCATGGTGAGGAGCGCCGCTCGCGGCGCGTCTCGAACCATGAGGCCCTAGCACGCGCAACTTGCGCCGCGAGCGGACCTCGACGAAGTTCACCGTGCTGTTGTTACGATGAACCCTTCGCTCCGAGCATCTTTGTCGAGTTCATATTCGTCGACATGGAAGTAGTTTGGATAGTCACGAAAGCCTTCGAATTGAATCTTGCGCTTTCTTGCGGCATCCGCTTCGGCAGCGCTGCTGTAAACCCCGATCAGTTTGTTATCAGCGCAGTCGTCATCGAGACGGTCGGCAGTTGGCCGCATATGCCAGAGCAGGAAAACGCTACCCATTGAACGGTTCTCCTGGCATCTAGCCCTTATTTGGAAGGGAGTCGCGACTACGGTGTGAAAGCTGCGATCAGGACTGCCGAGACGAATATTGTCGAAGAGATCAGGAAGATCGCAATGTTGGCTCCTTTCCAGGCAATCAGTCGCGCTCGCAGATTTAGAGTCCAAACGCTGTGGCCCGCGGCCTCAAGTTGCTTCGCGGTCCTGACGTTGCTCCACATCCCGCCGCACCACGCCAGCAGGGCGACTACACTCCAAAAAATAGTGCGCATTTTGCGGTTCCGGGGTCGTTCTACACCAGATGCGGCCTGCAGAATTCCTCACATGTTCCGAATTGCAGTGAATGTCCCGAGTGCAAGAGCCACACTGAGTGCCCATTCATGTGGAGTTACCCTAAGCCACGGGACCAAAGGCCGTACAGAACGGCCGGTGTCGAACACCAGACGAAAAAATAAAAGATCAGTCTAAGAAGGTCGTTGTCATTGCGCCGGTAGAAGGAATGGTCCGGATTGGATGTCTGCTTCTCCTCCTGAACCAAAATGCGAAACCGCCATGCAAACACAAGCGTTCCAACCAAAATCCAAATTTGCAGCAGAATGGAGAACCAGGGGATCATTAGCGTTTCTCAGATGCTGCCCGATCTGCGAACCCAAGAGGGGCTACCTGCAATCGAACGTATGTTGGTCATGTTATACGTGTTTTTGCGCGCAAACGAAGCGGCTTGGCGGTCGGTTGAATAAGGCGAAATCATATAATGAAGTTTCGCTAAACGTTGAGCCTTAAATCGAAAGACTGGGATTTTGCGGTTACGGTGACGCTGCATAAAACTGTTCGTCGAGAACGGCGATGTGGCCGCGCTCCCCCGCGGTCCTTGCTTCGCGTCAGCCTGTTGCCGTCCTGGACGTCCATTTCATGAGTAAGGACTATTGATCATGCCGACTGGCACAGACGTCACGACGGAGCCGCTCACGCCCGAAGGCTTTGCGCCCTATGGCTGGGTGCGCGGCAAGCCCTGTCCGGAGGCGTCAGGCGCCATCGCCTTTAAATGCGCCGCGAGCGCGTTCTGGCATGAGCATGATTTCAACGCGCGCGCAGGCGGCGAGGTCGAGGTGCTGCGGGTCACCTACCGGCCCGGACGTCGTCCAGCGCCGTGAGTTTGGGGCCGCGCTGCTACAACTCGAAATGTCGATGCGTACGAGGCTAGCCTACGCTCGCCAGAACGATTTCCCGGAGCACGCGAGTCGGCGGAATCCACTGATCGTCGCTGCCGTAGTTTCCTGCCGTGAGGGCGATGACGAGCTGCAGCGCAGGGATGATGAACAGGCGCTGGCCGCCTTCGCCCTGTGCCATCCACATGCGCTCCAGGCGCCCGACCGCCCATCCCTTCGGCTTGCCGAAAGCTACATCGAGAAGAAACCATTGATAGCCGTAACGGCGAAGCTCGTCGGAGCTGACCACCGGCGTCGTGCAACGCGTGATCCATTCGGCGGGAACGATCTGTCGGCCATCGCACTGCCCGCCGGAGAGCATCAACGTTCCGATCCGCGAGAAGTCGCGGACCGACATCCGCGCGCCTGACGCGGCGAATGGCTCGCCGTCTGGTCCGGCTGCCCATTGTGTCGGCCCCATACCGAGCGGATCGAAAAGAAACTCGCGTGCAAAGTCATGCAGTGACTTGCCCGACCCCTTGGCGATCAAACGGGCGAGCAACGCGGTTGTTCCGCCGCAATAGGTCCAGTGCGCACCGGGCCTGTCGACGATCGGCCGCTCCAGAATGTAGCGATAGCGGTCGGGGGCGTCGTCCATAGCGATTTCGCTGTTGCGGGGATCGGCGTAAGGCAAGCTGCTCTCATCCCAATCCGTTCCCATGGTCATTGAGAGCGCGTGATGCACGGTCAAGCGCGAGCGATCCTCGTTGACGAGATCACGATATTCCGGGAATCCGGACAGCAGGCTCGCCTCCGGCGTCGGGACCTTGCCTTGCTGAAGAGCGATCCCATAAAGCAAGGCCACGATGCTCTTCGAGCAGGATCGCAGGTCGTGGAGCGTCTCCGCCGTAAACTTGACCGTCCCGAGATCGCCAACGCCTTTCTCGCGATCCTGGCCTTCAAAATAGCGCTCGACGATCAGCGTGCCGTTCTGCAGAACGACAAGGCCGTGGATGTTCCACACGCGCCGCTCAGCGAGCGCCTGATCGAGTCGCTGGGTGACGCCGGCTGCGAATGTGTCGGAATCGAATGCAGCCTGGTGCCCGCGCGCCGGCATGATCGGCGATCCCATGGCGGCTGCTCCTATGGCTGACAGGATCTGGCGACGAGTGGGCACTGCGACAACGTCCTCACCGGGATGTCGGCTTATATCAGCCGGGCGCCTTCCGGTGAAGGTCGGTCTGACGGCCGGTGCAGCGACGCATCGAACGCTAAGGCTTGTCGGGATCGGCCAGTCTGGATCGTCCTTGGGCGGACACAACTCCTGCACAGCTGCAGTGGGACGTCAAAATCGAACTAGGAGCAATGTTCATGAGGATAACCGTCCAAACCAACGTCGCAGCCCCGATCGATCAGGTCTGGCGTGCCTATACGACGCCGGCCGACATCGTGAGGTGGAACGCGGCCTCCGACGATTGGCATACGACCAAGGCCACGGTCGACCTGAGAGAGGGCGGCGCGTTCTCGTCGCGGATGGAGGCCAAGGACGGCAGCATGGGCTTCGACTTTGCCGGGACCTACACGAAGATCGTCGAGCACAAGCTGATCGAATATGCCTTCGGCGACCGGAAGGCCGAGGTCCACTTCGAGCCCGGCCCGAAGGGCGTTGTCGTTCGCGTCGCGTTCGATGCCGAAACGACCCATTCCGTCGAGCAGCAGCAGGGCGGCTGGCAGGCCATTCTCGACAGCTTCGCGCGCCATGTGGAAGCGAAACGCAAGGCGTCGTGAGGGCGAGGGGGCCGAGGTCCCGGCGGGCGCCGCGAGCGGTGCCCGAATCTTTCACCTTGACAAATTCCGAAAATCAGCAATGATGCGCATGTCCTGTCCTTTTCGCAGAGGGGCGTACGCGTCGTCACGAACGTCGGGATAGGGATGCGGTGGCCGCAGCGGCGACGGTGGACGACCGGCGTCGCTACGGACGGAGAAGTCGTGTGGTCCTGGCCTCTCGACGCTGAGGTCTGCGCAACGCGCCAAAGGCGCGTTGTCGCAAAATGGGGGCAAGAACGCCGATCCCCAGGGAGAGCACGAAGGACACCGTTCAAACCATCGCGCAGGGAAGGCCGGAATGCACCGGTCGTACCTGTGGTTCCTGCCCCGTGCACTTTCTCCCGCACGGGGGCCATGGGTTGCGGCCAGCACCCGGTCTTCCCTGCGCCCTCTGTATTTGATGAGGGTGACGTGTTTCGCAGCACTCGGGCGTCAGACGCCGCGAGGCCGCGGTCGCACGTCCTCCAGCTGTTTGAGATGTGAAAGCGGTTTTCCCACAGCGTCGTCCCGGCGAACGCCGGGATCCATACTCCGCGGCGGATGTGGGACGCGAGGTCTAACGACGAGTCCGCCCCAAATCACGTCCTGGGGTTATGGATCCCGGCGTTCGCCGGGATGACACTGACTTTGTGGTTCGCGTGGTTCGTCCCATGCGCCGTATAGGGGACCAATTACGACGACAGCCGCATATCCAGCAGCCGCCGGCCTTCGGCGCGCAGCAGCTTCTTCACCGCGCTCGAGGCCACGACCTCGCCGTCATTGGCATAGGCTTCGTGGTTCTTCTCGATGTCCTCGAGCCGATACAGGTAGTTCACCATCACGGTCGCGGATTCGCGCTGGCCCTTGGACGAGAGGTCGCCGAGCCAGTTGATGCGCTCGAGCCTGGCGCCGTTGCCGAGATGGAAGCGGGCGACGGGATCGATCACCTTGCCCTTCGAGGTGCGTGCCTTCAGGAAATAGTGCGCGGCGAGCGGCTCGATCACCGGGCGCAGCTCGGCGGTCATCTCGGCATCCTCGACCCAGCGCGGCTCGTTCAGCAGCTTGAGCACGTTGCGATCCTCCTCGGTCGCGTCGGTCGTCGACTTCAGCCAGTGCATGAAGCCGGGCACCGGCGACAGCGTGACGAAGGTGTCGAGCTTCGGCAGCTCGCGCCGCAGCTCCTCGACCACCTGCTTGATCAGGAAGTTGCCGAACGAGATGCCGCCGAGGCCGCGCTGGGTGTTGGAGATCGAATAGAATACGGCGGTGCGGGCGCGGTCGGCCGGCACCGGTGGACGATCGACGGCGAGCAGCGGCGCGATGGCGCCGGGGATGGTCTCGGTCAGCGCGATCTCGACGAAGATCAAGGGCGCATCGGGCATCGCCGGGTGGAAGAAGGCGTAGCAGCGGCGATCGACCGGATCGATGCGGCGGCGCAGATCGTCCCAGTCGTGGATCTCGTGCACTGCCTCGTAGCGGATGATCTGTTCCAGAATGTTCGCCGGCGTCGACCAGTCGATCTTACGCAGCACGAGAAACCCCCTGTTGAACCATGAGCTCAAGAGATGCACGACGTCGCGATCGAGCGCGGCGAGTTCCGGATTGCCCTTGATGAGATCCAGGAGATCGGTGCGCATCGCCACCAGCTCGGGCGTGCCGCCCGGCGCGCGGTTGAGCCGGCGGATCAGCTCCTGCCGGCGCGGCTCGGAGGCGAAATGCAGCGCGCTCGCGCCTTCGTCCGAAGGCGTCGCGCGCCAGTCGTCGATCGCCTTGGCGAGCCTGGCCTTGTCCGGCCCGAAATCATGCACCAGCGCGGTGAAGAACGCCTTGCGGCCCTCGGGGTCGAGATCGTGATAGCCGTCGAGAACGTCGCGGGCCATCGCCGTGCCCGAGGCCTCGCCGGCGCCGGACACCAGCGCCTCGCACAGCTCGGCCAGGCTTTTCGCATCATGTTTGTCGACAGGGGCGCCGCCGCCGCGCAGCAGCGTCCGGCCTCGCTCGGAAATTGTGGTGATCAGGTCGGTGAAAAAGGCATTGGCCATCTGATGTCGGTCGAATCCCGGAGCGTGATGAGGGCGATGTTACATGGATTTATGGCAAAGCTGGCGACATTCAAACATAACAAATCGTCAACGCCGCCGTCGCGGCGTGCATATGCGGCCGGCGTGTCATGCACCTGTCTGCTCCGCGAATTCGGTCGGAGTGCGGCCGGTGACCTGCCTGAAGGCATGCGAAAACGCCGGCACGCTGGCATAGCCGAGATCGGCGGCGAGCTGCTTGATGGAGAGGTGACGGTCGGTGGACAGCCGCTCGATCGCGGCGGCGATCCGGGCGCGCTGGCACCACGCCTTGAAGCTCAGCCGCGTCTCCGCCGCGAACAGCCGCGACAAAGTGCGGGCCGAGCTGCCGACCTTGCCCGCCAGGGTCGCCAGGTCCTCCTCGCTCGCGGGAGAGGCGAGGACGAGCTGGGCGGCACGTCTCGCGCGCGGATCCTGCGGCAAGGGGATGAAGGTCGAGGAATCCTCGGCGCGGCGCAATTCGAGCAGAGCGAGCCGCACCAGCAGCGCCGTGCGCTCCGGCCCGCCGTCCGCCGCGAACAGCGCCAGGATCGCCTGATGCAGCAGCGGCGACACCTGCACGACGAACTCGCGGTCGAGCCGCGCGCCCCGCGTCTCCCGCTTCAGCCAGTCCAGCTCGAAATACAGCGTCCGCATCTGGCTGTCGGCCAGCATGTCGATGGCGTGGCCATGGCGCGCCGGCACCCAGACCGCGCGGTCCGGTGGCACCAGCCAGCGTCCCCGCGGCGTCGTCACCTGCATCGTGCCGCGCGAGGCGTAGATCAACTGGGATTCGCGGTGCATGTGCGGATCGAGCCGCGCACCTTTTTGATAGAGGCGCGCGATCAGATGGACGCCGGGCTCGGTCGTCACCCGGTCGGCGCCGAGCGGCTTCAATGGCGTGTCCACGATGGTCATTGGCGGCTTCTCGTTGGTCGCGTCGACTATAACCGATCCGTCAGGAATCGAGGACAGCTCCCATGAACAGCGCCCGCCGCGTCATCGGCTTCGTCAACGCGGCCCATTTCATCGACCATTATGCGATGCTGATCTTCGCAGCCGCGGTCATCATCATGGGCCCGGCGCTCGGCATGGCCTATGCGGAGCTCTTGCCCTATGCGACGCCGGGCTTCATCGCCTTCGGCGCCGGGTCGCTCCTGACCGGCTGGCTCGGCGACCGCTGGAGCCGGCGGCACATGATGCTGATCTTCTATCTCGGCATCGGCTTGTCGATGATCTCGGTCGGCTTGGTGCAGACGCCGTGGCAGCTCGGCGCGGCGCTGCTTTCGATCGGACTGTTCGCCTCGATCTATCATCCGGTGGGAACCGCGATGCTGGTGTCCTATGCCGACCGGCTCGGCCGCGACATGGGGCTGAACGGCGTGTTCGGAAATCTCGGCGTCGCCTCGTCGGCGCTGGTCACCGGCGTGGTCGGGCAATATCTCGGCTGGCGCTTCGCCTTCATCGTACCCGGGGTGATCACGGTGGCGATCGGCGCGGTATTCGCGCTGTCGGTTGCGCATGAGGACCGCCGCGGATCGAAGCAGGCGGCGGCGCAGGCCCGCGTCGCGCGCGACCAGATGTGGCGCGTGGTGCTGGCGCTGCTGCTGGTGGTGATCGCGATCTCGACGACGTTCAACGCGATCACCGTGGCGCTGCCAAAACTGTTCGCGGAGCGGCTGGCGGGGCTGACGCAGAGCCCGGCGCTGCTCGGCGTGATCGCGGCCGGTGTCTACGTGTTCGGCGCGATGACGCAGTATACGATCGGCCGGCTGCTCGATCGCCACGCGCTGAAGACGATCGCGCTGCCGCTGTCGCTGGTGCTGGCGCCGCTCCTGTATCTCGCCGCCGACGCGCGCGACTGGGCGCTGATCGTGGCCTCGATCGGCATCGTCATGGGTGCGTTCGGGCAGGTCACCGTGAATGACGCCATGGTCGGCAAGTACACGGCCGAGGAATGGCGCTCGCGGGCCTATGCGGTGCGCTATTTCATCGGCTTCACCGCGGCCGGCGCCTCCGTCGGCCTCGTCGCCTGGCTGTATGAGCGCGGCGGCTTCGTCACCATGCTGCAGGCCTTCGCCGCGCTCTGCCTGGTTGCGGTCATCGCCGCGCTGATCCTGCCGCCGGAGCTTCCGGCGGCGCAGCCGGCGCTGCGGCAGGCGCCGGCGGAGTGAGAATGCGATCCACCCAAATTTTCCCAATTGCCAGGCATCCGCCGCCGGCGCAGCCTGGGCCGATATGCGCGTGCGCATACTGATGAGACCCGATTGGCCACCATGCGGGCGGCTGCGCTGGCGACAAGTCATTGAAGCACGACACCATTGAGGATCGACCGATGATCAATCGCTTCAGGAGAATGCTGGTGCTCGGGATGGCCGCGGCGGCCGGCCTTGCAGCAACGCAGGCGCTGGCGCAGAGCGATGCGCAGCGCAACGCGATCAAGTCGGCGTGCCGGTCGGACTACATGGCGAAGTGCGCGAGCGTGCCGCCCGGCGGCACGGCGGCGTTCCAATGCCTGCAGAAGAACATCGCGAGCCTGTCCTCATCTTGTCAGACGGCGGTCAAGGCGCTCGAGCCTGCGGCAGAGGCCAAGCCTGCGGCAGAGGTCAAGCCCGCGGCAGAGACCAGGCCTGCGGCGGAAGCCAAGCCGCCGGCGGAAACCAAGCCTGCCGCGGAAGCCAAGCCGGCTTCGGTGCCGTCCGCCCCGGCCAAGCCGGCCGTCGCCGAGGCGAGCAAGCCTCCCGAGCCTCCGAAGGCAGCGGCGCAGCCGGCCGCGGCCGTTGCGGCCGTGCCTACGCAGTCCCCGGCGGCCAAGCCGGCTGCAGCGGCGTCAGCGCCCGCAGCCCAACCGAGCGAGGCGCAGGTGGCCGCGATCCGGAGTGCCTGCGGCTCCGATTACCGCAAGGTCTGCAGCAGCGTGCCGCCGGGCGGCGCCGCGGCGCTGCAATGCCTGGAGCAGAACAAGGCCAAGCTGTCCGCGCCCTGCGCCCAGGCGATGGCGTCTTCGCGCGGCGGCGCCGCGCCGGCGACTGCGGCTGTCGCCGCGCCCGCGGTGGCAACCACCGCTGCACCGACGGCGCCGGCGCTGGTGCTGCGACCGCTGCGGCCGCTCGAGGAGTTGCGCATCGTGAGGGCCGCCTGCGGCGCCGACGCGCGGGCGTTGTGCAGCGGCATCGAGCCGGGTGGCGGTCGAATCGCGCAGTGCCTCGCGGCCAATGCCGGCGCGCTGACGCCTGGCTGCAAGGGCATGCTCGCGGAGTTCGCGGCCAATCGCTGATGCGGAGCGGCTGCCGTCCATGGTTACCGTCCGAGATGCATACGAGCGCGATCCACCCAAATTGTCACAATTGTCGGGCGGGGGAGTCCCAGGCAAGGTCGCGACGGGGTGGATATTTGACCAATCAGATCATGATCAGGAGTTTGAAGATGAGCGTCATTGTCTCACGTGCCATTATTTCCACGCTGTGCGGATTGTTCATCCTGGCGGCGATGCCGTTCGTGTCGATGTCGGATGCCAACGCCGTGGTCTGCGCTCGCGGCGTCGTGCGGGCCGGCTGCGCCGGTGCGGCGGGCGCCGTGGTGGTTCGCAAGCCGCCGGTGGCGGCTGCGGCGTGCCGCACGGTCATCGTCAATGGCGTCGCGGTTCGGCGCTGCGTTTAAGCGACGCTTAATCGGTTTTCGGTATCGAGTTATTTGAAACCGTAATTGCGACGCGCAAGTTTTGCGCGTCGCATGCTGCTTTGCGTAAGCGAGGTAAGCTGTATTTAACGGTGCTCCCGGCAAGGTGCGGCTCGTATCCAACTTGCAATCCAATGGGAGAGGGCCATGGCGTTTTGGCGCTGGCTGCGTGACGCAGCCCTGGCAGCTGCGGTAGTCACGTTTGCCGGCAACGCCGCCGGCGCAGCCGGCTTGAAGGAAGAAATCGCGCCGACCGGCAAGCTTCGCGTCGCCATTGCCGTTGGCCCCGCCGGCGGTGCGTTCTGGTGCGTCAAGTCGGACAGCGGCTATTCAGGCGTTCCGGTCGAACTGGGCAAGGCCATGGCCGCGCAGGTCGGTGTGCCCGTCGAGTTCGTCGAGCATCCGAATTCCAATGCGATCACCGATGAAGCTGCTCGGAGCGTCTGGGATGTGGCCTTCATGCCGAAGGACGCGGAGCGCGAAACCAAGGTCTCGTTCGGTCCGGTCTACGATTCGGTCGAGACCACCTTCATCATCCGCGCCGGTCTCGACGTCGCCAACATCGCGGCGCTGGACCAGGCCGGCACCGAGGTTGCGGCCATCAACGACACGACCGTGCTGCGCGGTGCCAAGGCTTTCCTGAAGAAGGCGACCGTCACCGGCTTCAAATCCTACGAGGAAGTCTATGCGCTGCTCAGCGCCGGCGAGATCGACGCGCTCGCGCTGGCGCGCGATCAATTGAATCTCATCGCCAAGCAGATTTCCGGCACCAAGGTGCTCGCCGAGACCTTCAAGAAGACGGACACCGCGGTCGCGGTGCCGCTGAAGCATCCGCAGTCGCTGGCCTTCGTCACCAAGTTCATGACGGATTCCAAGGCGAACGGTCTGCTCAAGAAGGCCTACGGCGCCAACAATCTGAGCGAGTCGACTTTGCTCACCCAGTAAGCGCCCCCGACGCTGCTTGGCCGACTCTCCCACGCCACCGGCGGGGGAGAGCCATCGTCTCAGCCGGCACGCTTCATCGTCAGTTCGGCGCCCGCCTCACGATCGGATCGAGGCCGCTTTCCGCGATGACGTGACGCGCATCCGGTGATTGCAGGAACTTGATGAGCGCCTCGCCGGCCTCCGGCTCCTTGGCGGCCGTAGCGATGCCGGCGGAGAACACGGTGATCTTCTGCAGTCCGGCCGGCAGCGGCCCGACGATGTCGATGCCCTTCACCGGCTTGAGCTCGCTGATCTGCTGAAAGCCGATCTCCGCTTCGCCCTGGGCGACGATCTCGCCGACGGGAGTGGCCGGAATCATCCGCGCCTTGCCTTTCATCTCGTCCTTGATGCCAAGCTTGTCGAACATCTCGGTGGAGACGTAGACGCCGCTCGCGCTGTCCGAATAGGCGATGGTCTTGGCGGCGATCAGCATGCGTCTCACGGCTTCCGCGTTCGAAATATCGGGATGCGGCGTCCCCGACTTGACCGCGACGCCGATCGGCGAGTTGGCGAGGTCCGCGCGGCTATCCGGCGTCACCTTGCCCTTGGTGGTGAGATCGCTGAGTGCGTAGCCCACCATGATGAGGACATCGGCAGGTTCGCCGCGCTCGAGGCGAACGGGAATCGCATTCGTGGTTGTTCCCATCGACGGGCCGTAGGCAATCGTGACCTTGTGACCCGAGCGCCGCTCGAATTCCGGCACCAGGGATTTGAACGCAGCGGTCATGCCGCCGGAGATCATGACGTGGACTTCTGCGGCTTGGACCGCGGTGGTCAGGAGGAACGCGGCCGAAGCGGCGAGACCGATGGTGCGGAGATGGGTCGAGAGGATCATGGCAGGCTCCGAGGCGAACGGCTGGAGGCCGGGGCGCCTTGGATAGCCCGACTGTGTCGGGAAGGCCAGCGCTCCACAGGGCCGGCCATCCCTCTGCAATGCGTCGCGCTTGCGGCGTCACTGTGTCTGCAGCGCGGCGAGACTGTTCGCCGCCACCTCAGCCGGCCTGATAGGCCGGCGCAGATGCGAGAAAGTCGTTATACGCGTCCGCATCGGGCGGCGTGAACATCTCGGCCAATGGATTGCGCCGTCGGCGCTGAGCGCCGATGTCGGCAAGCAGTTCGTCGAAATGCTTGAAGTGATAGGGCGCGACGCAAAGTCCGCCATACACGCCCGCGGCAGGGCGCTCGATCCGCTTGAAATGCAGCATCATCTCGATGTTGTCGCGCATCTCGCGCTCGCTCGGCTGATGCGCCAGCTGCTTGTCGGCATACCGCACCAGCCAGTTGGCGGCCATGTCCGCACAGAGCACGGTGCAGAAGCTCGAATTGAAGCCGACGAATCCCATGTCGGGAAGATCGGGATTGGCGATCAGCCGATAGAGCCGGTACTGCCCGTCCGGATCGACCAGTCTGGCGCGGTCGGCATCCGACAGAAACGGGACCCCGAGCTTGTAGCCGATGGCGAGGATCGCGACGTCGGCCGGAATTCGTTCACCGCCGCTGGTCACGATGGTGTTCGGCTCGTAATGGCCGAAGGTGCCGTAGACGGCCTTGATCCGGCCGTCTGCGACCATCGGGAAGAAGTCGGGCGTCGCGATCGGGACGGAGCAGTTCACGCCGTCCTCGATCCTGCCCTTCGGCACCATGTTGCATTTGGCGAGCTTCAACTGCGTCTTGAGCAGGCTCTCCAGGCCGCGCCAATTGGCCCAGACGAGCGGCTTGGCCAGCAGATGGGCAAGGCGCGAGAGCGGGCCGATGCCCCAGCTTGGGAACATCTGCTCCTGGGCGCGGATATAGAGGATGCGCTTGAAGTTGATCAGACCGCCGATGAAGTAGGGAATGCGCCACACCGCTTCACGAAGCACGATCGTGACCGAGCGCGCGCCGGAGCGCACGGCGTTGACCGCGATGTCGGTTGCCGATTTCGAGCCGCCGAGGACCACCACGTCGCGCCCCTTCGTGAGCGCGGCATCGTTGTATTTCGAGGAATGCAGGATCAAGCCGCCGGCGGCCACGAATTGATCTTCGCCGCCAAGCGACAACGTCTGCGGCTCGTTGAACTGACCGGTGCAGACGGCGACGAAATCGAAATCCTCCCGGCTCGTCCGGTCTCCGGTTTTGAGGTCGAGGCTCCATCCAGGCTTGCCGTCACTGCGGCGCTGCATCGCAAGCACGGTCGTGTTCAACCGCATCAGGCGGATGAGGTCGTGGGATTTCGCGTAGTCGGCAAGATAGGCATGGACCTGCGGTCCCTTCGGCCATTCGGGGTAGTGATCCGGCATCGCCTTGTCGGTGTAGCGATAGAGCTCCTTGGGGCTCTGCGTCTGCACGTCGGGATAGGACCGCGCGGGCTCCCAGACGCCGCCGAGATCGGCGCTCCGCTCGACGATGGTGACGTCGTGCCCGCGGGCGGTGAATGCTTTGGCTGCAGCCAGGCCGGAGACGCCGGCGCCGATCACACAGACATTCTTTCGGCTGATCATGGGACCTCCTTGTTGTCGAGCGCGCAGCCGCGTTCGGGCGGCATTCGCCCGCCGCGCTGCAGAAGCCCGCGAGAGTTTGATGGTGACGAAGGTCGCCCGGCGCGACCGAGACGTGCGATGCCGACGGATGCGGCAGCATCGAAATCAGGGCGAGAAGGATCTCGCCGATCGCATCTCGTTTGAGCGCTGCCGCTGCTCATGCTGCAGGCGCACGGAGCCGATAGCGATGATCGCGCGCCGTTCGTACCGCAACAAAAGGGCGGGGGCGCCCGCTGGGGCCCGCGCTGCCGCCTAGTCGTTGGCCTCCGGCGGCAGGAAGTCGACCTCGTGTTCCGCCGAGATCCGCACCACTTCGGCTGGGTCGGCGAGATTGTCGAGCATGTTGAACAGCGCTTCCAGCTTCTGCATCGGGGAGACCCAGAACAGCGCGCGTGCCGGCTTGTCGGATTTGTTGAAGTAGCCATGCGGAATGCCGCGCGGCATGCGCACGAGGTCGCCGGCATTCGCCTTGACCCAGACGCCGTCGAGCTTGAGGTCGAGGACGCCTTCCTGCACCAGGATGAACTCGTCCTGGGTGGGATGAACGTGAACCGGCACGAACTGCCCGGGCTCGCTGTTGGTCTCGAAGGCGAACGTGGAGTCGGTGACGGCTTTCGGATAATAGAGCTGACCCAGGATATTCCAGGTCTTGCCGGCATAGCCGGTACCTGCGCGCGTGATGCCTTTTTCGAGTGTGATCATGGCGGATCTCCTTGCTGCACGCGTGGAAGGATCAAGCCGGGGCGTCGCCGAGTCTATCCAGAAAACGAATCCCTCGACGTCAGTTGCTAATTATTATAGGTTTCAAACGATCTCGACGGGCGACGTAGGCCATGACTGCAGATGCAGCCGCTGATCGTAGTTGGAAGTCTCCGGCTGTGCCGCGGCTTACAGCCTATGGCCGTGTTGCAACGCACGATGTCGATGAGGCGGCTGAACAAATAGGCCGCATCTTCTGTCCGCATGGGCTGCAACCGGAGGCGGATACTGCGCGCGATTTCCTCGCTCTGCATAATTGCGCGGCATTCGATGGCTTTTCCATCAACTACGTCGCCTATGGCGGTGCGGTAACCATCGATCCGGGCTGTCTCGACCGCTTCTTTCTGCTGCAGCTCCCGCTGGCGGGGACCGCGCGGGTCTTTGCCGGGGCCGGCGAGGTCGCGACGGCGCCAGACCATGCGGCATCACTGCTGTCGCCGACATTGCCCACGCGGATGGTCTGGGACGCTTGCGCTCAGTTGATCCTGTTGCTCGACCGCCGTCTCGTGGAACAGCGCGCAGCAGCGCTGTCCGGGCGCGCGGTGCAACCGATCGAATTCGATCCCGCAATCGCGTTGTCGGGATGTCCTGGCTCGCGGCTCCGGGCTCACATGCTCGAGCTCGCGGACCTCGCCGAGCGTCTCGGCGGTGGGCGCGGCCTGCCACCGGTTGCGGCAGCCAATTGGCGCGAGACGCTGCTGGACATTCTGTTCGAGCAGCCCGGCAATGGCCTGGCGGAGGCGATCAGGCTGCATTCCGGCCGGGTCGAGACATTGCCGCAGGCCGTCCGCCGGGCGCGTGATCTTCTGGCAGCGCACGCAGCCGAACCGCTCGATCTGGCGCAACTTGCGGCGTCGTCAGGCGTGGGGATCCGGGCGCTGCAGGGCGGCTTTCGCCGCCATTTCGGGATGTCGATCTCCGACATGCTGCTCGACATCCGGCTGGCGCGGCTCAATGCGCAATTGATGGCGGCTCCACCGGAGGCGCGGATCATCGACATCGCTTTCGACCTTGGCTTCACCCATCTCGGGCGGATGGCGGGGGCCTATCGCAACAAGTTCGGGGAGGCGCCGTCGGCCACGCTGCAACGCGTGCAGCGCGGTCGCTTCACGAATTGACGTGCACGAAATCCCGCAGCAGCGGATAGATCTCGTTATTCCACTTCTTGCCGCTGAACACGCCGTAATGGCCGACGCCGGCCTGCATGTGATGGACGCGGCGATAGGCGCGCACATTGGTGCAGATGTCCTGCGCCGAGAGCGTCTGGCCGATCGAGCAGATGTCGTCACGCTCGCCCTCGACCGTCATCAGGCCGATGCGCCGGACTGCCTTCGGGTCGACGGGACGGCCGCGATGCATCAGTCTGCCTTGCGGCAGCAGATGCTCTTGGAAAACGTCGCGCACCGTCTCGATGTAGAACTCCGCCGGCAGATCCATCACCGCGAAGTACTCGTCGTAGAAGGTCTTGATCGTCTCGGCCTTCTCGACCTCGCCTTTGGCGAGATGGTTGGCGAGATCCATGTGCTGCTTGACGTGGCGCTCGAGATTCATCGAGACGAAGGCCGTGAGCTGCACGAAGCCCGGATAGACCTTTCGGAAGGCGCCCCTGCATTGAAAGGGCACGTAGTGGATCAGGTTGTCCTCAAACCAGTCGATCGGCTTGCTCTTGGCGAACTCGTTGACCTTGGTCGGCTGGATCCGCGTGTCGATCGGTCCGGCCATCAAGGTCAAGGTGGCCGGGCGCGACGGATGGTCGTCCTCGCACATCACGGCGGTGGCCGCGAGCGCCGACACCGACGGTTGGCAGATCGCGACCATGTGCGGCCGCGGACCGAGTTGGCTGAGAAAACTGATGAGATGATCGGTGTAATCTTCCAGACCGAAGCGGCCATGATCGCGCGGGATGTCTCGCGGATTGTGCCAGTCTGTGATATAGACGTCGTGATCCTGCAGTAGCGTCTTCACGGTGCCGCGCAGCAGGGTGGCGAAATGGCCGGACATCGGCGCGACGAGCAGCACCTTGGGCTGCTCCGGCGCAGCTTCCTTCTTGAAGTGCAGGAGCGAGCCGAACGGCGTCTTGAACGTGACCTCTTCGGTGACGGCGAGTTCGCGGTTGCCGACCATCACGCTATCGATGCCATACGCCGGGCGGGCGTAGGTCAAGGCTGAGCGGGAGATCAGCTCGAGCGCGGCGGACAGACGCCGCATGGCGCGGCTGGATAGCCCTGATGGGATCAGGTTGAGATAGCGCATGGCGGCTGCCGCGCTCTGGCGCCACGGCTCGGTCAGGTCCATGTGGTTCTGATAGGCTTGGTACAGCAGCGCCATCGCGTCCGATCCATTACATGCATTGCTGTATGCAATATCGGAGCCAGAACGGCCGAGTCTTGCCTGAAGAACTGGCATGTCGCTTGCTCGATGATATCTCCGACGTATCCGGCTCCGCGCATGATGCCGGTCGCACGAGCGGCACGATGGGCGAACGACAAACGACAATGCGGCAAGAGGGTAGGGCGACATGGCCAAAGCGACGTTGACCATCAGCAGCAAGAATTACTCGTCGTGGTCGCTGCGCGGCTGGCTGCTCGCCAGGTTTGCCGGACTGGATTTTGACGAGGTGATCGTCGGTCCGGACGACGCATCGGCTCGCGCCGAGATCCTGCTGCTGTCGTCCTCGATCCTGGTGCCGTGCCTGCGCCACGATGGTGCGACGATCTGGGATACGCTGGCGATCGGCGAGTATCTCAACGAGACCTTTCCGGAGGCGGGCCTGCTGCCAGCCGACCGCATCCAGCGCGCGCATTGCCGCTCGATTTCGGGCGAGATCCATTCTGGCTTCACGACCCTGCGGGCGTCGCTGCCGGTCAATCTCAAGGGCCACTTTCCAGGCTTCAAGGTCTGGACGCGGGCGCAGGCCGACATCGATCGCATCTGGGCGATCTGGCGCGACTGCCTGGGCATATCCGGCGGCCCATTTCTGTTCGGCCAGCGTGGCATGGCGGATGCGATGTATGCGCCGGTGGTGACGCGCTTCGTGACTTATGACGTGAAGCTCGAGCCGCGGCTCAGGGCCTATGCCGACCTGATCATGGCGATGCCGGAGATGCAGCAATGGATCGAGGCCGCCAAGGCCGAGCCCGAGGAGATCGAGGAGCTGGAGGTCGAGTACTAGGTGTTCTGCCGTCAGCGGCGCGTGCTCGCGGCCCTTTGCTGCCGCGGCTCCAGCGAGAACGGCTCACGCCGCGGGCAGCGGCTGCTCAATTTGAAGCCGGATTTGCGTCTTCTCGGCGCGTGGTGCGAGCTGTCAGCACGTCACCATTGCCCTGTGGCGTCGGCCAAAACCCGGTTGTTGGCAATCAGTTCGGCTCGCGATGCCGCCCTGGCCTGCCGATCTCTGCGTTGCAGACAGGGCGTGGCGTGGTTTTCGCATGGCACAATCCGCTTTCGGACGTGGTGGCCGATCGATGGGCCGCAACGGTCGCCGATGTCGCGATCAAGCGGTGGAGGCCGTCATGAACCAGCATGCAGTGGTGACCAAGTTCTCGCACGTGAAGTGTTCAGCCCGGAGACATAGCTTACACCTGTTCGGGGACATAGTTGACAGTTTTGGGGTCGCGCAGATCAATC